>CAVYJL010000007.1:0-705524 GCA_963768865.1 uncultured Coriobacteriia bacterium | reverse complement strand
AGCTCACGCTTCTCGACCACGGTCTTGCAGCGCCAGCACACGCCGTCGCCGACGACCTGCTCGTTGGCGAGCACCGTCGCACAGCTCGGGCACCAGTTCACCGGCGAGGACTTGCGCTCGACCAGGCCACGCTCCCACATCTTCAGGAAGATCCACTGGCCCCAACGGTAGTAGTCGACGTCGCAGCTGCGCACGACGCGGTCCCAGTCGTAGGAGAAGCCCATCCGCCTGAAAGACGCCGCCTGCTTCTCGATGTTGGCGTACGTCCACGTCGCTGGATGCGAGTCGCTCTTGATCGCCGCATTCTCGGCAGGCAGGCCGAACGCGTCCCAGCCGATCGGGTGCAGCACCTCAAAGCCCGCCATCGACGCCTGGCGCGCGATCACGTCGCCGATCGTGTAGTTGCGGACGTGACCCATGTGGATGTCGCCCGAGGGATACGGGAACATCTCGAGCACGTACTTCTTGGGCTTGCCGGTGTCCTCGCGCGCACGGTAGAGCCCCTCGCGCTCCCACTCGGCCTGCCAGTGCTCCTCGATGCCGTGCGGCTCGTACTTCGGCACCACGAGTGACCTCCGGAATCGGCTGCGCGCCGAACATTCTATCGGAAAAAACGACCCCGCTGCGGCTGGAACGCGGCAGGTGTCGTGCCGATACCGCCGAGAGAGATGTGTACACACGAGACGCGAACCGCACTGTTGTAGTGGAGGCAGGTTCCATACGGTACAGCCGAGAGAATCCCACACTCCAGTCGATCTCTTGCGTCCTGTTCGTCTCGATCCCCGACGCCATCGTGATCGGCGGCGCGCAGAGGCCGGGGTGGAGCTCGACCCCTCACTCGCGCTCATCCCCGTCGACAACTGGCCCCCGGAAGTGCTGGAGAACCGGCGCTGACGCAGCCGCCGCCGGGTCAGAACGTCTTCCAGGACACCTCGTTGACGCCGCCGTCGCCGTGGCAGTCGCACCCGCTCGGGTCGACGTACGCGTGCGCCCAGACCCTGCCGTGGCCGTGGCAGCCGAGGCAGTCGGAGCCGGGGCGGGCGTGCCGGGGTCGGCGCCGTGGTCCGAGGTGTGCGCCATGGTGTAGTGGCACGACCCCGGCCCGCTGCAGCCGAAGTGCCAGTCATTGGCGTTACCCGTGTGGCACGCGCCGCACAGGCGCTCCGCGCTCGCGCCGTTCGTTACCGAGATGCCCGATCGGCCCTCGACCGACGTCGGGATGTGGAAGATGTTCGCGGTCCCGGTGCGGGTCGTGACAGGTCGCGCACGGGATGTTCGGCGCCACACCCCGCGTGTACAGCGGGATCAGCCCGCCGCCGTTGCCGCCCGACGGCGCATACGCGCTGTGGAAGGACGCCGTAGACGTGCTCACCCACGTCACGCCGACGTTGACGATGCCGCTCGGCACCACCACGCCCGCCGGCGTCGTGCCGTCGTGGCAGCTCAGGCACACGCTCGACGGCACCGCCGCCTTCGAGAACAGGAACGACCCGGTCGTGCCGAGCGCGGTCGCCGTCAGCGTGGAGTCCCACGAGGACGTTCCGGGGTTCGAGCAACTGCGAACCGCGTCCTGTACCCGGCGGCTCGGCTCTCCCCGGCCCTGCCATGCGACGCGCAGCTCGCTCAGCCTGCCGACGTCGGCCGCCGATAGCGTGAACTTCGCGATCTGCCAGTTCCACGCGTGGTCCGCGGTCGTGAGGTTCGTCGACCACAGTGCGCCGTCGACGGCCGCGAGGTTGCCCAGCGGCCCGGCACCCACCGCAGCGCCCGGACTGTCCGGCGTCGGCGGCGTCGACGTCCCCGCACTCTCCCATCCCGCGGCGGGCATGTACGTGCCCGTGGCGCGCTCGCCGCCGAGAGCGCGAGCGTCACGAACTGGTCGCTGTCGATCGAGTAGTGCCGCCCGCCGGGCTGCATGTGCCGCGTCGTCCCCGGGCAGGGCCTTCGGCTGCGCTGCCGCGAGTCGCACGCTCCGCGGCACGGGCTGCCACGCGACCTTGGCCAGTCGGCGGACCGCGTCGACCGCCGATGACAACCATTCACGCACCCGGTCCAGGGGCCCCGGGTGCGCAGGGCCGTGATGCACGCGCGTCTCGAAGTCGCGCAGGGCAGTCGGTGCGCGGCATCCGTCGGGTAGTGCTCGGACGCCGGGTACGGGTAGTTCGACATCGCGTGGAAGGGCAGCGGGGCCACTCGGCCGGTGATTCCCTAGTAGCCGTCGGTGTGGATGACGTACGTCCGCTCCATGCCGGCGGGCACCGGCACCTCGGCGAATGACAGCGCGATTCCGACCACTGTCCATGACGACGTAGCGGTCGTCGGCGGCGGCGAGCAGGTCGCGCACGTCGCCGAAGCGCGTGAACGAGCCCTCGTGCCGCCGAGGAGCCGCGCCGGCCGGCTTCGCGTAGTCCCAAGCCGGATACGGCCCGGCGGCTTTCGCGGCAAGCCCCTTGAACGACAGAGAGGCGCTCGTCGGATCGAGCTCCGTTACGTGCACCGGCTCGGGGTCGACGTGTCGACGGCGACCCAGTCGATGTGGGTGCGCGTCAGCCCGCGCATGCGCACCTTGTAGTCGGTCACGCCCGGCGGGAACTTGCCCGAGAGGTCGAACACGACGGTCTTGTCGTAGCCGGGGATGAAGCTCAGGTCCTGGTCCACCGCGACCCAGCGGCCGTCCGCGCCGGCGACCTTGAGCGCCATCGACGCCGGCTTCGAGCCCGACGCCAGCCACGCCGAGCGCTCGGCCGGGCGACGCGAGACGACCAGCCGCGCATGACGAAGTTCACGTACCGTGAGCCGCGCAGGTGCCCCAGCTCGAACGTGTAGCGGTTGTCGTCGAAGAGCGACGCCGGCGCGAACAGCCCGTCAGCCTTGGCGACGTCCGCCGTGACGTCCAGGCCGCTGACGGGCTTGCCCTTATACAGCGCCACGTTGTCGTACGTGGCGCGCACCGGCTTCGGATCGCGCACGGTATACACCGCGGCATCCCCGAGCGCACGCGTGTCGAACGTGCGCGTGAGGTCGTCGAGGTAGGCCTGCGTGCCCTTCGGGTGGTCGATCGCGCGCAGCGACACATCGTCGACGTACTCGATCGTCCTTCTCGTTCTTCAGGCGCACTGATACGACCCATCCTTCGGTTCTTGAGCTGCCTCGCGTCGATACGGCTGTCCTCGATCGGCGGCGGATAGCGATACAGCCCCGGGGCCACCTGGATGCCGAGGGCGCCCCGCCCCATCACGTCGGTCACGAACCCGAAGGCGCTGCCGTTCCACGCGTACAGGACCGGACACGAGTAGTCGGTGAGGTCGTCGATGGAGATCGTGCCGCTCGGCGAGTGCGGCGAGAGCGCGTACGTATGGACGGAGTCGCGCGCCACGACGTACCAGCGGCGACCGTCACTTCCATCGTCCCCACGGTCGGGATCGACAGCGTCCTGCTCGTCGCCGTCGACCAGCCCTGACCGACGCCGTCCACGTAGACCTGGTACTGCACGACGTCCGCGTCACCGGGCGTCGCGGCCGTCCACGAGACCGCGACCGGCACGATCACGTACCCGTACACGCTCGCACTGTAGGCCGATGGCGTGATGGAAGCGGGCGCGCTCGGGACGCCACGGCGGCGAACGTCGCGTCGGCCGAGACCATCTCGTTGCCGAGGGCGTCCGCCGAGCGCACCCGGTAGCGGTACACGCCGCCGTCCGGCGTCGCGACGACCGACGCGCGATGACTCGTCACGAGCGGCAGGTTCGCGCCGAACGAGCCCAGCTCGTACGAGGCCGTCGTGCCCCAGTCGACCCACGTGGTGGCCGGCTGGTTCGTGTTCCAGGTGATGTGGGCGCCGTCGGCACCGAGTAGTCGGGCGCGAGGTTCGTGATCGCGGGAGCCACGCCGTCGTGCTCGGCACCGACGAGCACGAGACGTGGCGCGAGGCGTCGAGGTACCTCGTCGTATCCGGCGTGATGGTCTGCTGATGTCATCCGGATTCGAGAAGCGCTCGGCTGCGGTCTCCTTGTCGGGTCGTGGCAGTCAGAGCACGCGATCTTCGCACCCGAGGCGGTTTGCTGGCTCGGCAGAAGGTCGTGGTGCGCCGTCGGGTTGCTGGTCGCGGTGATGGACGCGTAGACGTTCACGCCGCCGGCCGCGTTCGCCCCCGAGCTGTGGCAGCCGCCCTGCCCGTTGCCCGTGCACGTGTACGTCGCTGTTCGCCGGCAGCAGCGCCCTGTACGGGTTGCCGTCCGGCCCGGCCGCGCCGTGGACGGCGTGGCACTGCTGGCATCCGCCCACAGCCGAGGAGTACGACGCCTCCAGCATCACGAGGTCAGTGTTAAGGGACCGGTGGGGGAGACGCGGGCCTCGCGGGCGCCGCCGCGGGCGCCGGCCCGTTCGCCACCGCCGGCGCCGCCGGCACCGCCTGGGTGCTCGCCGCACGCGCGATGGCCGCCTGCGTCGTCACGCTCGGCCCGGTGTTGGGCGCGTACTCGGTGCGCGTGTTCCACAGCCGCAGGTAGTCCTGGTGCTCGGCGTCCGTCGGGTAGCTCTCCATCGGCGGATGGGAACGTGCTCATGCTGGCGAACGGCAGCGGGTCCACCGTGAACGACGGGACCGCGCTCTTGAAGTCCTTGTAGTAGCCGTCGGTGCAGGCGATGTAGTGGCGGTTGAACCCGTCCTGCGCGGGCAGCGGCTCGGCGAACTTCATCGCCAGCTCGTCGCCGCCGCCGAAGATGACGAACTCATCGTCCGTGGAGCCCAGTAGCGGGCTCACGTCGCCGTACTTGGTGTAGTCGCCTGGGAAGAACTGCGTGAGCCTGGTGGGAGCGCCGTACGCATACTCGTAGAAGTCGCCGCCGGCCGTCCGCGGGTCGAACCCGCGCGTCCGCAGGTCCGCCGACACCATCGGCACCCGGTTCAGCAGCACCGGCTCGTCGGCCGTCGTATCGAGCTTGATCGAGTCGACGTACGTCTTGAACAGGTAGGTCAAGCGCACCTTGCGGCTGGAGCTCCGCCAGATGTGCGTGACGTCCATGACGTACGGCCGCTCGAACTCGGACGGCTTCGGCATGGGCACGCCCTGGCGGGCACGGACACCCACGCGCCGCCGTCATCCTGGACCTGCAGGATCGTGCGTCCGCCCAGCTGACGGACGAGGTCGAGGCCGGCCTGGCTGTCGGGGAACATCGTGCGCCCGTCGATGACAAGCTTGACCTTGGGAGCGGCCGAGACGTCCCCCAGGTCCAGCTCGAGCGTTCGACACCCTGCAGGCCCGCGTTGCGGTCCTGGTTCAGCAGCAGGTAGTCCCCGTCCGAGGCGGCGACGAGGCCCGTCACGTCCTCGCCCGTGTTCACCCACGTGACCTTCGGCGGCGGGCCGTCGTTCGGGTCCACCGTGTGCACGACGCTCGGCAAGCCGTTGTACGGCCGTCCGCCGGCGAGCGGCATCTCCGTCACGACGTCCCTGCCGACGGGCGCGTCCGCCGTGTACAGGGAGAACTGGTCGAGGTAGTCCGCCTCGATGCGCTCCTCGACGAGCCGGATGTCGAGCACGCCGTCCGTGGCGACCGGCGAGGGGGTCGACCACCTCGTAGTCCTTGGGGTCAGGCGTCAGGTAGCCGCTGGCCGTCTTGATGCCGAGCTTGCCCTGCCCGTAGATGTCCGAGGCGAACGCCATCTTCGTGCGTCCCACGTGAAACAGGCGCATGTCGTCGGCGCGGCGTCGCGAAGCTGAAAGCGTCCGTCGAGGCCGGCGTGAGCACGCCGCCGTTGTCCTTGGTGGTCACCTGCCACGGTGTAGTTGCCGAACGGTAGGACCGCGACGTCGTCGCCGCCGACTCGCCACGTCGACGTAACGGAGAACCGTTGTCGCCGTTGGACTCGAACGGGTACGTGTACGGCGCGCAGGACCGAGACCGTCGCGACCGAAGCGGAAGCACCACCGTCGCCGGGCTGTCGACTGCCGAACCAGAAGGACTAGGGCGTGAGCGACGGGCGGGGCGCGGCCAGCCGAACATCACGTCGGGCGACGAGCGGGTGACCCCGTGGTCCGTCGTCGATCGGATGCCGTAGTGAGTATCTCCCCGCGTCCCCGAGCGGGAACGTCACGCTGTGCGACGTCGACAGCGTGTCCGTCCCCGCGCTCGACGTGTACGCGCGGCGCGCCGTGCCGTAGTCTACGTAGCCGGACGCCGGGCCGTAACTCTGCCACGACGCCGTCACGAACCCGGGGCTCGATGTGAACGTGACGGCGCCGTTCACGTCCGCCTGCGTGACCTCTCCGCCTGCGCGAGCACCCACGTGTCGCCGCCCGCGTCGACGAAGCGTGCCGGCGAGGCGGTGACCGTCGTCGCCGTCGATCCGTTCCCCATGACCGCCGAGGAGAACGGCACCCACGCGCTCGCGGAGGCGTCCCAGACGCTCGTCGTCAGCGGAAACCGGCGATCGCCTCGCCGTAGCCGATCCACGTCGTCCGAGCGTTGGAGACCCGTCGCTCCGTCCGGAAGATGGAAGCGGTACATCTGGTAGTCGGCGTCACCGGTGTTCGTCGCGAGCGCCGTGCGCGCGTAGGTGCCGTCCTGCGCGCGCAGCGCGTCGCGAGCCGTCGAGGTGATCGGGTCCCCGGGCGTCGTCGGCGTCATCGACGACGTCGACTCCCAGGCCGAGAAGCCCTCGCTGTCGCTGTGCAGCACGTCCCACGACACCCCGCCGCTGGTGGAGTGCGGGGACACGGCGTACGCCGAGCCGCCGCGATACGAGTACCCCGCGGGATACGAGACGCCCGCGGCGTCGTGACAGGTCGTGCACGCCGCGACACCCGTCGCGCGGGTGTACTTCGGGTCGCCGGCCTTGCCGTGGGGCTCGTGACAGTTGTCGCACTCGCCCGCCGCCTGGCCGGCGCCGGGCCACGTCGCCGACGCCTTCGTCGAGGTCGCGACGGTCGAGTGCTTCGCATGAGCGCCCACGTCTTCTGGCCAGAGTACGTTGCGTTCGACGCCGTGTGACACCCGAGACACAACGGGTTGACGCCGCTTACCGTGTCGATCGTCCGCACGACGCCGTACGAGTCGACGACCGACGTGGTGATGAGCGAGACGTTCGGGGAGCCGTGCGGTTTGTGGCACGCGATGCACTTGATGTTCGTGCCGGACGATGGTGCGGGGGTCGACACGTCGTGCGGCGTCCCCGTGAACCTTGAGACCATGTCCCCGCCGGCCACGACCGAACCGGGCCCGTGACAGGCGCCGCACACCGCGTTGCCGGTCGACTCGCGGGACGGCCCGGCCGCCAGCGAGCGGACGTTGCCGTCAGCCGGGCCGTGATGGGGCGTGTGGCAATCCGAGCACGTCATCGTGGACTCGGGTACCGGATGGTGCGACGTGGCGGTGGAACTGCCGATAGTGGACTCGCCGAACGCCCCGCGCGTGTCGTAGATGCTGCCGGTGCCGTCGTGGCACGAGTAGCACAGCAGCTTCTCGGTCGTCGCGGTGATGATGTTCGCGCCCGCCGCCATGTGGACGTTGTGGCACTGCTCGCACTTGAACGTATGCGCCGAGAATCCGCTGTGCGGCTGCGCCCACGCGAGCGCGGGACCGGCGGCCGTCAGCGCCAGCAGGAGCAGGAGGGATCCGAGCGCGAGACTGACGACGGGACGCCGGCACTCCGGTCCGTCCGTCCCGCGCCGGTGCCGGGCATCTCCGCACCGACGACCCGTCATCATCCCACCGCTCTCGGCAACGCCAGTCCTGAGTCTCACAGCGAACAAGAACGCGCCGCTCCGGCGGCGCGACTTCAGATATCTTAAACCCGCCGCAACCTGCTGTTACCAGGATATGCCCACCTGTTACGAAGAATCCCGACGCACGATGTGCGCGTCGGGATCCGTCATTCCCTATTGGTGGAGCCAAGGGGGATCGAATCTCATACAGCGCGTTTCGGTGCGTCCCGACCGATTCCGCGCGGTCCCTATCGCCGCAGGTCACGATACCTGTTCTGCTCCCGGTACGTGTCGGGGCTGTCCCGACCGATTCCGCGCGATTCCACGCTGCTGTCGTGCCACATGGCTACTGCGTGGCTATTCTCGCCGCCCTCGCCCGCCCCCCGTTGACGATATCTCGCCAACAGTGGCAGGAAGTCGCCGGCACGCGTCAGACGGCGGCAGTAGAGTCCGATCAAGGGCAACACCGATTGTGGGAGGAGTGTCTGACATGACAGACAAGACGGCACAGACGACGTGCGAGAGGTGCCAGAGGCGCGACGAGGACATGGAGCGCGAACGGATGGTGGACAGCAACATCGACAAGGCTGCGCGGTCGGTGTATCTGGTCCCCGGCCGAGCAGCGGCGGCAATCGAGTTCACCTATGAAGAACTGACGCGCTACAGAAAAGGATCATGCTCTACAGGACCGGCGTCGACAGCGACCAGGCGGACGCGCGCTACCACGCCGCGCTGTTCGAGAAGAAGGGCGTGTCGCATGACACCTGGCACCTGCTCTTCTGCAAGGTGACGCAGCCGCTGCACTACCCGAGGACGGTTCGGCTCAGTTGCGGAAGTGGGACGGGCGGTAAGACCCCAGAGAGACGCCAGGAGCGGCCCCGGTTCCTTCGCCGGGGCCGCTGGCGTTCGCCGTTAGGGAATCCAGTTCGATGCGAGGGTGTCGATATCAGCCTTGAGCGACATCGGACCCGCGGCCAAGATCGCCGGGAACCGATCGACAACCCGAACGGCCTCGAACATTGCTGGGCTGAACCATCTCGAGAATCTCCATCACGCAGCGTACCGTCAGCGAGCTGGGCTCGCTTCCAGAGCACGTCATGGTGCGAGGCATGGTTCCTCAGCTGACGAATGCCGTTCACGCGGGCAAGTAGCACGGCTCGCGCTCGCTTGTTGCGAGGCGCGCCATGAAACGCCAGTGCTGCTCCGGAGCGCCAGAGGTCTTTGTCGTACAGAGGATCCAGCATGCCCGTCCAGAAGCCGAAGCCCAGCTCCGAGACGATGCGATCATGCGTCTCTGGCTCGTGACGCTTCTGCAGTCGGACGCGCACCCTCGCGAGCGATTCCATCTGATGCGGAAGCTTGAGCGCCCCCGGCTTGTCGAACCACAAGTCCCCGTGAAGCGTGCGAACGCGACTGTCGATGATATTCCTAAGCGTGATTTCGACACCGTGCAGCGACGGATACAGCGCCTCGCAGAGAGCGGTGTTCCAGCATACCGGCAGACGGCAGGCAACAGATTCACATCGCCCGAATCGGCAAGGTACTCGACAAGCAGCGAGGAGAGACCGAAGCCGCGTCTGGAAGAAGACCGCAAAGTCTGGCCCTCCGTGCGATTCCGCCTCCGCTCGCATATACTCGAACCGATAGAACCGCCGGGGCTCCCACTACCCCAGACACCTTCAAACGTGCTCTGGTGACGCCCCCCGGGGGCTTCCTTGCTTCTGAGAGTGTACTGCGGAGCACCTGTGCTCGGACGCCCAAGGCTACGACGGACGGCAACGGCCCAGGTGGCGCTCGCCGCGGCCGTTCGTCGTCGCCCATCGTGACTTCTGGCGTCAGAGAAGTCCACGCTGCCCATAGGGGAGTCTGCAGAGTCGTCTTCAGGGGGGACATCTCCTTGGACGGTCAGCCAGGCGTTGGGCAGTCTAGTTGTCGTGCTCGCCGTGCTCGCGATCGTGTTTCTGGTCCTTCGCGAAGTGATGTGCTGGTACTGGAAAGTGAACAAGCTGCTGAGCTCGCAGGAGCAAACAGATCGACCTGCTAAAGAAGCTGCCTTCGCGGCCCGACGCCTCGTGCCCTGAGTGCAAAGAGCCGCTCTTCCGGGGTGCCATCGGTGCCCCCACTGTGAACCGAGTTGGAGTGGGGCGGGCCCGCCGCGGCAGGCCAGAAGTGGCAATCCCGACGCCGAAGCGCACTATAGGCGGGACTCGACATGGACACAGCGCCGTGGATAGAGAAGTACACCGCCGGCTATACCGGGTCCGTCAAGCCGGAGCACACCCAGAGGGCGGCACAGTGCTACAAAGAGGCAATCCCGCTGGCGCCCGGGCCCTCGGAGTTGCACGAGGTCTACACCGGCCTTCTGAAGCCGCTCTACGCGCAGCGCGACCCGATGAGACCGCCGCCAGTGAGTTCGAAGCCTACGCACGTGAGGACATGCGGCTCGTAGAGGCAAACATCGGCGCAGTCCTCGCGGGGGGCTATCGGTGGGGGGCTAAGCTCCGTCTCGACTTGCGTGCACTCCTTCGTGCAGTTGGCGATTTGGCTTGAACGCGAGGGACGGTTTCCACGGAAGCCGCCGCCGTCTGCGAGAAGGCCATATCGCTGGGCGTCACGGATGGGACACAGCGCGGCTATGCCGGCCGGCTCACTCGGCTCCGCAGGAAAGCCGAGCAGGCAGAAGCCGGAACACTGCCCCCGGCGGAAACGCCAGACCGCGGAAACCACGAATCGTCCTTCAGCCGAAGGTGTTTCACTCCAAGATCGCCGGACACCACGTCCGGAGTACGAGCAGCCTACCTACACCTCGCGCCGGAAGTTGGCTGACTCTGGCGCGCGAGCCTGAGAACCCGCATGACGCAAACGCCATTCGCCTGTCGGACCCGAAGGGGCATCCACTTGGCTACGTCACGGCGAAACGCAGCGAGACGCTGGCGCCGCACATGGACGCGATGGATCGCGCGGAACCGTGAATCGAGATCCGGTCCCGCCAGTACGCGCAAACGCTGATGCGTCTTCACCTACCCGCCTGAGCAGGACAAGGACTTGACCGCTTTTCCGAGCTCGCGAGGCTGATTCGGGACACGGAGAAGAGCTATCACGTCGAGGTGACGCAGAAGAACGGTGACACCGTGGTCGCACTGAAACCCGCCGGACCCTCATATCGGCTTCGGGATGATGATGGCGACTCGCTATCCCCGGCTTCCACGGGCGGCTGCGCCGGCTGTCTGTTGTCAGTGTGTGCGCTGCTTGCGCTCGGCACGGCACTCGCGCTCGGCGGGTTCTTCCTGAGAGATGTGGAGGGCCGCCGCGTTCGCGCGACCTCGCTGGCCCTCCGTCCTCTTGCGTCGACGGGGAGAAGTATCGCTCCTGGGCTCACTAGGCAGGAGCGCGTGGCGGGAGGTTCCACCAGAACCCGCGACCCGGCGCATTCCTCTTTCGCTGATGCTGTCGCGTCACGGATCAGCACGACAACGGCCGGGCAGGAATGCTTGGCGGCCACATGACCGACACCGCAACCCGGGTGGGATGTCACCAACGACTCCCAAGTCTGCGCTTCCCGGGGGCGCTACCGAGGCGAGCAGCTTCGCGACAACGAGTTCGGCTTGCCGCTGCTCGACGAGGGCGGGGTGGATCTTCGAAGCGCCACCGCTGGACGTCACGAGGAGTCCTTCACGATCGACGATCTTCTGGAGCTGGGCGATGCGATCGCGTAGACGGGCCGCGGCGCGCAAGGAGTCCGCTTCGCGGGCGTTCGGCTGCCGGCCGGAGCCCTCCAGCTCCGCGAATATGGCCGTTACGAGGCGCTTTCCGGCCGTTCCGAGCCGCGGGAGACGGTTTTGACGTCCATCTGATGCGCCTGTTCGGAAAGGCATCGCAGGTCAGACGTGGCATGCGGCAGACGTGCTCGTTTTGGTGTGCTGGGGCCCAATGCGTGAATTCGTCAAACAGCGAGCCACAGCACCTTCCCGCTCGTGCTGGACGGGGGCCGGCGGGGAGCTTGCCCGCCACCCCTTCGCCAGCTCAGGCTCGTCACGTCACGCCTTCCTTCATCGCAGGCCGGAGCCAGCCGTCGCCGCTCCGGCTCGGTCGTACCTGCCGCTACGCCGCCCACGGTGATCCGCTGGATCGCGGCCGCGCCCGGGAAGCCGAAGCGCCACGCGCATGATCGCGCGCACGCCGACGCTGTCGGACCCGAAGTAGGCCGAGCGATGAACAAGGTGAGCGTCGTACCTTCGCGCAGCACGACGAAGACGCGGTCCTTCGGGATGCCCGATCGGCGCCTCGGTGACGGCAGGGCTCGTGTAGAGCGGCACACCGGCGATCATGGCGCGCGTCGGCTGCGAGGCGTCAGGCTGCAAGAGGTCACGATTGCTCGTGGTCCCTTCCTTCAGCTGTGCCAGCGCGAGCGCATCCGCGGGGTTGGCGATGAACGCCGTGGAGGCGCGCACCCTCCGCTTCCGCGGCGAAGATCGCTTCGTTGAACGGATCGCAGTCGCTCCAGTCGTCCCCGGCGTCGACGTCGTTGACGTCCTCCAAGGACTCGAGACCGTCCGGACCGTTGGCTACGGTGTCGCCGAAGAACGCTTCGTCGAGGCGCCGTGCGATGTCGCGCGCGAGACCCTGGCCGACGATCCCGGCAGCGGCCGGCGAACTGTCGTTCGCGAGCTCGTTGCTGATGACCGTGAGTCCGGCGAGCTTGTCGGGGGTGACGACTTCCTCGTCGAGCGTGCCATCGGTGGGCGTGATCGGTGCACCCTCGGCGGTCCATGCCGCTGTCGGATCCTCCGACACGACGGGGATGCGGAAGGTGGTCAGGGTCGTGCTGGCGAGCGTTGCGACCTGAGTCGCGATTGCCTGGTCGAGAACAGGCTGCACCACGAGTGCGCCGGTGTCCTCGGGAAGAAACGCCTGATTGGCGTCGGTTCTCAGCATGATGAATGCTCCGATCGTGTGGTCTGCTTGTCCGGCCGCCGCTGGCGATCCCGGATTGCCCACCTGGAGCATTCGTGCCGCCGGTCCTGCTCCTGGCAGGGCGTTCCGACGTCGTGTTCAGTATACACCGTCACTCCGACTTCAGCGCGTCTGACCAGGTCGCGGGGCCCGGCACACGGGTTCCGGTTACGCCTTGTCCGAAGTCCGGCCACTCAACGGGCTTGAAGAGGTGCGGACGGTCCTGGTGTAGGGATGACAGTCTCTCATCGACCTTGGCGGCGTCGATGTTGCCCTCTTCGTCCCGCAGGTCGTCTAGTGCCGCTGTCTCGAGGAACTCGGCCGGGTTGTGCATGCCGGCGTGTGCGACCCCGGACGGCTGCGCCGCGAGGCGTTCGACTTCTCCGCGCTGCAAGGTCTCGACGCGCGCTGTGAGTTGGTCGCGTTCGCCTTCAACCGCGCGGAGCTGGGTGCGGTACTTCGCGGCTTCCGCGTTGCCGCCACCCTCTGCTGCCTTCGAGTTCGCCGACGCGCACCTGGGCTGCATCGCGCTCCTTGGCGGCCTCGGCGTTCTCCTTGGCGCGGTCCTCGTTCTTGCGGGACAGAGTCTTCCACTTCTCGACGTCCGCTTCGAGCGCAACGATGCGCGCCTGGGCTTCTTCGATCGTCTCGGGCTTGGAGTCCTTACTGTCGGGCATGGTTCTCTCCTTACGGTCGGTGGTCATTGGCACATCGCCTCACAGCGGTCGAGGACGTCGGCAACCGTGAGGTTCTCGGCGCCCGTCGAGGCGCTGGTGATCCTAGAAAGAGACGTGACGACCTGCGGGCCGTAGAAGTCGAGCATTCCTCCGAGCCGCTCTTGCTCTTGCTCTGAGGGCTGTCGGCTTGCGATGCACGTCAGCTCGCGTATCGCTTCCTCCAGACGCGGGCCGCTCGCGGGCTGCTCGCGCCCTGCTCGCGGACCGGACGCGCCCCCTTTAAGAGAAGATGGGTTGGGAGCGGAAGAGACAAGATCGTTGGGATGAGAGGTTTCGCTTGGGTTGAGTTCCGCGATTGTCCACGGGTACTCGTAGCGACCACTGCCCTTGTTGGTCATGCTCTCCGCGGGTGTGAAGGTGATTCCTGAAGGCTGAGGCACTTCGGGAGCGAACTGACGTGTGCGTGACCGCTGCCATATCGGGAACGCAGGCAGGAACGCATAGGCGCGCCCGTCGTCGGCGGTGTACGGCCAGGCGAAGGCGTCGGCCTCGAGTTCGGCCATGATCTCCGCGATGCGGTCCTGCTCCATGTCGCCGTAGGGGAACAGGTTGCCGCGAATCGTGCGCGCATCCCAACGCAGGCATCCCGAGTCGTCGGCAAGCATCATGCAGCCGACGTATACGAGGCGCTTGTCGGCCGGCGAGAGTTCGGGCTCGCTCAAGGCGTCGACCGTGATGATTCGCTGGTGAAGGCGCGTCATCGGACACCGGTCCTTTTGTCGGGCTTGCTGCTCTCGGCAACACGCGCCTGGATCTCGCGGTTCGTGTCGCTCAGGATGCGTACCGCCATGCCTGCGGCGAAGCTGCCGGCGCTGACGATCGTCGGGAGCACCGCCGCGAGAATCTCGAGTTCCTGGTCGGTCAGGTGCTGAGGTTCAGGACTGCGGGGAAGCATCTTCGACCCCTTCCACCGAGTACGGGATGCCCAGGGCGTCCATCAGCCGAGGGACCACGACGCGCCGCGACGTGGGCGGACCCGTGAGAGGCCATCCCTCGGCCGCCCGATACGCCGACGACCGGGTGAGGCCGAGCGCCTCCCCGACCGCAGCGATGCGCGCCAGGGCCGGAAGCCGGCAACCGAGCACGACGACCCTGGGCGCGCTCATTGCCCGCCGCACTCCGCGAGGAGGTCCGTCGGGTCGCCCTTCCACTCCAGCCCGTCAGCGAGCTTCGCGAGCTGGACGTCGCCGGGGCGTCTCTTGCCGTTGCACGCCTCGATCACTGTCGCCGCGTTCAAGTCCGAGCGTCGGGCAAGCTCCGCCTTCGAGATGCCGATCCGGCGTCGCTCGTATTCGAGTCTCAGCATTGATCCGCGTCCTTTCGGGTCGCACCTTTTGTAATCACACTCACGAGGTAATAGTATGGGGTGTCACGTCAATCCGTTAGCGGTGACTTAAGGGGTGACATGGAGCGGTTCCTGAGAGGCGTCTCCACCAGGCGATGGCCCCGCTTTGCGAGCTACGAGGTTGTCGATGGTCGGCTCCAGCCGACTCCGGGCGCAACCGTCGGGCGCTACGACGTTTGGGCAGGTCTCGAGTCGCCGACCGCCCTTCTTGATCTAGCGCAAGCCTATGAAACGATGCCGCCCCAGCGATTCGCTGACGAGGCGGCATCCTGGGCATCAGAGCACGGTCTACTCGGCCTCGGCGTCGCCCGCCTGCTTCACTCCCGGCAGGTTGTCGAGGGCACCACGATTGCAACCACCCGCGCGGAGGGCAGGCTGCACATGTTCGCCGTCTACGATTCATGGCCGCACGCCGGCGCGGGCGTACTTCCGCTACAAATCGCCCCCAGAGCGAAGATCCACGAGACGCGTCATCGCGATGGAGCATTTGGGCTACTACTTGATGGAGCAGACGGAGCCAGCCGCCTACTGGCGCGAGTACGGAGTAGGCCGCGCCGGCGCTGCGCCGTTGATTGGATCGGACGCGTTCTGGCGTCAGTACGGCGAACCTCTCTCCGAACTCGGCGAGATAGCAAGCCATTTCGCCCGAGCCGCGCACGCCCTCGGCAACGTCGGCCGGGTCCATGTGCTGGAGCTACTGAGCTCGGACGCCGCCCTCGGACTCTCAAACGGCAACGCGTCGTGGAACTCGGCAAGCCTGATCGGCGCGCAAGCCTCCGTTGCCATTCAGCGGCTTGGCGGTGGCTATCGTTTCGAGAAGTGTGATTGCGGGCGCGTGTTCGCTGCTCGGCACTACGAGACCCGCCCCACAAAACGGTACTGCAGCAAGACATGCAAGGACCGCGTGAAGCAGCGTCGCGTCAGAGCTAGGAGGGCTGAGTAATGTCGGACCGTGACGGAATCCAGAAGCTAGGCCGGCAGCACTACCGCGTCGTGGTCGAACTGGACCGCGGGCCGGACGGGCACGCGTCGGCGCGTGCAGCGCGCAATCCGGGGCTCACGCGGCGACGCCGTGAACCTGCGCTCCGAGCTGCTCGACGCGAAGCGCGGCGGACTCCTGGCGGGCACCGGCAATCAGCGTCTCTCGGACTACCTGACGTCATGGCTCGCACAGAAGCGCCTTGAGGAGCTGAGCGACCGCACGCTCGAGCGGTACGACTCCCTGATCCGTGGCAGCATATCCCCAGCCCTCGGCCATATACGGCTCTGTGACCTCACGGCGCAGCACTTGGCGGACTACTACGCCACAAGCCGTGCGGAAGCCTCACCGCGCCGCTCCGAGCCCACGGGCAAGACAGGAAAGGACGGCAAGCCCGAGACGCGGCCTGCTCCCCTGTCGCCGACGACGGTCCATCATCGACACACCGTCCTCAATGCCGCCCTCCGCAGCGCCGTGAGAGGCGGCATCATCCCGTCGAACCCCGCTGACCGTCTCACCGGCACGCCCAAACGCGGCCGCGCGGTCCTGCACATGATCGACGAGGCGGAGGCGTGGCGCGTCATGGAAGCGCTGGCGGATTCCAATATCGACACGCTCGCGCGGGTGGCGCTGTACACGGGCGCCCGGCTCGGCGAGCTACTTGCGCTGCGCTGGCGGGATCTCGACCTTGACCGGCAGGTGATGCACGTTCGCCGGACCGTCGTGGAGCACATGAAGGCAATAGAGGGCCGGGACTGGTACGACTTCAAAGAGCCCAAGTCTCACAAGGGCCGCTCGGTAGACTTGGACGAGGCGACCGTCGAGCTGCTCCGGCGGTGCAAGCGCGAACAGGCTGAGGAGCGGCTTGCGCTTGGCGCCGCATGGCAACCGCTCGACCTCGTGTTCACGTGGCGCGGCGGCGAGCCCGTCCGACCCTCTACGGTGTCCCGTCGCTTCCGTCAGCTCACCACTGACGCGCACCTTGACGGCATCCGCTTCCACGATCTGAGGCACGCACACGCGACGATGATGCTTCGAGCCGGCGTTGCCGCTCATGTCGTCTCCCGGCGCCTCGGCCACTCGGACGTCGCAATCACGCTGAGGGTCTACGCGGACGTTCTCCCCGGCCAGGAGCGGGCAGCGGTGGACACGTTCGCCGCAAGCCTCCAACGGGCTCACGAGGGGCGCTGAGAATGCCGGGAACGCGCCACATGGCTACTGCGTGGCTATTCTCGCCCCCTCGGCCGTCTGAGCACCTTTCGGCTGCTTGGAGCCTTAACGCAGGTAGGACCCGGTTTTCACCGAGTCCTACCGTTCCGTTCTCTTGGTGGAGCCAAGGGGGATCGAACCCCTGACCTCATGGCTGCCAGCCATGCGCTCTCCCAGCTGAGCTATGGCCCCACATCGTGCCGGCGCCCTGAGGCGCAAGCGGTAGTATACGAGCGCCTCCGAGCGCGGGTCAAGCGCGGTCAGGGTTATAGCTAACGCGCAGGGAACCGACCCTTTCGTAACGTGACGAGCGCATGAAACAAACCGCGAGAAGTACTCCACGGATATTGTGACCTGCATTTCACCGCATTTCATGCGCGCGGAGTATTCACCTGCGAATTGCCCTGTCGAGTCGTTCTTCTGCGGTACGCGCTCTGTCTGCATCGTGGGCTGCAAACACTGCTCGCTCAGACTCGGACCGAGACTCGCGCCTTGCTCTTCGGCATCCCGATCTGGTCCAGGCAGAACAAGGACCGGCTCGGAGAGGACTTCCTCGCTCACGACTTCCTCGACATCGTCGCGAGGACCATCGCTACCGAACCCGCGATTCGCGCGACTTGCGCGGCGCTGTCTCTGGCGATCCCGAACGAGTGGCGCGCGCCGCAGTGGCATGAACTCGTTGCGGAATGGACGTCCGCCGCAAATGGAGAGCTGACCGACAGTCAAGCCTGACCTAGAAGACGCCCCCGCGACTGCTGGAACAGCCCGGGGGCACGGCACACGGAAGAGGTGCTTCCGAATGCAGACCGATACTAGCGCACCACCCGTCCCGATCGTCTGCGAGAGCGGCGTCGTCGTACTAGACGGCTACGCGATCGGCGTCTCGGTCAATCGCGGACAGCTCGCGCTCGCGGATGGCATCGCGACACACCGACGGCGAGCGACCTTCGCGAAGGCGACCTGCAAGCTGAAGCGCCTCGTCGTCGTCGGCCACACCGGTTCTGTGACGCTGGACGCGCTTCGCTGGCTTGCGGACGTCGGCGCCGCCGTGATCCAGATCGACCGCGACGGCGAGCTGCTCTTCGCTTCTGCTGGCCAAGGTCGCGACGACGCGCGGCTGCGCCGTGCGCAGGACACTCGCCCCCTACCGGCCCGAAGGTGTCGAAATCGCCCGATACCTCTTGTCTGAGAAGCTGACCGGGCAGCTCGAGGTGGCGAAGCGCATGGAAGGTGCCGAGCAGGCCTGCGAGCAGCTCGAGCAGGCACTCGCCCTCACGCAAGAGACCGATGAGCTTCAAGTCCTGCTCAGCGCCGAGTCGCGCGGAGCAGCCGCCTACTGGGGCGCGTGGGCCGAGCTGCCGATGCGGTTCGGCAGGCGAGACACGGTCGGCTGAGCACTGGCGCACGTTCGGAACACGCCATTCCCCTCTGACCGGCTCGCCACGACTGGCCGGCAATCCGCCGAACGCCTTGCTCAACTACCTCTATGCGATCCTCGAAGCTGAGACGCGCATCGCGTGTCTTGCGGTCGGCCTCGATCCAGGCTTGGGATTCTTTCATGCCGACCAGGCCGCGCGCGACTCACTCGCCTGCGACATCATGGAAGCGGTCCGACCGCAAGTGGACGCCTTCCTTATCGACGTCGTTGCATCCCGCGTGTTTCGCGCCGCCGACTTCTTCGAGACACGCAAAGGGGTGTGCCGCGTGCTCGCGCCGCTGACACACCGCCTGACCGAGACAGCGGCAATGTGGGCTCGTCTCGTCGGCCCGGTCGACGAGGAGGTCACGGCAGAGCTTGCTGCAGCGCCCTCCCCGCACGGCTTGCCGTGCGGACACCGCTCACGCAGGCGAACCGCAGCGCGGGACGCAATGTCGCTCGCGGGGCGAAGCCAATCCGGCCGAGGAAGTGCAGCCGCAATCTGGCGAGCAGCTGCCTGTCGTGTGGCGGGGACGTTCCCACTCCCGACCGACTGTACTGCGACGATGCCTGCCCAGTTCCGCGTAGAGCAGCGGCGAGCCTTCTGCGCGGCCGGGCTTGAAGAGCTGGCCACCAGGCGAGCGAGCGGCTCCGACCCTGCGCACGGAGGTCGGGCAGTCCAGCCCATCCTCATGGCCGCCGCCACGTACGGATGGTGGATCGCCGCCCTGCTTGCCGGGATCGCGGTCGTCGTGATCGCTTGCCCGTGCGCGCTGGGCCTTGCCGCGCCCACCGCCGTCATGGTGGGCACCGGCAAGGGCGCCGAGAACGGCATCCTCATCAAGTCCGGCGAGGCGCTCGAGACCGCCTACAAGGTCCGCGCGATCGTGTTCGACAAGACGGGCACGCTCACCCACGGCAGGCCCGAGGTCACCGACATCGTGGCCACGCAGCCCGGCGAGGAGGAGCGCGTGTTCGCGCTCGCCGCCGCTCTCGAGAAGGGCAGCGAGCATCCTCTTGCCGAGGCCGTGGTGAACAAGGCCAAGGCCGAGCTCGTGGACCTGGCCTCGGTCGAGGGCTTCTCGGCGATCCCCGGCCACGGCGTGGAAGGCGTCGTGAGCGGTGCGCGCGTCGCGTTCGGCAACCGCAAGCTCATGGCTCGCGAAGGCATCGACGTCTCGGCTTATGAAGACCGCATAAGCGCGCTGGAAGACCAGGGCAAGACCGTCATGCTCGTGGGCCTGGACGGCTCGCGCTTCGCGGGTCTCGTTGCCGTGGCCGACACCCTCAAGCCCGACTCCGCGGAGGCCGTGGCCCGGCTTCAGAGGATGGGCGTCGAGGTCTACATGATCACCGGCGACAACCATCGCACGGCAGCCGCCATAGCCCGCCAGGCCGGGATCCCGTCCGACCACGTGCTGGCCGACGTGCTCCCCGAGAACAAGGCGGCCGAGGTCTCCGAGCTCCAGGAGCGCGGCATGGTCGTGGCCATGGTCGGCGACGGCATCAACGACACCCCCGCGCTGGCTCAGGCCGATGTGGGAATCGCCATGGGCGCCGGTACCGACGTGGCCATGGAGACCGGCGGCATCGTGCTCATCAAGAACGATCTGCGGGACGTCGTGACGGCCATCCAGCTGTCCCGGGCGACCATGCGCAAGATCCGCCAGAACTTCATATGGGCGCTCGGCTACAACACGGTGCTCATCCCGGTGGCGGCCGTGGGCCTGCTGTCCGGAGCTCCGTGGCTCGCCGGCGCCGCCATGGCGTTCTCTTCGGTGAGCGTGGTCACGAACTCGCTGCTGCTGCGGCGGTTCAAGCCTCAGACCGGCTCGTCCACCGAACCGCCCGCCGGCAACCGCCCCGTCGTCCAGGGAGCCGCGGCCTGACACCCGGCCCCGACCATCGGCCGCCGGGACGCCGCCAAGCGCCCGGCGGCCGGTCACCGGCACTTTCTCGGCCCGGGACCGCGAACCGGTGCCGACCGGACCTTAGGAGAACGACATGGAATCCGTGGACCTCACCACCAACGGCATGCACTGCCCGTCGTGCTCGATGCTCATCGAGATGGACGTGAGCGACCTGGACGGCGTGGAGTCGGTCAGGGCCGACTACGGAACCGGCGTCACCCACGTCGAGTTCGATCCGGCCCGCGTCACCCTCGACAAGATAGTCGCGACCATCAAGGCCGCTGGCTACGAGGCCGAGGTGCCCGCGTGAGCGGTGACCGGGCGGGCATAACAACCTCATGAAGCACCGCGGACTGTTGATAACCGGTCTCGTCCTTCTGGCCGTGGGCGCGACGGGCCTTGCTCTGGGTTCGTGTGTCCGCGAGCCGCTGCCATCCTCGGCACCGCCCGCCACGCAGGTGCCCGCGGGAACGTTTTCGTCCTTGGGCCAGCAGATCTACTACACCGGCACCGACCAGAACGGCCCCATCCCGCGCAGCGCCCAGGGCGGCAGGGGCATGATGGAGCGGGGGATGATGGGCGGCTTGGCCTGCGTTGATTGCCACGGCCAAGACGGCCGGGGAGGCCGCACCTTCCAGATGTACGGCGGCGTGGTGAGCCCTGACATCCGCTACTCGGCACTGACGAGCACGCGCACGATCGACGGGACCACCGAGCCCGCATGGACGGAAGCACAGATCGAGCGAGCCGTCACGGCCGGGGTGGACCCGAGCGGCGAGCCCTTGCAGGCTCCCATGCCACGTTGGGACATGACACCGCAGGACCTCTCTGCGGTGATCGCCTACTTGAAGGAGTTGTGATCGCGATGATGGGTGGTTACTACGGCAACGGCTACGGCGGCATGGGCGGCGGCGGCCTGTTCGGCGGTCTGATCTTCCTGGTGTTCGCCGCGCTGGTGATCGCCGGGGTCGTGCTGCTCGTGATCTGGGCGGTGCGCGCCTCGTCGGGCGGGCACGGTCATATGGGCGCCGGCACCACCCCGCAGCCGCCGACGACCCCGCCTCAGGCGGCTACCACCGCCGATGAGGCCTGCGCCATAGCGCGCAAGCGGTACGCGAGCGGCGAGATCACCAAGGAGCAGTTCGAGGAGATCTGCAAGACGCTCGGCGTATAGCGCGAGGACCGCACCCGCTGCATACTCTAGGTAACGGCCAGCCCACATGTCGTAGGCGCGGCCGCGTCGCGGCGACGCCGCAACGCTGACCCACATCACGTTGAGGGTCCGCGACCGAGTCTCGAATCGTGAATTGGAGTGTCTCGTGAGCAGGAATGCATCGATCCGGCGACTCACCGGCTGGGCTGCGGTTCTGGCCGTCGTCCTGGCCGTGGCCGCCGCGCCGGCCGTGGCCGCGGCTGCGCCCGCGCAGGCGAACATCGCCGTTCTCTCGGCCACCTTGGATACCGACCCCAGCGGCACCGGTGCCACCTACATCGTGGGGGCCACGCTGGCTACGGGCACCGCGATGCCGGCCGTGGTGGAACTGCCCGTGCCATCGGGCTCCACCGTCGTGTGGAGCGGCGAGATCATGGGCACGAGCGGCACCAACGACGTCGAGGATCCGCACACGGTGGTCAAGGCCAACGGCTACGATCTCGTGCGATTCACCGTTACCAAGTCCACCGACGTCCAGGCCGAGGCCCAGGTTGCCGACGCCGTCACGATCAGCGGACAGACCAGGACGGAGACCATCTCGCTGGCGATCCCCTACAAGGTCGAGCGCGGCCAGGTCTCCATGCGGGCGCCCAGCGACGCGACCGTGGTCAAGAAGAGCCCCGAGCTCAAGGCGTCACCCGCACCTGACGGGTGGACGTACTACAACATCGACCAGCCCGCTCCCGCGGCGGGTAGCGTGATCGGCGCGCAACTCTCGTACTCAGGGGGCACCGTCCCGCAGGGCACCGCTACCCAGCCGCCGGCCGGCACGGCCACCACACCCGCGGGCGCCGCCGGCGGGACTCAGCCCGCGGCGACCGGCGGCTCGAATCTCATCGTGCCGCTCCTGATCGTCCTCGTCGTGATCCTCGCCTTCGTCGCGTATCTCGCGCTGCGCAAGCGGCCCGACACCGAGGCCGCCACCGAGAAGACCCCGGACGAGGCCGAAAAGGAAGAGGAGGCGCCGTCCGAAGAGGAGTCCGACGAGGACGACGTCGACGACATCCTGCGCTAGGCGGGGTTCGCATCCATATGCTCGTGTGACGGGCCCTCCGACCGCGTGTCGGGGGGCTCGCCGCCCATCATGCGCAGCATCGACATCCCGTCGGTGGTAAAGAAGCGCCAGACGAGCACGGCGGCCAGCACCAGGAAGACGATGTTGAGCCACGTGGTGTAGTTCCAGGTGATCTGGGCCTCGGCCACCGTCGCCTGACGTGCCGAGGGGATCAGGCCGAGCGCGCTGAAGAGGATCTCGACCACCCATCCCGTGACGACCATGGTGCCGTAGAACACGCCCAGGATCATGAGCGTCATCCGCATCCCGTAGTACTTACGGTAGATGTTCAGGATGGGCAGGATGAGCAGGTCGGCGTACATGAAGGCGATCACGCCGCCGAAGCTGATGCCGCCGTTCCACAGGACCGCCGCCAGCGGCACGTTGCCTATCGAGCATACGAAGCTGAGCATCGCCACGACCGGGCCGATGATCGGGCCCCATACGGCGGACCACACGCCGTGCCCCTCGAAGAAGAAGGCCTCCCACCAGGAGTTGGGCACCCACGCGGCGATGGCGCCTGCGATGAGCAGCCCCCCCACGATGTCGCGCAGGATCGCCGCCCAGTCCATCACGAATCCGTGGGCGACCGACGTGAACCCGGCGGGGGAGACCAGGCGCGCCGCCCACGAGCCCGATCCCGGGACGCTCATGTCCATGGCCGCGTGGCCTTCCATGGACCCCGCGAGGCCCAGATCGGCCTGCACTCGCGCGTCGCGCACCAGCCGCCGGCTCAGGGTCAGGCGGAACGCCAGGGCCACGAGCAGGATCATGATCGGGCCGCCAACGAACTCGGCAAGGGTGAACTGCCAGCCCAGGAGCAGCGCGATGATGATGCCGAGCTCGATGACCAGGTTCGTGCTGGCGATCTCGAACGCCATGGCGGCGGTGAAGTCGGCGCCCTTGCGGAAGAGCGTCCGCGCGAGCGCCACGGCGGCGTACGAGCACGACGACGAGGCGGCGCCCAGCAGCGTCGCATTGGTGAGCGATCGTGGACCGGCGTCGCCCAGCGCGCGGATGATGGCCTCGCGACGCACGACGGCACGCACGATCGCTGAGAGGGCGAAGCCCAAGATGAGCGCCCAAAGGATCTCCCACGTCATCGCGGCAGTGACGGAGAGTGCTCGACCGATCTGGTAGAGGAGGGGCACGGATCACCTCGGCTGGCGCGGGGAGGCCGGTACCAAAGGTGATTACCCGAGCGTAACCGAACCGTTCGGCGCGGCACCGCCCCCCTGGCACAGGCGTTGCGTCCGACAGGGTCGCGTGTCCAGATCCGAGGAGTGTTATCCGTGAGATCGGCTCGAGCAACTAGGGTGATCGCCGCCGGGCTTGTCGCGGCCACCGTCGTTGCGGCCGTGGGTATCGCCTGCACGGGTCTCATCCATCGCTCCCCGGCCGCCGCCCGCCTAGGCGGCGAGATCCGTTCCCAGCTCCACCATTCCTTCGCGCCCGCCCTCGTCGACGCCGGCACCCTCGATCCCGGCCGCGGGGCTGCCACCTGGGCCCTTCCCGCGGCGCTGCTCGCCATGCTCGCCGGCGTCTTCGCCGCTCGCGTGCGCCTGCCTGGGCTGGTCCTGGGCTATGCGCCCGTGGACCCGCTCCATGGACGGCTCCGGCTCTAGGAGCCCCATCCGGTCGCGGCCCTCGCCGCGACCGCCTTCCACCGAGGCCGGCCGACACCGTCCTCGGCCTATCCGCGAAGGAGACCGGCACGCCGCCGGTCGGAGATGGAGGCTTCCCATGCATGCTGCGGTTCACATCCAGACAGTGGGCCCGTACGGCCCCGAGAACGACAAGCGTATCGAGGCGGACCTGAAGAGGCTGCCGGGTGTCGACGCCGTGCGCTCGGACTGGTCCACGGGCTTGACGTCCGTGCTGTTCGACATGGACGTCGTGGACACCGGGGCCATCGCCGAGCACATCCGCGAGTGCGGTTTCGAGGCCCACAAGATGATCATGCGTCCGCTCGAGCGCGTCTGACGCGTCCCGCGGTTTCCGACGAGCGGTGGGAAACCGAGCATTGCTGGCTCGGCGGTTGCACTATGGAGTGCATCCAGTCAGGAGGACCGCCCTCATGTTCGCAGCACGTCCACAACCGGCCAGCAGGCCGGCGCCGCCCATAGACACCGCACCTCACGCCCGCCTTCAGACGGCCACCTTCGCCACCGGTTGATTCTGGGGCCCCGACGCCCGGTTCGGGCGTCTTCCCGGCGTCGTCCGCACACGCGTGGGCTACACAGGCGGCACCACCAAGGACCCCACCTACCACGACATCGGTGATCACACCGAGAGCTTCCAGGTCGATTTCGACCCGGCCGTGATCCCGTACGATCAGCTCCTCGAGATCTTCTGGAGCGAGCACAACCCCACGAGCCCTCGCTGGTCTACCCAGTATGCGACCGTCGCCTTCTGGGCCGACGAGGAGCAGCGGGCGGCCATCGCGGCATCCCGGCGCACCCTTCAAAGCGAGCTGGGCGCCGAGCGCCAGGTGACCACCAAGGTCGTGCCCCTGGACCGCTTCTACCTTGCCGAGGACTACCACCAGAAGTACTACCTGCGTAGCACGCGCAAGCTCATGGCCGAGGTCGGGCCGCGCTACGCGACCGACGCCGCGTTCCGCGACTCCACGCTCGCCGCGCGGGTCAACGGCTTCATCGACGGGAGCGACGGCTTCTCGGCGGATCTCGCGGCCGAGATCGACAGCTACGATCTGTCGCCCGAGGGGGCGGCGGAGCTGCTGCGGCTCGCGGGCAAGTCTTCGACGGGCGGAGCCTGCGCGATCTAGCAGGCTCGGACCCTCGCCGTCCGCTCGGTGGGGGTCTTTCGCGCCCGGGGCGATAGTTCACAGCACGCGCGCGCGGGCTTCATAGCGGGTTCACACGTCTCTCATACCGTCGTGAGTATCGGATCGGAGCCGGACTCACGGCATGACGAGAGGCTGGAGAGATGAGCTACGAACGCACGGACAAGGCGGCGCAGAAGCGCTCGCGGATGATCAGGTGGGGGGTTCTCGGGTTCGTGCTGGTGGCCATGACCGGCGTGGTCACGGCCCACCAGTTCGTCAACGGGACCGGGAAGCTCGCCTCGGTGGACGCGCTCTGCCCCTTCGGCGGGATCGAGACCCTCTACTCGCTGATCTCGGGGGCGGGCTTCATCGAGAAGACCGCCGCCAGCGGCGTGGTGCTTCTCATTGGGATGCTGGCCATGGGGCTTCTGATGAGGCGCTCCTTCTGCGGCCAGGTCTGCCCGCTGGGAACGCTCCAGGGCCTGTTCGGGTCCATCGGAGGCAAGCTGTTCCGCAAGCGCCCGACGATCCCGCCCGCGGTGGACCGCGCGGCTCGCTTCCTGAAGTACGGGATCCTGGTGTTCTTCACCGTGTGGACCTGGCAGGCGGCGTCGCTGGTGATGCGACCGTACGACCCGTGGGCCGCCTACGCTCACCTCACATCCAGTGAGCTGCTCACTTCCCTGTGGGCAGGCCTTGCGGTCCTGGGCCTGTCGCTGGCCGGCTCGCTGGTGTACGAGCGCTTCTTCTGTAAGTACCTGTGTCCCACCGGGGCGCTGCTGGGCTTGTTCTCCAAGGTGAGCCTGCTGGGCCTGAAGCGGGACCCGATCGCATGCACCGACTGTCACGCCTGTGACAAGGCGTGCCCCATGAACATCGAGGTGTCGGCGGCGGAGGCCGTGACGTCCTCGGAGTGCATCTCGTGCAACGAATGCGTCAACGCGTGCCCCGCGGCCGGAGCTCTCCAGATCGAGCGCGCAGGCGGCGCCAAGGTCAAGCCCGCGCTGTCCACCGGACTCGTCGCCGTGCTCATCGCGGCCGTCGTCGGGGTGGGCACCGTGGCCGGCAGCTTCGCATGGACGATGCCCACGCTCAGCCAGGCGGTGGCCGAGCAGCACGGCGCCGCCGCGACACCGAACAAGACCTTCGACACCGACCTGATCAAGGGCTACATGACCATGAAGGAGATCGCGGCGGCCTCCGGTATCGCCGAGGCCGAGTTCGTGAAGAAGTGGGGCGTGCCGCAAGCGGAGCTAGGCAAGCCCATGAAGGACATCAAGGACACCTACAGCTTCTCGCCCGACGACGTGAAGGCGTGGGTGGCCGAGAAGCTCGGGAAGTGATGCCCGCCAGTGCCGGGGCGGTGTCGGCCTTGCGTCCAGGATACCCCTAGGGGTATCCTGGACGTCCAAGGACCCCAGTGTGCGGAGGTGCCGGGTGGAGGACATCACCATCAAGGTCGTGGACCTTGACGAGTGCAGTTGAAGCGGCGGGAGCGATCCCTACTCGGACGGTCTGTTCGGGTCACAGCTACTTGAAGCCGCGGTTCTCGGTTCGGTCGAGATCCCGGATGATCACACCGCGTGCGGCATGCCCGTCTCTGTGCAGATCGACCGGTTGAGGCGTGAGCTCGCGGGACGATCCGCGGCCGGGGTGCAGGTCGTCGAGACGGACCTGTACGCTCTGGAGGGCCCCGACCGCGACGCCGCCCTGGATGCGGTGGTGGACGGCGAACCGTCGCCGTTCGTGCTCATGGCCGGCAAGGTCGTGTGCACCGGAGCCGTGGAGATAGACGCGGTGCTCGCCGCGCTCGCCTGATCGCTCGCCCCTCGAGCGGAACGTGATGGGATAGTGGTGACGAGCCGCAGGGCCCGCCCGCCCGCCCTGACCGCCGGGCACCCCTCTCAGAAAGGCCTCTCATGGACGTAGTGAAGACTCGCTGGGTCAAGCAGCGCCAGTTCGTGGGCTGGGATTCGACGAACCACGGGATCGTGATGGACACGCCGGCCGGAGGCAGCGGCGAGGGCACCGGATGGCGTCCCGTCGAGCTCCTCCTGCTCGGGATGGCCGGATGCACCGCCGTGGACATCGTGTCCATCCTCGAGAAGAAGCGCGAGGACGTACGCGGTCTCGAGATCGAGGTCAGGGGCGAGCCCTATCTCGAGGACTTCCCCCACTACTACGAGACGATCGAGGTCCACTACGTCGTCACGGGCGTGGGTATCAAGCCGGGCTCGGTGGAGCAGGCGATCGAGCTGTCCGAGGGCAAGTACTGCTCGGTGAAGGGATGCCTGGGCCCGCAGTGCGCGGTGACCACGAGCTTCGAGATCGTGGAGTTCGAGCCGCAGATCGGGCCGAGGGACCGAAGCTAGGCGCGCGCCCGCGCGGCCGCTCGCGTCCCGCGGCGGGCCCGCCCGTCCCCGTGCGCGCCCGTAGCAGTTCTGCGCGCGAAGCGCCCGGGTAGGTGTCAGGTGCGGCCAACGAGGAGGCCCGGGCCCGCCGGCGTCGCGGCCGATGCGGGCAGGCGGCGACGGGGCCCACAGCTCAAGGGGGGCATGCCCGGTGCCCGCGCGATCTGCGCACAAAGAGGCTCTAGGGATCGAGGGGCTCACCGCCGTCCTGGACGCCCTGCTCGATCCCCACGTCGTCCTGGCCGCCGTGCGAGACGACGAAGGCAAGATCGTCGACTTCATCTACACCGAGGCCAATCGAGCGGCGTGCGAGTTCAACGGCCTTGCGCACGACGAACTGGTAGGCAAGACCATCGTCACCCAGCACCCCGCCGTGGCGATGACCGCCGTGCTCGGCATGTACTCGCGCGTGGTGGAGACCGGTGAGCCCCTCGCGCTGGACGACTGGGTCTACCCCCAGGACCTCCTCGGCGGGGAGGAGCGACGCTACGACCTTCGTGTCGTGCGCTTCGGGGATGGGATCGCCGAGACCTGGCGGGACGTGACCGATCGCTATGAGCGGGCTCGCGCGGTCACCGAGGAAAGGGCTCGCCTCGACGCCATACTCCACAGCATGGCCGAGGGCATCAACGTGCTCGACCTCCGCACGAATCGCTACGTCCTCATGAGCCCGTCGCAGGTGGCGCTGACCGGCTTCACGGCCGAGGAGATGGAGAACCTGCCCGTGGAGGAGGCCTACGGCCGCTGTCACCCGGACGACCGCGAGACCTCCGTAAGGCAGCAGCAAGCGCTCGCGCGCGGTGAGCCGGGGCCGGTGGTGGCCGAGTACCGCTGGAAGGTGAAGAGCGGGGAGTACCGGTGGTTCCGGGACAGCAGGACCGTGATATCGGACGACGATGGGAACCCGGTCCTCCTGGTGGGGGTGAGCGCCGACATCACCGACCTGATGATGGCTCAGGAGAAGCTGCGAGAGCTCAACGACCAGCTGGAGGAACGCGTGGCCGAGCGGACCGCCGACGTGGAGGAGGCACTCCGGGCCAAGGACGAGTTCCTGAGGAACATGAGCCACGAGTTGCGGACGCCGCTCAACAGCGTGATCGGGTTCTCCGACATCCTGGTCAGGGGCATTCCCGGCGCGATCAACGACGAGCAGCACCGGCAGCTAGCCATGATCAACTCGGCCGGCCATCAGTTGCTCTCGCTCGTAGAGGAAGTGCTGGACCTGTCCAAGATCGAGTCGGGCGGTCTCAGGATCCAGATAAGGGAATGCCACGTCGCCGACATCATGCACGAGGTCATAGAGGCGGCTGCGCCGGGCGCCGAGCTCAAGGGCCTCGTGCTGCGAGGCACCGGGTTCGACAGCGCAGGCTCGCTGATGACGGACGGCGACTGCGTGATCCGCATCCTCAACAACCTCGTGGGCAACGCCATCAAGTTCACCGGCCACGGCTCGGTGGTCTTGGCCGTGAGCAGGACGCCCGAGGAGGTCGTCTGGGAGGTGGCGGACACCGGGTCGGGGATGAGCGAGCACGATCTCGAGCACATCTTCGAGGACTTCTACCAAGCGACCCCGCTGTCCGGCGCCAAGGCTCCAGGGACAGGTGTGGGGCTCGCTTTGTCCAGGCGGCTGACGGAGGCGCTGGGAGGTTCGCTCTCGGTCATGAGCGAACTGGGCAAGGGCTCCACGTTCGCGCTGCGCTTGCCCCTCACGGCTCCTCGGCCTGAGTAGCGGAGCGGGCAGCGCGCCTGCCACACCGGGTTCACGGGTACCCTACCGACGTACGCCCTCGCAGTCGGATGGAGGCCCGCGATGATCGACCGCATCGAGAAGACCGACGAGGAATGGAAGGCGATCCTTCCCGCGGACAAGTACCGGATCTTGCGCGGGGCCGGCACGAGCCGGCCTTCGACAACGAGTACTGGGACAACCACGACGACGGTGAGTACCACTGCGGCGCGTGCGACCTGTACCTCTTCGACTCCGCGGACAAGTTCGACTCGGGCACCGGGTGGCCCAGCTTCACCCGGCCGGTCAGTCCCGAGGTCGTCAACGAGAATCGCGACTCCACGTTCGGGATGGTGCGTACCGAAGTCGTGTGCGCTCGCTGCGACAGTCACTTGGGGCACGTGTTCGATGACGGACCGGCGCCCACCGGCCTGCGCTACTGCATGAACTCGGGGGCGCTCACCTTCGTGCCCAGGTAGGCGCGCGCGCCGGCTCGGCCGCCGGGGAGGAGGCGCACGTGGCCAGATGGTGGCTCGGTCCCCGCTTGAGGACCGACGAGGACGAGATGCGCGAGCGCCGGACCTCCTGGCTGGAGCTCTTCTACGACCTCGTCTTCGTAGCCGTCATCACGCATCTGTCGCTCATCCTGTCCAGCGGGGTGACGGCCCGCAGCTTCTTCGAGTTCCTGTTCCTGTTCATCCCGTGCTGGTGGACGTGGGTGGGCGGCACCATCTACAACGAGCGCTTCGAGGCGGACGACGTGAGCCATCGCCTCTTCGTCTTCGCGCAGATGGTGCCCGTGCTCGGGCTCGCCGTGAACGTGCAGGGTGCGTTCGGCGATCGCGCCGTGCAGTTCGCGATCTCCTACGTCGCGTCCCGGCTTATCCTCATCGCGCTGTACGTGCGCGCCGGCTACCACGAGCCCAGAGCACGTCCGCTCACGTATCGGTACATCACGGGGTTCAGCGCCTCGGCGGTGTTGTGGACGGTGTCGATCTTCGTTCCGGGCCCCGGCCGGTACTGGCTGTGGGCCGTGGGGATGCTGATAGATCTGGCGACCCCGCTGTTCACGAGGCGTGAGCAGGCGCAGCTGCCGGGCCTGTCCAGCTCGCACCTGCCCGAGAGGTTCGGCCTGTTCGTGATGATCGTGCTGGGCGAGTCCGTGCTCGCCGTCGTCATCGGGATCGCCGCTCTGCAGCACGTGCCTTTCTACTACGCGGTCGTCGCCAACTTCGGGCTCGCCATCGTGTTCGGGATCTGGTGGAGCTACTTCGACCAGGGGATGGGGCCTGTACGCCCCCAGCCCATCTGGTGGATGGTCCGCAACTACGTGCACCTGCCTCTGACGATGGCCATCGTCGCCATGGGGGCGTCGATACGCGTGCTGACGTCCGCGACCGGCATGGTCGCCGACCCGGCAGTTCGCTGGCTCGCGTGCGGCTCGGTCGCGGTGGCGCTCGCCTGCATAGCGCTGCTCCAGATCGTGTTCCAGAGATCGAAGAGCTGGAAGGTGCGGGTTGCCAGCCCGGCGCTCAAGTTCGCCGCCGGGGTCTTCGCGCTGGCGGTGGCCGCGTTCGGCACCGAGATCGGGACGGCGGGGCTGCTTGCAATGCTCGCGCTGCTCGTGGCGATGCATCCGGCCTTCGACGCGTACCTGTGGTCCACCCGTGCCGAGGCGTTCGCGCCCACGGAGTAGGGGGCCGCACTGCGACGGGCGGGGCAGGTGCCGCGGACGTCGCGCGACGCGGAGACGAGCCGCTACAGCACCGCTCCCACGATCCCCGTCAGCTGCTCGCTCACGCGCCACAGGCGCACGCGGGCGGCGCGATCGTAGCTGAGCTCGGAGGAGCGTGCCTCGCGCGTGTGGTCGAAGTACCGCCCGGTGAGGTTGGCGGCTTCGGGGGAGGTCGCGAGCCAGACGGGGCCCAGGGCGGCCTCGGCCACGTCCGTGCCGCGCGCGCCGGGGAACCCGAGCCGCAGCATGTTCGTGTCTGCGGTCCCGGGGTGCACCGCGTTGGACGTGACCCCGTCGGGTGCCAGGCGCTCGGCGAGGTCGTAGGCGAACATCACGTTCGCGAGCTTGGACAGCGCGTAGGCCGCGTAGCCGTCGTAGGCGCGCTCGCCGCCCAGGTCGTCGAAGTCCAGGGTCGCGCGGAAGTGCGCGTTCGAGCTCACGGTCACCACGCGCGCGGGCGTGCTGCGCACGAGGGTGCGGTGAAGCAGCATGGTGAGCAGGAAGGGCGCGAGGTGGTTCACCTGGAAGGTGACCTCGTTGCCGTCGCGAGTGACGCGGCGCGCCGGCTGGAACGTGCCGGCGTTGTTCACGAGGGCGTCGAGCCGGGTCACGAGCGAATCCACCGTCCGCGCGAGGTCGCGCACCGCGTCCAGGCTCTCGAAGTCGGCGAGCACCGGCAGCACCGGGCGCCCGCTCTGGGCCGAGATCCGGGCGGCGGCGTCGCGCGTGCGCTTCTCGTCGCGTCCGTGGAGGAGGACCCGCATGCCTCGGCAGGAGAGCTCGCGAGCGATCTTCTCGGCCGATCCCGTCGGTCGCCCCGGTAACCAAGACGGTGGCGTCGGTGTCGTTCATGGGTGGGTGTGTACCCGCGCGCGCGCCGGGCGGCGCGAGCGTCCGGCTTGCGGTGGGGCGGCGCGCCGGGCGGTACCATGGACCTGCCGAGGGGGCCTGTGACGACGCGAAGGGAGGGCGCGGGTGGGCGAGCGCACCAGATGGGCGGTCGTCGCGCTCGTGGGCGTGGTCTGCGTCATCGTCGCCGTGGGCCTCACGGTGTGGACCGTGGACGGCGGCGCTCCGGCTTCCAGCGCCCGGGTCACGACGGTGCGGCCCGGTGCCACGAGCCCCGGCGAGACGCTGAACGCCTACGCCTACCGGACTTCGTCGCGGTTCGGCGAGCAGGTCGTGGTCTCGGTCGATCGCGGCACGGTGTCCGTGACCGGGCCTCGGCTGGACCGCGCGGTCTACTACGGGTTCGTCGGCCTGCTCATGCTCACGTGGGCGGCGGTGCCCGTCGCGCTCGCGGCGGCGATCCTCTTCCGCCGCTGGCGGTGGCTGTGGTGGATACCCGTCGCGTTCCTGGCCAACTGGCTGGTGGCGCTGGTGGGCGCGGCCGCCCTGTGGGAGCTGCCCAACGTGTCGTCCATCTCGGCGCCCGGAGGCCTGACGCGCGTGTCCTTCCCCGCGTCCAGCGTCCGCGACGTGACCGTGGGCCCCGGCTGGTCGCGCAACGGCATCGGCATCGCCATCTGGCCCTTCGTCCTGCCGGTGGACGGCCTCGCCAAGGGACATGCCGTCACCTTCGAGGCGCCCAGCGGCGATTCAGGTCGGTACGTCGTGTACGCGCTGCACTTCTACACCCCTGCCGAGGCTGCTCGGTTCAGGACTCTGCTGGGGAGGTAGGCGCGGCGGCGAGGCCCGGGAGCGTTCCACGGGCCGCGGCCGCGCACTGGACGCGGGCGGCGCCTAGGGCTCGAGGCGGCTCTCTTCGCGCAGGCGGTGCACCCGCCACTCGAAGGCCGCCACGAGAAGGAGCGAGACCACGAGCACCGCGGCGAGGGCGGCCAGCGCGAGCCTGCTCAGGTCGTCGATCCGCTTCTCGGTCTCGCGCAGTGAGCGCCCGGCGACCACGAACCCGCCCTGCTCGCCGGTGACCTTCACCGCGACGATGGCCTGGCGCACGCCCGGCTTGGGCTGCCACGTCACGCGGTCCTCGCCCTTCGCGCGGGCGGTATCCAGCACGCCCTTGGGCACGACCACGATCTGGTGGTCGATGCGGCCCTGGATCACGACGGGATCGCCGGTCTCGGCGTAGTAGTCCACCCACGGCGCGTCCATCGTTGCCAGGTCCACCTCGTCGCTGCCCACCGTGCGGGTCCCGATGGCGCTGTAACCGGTGGTGCCGATCTGCGAGGCGCCGTCTTGCGCGAGCTGCACCTGCGGGTCGTTGGCGCTCATCCGGTAGACCTGCTGCGCCGCGACATAAGCGAAGCCGATGGCGCCGGTGGCGACGATGGCCAGCGGGAGCCATATCCGCATGATGCGCAGGAACATGTGCCCACCCGCGGAAGGCGGACTAGAGAGCCTCGCCGAGGGCGGTCCCGAGTACCCGGCCGAGGGCGGGGACGCGGGTGCTCCGGGCGGCGGCTGTGGGTTTCCTCTAGCCATGTCAGCGCTCGATGTCCTGAGGCCGCAGCGTCCCGCCGGGGCCCTCGTGGCCGTGCTGCAGGTGGGCTTTGCGGTTCGTGGCCGCCGTGAGGTCGTCCTGCAACTTCACGAAGTAGGCCAGGTACTTCTTGTTGCCCACTGCGTACCGGTATGCCGTGGTCATGGCGTCCACCGCCTGCACGAGCTCGCCCTCGGCGTAGAACTTGGTCGCGGCCTCGTAGGCGTACTGGGCACGCAGCGCGCCGTAGCGGGCCTTCCACGACTGCTCGAACGGCTCGATCCTGCGGGCGGTGTCGGCGGCCTGGACCCGCTCCAGGGTAGTGAGCGACGCGTCGCCGGCGCGCGCGTACTGCCACACGCCGAACAGATGCAGCCCCGCCACGAAGAGGAGCATCACCCCCGCGGCGCCCAGGAACACCCACAACGACCGCACGGTGTCGCGGCGCGTGTGGTCCTCGGGCGTCTCCAGGGTGTCGAGCGGGTCGGTCATCGGGCGGTTCTCCGGGTAGTCATCCCTGTGGGGCGCGAATACGTCCCAGGTACGATGATACGCGCGGCACGATCGCGTCATGCTCGCTAAGGCCGCACCAGCGAACAGCACGCCTACCAGCGAAGGCGCAGATGGGCACCACGGAGCAGCGAACCGACACGAACACGACGGCCCACCCGGGCGCCGGGGCCCACGGCGGCCACGCGCACCCGGCCGAGCCCGGGCACGACGCCGACGGCCACCAGCACGCGATCGAGCCGTGCTTCGGCACGTGGCTGGGCGACGACGGGACCAAGCTCGCGTACGCGCGCGTGGACCTGCCCGTGAAGTGCGGCCGCGTGATGGTGTTCCTGCACGGCATCGGCTCGTACGGCGCGCTCTATTACCACGTCGCCGAGGGCCTCACGGGCTCGCTGGACGCCGTGTACTTCCCGGACATGCGCGGACACGGGCACTCCGGCGGCGCACGGGGCGACCTCGTGAGCCGCCACCAGGTGCTATCCGACATCGCCCACATCATCAAGGCGGTGCAGGAGCAGCATCCCGAGGACACCGTGGTGCTGGCCGGCGAATCCATGGGCGGTCTGTTCGCGCTCGCGTACGCGGCCGAGGCGCCCGACTCCGTGGACGCGCTGCTGCTCGCGGCGCCGGCGATCAAGCTCAACACCCGGCGCCTGCGCACGCGCGACAGCATGCGGCGCGGCTGGGAGGCGCTCATAGGCCAGGACCGGAGCGCGACTCGGGGCGAGATCCCCATCACCGGCGGGCTGCCCGACGAGGAGGCGCGCGACCCGCGCTTCGTGGAACTCACGTTGAACGATCCATTGGTGCTTCAGTCGGTGAGCGTGAAGTACCTCCTCACGTTGCTGGGCTTCCTCTTCAACTGGTCCACACGCTACCCCTCGCGTCTGACACGCATCACGCCGGTGAGCGCGGAGCGCGTGGCCCGCAGCGGGATCCGCCAGATCGCCGGGGGTCTCGCGAAGCGGCGCGAGGGCCCGATGCCCATGCTCGTGCTTCACGGCGGGGCGGACGTGGTGATAGACAAGGCCGCGACACGGAGGCTGGCGGACGCCGTTCCCGGCGCCGTCTACGTCGAGTTCCCGCACGCGTGGCACAACCTCTTCTCGGACCCCGCCACCGACGAGGTGCTCGCCGTCATCCGCGTATGGCTCGACGCCGTCCAGCCCGGTGCCGAGGTGTCCGGCTAGTCGCCGACGCGCGAGTCGGGCGCTCCTGAGTCCTGCGCCCCCGCGCCGTTGCGGCCCCAGCGATCCACTCTCACGAAGTCGGGGTTGTAGCGATCCACCGGGCCCGGCACCTTGCTCGGGTGGCCCAACGCCACCATCGCCACGGGCCTGATGTGCCTGGGCGTCCCGATGACCCGGGCCACGGCGGCCACGAGCAGGCCAACCGGATGCACCCCGATCCACACCCCTCCCAGCCCCATGGAGTGGGCGGCCAGCAGCACGTTCTGGATGGCGGCGGAGCAATCCTCGTCCCAGAAGCCCAGGCCTCGGCCTGCGATGGTGTCGGCGCACACGACGATCGCGAGAGGGGCACGGCCCACCGGGGTGGAGAACGGCGTCGCCTTGGCCAGCCGCCGCAAGACGTCGGAGATCGCGGACCACGACGAAGCGCCAAGGCTGCTCGTTCGTGGCCGAGGGCGCCGCCATGGCGGCACGCAGCAAGGTCTCGAGATCCGCGTCCCCGACCGGCTCATCGGTGAAATGCCGCACGCTGCGCCGGGTCATGATCGCTTCGAGGGTGTCCAAGCGGCGCTCCTCCTGATCGCAGAGGCACGTTGCCGCCTCAGTACTTCGAGACTAGTCGAAGTAGTTGCCGGCGTACAGCAGCAGTGCTAGCGTCAATCGCCGATAGACGATGAAGCGGAGGCTCGCATGCCGGATGACGACAGGATCGCGATGCTGGCCCGGGCGCTGGGCCACCCCGCGCGCGTCCGTATCGTGAAGCTGCTCGCCGCTCAGAGCGAGTGCCGAGGCTCGGACGTGTTCGGTGAGCTTCCCCTCGCCCAGTCCACCGTTTCCGGGCACCTGCGCGTGCTCAAGGACGCGGGCATCGTGAGCGCGCGCGCGGACGGCACCGCCATGGTCTACTGCGTGCGCCCCGAGGTGCTCGCCGAGCTCGGCACCGCCCTGCACGACATCGCCTGGGAGGCGCCCTCATGCGCCACCGCCACGCCCGAACCCATCCCGTCGGAATCCCGAAAGGCCTGCCGATGACCGAGTCCGTAGCCAAGAAGCTCAGCTTCCTCGATCGCTATCTCACGCTCTGGATCTTCCTCGCCATGGGTGTGGGCGTCGCCGCGGGCGCCCTGCTCCCCGCGATCCCGGCCTTTATCGGCAAGTTCAGCGTCGGGACCACCAACGTCCTGATCGCGGTGGGCCTCATCGCCATGATGTATCCGGCGCTCGCAAAGGTGCGTTACGAGGAACTGCCCGACGCCATGCGCGACCGCAAGGCGCTGGGCCTGGCGATGCTCATGAACTGGATCGTGGCGCCCACCGTGATGTTCCTGTTGGCTGTCACGCTCATGCGGTCGCGGCCGGAGTACATGGTGGGACTCATCATCATCGGCATCGCGCCGTGCATCGCCATGGTGATCGTGTGGAACGGGCTCGCGAAGGGCGACACGGAGTTCGCCGCCGGCCTGGTCGCGATCAACAGCGTGATGCAGGTCCTGTTCTTCAGCTTCTACGCATGGTTCTTCGTGACCGTGCTCCCGCCGTTCTTTGGCGTGACGGGAGCGGTCGTGAACATCTCCATCGCGCAGATCGCGATCACGGTGGCGATCTACCTGGGCATCCCGTTCGTGGCCGGCGTGATCACCCGCTTCTCGCTCATCCGCCTCAAAGGCGCCAAGTGGTACGACGAGGTCTTCGTGCCGAGGATCAGCCCCGTCACCCTGGTCGCGTTGCTGTTCACGATCTTCGTGATGTTCTCGCTCAAGGGTGGGCTCATCCTCACGATCCCGCTCGATGTGCTGCTCGTGTCCGTCCCGCTGCTGCTCTACTTCGCGATCATGTGGTTCCTCACGTTCTTCGTAGCTAAGGGCGCGGGGCTGGACTACGCCAAGACGACCACGCTCTCGTTCACAGCCGCCTCCAACAACTTCGAGCTGGCCATCGCCGTGTGCGTCGCCGTCTTCGGCATCAACAGCGGCGCCGCGTTCGCGTCTGTCATCGGCCCGCTCGTGGAGGTCCCGGTGCTCATCGGCCTGGTGAACGTGGCGCTCGCGTTCCGGAAGCGGTACTTCGCCGGGGAGCCGTTGCCACTGGAGGCCGACCTGCTCACCGAGGCCGAAGAGGCCGCGGGCGAGATCGAGGACTGACCACCATGCGACCTACAGCCCGCGGCCGCACCGCGGTCCGACCTCCGATCCGACCTGCCATCCAACCTGCGATCCGACCCGTTGCGAAGGGATGAGGACAAATGGCTCTCGTTCAGGTGTACGACCCGCCAATGTGCTGCCCCACCGGCGTGTGCGGCCCCGATGTGGACCCCGCTCTCGTCCAATTCGCCCGCGACCTCGGCTGGCTCAAGAGCCGGGGGGTGACGGTCGAGCGATACAACCTCGCGCAGGACGCTGCCGCATTCGTCGCGAATGCTGAGGTCCTGGCCGCGCTCAACGAGGAGAATGCACAGGCGCTCCCCATCGTCTTCGTCGACGGCGGCCTCGTGAGCCGCAAGGTGTATCCGACGCGCCATGACTTCGCGCAGCTGCTGGACCTGGACGTGGCCGAATGAACCCGACCACGGGCACGGCGGCCGTCCCCGCCGCGACAACTATCGAGCGCGTCGCGGCCCAGGCCACGCCGTTCCTCTTCTTCACCGGCAAGGGCGGCGTGGGCAAGACCTCCGTCGCGTGCTCCGTGGCCGTGTCGCTGTCCGAGGTCGGCAAGAGAGTCCTCATCGTGAGCACCGACCCGGCATCCAACCTGGACGAGGTCTTGGGCGAGAGCCTCGCGAGCGAACCTCGGCCCGTCGCCGGGATCGCTGGGCTGGACGCCGCGAACCTGGACCCGGAGGCGGCCGCGGCTCAGTACCGCGAGGCGCTCGTGGGCCCGTACCGAGGGGTGCTGCCCGACGCCACCGTCACGTCCATGGAGGAGCAGCTCTCCGGCGCGTGCACGGTCGAGATCGCGGCGTTCAACGAGTTCGCCGCCCTCGTGGGCGACGCCGCGACGCGGGGCCGCTACGACGTCACGATCTTCGACACGGCGCCCACCGGGCATACGCTGCGGCTGCTCACGCTGCCCACGGCGTGGAGCGACTTCATCGACACGAACACCACGGGCAACTCGTGTCTAGGCCCGCTGGCGGGCCTCGGGGACCAGCGAGCGCTGTATGCGCGAACGGTGGAAGCGCTCGCCGACCCCGAGCAGACGACCCTCGTGCTCGTGAGCAGGCCCGACACGTTGGCGCTTGCCGAGGCCGCGCGGTCCTCAACCGAGCTTGCGGGCCTAGGCATCCACAACCAGCGGCTCGTCGTGAACGGCCTGTTCGCCGCGGCGGCGCCCGACGATCCCATCGCGTGGGCTCTCGAGCGCCGAGGGCGCGAGGCGCTTGAGCGGATGCCCGCGGCGCTCGCCGCGCTCGACCGCGACGACGTACCGCTGATCGGCGTGGAACCGCTTGGTGTCGACGGGCTGCGGGCGCTGGCCGCCGCGCGGCCCGCCGCACGCGCGGCCGCCGCGCCGGCCGCGCCGGCCGCCGCGGGCCTCAGCGGCCTGGACACGACACCGCTGTCCCGCCTCCTGGACGACATCGCCTCGGCAGGTTCCGGCGTCGTGATGACGATGGGCAAGGGCGGCGTGGGCAAGACGACGATCGCCGCGGCCATCGCTGTCGAGCTCTCGAACCGGGGCCACCGCGTCCACCTGTCCACCACCGACCCGGCCGCGCACGTCGCGGCGACCGTGGGAGGCGGAAGTGAGCTGCTTTCAGTGAGCCGCATCGACCCCGACGCCGAGGTCGCCGCCTACCGCGGCAAGGTGATGGCTGCCGCCGGCCCCCAGCTGGACTCCGAGGCGCTCGCGCTGCTCGACGAGGACTCTGCGCTCCCCGTGCACGGAGGAGATCGCGGTGTTTCACGCCTTCGCGCGCACGGTCGCCAAGGGCAAGGACCGGTTCGTCATCCTTGACACCGCACCGACCGGTCACACCCTGCTGCTGCTCGACGCTTCGGAGGCGTACCATCGCGAAGTGCTGCGCACTACCACCGATACCCCGCCCGAGGTCTTGGAGCTCCTCCCGCACTTGCGGGACCCCGACTACACCAAGGTCCTGGTCGTCACCCTCGCCGAGGCCACTCCCGTGAGCGAAGCGAGCCGGCTGCAAGACGACCTTCGCCGCGCCGGCGTCGAGCCCTACGCGTGGATCGTCGACCAGAGCCTGGTTCCCGTGGCGACCGCCGATCCTGTCCTGCGCGCCCGGGCGCTCGCCGAGCTCCCGTTCGTCACGGCCGTCGCCGCGCAGCTGAGCTCGCGCATGGCTGTCGTGCCCTGGGTGGCCGAGCCCCCCATCGGCCACGATCACCTCAGTGCACTCGTGCACGCTTTCTAGGAGGCGACATGCAAGCCAAGTACATCTACTTCTGCCGAGGATGCGGCCAGACGTTCTCCGTCGCGATCGAGGAAGAAGAACCCGCGTCCGACACGGCGGAATGCGTCTTCTGCGGCAACAAGGCGGCGATCAGGATGATGCGCTCCCCCGAGACGCCCGAGGGCGGCGCGTGTGTTCCGGGCTCCGGTTGTTGAAAGTAGGTGAAGCCGGCGGTTGCCGGCTGACCCCAAGCGTCCGACGTGGTAGAGGCGTATCAACGTCGCCACCGCCACGAACATGAAAGGCAACCGCATGCGACGCATCGCTCTGCTCTCGGACATCCACGGAAACCTGCCTGCGCTGGACGCTGTTCTCGCAGACATGGACGCGAGCGGCGTATCGGAACGCTATTGCCTGGGCGACCTCGTTGGCTATGGGCCCGACCCGGCCGGTGTGGTCGCGCGCATCCGCGACGCCGGCATCCCGACCATCGCCGGCAACTACGACGACGGCGTCGGGCACCGGCGCGGCCAGTGCGGCTGCTACTACGCCACCGACCAGGCCAGACAGGACGGTGCCGCCTCCTACGAGTTCACGGACGCCGCGCTCGGCGACGCCGACCACGAGTGGCTGGCCGCGCTGCCTGACGCGCTGCGCTTCGAGTCCGAGGGCGCTCGCGTTCTGCTCGCTCACGGCAGCCCGCGCAAGATCAACGAGTATCTGCTCCCGGACCGGACGGACAAGCAGCTCGCTCGTCTCGCCTCCGACGCTGCGGCCGACGTCGTGTGCGTGGGACACGTCCATATGCCGTATCACCGCCGAATGTCGGCGCTTGATGGCGCGACCGTCCACTACGCGAGCAGCGGCTCGGTGGGAAAGCCCAAGGACGGCGACCCGCGAGCCGGATGGGTGGAGCTCATCCTGGGCGGCGAGGACGAGATCCGTGCGGCGGCACCCGGCGACCCGGCGCTCGGTCCCGCCGGCGCCACGGACGTGTGGGTAGGTGCGGTCGTCCACCGGTGCGATTACGACGTGGAGGCGGTCGCCCAGGCGGTGCTCGCCGCTGGGCTGCCGCCTCGGCTTGCCGAGGCGCTGCGGACAGGGTGACGTCCGTTGCCAGCGCCCATATCAGCCCGACCTTGGTGAGAGAAGAGGGGTTCCCGGTGGACAAGCAGAAGGTCCTGTTCCTTTGCGTGAGCAACACCGCCCGCAGCCTTATGGCCGAGGCGATCCTGCGGCAGCTGGCCGGCGACCGGTTCGAACCCTACAGCGCGGGCCTGCGGCAGGGGATCGCGGTGGCCCCCGAGACCTTCGCCGTGCTGGAAGAGGCGGGGTACGACACCACTGGCCTTCGCAGCAAACCCGTGGACGAGTACCTTGGCTCGCTACATCCGGCTTACCTGATCACCATGTGCGACGTTTCCGAGAGCGACTGCCCCAAGACCTGGCCCATGGGGACGCAGCGGATGATTTGGCCGGTCGACGATCCGGCGCGCATCCAGGGACCCGAGCTCGAGCGCCTTGCCGCCTTCCGCCAGGCGCGCGATGAGATCGAAGTCCGCATCAAGGAGTGGGTGGCGGTCGACTGAAGGTCCCGCGCGTACCCAGGGCCCTCCAGGCTCGGGAGTGGCCTCGCGGGTCGGGAACACACAATGGTCCCGAACCCACTCGAAAGAGCGTGCATGCCCAGGTCTCAGGCGATCCAGACGAGGTATGCGGCAGCGCCGATGAGCGCCACACCGCCGATCTTCGTGAGCACGCTGGTCGCGCGCGACAGTGAGCGCATAAGGGTGAGCGAGCCCGCGGCCAGTCCCAGCAGCATGAGCGGCACGCCCTTCCCGAGTCCGTAGACGAACAGCAGGAGCGCGCCCTGTGGGACGGACCCGCGCGTGGCCGCGATCGTCGCGATCGCGGCGAGGATAGGCGTCGAGCACGGAGACGCGACGACTCCGAACAGGATCCCGAGCAGGAACGCCCCCACGAACCCACGGCGGGTTGGACGCTTGGTGGGCAGGAAACGGTTGATGGCGTCCAACCGCAGATCTATGAACCCCATCATCTGCAGGCCCAGCACGACGCAGATCGCGGCGACCACGTAGTACGCCCACGCCCCCACGAGCAGCGCTCGGCCCAGCAGCGCTGCCGCGGCGCCAACTGACGCGAACAGCAGGCTCATACCGAGCACGAACGTCGCCGAAAGCGCCAGCCCCCTGCGCCACGCGCTGGCCGGCGAGACGCCTGGTGCCTCGGCCACCTGACCGGTCACGTAGCCGAAGACGGCGGGAAGCATCGGCAGGACGCACGGGCCGAAGCCCGCGACCACGCCGCCCAGGAACGCGATGCCGAAAGCTGCGATCGCTCCGGACGAGCCGGACGTCAGCTGCGACGCGAACGACTCGATGTTCACCGGGCGATCAGCTTGTCGAGCCGCGCCTTCATCTCGGCCTCCTGCATCGATCCCGTGAACGAATCGGCCACGTGACCGTCGGGAGTGATGAAGAACGACGTGGGGATGTACTCGAACCGGAACTGCGACGCCAGACGCTGAGACGATGGGTCGTCGCTGATCGCGTTCACGAACACCACTTTGCCGTCGTAGGCGGGCATCACCCTGTCCACGACCGCCGAAATCTCCACGCACGGCTGGCAAGTGAGCGAGTGGAAGAGCACGTAGACGGGCTTGCCCGTCTTCAGGGCCGCCTGGTAGTCGGCCACGGCGTCATTGTGCACCGAAGTGATGGTGCTTCCGGCCGTCTTTGCGGGTTCCGGCGCGCTGGGGGCGGCGGCATCAGCGACAGTAGCCGCTGGAGTGCTCGCGCCGTCGATCCAGCCCTTGGCGACCATGATGCCGCCGAAGAGCGCCAACACCGCCAGGACTATGACGAGGGAGGAAGGAATCCTCTTTGGCTTGCCTGATCGGCCGGCCTTCTTATCTGTCACGCTTCTCTCCTTTGAACCGAGGGGGTACGGTCCCCATGGCCGTCTCTATCCCTCTTCGAGCGGGACAAGCACCACCGGCACATCCGCCTCGCGCACCACGCGATCTGCGGTGGAACCGATCACGGCCCGAACCAGCCCGGTGCGACCGTGGGTCCCCATGACGATCGCGTCCGCCCCCAGTTCGCGCGCTCGTTCGACGATCGCGCGTGCCGGAAACGGAGAGACGCCGACCTCGGCGGTGGCCCCGATTCCCTCAGAACGGATCTTGCTCGCCTCAGCCTCGACCACCTCACGCAAGTACCCCGAGATGGCGGTCGTGACAGCTTCATCCTCTAGGCCGTCGTACTCGGCAGGCTCGGCGACCGAGAACACCAGCACGGAGTCGCCCTCTCCTCTGGCGATGTCGACCGCGAACCTGCGGGCAGCCTTCGCGGTCGCAGACCCATCCGTGGGAAGCAGGATCTTTCGACTCATCTTCACAACTCCTCTCCTCTGGCACCACGAAAACGGGCGCCCCAGTCCTTGCCGAGGACCAGCTCCATCAGTGCGGCCATCACGAATGCGAAGCAGAACAACAAGCCGTTGCGCACGAGCGTGAACTGCCAGCCGAAGATGCTCAGCTCGAGCGGGATCATCGCGAGCTTTATCGCCCAAGTGGATACCATCGCCACGATCACCCCGGGGCGGGCGCCCTTCACGAGGAGTGACTCATAGAGAGGGAACACCCCGACGAGCGGTCCGATCATCACAGTGCCCAGGCTTGCGCCTATGACCAGCCCACGCCAGCCCGATCCCTCGCCCAGATGGCGAATGATGAACGCATCCGTCACCCATATGCGTACGAGCCCGATGAGCACGAACACGCCGATCAGAGTAGCCAGCAAGCTCGCGAACGTGGTGACGCCGCGAGCCGCAGCGTCGAGAGCTTCGGGAGGGTGAAACAACGCGAGCACGACGTAGGCGATCACCACCACGTACAGCAGCCAGTTGACCTTAGACCACTTCACGAACGCGTTCACAGGCTCCACCCCACTGTCGGCAGTATCCAGGCCATGAGGAGCCCGATGGCGATCGAGATGATGAACGCCAGTGCCCAGCGAGAAAGCGCGAATCTGGTGCCGAAGAACCTTATCTCGGCAGGCAGTGTGGCGGTCGCTACCGCCGTCCACGAGATGAGCATCGCCCCGACGGCGGCTACTCCCGCGTGCTGGATGAGCAAGTACTTGCCCAGCGGGAACGCGGCGGCCGGAGGACCAGCCGACAGCCCGCCCACGACAGCCGCGTAGAAGGGCGCGAGAAGGCCCTGTTGCGGCCCGAGCCAAGCGCCGACCTGCTTTGGCGTGAGCAGCACCTCGAGCAGGCCGATGAGACCGAAGATGGCGACGAAGAAGGGCAGGACGTTCCAGAACTGCTTTGCACCCACGGTGAGCGCCTTCTTTGTCTTGGGCAGGCTCTTGAGCGCCGAGTATGCGACGAGCGCGAGCATAACGCTCAGGAAGATCAGGTCGGTGATGCCCATGGTCAGATTGCGCCGCCTTCCGCGACACGCATCTCTTCAAGCTTGCGCTTGGCCTCAGCCAGCACATGGTTCTCCTTGATGAGGCGAGCCACGTAGCTCACGGGCGGAAAGCCGATCGCCCTTTGCGGACAAAGGTTCTCGCATGTGACGCAGCCGACCATGCACTGCGTAGGTCGAGCGGCCTGGGCCTTGCGCCTCTCAAAGTCGTAGTCGAACACCTTGCGGCCGCACGTGGTGACGCACAGACCACAGCCGATACACAGGCTTTCGTCGATCTGGGGCGCCCAATGGATCCGTTCGCGCGGGATTCCCTGCCAGGAGTCGCTCACTTCAGCCATTCCGATCACCTCCAATTGCGGTGTTGCCGGTCATGCGGCTTCCCCGTCCTGCACGGGCAGGGCGCACATCCCGCCCGCACAACCACCGACCGCACACTCCACTTCCAGTGTCGGGTGGCCGATCTTGTAGCGTTCTTCGAGCATGTCCTTCACGCCCCGCACCACCTCGGCAAGATCCGAGAGCCGCGCGTCGTCCACCTCGAGGTGGGCCGACAGCGCGAACTCCTTGGAGGAGATGGCCCACACGTGAAGCGCGTGTACGCCTTTGACGCCCTCCTGGGCTCCGATGGCCTCGGAGATCTCCCAGAAGTCGAGGCCCTCGGGGGTCCCCTCGAACAGGATGTGGAGGCTGGACTTCACGATGCCCCACGACTCCTTGACCATCCAGACCGAAAGAAGGATGGACACGAGCGCATCGGCCGCGTTGAAGTGGAACGCCCACACGAGGAAGCCGCCTATCACCACGCCTAGCGACGTGACGGCGTCCGCCACGAGATGCAGGAACGCGCTGCGTGCGTTGAGGTCGTCATGGCCCTTGAGCAGCCAGGCGGCTCCGGTGTTCGCGAGCATCCCGATGCCGGCGATGAGCATCACGGTCGCGCCGCCGACCTCGACGGGGTGGATCAGGCGCATCACGCCTTCGTAGGCGACGAAGCCCGCCACGACGATGAGAGCGGCGGAGTTGAAGAACGCCACGATGATCTCCACGCGTCTGAAGGCGAACGTGTGCTTGGGTGTGGGCGGGAGCTTGCCCGCGCGGTTCGCGCCGTAGCTCATGAGGAGCGAGACAACGTCGCTCAGGTTGTGCGCGGCGTCCGAGAGCAGGCCCGAGGCTGTTGGCGAGCAGCCCGCCGACGACCTGCATGGCGAAGATGAGCAGGTTGATGAAGACGCCGGCGAGCAGCTTGGGACCGAGCGTGTCCGGCGCGGCATGCGCGTGCGAGTGTCCGGCGTGGTCGTGCCCCGAGTGGTCGTGCGCCTCGTGATCGTGATCGTGGTCGCTAGGCATTCTCGGGCGCCTCCTCACGCTGCGCCTCGGCCAGGATGCGCAGGCCGTCCAGCGAGTTCGAGAACACCGTGGACGCGACGGCGAAGCGAGCAAGCACCAGTGTGTCGACGACCTCGATCGGGCGTCGTGCCCATGCGAAGCGCCAGCGCGATCTGCGTCTTTAGGCACGTGACGGCGTACCGCTGCCGGCGACGGTGGCGATGGTGATGAGCTGCGGTACTTCTCGGGGATGGAGCTGCCCTCGTTCGCGAAACGCTTGTTGCGAGCCTGCTCCACGACCATCGCGGGCTTGATCTTGGCCAGAAGCTCCATGACCTCGGGGGTCTCGCCCATCTCGCGCGGCCATGCCCTGCAGGACCTGCTCGACGGTGGGCGGCGTTGGGTTCGTCGGTCATCGTGATGTCTCCTTCAATGGTTCGGCGGGATCCGGATCGCCGGTCTAGTGCAGGATCGCGTTGAACAGGTAGCCGATCGCGATGATGCCGACCGCGTTGACGCCGAAGTACACGGCGATGAGCTTGGGCTTGAGCACCTTGCGCAGGATGATCGCCTCGGGCAGCGACAGCCCGACGACCGCCATCATGAAGGCGAGCGACGGTGCCCATCGCCACGCCCTTCTCGGTGAGCACGCTCACGAGCGGGATGACGCCGGCGGCGTTGCTGTAGAGCGGCACGCCGACGAGGACCGCGAGCGGCACGGCGAACGGATTGCCCGGCCCGGCGTACTTCGCGAGGAAGTCGTCGGGGATGTAGCCGTGCATGACGGCGCCGATCCCGATGCCGACGACCACGTACGGCCACACCTTGCCGACGATCTCGCCCACGTAGCCGCGCGCGTACGCGAGCCGCTCGGGCCACGTCTGCTCGGGCAGCTCGCCGGCCTCGCCCATGCGGATCTGGTAGACGTACTCCTCGACCCAGCTCTCGAGCCCGAGCTTGCCGATGATGATGCCGCTCGACGATGGCGATGACGAGCCCGGAGCACGATGTAGAGCGCGGCGATCTTCCAGCCGAACATGCCGCCACAGCAGGATGATCGCGACCTCGTTGATCATCGGGCTCGCCACCAGGAACGAGAACGTCACGCCGAGCGGCACGCCGCTCTCGACGAAGCCGATGAACAGCGGCACCGCCGAGCACGAGCAGAACGGCGTCACGATGCCGAGAAGCGCCGCGGCGACGTTGCCGCCGTAGAGCCTGGAGTGCGACAGCAGCTTGCGGGTCTTCTCGGGCGGGAAGAACGACCGGATGATCGCCACGAAGAAGATGACCACGGCCAGCAGGATGAGCACCTTCGGCACGTCGAACAGGAAGAAGTCCACCGACATGCCGAGCTTGCTCGTCGGGAGCGAGCCCGAGCACGGTGTAGGTGAGCCAGTCCGAGAGCAGCTGCAGCGGGTAGAACGGGTCCATCGCGCGCCTCCGGTCGGAGTGGCGTGCTAGCTCGGCGGAGCGCTGCAGGATGCTGACGACGTCGTCGTACGACGGGACGCGGCCGGCGACCTTGAGCTCCTCGTCGACGACGAGCGCCGGCGTCGACATGACGCCGTAGCGCCATGATCTCGGCGATGTCGGTGACCTTGACGATCTCGGCGTCGATGCCGAGCTCGGCGACGGCCTTGCTGGCGAGCGTCCTCGAGCTTCTGGCAGTTCGTGCATCCCGGATCCAGCACCTTGATGATCATGGTTCCTCCTCGTGACGTGCGATGACATCGAAGACTTTCGAACTCCTAGAGCCAAGAAGGCGAGCTCGGCGACTTGGCCGGCCCGTGCCGCGGTGTCTAGAGGCGCCTGAGTTCCTCCGCGGCCTCGTCGAGCACCTCGCGGCGAAGCGTGTAGTACGTCCACGAGCCCTCCTTGCGCGCGTCGACGAGTCCGGCCGCGCGCAGCACCGACATGTGATGCGAGATCGTGGACGCCGACGAGCCCGAGATGATCGGACAGCTTGCACGCGCACACCTCGTCGGCCGCGCAGCAGGTCTTGCCCGGCCTCGGGCGTCGACTCGCCGAGGATCCGCAGGATCTCGCGCCGATGCTCGGACGCCAGCGCCTTGAAGACCGCGTCGAGCTGTCGCTCTCGTCATCGTGGCGCTCCATCGTCGCGCCTCCTCCTGGAGTTCGAACATCTTCGAACCAGTAGAAGCATACACGCCGCACGACCTCACAAGCGCAGGTCCCTATGCGGACTCCGTCGCGACCGCGGGCTCGCGGCGTGTCCGCGCCTCGGCAGAGCCAGCAGAGCGGTGAGGCCGAGGAACAGCAGGCCCACGCCGTATACGGCGTACATCATGGCGAACGAGCTCGCGTCGGCGACGCCGGCCGCCGAGCTGCGTGCCGGCCGCGCCGCCGACCATGAACGCGAACGTCACGAGCGACATCGCCGTGCCGCGCGCGCGCTTCGCGAACTCGGTGGCTACCGTCATCAGGGTCGAGTGCGCCGTCATGAAGCCGAGGCCCAGCAGGAACACGCCCAAGGTCGTCACGGCGAGGCTGTTGCCGCCCACGAAGACGAGAGCGTTGGCGGCGGCGGCGATGACCAGACCCACTGCGATCGTCCGGACCCGGCCCGAGTCGTCGCGGCCACCTTCGCACTGGCGCGGCCCGCGATCACCGCGCCGACGCCGAACGCCGTCATGACCCCGCCGATCGCGAGGAACGAGAGGCTGAACCTCTGGGCAAGGATCGCTCCAAGGTAGCTGAAGCTGCCCAGCAGGAAGGCGCCTTCGAACAGGATGATCGAGTAGGTACGCAGGCTGGGCCCGTGACCCAGCAGCGACATGTACGGCTTGATGATCGGAGCGTGCGGGTCGCGCGTCTCCAAGTCTCTCGCTGCCGAGCGAAGGCCGCGCCACAAGGCCACCGCGATCACCGCCGCGACCGCGGCGTACACGAGGAAGACGCCCCGCCAGTCGAAGAAGTACGCGATCGCGCCGCCGATGCCCATGGACAAGCGCCTGCCCGAGGAACGCGATGCCCATGAAAGAGCCGATGGCCTGCTGCCGGCTCTCCATCGGGACCACGTCGGCGATGAGCGCGAGCGAGATGGGCATGGTGGCCGCGGCGAACAGCCCGGTCAGCGCCCGGAAGGCCGCGATGCCGGTGAGCGTCGTGCCCACCGCGCACAGCGCCGTGGCGACGGCGAACGCGATGAACGTGACGAGGATGATCCGCGTCTTGCCGAACCTGTCGGCCAGCGGGCCGAACACGAGCTGGAAGATGCCGAACGGCAGCATGTAGGCCGCGATGAGGATGCCGGCGGCTTCCGGCTTGACGCCGACGCTCTTGGAGATCGCCGGCAGGATCGGCGACACGACCCAGTTGTCGGCCATCACGATGAAGCCGGCCAGGCCGAGCAGCAGCACTAGACGTCTGGCGACGGGGGTCATCGGGGCTCCTCTCACTTCGAATACTTTCGAACTCACTGAGGAGAGCATACCCCCGCCGGTATTCATCGTCAACAAGAGTCTCTTCCGGGTGGCGGGCGCCGGTGGCTTCCGCGTGCGGCTCCTAGCTCCCGCCTCGCCTATTGTTCAAGGCAACGGTGGGGTTCGATCGCGTGTCCAGATGGGACTGGAGCAGCCCGTTCTTGTGGCCTTCTATCTGCCTGTGGATGACCGTCTTGACGAATTCGAGGGCCTCGTCGCGGTCGTCGTCCACGACTATGCGGGCCACCCAGAGCCAGTCTTCTTCGTTCAGGGCGACGGCGTACACGCTTTCGGGGGACATGACGCGCTCCTTCCCTGCGCTCGGTCGCATGTAGCGTGAGCATACAACCCATGGATCGCGCGAAGTGGCGCCCCCGCCCGCGCGGGAGTGGCTTACCGGGTCGGGAACACACACAATGGTGCCGACCCACTCGAGAGAGCGTGCATGCCCGACGAGCCGGCCATATCCTCCGCCCCGGCGGCGACTCCCACGACCGACCCCAGCACCGGACTCACCGGTGCCGAGGCCGCGCGTCGGCTCGCGGCCGGCCAGGGCAACACCGTCCCGCGGACCACCCGCTCCACATGGGACATCATCCGCACGAACGTCATAACGCCGTTCAACCTGATCCTCATAGGCTTGGGTATCGCGCTCGTCGTGCTCAACTCCGCCCTGGACGCCCTGCTCACGACCGGTGTCGTGTTCCTCAACATCGGCATCGCCGTGTTCCAGGAGGTGCGCGCCAGGCGCAAGCTGGAGCAGATAGCGCTGCTGGCTCGCAGCAAGACCCGGGTGGTCCGTGACGGCGCCGAGCTCGAGATCGAGCCCGAAGAGGTCGTGCTCGGAGACGTCCTCGTCGCCAACCAGGGCGACGAGATCGTCGTGGACGGCTCGCTGCTGACCGGCTCGGTGGAGATGGACGAGTCGCTGCTCACGGGCGAGTCCGAAGGCGTGGACAAGAAGCCGGGCGACGATGTCATGTCCGGCTCCGCGGTGCTCTCCGGCTCCGGCCGCTACCTGGCCGAGCACGTGGGCGCGGATTCGTACGCCTCCAAGCTCACCGTCCGTGCGCGCACCTACCGCAAGAACATCACGCCCATCCAGCGCGAGGTGGACACCACCGTGCGCGTGCTCCTGCTCATCGTCGCCTTCTTCGTCGCTCTCCTCGCGATCGGGTTCTACCTGCAGCACGACACGCCGCTCGAGTTCGCCCGCGCCACGGCGGTCGTGTTCCAGATCGCGCCGCCCGGCCTCTTCCTCGTGATCGTGCTGGCGTACGCGCTCGGCGCCGCCCGCATCGCCGGCGAAGGCGTGGTCGTCCAGCAGGTCGAGTCCATCGAGGCGCTCTCCCGCGTCGACGTCTTGTGCCTGGACAAGACCGGCACGCTCACCACCAACAAGCTAGCCCTCGACGCCGTGCGCCCGGTCGCCCCCGGCCTGGCCGAGGATGCCGCCCGCGCGGCCGTGGGCACGCTGGCCGCGTCCTTCTCGTCACCCAACCGCACGAGCGAGGCGCTGGCCTCCGCCCTCGGAGGCACCGCCGCGACCGTGGCCGAAGAGGTCGCGTTCTCCTCGGCACGGAAGTGGAGCGCGGTGTCGATGGGCGAGGGGCCCAACGCCGGGGCGTGGGTGCTGGGCGCGCCCGAGTCGCTAGCGCCGCACCTTGTGGGCGGAGCCGCGTGGGACCCCGACGGTGTGGGCGCCTCGTGGCAGCGGGGCGGCAAGAGGGTCCTGCTCCTGGCGCACGCGCAGGGCACGAGCCTGCACGACGGCGAGGAGCCCGAGCTGCCGCCGGATCTCGCGCCCTACGCGATGGTCGCTCTCACGGACGAGCTGAGGCCCGACGCGCGCGAGACGCTCACCGGGTTCTCGGAGGCCGGGATCCAGCTCAAGGTGATCTCGGGCGACAACCCCGACACGGTGGCCACCATCGCGCGCAGCGCCGGGCTGTGCGGCATCGGGGGCGGGGAGCTCATCACCGTCTCGGGCGCGCAGCTCGCCGAGATGGACGACGAGGCGTTCGACCGCGCCGCTGAGCACGCCGACGTCTTTGGCAGGGTCAACCCCGACCAGAAGGAACGGCTGATCCAGGTCCTGCATCGCAGCGGCCGCCGGGTCGCCATGACCGGCGACGGCGTCAATGACGTCCTGGCCCTGAAGAAGGCCGACGTCGGGATCGCGATGCAGTCGGGCAGCCAGGCGACCCGCAACGCCGCGGACATCGTGCTGTTGGGCGACCGGTTCTCGGCGCTGCCCGGAGCGTTCACGGAGGGCCAGCGCATCGTGCGCGGCATCACCGCCATGCTGGAGGTCTACCTCACGCGCATCGTGACGTTCGCGTTCGTCCTGGTGGCGATCATGTCGCTGGCCCAGGGCTTCCCGTTCCTGCCCAGGCAACGCTCCCTCGTGACGCTCGTGACGCTCACGCTCCCCAACATCGCGCTGGCGTGGTGGGCGCCGCCGGGGCCCGTCCCGCACGGCAGTCTGATGCGCCGGATCGGCCACTTCCTGCTCGCGGCCGTGCCGGCAGCCGTGATCATCCAGATGCTCGTGTTCCTCGGCTACCTGCTGGGGACCGGCGACCACGCCCTCGCCCGCGACATGCTCAACCTGGTCACGCTCACGATCGGGCTGGCCGTGGTCGTGTTCGTGGCGCCTCCGACCCAGTTCTGGGCGGTGGGCGAGCGAGCCTGGAACGACTGGCGCCCGGTGATCGTGGCTATAGGCGGAGGCCTCCTCATCACCGCCGTGGTGCTCGAGATCCCGTTCGCCGCGCGCCTGTTCGAGGTGCGCGAGCTCCCGCTGCGCGATTACTTCGCCGTCTTCGCGAGCACGGCCGTGTGGATCGCGGCGGTGTGGTGGCTGCTCAAGTCCCGCTTCATGGAACGATTCCTGCGCATGGAGGCCCCTGCCGAGTGATCGGTGACCACGCTCGCTAGTGAGCCGGCACCGCCCCGAGGAGCGACGCGAGCGGGACGGCCACGATGCTGTCGTCCATCACACGCACCTCTTGGCCGAGGTGGGCCAGGATCCCAAGCCTGAAGCGGTCACCCAGGTCGGATCGGAGCGCACGGAGTCCCGACAGGTCTCGCGTGCCCAGGGTGACGGCGCTCTTGAACTCGATGGCCACGACCTCGCTGCCGCGCTCCACCACGAGGTCCACCTCGGCACCTCCGGTCGTGCGCCAGAAATGGTAGGAGGAGGTGCTCGAGAGGCTGTCCCACGCGAGGATGTCGGAGATCGCGAAGGTCTCCAGAAGCGCGCCGTCCCGACCGCTGGCGATGGCCGATCGCTGGTCCCAGGCATTGGCTGCCCAGGCTGCGGCACCCGAGTCGACGGCGAAGATCTTGGGGGACTTGATCTGGCGCTTGGCCAGGTTGCTGAAGAACGGTTGGAGGAGCCGGATCTGATACGAGGTCTGCAGCAGCGACAAATAGCGATCCGCGGTGGAGTAGGACAGCCGCGCGTCTGTGGCCAAGTCGTGCTTGTTGAGCAGGCCGCCGGATCTGAGCAGCGCCAGGCTCAGCAACCGACCGAACTCGGTAACGTTGCTGATGGCGGACAACTGTCGGAGATCTCGCTCCAGGTAGGTCCGGCGGTAGCTGTCGTACCAGACTCGCCTATCCTCGGCCGGAAGCCGAAAGGCCTCCGGCATGCCTCCGGCGAGGGCGACCCCCCGGGCGTTCTGCGCAAGCTCGGAGGGCGCCGGCGTGAGGGAGTCGGCGAAAGCCGTAGCGTCGGGCGCGGCAAATGCATCATCCAGCGCGCGGGGCATCGGGAGCTCCCGCATCTCCGACCAAGTGAGTGGCATGAGCTCGAGATAGGCGGCGCGACCTGCGAGCGACTCGGTGACGGTGCGCATGCTGAGCAGGTTCGCCGACCCGGTGAGCAGGAAGCGCCCGGGCGTCGGATCCCGGTCAACAGCGAGCTTGATCGCCCGAAGCAGGTCGGGCTCGAGCTGCACCTCGTCGATCACGACAAGGCCGTCACCATGAGCCACGAGCCCGTCGGGATCGGTCGCTGCCTGCTCGCGAGTGAGCTGATCGTCGAGCGTCAGGTACTGGCCGCCCACCTGGTCGAGGATCAGCCGCACCAAGGTGGACTTCCCCACCTGCCGCGCGCCGGTGACGACCACGACGCGGAAGGACTCGAGCCGTCGTCGCACAACGTCCGTAGCATGCCGAGGAAGTACATTCATACCTTGTAATATCACCATCTACCGGTGAATTTGCAAGGCATGATTGCTGAGCTGCCCAGGCGCAGCCAACGTCAGTAGTTCTCCACCCACAGCTCGTAGTAGGCCTGCGGATGATGGCACGCCGGGCATTCGGCCGGCGCCTCGGCGCCCTCGTAGACGTAGCCGCAGTTGCGGCACTTCCAGAACACAGTGCCGTCCTTCTTGAACACCGTGAAGCCGTTCACGTTGTCCAGCAGCTTGCGGTAGCGGCGCTCGTGATACGCCTCCACCTTCGACGATCTGCTCGAACGCCGCGGCCACGTCTGGAAGGCCCTCTTCGCGCGCGACATCCGCGAAGTCGGGGTAGAGCGTGGCCCATTCCAGCAGCTCGCCTTCCGCGGCGGCGAGAAGGTTCTCGGCGGTGGTGCCTATCTTGCCCGCCGGATACGTCGCCGTGATCTCCACGTCGCGGCCTTCCAGGAACTTGAAGAAGACCTTCGCATGCTCGCGCTCGTTGTCCGCCGTCTCCAGGAACAGGGCCGAGATCTGCTCGAAGCCCTCCTTCTTGGCCGCCGAGGCGAAGAACGTGTAGCGGTTGCGCGCCTGGCTTTCGCCGGCAAAGGCCTTGAGCAGGTTGCGTTCGGTCCGTGAACCGGCCAGTTGGGCCATGGTGGGCGCCTCCTTGTCCGAGGGCCTCGAGGCCCGGTTGCGGTCAGGTGTCTGCTCGAGAGGTACCCGAACGGGGGACACCCGCAATCCGGTCGCCCGCCCGCCCGGACCGTCCGGCGGGTCCCACCCTCCCGCCACGCGCATAGGAACCGCCTTTGCTTGCATAAAGGGATTCCGGCGCGGGCCTCAGCTCGCGCCTCAAGATCGATGGGCCCAAGCTGGGGAGGTCACCCTCATGGCCGCGCAAAGGGAACAGCCGCGCCGCATCCTTGTGGTGGACGATTCGGATGCCGCGCGCATACTCGCGCGGATCGTCCTTCGCGCATCCGAGCACGAGGTGGTCGAGGCCACCGGGGGTGAGGAGGCGCTGCGCCTGTGCGCCTTGGAGCGCTTCGATCTCATCATCACCGACCAGCGCATGCCGCACGGCGACGGCTTCTGGCTGGCGCATTCCGTGCGCGCCTCGGGCGGTCCCAACACAAGCACGCCCATCGCCCTCATGACGTCCGAGGTGGAGCCGGAGGTGTGGTCGCATGCTCGCGACGCGGGGATCGCGCGGGTCCTCCTCAAGCCGTTCGACCCGGCGGACCTGACGGCGATGGTGAACGAGCTGTGCGCGGAGCCCGAGCCCGGTGCTCTGGGCGGTCTCGCGTCCCGGATCACGGTCAACGGCCGAGGGCTGCTCGAGACGCTTCCGTACCCGGCCATCGTCATGGACGAGGACCGGCGCGTCATCCTGGCCAACCGCGCGTTCTACTCGTCCACCTGCACGGGCATCTGCGAGTGGCACGCGGAGTGCGCCGTGGCCGTCCACGCCGACGGTGCCGTGCCGCCCGAATGCCCCTTCGACCGCGCGGTGGAGACAGGGGCCCCCGCCATGGCCGAGGTCCGCGAACCCGACCTGGGGTTGCTGTGCGTGTCCGTGTACCCGCTCACGATCACCGACGACCAGGGCCGGCGCCTCTACCTGCACGTGAGCCCTCTCGAACCGGAGAGCAAGCCGGCGGCGTAGTGTCCAGGAGCCGGCCGCCACGCCGGGCCCGGACCGCATCAGCCTGTCACGACGCCGCCCCTCGGCTCGAATCGTGCTAACCTTGCGCCTCGTGCGCCCGCTCGGCATGCCGAGCGGGCTGCAGCCACGTACACGAACGAATGCAAGGAACCCCCGTGCGCCAGAACGACATACGCAACATCGCGATCATCGCCCACGTCGACCACGGCAAGACCACGCTCGTGGACCGGCTGCTCCAGGCAGACGCACGTCTTCCGCGAGAACCAGCAGGTCGCCGAGCGCGTGCTGGACTCCAACGACCAGGAGCGCGAGCGCGGCATCACCATCCTCGCCAAGAACATCTCCATCCGGTACGCGCGACACCAAGATCAACGTGATCGACACGCCCGGCCACGCCGACTTCGGCGGCGAGGTGGAGCGCGTGCTCAAGATGGCCGACGGCGTCCTGCTCATCGTCGACGCCTTCGAGGGCGCGATGCCGCAGACGCGCTTCGTCCTGCGCCACGCGCTCGAGCACGGTCTGAAGCCGCATGGTCGTGATCAACAAGATCGACCGGCCGGGCGCCCGCCCGCACGAGGTGATCGACCAGGTCTTCGACCTCATGCTCGACCTGGGCGCCAACGACGACCAGCTCGACTTCCCCATCGTGTACACGAGCGCGGTCAACGGCTACGCGCGCTTGGAGCCCGACGACGGCAACATGGACATGACCCCGCTGCTGGACGCGATCATCGACCACATCCCGGCGCCGGACTGCGACGCGAGCGGTCCCGTGGCCATGCAGGTGTGCACCATCGACTTCAGCGAGTACGTGGGCCGCATCGGCATCGGCCGGGTCTTCTCGGGCACCATGAACGACGGCGATCGCATCCTCGTGATCAAGAACGACGGCAGCCGCTACGAGGCCGCCGTCAAGGAGCTCTACACCTTCGAGGCACTGGGCCGCGAGAAGGCCAAGTCGGCGCACGCGGGCGACATCTGCGCGGTCGTGGGCGTGGAGGACGCCGACATCGGCGACATGTTCACGTGCCGGATCGACCCGGTGCAGCTGGCGCCCATCCACGTTGAAGAGCCCACGATGTCCGTGGTCTTCGCGGCGTCCACCAGCCCGCTCGTGGGCCAGGAGGGCACGATCGTGGGCGGACGGCAGATCAAAGAACGCCTGCTCAAAGAGGCCGAGTCCAACATCTCCATGAACATCCGGGAGAACGAGGACAAGTCCGGCATGGAGGTCGGCCGGCCGAGGCGTGCTCCATCTGTCGGTGCTCATGGAGACCATGCGCCGTGAGGGTTACGAGTTCCAGGTGGGCCGCCCCCAGGTCATCCTCAAGAAGGAAGGCAAGGTCACACCTCGAGCCCATCGAGCAGGCCGTCGTGGACGTGCCCAGCGAGTACGCCGGCAAGGTCATCGAGATCTTCGGCGCGCGCGGCGGCGAGATGGCCGACATGGTCCAGCGCGACGAGCACGTTCACCTGGAGTTCAAGATCCCTTCGCGCGGCGTGATGGGCCTGCGCACCCGCATCCTCAACGCGACCCGCGGCGAGGGCACGCTGTTCCACCACTTCTTCGAGTACGGCCCCTTCCGCGACGTCGTGGGCGGTCGCCAGAACGGCTCGCTCATCGCCATGAGCACGGAGAAGTCCGTCGCGTACGCGCTGGACACGCTCCAGACGCGCGGCACGCTGTTCGTGGGCCCCGGCGTCATGTGCTACGAGGGCATGATCGTGGGCGAAGCGGCGCGCTCCGGCGACATGGTCGTCAACGTGGCCAAGGCCAAGCAGCTCACGAACACGCGCGCGGCCTCGGCAGACAAGGCTATCCAGCTCGCGCCTCCCGTCGTGTTCACGCTCGAGGAGGCGCTCGAGTACATCGAGGACGACGAGCTCGTGGAGATCACGCCCAAGAGCATCCGCCTTCGCAAGCGCGTGCTGGGCAAGACCGACCGCAAGAAGTCGGAGCGGTAGGGCCGCTCGCGCGGCCCAGGCGGGCTCATCTGAGCCTGACCGCTCGGCGGGACCGTTCGTCCTCGCCACTCTACCGTTCAAGGCCCACGGCCAATGGACCGGGTAGACAACACCGGGTCAGCGGTGCCGCGCGTCGGCATGTCTGCGATCGTGCGGCCACTCGACATTGCGAGCGACCCCCAACACCCAGGCAAAAGGGTCGGAGTCCGGCTCCGACCCGCACCAACAGGGGGCGAGATCGATGCGCCTGTCCAGGACGAAGCTTGCGGTAGGCATTCTGGTAGCGGCAACGGTGGTGATGCTCGCCTTCGCCCAGCCCGCCTATGCGCTCCTGGAGCCGAACCCGCCCGTGATCGACCGGGGCCCCCACAGGCTGGGTGAACCATGACGTGACCCTGACCATCACAGTGGATACCGTCTTGGGAGCGATCGCCCACGTGGACTACTGGGTGGGCTCGACACACTACGTCGAGACACCGCCGCTCCTCTCGCTCTTCCACTACTCGTTCGACGTGAACGTGACGGGCACGGGCCAGATCCCCATATCCGCCTACGTGACCGACCTGCTTCTGTTCACCTCGGACACGAGCACCGCCACGGTCAAGATCGACAGGGCCGCGCCGTCGAGCACCTTCACGACGCTGCCGCCCATCCCGGGCAGCGATCCGGCTACGAGCCCGGTCTCGTTCGACTTGCGATCCTACGATGGGGCGTCCGGCGTGGACACCATCTACTACCGGCTCTCAGGGGCGACGACCCTCGGGGCGACGGTGTATGAGAGCACCGCTACCGGGACCCCCGGCACCCTGGGCCCCGGCGAGCCCATCACGATCTCCAACACCGGCACCACCACGGTGACCTATTGGAGTGTCGACTTCGCGGGCAACGCCGAGTCTCCCAAGACCCGTGACATCGCCATCGGGTCCCGGCCGGCGCTGAACATCGCGGGCGCACCTTCCGGCTGGGTCAACCATGCCGTCGTGCTGTCCCTGGACGCGTCCGCGTCCGCGGGTCAGGTGGGCACGATCGCCTGGACCGTGGACGGAGCGCCGTTCAGCTGGACCGCCCCGTCGCCGGCCCCGGCCGCCTCGCAGCCGGTGACCATCACTGCCGAGGGCGTGACGACGTTGGACGCCGCCGTGACCGACCTGCTGGGCTCCAAGTCCGACACGGCCACCGCCGTGGTGCGCATCGACACCGGCATCCCCGAGTCCACCATCACGGTGTATCCCTCGGCAACGAACACCGGCCCGGTCGACTTCGGCCTGGATGGCAGCGACGCCACCTCGGGCATCAGCGCCCTCTACTACAAATGCACAGGAGCCAGCACAGTCCCCACGACCGCGTTCACCACCACGGTGACCGTGTCCGTGCCGGGGACGATCACCGTCGAGTACTGGTCCTTGGACAACGCCGGCAACGAGAGCACCCATCATTTCGAGGTCATCTGGATCACCGGGACGTTCCCCGATGTGCAGATCAACGGCGCGCCTACCGGCTGGGTCAACCACGACGTGGTCCTGTCGGTGGAAGCCAGCGAGGCTGCCGAGGGGGTGGACACCGTCTTCTGGTCGCTCGCGGGCACACCCGACTCGTTCTCGCCCGGTGGTCTGCCGTCCACGTGCTCGGTACCGGTAACGGTCACGGCCGAGGGTGACACCTCGGTGAAGGCGTGGGCCTCCAACGGGCAGGGCACGGTCAGCTCGACGCCCACCGCCGACGTGCGGATCGACCGCACCGATCCGGAGACGACCTCGAGCGCGCAGCCGCTCTACTTCGGCCCGGCCACGATAAGCATCGAAGCCACCGACCCGTTGTCGGGCGTCGGACATACTTACTACCAGGTCAACGGCAGGACCGTGACCGAGTACACCGCACCGTTCATGGTGTCTCACCTGGGCACACAGACGGTGGAGTTCTACAGCGTGGACAACGCCGGCAACCAGGAGGCCACGAAGAGCGCACAGTTCTTCGTGTCGGTGGGATCCGCCGAGCTGGCGGGCCTGGACCGGTACCAAACGGCCGTGGCGGTGAGCCGCAGCCAGTTCGCGACCGGCTCCGTGCCCACCGTGGTCGTAGCCACGGGGCAGAACTTCCCCGACGCGTTGGCCGCAAGCCCGCTCGCGGGAGCCTATGGCAGCCCGGTCCTGCTCACCCGCACCGCCTCGCTACCTTCTGAGGTGGCGCTCGAGATCATCCGCTTGGGCTCCACCAAGGCGGTGATCGTGGGCGGCACGGGCGCGGTGAAGCGCCGGCGTCGAGAACCAGCTCGCCGCTCTGCTCGGCGCGGGCAACGTCGACCGCATCGGCGGCATAGACCGCTACGAGACGGCGGCGCTGATCGCCGGACGCGTGCAGACGATCCACCCGTCGCTGGACGGGACGGTCTTCATCGCGACCGGTATGGACTATCCGGACGCCTTGACCGCGGGGCCCAACGCCTGGAGCCAGGTCCGGCCGATCCTGCTCGTCCATGGCGCCACGGTACCGCAGGTCACCCTCGACGAGGTCACGGCGCTGGGTGCGACACGCGAGGTCGTGTTGGGCGGCGTCGGCGCCGTGCCGGACTCGGCCGCGAACACCATCCAGAGCGCTCTTGGCGGGTCCAAGACCAAGGTGCGCCTAGGCGGCATCGACCGCTACGAAACGGCATCGCTCGTGGCGGAGTGGGCCACCACGACGTTCTCGACACGGATCGCGGGGTTGGTCACACCGGTCGGTGAGGGCCAGGATTGGACCTGGCTCGGCATCGCGACCGGCCAGGCGTTCCCCGATGCTCTTAGCGGCGGCCCGGCGCTGGGCAAGGCGGGAGGCGTGCTGATGCTCACACGCACCGATTCGCTGCCCAGCTACACGTCGAACGCGCTCACGGCCCACAAGCCGGACATCCTGCAGGTGTACTTCGTTGGCGGCACGGGTGCCGTCTCACAGTCGGTGAGAGACGACGTCATGAACACGCTGCACTAAGCGTGGACGTGACTCGCCCGACACGGAGGGTCGCCCTGGGCGGCCCTCCGTTCATGTCGGGGCGCACCGCTACTATGGGACTGCGCGGCGCCCGGACTCGTCCCCTTTGAGTGGCCCGCTTCGCCGGCCTATCCCGCATGGGCCCCGCACCGTCCGCCCGCACTCCGGAGGCAGCCTTGGACACTATCCGTTCGGCGGTCCCCGCCGACGTCGAGAGGATCGACGGAGATCTACAACCAGGCGGTCGTGAGCTCGACAGCCACGTTCGACACCGAGCCCAAGACCGTCCCTGACCGTGCCGCATGGCTGGCCGAGCACGATGCGGAGCACCCCGTCACAGTGCTCGAGCGCGATGGTGCCGTCGTCGGGTGGGGCTCCCTCAGCTCGGTCAGCGACCGCCACGCGTGGGACAGGACCGTGGAGATCTCCACGTACGTGGACGAGTCCCATCACCGCACCGGCGTAGGGCGAGCTCTGGGCACGGATCTCTTGGCCCGTGCCAAGGCCTTGGGCCACCACATGGTCATCTCACGCATCGCGGGGGAGAACGCGGCGAGTATCAGCCTGTCGGAGTCTCTGGGCTTCGAATACGTGGGGGTCATGCACGAGGTGGGCTGGAAGTTCGGCCGGTGGCTCGATGTCGTGATGCTCGAGAAGCGGCTCTAGGACCGCCCCGATTCCGCGGCGCGCGAGCCCCCGTCCGCCGGATCCCGGGCCGCCCGGCTGCCCCATCCGGGCCGTTCGCTCCCATCCGGGCCGGGGCCGCGAGCCCTGCCGCGGCGCGGCTACCGGGGCGTGCGCCACCACCCGGCGTGGTCGCGCACGAAGAACTCGAGCTGCCCGGTGCCCAGAAGGTCGCCAAGGAACCCTTTCACCGTCGTGACCGCCAACCAGTACCCGGCGGGGTTGTCCGAAAGGCCGCGCTCAGTCGGAGACCATCGCGATGGCCTCCTCGGTGGTGTGCTCCTTCTTGAGGCGGTCCAGGATCAGGAACTCGATCTCGGCCAGTTGGCCCAGGTGATGGGCGATGTGCCAGCTCGGCCTCCTCGCGAGTGACCGGGTGGCCGTGCGCGGGCACGAGCGATGTCGAAGTCCAGTGTGAGGATGCGTCGCGAGCGACGCGCACCACGTCGGAGGGGTCTATCGCAGTAGGGGAGCGGGTGGCGCTGCCACAGCTCCCGCAGGTACAGCGCGTCGCCCGTGAAGAGCACGCGGTCGGCCGTGAGGAAACCGGTAGTGGCCCAGCGTGTGCCCCGGCAGCGGGATGGGTCGCGCGCGCGGGTCGTCCCAGTCCTCCAGGTAGCCGTCCACCTCGCAGGGATCGCCGCGGAAGAGCCGGGTGACGAGCAGGTCGCCCGGCTTGGCCCACGAGAACATCCCGCGGATGTTGACCTCGGGATTCTCGATGAGACTCGCGTCGTCGCGCGCGGCGTACACGCGGGCGCCCCGCTCGCGCAGCACGGCCGCGGCGGCGAAGTGGTCGGCGTGCCCGTGCGTGATCGCGAGCTCGTCCAGTGTCACGCCGTCGTAGGCGGCCTCGTCCGGCCCCGTGTCTATCCCCAGGCTGCCCACGAGCCCGGCGTTCGTCAGTCCCGGCAGGTACCAGGTGTCGCCTGCGATGTGCACGGCCTCGTCGGGCATCTTGGACGCTGGCGTCATGCGGCCTCCTCGGCCTGATTCTTGATGTGGTTCCAGGTGAACCGGCTCACGTAGAGATGTCCCACGGCGAGCAGCGCGGCGGCCACCGCGAGCGGGACGGATGCGAGGGCCACCGACGCCGCGAAGAAGTAGACCACCGGTGCCGAGGCCATGGGGACCGGCACGCCGGCCATGGGCGCGAAGAGCAGCCGGAAGCGGTATCCGCCCCGCATGAAGCGGATCCAACCGGCGTAGTAGAACGCCAGAGCGAGCACCATGACCGCCACGGCCGCCCACTGCAGCGCCGTGTGCGGCGTTAGCAGGTACACGAGCGGGATAACGAAACAGCCCACTTGGCCCAGACGCTCGAGCGTCTCGAACCATCGGAACGCTCCCGCTTTGGGGACCTGCGCCTTTGGCGGCACGTCCTGCGGCGGGTTCGTGAGCATGAGGACGTTGGGCGCCAGTATCGCGATCGAGATGAAGATGCCGTGCATGGTGTCGCAGTCTAGCGGGACCCGCGCTCGCGCGCCGGGATGGAGGTACTTGTCCGAGCCTGAAGCGGTCTCACATGAACGTGAACGTCATAAAGGTGAACGACCGTCCCGCGGGCACGACGTCGATGTAGTATGCCGTGGACCGGGGCAGAGCGACCGTCGTCTCCGCTGCCTTGGCCGTGCCGTCGTAGATGCGCGCAGCGAACGTACCGTCGGCAGAGTAGATGATGAGGGCGCAGCGGCTGCCGCTCCAATTGCTGAACTTGATGGTCTGCGGCCCTTCCCCGACGTAGAAGAACCCGTACGGCGGCGCGACCCATCCACTGCCCACGCCGGACCGGTTGTACGGCCCGGGGTGCGGTGGGCCAGGAAGCGCGGTCGGGTCAGGATCCGGGTAGCCGTCAGGACCGCGCTCCAAGAGCCGGTGGTCGAGACCGTAAGGCGGTGCCAGCCCGTTCGCGACACGACGAAGAGCCGGGTGCCGCTGCTGCCATCCCAAAAGCGCGCCGAGGGACCCGTACCCGTGGATGTGTCCAGGAGGGTCAAGTCCGAGTAGGCCGGTGCCGCACCCGTTCCGCTCCAGGTGAACGAAAGCAGTGCGGTGCCCTTCTCCAGCCAGAAGAGATCGCTGGTCGCGTCAGAGAAGCCCGAGAACCGATTGACGGGGTCGACGTAGCAGTCGACGTACTTCCAGCCCGTCACTGAGCGGGCGTGGTCCCCGTCGGCCGCGAGCACGGCACGGATCCGCCATCTGCCCGTGTACGGCAACTTGATGGTCTCCAAGCGGAAGCCATAGACCCCCGACCGCGTGTGCATGAAGTCGGTGAAGTCCTTCACGTGCTTCCACACGCCGTTGACGGATTGGTACGCCTCGAGCGTGATGGGTGTGCCGTCCGGGTGCGCCGGTGCGACGCTTCCCTTGAGCAAGTAGTTTCGGCCGTAGGCCGAGCCGACCGCGCCGAAGGGGCCCGTGATCGCGACCCGCACGGTCACCGGCACGGCCCGGCCCACGCAGGGGTCGGCGTCCGCATCGCCGTCGAAACGAAGTCGATAGTAGAGATCGCGCGGAGGACGGACGCCGAAGCTGCAGGTGCCGTTGTCGGCTGTGCGCGTCCCGACGTTGCTCCACGAGGTGGCGTCGATGGACGCCTCGAGCTTCACGACCTTGCCCGTGACGAGATGGCCTTGCGAGTCGACGAGCCGAGCGCCGATGGTGACGGCTTGGCCGTACACGATGTTCGTCGATGAGAAGTTGGCCCAAACGGCGGTGCGCACGGGAGCGGCCTGCGCGGGAAGAGCAGAAGCCACAACCAGAAGGAGCATGCCCGCCAACGTCCCAAGAGCCCAGCGAAACCTCATTCCTCGTCCTCCCTCGTCGACGCTTCTCTCACGGGCCCGAGACTCAGCTCCTGACACGACCGGCAGACGGCCCGACAGCAGCCCGTCAGCCCTGTGCAGCCCGGCCGCCTTCCCGCTCGAGCAACTCGCGCTTGCGCTTCACGCCCGACGGTCCGCCGTAGCCGGTCATGGACCCGTCCGAGCCGATGACTCTGTGGCACGGCACGACGATCGCCACGGGGTTCGCCTTGCATGCCTGCGCTACCGCCCGGTACGCGGTGGGGCGGCCCACCTGCCGCGCCACCTCGGCGTAGCTCGTGGTCGCTCCGGGGGGGACTTGCAGCATCGCGTCCCACACGTCGTGCTGGAACTCGGTGCCGCGCATATCGAGCGGCGGCTTGCGGCCCGGCTTGAGCGGCGTCTCCACGTGGCGGACCACGGCGGCCACCCAGGCGGCGTGCTCGTCGCCGGCGATCTGGATCTCCGCGCCCGCGACCTTGCGCGCCACCGCGGCCAGCGCGTCGGCATCGTCGCGCGAGTCGGAGAAGCCGGCCCACACGATGCCCTGGTCGCTCATGGCGACCAACACCCTGCCCGCCGAGGTCTGGGCGGTCGCATAGGTGATCCGTTCCGGGGTGCGTGCCATCGCGGGCTCCTCACGTCGGCGGTGCGGGCGCCGCGAGTGGCGGCGACCCGCACCCAAGATAGATGACGGCCCCGGGGTCCGCACACCCCGGGGCCGTCATATCGAAACGAGTCTCGGGGCCCAGCCCTTCGTTTATCAGCGCTCGTTCCGCGAGTCGCTGACTCGTTCCGACACCGGTTACCTCGTTAGCAGGACGACGGTGCGCAGCACGGTTGCGCCATTCGCACCAGTTTCTCCGGCCGCTCGAACTTGTCGTCGAGCATGCACGTGGGGTCCTCCGCGAAGGGATCGCCCTCGGCATGCCACGCCTTGGTGCGGCAGCCGTAGCAGATCGCCACGTAGTCGCACTCTCCGCACTTACCTTCGACCTCATGCTCGCGCAGCTTGAACAGCTCTTCGACCGCCGCTTGCACGGGCAGGTCGCGGACGTTGCCTATCGTCCAGTCCTGTGCGAACTGGCACGGCATGATGCCGCCTTCGGAGTTGATGTTCATGTGGCCCTTGCCCACGGGACACGCCGTGACCGTGAGCAGACGGTCCATGACCTTGTCCAGGTCGTAGCCGCGTTCCACGAGGCGCTCGGCCACGTAAGGGACGAAGGACGGCATGGCGCCGATGTCGTACTCCAGCCCAGGCACGCCCGCCTCATGCGCCGTCACCACGTCGTCCACGATGAAGTCGGCGAGCTCGCGCCACTGAGCGGCGGTGATGCGGTCGTCTTCGCCCTCTTCGGAGCGGCCCGACGTGATGAGGTCGCACAGATATATGAGTGCGCAGTCCAGGTCTTTGGCCTCCTGGATGATGTCGAAGATGTAGGGCCAGGTGTCCTTGGACACGGCCGTCTTGATCGCGACCGGGACGCCCTCCTCGCGCAGGATCTTGACCGCGCCAACGACCTTGTCGCGGGTGCCTGCCACCCGCACGAGCGAGTCGTGGAACTCCGCCGGACCGTAAAGCGAGGTCGCGATCGCGCCCACTCCCAGCTCGCGCAACCGCTTGGCGGCGTCACGATCGATGAGCGTCGCGTTGCTGGAGACGATCACGCGGATACCCAGCCGCTGGGCCTCGGCGAGCATCTCCCAGAAGTTGGGCCGCATCATGGGCTCCCCGCCCGACAGGAACATCAGCGGGGTCCCCGCCTCGCCGAACTGACGGACGATGTCCATGGTCTCGTCGTCGGAGAGCTGGTCGGGCTTGCTGTGGCCGTCGGCCGCCATGTAGCAGTGGTTGCAGAGAAGATTGCACCGGTTCGTGATGTTCCAGATCACTTCGCTGGGCCTGCCCAGCTCGTAGGCGCGCATGGCCTTGTTCTCGGAATCGGAGAGCGGCCCCCCGAAGAAGAGCGAGTGGATATGGGCCATGTCGAACGCCTCCCAGCGGTCGTGCGGCCCCGTGCCGGCGAGGCGAGCGTTTGTCGGGATCTGGGCGGTGCAACGGCCGTGCCGATTGCCCCGAATGTAACAGGTGTTTCATCACGTCTACCAGCGCAAACACGGCGCCCCGAGGCGCCGTGTTACATCTGTATACGCCCATTTCGGGGCGCACGCAAGGAATCCTCCCTAGGCCGTTGTACGCTTGGACGGCCCAACCGACCGCGGAGATCGGCGATGTGAGAAGGCCGGCCCGATGGGCCGGCCTTCTCACATCGCCTGCGTTCGCGACCCGAGGGTCGCGGCGAGCGCTCCTACATCTCAGCGAGGTTGATGATATTGCCCTCCGGATCCTTGAACCAAGCGCCCTTGCCCTGCTCGCCCATCTCGGCGATGCCGTTCACGGTCTTCAGGCCGGGCATGTCGTACTCCTCGAACACGACGCCGTGGGAGCGCAGCTCCTCCACGACGGAGACGAGATCCTCGACCACGAACGTGGCCACTGTCGCGCTCGACGGCTCACGAACCGGGCGCTCGTAGAGCAAGAACTTGGAGTCCCCGCCCGCGTGGACGAGGACCAGTCCGGGTCCTGTCTCCTCAAGCCTCAGTCCGAGTGTCTCGCTGTAGAAACGGCGCGCACTCGCCAGATCCATCGCGGGTATCACCGCGTAGACCGGCGCGGTGCTCAGCCGCGTGATCGTTGTAGTCATCTCAGACACCTTCTCTCGAGTGTCGCACTTGCACACTACTTGTGGGTTCCCGAGTGAACGGCGGCTACGCTGCAGGTCAGAGCGCTGCGCTGCCACTCGTCCTGGGCGCCAGCGGCAGGCCCGGGGAGGGAGCGGCGGCGACGTTCCGCGGCCCTATCCGCCCACCGTCTCGTACGCCTGCCTGACAAGGTCCAGGGCCGCGTCGAGCTCGGCGTCGGAGCGCAACGGGAGCACCGCCCAACCCTTCATGGGCATGTCGTTGTACGCGAACGGGACGACGCCCTTGCGTCCCAGGATCGCGTCCGCGTCCATGGCCGAAGTTATGCGCACGCCCGCCCCGCCCTCGGCAAGGAAGGCGAACATCTTGCGGCCGCGCAGATACCCTCTATGGCCGAACACGGCCCTGGCCTTCACGGCGTCCCAGGCGGTGACGACCTCGTCCAGGCGGGTCTGCGACTCGTCGATGGGGGCGGACGGCTCAGCCATGGCAGTGACTCCCGGGCGGTGGCAGGGGCTAGTTCGCATCTTCCCCCGCTGTCCGTCGGCGAGTCGGAAGGAAGCCGAGGCATGCCCGGCGTATTCTCCAACCAGAGGGGTGCGGCCCTCACATGGTTCGGTGACGCCACCGTCGGGCTCAGGGGTACGTCTGCTGTGAGGCAGGCGGGGGAGTCCGTGGAGGGCGCGTGGTCGCTCCGCTTGCCGGCACCCGAAGCGAAACCCGCGAACGGGAGTCAGCGATGCTCGCCGAACGTTGTATCTCTATCTTTCTCCGTCGGCTCAACAAGCGGTACCTGGAGACCAAGCCCACGGCCGCCCGAAGCCTGCCCGCCCCGGAGCCGGGCAAAGGCTACGTCCTGTACGCGCACGTGCCGTTCTGCGAGCGGCTGTGCGTGTACTGCTCGTTCAACCGCTTCCTGTTCAAGGAGGAGCGGGCAAGGGCGTACTTCCGCGACCTGCGCAAGGAGATGCGCATGGTCGCCGACCTGGGCTACGACTTCGAGTCCCTGTACGTGGGCGGCGGCACGCCCACCATCCTCGTGGACGAGCTGGCCCAGACGATCGATCTGGCGCGCGAGCTCTTCAGCGTCAAGGAGGTCTCCGCCGAGTCGAGCCCCAATCACCTGGGGCCTGACATGGTGGACGCGCTCTCCGAGCGGGTGCAGCGCTTGTCCGTGGGCGTCCAGAGCTTCGACGACGGGATGCTCTTGCAGATGGACCGGTACGGCAAGTACGGCTCGGCGCAGGAGATGTTCGAGAAGGTCTCCGGCGTCGCCGGCAAGTTCCACTCGCTCAACGTGGACATGATCTTCAACTTCCCCACTCAGACCGAGGAGATCCTGCTCCGCGACATCGAGATGCTCAAGGCCACCGGCACGAACCAGACCACGTTCTACCCGCTCATGGCCTCGCCGGAGACGCGGGTGGAGATGGAGAAGAGCGGCCGGGCGGTGGACTTCGAGCGTGAGCACCGCTTCTACCAGATCATCAACGAGAAGCTCGCGCCCGACTTCGAGCCCGCGAGCGCCTGGACGTTCTCGCGCAATCGCAACGAGATGATCGACGAGTACATCGTGGACTACGAGGAGTACGTGGGCATCGGTTCCGGGGCGCTGTCGTTCCTGCGCGGCGGCATCTGGGAGAACACGTTCTCACTGTCCGGGTACCACGATCGGATCGCGAGGGGCGACATGGCCGTCGTCGCCGCCGGCTCGCCCTACGGCCGCAAGGCCCGCATGCGGTACCGGTTCGTGACCGACCTCTTCGGCCTGCGGCTGGACAAGAAGCGCTTCAAGAAGGACTTCGGGGTGCCCGTGGAGGTAGCCCTGTGGCCCGAGGTCACGTTCATGAAGATGGCCGGGGGTGTCGACGTCGACGACGCCGAGTCCCTCACGCTCACGCCGGTGGGCCGCTACCTGCTGCTCGTGATGATGCGCGAGACGCTCGCGTCGTCCAACCAGCACCGCGACGTCATGCGCGCATCGCTGCCCATGGAGGAGCGGCTGCTGTTGCTCGAGGGCGACAAGGCGTGCCCGCTGCCGCGTGAGGACCTCGCGGCCGCGGCCGTCAGCGCCTAGCGGTCGCCGAACGCCGACAGGGCGGTTCTCCCGCCCTACAGCAGGCCGAGCACCTTGTCGTCGTCGCTCGTCCTCATGATCGACCGTGGCGTGGTCGGTGTCCGCCGTGGTGGCGTATGCCGACTGGACGTTCACGCCCGCGCTCGCGACCCGGTGCACCAGCGAGCTCAACGCGCCGGTCTCGTTGGGCACCCACAAGATCAGCACAGGCTTTCGTTCGATCCGCGCGCTCAGGTGGCCGAGCGCGGCCACGGCCGCCTCCTCGTCGCTGGGCACGAAGTGGAACTCACCTACGCCGGCGTCCTTCTCCTGCGCCAGGATCGCCAGGATGTTGACACCTGCCGAGGCGAGCGCGCCGGCTACCTCGGCTAGAAGACCGACGTGGGTGGGCAGGAGCACCACCAGTTCCTCGCCTTTGCGTCCGGTCGTCGCCATGACTGACCCCCTGGTTCGTTGTCGTACGCGGACCATGTACCCGCGCACGGCCGGCCGTCAGTCGTGCACGCGCCCGGTGGGGGTCGGGCTCGCTCGGGGCCGGCGGGTCAGTCCTTGCCGGCGGCGGGCAGTGGAAGGGGCGCGTGGTGCGGGAGCAGGCCGTAGATCTTGCAGCCCACGCAGAAGCCCGACGCTGCCTCCAAAGCCGCTGCGCCCAGCAGGCCGGCGGCGACCACGAACGCCAAGATCGTGAAGCCCGCGGTCGCCGACAGCGCGGCGGTCAGGCTGAAGACGAGGCCTATCTTGGCCGCGAACCGCTTGGGACCGGCGTCGGTGGGCGCGGGTCCGATCCGCAAAGCGCGCACCGTCAGCCGCGACAGCCAGGCCAGGGGGCTGTATCGCGGTTTCCACAGCGCGCGCACCGCGAAGTCCGCGGCGAGCAGGTAGAAGACGGGCTTGAGCGGCGTGACCAGGAACGCGATCGCGAGGAGCACGACCCAGACCGCGGTGGCTCTCGCGACGTGTTCGTCAACGGTCTCGAGGGTGATGGGGCAGGACTCGGCCATGACGGTCCACCTCTTCGGTCGCGGGGGGCTTCGCCTCGAGTCTGCTCCGCTGTGCTGGGGCTGGACAGGCCTGTAAGCGCACCAAGCTGGGGCCGAGGGTGGGCGATTCGCCGGGCGACTTCGCCCGCCGAGGCCCGGTCGAGTGCCCGACACTGCCCAAGGCGCGGCCCCGTGAACGGGAACGCTCCCTCCATGGAGACACCCGCTCAGCAGGAAGCATATGACGCCGGCTGCCCCTTCTGCCGCATAGCCGCGGGGGTCGACCCCGCGCGCCTCGTCTTCGAGGGGGAACGGACCATCGCGTTCCTGGACAGGCGCCCGCTGTTCCCCGGCCACGTGCTCGTGGCGCCCCGCCGCCACTTCGAGACGCTCGGGGACCTGCCGTCCGGCGAGCTGATCGCGCTAATGGAAGTCGTGCAGGCGGCTGCGCGCGCCATGGAGAGCGCGGTGGAGGCGCAGGGCAGCTTCGTGGCGGTGAACAACCGCGTGAGCCAGAGCGTGCCGCACGTCCATGTCCACGTGGTGCCGCGGCGGCGAGGCGACGGGCTGCGCGGCTTCTTCTGGCCACGCGGGACCTACGCCAACGACGACGAAGCCTCGGCATGGGCCGAGGTCGTCAGGCGGGGGATCGCGGCCGAGCTCGAGGCGGCCCCCCGATAGCGCCCGGGAGCGCCCGGAACCCTACGGGAAGAGCGTGGCGACCTTCTCGTCGTCGGTCGTTTGCAGCACCACCGTGACGTGCTGGCCGTCGGAGCTGGTGGCGAACAACGAGCTCACGTTGACGCCCTCGTCGGCTATCCGGTGGAGCGCCTCGTCCAGCGCGCCCAGCTCGTCCGGCATCTCGAGGATCACGACGGGTTCGGTAACGACCGCCCAACCCAGTGCGGCGAGCGTCTCGGCGGCCGCCTCGTTGTCGTCGGTGACCGCGGCGATCTTCGCGTTCACGTTGGTCTCTCGGCCGAACGTCGCGAACACGTTGAGCCCGGCGCCGAGAAGCGCGGTGGTCCCCTTGGCCATCAGGCCTACCTTGTCCGGCATCGTCGCCACGACCTGCTCGGACAGGCGTGCGTTGGTCATCTCGGCCTCCTTGGTCCTCGTGCGCCGTCATCAGCCCTATACCCGCCGCGCGGGCTCGCGCGGCGACCGCGGCCGCGCGGCAGCAGGCGTGGACCGCCCACGGCCGACTGCGGACCGCTCGCTCATCCGCTGGAAGGGGTTGCGTATGAGCGGGGCGGCGATGCACTCTCAGGGTCAGAGTCCACTCGTGCCGAGTGGCTCGTCGTGCGGTGCCAGAAGGGTGATGGGGAGATGTTCGTCGTCGTTGCGTACGCGTCCAAGTGCGGGTCCACCGCCGAAGTGGCGCAATGCGTGGCTCGTGAGCTGCGCACCAAGGGTTGTGAGGTCGAGGTCGCCGACGTCCGCAAGATGCGCAAGCTGCCCGAGTGCGATGCGGTGGTCCTGGGTACCGCCGTTCGGATGGGCAAGCCGCTCGCGGCGATGCGCGCCTTCGTGAAGCGCAATCTGCGTCAGATCAAGCTGCTGCCGGTCGCGGTCTTCAGCGTGGGCATCGCGCCCAGAGCAGGGACCCCGGAGAGCGGCCAGGAGGCGATGGCGTTCGTGCGTCCGATAGCGGAGGCGTGCGACGCGCGCGAGGTCGCATGCTTCGCCGGGGCGATCTTTCCCGATCGGCTCACGTTCCCGTTCAACCGAGCCGCTCTGAATCCGGACGGTCCACTGTCCGCCGGGGACTACCGCGACTGGGTGACCATCGGCAACTGGGCCGAGGCGCTGCCCACGGTCCTCGCCGTATAGGCCGCGCGGCCCGCTCGGCCCCGCGCACACGCGGGATTCGGTGGTCGCCGGCGCCGCCTATCGCACGGCCACCGGGAACTGCACCTCAGTGAGGTAGTCCTCGGGAGCCGTGGTCTCAGGGTCGGAGAAGTACACCTCGCGCGACGGCCCGGCCACCGCGTAGCCCTGCTGCGAGATCCACGACGCCAGGTGCTCGTAGGCCGGGCCCATGCCCTCGTACGGTCCCTTGTACATGAGCGAGGCCACGGTCGCGGGAGGCACGTATCTCACCCCCAGGCCCTCGGCATCGGCCGGCAACTCCTCGGCGGAGTCTCCGATCGGCGCCCAGATCTCCCACATCGCCTGAGCTTCCGGGACTTGGGCCGGGTCCGTCAGGTACACGGCCATGGGCATGCCCTCCGGCGTGTAGCCCCGGCCTTGGAGCCAGCCGTAGAGCTTGCCCATCATCATGGGCATCTGGGCGTACGGGCCCTGGACGGCGACGAACGCCACGGTGAGCGCGTCGCTCTCTTTGATCGTTGGTTCCGGCACGGCGATCACCCCCCGGTGGGTTTACCCGCCACGTCCATGCGCGGACCGGCGCGGAGGCGGCCGGTGCGCCGGACCGCGGGCGACCCGAGCGCGAGACGTCGTCCTAGGTCCACTCCTGAAGGCCGATCCAGTCCTTGAGCCACAGCAGGTCGGGGATGATCTCTCGGCACTTGCCGATGTCGGCGCGGATGGGGACGGGGGCTCCGGGCACTGGGCGCGGCGGCGAAGCCACGCCCGGCATCTCGGTGTGGCGGGCCTCGACCGTCCTGCCCAGCACGTCGGAGAAGGTCGCCGCGGCCTGGGCCACGGTCATGTGGTCTCCGGCGATCTCCAGCGTCGTCCCGGCGAACCGCTCGGGCTCGGCGAACGCCAACGCCACGAACCGTCCTATGTCGTTCACCGCGATGTAGAACATGCTCGATTCGGGCCACTGCGGGGTGGGGAGGACACCGTCGGCGACAGCCTCACGGCTGCGCAGGAAGTTCTCCATGAACGTGACCGGGCGCCAGACCGTGGTGGGGATGTCGAGCCCGGCCAGGTATTCCTCTACGGCGCGCTTGCCCACGACGAACACCGCACGGTTGCCGGCATCGCCTACCCCGGACACAGAGCTGTAGACGAGATGCCGGGCTCCGGCCGCGACCGCCGCGTCGGCGATGTTGCGGCCCATCGCGATCTCGCCCTCGGTCCCCTCCTGCGCGGGGGTGCCCACGCTGTATACGCCGTAAACCCCGGTGGCAGGGCCCACGAGCGAGGCAGGGTCCGTGAGGTCGCCCAGCACGACCTCGGCACCGGCCGCGGCCAGGGCAGAAGCCGCGGGCGAGTCGGGGTCGCGCGTGAGGGCGCGCACGCGCCAGCCGTCGGCCAGCAGGTTGCGCGCGGCCGCTCCCCCTTGGTGACCGGTCGCGCCCGCGACGAGGACCGTCTCGTTGCGTGACATCCTCGGCTCCTTCCGTCGTGGTACCGAGCGGCTCTACCGCAGCGACTGCAAGAGCTGGAAGTTCGCCCCCGCGGGGTCGCTGAGCGGAACGAAGATGAGCATCCCGCCCACCTCCGAGGGCTCGGCGAGCATGGTCCCTCCAAGCTCGACCGCCCGTGCGGCCGCAGCGGCCGCGTCGGCGCTGCCGAAGAACACGACCCAAGTGGACGGGACCTCGGCGGGCATGGCTTCGGGCATGGGCATGATGCCGCCGTCGGGGAGGTTCCAGTAGGGGATGGGGCCGCCTTCCTGGAGCTCGGGAATCCAGCCCACGAGCTCGTGGAAGAAGTCGCCGGCGACCTGCGGATCTCGGGTCGCCAGCGAGTTGCTCACGAGCGTGCCGGGCTCGCCGTACTTCATGGTCGGGTCCGGTTTGCGGGCGTGCCAGAGGAACACCGGACCGCCCGTGGGGTCGGCCACTCCCACGAAGCGCCCGATGTCCAAGGCCTCCTGGACCGGCATGATGATCTGCCCGCCGAGCTGCTCCGCGCGCGCGGCCGAGGCGTCCACGTCGTCCACCGCGATGTAGGTGTTCCAGACGGTGGGATGACCCTCGGCCAGGAACTGCGGGTTCATCTGGGACGCGCCGGCGACGGTGCCGCCGTCCTTCTTGAACATGCGGTAGGGCGGGCCCTGAGGCGTGGGCACGTCTTCGCGTGTCCAGCCGAAGAGCTGCTCGTAGAACGTGGATTGGCCGTCGAGATCCTTGGCCAGCAAGTCCACCCAGGCGAACTCGCCCTGCTTCGTGCGCTCCATGTCCGCGACCTCCTGCGCTTGGGGGATGCCCGCGGCTCGGGTGCGGTCCCGCCGCCGCAGGGGTTTCCTACCCGCGGGCGTCGGGAGCGAGCGCGACCGGCCTGGCGGGCTCTGCGGCGAGCGATGGATCTCGGCCCCGTCCACCGTCCACAGCGACCGTTTCACGAAGGTCGTGACGGCGAGCGCGGCGAAGCCGGCCCCGGCCGCCGCGAACAGCGCCGTTGGGGACGCCGCGAGCACGAGCCCCGCCACCGCCTGAGACACCGGCATGAGGCCGATCATGGACAAGACGATGAGCGACATGACGCGGCCCAAGAGCTCCGGGGCGCTCATGCGCTGCAGCGACGTCATGGCAAGCACCGCGATGTAGCCGTTGCCCAGTCCGGTCACGATCATGAGCCCCGCAGCCACCCACGCCGAGCCTACGAAGCCGAGGGCTGTCATCGTGAGGGCGAAGCCCGACATGAGGCCGATCACGACCCACGAGAACACGCGATCGCTGGGCCGAGGAAGACCGGCGGCCGCGGCCATGCCACCCAGGTTGCCCAGGCCGTATGCCGAGAGAACGAGGCCCAACGCGGCGGCGCCTCCGAGCCGCGCCTGCGCCAGCACCGGCAGGCCCACGAACATCGGCCCCGCGACGAGGAAGTTGGCGACGCCCACGAGGAGCACCATCCACCGGATACGCTCGCTCGACCAGGCGTACCGCAGACCCTGCGCGACGTCCGCGAGCGGATGCGAGTCCGTGCCCGCGCACATCGCGGGCACGGGGCGCATGAACGCGAGCGTGCCGGCAGAGACCAGGAACGACAGCGCATCGAAGGCGAACGCTGCGCCTATCCCCACGAGCGACGCGGGGGTCGCGCCCGGCACCGCACCTGCCACCGCTCCGAAAAGGGCTATGAGCACGCCGGCCAGCGCTGGGCCGACGAAGCTGGCCAGCTGGTTGGCGCCCATCATGAGCGAGTTGCCGCTTTCGAGGGCGTCGCGCTCGACCAGGCGCGGAAGCGCGGCCTCGGCGGCGGGCATGAAGAAGCCGCTCACGACGCCGAAAGCGATCGCCAGCACGTAGACCATCCAGAGCTGGACGGCGCCCGTGACGATGCTCACCGTCAGCGCCGCCGTCAGAGCGAACCGGACCAAGTCGGACACGAGCATGACGGTGCGCGGCGAGTGGCGGTCGGCCCATGCCCCACCCACGAGCATGAGCAGCGCGCGCGGGATGCCGGCCGCAGCCAAGACCAGGCCCAGTTGCACCGGATCGTGAGTGAGGGTAAGGACGAGCCACGGCAGCGCGATGAGATGGAACTGGTCGCCGATGTGGCTGACTGCCTGCCCCGCGAAGAGCAGGCGATAGTCTCGCTTCTTGAGTGCCTGGAACATCGTTTCCTCCTACTTCGCGAGCAGGCCCCGCACAAGGATGCGCAGGCCGCGGTCGAACTCGCCGTCGAAGCCGAGGTAGCTGCCCTCGGCTACGACGCGCGACATGTTGGGGAACTCGTCGGGCGTCACCGCCGACAGGTCGGAATCGCGCAGGGCGTCGTGGTACTCGCTGTCGGTGACGTGGTTCGCCAACGCCATCGTGGTCCCGAACACGTACTGGCCGATGACGTCCACGGCGGTCATGCACTCCGTGGCGCTCAGGCCCGCGTCGAACAGCATCCCGAGCATGCGCTCGACCGGGCGCAGCTGTCCGGGCGTACGCATGGAGCGCGACAGGGCGATGAGGACCGCGTGGGGGTGCTTCATGAGCGCCGCTCGCAGCGCGTACGCTCCTGCTACGAGGCGTTCCTCCGGCGGCAAGGAGGCATCGTCGGCGGACAGGTCGATGTCCCCCATGACCGCTTCGAGGATCAGGTCGTAGAGCGCCGACTTGTCCGGCACGTGGTAGTAGAGCGACATGGGGCTCATTTCCAGCTCCGCCGCGACCTTGCGCATCGATAGGCCGCCGAGCCCGTCGCGGTCCACGACGGCTATGGCTGCCGCGACGATCTCGTCGCGTGTGAGGGTAGGCTTGTTGGCCTTTCTCGGTGACATGACGCTCTCCCGCGCTCCGGCCGATGGATTCGTACGCCGTACGATTACCCGCTCGACGGCAAGTTTATCGGACGGCGTACGATAAAGTCAACAGCCGGATCCGGGAGCGGCAGCGACCGCCGAGGCGATTCCTCGCGGTCACCGCCGCCGGTGCTTGTGAGGGCGGTCGTCCAGGAAGAACGGAACGTCGCCGCTGCGGATGCCTTCACGCCACAGGTCCTCGCCGAAGTACTCGAAGTTGGCGATGGTGACTCGGTCGCCCACGCGGTCGGCGATGCGCTCCAACAAGCCCGCTTCGCTCACGGGGGCGTCGGTGAGCAGCATCACGATGTTGCGGTCCTCGGTGAGCACGACCTCGGCATGGGTGGGGACCACGAAGGTCCACACGTGGGCGAACACGTTGGAGGCCGTGCGATACAAGCTGCGGAAGTACTTGCTCTTGTCCCCGCGTATCCGGCCTATCACGTTGTAGGCTACGACGCCGCCGGGACTGAGCCGCTCGCGCGCCTCGCGCATGAACTCCTCGGTCACGAGGCGGCGCGGGATCTCGTAGTCGTCGTATGCGTCCACCACGATGAGGTCCCAGGGGCCCGTGGACTTCTCGAGGTAGCGGCGGCCGTCGCCGATGTGCACGCGCAGCCGGTCGTCGAGCGGCAGCTCGAAGAACTTGCGCGCGATCGCGAGCACCTCGGGGTCCAGCTCCACGGCGTCGAACTCCATCCAGGGGTAGTCGCGCCACATGCGCTTGACCATCGTCCCTCCGCCGAGCCCGATCGCCAGCGTCCGCACCACGTCGGGCTTCACCGCGAGCGCCGTGTGGAAGTAGTCGGGGTACTCGATGTCCCCGTCGAACGGGTCGTTCAGGAACATCGACGATTGCGGATTGCGCTCGAAGCGCAGGACCCTGAGGTTGCCCTCCTCAGTGACCGTCATCCGGTGGAAACGGGTGGTCTTCTTGTAGATCTCGCGGCGCATGGGCGTCCTACCGGGCTCTCGTCACGGCAGGCCGGCTAGGGCCTGGGCCAGCCGGCCACGGCCGCGAGCAGGATGGCGAGGTTCAAGGCGGCTCCCACCACGAACTGGCGGTTCCACAGCAAGATGATGAGGAGCAGCGAATCCAGCACCCCTATGATCGCGAGGATGCGCCAGGCCGTCGCGAGCATCGGCAGGCCCATCGCCCCCAAGCCCGCGAGCGCGAACTCGACGACCGCGATGAAGACGAGCGCCGTCATGGCGATCCGGAAGCCGCGGCCCATGGGCTTGCCGCCCAGCATCGGGGAGCGCGTGAGATCGAACGGCCACTTGGGGTCGTCGGGCCTCGGCACGATCCAGAGCAAGTGGATGAGGCCGTGAGCTATCAGGAACACCCCGAACAGGAGCGTGACGAACCACGGCATGCGATCACCTCCGGGGAGAGTATGGCACTCGGCACTGGGGGCCTGGCTTCAGGCGGCGGGCTGGGGTAAGACGAGGGGGGCGCACGGAGCCGCGACGGACGGGGGCATCATGAAAGCCGTTGTCGTATACGAATCGCTGTGGGGAAACACCGAGGCCATCGCCAGGGCAGTTGCCGAGGGCCTGGGCGCGGGCGCCGTCGCCTTGCACACCGGGCAGGCTGGGCCGGACGCCGTGGCCGGCGCCGATCTGATCGTGGCCGGCGCTCCGCTGCTCGGGTTCGCCCTGCCCACGGAGGACATGCGGGAGTCCGTGCGCAAGAACGCCGCCGCGCCCCCGGCCGACCTGGCGAACCCGTCCATGCGCTCGTGGCTGGAGGCCGTGCCCGGCGGGGCAGGCCGATGCGCCGGATTCGAGACCCGGATCTGGTGGTCGCCGGGCAGCGCCGCCAAGACGATCGCCGAGTCGCTGGGCGCCAAGGGCTACGCGCAGGCCTGTGAGCCGCACAAGTTCGTCGTCAAGGGGAAGTACGGCCCGCTCAAGGACGGCGAGCTGGACAAGGCACGCGCCTGGGGCGCCGAGCTGGCACAGGCGGTGGCGGGGGACACGGCGTGAGCGACGCCCCCTCCCGGCGCCCGACCATGGCGCTCATCCGCGAAGCGCGCCTCGCCGAGGCCCTCACCGCCGCGTGGATGGCGGTGGAGCTGGTCGTGGCGCTCTGGGCCGGCATCGCGGCCCGGTCCGTGGCCCTCACCGCGTTCGGGATCGACAGTGGGATCGAGCTCGTCACCGCCATCGTCGTCCTGCGTCAGCTCATGCTCCACACGACTCGGGCCTCGGAGGAGGAGCTCGACCGGCGAGAACGCCAGTCCTCCCGGATCGTGGGGTGGGGCCTGTATGGCCTCATCGGCTACATCGTGGTGACCTCGGCGATAGGGCTGATCTGGGGGATCCGGCCCGCGGAGTCTCCCGTGGGCGTCGCGTTGGCCGTCGTGGCGCTCTTGGTCATGCTCGTGCTCTGGCGCTGGCGGCGCTCCTTGGCCGCGCGAGTCCCCGAGCCCGGCACTGCGCGCGGACGCGTCTTGCTCGCTCGTGTGCGCCTACATGTCCGCGACCCTGCTCGCCGGGCTCGCGCTCAACGCGCTGTTCGGCTGGTGGTGGGCCGATTCGGTGGCGGCGCTGGCGATCGATCTGGTGGATCCGCGGCGAGGCCCAGGAGGCGCTCGAGGCGGCTCGCACCGGCACGCACTGCGAGTGCGGAGCGTGACGCAGAGGCTCTGAGGGGACTAGGCGCGGTGGGCCCTCGGCCGACCTCGCGGACCGACCTCGCGTAACGACGACGCGAACCGGCGTCGCGGACCGGGGTCCAGGGCGCGCTTTCCTCCTGCGACCATCCTGCCCGCGCCGTGTCTCCCGTGCGCGCGCTCGGGAAGGAACACGCAAGACCGCAACGGATGCATCTGGGCAAGGACGGTGTACGTAATGGCCGGACCTGCGGCGTCGCTGCCACCGACGTCGATCGCGGACCGTGTGGAGATCGCCCCCGGCGTGATGATGCCGCGGCTGGGTCTGGGCACCTCGCATGCGCTGGGCGACGACGTGGTGGGCGAGATCGACGCGGGATTCGAGCTCGGATACCGGCTCATCGACACCGCCGCCATCTACGGCAACGAGACGGACATCGGCCGCGCGCTCTCGGCCACCGACGTGCCTCGCGACGAGATCTTCGTGACCACCAAGGTGTGGAACTCCGATCAGGGCTACGAGCGAGCGCTCCGCGCCTTCGAGGCGAGCCGCCGGCGCCTGGGTCTCGAGTACGTGGATCTCTACCTCATCCACTGGCCGCAGCCGGCGCAGACCGCGGCCACGTGGCGTGCGCTGGAGAAGCTGCGCCACGACGGGTTCGTGCGCGCTATAGGCGTGTGCAACTTCGAGCCCAAGCACTTCACAGCGTTGTTGGACGCAGCGACCGTTCCGCCCGCCCTGGACCAGGTGGAGCTCCATCCGGGCATGCGGCGGGCCGACGTGGTCGCGTTCTGCGCGCAGAACGACATCACCGTACAGGCCTGGGCGCCCATCATGCGCGGACGCGTGGGCGGGATGCCGGAACTAGCCCAGATAGCCGCCGGCAAGGGCAAGACGCCCGCGCAAGTGGCCATCCGATGGATCCTGCAGCAGGGCATCACGACGATCCCCAAGTCGGTGCACCCCACCCGCCTAGCCGAGGACGCCGACGTATTCGACTTCGAGCTCACGGCGGCCGAGATGGCGGCCATCGACGCTCTCGATGCGGGCGGCGGGGCGGGGCGCCTCGTCCACACGCTCGCTCGGCAGCTGGGCAGGGTCCGCAAGCCTCGGGGGTAAGAGGGGCGGCGATCACTCGGCGACGAGCCTACTGCGTGTTGTCCGCCCAGCGCAGCTGCGCGATCGTGGCGGCGATGCCGGCTAGGAAGGTGAGCATCACGACCACGACGCTCGCCGGCGCGACGGTCGTGTGCCTCGCTCCGACCATCCCCACGAACATCGGCAGGACGGACCAGGGGAACCACGGCGCCCAGCCGGTATGGCTGAACACGTCCCCGAGCCCCAGCGTGGCCAGGGCGAACGCAATGGGGGCGATATAGCCGCGGCCCAGCACGGCGACCCAGGCGATCGGGGGCGCGAGGAGGTACGCGGCGACGGCGACGACGACGATGTCACGAAGGCCCCCGGCGGCCAAGGCCGGCGAGAACCCCGGTATCGCGAGCGCGAACCCGATCGCGAACGACTCGGCGAGGACCGCGAGCACCAGGACGATCCACCACGCCGCCGCCACCACGAACTTGGCCAACACGATCCAGTGCCGGCCAACGGGCAGGGCAAGCAGGTTCTTGGCCGTGACCTCGGCATATTCCCGGCCGAAGACGTAGGCGACGATGAACGCGAGCAACAGCATGCCGCCCACTCCCACGGCGAGCGTGAGCATGGACAGGAAGGCCGGCCACGTCGCCTCGATGCCGGCGAGGTTGGCCTTCGTGCCCAGCAGGCCCAGCTGCGCCGCGCGGCCCGGCTCGCGCACGATCCACATGAACAGGGCGATGGCGGCGGGGATGATCGAGAACACTACGAGGGTGCCCCATGTGACCTTGACGCGTCGCAGCTTGAGGAACTCGGCGGCCAGCACGGCGCTGAACATCATGCATCGCCTCCAGTGAGCCGCAGGAAGTACGACTCCAGGTCCTCGCGAACGGGGCCCAGCGACCGCAACTCGATGCCGGCCTCCACGATCGCGCGGGCGATCTCGGGCTCCCGGTCGTCCGCGTCCATGACGCGCACCGTGTCGCCGGCGACCTCCACCCGGGCGAAGCCCGCCCGCGTCAGCAGGTCAGCGGTCCGCGCCGGGTCCGATACGCGCGCCTCCACGTGCCTTCGCTCGCGAGCGTCCAGCTCGTCGCGGTCCAGCTCTTGGAGCAGGCGGCCCTCGTGGACAATGCCTATGCGATCGGCGAGGTGCGTGACCTCGGCGAGGATGTGGCTGGACATGAAGACCGTGGCGCCGCGGTCCGAGGCGAGCGTTCGCAGGAGCTCGCGGATCTCCACGATGCCGGCGGGGTCCAGCGCATTGGCCGGTTCATCGAGGATCACGACGTCGGGCTCGTGGAGGAGCGCCCGGGCCAAGGACAGTCGCTGCTTGTTGCCCAGCGAGAGCTTGCCGGCGCGGCGGTCGGCGTACTCGTCCAGCCGCAGCAGCGAGATGGCTCGCGCGGTGGCGTCTCGGGGCGCTCCCGTGAGCCGGCGCTGGATCTCCAGGTTCTCGCGCACCGTGAGATTCGGGTACGCCGTCGCGGTCTCGACCAGGTAACCCACCTTGCGGAACACCTTGGTCTCGCCGGGCGCGATGCGCCGGCCGTGCACCGTCACGTCGCCCGCGGTGGGCCTGATGAGTCCCAACAGCATGCGTATGGTCGTGGTCTTGCCGGCGCCGTTGCGGCCCAGGAACCCGTAGACCTCGCCCCGCCGCACGTCGAGCCCCAGGTCGTCCACGGCCAGGACGTCCCGGTAGCGTTTGGTGAGACCGCGGGTCGAGATGGCGGTGTCGGCGCTCACGATCGCGTCCCTTCGCCGGTGGCCGGGGATGCTCCCAGCGCGCGCAGCGCCAGGGTGGTCGCGGCCTCGATCGCCGCGGGCATGTGCGCGGTTGGCGTGCCGGCGAGCTCCGCGCTGCGCAGCCCGCCCAGGACGAACCAGGCCGCCGTGCGCGTGTCGGGGACGTCGAACGCCCCCTCGGCAACGCCCTGGGCGACGATCGACTCGACCAGCGAGGCCAGGCCGGGAGTCAGGTGCTCCTCGAGCCGGTCGTGCAGCGCGCGATTCTCGGGGCGATGGATGAAGTCGGCCAACGCGACGGCCGCGCGGTCCTCGTCGAAGCGCATGAGGACGTCACGGAGAGCGAGCAGCTTGTCCACCGCGGCGGGCCCCGAGGCGCTCACCGCGGCATCGATGGCCCCGAGCATGTCGGCCCCGATCTTCTCGACCACCGCGAGCACCGCGTCGTCCTTGGAGGCGAAGTACAGGTAGAACGTGCCCTGGGCCACGCCAGCGGCCTTCACGATGTCGCTGACGGCCGTGTTCGCCACGCCGCGCTCGGCGAAGAGCGAGGCAGCGGCCGAAACCAGCTCGGCTCGGCGGCTCTCTTTGTCCACTGCACGGGGCATGGGGCTCCTGTCGGGTCTTGCGAGGTATGCGTGGTGTGGCTGCGTTGCTGACTGACAGTCAGTCATAATACGCTCGTCGCCCGCCGTCGTACAATGGCGGCTTCCCGATATCACTGCTCAGGAGGATCTACCGTGGCCGAGGCCCCGTTCGCACGCTGGTTCGTGTCCTGGTCCGGAGGCAAGGACTCTTGCCTCGCGATGCATCGGCATATCGCGGCGGGCGCCGGGAAACCCACGGCGCTGGTCACGACGTTCGTCGAGGAAGGCGACCGCACGCGCGGGCATCACCTTTCGAGCACCGTCCTCGAGACCCAAGCCGCCGCCCTCGGCGTGCCACTGATCGCGCGCCCGACCAGCTGGGCCGAGTACACGGCGGTGTTCGCCGACACCATGCGCGAGCTCGTCGCGACCGGCGTCACCGAAGGCGTGTTCGGCGACATCGACCTGGACGCGCACCGCGAGTGGGTCGAGACCGTGTGTGGCACCACCGGCGTGCGCGCCTTCGAGCCCCTGTGGCTCGAGCCGCGCGCCAAGCTGCTGGACGACTTCCTGGGCGCGGGCTATGAAGCCGTCGTCGTCGCGCTCAGGCCCGCGCAGCTCGACCCCGCGCTGCTGGGCCGGACGCTGGACGCGAGTCTCATCGCCGAGTTCGAGGCCGCCGGTATCGACGCATGCGGCGAGGAGGGCGAGTACCATACCGTCGTCGTTGACGGCCCCGGGTTCGCGCATCGCGTCGAGCTGCGGCCGGGTGCGACCTTCGACGTGGACGACTATCGCTTCCTCGATCTCGCCGTAGGGGATCCCGTGGGAGCCTCGCCGGCGAGTCCGCCGCCGCCGCATGCCCAGCGCGGCACACCCCGGCGGTGCCCGGGCTGTCCCCCGGCGGTCCGCGGGCCGGGTGGGTAGGTTCCCTCCTGGACACCCGTGACGGCCGACAGAGGTGAGTTCGATGGCGGACTGGGAAGGACTTCCACCCGACGTACGCGACTTCCTTCGCGTGTACCAGTGGCATCCGGCGCAGCCCGCTTGGGCGCCGATGCGCAAGCCGCTCGCTCAGTCGCGCTTGGGTCTGGTGGTGACGGCATGCATGACGATGCCGGGCGACCCGCCGTTCCATGCCGAGGATCCCGACAACGACCCGAGCATCCGGATCGTGCCTTCGGACACCGACCCCGGCTCGCTCGTGAACACCTTCCCAGGCCAAGCGTTCGACCACGCCGGCCTCGCCGCCGACGCCAACGTGCTCATCCCCCTGGACCGCCTGCGTGAGCTCGTGGACGCCAGCGAGCTGGGCGGTATCGCGCCGCGCACGGTCTCCCTGTGCGGCCACCTGCCCAAACCCAAGCGCTTCATCGAGTTCGTAGCTCCCGAGATCGCGCGCATGTTCGCGGAGGACGAGGCCGACGCGGTGGTCCTCGTCCCGGCTTGACCGATCTGCAACCAGACCGTGAGTCTGGCGGCCTCGGCCATCGAGAAGGCGGGGATCCCACGACCGTGATGCAGTACCTGCGCGACGTCGCGGAGACGCTGCGCCCGCCCCGTGCCCTGTTCGTGCCGTTCCCGCACGGCTATGCCCTGGGCGAGCCCGATGACGCGGAACTCCAGCGCGAAGTGCTCCGCCAGACGCTCACGCTGCTCGCCGATCCGGGCCCCGGCCCGGTGCTCAGGGACTTCGTCTAGAAGGAGCCGATCATGGCCACGACCCCATCGAGCCTCGCCTCGATCACACCGCACGCCATCCTCCGGGCCGAGGACCTCGGCCGGGCCAAGCGCTTCTACGAGGGAGTGCTCGGGCTCGAGGTGCGCGGCCCCGAACCGCAGAGCAGCGAGCTGCGAGTGGTCGCGGGCGACGCGATCGATCTGCATCTACGAGCGGCCCGGCATGCCGGCGCCCGCCAACAGTGTGGCCTGCTTCGAGGTGCCCGACATCGAGGCGATGGTCGCTGAACTGCGCGATCGCGGCGTCGTGTTCGAGGAATACGACATGCCGGAGATGAAGCTCGTGACCCACGGCGGCATCGCCGAGATGCACGGTGACCGGCGGGCGTGGTTCAAGGACTCGGAGGACAATACGCTCGTGCTGGCGCAGCGGCGATAGGAGTGACGATGAGCGAGGATCAAGGATCGATGTCCGACCAGGCCGAGGAGCAGCCGACGCAAGACGCCGAGCCCCGGGCAGACGAAGGGGCGGCCGCCGAGACCGCCGGAGCCGCCGCAGCCGACTCGTCCCCGGAAGCCGGGCCCGCGGCGAGTCAAGCCTGGGACGACGTGCTTTCCGAGGTGAACAGACTCGGCGACGCCATCTCCAACTGGGCCAGGACCGCTGCCGAGGACCCGGAGAACCGCCGCAAGCTCGACGAGATCCAGGCCGGCATGGACGACATGGCGCGCCAGGCCCAGGACACTTTCGAGGACATGGAGGGCACCGACTGGGGCAAGCAGGTCCGCGGCGGGCTCGAGGAGACCGGCCGGGTCGTGGGCGGAGCCGCCCAGCGCGTCTCGGACGCCGCCGCGCCGCATGTGGCGCTCATCTTCGCCGGGCTCGCGGACGCGTTCGGCAAGGCCGCCGCCGGAGTGGACGAATCCGCGCGACGCCGTGCCGAGGAGACCGCGGCACGCCCCGAGGAGCCCACCGCCACCGGGGACGAAGCCGGCGGGGACGACGCGGACCTATCAGCCAAGGACGACACGGACGCACCGGCCAAGGACGACGCGGACGCACCGGCCAAGGACGACGCGGACCAGGGCTAGGCCCCAGTCGTTCGTCCCTGCGTGACGTCGTGGCGCTGCGCCTTCGCCCACCTGCGCATATGCGCTAGTGACGCCTCAACAGCAGCGCCATCACCGTGACGATCCCGGCGAGGATCATCGCCGCGATGCCCAGCCTGGTCACGTCCACCGCGGGCTGGTAGGTGACGTGGCCCGCCTTTACGGTGTAAACGCCGGCGGGCTTGGCCATCCCGCCGAAGCCGCCGCCGCTGCCCTCGGCCGTCCCTGCGCCGGCCTCCTGGCCTTCGGCTCCCTGGGCGAGCTCGCCGCCGGGCGCTTCCTGCGTCATCGGGCCCTGGCCGCCGCCGCCTCCTCCCGCGACCGTGGCGACCGGGATGATCGTCACGCCGTCGCGTTCTATCGGCTCGCCGAACACCCGGCTCACCGTGTACGTGTCGCGGGTTCCCTGCATGATCTCTTCGAGCGTGGTCATGTCTGACATCTCCCTGATCGGGGGTTGGCACCTCTCGGATGGTTCCCCAGGGGCCGCCCGGGAACGCATACTGGACCGGCCGCAAGGAGGGACCACCGCCATGACCACGACCGTTCGCTTCAACCTCGTCGACGTCTTCACCGACACACCGCTCGCGGGCAACCAGCTGGGCGTCTTCACCGACGCGCGTGGGCTCACCGACGAGGCGATGCAGCTGCTCGCCCGGGAGCTCGGCTTCTCGGAGTGCACGTTCGTGCTGCCGGCGACGCAAGGCGGGGACGCGCGCATCCGCATCTTCACGCCCACGCGAGAGCTGTCCTTCGCGGGACACCCGGTCCTGGGCACGGCGTTCGTGCTCGGCGGGCCCATGCAGCTGGGCCAGGTCGTCCTCGAGACCGGCGCGGGGCTCGTGCCGGTCGTGCTCGAGCGCGAGGGGGCGCGGATCATGCTGGGCCGGATGTCGCAGCCCATCCCCACGTGGCGCCCGTTCGATCGCGCCGGCGAGCTGCTGGCGGCCCTGGGCGTGGAGCGCTCCGAGCTTCCGGTGGACGTGTACGACAACGGCATCGAGCACGTCTACGTCGCGCTTCCCTCGCCGGAGGCGGTGGCGGCGCTCAGTCCCGACCTCACGCGCCTTGCACGACTCACCGACGCCGGAGCGAACTGCTTCTTCGCCCGGGGGACCCAGATCAAGACGCGGATGTTCGCCCCAGCCGACGGCGTTGCCGAGGACCCGGCGACCGGCTCCGCGGCGGGTCCTTTGGCGGTCCACCTCTGCAGGCACGGCGTGGTCGCGTGGGGCACGCAGGTGGAGATCTCGCAGGGTGCGGAGTTAAACCGGCCCAGTCGCCTCTTCGCGACAGCGGAGGGCTCAGCGGACGAGGTCACCCGGGTGGAGGTGGCCGGCAGCGCGGTGGTCGTCGGGCGGGGAGACCTGCAGGTCTAGGTGCGGGAACCCGCCGCCTCGGCAGGGGTGCTCAGCGTGCCGACGGCGGGAAGCTCGCCTCCACCTGCGCGGCGCGTTCCTTGAGCGCCAAGAGCAGCGCCGCGATAGAGGGGCTCGACCGGCTGCCCTCGCGCATGAGAGCGAAGATCCGCCGCCGCAGGGGGATGTCGGTGAGTGGATGCACCGCCACGTCCAACCCGGCACAGCCGTCGAGTCCGAACGCCGGCAGGATGCTCACGCCAAGACCCGCTCCGATGGCGGCGGTGATGACCTCGTAGTGGCAACTCGCCACAGGTGAGAGATCGGGCTCGAACCCGCAGAACGCGGCGGACTGGAGCACCGCTCGCCGGCACGGATCGTCGGCGGGGGCGATCCAGCGATCGCCGGAGAGATCGGCGACGGTGATGGGCCCGCCCGCCCGCGGGTGCGACGCGGGAACGACGATGTACACGGGCTCGCTCAGGAGCGGTTCGCGGTCCAAGTCGAGCTCGGGCCGAGGCGGGTCGAGCGTCCAGTCGAGGCCCAGCGCGATGTCCACGCGTCCGCCGCGCAGGTCTGCGAAGCTCTCCGGCTGGTCGACGTCGTGGATCCGGACCGAAAGCGAGGGGAAGCGCTCCGAGACCACGCCCACCGCCGGGATCACGAGCGGGCGCATGGCGCTCATGAACGAGGCGATCGTGACCTCGCCCACGACTTCCTCTCGCGAAAGGGCCAGCTCCGCCTCGGCACGTTCCATGGCGGCGAACACGGAATCGCTGCTCTTCACGAGGCGCTCGGCGGCGGGGGTCAGACGCACCCTTCGGCCTACCCGTTCAAGCAGCTTGACCCCGGTCTCTTGCTCGAGCGCCGTCATGTGGTGAGACACGGAGGGCGGCGTGAGCCACAAGGCCTTGGCCGCCGCGGTGATCGTGCCCCGCTGCGCTACCTCGCGAAGGATCCTGAGTCTGTGTAGGTCAAGCATCGTAAGACCGAATCTAACATTGGGTCAGAAAACAGTAAATGGACTCTACAGGTTCGGCCACGCACCATAGCTTCACGAGACTGCCGAGGAGCGGGGTGATGGTCATGATCCGGCCCAGGAAGGGCGCGAAGGTGCCCGATAGCCTTTCCGGCGGACACGTGTATCTGGCTCGAGCGCTGGCGACCGTGACCGGCGCCCTGGCCTTGACGGTGGTGGCGGTCGCCGCAGGCTGCGTCCCGTACGTGCGGTGAGTGCGGCGGCCCGTCCCGGAACTCCCCGGTGGACAGGTCAGTGGCATCGGCCCGCCAGGCGTGGTGGCGGGAGTGACGTCAAGACGTCACGCGTCCAGACTGGGCACGAGGTGATCGCATGGCCGACGCACGACGCACGACCGTATACATCGACGCGGATCTTCATCGCGCGCTGCGATTGAAGTCGGTCGAGACCGACCGCAGCATCTCCGACCTGATCAACGACGCGGTACGCGAGGCTCTTCTCGAGGATGCCGAGGACCTCGCCACCTTCGACGAGCGCGCTGCAGAGGCGACGGTCCCCTACGGCGACTTCGTCGCCGAGCTCAAGCGGCAGGGTAAGCTCTAGGGCCGCCCAGGGGTGTACTCGATCGAGATCAAGGCCTCCCGCCCGCCCAGTCCAGCACCTGGAGCGCCCGCAGCGTGAGCCACTTGCTGGGCTCGCCCTTCTTCTCCACGTCTCCGAACATCTTGCCGTTGAACGAGTTGCGCAGCGTCCAGCGCATGTCGGCGTCCGCCGAGTCTCGCACGAGCGCGATCGCGTCCCGGTGCTCGGCGCGCGGCTTCTCGCCCGCGGCGGCGAGCGCTGCGAGTGCCTCCAGCGCATCCGAGTTGTACGAGAGCGGATAGCCGAAGCGCAGCCAGCCTGGCTTCTCCTTGTAGTGGAGCTCCGGGTGCTCCGCGACGTAGTCGTCGTGGAAGGCGCCGCGCTTCGCCGGCGGCAGCGACCACATCGCCTCGCCGAATTCCTTGTACTCCTCGGGCAGACACCGGAAGACGTCCTTGTCGCGCAGTCTTGCCACGCACTCGTCGCGCAGGTCCTTGGCGCCGCGCGGCCACAGCTCGTGCGGGACCTCGGCGAGGAACAGCAGCAGCTTGGGCGTCAGCATGTGGCAGTAGCCGTTGAGGTGCTCGTAGGCAGCGGGAACGCAGTCGACGATACCGAGCCTCTCGGCGGACGGCGATGCAGTAGCCAAGCGCCGCGATCACGCGCTCGTCGCGCGCCCAGCCCATGCGGGCGAGCGCGCGGCCGACGTTCGCGGTCAGGCACGCGATCGAGCCCGCGGGCCGCATGTTCGTCGCGCTCCACGAACCGTCGGCAAGCTGCCGGGAGAACGCGTACTCGGCGCCGAGGCGCACCCTCGGATCGTCGCCGTCCGCCCACAGCTCGCCGAGCAGGTGGATCTGCCAAAGCCTGCCGCGGTACTTCTGGTAGTCGCGCGACGGCACGTCCCACGAGCCGTCGTCGTGCATCGCGTCGATGATCGCGGCGACAGGCGGGTACTCGTTGCGCCGCGCCCACAGCGTCTTGGCCGCGGCGTCGTCCGCCTCGCCGAGCAGCGTGCGCCGCGTGAGCACGGCCACCGCCGGGTTGTCCGGTTCGCGCAGCCAGTCGAGCGTGCCTTGCGGCACCTGCGATAGAGCCGAGGCGGCGGCCCGGGCCGATGTGGTTCCCATGATCGATTCCTCCCCGGGGGTCATGTACCCGGCGGGCCCGGACCGCCGCTCGCGTGCCGCGTGCGCGAGAGCCGCTACTGGCGGTCCTTCCAAGCCGGCAACGTCGCCATCTGGGCGGCGGCCGCCTCGCGTGCCACGCCCTCGTCGAGGCCCTGGGACTTGACGATGAACTGCGTCATCCCTACGAGCGCCTCGTCGTAGTCGCGCATCGAACCGTCGGGCCGCGCGCAGTACAGACAGTAGTCCTTGGTCTCGTCGCCGAGCGCGTGATCCTCGGCCTTGGTCATCGGCATCCCGCATGCGATGCAGGTCTTCTCGGCCATGACGTCCTCCCGTCGTCGGGGGCGCCGGCGCGCGGCCGGCGCCCGTGGTCACGGAGCAAGCAACCCCGTGTAGTAACCGATCAGCTCGTCGCCGCACCGGCGGATCACGGAATCGCCGGGAGCGAACAGGTCGCGATTCATCAGGTAGTAGTGCAGCAGCCCGGTCCACCCGTTGAAGAGCAGGTGCATGGGAACCGGCCTGATGGTGCCCGCGGCCCCGTCGCGCTCGGCGGCGCCCGCGAGCTGGAACGACACCGCGCTCTGGATGCTCATGAGGTCGATGCGGGCTTTGTAGGGCAGCGTCGGTGCCTCCGCCACGAGCCGCGCGTAGAACGCCTCGTCCCGGGCTATGGCGTCCAGCTGCGTCTGCAGCACTTCACGTACGGTGCCGCCCGCCTCGGCGCGCTCGTTCACGCGGCGGGCCAACGCGCCGCAGAAGTCGTCGATCACGGCGGTCATCAGGTCGTCACGGGTGGGAAAGTGGACGAACACGGTGCCGTGCGAGACGCCCGCCGCCTCCGCGACCTGCGCCGTCGTGGTAGCCAGGATCCCCAGTTCGCCGAAGAGCCGCCGCGCGGCGATGAGCAGCTCGGACCTGGTGGCGAGCTTGCGTTCGGCGCGTGTGGCGGCCGGTGGGGCCGACGTCTCGGGCATGGGGTCGTTCCTCGTTTGAATGAGTAGAGACTCAGTGAGTGCCTACTCATCATACCCCGATACCGGGCAGCGTCAAACTGCCGAGGACCGGCGCGTCACGAGCGCGACCTTTCCCAGGTAGCGGCCGTAGCGCCCGGCCGCCTTCTCGACGCCGCGCCGCTCGGTGGCCGTGAACGGGCGGAACTCGCTGACCTGGACGGTGACCTCGTCGCGGTTCAGGGCCCGTCGCCACGTGCCGGCGATCCGCCCGTCGGCGATCACGGTGCCGGCGAACATGCCGTTCGCGGCGACCACCGACCCGTAGGTTTGCGCGAGGCCGCCGAGCTGGAGCGAGCGATCGGTATAGCCCAGCATGTACTCATCGAAACCCGGCAGGAGGTGGACGCCCGCCTTGGGACCCGCGTCCGCGACGCCCGCCGGCGTCCAGTACTCGGTGCCGGCCGCCGTAAGGCACTCCAGAGAGCCGGCGGCCGCGTCCACGGCAGCCCGGGCGTCGGTCTTGGTGACGCCCGCCCACCAGGCGAGGTCCGCGATCGTGGCCGGGCCGTGCGCCCCGAAGTAGCGGGTCGCCAAGCGCGCCAGGACCTGTCGGGGTCCGGGTTCCCTCGTCTTCGTGCGCGGGACCCATTCGTCCAGCAGCACGAACGTCTGCTGCCGGCCCTGCATCGGGCCAAGGCACAGGACCCCCCGCTGCGCCAGGTATCCCAGGATGTGGTAGCCGCGCTGGCCCTCGGTCCCGATCCCGTGCCGCTCGAGGGCCGCCATCGCCTCCGGCCGAGTCAGTGAACCGCCACCGCTCAGCGCATCCTCGAACACCTGCTGTGCCCGTTCGAAAGTCTTCTCGTCCAGCCCTAGGTCGCGGTATCGCTTGGCGTTTGCGGCGATCCTCCGAGGCGCGAGCAAGGCGAGCATCCAGCCGACATCGGCGGGCGCCACGAAATGAAGGGTGCCGCGCATGGGCCACGTGCGGATGATCTTGCGCTCGGCGATGGCCCGCTCGACGTCGGCCACCGTGGTGCCCGCCGCGCTTCGCAAGCCCACCGACCACAGCGCGCCGGCGTAGTCCTGCGCCTGCATGGCGCACAGTCGGTCGACGACCTCGGCAGGGCCCGGGGCGGGGCCCGGGGCCGGGTCGATCCACTGCCGACGGAGGCGCAGGCGCGCTATCTCGGTAGGGTTCGTCATGTTGAGAGCATCCCACGACGGCTGCCGGATGCGTCACCCGACCCGGGCGATGCTATCGTCGTTCCAAACCCTCTTGCCCAGGAGGCGACCATGAACCCGAGCATCCGACCGTGCACCGACGACGACCGTGCCGTCATCTGCGAGATCGTGAACGACGCCGCCGAGGCGTACCGCCACGCGATCCCCGCCGACCGCTGGCAGGAGCCGTACATGCCGCGCGAGGAGCTCGACGCGGAGATCGCCGCGGGCGTGCGCTTCTACGCGCTCGAGGACGAGGGCCGGGTCATGGGCGTGATGGGGATCCAGGACGTCGGGGACGTCACGCTCATCAGGCATGCCTACGTCCGCACCGCCGATCAGGGACGCGGTGTGGGGAGTCTGCTCCTCCAGCACCTGCGCGGTCTCACGGACCGGCCCGTGCTCATGGGCACGTGGGCGGACGCGACCTGGGCCATCGCCTTCTACCGCAAACACGGCTACGAGCTGGTCACGCCCGAGGAGAAGGACCGGCTGCTGCGGACCTACTGGTCCATCCCGGATCGGCAGGTGGCGACCTCGGTCGTCCTTGCCGACGAGCGGTGGCTGAGCGGCGCGCGCGAGTGAACTCGCGCGAGAGCAGCTGCTCGCCGAGCGCGCGCGGTCAGACACCGTAATGGTGGGAGTCAGACCGGCCCGGTAGTATCCGAGCGGCGCTGCTGCCGGGCGCCCACGCTGCGGCACCCAGTGCCGCGCGCGCCGCAGTGCCCGCCACCACGCCGCCTTCGAACCAGGGAGACCCGTTTGGATCACGCGCCGCCGCGCAGTTGGGAGACCATCGCCGGCGAGGACAGCTCCGCGCCGTTGCGGGCGCACGCCCAGCCCACGCCGCTCGAGACCCTCGCGCACGTCTTCGGCTACCCCGCCTTCGTGGGGCAGCAGGAGGGGATCGTCGAGCATGTCATCGGCGGGGGCGACGCCTTCGTGCTCGCGCCCACCGGGGGCGGCAAGTCGGTGTGCTACCAGCTACCCGCGCTGCACAGGGAGGGCACGGCGGTCGTCGTGTCGCCGCTCATCTCGCTCATGAAAGACCAGGTGGACGCGCTGCTTCAGCTGGGCGTATCGGCGGCGTACCTGAACTCGTCGCTCGCGCCAGAGGACGCGTCGGCGGTCCTTCGCCGCCTGCGCGCCGGCGAGCTGGACCTCCTCTACGTCGCGCCCGAGCGGTTCGTGGCCGAGTCGTTCCAGGACCAGCTGACCCGTGTCCCCGTCGCGCTGGTGGCGGTCGATGAAGCTCACTGCGTGTCCCAATGGGGCCACGACTTCCGCCCCGAGTACGTGCAGATCGGCGCCGCTCGCGACCGGCTCGTTGGCGTGCCGTTCCTCGCGCTCACGGCCACCGCCGACGAGGCCACGCGCCGCGACATCCTGGCCCGGCTTCGCCTGCACGATTCCCGCACCTTCGTCGCCAGCTTCGACCGCCCCAACATCCGCTACCTCGTCGAGGAGAAGCAGGGCAATGCGCTGGGCCAGATCGTCGCGTTCCTGCGTGCGCGGCCCGAGGCGTGCGGCATCGTGTACGCGCTGTCGCGAAAGCGTGTCGCCGACCTCGCCGCCAAGCTGCGAGACGCGGGCTTCGATGCGGAGACGTACCACGCCGGCATGTCGTCGGAGGAGCGCACTCGCGTGCAAGATGCGTTCCTCGGTGACCGCCTCCGGATCGTGGTGGCCACCGTCGCCTTCGGCATGGGCATCGACAAGCCCGACGTCCGGTTCGTCGTCCACGCGGACATGCCCAAGAGCATCGAGAGCTACTACCAGGAGACGGGCCGAGCCGGCCGCGACGGCGCGCCGGCCGAGGCGCTGCTGCTCTTCGGCCTTCAGGACGTGGCGACCGCGCGCTCGCTCATCGAGCAGGGCAGCGACCCCGAGCAGCGCCGCCTCGAGGTGGGCAAGCTCAACGCCATGGTGGGCCTTGCCGAGTCGCTGACCTGTCGCCGCCGAGCGCTCTTGGGCTACTTCGGCGAGCATATGGACGAGGACTGCGGCAACTGCGACGTGTGCTTGGACCCGCCCGAGGTCTACGACGCCACCACCGATGCGCAGAAGGTCCTGTCCACGGTGATCCGCCTGCGCGAGCGGTTCGGCGTCGGCTATGTAGTGGACGTCCTGCGCGGCGCCCGCACCGAGCGCATCGAGCGACTGGGGCACGACGCCCTGTCCACCCACGGCATCGGCGCCGATCGCACCAAGGACTACTGGATGAGCGTCATCCGCCAGCTCATCCACCAGGGCTTCCTCCTCCAGGACGTGTCCGATTACGCGGTGCTTCGTCTGACCCCGGCCGCGGTCCCGGTGCTTCGGGGTGAAGTGGCCGTCGAGCTGGCTCGGCCGGTGGAGCGCCAGCGCGCCGCGAAGGCCACCGGGAAACGCACCGCGCTGCCGGACGACGTGGACCCGGAGCTCTTCGAGCGGTTGCGCGAGCTGCGCCGGGAGCTCGCGGCCGAGCAGGGAGTGCCGGCCTACGTCGTGTTCCACGACGCGACGCTGCAGGCGATGGCGTCGCTGCACCCGCGGTCGCTGGACGAGATGGCCACCGTGTCAGGCGTGGGCGAGGCCAAGCTGGAGCGATATGGAGAGGCGTTCCTCGGGGTGCTGGTCGGGCAGGGGGAGTAGCGGGTCCGGCGCGAGGCGCCCAAGGCTTTCGAGGCCGCCAAGTATCAGTCAACTATCAATTCAGGTCGAATTGATAGTTAAGCCTCACTCGGCGTAGTATCAATTGAACACGGATTGATACGAGGTGATAAGTGATGCCCAGGTTGCCAGAGCCCCCACCGTCCGGCGAGCTCGGAGCACAGGCATTCGGCGAGCTCATGGAGGCGGGCAAAGGCCCGCTCATCGCCCTCGTCCAGAAGGCCAACAAGAGCTACCTGTACTGGGACGAATTCAAGTACCAGCCGATGCCCGACGGGGTCACACCGGAGGAGGCCTGGAGGTTCCTGAAGCTGATGCGCAGTTTCGGACGAACCTACACGCCGGTTCTGGACGTACACGGCCACTCATTCACACATCTGCAGACCGAAGAGGTACAGCGCTGCCTCCATGTGATTGACCAGCAGGCAGGCGGGCCGGTCACGGGTGCCGGTGTGGGGGCGTCTTCGGACGCGCGGACGCGCTACCTCGTGAGCTCACTCATGGAGGAGGCGATCGCGTCGAGCCGCGTCGAGGGAGCCTCGACGACACGCCGGGTCGCGAAGGAGATGCTGAGGACCGGGCGCGAGCCGCGCGATGTCAGCGAGCGCATGATCATCAACAACTACCGGGCAGTGTCCATGCTCCGAGATCTGAAGGATGAGCCGATCACCACTGAGCTGATCCTGAAGATCCAGGCTTCCTTGACCCGCGGTACTCTCGATCGGGCCGACGATGTGGGCCAAGTGCGCCGAGGCGACGACATCATCGTCCACGACGAATTGAACCGGATCCTCCATCAGCCGCCACCGGCGGCGGAGATCCCGAGGGAGCTGGAGCGGCTGTGCCAGTACGCCAACGAGGACGGTTCAACGTTCCTGCACCCCGTGATCAAAGCGATCGTGCTCCACTTCTGGCTTGCCTACCTACATCCGTTCGCCGACGGTAACGGCAGGACCGCGAGAGCACTCTTCTACCTCCATATGCTGAAGAAGGACTACTGGCTGTTCGAGTTCCTGTCGATCTCTCGGGTCATTCTGAACCGCCGGAGCCAGTACGACAGGGCCTACTTGTACGCCGAGACGGATGACTGTGACCTTACGTACTTCGTGAACTTCAACCTGCACGCCATCGAGCGGGCTGTCACGGATCTGTGGGCTTACCTCGACCGGAAGGCGACAGAGGACCACGAGATCGCCGAGAGGGTTCGCCACGACGGGACACTGAACTACCGACAGCGCGCGCTCCTCACTAGAGCGATCGAAGATGCGGACGCCGCATTCACAATCGAGTCCCATCGCACCTCCCACGACGTGGCCTACGCCACAGCACGCGCCGACCTCTTCGATCTCGCCGAGCGAGGATACCTGGCTCGACGGAAGGACGGGCGGACTTACGTCTTCACTCCCGCGGAGGGCCTGAGGCAGCGGCTCGGCGCCGAGTAGTGGCATTCACCTTCCCGCCAACGACGCGCGCGTCGCCGGTACCCTGAGCGCCCCGAGCAGATCGGACTGATCCACGCACGCTAAGGGCATCGGCGCGCGGCGCGGTCGAAGCGTCCGCCGTGAGCCCAGGGCTTCGGCGATAATGGACTGCGTATCCGCAATCGAGCAGGGGAGCTCCTCGGCAATGATCGATCGCTACACACGGCCCGAGATGGGTCGCATCTGGTCGCTCGAGAACAAGTTCGAGATCTGGAAGGAGATCGAGGTCCTCGCTTGCGAGGCCCAGGCCGAGCTCGGCCAGATAGGATCACGAGCGAGGAGGCGGCGGCGATCCGCGAGCGCGCGGCGTTCGAGGTCGAGCGCATCGACGAGATCGAGCGCGAGACCAACCACGACGTCATCGCGTTCCTCACCAACATGGCCGAGCACATCGGCGAGCCGTCCAAGTGGGTCCACTACGGGATGACCAGCTCTGACCTGGGCGACACCGCGCTTATGGTGCAGATCACGCAGTCGATGGACTTGATCATCGCCGACGTCGAGCGCCTCATCGCCATCTGCAAGGCCAAGGCGTTCGAGTACCAGGACACGCTGGCCGTGGGCCGTACCCACGGCATCCACGCCGAGCCTATGACGCTGGGGATGAAGTTCGCGGTGTGGGCTTGGGCGTTCCACCGCAACCTCCAGCGACTGCGCGCCACCCGCGAGTATTCGGCGGCGGTCGGCGCCATCTCCGGAGCCGTGGGCAGCTACAGCAACATCGACCCGTTCGTGGAGGAGTACGTCTGCGACAAGCTGGGTCTGAAGGTGGACCCGGCGAGCCAGCAGGTCATCGCGCGTGACCGTCACGCGCACGTGCTTGCGGTCCTCGCCGTCATCGCCGCCACCGCCGAGTGGGTGGCCACCGAGATCCGCGCGCTCCAGAAGACCGACACGCTGGAGGCCGAGGAGCCGTTCGCCAAGGGCCAGAAGGGCTCGAGCGCGATGCCGCACAAGCGCAACCCGATCACCGCCGAGCGCGTGTGCGGGATGGCGCGCGTGGTGAAGGCGAACGCGCAGGTTGGCTTCGACGACGTGGCGCTGTGGCACGAGCGCGACATCTCGCATTCCTCGGCCGAGCGCGTGGTCCTGCCGGACAGCTTCATCGCTACCGACTATCTGCTGGACAAGCTCGCGTGGATCCTCGACGGGCTCGTGGTCTATCCGGCCAACATGAAGCTGAACCTGGAGAAGACCCGCGGGCTGATCTATTCCTCGCGCGTGCTGCTCGCTCTCGTGGACACCGGCATGAGCCGCGAGGACGCGTACGCGGTCGTGCAGCGCGCCGCCATGAAGACCTGGGACGACATCCAACAGGGTATGCCCGGCCCGAACTTCCGCGACTACCTGGATGCCGAGCACGACTTCCCATTGGACTTCGCCCAGATGGAGGCGATCTTCGACCCGGACGCCTTCTTGGCCCGCAAGAACGTCGTGTTCGAGCGACTCGCCCAGATGGATGTCTGAGGAGCGGGACGCGGGCGCGGGGCTGCCGCTGCCTCCGCCGGACGACCGGGGCTCGACCTTGCTGCCCGCGCCGCCGCCGTCGGGCGCCGTGGAGCACCGCCCGCCGCAGCCGGCGCCGGCCCCTCGGCGAGCGGGCTCCCCAAGTGGGCTGTATGGACGATCGCGGGACTGGCGGCCGCGCTCTTGCTGTCTTGCGCCGCCGCGGCCGTCGGGGCGACGCTGCTGTTCAAGGCGGGCGGTGGCTCCGAGTTGAGCGGTATCGCCGATCTCGCCCACCGGGGCGTCGTGCGGCCGCCTTTCGATGCGCCATGGGAGCGGTCGGTCGCGGCAGCGATCGCGAGAGACTTCCCGGACTTCCGGCTCATGGACCTCGAGGCCACGGACTGGCGAGACGGCAAGCCCATCGAGGTCTTCGGCGATCTGGATCAGGGACCCTCGGGCCTTCGCTTGGAAGTGCTCATGACCGGGTCGGAGGCTACCAGCTGGAAGGTCGTGTACGACGACATCTTCACGGTCGAGTCGTCCATCCCCGACAAGCCGGCCCTGTACAGCAGGCTCGCGTCGGATTTCCCCGACGTCATCTTCTCCGGCGGGGAGGCGTCCGCGGGACACTTTCCCGATTCGACGTTCTGGAGCGTCGAGGTCGGCTACTACCGCCGTATGGACGACGGCTCGCTCGCGCGCAAGCCCACCTACGCCCGGTACGACTGGGACCGATCGTGGGGCGGTTGGCGCCGTCAGATCGACCCTGCTACGGGACGTCCCAGCGGGGAGCCCACCCCCTCGCCGGCCGGGTCCGAGCCATACTGACGTGAGCTCGCCGACAGGAGCTCCATGCCGAAGGGGGAGTCATGAAGAAGTCGCTTCCGGGTTGGGCGATCGCGCTCATCGTCGTGGTGGTGCTTGCGCTCATCGGCACGGCGGGCGTGGTGGGCTACAAGCTCGGCCGAGGCGACAGCCCGTCGCCCGCCGCGATCACCGTTCCCGCTACGTCCACTCCCACTCCCGCTGAGTCCAAGAGCACGACCACCCCTGCGAGCTCGCCTGCAGAGGAGCCCGCCGCGTCCACGTCCGAGGACGTCGCGAAGCAGGCCACGCTCATCTCCGCGATCAGCGGGAGCCCTGGGTCGTACAAGGCCAAGCTCGACTACATCCAGTTCCTCACCGGCAAAGATGCCGAGAACGCCGCTGCAAAGAAGGGCGAGGAGGTCGTGAACGACTACTACGTCGTGAACGACAACCCCAAGTTGCGCACGTTCCCAGTGAGCTCGGGCGTCGAGATCGTGCTGCACCCCGGCGACGGCCCCCAGTACTCGCGCACATTCACCATGGCCGAGTTCATGGCGTTGCGAGCGCTGGACGGCGAGAAGACGTACGACGGCAAGACCTACAACATCAGCCCCGGGGAGATGTACTACTTCACCATCAAGAACGGCGAAGTCGTGCGCATCGAGAACATCTGGGTGCCGTAGGCCCGCGCCGTCGATGAGGCATCCGCGGTCGACGGCCGCCTAGGTCCGTTCGAGACCTTTCGCCCGTAGGGGGAGGGCGATCCGCGACCAAGCCGCAGACTGCGGGTACATCGGAACCACATGCATCCGGGCGAAGGGGGTATGTCGCCATGGAAGGTGCCGATGAGAAGCTGCGCGCGGCGGCGGTCAAGCGTATCGGTGACCGCCGCGGGTTCTACATGCACCTCGGCCTGTACGTCGTCGTGAACGCTGGTCTGGTCGGCCTGTGGTTCATGCAGGGCGGCGGCTACTTCTGGCCGGCCTGGGTGATCTTCGGATGGGGCATCGGGATCGTGGCTCACGCCTTCGATGTCTTCATGAACCAGCGGGGCCCGAGTGAGCAACAGATCCAGCGCGAGATGGACAAGCTCAAGGGCGCACCGCAGTAGCGGGACGGATCCTATTCCCCCAGCACCTCGTCCAGGAAGCTGATCGCCTTCTGGCTGCTGTCCGGGGTGATGGTCACCGCCACGCCGTGGGCGTCGTTCTCCTCCAGCCAGCGCAGCGCGCCTGCCACTACCGCCGCTCCCGACGAGCCCGCCATGAGCGCCTCCTCGCGATGCAGGCGTAGGGCGACGGCGCGGGTCTCGGCGTCGTCGACGTAGACGATCTCGTCGATGACGGTGCGGTCGAGGATCCCCGGCACGCTGGTCTCCTCGAGGTTCTTCAGGCCGGAGATGTGGTGCCCGGGCACCGGCTCGATCGCGATGACGCGGATAGACGGGTCCTGTTCCTTGAGGAAGCGGCCGACGCCGGTGACGGTCCCGGTGGTGCCCATGCCGGCGAAGAAGTAGCGGACGCGCCCCTCGGTCTGCGCCCAGATCTCGGGCCCGGTGGACTCGTAGTGGGCGCGGACGTTGTCGGCGTTGTCGTACTGGTTGGGCATGACGAGCGACGGGTCGTGCACCATCATCGTTCGCGCCATGTCCATCGCGACGTCCATCGGGTGCCTGCCGGTGGCGCTCGCCGGCGGCGTGGGCACGACCTCGGCGCCGAGGGCGTCGAGCAGCACCGCCTTCTCGGCGGGCATGCTCGCCGGTACCGCGGCCACCATCGGCCGGCCCATGAGAGCCGCGATGGCCGCCAGCGCGATGCCGGTGTTGCCGGACGTGGCCTCGATGATCGTGCGGCCGTCGAGCTCGCCGCGCTCTTCCATGGACTCAAGCATCCACTTGGCCGCGCGGTCCTTCACCGAGCCGAACGGGTTCATCCACTCGAGCTTGGCGTACAGCGTCACGCCGTCGTGGGGGGCCACTCGGCGAAGCGCGACCATGGGCGTGGGGTTGTCCACGTCGCCCACCATGTCGCGCAGATCGTCGTACCGTTTCAGCCGCGAATCCCTGCCTAGGATCCGTCATCGCGATGGGTCATGCCGGTTCTCCAGGTCGCGAGGGGACGTGAAGGAAGGATACCGCGACGCGACGAGCGCCGCGCGGGCGGGCCGAGGGAGGCGCCTCCCCAGGCTGGGCGAGCACCAAGGGCGTGCCCCTACCTCGGCTCTACGCGACCGGCGCGGCGACCCCGAACTGATCGGTCGATCCAGCGCTGCGCCTTGTTGAGGTCGGCGTCGTCGGCCACGCATTCGAGCTCGGGGATGCGGTCCACCGCGTCCAGGCTGATGTCCTCGGCAAGGAGCGGGTCGATGCGCAGGTAGCGCTCGCCAAGGATCTGGCGGCACTGGAAGTCGGCGACGCCTGAGACGCCGCCCAGCATGATGCCCACGAGGTTGGGCGCCCACTGGAGCAGGCCCCAGTCGTAGTCGTAGCCCTGCACGAACCGGGGGTTGATGCCGGTGCCCACGGACAGAAGCGAGACGTGTGCGAGCGGCCGCGCCGCGGCGCGAGGGTCGAGCGCCTGCGCGAGCGCGCACACGCTCGGGTTGTTCGCCACTACGCCGCCGTCCACGTAGCCCTGATACATCGGGAAGTACGTGGGGGCCGCGCTCGTTCGCATCGCGACGTCCACGACGAGCTCTTCCAAGTCGTTGGGGTCGGTGTCGAAGTTCTGGAAGAACTTGGGCTTCCAAGCGCGCAGGCCGTCGTCGCCGGGCACGACGGTGTCCAGATCGAACGCCGACACCACCACGTGCTTCTTGAGCTCGCCGAGGGTGATGTCGCCGAAGACGTCGTGCAGCTCTTCGTGCAGCGGCACGCTCGGGTAGTCCGCGATAGCGAGCCTGTCCACGTCGCCCAGCGCGTCGCCGAGGTCCGCCGGGAAGATCTCGCCGCCGCGATCGCGGAACAGCGAGCTCACCCGCTGCGCGGTGAGCCCGGCGGCGAGGCCGAGGGCGATGATCCCGCCGCTCGACGTTCCCGCGATGAGGTCCAACGAGTCCAGGAAGCCCGGACGGGCCTGCTCCAGGCGTTCCAGGATCCGGCTCGTGAGCAGGCCGCGGATGCCACCGCCGTCGAGCGAAAGGACGTGATAGCGTTCCTCCATCGAACCCCCTGGGGTCGCCGGATCCGGTCCGGCTCCGCTGTCGAGCCGGCGTTCGAGCCCGGCCCGTCCGCGGCCGGCTCGCGGCCCTTGCGCAGCCGTCTTGTAAGATTCTAGGGGGAACCCGCGCCGCGCGGGCGACTAAAGGTCGGCGAGCAGGTCCTCGACCTTGGGCTCGTCGTCCGTGGTGAGCACGATCTTGGCCATGGGCGCGTCCGTGGTGGTGGCGTAGATCTGCGACACGTTGAGGCCCGCGTCGGCGATGCGCCGCGAGATCTCCGAGAGGGTTCCAGGCTCGTTGGCCACGTCGGCGACGACGACCGGGACCATGTCCACCTCGCCGCCCAGCGGCTCGAGCGCCTCGGCGGCTATCCGGTTGTTGCTCGTGAGCAACAGGAACTCGCCATTGCCGCCCTTGTCGTAGGCGCCGATCGCGACGACGTCCACACCCGCTGCGGCGAGCGCCTCGGCAACGTCGGCGAGCAGGCCCACGCGGGTGGGCGCCTTGAAGAGGAGCTCGTTTCGAAGTTCGATGCTGGCCATGGGGGCACCTCCCCGGGGGAGACAACGCTCTTTGTCGGTAGATACCACTCCCAAAGGCCGGCGCGGCGGCTGGGTGCGAGGAACGCAGGATGCAGGGCGCGGCGATCGCGGTATGCAGGGCGCGGCGATCGCGGAAGGACGGCGCGACCGCCCGGCTGACCCGCAGCCCCGTCGGGAAGACTCTGACGGTGGGCCGGCATCTCGGAGGCTTCAGATGCGGATAGGCGTGATCGGTTCCGGCAACGTGGGGATGGCTCTCTCGCGCGGGTTCGCCGCGGGCGGGCACGAGGTCATGCTGGGCACGAGGGACCCAGGCAAGAAGGTCGTCACCGCGTGGCTCGAGGGTGCGGGCCCGGCCGCGAGCGCCCGCGGCGTGCGTGAAGCCGCCGAGTTCGGCGAGGTCGTCGTCCTGGCCGTGCCCGGTTCCCGTCTTGCCGAGGTCGTGGATCACATAGGCGCGGACGCCTTCGCGGACAAGATCGTGCTGGACCCCACGAACCCGATCGATCCCACCGTCCATTGCCCCGAGCCCGTGTTCCCGGGGTCCTCGGCCACGGAGTTCCTGCAGGCTTCGCTTCCCGGCGCGCGTGTGGTCAAGGCGCTCAACCTCGTGGGACCGGACCGGATGCTGGACCCCGACTTGTCACACGGCCCGCGCACGATGCGCATCGCGGGGGACGACCCCGACGCCAAGCGCGTGATAGGCGAGCTTCTGGAATCATACGGCTGGACCATCGACGACCTGGGCGACGCCACGCACGCGCGTGAGCTGGAGGCCAGGACGTTGGAGTGGATGCGAAAGCGTTTCAAAGGCGAGTAGTCGAAAGGCCCACCATGTCCGTGACTCTGCGCTGGCTTCCCAACTCGTGGATCGAGATCGTCGCTCCCGAGGCTGTGATCCACATCGACCCGGCGGTGTCGCCCTCGGCACCGTTCCCGGAGCCCGACGACCTTGCGCCGGCGGACCTCGTTCTCATCACGCACCATCACCACGATCACTGCTCCGCCGAGGTCCTGGCGCACGTCGCCGGCGCCGAGGATCCCGTGTACACGACCGCGCTTTGCGCCGAGGAGCTGGCGCGCGACGTCAACACCGTGGCGCCCGGTGACGAGTTCGACGCGGCCGGCGTCCACGTGCGCGTCGTGGACGCTTACAACACGCCGGAGGGCGCCTCGACGAGGAAGGCCCACGTCAAAGGTGAGTGCGTGGGCTTCGTCGTGACCGTGGACGGTATGCGCATCTACCATGCGGGGGACACGGACGCGATACCCGAGATGTCGGACCTGGGCGAGATCGACGTGGCGCTGCTGCCGGTGGGCGGGACGTACACGATGAACGCCGAGGAGGCCGCTCGAGCCGCCGAGGTCATCCAGCCCGCCATCGCCATCCCGATGCACAACCGCGACACGGACCTCGACGCCTTCGCCCGGGCCATGGACGGCTCGGGGATAGAGGTGGTCACGCTGCCGCCCGACGGCGAGGTCGAGGTGGACCTGGAGTCGGACTGAGCGATCCGGGACGCGTGTTTCCTGCGGCCGTCCTAGAAGGCGGCCGGGGTGTGCTGGGCAGGAAGCACCTCTTCGCAAGCCGAACCGGCGCACCCGCCTTCGCCCGTCTCCATCTCCAGCGTGGCGTGTTCCACGCCGAACCGCTCGTGCAGCATCCGCTTGAGATCGCCGGCGACCGCGGTGGACACGGCGAGCTGGGTGTCGTCCACCACGACGTGGGCCGAGAGGATCACGTTGCCCGGCGTGACCGCCCACACGTGGAGGTCGTGCACGGACACCACCCCCGGCGTCTCGACCATCGCGGAGCTCACGAGCCCGACCTCGATCTCCTCGGGAACACCCTCCATCAGGATGTGGGTGGCCTCGCGGATGAGCCCCACCGATTCCCAGGTCATCCATGCTGCCAGGGCAAGCGACACGGCCGGGTCCACCCAGTACCAGCGGGTGAAGATGATCACGGCGCCGGCGAGGACCACGCCCAGCGAAGCGACCGAATCGGCGACGAGGTGGAGCATGGCCGCGCGCAGGTTGAGGTTCTTGCCCTGGCCGCGGATGAGGAACGCCGCGCCCGCGTTGGCCGCGAAGCCCAGAAGGGCGAAGCCGATCACGACGAGCCCGGCCACCGGCGTGGGGTGCCGCAGGCGGTCTATCGCCTCGATGGCCACGAACACCGAGACGCCCACGAGTGTGGCCGCGTTGATGACGGCGGCGAGGACCTCGGCACGCTGGAAGGCGAACGTGTAGCGCGTGCTCGCCGGCCGGGCGGCGAGCCGCAGCGCGCCGTAGCTCAAGGCGAGCGAGGCGACGTCGGTGACGTTGTGGAGCGCGTCGGTGATCAGGGCCAGGGAGCCGGAGATGATGCCGCCCACGAGCTGGGCCAGCACGATGACGACGTTGATGAGCAGGCTGGCGATGAGCCGCCAGCCCAGCTGCTGCGACGACATGCCGTGATCGTGCGAGTGCGCCAAGCCGGCTCTCCCTGCCGAGGAGGATGTCCTTGCCTTCCCTATATTGCCAGCACGGTCCATGCCGTGGGGCGCGGGCTTGCATCGCGTGGCGGGCGGCGGCCGGAACGGACCGGCGCGGCGTCCGGGGAGCTCTGCGGCCGAACATCTTGACAGTGACAACTTGACAGTGGCAACATAGGCCTACGCGCCGGCAGGAGCCGGCGACTCGTCGCCAAGGAGGCCGCGATCCCATGACACCAGAGCCAAGCGCCGCGTATCACCACGGCAACCTCAGGCGCGTGCTCATGGACGAGGCGCTTCGCACAGTGCGCGAAGGCGGTTTGGAATCGCTGTCCCTTCGCTCGCTGTCGCGCGAGGCGGGCGTCTCGCACGCGGCGCCGTATGCCCACTTCACGGATAGATCGGCGCTCCTGCGCGAACTGGCTCAGGAAGGCCACGACCTCATGGACCGGGCGATGGCCCGTCGCGAAGAGGCCGCAGGCGACGACCCGGCCCAGAGGCTCAAGGCCATCGGCATGGCGTACGTGACGTTCGCTGTCGAGCATCCCGACTACTACGCCGTGATGAGCCTGCCGGTGGGCCAGGACACCGCCTGCCCGCCGGAGCCGAGCCGCGCGCAAGGCGGCACTTGGGCCGGCTCATGGGGGCCGTCATGGATTGTCAGGGAGCCGGGGTCCTCCCCGAGGGTGACCCGATGGTCTTGGGCGTGTACCTGTGGTCGCTCGTGCACGGGTTGGCGGGGCTGTGGAGCGAGGGCCCGCTGCGCTACCTGCCACAGGCCGAGGCGGGGCTCGAGCCGATGGCCGACGCCGTGTTGAGTGCCTGTATCAAGTCGTTGGGATCGGCTGCCAAGGAGGGCGTGAGATGAGAGCGCTGCTGTTGGATGGCTCGCCCCTGGGCGCCGCGACAACGAGTACGGCCGCGGATGCCGCCGCCGCGGAGCTGGCCGCGCGCGGCTGCGAAGTCGAGCGGATGGTGCTTCGCGACATGCGGGTCGCCGCGTGCACCGGGTGCTTCGGCTGTTGGGTCCGCCACCCGGGCGAGTGCGTGATCGACGACGACGCACGGCGCATCGCGCGCGCGGTGGCGAACGCCGACGTGTACATGATCGTGACGCCGGTGGCCTTCGGGACCTACGCCTCGCTCACCAAGCAGGTCTTGGACCGGTGCATCTGCCTCATCCTGCCGTACTTCAAGACCTTCGACGGCGAGATCCATCACGAGAAGCGATACGAAAGCTACCCGAGCTACGTGGTCCTGGGCATCGAGCGGGAGCACGACGCGGGCTCGGAGGCCGCGTTCCGCTATCTCGTGGAGCGCAACTCGATCAACATGCACAACCCCGGCCGGGGTGTGGCGTTCGTCGCCGGCGACGAGGACCCGATGCCGGCGGCGGCCGCGGCGCTGGACGAGGCGCGGATCGGGACGGAGGTGCCGGCATGAGCTCTGCGCTGCTGGTGGTGGGAAGTCCGAAGGCGGGAGCGAGCGCGTCCCGCGCCATAGGCGAGGCGCTGCTCACGAAGCTCGCCGATCGCGGCTGGGAGACCGGCGAAGCGCGGGTGCCCACGCGCGACCCCGGCGGCACGGCCGTGGCGGCGCTCGTGGAGCGCGCTCGCTCGGCGGACCTGGTCGTGCTCGCGTTCCCCGTGTACATCGATACGCTGCCGGGACCGGTCACTCGGCTGTTCGAGGAGTGGGCGGATGCGGTGGGCGAGGCGCCGCAGGGAGATCGCTTGGGCGCCGGCGCGCCTCGGCTCGCGGTGCTCACGCAGTGCGGCTTCCCCGAAGCCGCCCACACCCGGCCGGCGGTCACGGCGTGCCGCCTGTTCGCCGAGCGGACGGGGCTGACCTGGGCCGGAGACGTCGCGTTCGGCATGGGAGGAGCGCTCGAAGGCGCCGGGCTCGAACGCGGACCGTTCGCGCGGTTCGGGTTTCGGCTGGACGACGCGGCCGATGCGCTGACGGCTGGGGAGCCGATCCCGCACGCGGTCGGCGAGGCCTTTGCGTCGGGGGCGATGCCTTCCGCGTTCTACCTCACGATGGCGCAGTTGGGCTGGCGTTTGCAGGCATACCGGAACAAGGCGGACGCTCCTATCAAGACCCGCAGGTACGCGGGCTGAAGGTTGCCTCTGGCGCCCCGCTGTCCAAGATGGAAGCGGCCCTGACCAACGACGTAACGAGGAACGATTTGGCCCGCACCGCCCGCAACTCTTCTCGCGACTGGACCTGGCCCATCCTCATCGTGGTCGCCGCTGTGATCGTGCTTGTCGCGGTGCTGGCCGCGGTGGGCTGGTTCACCGGCATCATCAAGCCCAAGACGTTCGCGTTCATCGGGCAGGAGGACGCGGTGCGTCAGGCGATGACCGGCTCGCTCACCAGCAGATACGAGTCGGGGACCGGCAGTGTCCCAGGGACCGTGAGCGGTTCGTCGCGCGCCGGGCGCGGCCTGTACTTCGATACCCCCGACGGAGCGGAGTACCTGCTCTTCACGCCTACGCTGAAGGTGATCGACCGGATAGGACGGGTGGTCACGCTGCAGCAGCTCGTCGCGGGGAAGACCGGAGCTCCGCCCATCCCGCCGGGCACGCCCGCCGTGCTGGTGATCCAGAACGGGACCATGGTGAGCCTGCGTCTCCAGCACGGCGTCGTCACGCCCTAGCGCGTCCGCCCCGACGCGCGGCCCTGCGCCGCGCGAGGCCGCCTACCTCGGCAGTCGCAGGACGGGCCGCCTGTGGTGCTCCTGCTTGGCCGTCGTGAGAGCTATCCCGAACAGGACTATCAGGACGACCTGCACCATGAACATGGGCAGCATGTCGGCCCACGGCCGAGCGCCGGTGAAGCCCACCCACATCTCCGAGAGCACGAAGCCCACCACGACCATGAGGGTCACGCCGAGCACCGCGCGGCGTTCGAACGGCTGGCGGTCGGCCCACAACAGCAGCGCGGTGAAGCCGAGCATGAGCACCGCTGCCATGAGCGCCGGCTGCGCGCCCGCTCCGAACGGCCGCATGCCCTTGAAGCCCACGACCGTCACCGAGGTGGGCAGCATGAGCTGGATGGCGGCGAGGAAGTCCACGACGGCGCCCACCCAGTAGCTGATTCGAAGCAGCATGCCCGCATCCCCCCGATGCATCGTGCCGCGAGCGCGGCGTCCCGCCTCATGGTAGCCGTCCGGGCCGCGCCGCGCAGCGGGGGCGGTGCGCGGGCCCTCGGCAGGGAAGAATCCCGGTAGGACGGCAGGTCACAAGGAGGCCCAGATGGTTGCGCCCGACGACGGAATGACGTTCGACGATGAGCAGCTCGTCCACGACGAGGGCGTGTTCAAGGAGCCCGGGACCGGGCACAGCGCCGCCTGCGACGACAAGGCCGAATGCGCGCCGGACGAGATCGTCGAGGACCCGATCAACGAAGAGGGCGTTCCGGGCACCGTCGACGACCTCCCCTATGACTACGGCGTGGAGGTCCCCACCGCGGCCGACCAGGAACTGCACGTGCAGGGACGTTCCAAGGGCTGGGGCGGCGTGGGACACACCGGCGCCGACCAGGAGGGGACCGAGGCCGAGCTCGGAGCCGTGGACGAGCGCGAGCTTTGGAGCAAGCAGCGCCACCTCATCCAGGGCAGCGAGGAAGAGGAAGCCCGCGGCCTCGACGACCTCACCGAGGAGCGCCGCGACGCGGCCGAGACCGCGCTGGGCGAGGACGCCGGCGAGGCCCTGCCCATGAATCCCGACGGTGTGAGCTCCACCGGCGAGCCGGAGTCGGACGAGGGCAGCTAGAGCCGGTCCTCGGCTACCTGTTCACGGGGATGAGCGAGTCCACCGGCGCGTGCGCGTCGGTGAGTTCGGGAACGTCCGCCATCTCCACCGTGCCGGTGTACAGGTCGCGGCCGAACGTCGCGAACCCCGGCACGCTCACCCGCCCGCCCACGCGCGACGCGATGCGCCTGAGGACCTCGGCACGGGGGAGATCCGTGTCGGTGGCCAGCACGATCACGTTGCGGTTGCGGTCCTCGGCGCCGTCGGCTCCGAGGCCGATGGGGAAGACCCACAGGTGGTCCCACACCTTGGCCTCCGTGCGGTACATGCTGCGGAAGAGCTTGCTATCGCCGCCGGCGACCGGAGAGATCAAGTTGTACGCGACCACGCCCCCCGGAGCGAGGCGGGCTTTGACCTCCTGGAAGAACTCGCGGGTGGTGAGGTGGAACGGCAGCGCGTCGTCGTAGTAGCAGTCCACGATCACGATGTCGTACGTGGCCCGCGTGGTCTGGATGTACCGGCGCGCGTCCATCGTGATCGTGCGCAGCCGGTCGTCCTCCGGCAGGCCGAAGTAACGCTTGGCCACATCCACCACGACCGGGTCGATCTCCACCGAGTCCACGGTCATGCCGGGGTAGTCGCGCCAGTAGCGCTTGGATATGGTCCCGCCGCCCAGACCCATGACCAGGACCTTCTTGGCCGAGGGATCCAGCGCCAACGGCAAGTGCAGGTAGTTCGGGTACACGATGGGGCCCGAGAAGCCGTCCTTGAGGTCCATCGCCGCCTGGTGACTGCGGTCGAACCGAAGGTGGCGCGTGGTGGCGTCCTCGGTCACGACCACGCGGTGGTACTGCGTGTCCTTGCGAAAGAGCACGGTCTCGCCCGCCGCCACCGCGATCGAGTCCGGCGCGCCGCGGACGAGCATCGCGCCACCCAGGGCGAGCCCCGCCAGGACGAGCACGGCCGTGGCCGTTCGCGCGAGACGGGTGGGGTCGCGGCGGCCTTGGACGGCCTCGGGGATGCCGTAGAGGCGCGGCAGGAAGGCTGCGACGCACGCCGTGGCCAGGAGCGCCAAGCCCGTCCCGACGATCAGCGGCTCCAACGACAGCAGAGGGATGAGCCAGAACGCCGTGGCCAGCGTGCCCACGATGCTGCCGGCGGTGGAGACCGCGTACAGGTTGCCGGCGGCGCGGCCTATCCGAGCCGAGTCCCGCGCGGCGGCCAGCGAGACGCCCAGCGGAGAGACCATCGCCAGGAGCAGCGCCGGCACGAAGAAGATCAGTGCCGAGGCCGCCAGCGACCCGAGTTGCGGGCCCAGGTTCGCCGACCTCGTGAGCACCGCCGCCGCGACGGCGGGAGCAAGCAGGGTGGCCACGCCGGCCGCCGCGATCACCGGCGCCAGCATCATCGACGCGCCCCAGCGGTCGGCGACGCGGCCGCCCAGCCAGTAGCCGGCCGACAGCGCGATCATCACGGTGCAGATCACGCTGCCCCAGACGTAGATCGAGTTGCCCAATGCGGGCGCGAGCACGCGCGCGGCCACGAGCTCGAGGCCCATCAGAGCGGCGCCGCAGGCGAAGACGATGACGTTGAGCACGAGCACCTCCCAGGCCGTTGTTCGACGGCTGCCTCGGGCCGCCTGCCCGGTCGCCGCTCGCGCGACCCGCGCGGTGCGAACCGGGGACTGCGACGGGCGCGGGTCCCTCGGCCGGCTACTTGGGTCCCAGGATGAGGTACACGATCGTGGCCAGGTTCACGAACTGCCCGGTGTAGCGCTCGGCGGCCGGCACGGCGGGCCAGTACACGAGGATCATGGCGATAGAGATGGGGGCGGCGATCCAGGCCGCGATGTGCCACCACGGCGCGCCCAAGATGAGACCAACGGCGGCCGCGATGTAGCCTACCGACACCGCGAGCCAGACGAAGCCCATGAAGTACCGCGTGGGCCGGCTCCCGAGCGCCGGCAACAAGGGCGCCTTGTCCGGGAAGCCGATGTTGAGACCCCAGGCCGCCGTGGCGTTGGCGACGGTGCCCAGTCCGTGCGCGATCCACGCGACCACGAACACCCACTTGAGGATCTCGCCTACGTGCATGCCCGCCTCTCTTGTCGGCACCGAGCCGCGGCCCATCCACGGCGGCGACGTGCTCCAGTCTAGCGCCGGGCGTGCCGGGGGCGGGTAACCGACCGTGGCGTGCGGGGGCTCGCGCCCGCCTGCGCCTCCTCGGCCCGCGCCGCCCGGCCGCGCCCCGGCCCGCGCCCCCCGCCCGCGCCCCCCCCGGCCGCGCCCCCGGCCCGCGACTTGCGAGTACACTGCGCACGGACCCACCCGCGCGCTTGGTGCGCGTAGCCTGATCGGACCGAGCATGACCGAAGACCGAGCCGGCGCCCCGTCAGAGCCCAGCCCGGCCGCCGCGCGCGCGGCGGCCCCGGCCGGCGCTGCCGGCACGCTCGAGGCGCTCGTGGGGATCGCGCGCACCGCGGCGGACCCGGCCGGCGCGGCGATGGCGATCGTCGAGGCGCTCGCCGCCTCCCTGGGGCTGGCGCGCGTGCGTCTCCTCGTCTCACGCATCTGCGCCGACGGCGTCACGCCGTGCCTGGAGCCGCTGGCCTCGGCAGGATCTCATGCCGCGCTCACGCGGGACATGCCGTCGCTGCCCATGGACGGCAGCACCGACCTGGCCCGTGTCGCCGAGACCGGCGTGCCGGAGTTCCACGGGGACGTGCACGGCCTCGGCGAGCGCGGCGATACGGAGCGCACCGGCCTGGGCCGTTGGCGGTCCGGCGTCACCACCCAGGCCAGCGCCGTCGTGCCGCTGGCTCTGCGTGACAGCGTGATCGGCGTCCTGTCCATGGAGTGGGCCGTCCCGCGACCGTTCGATCTTCCCGAGCGCACCGAGCTCGCCATCCTGGCCGACGTCTCCGCGCTCGTGCTCGCCTCCTTCCTGGCCGAGGAGAGCGCCGCGGTCCCGGCGCCGGCGCCGCAGGGGTGCACGCCCGCGCCCACCGCGTCGCTCGCCGTGACCCGCGACGGCATCGTGGTGCCCGCAGGCACCCCCGGGGCCTGGGCGGCCGCCCCCGCGCTCCGGGTGCATGTGGGAGCGGCCGCCCAGGCCCCGGGCACCGACACCGAGGACGTCTTCTGGGACGTCATCGGTGTGCGCGGCGGCCTCGTCGTGGTGACGCTGGGCCTCGCGAGCACTCCGCGCGGCGGCGCCGCCGAGGTCGCCGAGACGGCGCGTCACATGCTGCGGGCGTCCACGCTGCAGGGCGCCGGCCCGGCGCGCGGGCTGGCGCTGCTGGCCGGGTGGCTCTCGGCGTCCGGGCCGGGGTCGGCGTGGATATCCGCTCTGGCCTGTGAGATAGACGTGCGCCGGGCCTCGGCCAGCTGGTGCGCGGCGGGCAACGTCGCGCTCGTGACTCGCTACACCGACGGCCGCTTCGACGCGATCGGCGCCGAATACCCGCCGCTGGGCGGCACGGTGGCCGCCGACTTCGACGACCGCGACCTGCTGCTGCTGCCCGGGGACCGGCTCGCGCTGGTTTGCGGCGAGATATCGGCGCTGACGCACGGCCGCGGGCGCGACAACGCCGCGCGGGCGCTGGCACAGCCCGGCCAGTCAGGCGCGCAGCAGGCGATCCCTGTGCTCATGGACATGCTGCGAGCGCATTCGGTGGCCGAGGGCGCCCTGGTCCTGGACGTGGAGGAGTAGCCCGGTTTCGTCCGGGAACCGCCCGAGCGCGGTAGTCTCTTGTCACCTGTGAAGCGGCGGCCGTTGCGTGCGGGGCCCCCACCGTGCAAGGAGACCACCATGAAGGACCTCGATCTCAGTCGCCGATGGACGCTCGTGCTCGTGCTCGCGGCCGGACTGCTCCTGGGCAGCGCGATCGCGCCCGTAGCCGGGCAGGCCTCGTCGCTCATAGGCGTGGTCGTCGCGAACTCGACCAAGACGCCCGTGCCCGTGAGCGTTCGCTCGATCGTGCTGCCGCCGTCCACCAAGCAGCCGTATCTCGCGAACCCGTTCGTGAGCCTCAGCGCCGGCAACTACACGGCCACCCAGTCGGGGATCGTGGGACCGGCAGGCCGGTACCTCACCGTGCGCAACATCAGCGTGATCGCCGATCTGCCCACGGGGCAGAGGCTCACGCAGGCCTACGTCACCTTCGGGGCCGCGACCCACAGCCCGGTGTTCGTGCCGCTCACGTACCAAGGCACGCTGGCAGGCCTCGATTTCTACGCGGGGGACGTGTCCGGCGAGTGGCTCCTGAGCCCCGGCGACTCGTACACAGTGGGCGCGCAGCGCACCGACAACACGGGCGCGGCGTCCGTGTCGGTGGGCGTCCAGGGCTACAGCACCCTCTACGTCACGCAGTAGCCACGTGACACGCATCCGCTACGAGAGCACAGACGCGCCGTCCCGGGCCCTGGCCGCGGCCGACCCCGAGCTCGGCCGCATCATCGCCGAGGTGGGTTGCGTGGACCTCGAGGGTCACGACACGCCGTTCGAGTCGCTGGGCCGCTCCATCGTGGGGCAGCAGCTCTCCGGCCGCGCGGCGCAGGCGATCTGGCAGCGCCTGGGCGCATCCGTGGGCCACACGCCCGACAAGATCGCTGCGGCCTCGTCAGAGGCGCTGCTCGCCGCGGGTCTCTCGCATCGCAAGGCCGAGTACCTTGCCGGCCTGGCGCAGGCCGTCCTGTCGGGTGATCTGGATCTGGCCGCGCTGGAGGGCCTTCCCGACGACGAGGTGATCGCGCGCCTCACCGCCCTGCGCGGCATCGGCCCGTGGAGCGCGCACATGTACCTGATGTTCCAGCTCGCGCGCCCGGACGTGCTCGCCACCGGGGACGCGGGCGTGCGCGCCAGCGTGGGCAGGCTCCGGCGGCTCGGGCGCCCCGCCACCGAGGATGAGCTCGAGCGCGTCGCCGAGCCGTGGCGCCCATGGCGCTCGGTGGCGCTCTTCTACCTCTGGGCGGCCGGCGACAGCGGCGCCTTCCTGAGGTGCGGAGCCGACGAAGGATAGTGCAAGACGCGGGCCCGGGCGATGCTCGGGCCCGCGTCTTGCGAGTGAACAGCGGCCGCCCCGCTACCCCTTGGGCGTGCCCTCCGAGGCCTCTCCTGCCGAGTCCGAGGGGGCCGTGGGCTCGGGTTTGGGCGCGGGCGGACGCACCGGCGCTTGCGCGCCCGTGGGGGGCGCCGACTTGGGCCGAGGCGTGCGCACGCTCGGCGCCGCCGCCGCCGAGCCGACCACCATCCCCGCGGCGCCGGCGTCGCGCATGATCTGCTTCTTGAGTTGCGCGACCGACTTCGCCTGCTCTGAGTCCGCGGGCGCGGCCGCGCGGGTCAGCTCGCCCAGCCTCTCCGTCGCCATCAGTCCCATGAGCAGGCCGAACGCGTTGTTGCTCCCGCCGCCGCCGCCGTTCCCGTTGCCGTTCCCGTCGGCGTGGTCGCCGTCGCCGAAGCTCACGACCGTCTGCGGCACGATGGGCACGCCCGACGTCTCGATGGCCGAGGCGAGCTTGGTCATGACGTCCTGGATGAGCTGGAGCTGCGGGCCGCCGTAGGCGCGCACCTGCTCCTCGATCGCGATGGCCTTGCCGATACCGACCTGGCCGCCTTCTCGGCTCGGCCTCGGCCAGTGCCTTGACCTTGGACGCCTCGGCCTCACCGAGAAGCGTCACCTGACGGGCGTTCGCCTCGGCGAGCATCTTGACCTGCTCGGCGTCGCCGTCGGCGAGCAGCTTGACGCGCTCCGCGTCGGCGCCGGCCAGCGTCTTGACGCGCTCGGCGTCCTGCTGACGCCCGCTGGAGGTCGGCGCGGCCGGGTTCTCCTGCACGTTGATGTTGATCTCGGACTGCGTGAGCATCGTCTGCTGCTCGGCGACGGCCATGGCCTCCTTGAGCTCGCGCTCCTTGTCGGCGGCGACGCGCTGCTTCTCGAACGTCTCGAGCTTCTCGACGGCGACCTGCCGGTCGCGCAGCTGCGTGAGGATCAGCTCGATGCTGGTCGTCGCCCGTCGGCGGAGCGCGGCGTGCCGATCAGCACCTCTTCGAGCTCGAGGTTGTAGTGCTCGAACTTCTCCTTCATGTCCACGCTGCGCGCGTCCTGGATGTCGGAGCGCTGCTGGATGAGCTCGATGAGCGTCTTGGTCTGCCCGATGTTCTTGAAGTACGCCGAGACCATCGGGTCGAGCGTCTGGTTGACGAGCATCTTGATGTCGCCGAAGCGCTGGATGACCAGCGGCGCCTTCTTGTAGTCGATGTGGATGACGACCGAGAGCGGCAGCGGCGGCTCGAACGCGTCCTTGGTGATGAGCTCGACCTCGGTGAGGTTCTCGTCGTAGTTGTGGGCGCCGGTCTCGGCGGCGATCCACTTGAGGATGATGTTGGTCGTCGGCACCATGCTGACCGAGCCGGCGTACGTGTTGAACGCGTACTTGCCCGGCATGAGCGGCTCGCTCCACACGCCGCGGTTGCCCGGTGCGCACGAGCTCGCCGTGGCGGTACTCCTCGCCCGACGATGTCCGCGCCCTTGGGACCGTAGTAGCAGACGACGACGCCGGCGTAGCCGACCGGGACGATCGATCTTGTTGATGAGCTCGACCGTCGCGAACAGCCGGTTGATGAAGTAGGTGCCCTCGGTCAGCACCTGGTACTGCCGGCCGCGGTAGCCGCCCGCCGGCGAGGAACGCCTCGGGGTCCTGGAAGTTGTTGTGGTAGTTGGGGTCGCCCAGCTGCGTCGCCGACCGTCGGGGCGATGATGTCGCCCATGGGCAGCGACGGGCCGTCGTTGACGGTGACGATGCCGCGTCTTGTCGTCGGCGCCCTTGATGACGATCGGGATGAAGCCGTCGACGGCCGTCGAGGTGCTGCGCCATCGACTGGATGGTGCTCTGCTCGGCTGCTGGTCGCCCATCGGCAGGTAGTAGATGCGTCGAGTCGGTGATGATGATGAACTGCGCCAGGTTGAAGGCGTAGGTGCCTTCGCGCAGGATCTGCGCGCTGCGGTCCGCGCTGCCCGCCGGCGTCGATGAAGGCGCGTGACGTCCTGGAACGTCGTTGCCGGGCACGACCTTGCCCAGCGTCTGGCCGGGCGGCAGCGGCACGCCGTCGCGCGCGAAGACGTAGCCGATCTTGCCCTGCGAGATCGTCACCAGCGGCATGACGTGGACGCGGTACATGAGCGGCGTGCGGAAGTGGATGCCGCCGCGCAAGACCTTGGGCTGGTAGCCGGCCTCGCCGTGCAGCGAGATGATGGCGTCCTTGAGCGAGCCTTTGGGAGCTCCACCACTTCTCGACGATGCCCACCTGGTTCGAGCCGATGACCCGGAAACCCAGGACCCAGCGCGCCACGAGCCAGCCCACGAACAGCACAGCCACGACAGCGACCAGCGTGATACCTACCCCTGCAAGCAGGCCGACGAAGTCCACGGCCTCCCCCTCTCCGGATGCGGCGCGTCGCGCCGGGTCGGCGTGGATCGCCGAACGAGTCGTATTGTCTCGCGTCCGGGGCTTGGATGAATATGGTTTCGCGCGCATCTCGCGCGAATCGGTGAGCGGCGCGGGGCGCCGCGTGCCCGGGCCGAGGCCTCGGCCGTTCCCGGCGTGCGTGTCGCGGCCCGCGTTGGCGTACTGTGATGCTCGTCCGAGCAGCCCGAAGCGATCGAGACCGGGGAGCCGATGAACCGACTTGCCGAGTGGACCGCGAAGCACCGCGTGGCGACGAGCGTGGTGCTCTGGGTGATCGCGGTCGCCGTCACCCTGGCCTGCCTGCTCTACCAGGACACGACGGGGCCCACGTCACCGCTCGAGGGCACGATCGCTACCGCCAAGGGGCCGGTCCAGTTCAAGTTCCTGCGCTCGGAGAACATCGGCACGCCGCTGGACGTGATCCTCGTGAACCCGCCCAAGGGCGTCACCGGGCAGGTCAAGTTCCGCCGGTACAAGTCCAACGACGGGTTCACCCAGGTCCCGATGATCCCGGGGACGTTCGAGTTCAGCCGCCGAGGTTCCACCGGGAAGGTGAGCGGGCTCGGCCTGCGGTTGCCGCCGCTCTATCAGCGCGCGGGCAAGTATGAGTACTTCGTGCTCATCGACGACGGTTCAGGCAAGCCGTTCTCGGTCACCGGTGACAGGCCCATCTACGCCCGCTACAAGGCCTCGGTCCCCAACGTGGTCCTGGCCATCCACATCTTCGTGATCTTCCTGTCGCTGCTGCTCGCGATCCGCACGACCCTGGAGGCGATGCTCCCGGCCGGCCGCTGGCGCTGGATGATCTGGGCCACCCTGGTGACGCTGCTCTTGGGCGCGTTCGTCATGGGCCCGCTCGTGCAGTGGTACGCCTTCGGCGTGTGGTGGAGTGGCATCCCGTTCGGCTGGGACTGGACCGACAACAAGGTGCTCCTGGAGCTGGCCGCGTGGATCGTGGCGGCCGCGCTGAACCTGGGCAAGCGCCGCGAGCGCTGGTCCGTGCTGGCGGCCGGCGGTGTGACGCTGCTCGTGTACTTCATCCCGCACAGCATCTTCGGCTCCGAGTACGACTACACCAAAGGCCGAGGCCAGGGGACCGCCGGATAGCGACCGTCCACCCGCGTGCACCGGCGGGTGACGGGTACCTACACACGCGGAGGTGTTGTCCCATGTCCTCGCCGCTCCCGTTCCCGCCCATCGTGTCGCTCGACGACCGCGTGCCGCTCAACAACGGCACGACCATGCCGCGCCTGGGCCTCGGCACGTACCGCAGCGCGCCGGGGAACCCCACGGAGCGCGAGGTCGGCTTCGGGATCCGTGAGGTGGGCTATCGCGGTATCGACACGGCCAAGCTCTACGGCAACGAGGCCGACGTCTCCCAGGCGGTGCGCGCCGCGGGTGTGCCGCGCGAGGAGCTCTTCATCGCAACCAAGCTGTGGAACGACGACCAGGGCTACGAGGCCGCGCTTGCCGCGTTCGACGCCTCGCTCGCACGCCTGGAGATGGACTACGTGGATCTCTACCTCGTGCACTGGCCCAACCCGAGGCTCATGAGGCCCACCTGGCGGGCCATGGAGGAGATCTACGGATCGGGCCGAGCCAAGGCCATAGGCGTGTGCAACCACCTCGTGCACCACCTGGAGGAGCTCTGCTCCATTGCCGAGGTCCAGCCCGCGGTGGACCAGGTGGAGCACCACCCCAGGCTGCAACAGCCGGCGCTGCGCGAGTTCTGCCGCGCCAACAGCATCGTGCTTCAGGCTTGGGCGCCCATCATCCGCGGACGCGTGTTCCAGATCCCCGAGCTCGTGGCCATCGGCGACTACCACGGCAAGACCGCGGCGCAGGTCGCCATCAGATGGATCCTGCAGCACGACGTGACCACGATCCCCAAGTCGGTGCACGAGGACCGGCTCCGCGAGAACGCCGACATCTTCGACTTCGAGCTGTCGGGTCCCGAGATGGCGGCCATCGACACGCTGGACCTGCACGAACGGATCGGCCCCGATCCGGACCGGTACGGGATATAGGCGGCGCGTGGCCCAGCAGATATCCGTCGCCGTCCGCGAGACCTGCCGCGTCGTCGCGGGACTCCCGTTCCCTGACGCGGTGCCGCTGTGGCCCTGGCACCGCGCCCGCCTCACCGCGGCGGGCTGCGACGACGACCTGCTCGCGGTCGCCGAGGCCGCCGCCGCGCACGAGGTAGCTGCCCGCCGGGGACCGCCCACCCCGCGTCTGCGCCTGACCGTGACCGTGCACCCGGACGGGACCGTCGCCGCCCGCCTCCAGCGCAGGCTCTCTTCGCTGGACGTGCCGGGCGGTCCCACGCTTGCGGTGGTGCACGTGGCGGCGGCTCCCGACTTGCCGCACGGGCCCGCCAAACCCGCCGACCGCGGGCCCTGGGACGAGGCCCTGCGCGCCGCACGTCGGCTCGGAGCGAGGCAGGCCGTGCTCGTGGGGCCCTACGATGCCATCATCGATGGCGCCACCGCCAATCTGTGGCTCGTGATGCGGGGCACGCTCGTGACGCCGCCCGCGCCGCCGGCCGTCCCGGGAGTCGCGCGCGCGTGGCTGCTGGAGCATGCTAAGGAGCTGGGCCTGCCTTTCGAGGTGCGCCGCGTGTCCCCCGAGGAGCTGGACCTGGCCGAGGAGATCTTCCTCACCAACGCGTTCGGGGGAGCAGCGGGCGTGTGCGACAGGTCGGGCGCCGTGGTGGAACGGGTGAGGACGGCGTTCGCGCGACTCTGGGGGACCGGCCGCGAGTGACGCCGGGAGACACTTCGAGAGGGGATCCACGATGACGTCGGACCGACGCGCTCGCGCGCGAATCTTCGGGTTCATCCTGCTCACGGCGATGATGGTTGCCGCGTCTCAAGCGGCGGCCTTTGCGGCCACTGCGGTGTCGCCTATGGGGCCCGGCAGCATCGTCACCTTCATCGCCGGCGTGCCCGCGGGTTGGTCGTCGATCCCCGTCACCTTCACGCTGGACGCCGTCGGCGGCATCGCGCCGCTGGACAGCTTCTACAGGCTGAGCGGCGCCTCTTCCAGCGGCGTCACCACATACACGTCGCCCGTGGGCGTCACCGCCGAAGGTACGACCACGGTGGAGTACTGGTCCGTCGACGCCTCGGCCACGCGTGATGCGACCGGCTTCGCGACGATCCTGATCGACACGAGCCCGCCGTTCACGTCTTCCGATGCGACCGCGTCGTACGCGGGCACGGCCACGATCACCCTGGCGCCCACGGACCAGTACTCAGGTGTCGCGAACACGTTCTACAAGCTCGATTCCGGCAGCGTGGCCACGTACACCGCGCCCATCGTCGTATCCGCCGCGGGCGCAAGCACGCTCGAGTTCTGGAGCGTGGACAACGCCGGTCTCCGCGAAACGACGAGAACGGCGGACTTCACTGTCTCCGCGGCCTCGGCACGGATCGCGGGCGCGGATCGGTACGGCACCGCGATCGCCGCGAGCCGAAGCGAGTTCCCGACCGGCTCCGTTTCCACGGTGGTGATAGCAACCGGTCAGGATTTCCCGGACGCCCTGAGCGCCGGCCCCTGGCGGGTGCGTACGGCGGCCCCGTGCTTCTCACGCCGCCAGGCTCGCTCCCGGCGCAGGTGACAGATGGGATCAGCCGGCTGGGCGCCACGAAGGCAGTCATCGTCGGCGGAGCGGGGGCGGTCAGCGGCGCGGTCTTCGAACAGCTCCTTGGCCAGCTGGGGCCGGGCAAAGTGGACCGCCTCGCCGGCCTGAACCGGTACGACACGGCCGCGCTCGTCGCAGCGCGCATCAAGGCGATCCACCCGTCGCTGGACGGGACGGTGTTCGTCGCAACGGGCCTGGACTACCCGGACGCCCTGGCCGCCGGCCCCGACGCGTGGAAGAACTCGCGTCCGATCCTGCTCGTCAAGGGCGGCGTGGTCCCCACCGAGACGCTGGCCGCGGTGACCGCGCTGGGCTCCACGCGCGAGGTGGTGCTGGGCGGCACCGGGGTGGTTCCCGACTCGGCCGCCGCCACGATCCAGGACGCGCTCGTGGGGCGGGCTCCCTTCGTGCGGCTGGGCGGCGTGAACCGCTACGACACCGCCGCGATCGTGGCCGATTGGTCGGCCCCCGGCGAGGGACTGGGCTGGGTCGAGCTGGGCATCGCCGCCGGCCAGGACTTCGCCGACGCGCTCAGCGGCGGGCCGGTCATGGGCAAGGCGGGCGGCGTGCTGCTGCTCACCAAGACGAACCTGCTGCCGTCGCAGACGTCCGCGGCGCTCACCGCGCACAAAGCCTCGGTCATGAACGTGTTGTTCCTTGGCGGGACGGGGGCGGTGTCCTCGGCCGTGAGGAACCAGATCCTCGACGATCTCCAGTAGCGGCCCCATGCGTACAGCTCTCACCGTGACCGCCTGGGTGCTCGGGGCCGTCGTTGTCCTGCTCGTCCTGGGGCTGGTAGTCGTGCCCATGGCCAGCCGCGGTTGGCACTACCGCTGGGGCGCGACCGACGCCGAGGTCGCCGAGCGGCTGCCCGGCGACGAGCTCGTACCGCACCCGCGCAGCGTAGCCACGCGCGCGATCACCATCGACGCGCCGCCCGAGGCCGTATGGCCCTGGCTCGCGCAGATGGGGATGAACCGCGCCGGCTGGTACACCTACGACTGGTTCTACCAGGCCACCGGCTCGGCGAACTTCGTGGACGGACGTTCGTCGGACCGGATCGTCCCCGAGCTCCAGAACGTCAAGCTGCGCGACCGGATCATGATCAACAGTGCGGTGGGCTATCGCGTGGACGTGATGGACGAGCCGCGCGCCTTCATCCTGCACGCCGGGGAGGCCGCCGAGGCCGGCAAGCCCTTCGAGGAGGGCAAGGAGCCGGCCGAGTACATGAACACCACCCTGGGCTGGATCCTGCAGCCGCTGCCGGGGGGCAAGACGAGGCTCATCGACCGGATCCTGGCCGACGGCCGGGGCACCGGCTACGACATCACGTCGTCGCCGCCGTTGGAGTTCGGCGGGTTCGTGATGGCGCGCGCCAACCTGCTGGGAGTCAAGGAACGGGCCGAGCGGGCGTGGCGGGAGCGAAGCGGGACAGCGGCGCGCTAGCGGGCGTGGCGAGGCCGCTACTTCTTGCTCTTCTTCGCCTTGCCCTTGCCCTTCTTGCCCTTGCCCTTCTTGTGACCGCCCTCGATCTGGACGATCCAGGGCGAACCGCCTTCCGGCGCGGGTGTGGACGGCGCCGCGCCCGGGACTCCCGGAGGCAGCCGCATGGCCGAGGCGGCCAGGATGGCGTCGAGCCCTTCATCGAACCCTCGGCTCGGGTCTTGGCTGCCGTCCAGTGACGTGAGGACCCAGCCCTCGGCGTAGGCGACGACTTGATGGAAGAGGTCGCCCGCGGCGGCGTCGCTCATGCCTGCCGACCGGGCGAGCGCGAGCGGGCCTTGGGCCCAAGAGGTGCTCTCGGCGGCGCCGGGTGAGCGCAGCGCCAACAGCGGGACCGCCGCCGGATGGGCGCGGGCGGACTCGAGCAGAGCGTGCGCACCCGCGCGCAACCCGTCGGCCCAAGAAAGGGCGGGGTCGGCGGGGGAGCCGGGGCCGAAGACGCGGCCCACGACCGCCCCGAGCAGGGCGTCCTTGTTGGCGAAGTGGTGGTAGAGCGCCATGGCCTCTACGCCCAGCTCGCCGCCGAGCTTGCGCATGGACAGGGCCTCGACGCCGTCGCGGTCTATCACGCCTACCGCCGCATCGATGATGCGGTCGCGCGACAACGGCACGGCGGGTCCCCTTCGGCTGGTGGCCATCGCATCCCCCTCACCCCGACCGGGCATGTACGGTGTAAAGGGTACCCGGTCGTGCGCCGCTCGTGACGAGCGCGTGCGCCGAGGGTATCGGTGCACCGAGGGCCGCCCGTTCCGACTCCGGCCCGCCCGCCCTGACGCTCATCTCGGGAGGAAGCATGCTCGGCATCCCGCTCTACCTCTGGCCGCCGATATTCGGCGTCGTGATCTGGCTGACCGTGTGCTTCCAGGTGTCCCTGGGGCTGCGGTGGATCAAGCTGGGCCGCAAGCACTTCACCATCCACAAGTGGATAGGCATCTCCATCGCCATCGCGGGCCCGCTGCACGGGCTCATGGCGACGTCCGTGTTCCTGGGCTGGCCGTTCAAGATCCTCTGACCGGCCCTGCGATGGGACCGGGCGCGGCCGTCCACGGCCTCGCGCGCCGCCCCTCCGGGCTCGGGCGCTCGTGTCGGACGCATAGGCTAGAATCGGGGTCGGACCGCGCTCCGAGAACCAGTGCCACAGTGCCGGTGCGCCGCCCGAATCCGCCCGACCGAGCCTTATGGGGGAGTCACGACTTGACGGAGCCGCTCGACCTTACCCCCGATTCTCAGGGCAAGGTACGTGACATCTACGACCTCGGAGACGATCGTCTCCTGCTCGTGGCCACCGACCGCATCAGCGCTTTCGACGTGGTGCTGCCGGATCCGATCCCGCACAAAGGCGAGGTCCTCACCAGGCTGTCCATGTTCTGGTTCGAGAAGCTGGGCGGGATCGTCGCCAACCACTTCATCACCGACGACTTGAGCGAGCTGCCGGACCGCTTCGCCCCCGCGCTCGACTCGCTGCGCGGCCGCTCCATGATCGTGAAGAAGGCCCAGGTCTACCCGGTCGAGTGCATCGTCCGCGGTTACCTCGCCGGATCGGGATGGGCCGAGTATCGCCGGGCCGGCACGGTCTGCGGCATCGAGCTGCCGGCCGGTCTCACGGAGTCGGACCGGCTCCCAGAGCCGCTCTTCACGCCCAGCACCAAGGCCGAGATCGGCGATCATGACGAGAACATATCGCCGGCCCGGATGCGCGGGATCGTGGGCGAGGAGGCGGGCGCCGCCCTGGAGGCCGCCGCGCTCGCGCTCTACACCACCGCGCGCGACCGCGCGGCTTCCCACGGCATCATCATCGCGGACACGAAGTTCGAGTTCGGGCTCGTGGACGGAGAGCTCACGCTCGTGGACGAGGTCCTCACCCCGGACTCGAGCCGTTTCTGGCCGGCGCGATCGCTACGAGCCCGGTCGTGGCCAGCCCAGCTTCGACAAGCAGTACGTGCGCGACTGGCTGCTGGAGTCCGGCTGGGACAAGAAGACGGCACCGCCCGCGATGCCGGGCGACGTGATCGAGGCCACCTCGGCGAAGTACGTGGAAGCCTACGAGAAGATCACCGGCCGAGCATTCCGGCCCGGAGGCGAGTGAGCCATGGCGCGTCGCAACCCGCAGAACGAGCGCTACCGCAAGGACGCCAAGGTGGGCGCCACCCGGCGCTCCGCCGCCTCGGCGAAGCCCAAGCGCGAGCTGGGCGACACGTCGTCGAGCTCCAAGCCCGTCGCCAAGAAGGGCGCATCCAAATCCGGCCCGCGCTACCTGCCCAACCCGGACACGCCGGAGTTCAGGCGCTGGAACATCATCAACTACTCGATGCTGGGGGTGGCGCTGGGCGCCGCGGTGGTGCTCACCATCGTGCAGACACAGATCCACGGCGCCGCCGGTCCGCTTGGCGTTCCCAAGGAGTGGATCGTCTACGCCTTGTGGGGCGTGTGGGCTCTGGGGCTGGGCGGCAGCATGTACATCCAGTTCTCGATCCTGCGCAAGATGCGCGCGGAATGGGAGGCGTCGGGGCGTGCCGAGGCCCGCGCGCGCGACATCGACCGCGAGCGGGCCGAGAAGGCAGCCGCCAAGAAGGCTGAGGCCGACGAGAAGGCCAAGGCGAAGGCCGATGCGCCCAAGCCGGTGTCGTCCAAGGACGTGCCCAAGCCCGACGACGTGGCCAAGCTGCCGCCCATGAACGGCAAGGACGATCGATGACGATGGCTCGGCCGGCGAGGGCGGGCTTTGGCGGCGCGACGCGCCGAAAGCGGGACGGACGGATCGATGAGAAGGGGGCGCTGCCTCGATGGCGAGCTACGAGATCTATGTGACCTACAAGAAGGGCATCTTCGATCCGCCCGGCGCGACGGCCGAGCGAGCGCTCGCCAACCTCGGCTACGAGGAGGTGGAGTCGGTGAAGATCGGCAAATACATCCGGCTCGAGGTGGCGGACGGCACACCCCAGGCGCGGGTGGCAGAGATGTGCGACAAGCTCCTGGCCAACCCGGTCATCGAGGACTACCGGATCGAGAAGACGGAAGGGTAGGTCGGCCAGTCATGCGATTCGCGGTAGTCATCTTCCCCGGTTCCAACTGCGAGCAGGACGTCCTGTACGCTGCGCGCTTCCTGGGCCACGAGGCCGAGTACGTGTGGCACGGAGACACGGACCTGTCCGGCTTCGACGCCGTCGTGCTCCCGGGCGGTTTCAGCTACGGCGACTACATCCGCACCGGCGCGGTAGCCCGTTTCTCGCCCGTCATGGCCGAGGTGGTGAGGTTCGCCGACGCGGGCGGCCCGGTCCTGGGCATCTGCAACGGCTTCCAGATCCTCACCGAGGCGCACATGCTGCCCGGCGCGATGCTGCGCAACAGCGGCCTCAAGTTCATATGCAAGGACGTCGCGCTACGTGCCGAGCCCACGGTGTGCAGGTGGACGACTCTCCCGCCGGCCAGGTGCTGCACATCCCCATCAATCACAACGAGGGCAACTTCGTGTGTGATGCCGCCACGCTCGAGTCGCTCAACGCGAACGGGCAGGTCGTGCTGCGCTACTGCGAGCCGGACGGCTCGCGGGCGCCCGGAGGCTCGGCCCCCAACGGCGCTATGGACGACATCGCCGGCATCTGCAACGAGCGCGGCAACGTCTTCGGCCTGATGCCGCACCCCGAGCGCGTCGTGGACCCGCTCGTGGGCGGCACGGACGGGCAGTCGTTCTTCACGACGATCGCCAGGCGCCTCGAAGAGGTAGCCGGGTAGCGAGTTGGGCGAAACCGTCGTCTTCGCTCCGTGGTTCCTGTGGTTCTACACGGGCTCGGCCATCGCGCTCACGGCCTGGGCCGCCTGGTGGCTCGTGGACGTGGTGCGACGGCCGGCTGACCGGTTCCACACCAATTGGCCGTCGCCCAAGCTGCGCTGGGGCATCGTCCCCGCGGCGTGGCTCTTGTCGGTCGCCGCGCAGCTGCTCATCTACTTCGGCGGCCTGGCGATCAAGCAGGGCGTGGCGGCGCAGAACCTGATCGACCGCACCAATCTGGGGCTCATCACCTTCGCGGTGCTCGTGCTGATGCTGGTGTTCGGCTTCGCCTACCTGCTCAGGGTCGTGTTCCCGAGCCCGGGACGGGTCCCCGCGGCTCCGCTGGAAGACGGCGAGGATGACTCGGGCCGGGGCGACGAGCTCGACGTTCAGGACCAGGGTCGGCCGACGCGACAGGACGAGGGCCGGCGCGAGCGACAGGGCGAGGAAGCGCCGGCCGCCGCTGGCGACGACGCGGAGAACGACGACGCTGAGGACGACTAGGGCGCGGGTCGCACGCGCCGCCCGGGCCCGCCTCGGCTAGAACCAGCGGTAGTGGCCCGTGATCTTCCAGGCGAAGAGCTTGTCCTCGATGCGCGCGCCTTGGCCGTGGTTGTGGACGATGAGGTAGTGGCTTCCGTCGGGGGCGAGCCGCGTCGTCACCACCCCTACGTGCGGGTTCCCCCGGGGCGTGACCCAAGTGACGATGTCCCCTGGCCAGTAGTCCTTGCCCTTCGCGGTCACGGGGACCGACTTGCCCATGTGAGCGAAGTAGACGCGCAGGTTGGGCACGCGGCGATGGTCGATGTTCGTGTTGGGGCCGGGAAGGCCCCACAGGTGCGGGTACTCGCCCCAGTGCGCGGTCATGTCCTCGTGGACGCCCACCTGCAGGTCCACGCCCCGCGCGCGCAGCGCCCGGATGATCACGTCGGAGCACGCGCCGCGGTCGAGGGGCACGTCGCCGCCCGGATAGGGGATGACGGCGTAATCCGCGTCGTAGCGCACGGTGCGGCCCACCTGGGACATCGCCGCCTCGGCAAGGGCCCGTCCTCCCACGGTCGCGCCGTCCCAGGCGGGGTGCGGTCCCTTGTAGGCGGAACTGGCGGAGGCGTCGCGGACGCCGCCGGCGCCGCCCGGGCCGGGCGAGCGCGACGTCCAACCCAGCACCACGAGGGCTAGGGCGAGGAGCACGGACAGCAAGACCGCCGCGGCGATCCCCGTGAAGATGTGTATCCGTCGCATTCCCGCGTCCTCCCGGCTCGGCGCCGCGGGAACGGTCAAGCGATAGCGGTGCCGGGTGGGCCGCGACCCACGCCGCGCCCCGCGCTCGCGCATCGGGGGCCCGCCGCTCGTTCCCTGGTGCCCGACCGCGGTGATAACTTGGTATCGCTCCGTCTACGAACCGGTCCCGCGCGATCCAGGAGCGTCCGGCCGTGAGAGGCATCCGCATACCGACGATCTCCTTCGCGACGGTGGTCGCGGTGCTGCTCACCGCCAACCTGGTTCTGGGTCTGCTGGGCGGGATCGCCGACGGCTTGGGCCCGATCCTCCTTCCCGGGGCCGCTTTCGCCGCCGTTGCCGAGGTCCTCCGGGTCGTGGGCATCTTGTGGGCGCTGCTCCAGATCCCCGTCGCGGCGCTCCTGCTGGGCGAACGTGACCCGTGGCGGCTGGCGATAGGAGTGCTCGCCGGATGGGTCACGCGCTACGCCCTGTCGTGGGCCACGGTCATCGCCCAGAGCGTGGACCTCCCGGCCCTTCACAGCAGCGTCACGATCATGCCGTTCGCGTTGGGCGTCCTGGGCACGATCGCGATGATGCTCACGCTGTTCAACGAGCGCCCTGAGGGCGTCGTGCGCCGCGGCAGGTGGGTCAGGTACCGCCACTCCGTGTACGTCGTCGCGGGCCTCGTCTTGATCTCGCTGGCCACGATGCTCCTGGCCATCACCCCCGTCGCCGATCAGGTCTCGACGCTCGCGGCGGGCACCGCCTGGGTGTACGGCCTCCAGTCCTCGCTGCGAGTGGGACTGTGGTACGCGGGTCTCGCGCTCGCCGCGACCGGCCTCAACGGCATGGCCCTGTGGATCGTCACCTTCACCGGCCGAGGTCCCGCGCCTGGCATGGCCTCGGCACGAAGGTAGGCCCGGGGCGCTGTGTGGCGGTCGCGCCCGGCCCGCCGGGCGTCCGGCGCGGGCCGCCGGCGCGCTGCCGCCCGGGTCCCGCCGGCGCCGCTGGATAAAGCTACCTGCTAGGCGGGCCGATAACCCCCCCAAGTATCCGCATGCACGGCGACGGGGGGACTGTCGTGCCGGCTGGGACGTCAAGGAAGGGGCTCGTGGTCCAGGACCGGGTCGCGCTCGATCGCGCTCGGCGGCATCGTCGTGTCCTTCTTCTCGTGGGGCCTGTACGCGTGGATGGACGCGACGATGAGGGGCTCCACGTTCACGCACGAGGTGCTCTGGGCGTCCCCCGAGGACGCCACGATGCGGCTGATCACGGCGGTCGTGATCCTCGTGCTGTCCCTCGTCATCGAGATGCTGTACTCGCGCCGTCTGCGCCTCGAGGACGACCTCCACGTCGAGCAGGTCACCACCGAGGCGCTTCGCGAGTCCGAGGAGCGCTACCGGCAGCTCGTCGAGCGCTCGCCCGACATGGTGCTCGTGCACCGTGAGGGCCGGATCGCCTACGTGAACACCCAGGGCGCGGCCCTCATGGGCCACGCATGCGTGGCCGACGTGATAGGCACGCCGGTGGCTCCGCTTTGGGAGCCCAACGGCTCCGGCGCCACGCCGGAGAGCCTGGGCGAGATGGTACGCACGGGCGCCCAGGACGCCCCCTCACACGTGAAGCTGCGCCGCGCCGACGGCACCCTCCTGGACGTGGAGCTCTCGCTCGCGCGGCTCGTTTACGAGGGACAGCCCGCGGTCCAGTGCGTCGTGCGCGACATCACGCGAGCGGGTCCGCGCCCAGAGACCATCGAGCGCATGGCCTACTACGACCCGCTCACCGATCTTCCCAACCGCACCCTGTTCAACGACCGGCTCAAGGCCGCGCTCGCCGGGGCCAAGCGCCGAGACGAGATCGTGGCCGTGGTGTTCGTGGACCTCGACGACTTCAAGGCCATCAACGACACCCTGGGCCACGCGATCGGCGACGGCGTGCTGCAGGCCGTGGCCCAGCGGCTTCGCGACCTCCTGCGTGACGAGGACACCGTGGCCAGGCAGAGCGGCGACGAGTTCACCGTGATCGCGCGGGTGGCCGACCGGGACGACGTCCGCATGCTGGCCGAGCGCATCCTCGAGTCGCTGCGCCGCGGCTTCAACGTCGACGGCCACGAGCTGCACGTGAGCGCGAGCGTGGGCGTCGCCACGTACCCGCACGACGGCGGCGCCGAGGACGAGCTCATCAAGAACGCCGACGCGGCGATGTACGCGGCCAAGGACTACGGGTTCAACGTCTACCGTCTCTACAGCCCAGACATGAACGAGTCGGTCGCGCGACCGGCTGGAGCTGCGAGGCCGGCCTGCGCCCAGGCGGTCGAGCGCGACGAGTTCGTCTTGCACTATCAGCCGCAGGTGGACATGCGCGACGGCAAGCTCGTGGGCGTCGAGGCGCTCGTTCGCTGGAACCATCCGACGCTGGGTCTGCTGAGGCCCGCCGCGTTCCTCGAACTGGCCGAGCAGGCGGGCTTCATGGGCGAGATCGGCCGCTGGGTGCTCGAGGAGGCGTGCACGACGGCGAGTCGCTGGCACGCGGCGGGCCTGGACTTCGGCCGCATCGCGGTGAACCTCTCCGCCCGCGAGTTCGTGCAGCAGGACATCGTGGACAACGTGGCCGGCGCGCTTGCGCCGCAGCGGCCTTCCGGCGCACATGCTCGAGCTCGAGATCACCGAGACCATCGCCATGTACAACGTCGAGCAGATCCTGGCGATCCTCAGGCTCCTGCGCGAGACGGGCGTGCGCGTGGCGATCGACGACTTCGGCACCGGGTACTCCTCGATGAGCTACCTCAAGCGCTTCCCGGTGCAGACGCTCAAGATCGCCCAGGCGTTCATGGCCGACGTGCACATCGACGGCCAGAGCGCGGCCATCGCGTCCATGCTCATCCAGCTTTGCCGAGAGCTGGACCTGGACATCGTCGCCGAGGGCGTGGAGCACCCGCGCCAGCTCGAGTTCCTTCGAGAGCGCGGCTGCTACGTGATCCAGGGTCACATCTTCAGCGAGCCGCTCGAGGCCTCCGCTCTAGAGAAGCTGCTCGAAGACGGCATCGCCGTGGCGTGAGCCGGGGACTCGCGGGCCGCGACCCGAGCTCGTCAGCGTCCGAGATGCCTGCGCGGATGCCCGCCAGGGCCGCCGCTGGGGTGCGGCCGACCAACCGGCCGTAGGCGAGCAGCCGGAAACCGCCTATCCGCGTGAACGCACGTTCATCGGCGCCCAGCGGCCATCCAGGGGACAAAATCCGAATCAGGCCCGCCTTCGGTCGGTCTCTGTCTTCCGTCGGCCGGGGGCCGCAGGTTGAGCAGCGCCGACACCGGCGCCGGGGGTGTCCACCAGAGTAAGGACTCCGGCGGATCCGCGAGCACGGGCCGAGGTCGAATCGGGACCCTACGAGCTGCCGCGGCCAAGAAGCCGGGAAGGGCGCGATCATGAGTCTTCGGACCACAGTCGTACGAGGGCGTCTCTCCAACGACGCCTGCATCTCCGACGCCGGCGCCCCGGGCGGCCGCGCGCCTATCGCGCGCGAGTCGTGCGAGGAGCAGGCGGCCTGTCCGTCCGGGCTTTCGCGCGCTCTGAGGCCGATGGTCGTCGTGGTGCTGGCGGCGGTGGTGCTGGGTGCGGCCATGGTGACGCCGAAGGCCGCGTGGGCGCTGTCCTTCAACGTCGGCGTCGGGGACGGTCCCTGGGCCGTGGCCGTCAACCCGGTGACCGACAAGGTGTACGTCGTCAACCGGACCTCGAGCACCGTGTCGGTCATCGACGGTGCCACCAGCGTTGTCACGACCACCGTCGCCGTCGGGATGCAGCCTTGGGCCGTGGCCGTAGACCCGGTCACCAACAAGGCCTACGTGGCCGACCTCAGCGGCGGCACGGTGAGCGTCGTCGACGGCGCCACCAGCCTTGTCACGACCACGATCGCCGCGGGGACGGATCCATACGCCATCGCCGTCAACCCCGTGACCGACAAGGTCTACGTGGCCGTCAAGGGCGATGACCGCGTGCTCGTGATCGACGGTTCCAGTGGTGCCACTACCACGGTGGGAGCCGGAGACGGCCCCAACTCCGTGGCCGTGAACCCGGTGACCAACAAGGTCTACGTCGCCAACACGAACGACCGGACCGTGACCGTGATAGACGGCGCCGACAACTCGACAGCCACGGTCGGCGCCGGGACGAATCCCTACGCCGTTGCCGTCAACCCGGTGACCGACAAGGTCTACGTGGCCAACTTCAACAGCAGCAACGTGACCGTGATAGACGGCGCCGACAACTCCACCGCCACGGTCAGCGCCGGGACGAATCCCTACGCCGTTGCCGTCAACCCGGTGACCGACAAGGTCTACGTGGCCAACAGCGGAAGCGGCAACGTGACCGTGATCGACGGCGCCGGTGACACCGTTGCCGCCACGGTCGGCGCTGGGATGCAGCCCTACGCGGTGGCCGTCAACCCGGTGACCGACAGGGTCTACGTGACCAACCAAAGCAGCCATACCGTGACCGTGATCGACGGCGCGGGCGACACTGTCGCCGCGACCGTGAGCACTGGGGTGTCTCCCAGCGGAGTGGTCATCAACCCGGTGACCAACAAGATCTACGTTGCCAACTTCAACAGCGACAACGTGACCATGATCGATGGCGCCGGCAACACCACTACATCGGTCGGTGCGGGGACGGCGCCGAACGCCGTCGCCGTCAACCCCGCGACGAACAAGACCTACGTGGCCAACTCGGACAGCGACAACGTGACCGTGATCGACGGCGTCAGCAATCTCACCACGACGGTTGCCACCGGGGTGCGTCCCCTCGCCGTGGCCGTCAACCCGGTGACCGACAAGGTCTACGTCGCCGACCAGAACAGCGACGACGTGACCGTGATCGACGGCGCCAGCAACGTCACCACCACGGTCGCCGTCGGGGACGCGCCCAGCGCGGTGGCCGTCAACCCGGTGACCGACAAGGTCTACGTGACCAACATCCTGAAGCCGCGACGTGACGGTGATCGACGGCGCGACCAACACCACGGCTTCGGTCCCTGCCGGGAACCAACCTATGGCCGTGGCGGTCAACCCGGTGACCAACAAGATCTACGTCGTCAACCAGAACGGCAGCAACGTGACCGTGATCGACGGCGCCACGAGCCTCACCACAACGGTCACGGTCGCGAGCGCGCCCTGGGCCGTGGCGGTGAACCCGGTGACCAACAAGATCTACGTGGCTCACCAATGGCCCAGCAGCGTGACCGTGATCGACGGTGCCAGCAACCTCACCACCACGGTCGCCAGCGGGACATATCCGATCGCCCTGGCCGTCAACCCGGTCACCAACAAGGTCTACGTGGCCAACCAGCTAAGCGACAACGTGACGGTGATCGACGGCGCCAGCAACCTCACGACCACGGTCGCCGCCGGGTCCAAACCCTGGGACATAGCCGTCAACCCAGTCACCAACAAGGTCTACGTGGCCAACGACTTCGGCAACGACGTGACGGTGATCGACGGCACCAGCAACGTCACGACCACGGTCGCCGCCGGGACGTCTCCCATCGCTGTCGCCGTCAACCCCGTGACCGACCGAGCCTACGTGGCCAACCAGGGCGATTCCGTGACCGTGATCGACGAACAGCTCGAACAGGACATCCCGCTGCACGTCGCGATCACGCCGCTTCCGGGGAACGTGACGACCACCTCGACCCCGACCTTCACGTTCACCGCCGAAACCACGTTCGCGCCCACCGCGCCGCCGGTCATGAACGTCTACTACCAGGTGGACACCCTCCAGGGGGATTGGTCCAAGGCAACGTCCGTGACCCCCAGCTTCGCGGGCACCACCGGGGAGCTGCAGCAGGGCGTCCACATCCTCTACGCCTTCGCCTCCGACGGCATGACTGCCGACTCGGTACAAACGGGTCAGCAAAGCGCCCCGTTGATCGGCACGATCCAGGCCTACATGTTCGTGGTGGACCTGCCGGCGGGCGTCCACACTCTGCACTTCCAGACCGACGGGACTCCTGGTTCGTCTGTGAGCAGCGAGACGCAGACCGTCGCCGACGGTGGCAGTGCGGCGCCCGTGACCGCCTCGGCGCCGGCCGCCACCACTTCGTGAACTGGACCTTGCCGGGCGGCGTCGAGACGACGACGTCCAACCCGCTGACGATCCAGGACGTCACCGCAGACGGGACCGCGACGGCCGACTTCGCCATCAACACCTACACGCTGACTTACACCGCCGGGGACCACGGCTCGGTGGAGGGCTCGGCCACGCAGGTGGTGGACTACGGCTCGAGCGGCACCGAAGTGACCGCGACTCCCGCGCCCGGCTACCACTTCGTGAAGTGGAGCGACGACGCCACCTCGGCCGCGCGCCGTGACACGAGCGTCACCGCGGACACGAGCGTCACGGCGAGCTTCATCGCCGATCCGCCCACGACCACCATCCACGACATCCCGGCCGGCTGGGCCACCGCGGACGTCACGTTCTCGCTCACCGCTACAGGCGGCGTGGCGCCCCTTACGAGCTTCTACAAGGTCGCCGAGGCAGCGGTGACCACGTATTCGGTGCCGGTGCTCGTCAGTGCCGAGGGCACGACAGCGATCGAGTACTACTCCGTGGACGACGCGGCGCAGAGAGAAGCGACCGAGAACGCCACCATACGCATCGACAAGACTTCGCCGGAGACGACGTCCACCGCGCAGCCGGCGTACACGGGGCCTGCGACGATCTCGCTGACCGCGAGTGACTCCGTGTCGGGCGTGGACCACACGTTCTACAGTCTGGACACGGGTTCGGTGACCACCTACACGGCCCCGATCGTCGTGGACACGCCGGGCTCCCACGCCCTGGAGTTCTACAGCACCGACAACGCCGGCAATCGCGAGACCACGCAGAGCGCCGGATTCGAAGTGAGTGCCGAGCCGGAGAACGTAGCGGGCCTGACACGCTACGACACGGCGGTGTCGGCCAGCCGCAGCTCGTTCGCTACGGGCTCGGTCACCACCGTGGTCATCGCCACCGGTGCTGACTACCCCGACGCTCTGTCAGCGGCCGCCCTGGCCGGTGCCTACGAAGGCCCCGTCCTCCTGACGCCCAAGGACGCCGTACCTACCGAGGTGTCCGGCGAGATCGATCGGCTGGGAGCCACGGACGCGGTCATCGTGGGCGGTACCGGCGCGGTGAGCGACGCTGTCTCCGCGGAACTCGTCACGGAGCTCGGTACCGGTCACGTGTCACGCGTCGCGGGCGTGACGAGGTACGACACCTCGGCACTGGTGGCCGAGGAGGTCGAGCAGGTCCATCCCGCGCTGGACGGCACCGTCTTCATCGCGACCGGTCTCAACTATCCCGACGCCCTCGCCGGCGCGCCCGACGCGTGGGCCGAGGTACGACCGATCCTCCTCGTTCAGGGCGGGACGGTCCCTCAGGTGATCCTCGACGAGATCACGAGCCTTGGCTCGACCCGTGCCGTCGTGCTCGGGGGAACGGGAGCCGTCCCCGAGACCGCGGCCGCGGCAGTGCAAGGTGCGCTCGCGGGCCACGCCACCCCGGTACGCATCGCCGGCCTGACGCGTTACGACACGGCCGCACAGGTCGCCGAATGGTCCGCCGAGGGAGAAGGTCTGGGGTGGGCGTCTTGCGGCATAGCCACAGGCGCCTCGTTCGCGGATGCTCTCGGCGGCGGCCCGGCGATGGGCGCGGCGGGCGGCGTGATGATGCTCACCGACCCGGACTCGCTGTCGTCCGAGACGGAGGCCGCGCTGATCGCGCACAAGTCCTCGGTGATGAGCGTCAGGTTCTTCGGCGGGACGGGCGCTGTCTCGCCCACGGTGAGGGCCCAGGTGATGAACGCCCTCCACTAGCTGCTCTGCTCGGATAGGGTTCCTGCTGTCCCGACTCGTGCGCAGGGAGGCTCACGGCGCGGCCGTGCCGGTGGCGTCGCGAACCCCCGGATGGACGCGGGCCATCGGCTACAATGCAGGCGTCGTGTGCCGCATAGAACCGAGGGGGAGCTGCCCGATGCCCGAGGCGCCCGAGTCCCTGTCGCCCGAACTCGCCCCGCAACTGGCTGTGGAGCTCGGCCTCGCTCTGGACGAGTACGAGAAGATCGTCGACGTCCAGGGCCGCATCCCGAGCATCACGGAGCTCTACATCTACTCGCTCATGTGGAGCGAGCATTGTTCGTACAAACACTCCAAGAAGGCGTTGGGCCTGTTCCCGACCACCGGGAAGTACGTCCTGCAGGGCCCGGGCGAGAACGCCGGCGTCATAGGGATAGGCGACGGCTGGGCCGTGGCCTTCAAGATGGAGAGCCACAACCATCCGAGCGCCATCGAGCCCTACCAGGGCGCGGCCACGGGCGTAGGCGGCATCATCCGCGACATCTTCACGATGGGCGCGCGTCCCATCGCCTCGCTCGATTCGCTGCGATTCGGGCCGCTGTCCGAGCCGCGCCAGCGCTACCTGTTCGAGGGCTCCGTCGCCGGCATCGGCGGCTACGGCAACTGCCTGGGCGTGCCCACGATAGGCGGCGAGGTCTACTTCGACGAGGCCTACACCGGCAACTGCCTGATCAACGCGATGTCCATGGGCCTCATGCGCGAAGAGGACCTGACTCGCGCGGTGGCCGCTGGCCCCGGCAACCTGATCCTGCTCATCGGGTCCACGACCGGGCGCGACGGCATCGGCGGCGCCTCGACCCTGGCGAGCCAGGAGTTCGACGAGAAGGCCGAGGACAAGCGCCCCAGCGTTCAGGTTGGCGACCCCTTCGAGGAGAAGCTCCTCATCGAGGCGTGCCTGGAACTGCTGAGCAACAAGCTGCTCGTGGCCTTGGGCGACCTGGGCGCGGCCGGGCTCACCTCCAGCGCCAGCGAGATGGCGAGCCGAGGCGGTGTTGGCCTGGACATCGAGGTCACGAAGGTGCCGCAGCGCGAGGAGGCCATGAAGCCGTTCGAGATCATGGTGTCCGAGAGCCAGGAACGCATGCTCGCCGTCGTGGAGCCGGACAAGCTCGAGGCCGCCGTAGCGGTGTGCGAGAAGTGGGGCCTGCGCTCCACCGTCATCGGCCAGGTGACCGACACCGGCCGGTTCGTCGTTAGGGAGAACGGCGTTGTCGTGGGCGACATGCCCGCGGCGACGCTCGCGCACGACGCCCCCGAGTACGATCCGGCGATGCAGCGTCCGGCGTACCTGGACGATATCGCGCGCACCGACCTGCGCTCCCTCGCGCACCCCACCAAGCCTGAGGATCTGGAAGCGATGCTCATGAAGCTGCTCGGCAGCCCGAACATCGCTTCGCGGCATTGGATCTGGGAGCAGTACGATCACCAGGTCATGCTGGACACCGTCGTGCTCCCCGGAGGGGACGCCGCCGTTCTGCGCGTGAAGGGCACCGACCGGGGCATCGCGGTGACCACCGACTGCAACGGCAGGTACTGCTACCTCGACCCGTTCACCGGCGCGCAGATCGCGTTCGCCGAGGCCGCCCGCAACCTCGCCTGCGTGGGAGCCCGGCCCGCCGCCATCACCGACTGCCTCAACTTCGGCAATCCGGAGAAGCCCGAGGTCTACTGGACCTTCTATGAAGCTGTTCGCGGCCTTGCCGAGGCGTGCGAGGCGTTCGAGACCCCCGTCATCTCCGGGAACGTGTCGTTCTACAACGAGAGTTTCGGGGAGGCCATCTACCCGACTCCGACCGTGGGCATGGTCGGAGTCTTGGAAGATGTGAGTAAGCACACTACGTCAGGATTCAAGGACGAGGGCGACGTCATCGTGCTCGTGGGCGAGACGTGGCCCGAGATCGGCGGATCCGAGTACCTGAAGATCGGCTTCGACCTCGTGTGCGGGGAAGCGCCCACGCTCGACCTGGCGCTGGAGCGGAGCATCGACGAGGCGGTCGTGATCGGGATCGAGTCCGGCATCCTCAAGTCGGCGCACGATTGTTCGGAAGGGGGGATCGCGGTCACGCTCGCGGAGTCGTGCATGGCCGGTGGTGTGGGAGCCGAAGTGAGGCTTCCTCAGATCGCGGACGCCGCGCTCAACCTCTTCGGTGAATCGCAGGCGCGCATCGTCGTGACCCTCGAGGAGCAGGATCTCGACATCCTGCGCGACATCTGCGCCCGTCAGCGCGTCCCGTTCCAGCGGCTGGGCACCGTGGGCGGAGATCGCCTCGTCATCGAGCATATGGTGGACAAGGCCGTCTCGGCCATGGCCGAGGTCTACGACTCCGCTCTCGAGGACGCCGTGTTCCCGACGATCTCGAGCGACGAGCTCTACGAGGGCTGAGCGCCTGCGCGCCTTGGTCCGCACACTCTCGCATGCGCCGGCTTCGCGTGTGGACGGCCGCGCTCGTGGGAATCGCTGGATGGCGAGTGGGCCGCTCGGTATGATTCTCGCAAAGTGCCGTGTGGCCAACACCGGGGTAACGCGCTTGAGCTGCGTGAATGAACCGGCTCGGCGCCTGCTATCCTGCAGCCGTGATGCGTAGAGACCAGCCGTGACCCTACGGAGCGAACACGTGGCAGAAGCGTCCACCATGGCTTACGACGACGCGGGGGTCGCACCGGGACCCGCCGGCGCTGTCCCGCTGGTCCCGCCGGTCGCCCAGCGCCGCCGCGGTGGAGGCTCCGGCGACGGTGGCGGCAAGAAACGCGGTCCGCGCTGGATCCGCGTGATGCTGCTCACGCTGCTGACCCTCGCCCTGGTCGCCGGCGTGCTGCTCATCGCCGCCGGTCTCATGCCCGGCCTGGTAGCCGGCCTGACGCACCGTGCCGAGGGCACCGAGGCGTCCGGTTCGGCGCGGCCGGTGGGCGAGGCGCCCTTGCCCGCGGCGGCGGTCACCACGGCTGCGCCTGCAGCGATCCCGGCCACCGAGGCCCCGAAGCCCAAGTCCGGCATCCCTGCGGCGGTGGTCGCCGCGACTCGCGCGTCGGCGGCGCACTTCGACGCGCTGGACGTGTCCCGCTTCGCCGGCCAAGGCATCATCAAGCGCGGTGACCGCTCCACGAAGATGGTCGCGATCACCTTCGACGACGGGCCGTCTCCGAACACCGAGGCGATCGTGGACGTGCTGCACAAGGGGGGCGTGCACGCCACGTTCTTCTTCGTCGGGGGACGCACGGTGGGTCACGAGGGAACGGTGCGCCGCGCGTTCGACCAGGGCAACGAGATCGCCGATCACACCTGGACGCACGCGACGCTCAGGCACATCTCGCCGGCCATCTTCGAGTATCAGGTCGCCCAGACGCAGCGCGTGATCTCCAACGAGCTCCTCGGCTACAGGCCCAAGGTAATGCGCGGCCGCGGCGGCAAGGGTGACCCGACGCTCATACGTCTCGCCAAGTCGCTGGGCGACGACCTGCTGGTCGTGAACTGGAACACCACCGGCGACGACACCGACTTCTCCAGGACTCCCCGGGAGATCGCCGATCAGGTCCTCTCCAGCTCGCATCCCGGCGACATCATCCTGCTGCACGAGACGAACCCCCGCACGGTGGACGCGCTCACGATGATCGTGAGCGGCCTCAAGGCCAAGGGCCTCAAGCCGGTCACCGTTTCCGAGATGCTGGCCGCCTCCAGGACCATCCAGTTCGTGCCGTACTCGGCAAGATCGCTGCAGACCTACGACAAGAGCGACCCCGGCTCGCAGTAGGCACGCCAACGGCCCGAGTCTCGGCAAGGAGACGATGAAGTGGACCTGCTCACCGGCATCGGCCTCGCTCTTCCGGCGGGGCTGAACGCGTACATCCCGCTGCTGGGTCTGGCGATAGCCCAACGCGTCCACTACATCAGCCTCCCGGCGCCATACGACCTCCTGGGCGAGTGGTGGGCGGTCCTGCTCATCGCCGTGCTGCTGTGCATCGAGATCCTCGCCGACAAGGTCCCGACGGTCGACCACGTCAACGACATGATCCAGACGGTGGTCAGGCCCGCGGCTGGCGCGCTCGTGATGGTGGCGATGACCGCCCAGACCTTCGGCGGCAAGACGCCTCTCTGGACGGTGGCCATGGTGGTGCTGGGCATCGTGCTCGCAGGCAGCGTCCACGCGGTCAAGGCGGCGAGCAGGCCGGTGGTCAACGTCTCCACGGCCGGGGTGGGCGCCCCCGTGGCGAGCCTGGTCGAGGACATCATCGCCGTGGCCGCGACCGTGCTGGCAATCATCGCGCCGTTCTTCGCGATCCTGCTCATCGCGGTGCTCATGTACTACGCGATCCGGTGGAGTCATGCGCCGCCGGCGCGGCAAGGACGCCGATGGCCCCGACCCCTCCGAGCCCGCGGCCGCCTAGTCCCGGCGCAACTGGCGGCCCCCCGGTCCGCCCCGCCGGCTCCCGCCGGCCCCGCCGGCTCCCGGTCCGCCTCGCCGGCTCCCGGTCCGCGCCTCCGCCGGCCCCGCGCTCGGCGGCTCGTCAGCGGGCCGGCGGACGGTCGTGGGCGAACTGCGCGAGCAGCTCCACGACCTCGGCGTCTTCCACCTGGCGAAAGTCCTCGTAGGCCGCTCCGACGGCCCCGAGCCCCCAGGGGGCCTCGAGCACCACGACGTCGTCGGCCACTCCGCGCAGCGTGCTGATCGCGTCCGGAGCGCCCACGGGCGCGGCGAAGACCACCCGGGCGGCATCGTGACGGCGAAGCCAGCCGATGGCCGCAAGCGCGGTCAGCCCGGTCGCCACGCCGTCGTCCACGACCACCGCGGTGGCCCCGCGAGGGTCCAGCGCGGGACGTCCCGCCCGGTAGGCGGCCTCCCGGCGGGTTATCTCGTCGCGCTGTCGCGCCGCCTCGGCTTGCGCATACTCTTGCGTCGCCCAGCGGCCCGGGTCCCCTACGGTGACGCCGTCGGCGTCCACGGCGGCTATCGCGAACTCGGGGTTACCGGGCGCGCCCACCTTGCGCACCACGATGACGTCCATTGGCGCGTCCAGCGCGCGGGCGACCTCGGCACCGATGACGACGGCCCCGCGGGGGATGGCTAGCACGATGGGAGGCGCGTCGGGCGTGCCCACGCCGCGGCTCGCGAGCTCCGCTCCAAGCAGCCTGCCGGCCTCGGCACGATCACGGAAGATACGCATCGCTACCACCTCCGAGTCCGCCGCGCGCCGTCAACGTATCTTCCACGGCGGCGTCGCGCGGGCTTAGGTTGATGGTTCCCCGTGCTATCCTGTTCGCGTTTTCGGCGCGCTGTGCGCGCCGACGCGGCACCCGGCCCAGGTCCGCGCCCCGACACCCCAGGAGCGTCACCGCCCTCATGACCCACGAGCTTCGCCCTCGCAAAGGACCGATCGCGCGCTGCGCGCCGGATCCGGGGGTGGACTGTACCCGTGAGCCGGCCGAGGGCCCCGACTTCTTCGGCGACGACCTGCATCGGGAGGACCGCTTCGAGGAGGCGTGCGGCGTGTTCGCCGTGTTCGCGCCCGGTGAAGAGGTGGGCCGCATGACGTACTTCGGCCTGCATGCGCTGCAGCACCGCGGGCAGGAGAGCGCCGGGATCGCCGTCGGCGACGGACAGACGCTCACGGTCACCAAGGACCTCGGCCTGGTCCCGCAGGCGTTCAGGGAATCCGACCTCGCCACCCTGGACGGCCACCTGGCCATCGGGCACACCCGCTACTCCACCACCGGCTCCTCCACGAGCTGGGAGAACGCGCAGCCGATGCTGTCCACCATAGGCATCCAGGACATCGCGCTGGCCCACAACGGCAACCTCGTGAACACCATGGAGCTGCGCGACGGTCTCACCCGAAAGGGCATCCGCTTCAGGTCCACCACGGACTCGGAGGTGCTCGCCAGCCTCATCGGGCACTTCACCCAGGACCATCACTCCATCCGCGGCGGCATCCGCGAGACCATGAAGTACATCCGCGGCGCGTATGCCGTGGTCCTCATCACGGAATCCGCCGTCTACGCGTTCCGCGATCCGTACGGCGTGCGCCCGCTCGTCTTGGGCAAGCTGGACGACCGCGGCTGGGTCGCTGCGTCCGAGACCTGCGCTCTGGACCTGGTGGGCGCGGACTACGTGCGCGAGGTGGGCGCCGGCGAGATCCTCAAGATCGATGCCGAGGGCGTGCACAGCGAGCAGGGCGCCCCAGCGCAGAAGCCCAGCCTGTGCATGTTCGAGTTCATCTATTTCGCGCGGCCCGATTCGGTGCTCTACGACTGCAACCTGTACGAGGCTCGCCAGCGCATGGGCGCCGCGCTCTCGCGCACGGCTCCGGTGGAGGCCGACATCGTGATAGGCGTGCCCGATTCGGGCGTGCCCGGCGCGGTGGGCTACGCGGCCGCCAGCGGCATCCCGTACGGCGAGGGCCTCGTCAAGAACCGCTACGTGGGCCGGACGTTCATCTCGCCTTCCCAGGCGCTGCGCCAGCAGGGCATCCGCCTCAAGCTCAACCCGCTCAGGCACATCCTGGAGGGCAAGCGCGTGGTGGTGTGCGACGACTCGATCGTGCGCGGCAACACGTCGCGCAAGCTCGTGGCCCTTCTGCGCGAGGGCGGCGCCGCCGAGGTGCACATGCGCATCACCTCGCCTCCGGTGAAGTGGCCGTGCTTCTACGGCATCGACACCGACACGCAAGAGCAGCTCATCGCGTCGTCGAAGTCGGTGCAAGAGGTCGGCGACTTCATCGGTGCCGATTCCCTGGCGTACCTCTCTAGCGAGGACATGGTGGCCGCCACCGGCCGGGCTCCCGAGGACTTCTGTCTGGCGTGCTTCGACGGGAGCTATCCGGTGGAGATCCCGGATTCCGTCAAACGCGGGAAGATGGCGCTCGAGAAGAGCCTGTAGCCGCGTGAGTCCCGCGCACGCGCCGCGCGCATGAACGGCCTCGTCGCTCGGGCGCTGATCGGCGGGCTGGCGCTGGGTCTCTCCTTCAACGTGGTCGCCGCCGCCGTGGGCGCGGTGCTCGCCGCGATCCTGGGCACGCTCAAGGCACGGCGCGGGGGCGGGCTCTCCTTGCCGGCGGCTCTCGTCGTGCTCGCCGCATGGCTCGTGGGAGACGGCCTGGAGATCCTCATCGGGGGCCTCGCGCTCGTGCGGCGCGGGACGGCGCTTCTGGGACCCGGGGCACCCGCGTGGCTCACCGCGCTCGTCCTTGCCGAGTGGGCGCTCGTGGGGCTGCTCGTGGGCTACGCCTTGCCGGCCGCCTTGGGCGTCGCGGTGGGCAGGCGCGTGCACTGGGGCACGGGCTGGCTCAGCTCCGGCGCGGTCGCCTTGGCGGCCGTGGGCGCGCTGGGCGTCCTGGGCTCGGCGGGCGCCTCGGCCATGCATCCGTTCTTCAAGTGAGAGCCACGGGAGACGGGCGGCGTGACGCCGCAGGCAGTGCCGCGTGTTCGCGATCGGGCCGAGGCATGGACCGCCGGGGGCCTTTCAGGTAAGCATGGACCCATGTCGCAGGTGCCCGCGGGGGCGGGCGCCGCTGATAAGGGGGTCCCATGCACCACGGTCGTCGCCACCCGAGCCGCTTCACGTTGCTGCTCACCGCACTCGCCGCAGTCCTCGCCTCCGTGTCCCTCGTGCCCGGCATAGCCGCGGCACTGACCGCGCCGGCCGCGCGACCGCAGGTCCCGCCCTCGGTCGTGACGGCGTCGGGCTCGGCCACCGACCGCACGCTGTCGGCGACGCTCAAGCCGGTGGCCGCCACCGGCGGCAAGCGCAAGGTGGACGTGCTCGTCATGTTGGCCAAGGGCGCGGCAAAGCCCACGCAGCTCGAGCTCGCCGTGCGCGTGCACCTTCGCGGGCTGCCCGGTTACGACGTGTACGCCGGCAAGGTGACGGCGAGCCGGCTGACCAAGCTCGCGACCTCGCGCGGGGTCGCGTTCGTAGGCGACAACGGGTCGCGCAAACCGCCGGCGGATCCCGAGCCTGCCCCGGCCAGCAAGGCCGCGACCTCCTCGGCTGCTTTCGCGGCGCGGCGCACGGCGATGGCCGAGGCCACGCGCAACGGCTCCGTGCGCGCATGGGCGCGCGGCTTCGGCACGGACGGCCTGCGCAAACCCGACGCCGTCCTGCCGGCCGCGCCCGCGCGAGCCGGCGGGCGTCACCTCGCTCAAGAAGCTCCTGGGCCTGGACGCCGTATCCACGGGGGCCGAGCCCGGATACAGCACCGCCTGGTTCGACGTGCGCCAAGACCATCGTTCGTCGTACGCGTGGGCCAACGGCTGGACCGGCGAGGGCGTGCGCGTGGCCGTGCCGGACGAAGGCGTGGACTTCGCGCACCCCGACCTGCAGGGGACCGAGGCCACCGTGCCGGCGTCCGTGCCCGAGTTCGCCGGCTGGCCGCTGGCGTTCGACCCCTACTCGTGCCTGGCTCTCGCTACCGACGACCAGTTGGGCACGCACTACGTCGCGAACGGGCAGACCTGGTTCTCTTCCACCTCGGCCACGCTTCCGGTGAGCGCCGAGACCACCTTCCAAGGCCTGCTGTTCCGCACCGACGACCTGCCCACCCCGAGCCTCTCGGGCGTGGTCCACATCGGGCTGCTAAACGACGCGAACTTACAGATGTTGTCGCCCTCGTCGGACTACCAGCGTCCCGCCGTGCTGGTCGTGGACGCACACACCCCGGGCGTCTACGACACCGTGTACGTGGACCTCAACTTCGACCGCTACTTCGGCGACGATAAGCCTTGCGCCAAGGGATCGGGCGACGCTCCGATCTCGTATCTGGACTACTGGGACTCGGCACACCAGACGGCCTACCCGGACGGCTACGCCGACGTCTCGGGCGGCATGGTGTACTGGATCGCCACCGGCGACACCGCGCCTCCCGGCTACTCGCTGGAGTTCGGCTCCATGAACTCCACTCCGGGCGCGGGCGACATGGTCGCGTTCATGGGCGCGCTGGACTACGGCTCGGACCACGGCACCCTGTGCGGGTCCAACGTCGTGGGCCGAGGCGTCATCGACGGGCCGTCGTTCGCCGAGGGCCCGGCGAGCGTTCCGGCGTTCAAGGGCGCCGGCACCGGAGGCATGGTGCAGGGCGCCGGCCTGGACGCGACGCTCGTGTCCATAGGCGACGTGTACAAGAACTTCGAGGTCTCGGCGATGATGTCGTGGGACTTCTCGGCGGTGGGGCCCGACGGGCTCCTGGGCTCCGGCGACGAGAGCCAGATCGTCTCCAACAGCTTCGGCGAGTCCGGCATCTCCGATTCCGAGTGGGACCTCCTGTCCCGCTACATGGTGTCGCTCAACACGGTCTTCGCGCCGGAGACGACGTTCATGGTCTCCACCGGCAACGGCGGCCCCGGCTACGGGACCGTGACCCCGCCTCGGCCCACGACGGGCATCAGCGTGGGGGCGAGCACGCAGTACGGGTCGTTCGCCTCGCCCATGGATTCGGCGGTGACGACCGACCAGATCACGTACGGTGACGTGGCGCCGTTCTCCAACCGCGGCCCCTCGGCGATGGGCCACAACGGCGTGGACGTCCTTGCCGATGGCTCGGTGGCGTCCGGCGACGAGCCGCTCAACATGGCGGCCGGCGACGGCTGGACCGCGTGGCTGGGCTGGTCGGGCACGAGCCGCTCGTGCCCCACGGCGGCCGGCAACCTGGCGCTCGTGTATCAGGCGTACCGCGACACGCACGCGGGCGCATGGCCCACGTACGAGCTGGCGCGCGAGTTCCTCATGAGCGGGGCGGCCGACAGCGGCAACGACACCTTCGTGCAGGGCGCCGGCCGCGTGAACGCCGAGCGCTCCACCGATCTCGCCTCCGACGCCCGCGGCGTCTCGGTGAGCCCCTCCACGCTCACTCCGGGCTCGTGGGAGGGCACGTCGTATCCCGGCTACGCCAGCGTGATCCCCACCGGGGGTTCCGCTCCGGCGACGCTCACGGTCACCAACCACGGGTCCGCTCCGGTGACGGTGAGCGTGGAGCCCTCGGTCCTCGAGCGCACCACGACCGAGACGTTCAGCGTGACGCTGGACCCGGCGCAGCTGTCGCCGTACCGGTTCGACCGCCCCGACTGGATCAGCGACGACCTGTCGAGCCGGATCCCCACGGACACCGACCTCGTCGTGTTCCGCGTCAGGATGCCGATGGCCGCCCTGGACCCGTCGGGGATGCAGGGCATGGACTGGACCAACGGGCTGCGCACGCTCGTCTACGACTGGACCGACGTGAACCATGACGGCGAGCTGTGGCACGACCTCAACGGCAACGGGTTCGTCAACGACCCCGGCTACTCCGGTCCGGAGATCCAGTCCGGCGAGTACGTGCGCTTCGTCTACTCCAACAACACCGGGCCCACGAGCGAGGTCCGCGTCGCAGAACCGCATCAGCGCATGCACGACGGCATCTTCTTCGGGCTCCAGCTGGCCCAGGTACCCGACCAGGGCATAGAGCGGCTGGGCGACCCGGTGCCCGTGACCGTGGAGATGAGCTGCTGGAAGCGGACCTCGGCTACCGGCCTCGTGGAGGTGCAGGGCCCCGCCAGCTTCCCGGTGGCCGCGGGCGGCAGCGAGGACGTGGCGCTGACGGCTCACGCGCCGCAGGCCGTAGGAACCTACGAAGCCTCGATCCGGGTGTCGGACGGCACCACGACCACCGTGGTACCGGTCGCGATCACCGCGGCGGCGAACTCGGCGCAGTTCCGGTTCGGCGGCAGTGAGGACACCACGAGCCAGCTCATGCCCAACGGGGCGGTCCTCGGCATGCAGGACTGGAGCTGGCGTCCCGAGGCGGGCGACTGGCGCATGTTCATGGCCGATGTCCCCGCGGCGCCCACTCTGCCGCCGGGCGCCAAGTGGGTCGTGCACACGAGTTGGGAGTCCACGCCCACGGATCTGGACACCCAGATGTGGGGTCCGATCCCGCCGTACCTGCCCGTCTTCGCCCCCTGGTTCGAGAGTCCCGCGTACACGGACTTCGTGGGCCCCGGTGAGCTGGCCCAGACCGGCGGCTCCATGAACACCAACACCGGCTACGGCGGCTGGGTCTTCGACACCGCCACCGGCGGGCCCGCAGAGTGGGTAGCCGGCGATCTGCGGCCCGGCTTGAACATGCTGCAGGTGCACAACGTCATCTCCACCGGGGCTTCGGTGGCCACCACGTTCACCGGCGACACCGGCGTGATGTCCATCGACCCCTCGGCCGTCTCGCTCACGACCAAGACCACGAGCGGCCACCAGGCCATGGGCCTGTCCACGTCCATCGATATCCAGCAGTTCAACGGCCGAGGGTGGGCGCTCAGCCCGGTGTACGACCGCTTCAACACGATCCGCCAGGACCAGGACCAGACCCGTGAGTTCGAGCTCAAGGACGCCGGGTACCTGGACGTGCGCACCTTCAACGACACGGGCAGCGACGTGGACCTCATGGTCCTGCGCTGGGACGACACGATCGGCGACTGGTCGCTCGTGGGCATGTCGGCCGGAGCGACCGGCAACGAGACGGTGCGCGTCTCCAAGCCGGCCGACGGCCGCTACCTGGTGGACGTCTTCGGCTACGACGTGCGTGGCGGGATCGATTCGTACCGCTTGCGCATCGCGAACCCGCAGGGCGTCATGCCGGTGACGGGATTCCCGACCGGCAGCGTCCCCGCCGGGACGACCATGACCGCCTCGGCCGCGTGGTCGGTGTCGCGCGGCACGTTGGACCAGCGCGACGCCACCTGGGAGGGCATCGCCGGCTTCGGGCCCGCGCTGGCGAACCAGCTGCTCGCCACTACCATCGACGTGTCTTATCCGTTCTACGTCGCGAGCTCGCAGCCCGCGACCGGGGCGGTCTGGCCCAGGGGCTCCGCGCTCACGGCCACCCTCTCGCGCCGCGCCGATCCCGCGAGCGTCACGAGCGCCAACGTCTACGTCACGGCCCACGGCTCGTCCACGCCGCTCGCCGGCATGGTGAGCTACGACGACGCCACCGCGGCGATCCACGTGAACGGCGTGACCATGGCCAAGAGCGCTGCGTACACGCTGCACGTCACAAGCGGCGTCACCGCCGTGGACGGCACGCCGCTGCCCGACACGGCCATCCCGTTCACCACGGACGCATCCAAGACCACCCGCGTGGCCGGCGCGAACCGCTACGACACGGCGCTCAAGGCGGTGCGCTCGCGGTTCACCTCGGCGAGCAGCGTGGTGCTGGCGTCCGGCGCGAGCTACCCCGACGCACTCGCCGCTTCCGGCCTGTGCGGCGCCCTCCACGCGCCGCTCCTGCTCACCAGTGCCGAGGAGCTCTCTCCCGGCGTGATGGACGAGATCGATGCGCTGGGCGCCGCCGACGTCTACATCGTGGGCGGCTCCGGGGCGGTATCGGACTCGGTCGCGAGCGAGCTCGAGTGGGCGCTCGGTCAGGACCACGTGGTGCGCGTCGCCGGCCTGAACCGTTACGACACCGCGGCGCAGGTCGCCACGAAGATCCGGTCCATCGAGGGCACGACGCCCATCGCGCTGGTCACCCGCGGTGACGACTTCGCAGACGCGCTCAGCGCCGCGCCGGTCGCCGACGCCAAGGCGTCGCCGGTGCTGTTCGTAAGCAGCGGCGCCGTGCCGCCGGCCACGAGCGACGCGCTCACCGCGCTGAACCCGGGTCACGCGTACGTCCTGGGCGGCACGGGAGCCGTCAGCGACAGCGTGCTCGGCCAGATCCGCGGCATCGTGGGGACCGGGAACGCGAGCCGCTTGGGCGGCTCCGACCGCTACGACACGTCGCGCCTCGTGGCGACCACGTTCACCGGTCTCGGCTACCTGTCGTGGCCCCACCCGGCGCTCGCCTCGGGCACCGACTACCCCGACGGGCTCGCTGGCGGCGTCGTCGCGGGCGCCGACGGCGCCCCGCTGCTGCTGACCCGGCCCGCCGACCTTCCCTCGCCGGTCGCGGGAGTGATGACCTCCAACAAGGCGACCGTGCAGATGCTCACCATCTTCGGAGGCACCGGCGCGGTGTCCGACCAGGTCCAGAACCAGGCCGAGGCGGCGCTCAAGTAGCCCCGCCCGGTAGACGCGCACGCGCTGGACCCGGGCCCGCCTCGCGGCGGCCCGGGCCCAGCGCACCTCCAGGCCCCCGGACCGTCCGAGAACCGAGCCGCCGGATACGCGACCGGCGCGGGGCAACCGCTACAATGGCTGCCATGAGCACACCCCAGGAACCCCGCGACGACGCCACGACCCCTGACGCCCCGCGCGTGGACTACCGGTCCGCCGGCGTGGACATCGAGCGAGGGCGCGCGCGCCGTCGACGCGATCCGCGAGTCCGTGCGCTCCACCTACCGCCGAGAGGTGATCGGCGACATCGGCGGCTTCGGCGGGCTGTTCTGCGCCGCGGCGTTCAAGGACATGGACGACCCGGTGCTGGTGAGCGGGCACCGACGGCGTGGGCACCAAGCTCAAGCTCGCGCAGCAGCTCGACAAGCACGACACGGTGGGCATCGATCTCGTGGCCATGTGCGCCAACGACATCCTCGTCTCCGGCGCCGAGCCGCTCTTCTTCCTCGACTACGTGGCCGTCGGCAAGCTCGACTCGGCGCGGATGGAGCGCATCGTCGCCGGCATCGCCGAGGGCTGCCGGCAGGCGGGCTGCTCGCTCGTCGGCGGCGAGATGGCCGAGCACCCCGGCGTCATGGACCGCCGACGACTACGACCTGTCCGGCTTCTGCGTGGGCGTCGTCGACCGGCCGAAGATGATCGACGGCAGCGACGTCGACGCCGGGCGACGTCGATCCTCGGGCTGGCGTCCAGCGGCCTGCACTCCAACGGCTTCTCGCTCGTGCGCCGGTGCTCGTCGAGGGCCGGGAGTCGCGAGCTCGTTGCTGCCGCGGCTCGATCTGGGCGGCGAGACGCTGGGCGAGGCGCTGCTCGACGCCCACGCGCATCTACGTCGCGCGATCCTGCGCAAGCTGCTGCGAGGCAGGACATCCCGGTCAAGGGCATGGCGCACATCACGGGCGGCGGCATCACCGAGAACCTGGACCGGACGCTGCCTTCACACCTGGACGCGGTCGTGCACCGCGGCGCGTGGCGCGTCCCCGCCGTGTTCTCCGCGGTCGCCGCCTCGGCGGGTTTGGACGACGACGGCATGTACCGCACGTTCAACATGGGCATCGGGTTCGCCCTCGTCGTCGACCCTGCGCAGGCCGCTTACGCCGCCGCGATCCTGCGCGACGCGGGCGAGACAGTGCGAGATAGGCGAGATCGTCGAGGGCGAGGGCAAGGTGCGCTACGCGTGACGCGGCTCCTGCCCATAGGCGTGCTGCTCTCGGGGTCCGGGACGAACCTGCAAGCAATCATCGACCGTGCCGAGGACGGCTCACTGCCGGTGGACGTCCGCGTGGCGATCTCCAACAAGGCGGACGCCTACGGGCTGGACCGGGCTCGCAACCACGGGATCTCCGCGGTGCACGTGGACCCCAAGGCCTATGCGGACCGGTCCGAGTACAACGCGGCCGTCCGTGACGAGCTGCAGGCGGCGGGCGTCGAGTACGTGGTCATGGCCGGCTACATGAAGCTGCTGGGCACCGAGGTCCTGAACGCCTTCCCCATGCGCGTGGTGAACCTGCACCCCGCGATGCTGCCCAGCTTCCCCGGCGCGCACGGCATCGCCGACGCGTTCGAGTACGGCGTGAAGTTCACCGGCGTGACCGTGCACTTCGCCGACGAGGTGTTCGACCGGGGCCCCATCATCGCCCAGGAAGCCGTGCGCATCGAGGAGTCCGACACCCTCGAGTCGCTAGAGAACAAGATCCATGCGGTGGAGCACGTGCTCCTGCCAGACGCGCTCAAGCTCATTGCCGAGGGCCGCGTAGAAGTGCAGGGCCGGCGCGCCAGGATCCTCCGGCCCGCTGACGGGCGCAGCGGGCGCCGGGCCGTCTCGCGCCTCGGCCTCGGGAGGCGGGGTCACAAGGCCTTGCTCGCCACGAACCCCTCTTGCAGCGGCGCCTCGTTCACGCCGAACCCGGCCCGGACGATCGAGGAAAGCTGCTCCGTCGCGGCGTGGTGCTCGTTATGCTGATCCACGAAGTCGTGGCCCCATCCCAGGCCCGGCGGCAGATCCAGCTCCGCGAGCCTGGACGCGAACCCGGTGAACGCATTCGCGGTCATGTCGCGCGCGGCGGGCGGGTCTACGGCCCGGTCCTCCGGATTGAGCAGCAGGACAACGCTCTCCAAGAGGTGGTTGGGCACCACGCGCCGGTCGGCCAGAGCCACGGCCAGGCGCCAGTAGCTCACGATCGCCTTGAAGGGGAAGCCGGGGTAGGCGTTGCCGCCCGAGTCGCTGAGCTGGTCCTTGAGCTTGAAGTCCCACCAGAAGTACCGGTTGAACACCATGAGGTGCCGCAGGGCCACCGCCACGCGCACGATGGGCAGCCCCACCTTGTACGGTGACGCCGCCGGTGCGATCGCGAGCACCCGCTCCACTTCGTGCCGAGTGGCGCCGGCCCACTCGGCCAGCACGCCGCCGGTGGAAAGCCCGAGCACCCACACCGGTCGGCCCAGGCCGGCCGCGATGTCCACCGTGTTGTGGACGTGCGCCACGAGGTCCTCGGTGGTCAGGTCGCGCAGGGCGAGACCCCGGGGGTCGGTGAGGCCGTGGTACGGCGCCCGCGGGATGAAGACGGCGTAGCCTCGGCTGGCGAGCTCCGCGCCCAGCGCCTGGAACTGCGCGGGGCAGTTCGTGAAGCCGTGGAAGATCGCTATCGTCGCGATGGGCGGGTCGCTCCCCGTGGGGGTGAACAGCTCGCCGTGGCACTCAGGGCGGACCTCGGCACCTTCACGTGCGCGCAGGCGCGCCCAGCGCTCGCGAGCGTCGGCGGGGTCGGGAGCCGGGTCCGCCGCGCCGGGATCGGGCGTGGCTATCCCCAGTCCGGTGAGCGCGACCACACCCACCCATCCGGCGATCGTCCCCAAGGCGAGGCCGCCAACGACGAGAGCCGTGTTTCGAGCCGTCCTGCAACAAGCCATCGATCGAAGCCTCCAGGTAGTCGGGCACGCCAGTACATGGGTACCCGCTCCGGCCGCGTAGTGACCGGCCCGGCACGCCGATGCGCGCGAAGCGGCTCAGTCCAGCCCGCGCAGGCTGCGCAGCTTCTGCCAGGAGTGCGCGGTCTCGGCACCTATGACGAAGCCGATGCCCAGGAACCACAGCCACAGCAGGAACACGAAGAACGACGCCGCCGCGCCGTACGCGTTGGCCGCGAGCCCCAGCGCCAGGTACGCCATGAAGCCCACAGTGGATGCCGAGGCGATCACCGTGGCAACGGCGCTGCCCGCCCACGCGGCGCGCCAGGGCGCCCGCCCCTTGGGCAGGTACCGGTAGCCCAGCCCGAGGAGCACCAGCAGCAGGGCGGCGGTGAGCACGACCTCGAGCGTTCCCGCGAGTCGGCCCGGGTCGCCTCCGGTGAGCGTGGAGACTGCCGACCACACGCCGCTCACGAGGACCGCGAACAGACCCAGGCCAAAGAGCCCCATGCTCGCTCGGACGACCTCTCCCAACATGCCGCGAAGCCCTGTGGGCCTCGGGTCGCCGAAGACGATGTCCAGCGACGCGCGGACCTGCAGGAAGAGGCCTCCGGCCCCGAGAAGCGCGCCCAGCAGCGCGAGGCTCGTCGCGAGCTGGGAGCCGCCCGTGCTCGTCTTGAGCGCGACGGTCTGCTCCAGGGCCGCCGCCGCCGGCGCCCCGATGACCGGTGCGAGGTGCGAGTAGAACTGCGAGGCCGCCGCGGCGTTGCCCAAGACACCCTGCACGATGCTCACCGCCACCACGAGCAGCGGGCTCATGGACAGCGCGGCGAAGAAGGCGAGACCGCCAGCGAGCAGCACACCGCTGTCCGCGTCCCAGGCACGATACGCCGAGGCGGCGACGTCGCGGATCCCATCGCCGGCCGCGCGCGCCACGGCTCAGCTCCCGGCCGTGGGGGCGGGGCGGCGGACCGCGGCGGGCTCCTCGGCAAGGATCGAGCGCATGCGTTTGCGGGTGCGGCGCTGGACCTCCAGCGCATAGGCGAGCGAGGTGAAGCCGGTGAGGATGAAGTAGACACCCACCGCCATCTTGGTGATGACGAAGCCGTGGTTGCTGCCGAACACAAGGAAGACGGCGATGGCCAGGCCAACGAGACCCTCGGTCCAGAGCAGCCACTTGGGCGTCGGGCCGCGCGCGACCTTGCGCGCGATGTAGATGTCCACGACGCCGGTGTAGAGCGCCCGGACGAAGATCACCGCTGCGATGATGGTGAACGCCCACTGCTGCTCGAAGATGAGGAACACGGCCACCACGGCGCTCAGGGCGCCGATGAGCAGCCAAGGCAGCCAGCCTCTGGCCCCGCTCCTTCGCAGACCGAACGCACCGATGATCGTCTGGATGCCTATGACGAGCACCCAGACCGCGAACGCGATCGTCACCAGCGCGAACGTCTCCTCCGGGCGCCGGGACGCCGGCCAAAGCAGCACCACGAGCCCGCCTATGAACGTCCAGAACCCGCGCCAGAAGATCGTGCCGGTCGTGCTCTCGAACACCTCGCGCAGGGCCCGCATCCCAGCGCGTTTCTTGGGCCGAGGCACGTACCCGGCGGCCGGCGCCTCGGCCGTGGCCTCGGGGTCGATGAGGAGCACCGTGGCCGGCGAGTCCTCGAGCGGCAGCTCCCGTGCGCCCGGCGGCGTCTCGAGGGTGAAGTCGTCGCGCGCCGCGACCACGGAGCCGAGCAGCTTCAGCGGCACACGGTCGTCGCCCGTGGGGGCTATGAACCGGACCGGGTCGCGCACGCCCTCCAGCAGCTCGCGGCTTCGCAGCTTGCGCACGGAGTTGTCCAGCGTGCGCACCATCGGCTCGATGCGCTCTTCGAAGCGCTCTGCCGCCGCGGACCCGCGTTCGTCGCGGGCCATCTCGTTGAGCGAGTGCGCGATGGACAGGACCGACGCGACGTCGTGATCGTCCGCCGAGATCTCGCCCTCGGGCGTGAACGACTCCGGAAGCAGCAGGGGAGAGAAGGCGATGACCTCTGAGACCCGCTCGGGCACGGCCGCGGCAACGCCCAGCGCCACGGTGGCGCCGAAGCCGTGTCCCACGAGCCGCGCCTGGCCGCGAGGGAACTGGGCGGTGATCGTGCTGGCCAGCGCGGTGACGTGGTCGTCGAGCGTGTAGTGCAAGCTCATGGGCTTGGGCGAGGCGCCGAACCCCAGGAGGTCCACCAGCGCCACCTCGTGCCGCGTGCGCAGCGCGATCGCGACGGGGCGCCAGAACGCCGGGTCGTCCTCGATGCCGTGGAGGAAGACGATGGGGGCGCCGTCGGGCGTTCCGGCCCGATAGCGCACGTTGAGCGTCTTGACCTCGTCCTTCATGATCTCGTGCGCGACGGTGTCGGGCTGCCCCACGAGCAGGAAGTGGTCGGCGGACAGCCCCACGATGCGCACGAGGTCCATGTCCGGCTTGAGCCGTTTGAGGGCCGGCGTCTGGTCCGGGTGCACGATGGGGTCGCGGATGCCCAGCGCGAACGTCGTGGGCATCGTGAGCTTGGGAAGGTCGTTGACGAAGGTCGCGCGCCCGATGCAGTTGCGCAGGTTCTTGGACATGATGTCCCAGTGCGTGGGCACGTCGTCGGTGCGCAGGAACCCCTTGGCGAACTCCTGGGCCTGGCCGTTCACGATCTGGTAGAGCAGGTTGTCGCGCTTCTTGGACCGGGAGAGGAACTTCCACAGTCGCTGGAAGATGATGACCTGGATGAACTGCGTGCCGAACCCGGTGGTGGCGAACGCCTCGGGCGGCAGGTAGAACGGCGCCGAGAGCAGGAAGAGCCGCCGCAGCTTGTGCGGATAGGTGCTCGCGTACCGGATGGCGATGTCGCCGCCCAGCGAGTAGCCGACGAGCAGGAACGGCTGGGTCACGCCCAGATCCTCGAGTGTGGCGTCGAGCGCCGCCGTATGGTCGTCCGCGGTGTACTCGATGTCGGTTGGCTTGGGGCTCTCGCCGAAGCCGAGCAGGTCCACGGCGATGCATCGGTAGGCCGGGCCGATGTCGTCCACCACGCGGCGCCAGTCGCTGGCGTCCGAGTTGATCCCGTGCAGCAGGACGATGATCGGGCCGGCGCCTTCGTCGATGCGGACATACAGCTTCTGGGTCGAGGGGTCGGTCGCCATCAGACGATCTCCGCCCTGGTGGGCTCGCCGGCGCCATCGCCGGCCGCGGCGGCCTGGGCCGCCCGGCGGTCGTCGAGCTTGTTGCGGCGGGCGCGCCCCGCCTCCAGCGGTTCGCGATACGCGATGAGCCCGCCCGCGAGCGGGTCGCCCGCGCCCAAGCCGGCCTCGAACACGCGGGCGACCTCCTCGGGCGTGCCTTTGTGAGACCCGTGCTGGTCGATGAAGTCGTGCCACCAGCCCAGCCGCTTCGCGAGGACGATCTCCTCGGCGTGACGGGCGTGGCCTCCAAGGCCGTGCATCATGCGCCGCGCCGCGTCGGGGCGCACCGCGAAGTCGCCGGGGTTGAGCTGCAAGTTCGCGAACTCGAGCTCGTGCCCCGGGGCCACCTCGCCGCTCTCCAGGGCCGCCGCCATGTGCAAGTACGGCTGCAGCCCCCGGAACGGGAAGCCCGGGTAGACGTACGGCGCCTCGCCGAGGTCCGCCTTCTTGCGCGGGTCCCACCACCAGTAGAACTGCGGCATGAGCGTCCGCTCGGCCACGAACGCGCGCACGATGAAGAGCGGCATCCCCACCGGGGCCGCGATCGGGGCGATCGCCAGCAAGCCGGTGACCTCCGGCCGAGTGGCCGCTCCCCACGCCGCGAGCACGCCGCCGCCCGACAGGCCGGTCAGGTAGAGCGGACCGTCGAAGCCGGCGGCCGCGTCCACGGTCATGTCCACGTGGGCTACGAGGTCGGCGATCCGAAGCTTGAGCAGGTCGTGCGTGAGCACGTCGGCGTTGCCGTGGTAGGGCGCCCGCGGCGTGAGCACGCGCCAGCCTCGGCCGGCCAGCGCGCGGGCCGCCTCGGCGAACTGCGCCGGGCAGTTGGTGAAGCCATGGAAGTAGACGATCGTCCCCTTGGCGGGCACGCCCGAGGGAGGCTCGACCAGGACGGTATGGCACAGGTCGCCGCAGTCGCTTCCATCCAGCGCTTGCAGCCGCGCGAGCCGCTCGGCGGCTTCTTGCGGCGAGCGGGCCGGGTCGGGACGGCCGCCCGGGACGGAGGGAGCCTTGCGGCCTGGGCGCGCGACCCATGCGAGGACCAGCAGAATCACCAAGACGGCGACGGCAAGCGCCACGATGATCCACAGGACGAGGTGCACCAACGAGATCCCCTCCCAGCCGGGCGCCCGTACCCGGCCCCGATGACATGGTAAGTGTTCCCGTCATCCGCCCAGCCCGGGTGAAGAAGCGCAACAACGGCCAGGCGAGTCACCCGAGGGCGGCGTTCTCGCAGGTAAGACGCGGTGAGCCATTCTTAGCTCCCAACAGCGTCAAGACCGGCGTCGGTGGGTCGATAATCCTGTCGTCGGAGCCGACGCGCTCCGCTCGCGGTCCGCGCCGTTTCCCGGTCCCTGGACAAGGAGGTATCGCATGCGCAGACGCATCGTCACCGTCGCCGTGCTCGCGGTCGTGCTCGTGTTGGGCGCGATCGGAGTGGCACAGGCACACAGCTGGAAGCCATGGATCGGCCCGCCGATGCTCGCCGGCAAGCACCATCCCAAGCCGGTGCTCGGCACCGAGTTCAAGGTGACGGGGCTCGCGTTCCCCGCCGGCCTCTCCACGGACACCGTGAGCTCCGTGGCGATCCAAGTCATCAAGTTCGACAAGGAAGCCAGCCCCACGCCGCGTTGGTCGCAGGTCGCCACGTTGCCGGCTTCGTTCGGCAAGCTCGTGAGGCATGGGGCGCAGAAGCTCGTGAGCTACGAGGCGTCCATCACGATCTCAGACCCAGGCTCATACAAGCTTCGGGGCGCCATCGTGGCCACGGACACCATTGTGGCCAAGTCCGCACCGCTGCCGCTGTTCTTCCGTCTTCCGAGCGCACCCGGGCCGATGCATCCGCATCACTGATCCCACAACGCATCGGCTGTGCACGGCGGGCGGGCCTTCGGGCCCGCCCGTTCGCGTCCTGGGGCAGGTGAGAGCGATTCGACGCAAGTGAGGCGGGTACATGCAGAGGTGGCCCGCGACGCCTGCTGAGCGCACGCACGGTGCCTGCCGGCTTCCCGGGCCCGAGGGAGGTCGGAATCATGAACTCATCGGCAAGGGTCAGCCGGATCCTCGCGGCCTTCGTTGCCGCAGTCCTCGTCCTATCGGTGGCCATCGTCGTGGCGCCTGCGCCCGCTCCCGCGGCAGCGGTCCCGCCCGTCCCGGCCCATCTCGGCATCGGGCAGGTGGTGGACGCCGACTACTCGGACGGGATGCTGTTCGCCGCGGGCACCGACGCCCTCATCGGCCTGGCCGAGACCGACTTCAACGCGCCGAGCACGCCCACGTCCCTGGCCGCCGGCGCAAAGGACATCTCGGCCGTCCACCAGGACATCTTCGTAGCGTGCGGGAGCAACGGCATGAGCGTCCGGCGTGGTCTCTACTCGACGGAGACGGTCGTGCCGGGGCGCTTCGACACGGTCCGCGCCACGGCCGGCGACGGGTACGGCGGGGGAGACGACGGTAAGCTCTCGGTCATCTCGGCAGCCACATCCTCCCTGGTCACGTCCCTGACCGTTGCCGAGGGCGCCCTGTGGCACTCGGTCGGCGGGATCGGAGCGGATCGCCTGGACGGGACACGCTACCTCTACGTGGCGGTCCACGAGTCCGATTGGGACACGGCTGCGCCCGGACCGCCTGGGACCGGGTGGCAGACGATCACGGAGTCGCTGAAGGTCGTAGACGTCTCGAATCCGGCCGCGCCCCATGTCGTGGGCCACGTGGACCTGTCGCAGTGGGCCGACTTCACCGACGGAAGCATGAACCCCACGATCACGCCCACGTCGGTCGCGGTGAGGCCCGGAAGCCCCTACATATACGTTGGAGTGCGGCACGTCCTCACGGGTGGCCAAGGTGGCTTCTTCTCCGTGAACGTGTCCGACCCCGCCCATCCGCACGTGGCGGGCCGAGTCGCGGGGCAGGACGTGGACGACCTCATCGCCCCCGGCTACGTGATCTTCGGCGTGGATCCGAACGGCGTCACAGGCTGGCGTACCTACTACGATCCCGCGCACCCGACCTGGCGGTCAGACTCGGCCGGCGGGGCCACGCGGCTGTGCGCGACATCGATGTACGTGATCACCCCCAAGGATGACGGCCTGCTGGCACACGACGAGCGCAACGACCTGCCGCCCCATATCGCCTACACCTGGTCGAGCGGAGCGCCGGGCCTGAGCTCGAGCCGAGTCGACTGCGTGATCACGCCCAACGGCGACGGCTGGACCGACTATGCCGTCATCGGCTTCAGGCCAGACAGGACCGTGAGGACCACGCTGTGGATCTACGACATGGGCAACCGGTTCATGACGCAGCTGTTGCCTCCGAGCGCGCAAGGGCCCACCACGCACAGCATCCGGTGGGGCGGCGTGGACGGCTGGACACAGCAAGGCGGCGATCCGTGGGCCCCGCACACGCCCACACTCCTGCGCGACGGCGCCTACCGCTACCACGTGTGGGCCGAGAATGCCGGCGGCGGCACGTGGGCCGACGGATGGGTGTTCATCCTCCACGATCTGAAGGCCAACCGCGCCCTCTTCCCGCAGCCCGTGCGCGCGACCCTGTACGGGCGTGTCTACGCGGTGCCGCCTTCCTTCAAGCCGAGGGTCTCCCACACCGACTTCCGATTCACGCTGACGCAGAAGGCCTATGTGAGCTGCTATGTCTTCACCTCTGCGGGCCCGACCGCCATCCCGATGGGCCTGGCCACCTATGAATCGGGCTCGCACCAGATCGACTGGCGCGGCGAGGTCCTTGGTGGGGGCTGGGCAGCTGCCAGCTCCGGGTACCGCTTCTTGATCTACGCGAGGGACGGGGGCACGGACGCGGGATCTGCCGGGACCGGCGTGGTCACGGTGCTGCCGTAGGCGGGGTGCGACCTGAGCGAGCCTTTGACCCCGGTACCCGCGCCAGGTGGGTCCACACCCACCGTCTTCAGCGCGGCGGTCTGTTTGACCCGCTCGGGGGCGCGGGGTAGGATTCCTTCGCTGTCGGCGGGGTCGGCTGGGGCCTTCCCCGTCAGGCGGGGCCGTTAGCTCAGCTGGCAGAGCACCGGGCTTTTAATCCGGGTGTCGTAGGTTCGAGACCTACACGGCCCACCAAACGCTCACAAGCTCCCATCGTCTAGTGGCCTAGGACGCTGGCCTTTCAAGCCGGTAACACGGGTTCGAACCCCGTTGGGAGCACCATTCGCCCCGGGTGTCGCGCACAGCGCGTGCGGCGTGCGCGCGCCGTGCGGCCACGGCTCGGACCGCCGCCGGCCCACGCCTTCTCGCGGCCCGGTAGACCCGCGGCCGCGGCCCCACTACCGCTCGCTCATGCCGCGAATAGTTAGAACTGCGGTCCAAAAGGGGATTCTTTCGCCGATTGCAGCGCACGGGTCGACGGACCGGCCGTCGGACCGACCCCTTGCTCCAAGTGGTCGTATGCCGCACCGGCTGCTCGCAAACACAGAGGGGGAGGATCCCATGCGTCTTCGGTTCTCTTTGGCGTTCCTGCTGGCCGTGGCGCTGGCGGTCGTCGCACCGCCCGCCGTTCTCGCAAAGAAGGCGCCTGCTGCCGGCGGGGGGCCGGTGCTCGTCGCGGAGGCTTCGGTCACCAAGCCCAAGCTCGAGAAGGGCCTTCCCACAGTCTCGGACGGGTCCCTGCTCAAGCCTGAGAGCGCGATCCCGTCGTCGACCCTCGAGATGCTCCGGCACCGCATCACGCCTGCCCAGCGCAAGGCCGCGGCCAGCCGAGCCGCGATCCTGCGAGCGCGCGCCCTCGGAGATCAGGCCCTGACCACGCAGCTGAAGGGGCAGTCGCCGTTCGTGCGCACGCCTGCGGCTGCGGGAGTGCTCGATCCTTTGGGGATGCCGGACTACTTCGGCACGATCCCGAACTATGCGAACAGCCCGCTGCCCACGCTCGATGTCCCGGTGGACACTGTGGTCATCGCCACGGGCGAGGACTTCGCCGATGCTCTGTGCGCCAGCCCGCTGGCGGGCGCGTACGGCAGCCCGGTACTGCTCACCAAGACCGACACCCTGCCGCCCGACGTGGCTGCCGAGATCACGCGGCTGGGTGCGACCCATGCCGTGGTCGTGGGTGGTTCCGCCGCGGTGAGCGGGGAGGTCTTCCACCATCTCGTGGGGATGCTGGGCACCGGCAACGTCACGCGGATCGCCGGCACGACGCGGTACGGAACGGCCGCTCAGGTCGCCGAGCGTGTCAAAGCGCTGCATCCCTTGGACGGGACCGTCTTCATAGCTACCGGTCAGGGCTATCCCGACGCGCTGGCCGCGGGCCCGGACGCTTGGAAGGCGGGCCGCCCGATCCTGCTCGTCGGGGACACGGCGGTGCCCAGTGAGACAACATCGGAGCTCGCCAGTCTGGCCGCGACCCGCGCGGTCGTGCTGGGAGGCGTGGGCGTCATCCCGGACACCGTCGCCGAGTCGGTGAAGGAGGAGCTTGCCGGTCCGCAGACCCTCGTGCGCTTGGCGGGGATCGACCGATACGGCACCGCTTCGGAGGTGGCGTCCTGGTCCGCGGGCGGCGAGGGCCTGAATTGGAAGACCGTGGGCGTCGCGTCGGGCGAGACGTTCGCCGACGCGCTAGGCGGGGGTCCCGCCGTGGGTCGTTGGGGCGGAGTCCTCTTGCTGGCGCGGGCGGCATCGCTGCCCACGCCCACGGCGGATGCTCTGACGGCCAACCGCCCGGTGATCGAGGAAGTGCGCTTCTTCGGCGGGACGGGGGCCATCTCCGCAGACGTCCGGACCTCGATCATGGCCTCTGTGCACGCCGCCGAGAAGACGTACGCGGGCACGGATCGCTACGGCACCGCCATCGCCGCCAGCACCGGCTCCTTCAACATCGGGCCGCTTCCGGGCACCGGCATAAGGAAGTTCGTGGACTCGTTGCCCGGGCTGGGCGCGGCGGGCGCCAACGATCTAGGCCAGTACATACCGGTGGCGACTCCCGACACTTCGACCTACCCCGGATGCGACTACTACGAGATCGCGCTCGTCGAGTACACGGAGCAGCTCCACAAGGACCTGCCGGCCACGAAGCTTCGCGGCTACGTGCAGCTCAACACGACCGACACGGCGGTGGGCAGGCCCAGCTACCTCGGCCCGATGATCATCGCGTCCAAGAACCGGCCGGTGCGTGTCAAGTTCACGAACATGCTGGCGACCGGCACCGCAGGCGACCTGTTCCTCCCCGTGGACACGACCGACATGGGCGCCGGCATGGGCCCGGACGGCGTGCACATGTACACCCAGAACCGCGCGTCGGTGCATCTGCACGGCGGCGCGACCCCCTGGATCAGCGACGGAACACCACACCAATGGATCACGCCCGCGGGTGAAGATACGCCGTATCCGAAGGGCGTCAGCGTCAGGAACGTGCCCGATATGCCGGACCCGGGTCCTGGCTCTTCCACGTTCTTCTACACGAACCAGCAGAGCGCGCGGCTGATGTTCTACCACGATCACGCCTACGGCATCACGCGCTTGAACGTGTACGCGGGCGAAGCGGCTCCGTACCTGGTGACGGACGACACCGAGAAGGCGCTGATCGAGGGCGGGACGATCGGTACCATGACGGTCGCGCCGGGCACGATCCCGGCCGACCAGATCCCTCTGGTCATCCAAGACAAGTCCTTCGTCCCCGATGACTCGCAGCTCGCCTCCGAGGACCCGACGTGGGACAAGGCCAACTGGGGCGGCTTTGGCCAGCTCTGGTTCCCGCACGTCTATATGCCTAACCAGAACCCCGCGGACGATTCGGGCGCCAACGCGATGGGCCGATGGGACTATGGCCCTTGGTTCTGGCCGCCCATGGATCCGAACACCCTCGTGGGCAAGCCCATCGAGATCGCGCCGGGCGTCTTCGCGCCGGGGACGCCCAACCCGTCCCTCGTGCCCGAGGCGTTCATGGACACGCCGCTCGTGAACGGCACCGCGTATCCGTACGTGAAGCTGGAGCCCAAGCCATACCGGTTCCGCATACTCAACGCGTGCAACGACAGGACGCTGAACCTGCAGCTCTACTACGCCAAGTCCAACACGCCGGACTCGTTGGACGCCTCCGGTCTGCCCTCGCTGCAGAAGGACTCCGGAGACGTTCGGATGGTCCCGGCCGTGGCCACGACGGGCTTCCCGGCCAACTACCCGACCGACGGCCGTGCGGGCGGAGTCCCCGATCCCGCCTCGTCCGGACCGGAGTTCATCCAGATCGGCACCGAGGGCGGATTCCTGCCCGCCCCGGTCAAGCTGCCCAACACGCCGGTGGGCTACAACTACAACCGGCGCGACATCGTCGTGCTCAACGTGTCGGACCACACGCTCATGCTGGGCCCGGCGGAGCGCGCCGACGTGATCGTGGACCTCTCCAAGGTCCCGTCCGGCAGCAAGCTCATCATGTACAACGATTCGCCGGCGCCGGTTCCTGCGTTCGACCCTCGCTACGACTACTACACCGGCGACCCCGACCAGACCGACACCGGCGGGGCGCCCACCACGCAGCCGGGCTACGGTCCCAACACGCGCACGATCATGCAGATCCAAGTGGAGGGCACCGCGACTCCGTCGTTCGATGAGACGGCACTCGCCGCCGCGCTGCCCGTGGCGTTCAAGACGTCCGAGGACCCGATCATCGTTCCGCAGAAGGCGTACGGCGGGTCCACGGACACCTACTCGCGAATCCAATCAACGTCGCTCACATTCACGCCTGACGGCACCAGCACGCCGATCAACATCCCTCTGCAGCCGCAAGACCATCCAGGAGTTGTTCGAGCTGGCCTACGGCCGCATGAACGCGACCCTGGGCGTGGAGCTGCCTTTCACGAACTTCAACACGCAGACGACCGTGCCGCTCGGCTACATCGATCCGGCGACGGAGGTCATGACCGACTCCGGCGCTGTGGGTCCCGTCACGCTGGGTGACGGGACGCAGATCTGGAAGATCACGCACAACGGCGTCGACACGCACACGATCCACTTCCACCTGTTCAACGTGCAGGTGATCAACCGGGTGGGCTGGGACGGCGCCATCAGGCCACCCGACCCCAACGAGCTCGGCTTGGAAGGAAACCGTGCGCATGAACCCGCTGGAGGACGCGATCGTCGCGCTGCGGCCGGTCTCGCCGTCGCTTCCCTTCAAGATCGGCGACAGCATCCGCCTATACGACCCGACGATGCCCGAGGGCTCCACGTTCCCGAGCCTCGACCCGGTCACCGGCAACCCGATCACGGTCACGAACGAGCCGTTCAACTTCGGCTGGGAGTACGTGTGGCACTGCCATCTGCTGGGCCACGAAGAGAACGACATGATGAGGCCGATGGTCTTCGAGGTCTCGCCGGCGGCTCCGACGACGCTCACGGTCAGTCAGACGGCGACCGCTCCACCCGAGGTGACGGCGGCATGGGTGGACAACTCCACGAAGCCCGTCGCGACCGACTTCCTCATCCAGCGATCGACGGACGCGTCGTTCACGGGCGGTCTGGCGGCCTGGACTCTGCCGGCGACCCCGGCCAGCTGGGTGGACACGACGGCCGTGGACCCGGAGACCTACTACTACCGGGTCCGTGCCGAGAACTCGAACAGCTACTCGCTGTGGTCCAACACGGCCTCGGTGACCGTTTCGCCGTGACGCCACGTCGTTGACCGAACATATTGGAGGCCGCCTGCGGGCCGCTAGACCTCTCGCCTTCGGGTTGAGAGTTCAGGAGCCGTCGCTATAATGCGTAGCGCCCCCATCGTCTAGTGGCCAAGGACGCCACCCCCTCAGGGTGGAGACGGAGATTCGAATTCTCCTGGGGGCACCAATGCGACACGAAGGGCCGCCCCTCGGGGCGGCCCTCTTCGTTGCCTGAGGCTGGCCTGTGCTCGCCTGCGGAGGGACGAGTCCCGGCGACTACGTAGTGCGGGGGCGCTGCTCGTACGTGTAGAAGCCCTCGCCCGTCTTGCGGCCCAGCTTGCCTTCCGCGACGAGGCGACGAAGCATCGGGCGCGGCTCGTAGGTGTCGTCGCCGGTGCGTTCCGCCAGGTTTCCCATGATCTCGAGCACGACGTCCAGGCCTATCAGATCCGCGAGAGCGAGTGGGCCCATGGGGTGGTTAAGCCCCAGGCGCACCGCCTCGTCGATGCTCTCCGCGGGCGCCACGCCTTCCTCGAGCTCGCGTACCGCCTCGTTGAGCAGCGGCATGAGAACCCGGTTCACGGCGAAAGCCGGCGTGGCCGCTACGCGGACAGGGATCTTGCCCAGCCCGCGCGCGATATCGTCCAGTCGTGCCGAGGTCCCCTCGCTCGTGAGCGGCCCCACGGCCGTCTCCACGAGCCGCATGCGCGTGGGCGGGTTGAAGAAGTGCAGCGCGCCGAATCGCTCCGGCCGCCGGAGCCCGGCGGCCAGCTCGTCGATGGGCAGGCCGGACGTGTTCGTGCCCAGTATCGCGTCGGGCCGCATCGCGGCCTCCGCCGCCGCGAGCGTGGCGGCCTTGGGCTCGAACTCCTCGAGCACCGCCTCTATCACGACGTCGCGGTCCCCGAGCGCCGCGAAGTCGGGGGAGAGAGTGAGGCGTTCGGCGGCATGCGAGAGCTGGTCCTCGTCCATGACGCGGGCGAGGCGGTCCAGCACTCGGGCCTTGCCCGCCTCCAAACGCTCCTGCGTGCGCCCCACCCAGACGACGTCGTGGCCGCGGGAGAGGAGCAACTCCACGAGGCCTCGGCCCATCGTGCCGGTGCCTACCACGCCGAACGTGGCCAGGGCGGCGGCCTTCTCGCGCGCGAGCGACACGGTCTCGCCCACGCAGCGGACGACGTCGTACTCGCGTAGCGCGAAAGAGCCGTCGGCAGCCTTCACGAGCGCCACCCAATAGGGCACGTCCTCGTGGCCCACGCTCGGGGCCTCCACCTGGGTGACCGCCGCGACGACGCCGGTCTCGGGATCGTGTTCGCGCAGGTCGACCCGGCACCAGGTGCAGGTGGGCAGCTCGTAGGCGTAGCTGCGGCCGCAGTTCGGGCAATCCCAGTGGCTCACGAGGCGGCACCCCCCTGCGAAGTCAGGACGTGGACCGAGCAGGTGCCGCCCACACCCCCGACGTTGTGGGCGATGCCGACCCTGGCGCCCTCGACCTGACGCTGACCGGCCGCGCCGCGCAGCTGCGCCGTGAGCTCGACGATCTGGCCAACGCCCGTCGCGCCGATGGCATGGCCGCCCGCCTTGAGGCCGCCGCTCGCATTCACCGGCATGGAGCCGTGGATCGCGGTCTCGCCGGCGCGGATCAGGTCCACCGCGTGCCCCGGCTTGGCCAGGCCCAGGTCCTCCATCGCCACGATCTCCGCGATGGTGAAGCAGTCGTGGACTTCGGCGAAGTCTATGTCGTCGGGGGTGATGTCGGCGGCGGTGTAGGCCCGCTGCGCCGCGTCGCGTGCGGCGGCGAAGGTGGTCTGGCTCTCGCGCTGGATGAGCGAGATGACGTCGCTGGAGACCGCGCTGCCGGCGATGCGCACGCTGCCTGGCTTGGAGCCGTCGCTCGTGATGACGACCGCCGCGGCGCCGTCGGAGACGGGACAGCAGTCGAAGAGGCGCAGCGGCGAGGCGACCGTGGCGCCGCCGTCGATGTCCACCTGCTCCACCAGCTTGTGGTGGAAGTGCGCCTTGGGGTTGAGCCGAGCGTTCGCATGGTTCTTGAGCGATACGAGCTCGAAGTCGCGGGTGGTCGTGCCGTACGCTTCCATGTGCCGCTGCGCGACGATCGCGTAGTTGGCCGGGAAGGTGAGCCCGGACGACTGGTCCAGGAACACGTCGCCGGCCATGCCGATGTTGCGCGTGAGCTCCAGGCCCACCACTCCGGACAGGCGCTCGATGCCCACGACCAGGATCGGGTCGTAGGCGGCCAGCATGAGCGTGGCCTGGTGCACCGCCACACCGCCCGACGCGCACGCGGCTTCCACCCGCCAGCTGGGCAGATGCGCCCCGGGCATCAGGCCCGCGACCACCGAGTTCAGGTGGAGTTGACCCTCGTTGGGGCCGCCCAGGAAGTTGGCGACGACCACGGCCTGAAGGTCGTCGGGCGTGAGCCCCGCGTCCTGGAGGGCGCCCGTCACGGCCTCATGCGCGAGCTGCGGCAAGGTGCGGCTGGTAGGGCCGAAACGGGTCTTGAAGGCCCCCATCACGTACGGCATACGGTGGCGCTCCCGGCTGAGACGAACGATACCGGCACATGATAACCCCAGGCTCCGACATCCTAGGGCGTCACGGATCGCGCGACACCTCGGCACAGGCGACAGAGTCCGCGGGCGGCGTGCGTGAGCCGGTGGGCGGACACCGGAGACCCGGGCCAGGGTGGTACCGTTGCGTGTGTAGAACTTCACAGGGGTGGAGGGCCTCTTCGGCTCCCGCCGGTTCGAGGGGGCACGCTATGTTCCGATCGCCGTCAGTTCGCGCCGCGCTGTTCTTGGTCGTCGCAGCCTTCGTGACCTTGTGCGCGGTGGGGACCGCCGCCGCCGCGCCCGTCGCCTACAGCCGTGTGGGCACCGTCGGACCCGGCGCGACGGCTGCGCCGTACAACGTGCCCTCGGGCGTGGACGTGGACTGGGCGGGCCGGGTCTGGGTCTCCGAGTACACCGCGGCGCGACTGCAGTGGTTCGGCGCGGGGGGCAGCGGGTTCGTGGGCTGGTATCGGGGTTGGACGTCGCCATCCGTCCATTCCTATGGGTGGATCGGCGGGGTCTGGTCGGACGAGCGCACCGGCAACCTCTACGTGGGCGACACGACGCTACGCAAGATCCACCGGCTTGCCGGCGGGAGCGACGCGTTCCTCAACGACCTCGGCAGTGACGTGCTTAACGCGAATGACCGGTTCACCGGCCTTCGAGGTGTGGCGATCGACGCGTGGGGAACCGTCTACGGTTCCGACCCGAGCTCGAACACGGTGCGCACGTTCTCGCCCGACGGTACGTTCCGCGGCACGCTGGGCTCGAGCGAGACGGCGGGGGGAAGCCTGCACTTCCCGTATGGCGTGGACTGGGACTACGACGGCCGCGTTTATGTAGCAGGCGCGTACTCGCCGAGGGGCGTCTTCGTCTACGGCCCCGACCGCAGCTTTGAGACGTCGTGGCTCGCGGCCTGCGACGGGGTTTGCGTGGACCCGGGCGGCAACCTCTTCGTGACTCAGGGGCAGTCCGTGTCCCGCATGACTACCGCCGGCGTACAGCTGGACCAGTTCGGCGGCACCGGATCGCCGTGGTATTTCCAGAACCTGTCCTCGGTGCGAGACGACGGCGCGAGGAACCTGTACGTCACCGACGCCAGCGCCAACACGGTCACCAAGGTGTGGGCGCCCGTGCCCACGACGTATTCGACGCCGGCAGCCGGGGCGAACCGCTACGACACCGCGATCCGGATCTCCCGGACCGCGTACCCGCGCGGGATGGAGCGCAACGATCCGGAGGGTTGGCGCTCCGTGGTGGTGGCGACGGGTGAGAACTGGCCCGACGCCCTTGGCGCGTCGGCGCTAGCCGGCGCCGTGGACGGGCCCATCCTGCTCGTGCCCGGGAAGCTGCCGCTGCCCACGGGTCTGACCGCGGAGCCGGACCGGCTGGGCGCGGGCCGAGCCTTCATCGTTGGCGGCACCGGCGCGGTCTCCAGCCAGGTCGCCTCGGCCATCGCCGATGCGCTCGGCGGCGGAGCGGGCCGGATCGAGCGGTTCGCCGGGGCGAACCGCTACGAGACGAGCTGGATGGTCGCGCAAAAGGTGCGCGGTTGGAACGGCGGCACCGAGTGTGCGTTCGTGGCTACCGGTCGCGACTTCCCGGACGCCCTGTCCGCCTCGCCGGTCGCGGCGGCCGCGCAGTGGCCCATCTACCTGGCGGACCCGGACGGCTCGTTCGTGCAGAGCATGACCGCTTCGGGAGTGACACGCGCGATCATCCTCGGCGGGACCGGCGTCGTGCCCGAATCGACGGAGGCGTCGCTGCAGTCGGTGCTCACGACGGCCGCCGTGTCTCGATGGGCGGGAGCCAACCGCTACGCCACGAGCGCGGTCGTAGCGAGCCAGGCCGTGGAGATCGGCGCCATGCGCTACCAGCTGCGGGCCAATCGCGTGGCGATGGCGACCGGCGCGTCGTTCCCCGACGGACTGGCCGGCGGACCTCTCCAGGCCAAGCAGTGGGGACCGCTGCTGCTCACGAGACCGACCCAGCTACCTGCCGAGGTCTCGGCATGGCTCACAGCGCGCAAGGACTCCGTGTACCACGTGACGTTTCTGGGCGGCGACGGCGCCGTGTCATCCACCGTGCGAAACGCCGTGAAGCCGTTCCTGTGGTGAACGGCGGATACGCCCCTCCGGGCGGCCGAGGCTGCTAGAATCGCGACCACACGGGCGATTGGCGCAGCGGGAGCGCAGCACCCTTACAAGGTGAAGGTCACAGGTTCAAATCCTGTATCGCCCACCAGCATTTCAGCAGGTCGGGGAGCTATCGGCTCTCCGACCTGTCCGCCTTCCGGGGCGTTTGTAAGCATCTTGTCATCGGGATTCGCGGTGTCACCGAACACGGTTGCGTCCAGCCGGTCGCTCGCTTGGACGTGGGCGTCGGGCAGGAGATGGCCGTATTTGTCCACCGTCATCTGAATCGAGGCGTGTCCGAGCTGGGTCTGGACGAACTTGATGTTCTCGCCCTGGTTGATGAGAAGTGACGCGTACGTGTGTCGCAGATCGTGGAACCGGATGTGTCTCAACCCTGCCGCGCGCAAAGCGGGCTCGAACACCCTGTTGCGCAGGTTGGCGGGGTCTATCGGTTGACCCTCCGGGGTCGTGAAGACCAGATCGTGCTCGTTCGCGGGAGCACGCGTCTTGTGAAGCATGAGCGCGTCCGCGAGGGTTCGAGGCATCCCGACGTTGCGCACGCTCCGTGCGGTCTTCGGGGCCTGGAACTGACCGTTCCATACGCTGCGCTGGATGCGAAGGGTTCTCGACACCCAGTCGATGTCACCCCACTGGATGGCGAGCAGCTCGCCCTGGCGCACGCCCGTCAGGATGGCGGTTGCCAGCAGCGGGCGGTACCAGTCGTCACTGTGAGGAAGCAGTAGTCGGACCTCTGCCGGAGTCAGGAAGTCCATTTCCCGGTGGGGTAGCGTGGGCGGCTTCACTGGGTCGGCAGGGTTGCGGTTGAGGTAGCCCCACAGGACAGCGCACTTGAGCATCGTGCTTAGGATGCCGCGCTGCTTTCGCACCGTAGCGGGCCGCTTTGCTTCTCGCCAGCTGGTGCGCGACGAAGCGCTGAACGGGGTAGGCTCCCGCCGCTTGGGGGCCCCGACCGGAGAGCAGACCGGGCAGCCCCGAGGACCGGACGTGGGGGAGCCGCGACCCATGGGAGCGGCGAGGGGCCCCCACGCCGAGGGGCGAAGGACGGTCCAGCGGGTCCGGTTGGGGGCGGCGAGCATTTCCTCGCTCTGGCCGAGGGACTGGCACGCCTGCTGCTTGACGGTGGTAGTACTAGATGTGATACTACGCGGGCTCGAGGGTACGTGACCTAGGGGGACACCAGGCCCGCATGACCATGTCCGGGAAGAGAGCGGTGGAGCGGCTGTTTAGCGGGGCGCCAATGAGAGAGGCGGACCTGTGGGCGGCCTTGGACGAGTTGGGCGACTTCACATGGAGGTCCGGCTCGAAGCAATCGCATCGTCTGGTGAGGCGAGCCGGGGTAGAGTACCCGTTCTCCCTGGCCGTTGGGCATGACGGCGTGGTGAAGGCAGCGTATCTGCGTGGACTGTGCAGGCATTTCGCACTGGAGGACTAGTGCACAGGTGAGAGGGGCCGACGGATGGGAAGGGGTCTGGCCACAGTGGAGGCGAAGACGGGTGCGCGGCTCGAGGACTACGCGATCGAGGTGCGCCGAGACGAAGACAGCAATGTCGTTGTGACGGTTCCGAGGCTCCCAGGGCTGATGGCTCTGGGCGACAGCGTGGTCGAAGCTATGGATGAGCTGTCGATTGCGTTCGACGAGTGGGTTGAGGACGTAACGGCCCATGGCGAGTCGATACCACGCGCTGAGTCGGATGAGGAATACAGCGGACGGACTCTCCTGCGCATGCCGAAGAGCCTGCACGGGCGACTGGCCCGCGAGGCGCAGCGGCAGCAGGTCAGCCTGAACAGCTGGATTCTGACTATTCTCGCGGAGGGTGTTGGAACGACCACGGCAGCTGAGTCCATCGTCGAGGCCGTTGGGAAGCGCCTGGCGCCGTCGATGGAGTCGTTTGTGATGTTGACCGACGTGTATGCGCCCGAGGCGAATGCTTGGCAGCTGTCGGGTGGCGCTTCGGGCGGAGCCCGGCCGTCGAGAGCGTTTCGGCGAGTTGCCACGGGCAAGGCGGAATCGATGTGGGATGGGCTCGAGCCCATTCCCGTCGCGAATTGGGCGCCAGAGGGGTACGGCCGGGCTGTGCGCTGCGCCACAGGTTGGATCTCGTCTGGTGCAGCGGCCGAGGAGAAGGTGGCCGAGAATGGCTAAGCCGAGGAGACGGCATCAAGACCACTACGAGGAATGGGCAGGCGGCCTCAAGGTTGTTGGGGTCTTCATGGGCAACCTGGCGTTCACGGTCAACCGCGACGCGTGTCCGAAGCCTGATGAGAGGACCGTCGAGAGCAAGGCCAGCCGGGAGGTTGACTTCAATGAGGGTGATCATCTTCTTCGCGGCGTAGCAAGCTACGTTGTCGAGGCAAGGCGTGTAGGGGCAAAGCGCCCATTCGGCAAGGTGAAGGTCTCCTATGAAGTCCTGTTTGAGGCTACCGGTGACGAGGTCCCTGTGGAGCACATGGACGAACTCGCCAAGACCGTGCTGGTGATGACTTGGCCGTACTTGAGGGAGACAGTGGACGGACTTGCCACGAAGTCCGGGATCCCGATGCCGCCCGTACCACTGATGATCCGGGGTTCTCTAGAACCCGGTGACGCTGAGTAGGTGAGTCGGCCGTATCGAGGGAAGGCCAATGAGCGATTGGCAGCGCTTTCAGGACCGTGTCGCGGAGTTGGAGCCGCTGCTCGGGCGTGCCGGATTCAGGATTGAAACGCCGGGGCGCTTGCCGGACAAGGATACCGGGCAACTGCGCGAAATCGACGTTCTGATTCGAGTGCCCTACACGACGCGTGAACTGCTCGTGATGCTGGAATGCCGGAGAAGGGCGAAGGTCCCGGACGTGACGTGGATCGAGCAGCTTGCAGCGAAGCGGGACTCGGTGGGTGCCAATCACGTGATCGCCGTGTCCAGTAGTGGCTTCACGGAGCCCGCCAAGGCAAAGGCGGCCCAATACGGCATAGAACTGCGCACCCTTGCGGAGGTGAGCGCGGAAAGCCTGCTTGAGGACGTGTACACCCTGACCGTGATCTTCTTGAAGAAGTGCAGCGCCAACGTGAGCATCTGGCTGGACAGCGGCCCTTGGTGGGACGACGAAGTCGCGCGTGACCCACAAGCGTTCGCAGGACTGGATCGACGGACCGCTCCTCCGCCCGCAGTACCTGATGAGGCCAAGGAGGCCATGAACGACGTGTGGGTCAGGAAGCTCTTCGATGATCGGACCGGGGCCACGGTGTCGGCGGCGGACCTGTGCATGTCGGAGTTCAACAAGTTCTTCGAAGGCCTCTTCCCCGGGGCGCCTCCGCTGCATCGGACTGCCGTGGTCGAGATTCCGGGTCACCCGCCCGCCGTGCGGATTCACTCGGACCCCGTATGGTACATCGCAGCCATGCATCTGGAGGCTGATGTCTGGGTGGAAGAGGTCAACATACGGCCGACCGGATCATTCCGCTACGAGGGCGAGAGCGGCGTCCTGATCAAACGCCTCGAGTTTGACCTCGGCCAGGTTGATGACGAGGGCATCCTGTCACTTGACATGCTGCCGCCCAATCCCGATGGCACCATGCCCTGCCTTCCGAGGGTCGCGCAGCGAAGCCCCGACCTTCCATCGATCAAGCTTCGGCACATGCCGCCTGGCAGCGACGAGACATCGCCGCACTACCCATCACTGTAAGCATTCTGTCATCAAGAGCGGCTGAAATGGGCCGGAATAGGATGGAGTGAGACGGACAAGCCCCCGAACCTTTGAGCAGGTCAGAGGGCTTGTCATGTGCGGGCCGCGATTCAGACGGAAACCGCCCGATGCCGCTTACAAGGTGAAGGTCACAGGTCCAAATCCTGTATCGCCCGGCATCCGCGTTGCGCCTTCATGTGAACCTTGCAGCCGTCATGAACGTCAAGAATGTAGAAGTCGCAGTCTCGCTACTGGAGGACCAGCGTGCATCGGTTCCGCTCGGGAGTGCTGGCGGCCGCAGCGGGCGCGTCGCTTGTGATCGCGCTCGCCGGCTGCAGTTCGTTGTCGCCTGCAACCACCGCTACCACGCCGCCGCCCGTGGTCACCACGGCATCGGTTCGAGCCGGAGGACTCGTCCTGTCCCTGAGAATCGCGTCAGCGACACCGCGTGCCAACTCCGCTCAGATCGCGACCGTGACGGTGACCAACACGTCGGACACAACGTCCCCCGCGTTCTCCAACTCCTTGCCGATCAGAATCATCACTGCGCACGGTGCTACGGTCTACGATACGTCTCCCGCAGGGATGCCCCGGCCCGTGGGCACTGACCCCCGCGCAATCACGCTCGCTCCCCACGCGTCCGTCACAGGAGTCAATCCCTTCCGCGTGCCGCCCCCTGGGTTCTACCGCATCGAGGGTCGCGTCTGGTCGGACCTGGACCCTTCGCCGTCTCCCTCGCAGATTCGCCTGCCGAACCTGTTTCCGGAACCGGTCTCCCTACTCTTCGACGCCTTACCGTAAGCGTCGCGACGGTGAGGCCGACAGCCGCAAGCCGGTTACAAGCTCATCCAGTATGGCCCGCGACCAAAGCCGCCAGGCCGCGGGGCACGCATCTTGCGGAGCGTTCGGCCAGCGACGGGCGACACAGGAGGCCCGCAGTGTCCAAGCGCTCATGGCCCATCACCCTGCTGGCACTAGCGTTCGTGCTCTCTGCCTGCACGAAGGCGACGGTTCCGGCGAACCCTTCTCCGCCAGGAGCCTCCGCGAAGCTCCCACATTTCGGCCCGGTCTATCAGGCGGCACACATCACTGACCCCGTCGTTGCCGGTCTAGTGCGAGCCGACGCGGGAGGCTCGCAAGCGATTGCGCGTCCGTCCAGCGAGCCCTCCGCCGCCGCCGTGAGCGCAGAGATCCGGGGCTACTGGGTCGAGTGGTCTGGCTACAGTGTGTCGGTCATGAAGGATGGCTCCCTGTACTACCCGCCGGGTCCCGGCGCCGACGTTCTGACCAGGCCACAAGCGAGGCTCCAACCGGAGGCTGCGGCTGAAGAGAAGGCGCGCATCGCGGCAGTAGCGGCGGCACAGCGCTACGTGGCAGGCAAGTATCCACAGTTCGCCCACGTGACCCCCGGTTTCTACGCCTACCTCGTGCGTATTCATCGAGCTGATGGCACAACCACCGATGTGTGGGTTTCCCCAAACCTGGAAGGCGCGTTCTGGTATGACGTGAAGCTCACACCGTTAGGTGCGCCCGTCGACCAGTCGGGTCGATTCGAGTCGTTAGGCCGAGCGATCCGCCGCACGCCTTAGCCGGTTACAAGCTCATCCACTATCGCCCGGCTTATTGCCGCAGCTCAGTGGAACGATGCTTGCAGCGTTCCAGTGCAGGCGAACCACCCATCGGAGGGAGCCTGTCATGACCGGCCGAGCGAATCGTCGAGCTGCCCTTCTGGTGCTATTCGCGGGCACGGCCCTGACTGCCGGGTGCTCGATACCAGGGCTGTCGTCTAGTGGCGGGGTAACCGCGCACATCGCACCGCCACCATCCTCCGTAATGACGAAGAGCCTCTCTGGCCGTGGACTGAACTTCAAGATCGAGTATCCGGTAGGTCCCTACCGCGCGCGCCAGTCATATCCGGTGACCGCCACCGTGACGAACGAGGGCAATCGAGTCGTCGTGTTGGCCACGTACGAAAGTCGGTTGTTCGACGTTAGTGTTGTGAACAGGGCAGGCCGGGAGCAGTTCAATTCGCTCCACGACCTTGGCAACTCCTACGGAGGCTTGACGACCCTCGCGCTCAGTCCTGGCAAGTTGCACAGCGAACCGCTGTACTTCCTGCTTGGGGGACCTGGCAAGGACACCATCAAGGTCAACTTCATCGTCAACGGGAATCAGAGCACCGTAGTCGACCGGCTCACGGTGCCGGTGGCGATTCCGTAGACCGCGCCTGCCTAGGCGGTTCGAAGTCTGTCTACTGTGGCCCGCGAGCGACCTACGGGGCCTCGGACGTTCGGCCGGGGATGGACTCTATGGGCCCGGGGTCGCGATGATCGTCAGACTCCGCGCCTCGACGATCGGCCATGGGGTGCCGGTTGCCTTGATGGCACCGACCTGCGGTCCTTGTATCGCGACATACTTGCCGACGGTGCCGCGCGTACCAACGGCCCTGCTCCAAGGCATGTCCGGAACGTAGCGCACGAAGGCGTTGACGCGCGACCAACCCCCGGCCGAGGGCACGTAAGGGTCTTCGGCCGGACCCGCGCCAAGAACAGCCATCGACCCGACGCGGACGCCGCGGTAGTCACCGACTCTGGCGAGAATGCCGACCGCTCTCAACGTTCCATCGGGCATGCGCTGAACGTTCGGCTTCTCGACACGTGCCCAGGCGAACGACCCCGACTTGACCTCGATCGGTCCGCCTTCTTGGCCGGGGGCAATCGCCAGGGAAGCCGCTTTGCCCAGCGCACCGTCAACAGTCACGTACCGACCGTTCGTGGAGTAGGCCACGTGCGGGTCCGCATTGACGATGTAGGCCAGCGCCTCCGTCTCCGACGTGAGTGGCTGCCATGGATAGCGCGCCAGGACGTAGCATCCCGTTCGCGAGCCGAGCGTGCCCCATTGCAGTGTCCCGATCACCTGGCTTCGGCCACCGGGCAGCGGGTAAACGCCGGGCTTGGCGTCGGCGGCATCCGTCGCGGGGTGGCTGGCCATCGGGTCGGGTGGGGGCATGACGCTGGTACCGCCCGGCTGGGGCGGTTGGCTTGGGACGAACCCGGCCTTGGGTCGGGTGCTCGCAGCGCAGCCCGCCAGCACGAGGCAGGCGGCAAGGGCAACCACGACGAGCATGTGACGTGTTGACACGTTCTCTCCTCGATCGCCGACGTCGCGTACTCACTATGACGCGCGAACCAGGGCTCGGGTTCCTCGTGCCGCAGCCCTTCGAGAGGCGGGGCCCCGCAACGGCGCCCCCGGAGCGGCCAGGCCCTCAGCCGGTTACAAGCTCATCCACTATGGCCCACCAACGAATCGCATCGCTGGCCTCGGGGTTACAAAGCCCCGGGGCCATCGTCTACTTTGGGACTGACGCGGGAGAATCGCACTGAACGCCGCTCCATACATGGACTCGGCCGAGGCGACTGAGGACATCGTCGAGGGTGTCCCGAGGGAACCGGAGATGTCCGCCGTCTGTCAAACGCCGCGCCACTGTCTGACTGAGGAGATGCCGTGGGCGTGTTCACTAGAGGACTAGCAGCCGCGTTCCTCTTGGCGACCTTGGCGGTGTTCGGTGTGTCGGGTTGCGCAGGTCACGGGACGCCCTCCCCGGCCCGGCGCGTCCACGCCAGTCCTCCCGGTGAGTACGCAGCGGGCCGAACGGTCGACCTGGCCGATGGCCTCACTCTCACGGTCCCGCCCGGAGGGCTCGTAACCCTTGGCAAGCCCGGTGCACTCGTTGCAGGCGCGGCCAGTGAGACCGGTGGCGAGATCGACTCAGCGCCACCGCGCTGGGGCACGGGCCTTGTTCAGGTCTACTCCAAGATCAAGGATTTCGATGGATTTGTCGCACGTGACAAGGCTACATATGCGATGACACGCGCACACCGTCTGGACCACGATGGCCAGTCGGTGGCGGCCTGGAGTTCGCAGCCCACTGTTCCCGGGGTGAAAGCAACTGCGCACATCTACCTCTACTCTCAACCCGACCCCGTGCGCCGCGCCGTCGTCACCTTTCGTCGCGATGTCATCCTGATGCTGCAACCGCCTGGGCAGTATCCGTCGACGATCGAGTTTGAGATCGCTGCGACTGCCCCTCCAGGATCAGCCCTAGCATCGGCCCCGCCCGCGGAATTGCCCGAGGCGCTCGTGCGTTACCTGAACCTGCGCCTCCAGTGACGGCAGACCCCGCATCCTCACGCGGCTAGAAGCGCATCCGGTATCGCCCAGCAGTTGTCCGCAAACGACCCGTTGACCCGGGAGCACTATCCAACTCAGGAGGGTCCGTGCCGAAGAAGACGATTCCAGGGCTCTTGCTCGCAGCCTCGGCGCTCGCCGCCCTCTACTACATCCTTGGACCGCTTAGTGGTCCCCTCGGCTACGACGCGAGGGCGTTGTTGCTATCGAACGTGAACCCAGCAGTTGGTGTGGCTACCGCCGGGGTAGCGTGCGGCGCTCTAGCGATTGGGTGGGTTGCGCTGATGAGGCGCCGAGAATGGGTTTGGTGGGCTGGCCCGTGGGTCGGCCTCATCCTCATCCACGTGGCGCTTTTCGCAGCTTTCGCGGTGCAGTCTGTCATGCGCTAGAGACCGTATCGCGTTGATGTTCCGAGTGCCGAGCACATGCCCGAAGCCACCTCGCCGGCTGGCCCTTGTTGCCTGGCTTCTAGTCCGCGCGCCGTGCGTCCAGCACCTTCAATCTCGCCTCCAGCAACACCGCTGCGGCTTCCCGCTGCGCTGCCAGCAGAAGGTCGGCTGCGGCCCTCTGTTCAAGTCGCAGGGCATCCGACACAGCTCTCTGGTCAACGCGCAGAGCGTCGGCAGCGGCCCTCTGTTCGAGGCGCAGAGCCTCGGCGACAGCGGCGGCGCGCACCAGCCGTTCAGCCTCGGGCATCGTCGGCAGGCCGTTCGGTGCGGCGTCCTCGGCCTGCGCGGCTTCCTCGGCCCTCTCGCGCGCCTTGAGCAGGGCCTCCTCAGCTTTGCGCTGTGCTTCGAGCAGGGCGTCCTCGGCCTGCCGCTGCGCCACGACAAGAGCTTCTTCGGCCTTGCGCTGCGCGGTCAGGAGGACTTGGGACGCCAACTCCTGCGCCGCCAGAAGGACGTGCGCCTCTATCCCGGTGTTGTCGCTACCGTCCATGGGTACTCCCTGCTATCGTCCCGTTCGAAGCGTGACCATTATGGCCCATCAGCAACACGCAGGTCAGAGACTCGAGGGGCCTGACCTGGTTGCTTGATTACAGCTCGGCGCTCGGTGACCGCAACGTTGACAGCAACGGGTCCATCTCGGATCTGCAGTCGTGCAGGGGCGGAGGGAACGCATGGAACGCAGTGGCGGAAGGGTCGCGTTGGGCTGGGCCGCTCTCTGCCTCGCGGCGGCCCTAGCGGTCTCGGCCGTGCTCACCGTCCTACTGTTCGGAGGATCGTTCTGGAACCAGGCTTTGTGGACGGCCGGTTTCGTCGCCGTTGTCGTGACCGGGCTGCTCATCCCCACGATCTCGTTGACGGTCATCATCGCGGGGGGCTGGCCCAGTCGGATCATCGGGGCCGCCGGTCTGCTCTGGACTGTCTCCAGCCTCGTGTTGGTCTTCGGGTCGGGCTTCCTGCAAAGACCGACAGCACAAGCACTGGGCCTGACGGGCTGGGGCGATATCGCAGCGACCTGGCTGCTGATGCCCCTGCTCGCGGTGCTGGTGGCGCCTGTTCTCGTGGTCGATGCGTCAGTCATCGGACTGCGCGAGACACGGTCGAGAGGCTGAGCAAGGATAGAGACCCCTGCGGGTGATGAAGGAGTGAGTCCGCCTTGCCCCTGACACGATCGCTCCGTCACTTGATACGGGTGGCTGCACCCGTCCTCATCGCAGCGGGGCTGTTGGCCGTGCTGTCGGGTTGCGGGGTGACGGCCGTCAACCCAGGCGCAGGTGTGCGGTCGTCTGGGCCCGCGGCGACGCTGAACGCGCGTGCCCACACTGTGACGACCCTCTCCGGAGCCAAGAACCTGGCACGGGCAGTCGTGCCCGAGTACATGAGGGATAGCTTCAGAAGCGACGCCTTCCGGACGGCCCCGACGTGGGACGCGACCGTGAGCATCGCGAGCGTCGAGGCGTCGGGTCCCGGGCGGTTCATCGTCACCTATGAGGTCACCGCCACGACGACGATCGAACCTAGGCTCCGCCAGCGGCTGACCGACAGCATCGAACTCGGGCCCAACGCCCGTGGGCACCTGGGCACTGCGTCCGAATGGGGATTCCCCCGAGAGCTGAAGACACTCACGCCCATCCAACAGAGGGCACTGCTGGCCTACCTGGTCGAGCAGGGCGATCCCACGGTCCAGTGGCTTTCGCGTCTCGACGCCACGCCGGGGGCCGTCCTACGCAAGAACCTTGTGGCAGCGGGCCGAGCCAGGGCCTTCCGCCCGACCGACTTGATCTGGCTGGAGCTGGGCGACGAGGGTGCCGATGATCGCCTCTTGGGATGGGGCGCAAGCCACGCGGTCTGGGTCCCGGTTCCCACCCCGGCTAACGTGCACGGGCCTTAGCCTGTGCTCCGAGCTCATCCGGAATGGTCTGCGGCACCCGCGAAACCTCGGAATGCTGCCCAGGGCATCTGCCCGATTACCGCGTCGGCGTCGTCACCACCGAGATGCTCCCGACGCTCACGACTGGCCACGGCGTGCTGCTCCCCGTCGAGGGGATATCGTGAGGGTCGCTGGCGATGACAGTGCCCACCTGCGGTCCCTGCACCGCGACGTACCGACCCTCGAGCGCCCGCACCCGTGCGAGGTCGGAAGCCGAGGTCCGCAAGAAGGCGTTCACACGATTCACCTCCATTGCCCCAGGAAGCCCGTCCGTGACCGCGTACATATTGGGCTGCGCCCCGCGATAGGCGCGCACATAGGCGAGCTGCCCCACCGCCCGCAGCGTGCCGTCGGGCAGTCTCGTGACATTGGGCTTCTCGAGGCGGGCCCAGGCAAAGGAGCCCGAGACGACGCCGCTCGGCGGGCGCCCCGGCTGCATGGTGAGCGATCCGGCGTCCGTGAACTTGCCGTCGACCGTCACATAGCGGTCGTTCAGGCCGTACCAATCGCTGGGCTCGGACGCCGTCAGGAACGCGATCACCCGCGTCCGGTCGCTCAGCGGTTCCCAGGGATAGCGCGCCAAGACGTACCAGCCGGTCCGGGGGCCCACGGTGCCCCACTGCAGCGTGCCGATTACCTGGCTGCGATCGCCGGGCAGCGGGTAGACGCCCGGCTTGGCGTCCGCGGCGTCCGGAGCCGCGCGGGCGGCCATCGGATCCGGCGGCGGGACGGCGTATTGGTCGGGTGTGGGCGGGTCGCCTGCGACGAAGCCCGACACAGGACCTTGCCCAGGCCCGCCGGGGAGCGGCTCGTTGGACGGGGGAGTCACGCCGGCACAGCCGGCGAGGACGGTCAGCACGAGCAAGACGGCAAAGGCAGCTGCGAGCGCTCTCATGGATACCTCCAGCGAGACGGCCGTTCCTCAATATGACGCATCTCGTCCGCAGGGGGTTCTCGGCTGCCGCCGGCCAGGTCACTCGGCCGCGAGGCCCTCGAGCCGCAGCCTCCCGTCGTGCGCGTCCGGCCGCCGTGCTCGACGAGCGTTGCCGAGGGAATGGCAACCACATCAGGCGTCTGCGGTAACAGGGGTCTGCTCATGAACAAGCTCGTAGCACGGTTCTCCGACGGTCACCTCATCAAGGGCACGGCGCTCGACTTCGCGCCGGCCAAAGACGTGTTCCACGTCACCCCGGGTATGCCCTCGGCAGGCGCGGCGCCTGTGGCCATACACGCGCGGGACTTGAAGGCGCTCTTCTTCGTCAAGGATTTCGAGGGCGATCCCGCGCACATCGACCGGAAGGCGTTCGCCTGTCCGCCGCCCGCGGGAGCGCGCCCGTTCATGGTGAGGATGAAGGACGGCGAGGTCCTGGTGGGCAGCTCCACGGAGTATCAGCCGGGACTCCCCGGCCTCTTCCTGGTGCCGGCCGATTCCGAGTCCAACAACCTCCGCTGCTTCCTGTTCGCGGCGGCCGCCGACGAGATCCTCTTCATCTAGGCGCCTCGGCCACCACCCAGGCCGAGGCTTTCGCTGCGCCCGCGAACCCATGGACCCGTCTCCGGAGCAAGGAGCCCGCCGCGATGTGCCGCAACATCCACACGCTCTTCAACTACGACCCGCCGGTGACCGAGCAGGAGATCGAGGCCGCCGCCAGGCAGCACGTGCGCAAGATCACCGGCTTCGGCAAGCCGTCCGCCGCCAATGCCGAGGCGTTCGAGCGCGGTGTGCGGCAGATCTCCAGAGACACGGCGGCGCTCCTGGCATCGCTGGTCACGACTGCTCCACCCAAGAACCGCGAGGAAGAGCAGGCGAGGGCGCACGAGCGCGCGCTGGCGAGGTTCGCTGCGCGCTGACCGAGGTCGCGCGCCGGCCGGCCGGGCTGCTCGAGCCCCCGGCAGCTAGTGGCTCGCGTACCAGACGCTTGCGCTCACGCCGTGCGAGCCGTGGCACGTGGAGGCGCTGCAGCCGGTGCTCGGGCATGTCTGGGTGCCGCCACCGGACGAGGCGGAGCCACCCGACGACCCGCCGCCGGAGGACCCTGAGCTCGACCCCGAGCTCGAGCCGGAACCGGAACCAGAGCTCGAGCCCGACGACGCGCCGGAGCTCGAGCCGCTCTTGCTGCGCGAGGCGACCTTGTTCCCGGTGGCCCGCTTGGGCAGCGCCTTGTTGTGCACGCGGCCGCTGGGTCGCGGGAACGCTCCCATGCCCACGCGCGTCGAGCCGGACTTGGCGCCCGCTTTCACGGTCACCTTCTTGGCCCCATGGAGCCCCGCCGCCATCTGCGCCTTCGTGTAGAACGACGCTGCCCGGGCCCCGCTCGTGCCGTGGCACTTGGACGCCACGCAGCCGGTCTGGGGGCACACCTGCTCGCCGTGGGCTACCCGCACGTTGGGCTGGGCACCTCGGCCTGAGGCCAGCAACGGGTTCGCGAGCACGACCGAGGCGAATACGCCGAGGGTCACGAAGCCCGTGAAGGCGATCACCGAGGCGGTCCGCACGGCGGTCGCGCGCTCGGCGGCGGCCTTGCGCGCGCGCTCCCGGGCGCGCCGGTTGCGACGGGTGTCGGTGGCCTGGGCTAGGAGAGCGGGAGAGGGCGCGGGGCGCGCCTTGGCCGGCTCCGGCGCCATCATCCGCTGGGCCACGCCCAGCACCCAGCGCCAATGGAGCACGCCGTGCACCGCCAGCAGCGCGATGGTCGCGTTGGCGGACCAGGAGTGGACGAGGTGCCACTCCGGCGACCACTGCAGATGGACGCCCAGCGGCGCGAGCAGAGCCGGCGACACCATGAAGCCGCTGAGCATGACGGACACGGTGGTCACCATGAGCGCGCAGTCCACGACGAAGTTCGCGCGTGAGGCCGAGAGCAGCTTCTCCGTGAACTTGCGTGCTACCCGCACAGCCCACTCCCAGTTCACGACGAAGTGGATGATGAGCGGGGCGATCATGCCGATCGACAGCCACTGATGAACAGGGATGCCGGTCCACGTGGGGTTGAAAGCGATGAGCAACGCGGCGGCGAGCGACGCGTCGAGGATGAGCCTGGTTCTGGCGCGCATGTCGTCCTTTGGCACTAGGGGGCGGCTTCGCGGGCTACCTTTGGCGGCTGTCGGAGTGTGTCACCCGGACATTGCCTCGGCATTACACATATATGAGAAGTCTCTAATGGGCAGCGGCGTCGTGGCGGCCTCCGCGCCCCGGCTTGGCGGACCGTCTCGCGGCGCCGAGCGCGACCGCCGGTCAAGGCGGGTCCGGGCGCGGGCGGCAACCGGGGAATCGACGAAGCAGGACCCACGGGACGGCTGGGTGGGAGGGTCCTATCAGGGGCGCCGGATGCTTCTGCTACCCTCGGCTCGTGGACACCGGTCGACCACGATACCACCTGCGGCGCGAGGATCGCGCCGTCACCGAGCCGCTCGAAGTCGATTCCATCTTGCGGCGGGGCCGCTTCGCCACCGTTGCCTTCGCGCGCGGCGACGAGCCGTACCTCGTGACGATGTCGTACGGCTTCGAACCGGGTCCCCAGGGCGCGGCCCAGGGCGGCGCGTTCTACTTCCATGCGGCTCGCGAGGGGCTCAAGCACGAGTTCATGCTGGCCAACCCCCGCGTCGCCGCCACCGTGGTGGTGGACGGCGGTTACACCGAGGGCTAGTGCGAGCACCCGTACGAGTCCGTGGTCGTGCGGGGAGTCATGAGCGCGCTCGCGGATCCCGACGAGGCGCGCCACGGGATGCGGATCCTCGTGGGTCATCTGGAGTCCCCGGCCCATGCCGAGGCCCTGTGGGACAAGCACCACCTGGCCCGGGACGCCGTCTACGGCCGCATGGCGGTGCTCAAGCTCGCCATCGATGAGGCGACCGCCAAGCGCGGCAAGTCGATCTTCCGCGCCTTTTGGCGCGATGGGCTTGCGAGCGCGTGAAATTTCCGTAACATGAGAGCGGCCGACTATTCACTTTCATTCAGGTTAGTGCGATAGTCGGGGAGGCTGACTCCATCCTTCGTTACCTGGTGTCCAGGGGGCGTGATGCGAAGACCTGCCCGCGGCTCTTACCTGCGCTCATACACGTCCAACAAGCCCAGGCACCACGCTGTCCTCCGCTCGGCCCTCGTCTCGCTCGCACTCGTCGCGACCGGCACGGCCCTGCTGTCCCTTAACGGATGCTGGATGCCCGAGCGCCGCCAGGCCGAGGCCCTGCCCACGTCCGTGCGCGGCGTCATGAACGACACGAGGCTGGCCGGTCAGCCGGTACGCCTGGAGGGCAAGGTCCTACCGGGCTCGTGGAACGGCTCCACCACCAATTCGGTCTTCCAGCTGGGCGATCCCGACTGGAGCGGCGGCCGCGGGCTCTACGTGCGCTACGCGCCCGCCCTGCCCGACGGCTTCCGCGAAGAGGCGTACGTGCTCGTGCGTGGCGTCATGGACGGCGACATGACGGTCACGGCCGACGAGATCACGATGGACCCGAGCCCTCCGGCGGCCGCCGAGCTCAAGCCCGGGGACTCGGCCACGGTCCGCGGACTGCGCGTCACCCTCACCTCGGCGGGGGCCACCATGCCGGCCGGGATGGCGCCGGGCCTGGTCACCGCGTCGCGGCCGGCCGGTGAGGGGAATCGCCCCATGTACACCCTCGTGCACGTCGTGAACACCACCGACGCGACACAGCCGTGCGCCTGGGACGCGCGCGGAGCCCTTCTGTCCGAGAACGGCGGCGAGTACCCCATCATCGGCGCGGCTTTCCATGCCGAGCGGTCCGGCGCGCCGGTGCCCTCCGAGCAGGACTCCGCGGGCTTCACCGATCCGGGCAGCGCTTTGATCGACCGCTCGGACGACACACCGCGGACCCTCGGTCCCGGTGGGGAAGCGTATGTCCTGACCGTGTTCGCCGTGCCCACCAAGGCCACCGGGCTGCGTCTGCAGTGGAACCCGGGCGGCGCGCCGGTCGAGTTCTGGGTGCGCTGACCATGACAGGCCGCTTCATCGATACCACGCACGGCAACGGGCACGCCCGCGAGAGGTGGGAGCGCCTGCGGTGCGCTCTCCTCGCTCTGGGGGCCGGGCTCACGCTCGCGCTGGTCACGGCGGGGTATGCGGCCCTCGCGGGGGCGCCCGTGGCCGGCACTTCACTGGGCTACTTCGTCCCGTTCCTGTTCGCGGCGGCCATCGCCGGGGTCACGCCGCCCAGCTACGTCGCGTTCGACATGTTCCGCCGTCACCAGTGGCTGTCGGGCACGTCGGCGGCGGCGATCGCTCTGATGGTCGCGTTCGTCGTGTTCTGGACGGCCGCCGTGGCTGTGTCTCCGCGCCCGCAACAGGTGAGGATGGACCCCGGGACGGTGGTCACGGCGCGGCACTATGACCGCGGTGACTGGATGCGCTACCCGTCGCTGCGCGACCGGATGGCCGACGATCTCATCACGTCCGGCCTGCTTCGCGGCATGACCGTCGTGCAGGTGCGTACCGAGCTGGGCACGCCCACGAAGATCGTGGGCCCCGGCACCCGCGAGATGATCTACCAGCTGGGTGAGCGGGCCGGGATGAAGCCTGTGCTACTCAGCGTCGGGTTCGGCGCCAACGGTCGCGTCGCCGACGTCACCGTCCAGGAGTAGCCGCTCGAGCGCCGCCGGCTGCTGCGCGAGGCCGGCGTCCCCGCCCGAGCCCGATGTCCCTTCCCCCTCGGCCTGAACCGCCGCGCGCTTGCGCCGCCGCGCGTACTCCGTCGCCACGTCCTGGATCAAGTGACCGTCCTGGATCTCAAGGATCCGGTCGGTCTGCTCGGCGATGTTGCGGTCGTGGGTGACGATGAGGAACGTCGTCCCCCACTCGCGGTTGATCTTCCGGAACAGCTCGTAGACCGCCTTGGAGTTGACGGTGTCCAGGTTGCCCGTGGGCTCGTCGGCGAGCATGAGCTCCGGCCGGTTCATGAGCGCGCGGGCGATAGCGACGCGCTGCTTCTGCCCGCCGGACAGATCGTTCGCGTTCTTGTCGGCCTCCGGTGCCAGGCCCATATAGCCGAGGGTCTCCATCGCGCGCTCGCGCGACCCCGGGCTCGAGGAGCCGTTCGCGATGAGCGCCGGCATGAGCACGTTCTCCAGGACAGAGAACTCGGGCAGCAGGTAGTGGAACTGGAAGCAGAACCCGATGAGCCCGTTGCGAAGGCTCGCGCGGCCGCTCTTGCCTATCGCGGCCGTGTCTTGGCCGTCGATCACGATCGTGCCCTCGGTAGGGGTGTCCAGCAGGCCTATCTGGTTGAGCAGAGTGGACTTACCCGAACCCGACTGCCCTACGATCGAGGCGAACTCGCCGCGCTCCAGCGTGAACGACACGCCTTCGAGCGCGCGGTACGGGATACCGTCGGTGTAGACCTTGCCCACCCCGTGCACCTCGAGCAGCGGAGCGTTCTCGTCGTGCGTGTGGCCCGGCTCAGGCACCCTGGATCACCTCGATCGGGTCCAAGCGCGAGGTGCTGCGGATGGGCAGCAGCGACGAGGCCAGCGAAACCGCCGTCCCTATCAATCCTGCCGAGGCCACGGTGGCCCAATCCACGTCGATCGTGAACGGCACGGGGCTGAGCTTGAACAGGTATACGAGCCCGATCCCGATCATCATCCCGGCGAGCGAGCCCACGAATCCGAGCATCGCCGCCTGCCAGAAGAAGATGAGGCCGGCCGGGCGGTCGCCCATCCCCATGGCCTTGAGGATGCCGATCTGCCGCGTCTTCTGCACCGCCGAGATGGCAAGGGTGGACGCGATGCCCAACGCCACGGCTATGAGCACGAACGTCTCGATCATGTAGCCCGAGTAGCCTTGCGAGGCCACCGCCGCGACGATCTGCTTGTTGTCGTCTTGCCAGTTGCGGACGTCCACACCTGCGAACGCCGCCACGCCCGACCACGATTCGGCGACCGCGCGGGCCTGGAACGGGTCGACGAGCTGCATCTGGATCTGCGAGTACTTGTCGCCTGAGAAGCCCAGTTTGGACGCGTTGAGCTGCTGGTTCACGAAAGCGGTGCCCTCATTGGCGGCCGCTGAGCCCAGGTCGAACACGCCGCTGATCCGCAGGGTCGTGGTCCCGCCCTTGGGGAACTTGATCTGGACCGTGTCGCCCGGGCCCACCCCGTACTTGCGCGCGAAGTCGGTGCCCACCATGATCTCGCCCGGCCCCAGGGAGGCGGTCCCGGCCTTGAGGTCGGCGTTGAGCTTGTAGATCGTGTCGATCTGCTTCAGGTCGCCGCCGATGAGCGTGAGCGGCGCGTTCTGCGTGCCGCTCGTGTACAGCGCGGACACGACGTCCACCGGCACCACCGTCTTGATGCGCGTGTCCTTGGCCACGACGTCTTTGACGGCCTGCGAGTAGACGACCGGGTCGCCGTTCTGGATCGCCCGCAGCGTCACGTGCGAGGCCGAGCCGATCACCGTGTTGAGCGTGTTGCGCTCCAGGCTCACGAGCACCGACTGCACGAAGACGACGACACCGATCCCCACGCCTATCCCGAAGATGATGAGGAGCGATTGGCCCAGGCTCGTGCGCAGGAAGCGGAACGCGATGCGGAGGGGGAGCATCAGGTGAGCCCCGCGGGGCCGCAGGCATCTCGCGCCGCCTCGGCGATCCGGCCGAGGTCCAAGATCTCCTCTTCGGGCCAGCCCTCGTGCTCGGACGCGAACGCGTGACCGCCCACCCAGATGCGCACGCCGGGAAGCTCGGCATGGAGGCGGTCGGCGATGTGCAGGAGCTGCACCCGCTCGTAGCTCGTGGAGGCGGACATCACGAGCGCAGCCGCGCCCAGCTCGAGCACGGCGTCATAGATCTCCGGCTCGGGGACGTTCGCGCCCAGGAACACGACGTCCCACCCCGCGAGCTCGAGCAGGTCGGAGACCATGCGCAGGCCCAAGACGTGGAGCTCGTCGGTGGGTGTGGCCAGGACGGCCAGGCTTCCGCAGGGGCTGACGCGGGCCGCGAGGTCCCGGACCTTGGGGTACAGGGCCTCGATGATGGTCGTCGCGGTGGCGGTCGCGAAGTGCTCTCGCCACACGGGCAGGTCGCCCGCGTGCCAGCGTTCGCCCACGTCGCTGAGCAGCGGGGAGAGCACATCCGTGTAGAGCGTTGGGATGTCCACTCGGCCGGAGTCCACGGCCGTCAGCGCTGCGCTCACGGCGCCGCCTCGATCGTGGGTGACGAGCGCGCGGCGGAGGCTGTCCAGCAATCGTGAGGCGCTTGTGGGCTCGGGTCCCGGCATCGCGAGTCCTTGCGTCGAGTGATCCAGCACCATCATCGTACCCGTGGCGCGCCTGGGGCGCTCCTGCGTTTTGGCAGGTGGCAAGGGGAGTCCCGGCGTCGAGTCGGCTGCTGCTCGCAGGCAGGCGCGCTGTGGACAAGCATCCGCGCGCTGGGTACAATCCCGTACGCTGTCCGCTGGCCCTCCGGGACCCGCGAGGGGCACGTACGGGGTGTTAGCTCAGTTGGTTAGAGCGCTGGCCTGTCAAGCCAGAGGTCGCGGGTTCGAGTCCCGTACATCCCGCCATCCGGATCTTCACGAAGCCGCCCTCGAGGGCGGCTTCGCTGCTTCCACGAAGGGGTCCCTCAGCGCCTCGGACCGGCCTCGGGTAGGGGATCCGGCGGTCCCTCTCGCAGCCACACGGGCCGGTCTTTGCTTGCACCACCGGCGACAGCCCAACGGCACGGCCGCATCGCGGCGGTTCCCGCAGGCGTGATACCTTGTAGGGTATAAGGCGCGCCGCAGCCCCTCGGCGAGTACGCCGCCACGGCACGACCCGCCCTGGCCTTACCGGCATATGGCCTGGGAAAGCAATTTGACCTGGACCCGAACGCGCAGACTCGTCCAACTGGTCTCGCTCGCCCTGTTCGTCGCCCTCACCTTGGGCGCGCTGGGCGCGGCGAGTTCTTGGCTGCCCGCCAACCTGTTCTCTCGGCTCGATCCCCTGGTGGGGCTCGCCGCCATGGTGGCCGCCGCGCGATCCTCGTGTTCTGGGCCGCGGCGCTGTTCACGGTGGTCGTGAGCGTCGTCTTGGGACGCGTGTGGTGCGGGTGGGTCTGCCCCTTGGGCACGCTGCTGGAGCTGCTGCCCGCCCGCAAGATCAAGAAGTCGGCCTGGGCTCCTCCCAAGGGCTGGCGCTACGCCAAGTACGCGACGCTCGCGGTGGTGATAGGCGCGGCGGCGTTCGGGGTCCTGGGCCTCATGCTCGTGGACCCGGTGACCATCGTGACGCGGCCGCTCGAGGAGATCGGCCGCCCGCTGCTGGGTACCGACGCGGTAGGTGCCGGGGCCGGCGCCTTCATCGCGCAGTCGGCCATGCACGACGTGGCCCTCGTGTCGCTCATCCCGCTCTTCCTCGTCTTGGCCACGAACGCCGTGCAGCGGCGCTTCTGGTGCCGGGACCTGTGCCCGCTGGGCGGGATGCTCGCCCTGCTGTCCAAGGCGCCCGGGCTGCGGCGCGTCGTGAACGCCGAGGCCTGCACCTCGTGCGGACGCTGCGCCAAGGCATGCCCCACCTCGGCGATGGACCGTGACAGCGCCTACGTCTCGGACCCGTCGGAGTGCACGGTGTGCATGGCCTGCGTGACCGAGTGCCCGTCCAAGGCCAACTCCTTCAAGTGGGCCGCTCCCTCGGTGAAGCTTCCGGCGTATCGCGAGGAGCGTCGCGACGCTCTCGTGGCGGCGGGCGCCACCGGCGCCGGGCTCGCGGTCGCGGCGCTGCCCATCGCACGGTCCAACGACCCCATCCTGCGGCCTCCGTCCACCGACGAGACTCGGCTCTCCGAGCTGTGCGTGCGGTGCGGCGCCTGCTACAGCCACTGCCCCACGGGCGTGCTGCGCCCCAGCGTCTCGTTCAACACGGTGGCCGGTCCCTGGACGCCGATGCTCGACGCGCGCCCGGCCCACTGCACGCTCAACTGCAACCGCTGCGCGAAGGGCTGCCCCACGGACGCCCTGCACACGCCCACCATCGACGAGCGCATCTCTCTAGGGCTCGGCGCGTACGCCACCGTGGACCGCACCCGTTGCCGCGCGTGGGCGCGTGGGCACGAGTGCATGCTGTGCCAGGGCGCGTGCCCCATCTCGGGAGCGATCGTGGGCATCGACCGCCCGGCGAACCTGCCCAAACCCCGCGGGTTCATGGCGGGCGGCTCGGGCGCCACGGGGACTTCGATCAACGTGCCCGTCGTCAACGAGGACCTCTGCGTGGGCTGCGACGAATGCAAGCGCGTGTGCCCGGAGGCCCCGTTCGGGATCGGCGTGGGCGTGGGTCCCAACGCCAGCACGGCTAGCGTGCTCAAGGCAGACGGGCCCACTGTGCCCGACCAGCCCACGCAGCCGAACGGGGGCGCGGGTTGGTAGCGCCGTGAGCAGCGGCCACGAGGCGGACCCCCGGACGCCCGACCATGCCGAGGACTTCGAGCTGTGCAACCAGTGCGGCGGCCTGTGCTGCTGCCTGTACCTCGCGCACGACGAGAACGGCGAGTACATCGGCGAGGATTGGTTGCCCGACTATATAGATGTGTGGCTCGAGCGGTTCGTCGCCAGCGGCGCGTTGCGCAGGGAGGGAGACGAGTACGTGGCGGGGGACGCCGGCGTCGAGCCTCTGCACGACCCGCGCCTGAGCCATCGGCCCACGCCGGAGGGCGCCGCGTATCGGGATTCGCTGCCTGCCGGCGTGGACGCGCGCAAGTGCCAGTTCTGCGACTCGAGCACCGGCTGCCTGCTGCCCCGCGACCACCGGGCGCCGATCTGCCGCGAGTACGTGTGCGAGCTGTGGCGGGAGCCGCAGGCGTAAGGCCCCGCGGCCGGCGCGCCCCGCGCCGCCGTCGTGCGAAGATGGGACCCGCCAAACCGGCCCCGAGACCCAGGGAGCCCCGTGTTCATCCTCGAAGAGCCCTACGTGTCCGACTTCCTCGCGCGCACCGCCGCGGAATCCTGCGAGGCGGTGCTGGACACGCCCATCGCCCGTCGCGCGCTGGGGCGCGTGGACCCGAACGCGCGGGTCGCGCCCAGCGACCTGTTCATCCACGAGGCCACCGCCGTGCACGGGCAGCGCATCTACTCCAACTCGGAGAACGCGATCGACTGGATCGTCGGGCACCTGGGATTCACCGACCTGCCTCGGCAGATCGGGCTGTTCAAGGACAAGGTGCGGTTCCGTGAGCTCGTGGCCCCGCTGTATCCCGGCTACGGCTTTCGCGAGGTCGCGTTCGCGGACCTGGAGGCGTTCGACCCGGGCTCGCTGCGCTCGCCGTTCGTGGTGAAGCCGGCGGTGGGCTTCTTCAGCCTGGGCGTGCACGTGGTCCACGATCCTGCCGAGTGGCCGTCGATCGTCCGCGAGATCCAGGCCGAGGTCCGGCGCTTCGAGGCGATGTACCCGGCGACCGTCGTGGGAGCGGACCGCTTCATCGTGGAGGAGGCCATCCCCGGCGACGAGTACGCCGTGGACGCGTACTTCGACTCCGTGGGGCGGCCCGTGATCGTCAACATCCTCAAGCACCCCTTCGCGTCCGCCGGCGACGTGGGCGACCGCCTCTACTACACCTCGGCAGCTATAGTGCGTTTCGGGCTCGAGCCCTTCACGGCGTTCCTCGCGCGCGTGGCTGAGCTGGGCGACCTGCGCGACTTCCCCGTGCACGTGGAGCTGCGGGTGACGCCGGACGGGGGCATCGCGCCCATCGAGGTGAACCCGATGCGGTTCGCCGGGTGGTGCGTCGCCGACATCGCGCATCACGCCTGGGGACTGAACCCGTATCTGTGCTACCTGGAGGATCGCGCGCCGGACTGGGACACGATCCTCGCCGAGCGGCCGGATCGGGTCACCGCGGTCGTGATCGCGGCCGTGCCCGAGGCGATGGACCGCTCCGCGATCGAGTCGGTGGACTATGACGCGTTCGCCGCATCCTTCGCGAAGCCCTTGGAGCTGCGCCAAGTGGACTGGGGGCGGTTCCCGGCGTTCGCGTTCATGTTCGCCGAGCTCACGGGTGACGAGCAGGCTGCGGTGGATGAGATCCTGCGGGCCGACTTCACGCCGTACCTCCGCACGGCTTAGCGCGCGCCGCGGGTCAGTGCTTGTGGCCCCGCCGCCACCACCAGATGCCCACGCAGCTGATGAGCGTGGTGACAACGGAGGCGACGCCGCCCATCCAGCCGCCCGTCCAGGTCCCGATCACGTAGGTGCCCCACACGATCAGCGCCAGCGGCACCAGGACGGCGAGCCACGCAAGGACCTTGATGCCGGCGCCGGCTTCTTCCGGAAGCCGCTCCGCCGGCTGTCGTCCCCCTATCGCGCGCCCGTCGATCGCCATCTCGCCCACCTCTGCTTGCGCGCCGCCCCGAGGCGGCCTGTTGCGGCTGAGTTACCGAACGGACGGTCCCCGTCCTGCCGAGGTAGGCTGTGCCGGTGACATCCGTTCTGAAGATAATCATCGGCACGATCGTCGCCGGACTTGCGTTTTGGGTGGTGTCTGCGGCGGTGCCGGTGGCCGTGCGGGACACCAACGTTCCCACGTTGCGGGAGATGCGGATACCGGTCGCGGGCCTGTCGCGCGAGGTCACCATCCTGCACGTGACGGATCTCCACAGCCGATGGTTCGGCCCGGGCCAGTCGCGCGTCGCGGCGCTCTTGAAGGGCCGAAAGGTCGACGCCGTCGTGTTCACCGGGGACCTGATGGACGGCGACGCCGACGAGCGCGAACTGCCGCCCGTTGGGGCGCTGGTGAACGCGCTGCGTCCGCTGACGGGCGAGTTCGTCTCAGTTCCCGGCAACCACGACTTCGAGCAGGGCCCCGGCGAGCTGGCGACGATGGGCGTGCCCACTCTGTGGGCGGGGGAGACCACCGGCATCGGCAAGGCCACGGGCGTCTACGCCGTGTCCGCCGACCAGGATTGGAACATCAAGGCCCCGGCCGCGCCCGGCTCGCGTGTGCTGGTGGTCGCGATGCACCAGCCGCCCGACGCGGCCACGCTCGCGCAAGCATCCAGGCTCACCACAGGCACCGTGCTCGTTCTCGCCGGTCACACCCACGGCGGGCAGATACGCCTCCCGGGCGTGGGAGCGGTCATCGCGCCGCCGGACTGGGGGTTCCACGGCCTGGGCTCGCTCACCGACCAGGTGCTGCCAGAGCACCAGGGCTTCATGATCGACGGCGCATACCGCCGCGGCCGCGCGTGGATCGACGTGTCGCCGGGCCTGGGCACGAGCAAGCTTCCGTTCCGCCTCAACGATCCTGCCGAGGTCACGCTCATCAGGCTCGTCCCGGCCTGATGGTGATGGATGTCGGACTCGAGGGGTACTGTGGCCCTCGGCACGGATAGCGCGAAGGGCCCTCAAAGCGATCAAGGAGCACGGATGCTGTACCGCGAGATAGGCAAGACCGGTGTGGAGGCGTCGATCCTCGGGTTCGGCTGCATGCGCCTGCCCGTGCTCGACGGCAGCCCCGACCGGATCGACTATCCCTTGGCTACCGAGATGCTGCACTACGCGATCGACCACGGCGTGAACTACGTGGACACGGCGTACTTCTACCACGCGGAGACGTTCGGTCAGCCGGGGCAGAGCGAGCCGTTCGTGGGCGAGGCGCTGTCGGGCGGATGGCGCGAGCGCGTGAACCTGGCCACCAAGATGCCGCTCTGGTTCATCAAGGAGTACGCGGACATGGACCGCCACCTGACCCTGCAGCTCGAGCGCCTGCGAACCGACCACCTCGACTTCTACCTGCTCCACGGCCTGAACGGCGCCACGTGGGACCGGATGCGTGACCTAGGCGTGCGCGACTTCCTGACCTCCGCCCGCGACGACGGCCGCATCCGGTTCCCCGCCTTCTCGTTCCACGGTCCGGCCGAGGACTTCCCGCGCATCGTGCGACGAGTACGACGACTGGGCGTTCGGCCAGATCCAGTTCAACTACATGGACACCGAGTTCCAGGCCGGCCACGCGGGACTCGAGTACGCGGCCGAGAAGGGCATCGGGCGTCGTGGTCATGGAGCCGCTCAAGGGCGGCAAGCTCGCGGCGAACCTGCCGCCGGCCATGGCGGAGGTGCTCGCCGGGGCGCACCAGGACTGGTCTCCCGCCGAGTGGGCGCTGCGCTACGTCTGGAACGAGCCCGGCGTGTCGCTGCTGCTCTCCGGCATGAGCGACATGGAGCAGGTCGTCGAGAACGTGGCCGCTGGCCGAGCACGGCGTGGCCGGCACGCTCACCGACGCGGACCGGGCCGTGTACGCGCGCGCCAAGACGGTCATGGCCGCCCGCATCAAGGCGGATTGCAGCGCGTGCCGCTACTGCATGCCGTGCCCGTCGGGCGTCGACATCCCCGGCGTGCTCGCGGCGCTCAACGCCTCGAGCGTGTGGGAGGACCCGAACCCGTGGGTGTCCGGATACACGCAGGTCAAGGGCAAGGCCTCGCTGTGCACCGAGTGCGAGCAGTGCCTTGAGATGTGCCCGCAGGGGCTGCCCATCCCGGACCTGATGAAGGACGCTGCGGCGGTCTTCGGCGAGTAGCCGGACAGGCCCGCGACCAGCCGGGCCACCCCATGTGAACGCCTACGGCCGGGCCCGCGCGTCACGCGCGGGCCCGTGATCGTTGCGGCTGCCATGAGCGCGCCCGCGCGCCGCAGGAGGCTGCGCCCAGGGGCGTAGCGCGAAGATACGCCCGGCAGGCGACGATTCCGCAACGCCATGAGCGCATCATCTCCATGGGCGCAGGCACTGCAGTGCGGGTGGACCCCAGGGGCTCGGCGCCCCCGCCACCCGTGGTCCCGCGAGCCGGGCAAGGCTCGCTGATCGAACCGCGAAAGGAAATCGCAATGAACGGAATCATCACAGCATTCCGGGGCTTCGGAGGCGCCGCCGCACAGGGCGGCCAGGCGCCGGGCTACGGCCAGGTCCCGAATCAGGGTCAGGTGCCCTGGCAGGGTCAGGTTCCCGGTCAGGGTCAGGTTCCCGGTCAGGGTCAGGTCCCTGGCCAGGGCTACGGCAACGGCATGATGGGCCGAGGGTTCGGCCGTGGCTTCGGCGGCGGCTTCGGACCGCGCGGATTCGGTCATCACGCCTTCTTCGGCCCTCTGGGCGGCGTCTTCATGGCGCTCGTCGTGATCGCCGTCCTCGCCGTGCTCGTCATCGCCTTCTGGGAGCTGTTCAAGAAGGCGGGCTACCCCGGCGCGTACGGCCTGCTCATGCTCATCCCGCTGGTGAACATCGGGGTAATCCTGTTCCTCGCGTTCTCCGACTGGCCCGTTCTGAAGGAACTGGCCCAGTGGAGGGCGGCCGCCACCCCAGTGCCGGTGGTGGCGCCGCCTGTTGCCGCGCCGGCCGAGTCGGTCGCGACTCCTCCCGCGACGGTCGCCACAGAACCCCTCCCCACGGTGGCGACTGAGCCGGCGCCCGAGGCCCCCGCTGAGGAACCCCTTGCCGAGGAGCCCCCGGCGGATAAGCCCGACAAGGCCTAGCCGCCCACGGAGCACCAGCCTCGAGAAGCCGCCTAAGGGCGGCTTCTCCCGGTTAACGAGTGGTTGCCGGGTTCATCACGGTCGTGGTCAAGAACGCGGCCACGCCATATAATGCGTTGTTCCGTCGTGCCAGAGACCGGAGGGGCACATGCACACGAAACTGATCCGTCCACTCAGCATCATCGTGGTCTCGGCCATGCTCGTCGCCACGCTGCCGCTGGCTTCCGCGTTCGCGGCGCCCGCTCCCGCGGCCGCTCCTACGGCCGCACCTGTACCGGCTCCCGCGGCCGCCACGACCTCGGCCGGCGACACCTCGGCGCAGCTCGCGTCGCTGCCGGCCACGTGCCAGAACCACGCGATGCTGTGGGGCGTGGACCTCATCGGCATGACCGAGGCTTCGGCTACCGCCGCCGTCAAGTCGGCTTGGGGCGGTCGGGCTTGGATCGGCATCCTGCACAACCGCACGCGCTACAAGTTCAACCCGCGCGCCGTGGTCACGCTCAACGTTCCCGTCACCGTGGCGCGTGCCTTCGTGTCCCGGCCCACCTCGGCGCCATTCGACATCGCGCCGCGATACTGGGTCGACAAGGGCAAGGTCCAGCGCTGGGTGGGCGATGTGGCGCGCGCCATCAACAAGCCCATGATCAACGCCGGTTATTGGGTCAACTACGCGATCTATGACGGCTCGGCGCTCCAGTGCCGTGCCGAGCAGACCGGCGTGGAGCTCTACTCCTATCGTTGCACCGACACGCTCATGCGCGTGATCGCCAACGAGATGGCCACCGGCAAGGCGCCGTCGACCCCCGTGGTGTTCACGGACGCGCTGTACAAGCCCACGATCACGATGGCGTCCCTGCCCAAGGCGATCTTCGTCCGCCTGGACTGGAAGATGCTGTGGCTCTACAACCACAAGGTGCTCGAGGACACGCGGCACATCGCTGTGGGCCAGCCGGAGTACCCGACTCCTACCGGTGTGTGGCACATCATCCGCAAGGTGATGAACCCCGACTGGACCAACCCCGGCAGCGACTGGGCCAAGAGCATGCCCTCGTACATCCCGCCGGGCCCCAACAACCCGCTGGGGCTGCGCGCCCTGTACCTGGACGCATCCGGCATCCGGATCCACGGCACGACCAACATCGGCTCGATCGGCACCCCCGCGAGCCACGGCTGCATGCGCATGGCCAACAGCGAGATCGTCGACTTCTACCCGAAGGTGCCGGTGGGCACCGTCGTGTACATCATCCCGTAGCCCCTTGCCGGAGCTTGCGGTGTGACCGGAAAGCCGCCCTTCGGGGCGGCTTTCCTGCGTATTAGGCGTCTTTCATCGTGGATGGGGCCCCTGCATGCGCGGTAGAATCCGGGTACCGCCCGCGACCATGGAGCGAAACATGACCGACGAGAACAGCGAGCCGAGCGGCTCCGAAGACACTCCTGCGCCCGCCGCACCGGAGGGCGAGCCCGAGAACGCCGCCGCGGGCGAGGGCGCCGAGGCTGCCCCCGAGCCGGCGCACTCGGCCAAGCATGGGTTCCGCGAAGGCGTGGCCAAGGCCGTGGGCTACGGGGTCGAGGTCGCCTCGATCCTGGGTCAGCAGGGGGGCGATGCGGTGAAGGCCGAGCGCGACGTCGCCGAGGCCGACACCGAGGAGCTCATCGACCGCATAGACGGCGAAGACTAGCCGAGGCCGGGCACCCAAGCCCGCGGCCCGGCGCAACCGGCACATCGTGCGCGAATCGGAAGGGGAGTCCGCCATGCCCGACGAGAATCGGATCGGCGTCAAGATCGTGAGCCTGCGCGAGTCGCTGGGGCTCTCGCAGGAGGAGCTGGCCGACCGGGCCGACTGCGGGGTGGTCGTGATCCAGCAGCTCGAGAACGGCGAGCTCGCGCCCTCGCTCGCACCGCTGATCAAGATCACGCGCGCGCTGGGCTGCCGCCTGGGCACGCTGCTGGACGACGAGACCGAGCTCGGCCCGGTGGTCACGCGCAAGGGCGAGGCCGACGTGGTCACGCGCTTCCGCGGCGGATCGCACGGACGAGCGCGGCCGCCTGGACTTCTACTCGCTGGCCGGCTCCAAGGCGGCGAAGCACATGGAGCCCTTCATCATCGAGATCCAGTCGCCGGCGTCCGACGACGAGCAGTCGCTGTCGTCGCACGAGGGCGAGGAGTTCATCCACGTTCTCGAGGGTACGCTCGAGGTCACGTACGGCAAGGACACCATCACCCTCGCCGAGGGCGACGACATCTACTACGACTCCATCGTCCCGCACGAGGTGCGGGCGGGCGCCGGTGCGCCGGCGCGCATCCTGGCCGTCGTCTACACGCCGGTATAGGGGGAGCGGGATGGAACTGCACACCGATCTCACGATCGGCCAATACTTCGACAAGGAAGTGGCCGCTCACCCGGACCGCGAGTTCATCGTCTACCCGGACCGCGAGCTGCGCTGGACCTACGCCGAGTTCGACGAGCGGGTCACGCGCCTCGCCAAAGGCCTGCTCGCGATCGGTTTCGAGCCCGGTGACCACCTGGGCATCTGGGCGCGCAACGTGCCCGACTGGCTCACCTTCGCGTTCGCGACCGCCAAGATCGGCGTCGTGCTCGTCACGGTGAACCCCGTCTACAAGAGCCACGAGCTCGCGTACGTGATCGAGCAGTCGGACATGAGGGCGCTCGTGATCATCGATGCGTTCCGCGACGTGGACTACGTGGAGATCGTCCGCGAGCTGGTGCCGGAGTCTCTCGTGCAGGAGCGCGGGCGGCTGGACAGCGCGAAGTTCCCCCGGCTCAAGTCGATCATCTATATGGGGCCCGAGAAGCACCGCGGCATGTACACCGTGCCGGAGCTCCTGGTCTTGGGAGAGCACTACGACGACGCGGCCTACGAGGCGGCGCGCGTGGGGCTCACGTGCGACGACGTGATCAACATGCAGTACACCTCGGGCACGACCGGGTTCCCGAAGGGCGTCATGCTCACGAGCCGCAACATACTGAACAACGGGTTCTACATCGGCGAGCGTGAGAAGTTCACGGGCGAGGACCGCGTGTGCCTGCCGGTGCCGTTCTTCCACTGCTTCGGCATCGTGCTGGGCGTGCTGGCGATCCTCACGCACGGCGCGACCACCGTTCCAGTGGAGCAGTTCGACCCGGTGACCGTGCTCGCTTCCGTCCAGAAGGAGCGCTGCACCGCGCTGTATGGCGTGCCCACGATGTTCATCGCAGAGCTGGCCCACCCGATGTTCGACATGTTCGACACGTCGTCCCTTCGCACCGGCATCATGGCGGGCTCTCCGTGCCCCATCGAGACGATGAAGCAGGTCATCGACAGGATGCACGCGTCGGAGATGACGATCTGCTATGGGCTCACCGAGTCCTCTCCCGTGTTCACGCAAACGACCACCGACGACACGCTGGAGCGCAAGTGCGAGACGGTGGGCCGCAAGCACGACCAGGTCGAGGTCCGGGTCGTGGATCCCGACACCGGCGAGGACTGCCCGCCCAACGCACCCGGCGAGCTGCTCTGCCGCGGCTACAACATCATGAAGGGCTACTACAAGATGCCGGAGGCCACCGAGGCCGCCATCGACAAGGACGGCTGGCTGCACTCCGGCGACATCGGCACGGTGGACGAGGACGGCTACTACCGCATCACCGGCCGCATCAAGGACATGATCATCCGCGGCGGCGAGAACATCTATCCGCGCGAGATCGAGGAGTTCCTGTACACGATGCCGGGCGTGGAAGACGTCCAGGTAGTGGGCGTTCCCGACGACAAGTACGGCGAGGTCGTGGGCGCGTTCGTCAAGCTCAAGAGCGGCGCCGACGTATCTGCCGACGATGTGGCTGAGTTCGCTCGCGCCAAGATCGCGCGCTACAAGGCGCCCAAGTACGTGTTCTTCGTGGACTCGTTCCCCATGACCGCCTCAGGCAAGATCCAGAAGTACAAGCTTCGGGACATGGCCAAGGAGTCTCTGGGCATCGACCTGGGCGTGTTCGCGGGCGAGAAGACCACCGACGGTGGCGACGAGTGCCAGGATCCTGCCGAGGCCGCGGCGCCCGGCGGGCCGGTCACCGACGTGTAGGACGGATGAGCATGGCCCCCCGCTCGAGAACACAGACCGCCCCGCCGGGCGCCTCCCCGGCGCTGCGCATCGCGGCGCTGGCCGCGGCCGCTGCCCTCGTCCTGCCCGCCGTGGCCGGTTGCACGACCATCGAGCTGCCCATGGTCCCGCGCACGAAGATCGCGGCCCAGACGCCCAAGATCGTCCCGGCCGCGGACAAGCAGAAGCGCGACAAGCTCATGAAGGACGCCATCGTCGTGGCGCGTCAAGCGGCAGTGGAGGTCTCGCACCGCGGCTTCTACGCCGTGACTCCTCGCAACACACGCATGACTCAGATGCCCAACGGTGTCTGGTACGCGGCCATCGACGTGCACATGCCGGGGATGGGTGACCTCGTGTTCGTGCTCACCAACTCCGGCGGCGGGTGGTCCGTCGTCGGCAAGGGCACGGGGTTCAAGGCGGACAAGCCGCAGTTCGGAGTGCCGGGAGCGGCCTGGAGCTCTATCGCGGGGTGACCCGCGGTTCCCGGGCCGCCGCGGGCCGCCGGTTTCGGTCTCGTGCCGCCCGGCGCTCGAGCGGCCGGCGGTGCGCATGCCGATGCTACGCTTCTGCGCGGCGGTGAGCGCCAGGACAGTCAAGGAAGGACCCTCATGCCGGTGCATATGACCGAGATCCGCTGGCACGGCCGAGGAGGCCAGGGCGCGGTGACGAGCTCCAAGATCCTCGCCGACGCCGCCTTCCGCAGCGGCTTCGCCGGCGTGACCGCGGCCCCGTCGTTCGGCGCCGAGCGCCGCGGCGCTCCCATCACGGCCTCCACTCGGCTGGCGGACGGTCCCATCCGCGTGTACTCACAGGTGACCGAGCCCGACGTGGTGGTGGTGCTCGACGAATCGCTCATCGAGCTGGCGCGCGCGACCGGCGGGCTCAAGCCGGGCGGCACGGTGATCGTGAACACCACGCGCGCGCCCGAGGAGCTCGGCATCAGTGGCGATGCCCGGGTGGTCACCGCTGACGTCACCGGCGCCGCCGAGGCCGTTGGCCTCATCGTGGGCGGCGCGCCCATGGTGTCCACCGCCATCCTCGGAACGGTGGCGAGGGCGACGGAGCTTGCCACCATGGAGCATCTCGAAGAGGCGATCGCCGCCGCGTTCAAGGGGCCGGCGGCGGCCAAGAACATCGAGGCCGCACGGATCGCGTGGGAGTGCACGCGTCTGCCGGCCCCGGACGGAGCGGCGCGATGACCACCAAGCTGCCCCCTGACGAGATCGCGCAGTCCCGGCCCGCCGTGGGGGAGGCCGGCCGCACCGGCGACTGGCGCGCCAAGCGCCCGGTGCTGACGCCCGAGGCCTGCCTGGCCGTGAAGGCGGGCAAGGTGAGCTGCCAGATCTGCTGGGCGCACTGCCCCGACGCGTGCGTCTCGCGTGGCATAGGCCCGACCTTCGACCTGGACTACTGCAAAGGCTGCGGCATCTGTGCCGAGGTCTGCCCCTCGGATGCGATCGCCATGGTCCCCGAAGCCGAGCACGGCGTGTGCGTCCTCGACGAGCCGGTGACTGCCGAACCGGCCGACGAGCGCGGCGAGCCGTAGGGAGTGACAATGCCCACCATCTCCGTCATCACGGGCAATCAGGCCGCCGCCACCGCGGCCAAGCTCGCGCGGGTCCAGGTGATCGCGGCGTACCCGATAACGCCGCAGTCGCCCGTCGTGGAGACGCTCTCCGAGTGGGTGGAGTCTGGCGAGCTCGACGCTGAGTTCGTCAACGTGGAGAGCGAGCACTCGGCACTCACCGTGTGCATCGCGGCGTCCACGGTGGGCGCGCGCACGTTCACGGCCACGAGCGCCAACGGGCTCGCCTACATGACCGAGCAGGTGTGGTGGGCGGCCGGAGCGCGCCTCCCCATCGTGATGTGCGTGGCCAACCGCGCCATGGCGGCGCCGTGGAACGTCCTCAACGACCAGCAGGACTCCATGTCGGTGCGCGACGCCGGCTGGATCCAGCTCTACTGCCGCGACAACCAGGAGATACTGGACACCACGCTGCAGGCCTACCGCATCGGCGAGGCCCTGCACCTTCCCGTGATGGTGTGCTACGACGGCTTCCTGCTCTCCCACACCGTCATGCCGGTGAGCGTTCCCACGCCCGAGACGGTCGCGCCCCTGCTGCCCGCCTACGTCCCCCTCACCGTCGTGGACCCCGCCGACCCCCGCAACATCGGTCCCGTGGTCATGGCCGAGCCTCGGCCTGACTCGGAGGGCGAGCCACGCGGCGCGTACATGGAGATCCGCGCGTCACACGAGCGCGCGCTCGAGGACGCGCTCGAGCTCATCCCGGCGGTGGACGCGGAGTTCGCCGCGGCCTTGGGCCGCAGCTGGGGCGGGCTGCTGTGGGAGCACGAAGCCGCCGACGCCGACGTGGTGCTCATCGCCGCCGGCTCGCTGGGCGTGGGGCTCACCGTCGCCGTGGACGCGCTGCGCGCGGAGGGCATCCGCGCCGGCGTCGTGGGCATCCGATCCTACCGCCCCTTCCCTGCCGAGGCCCTCGCCGGCAAGCTGGCCGGGCGTCGCCTCGCGGTCGTGTTCGACAAGGCGATGAGCTACGGCTTCCAGGGTCCCATCTGCGGCGACGTGAAGGCGGCGCTGTCGGGCGTGGAGGACGCGCCGCCGGTGTTCGGGTGCGTGTGCGGCCTGGGCGGCCGGGACGTCACCCCCGAGATGCTCGCTGCCGCTGTGCGCAGCGCCGTCGCGGATCGCGATGGCGGTCTCACCCGGCGGCCCACCGACTGGCTGGGTCTGGCCGAGTAGGCGCCAGCTCGGGCGGCCCCCCGCCTGCCAGGCCCGCTACTTGGTCGCGGAGTACGTCGATCGCGATCGCGCCGCCGGCCGTGCGCAGCTCGAGCGTGTCGCCCGTGAGCTTGTACGTGGCCACGGTCTCCAGGGCGGCCAGGTACTCGGCCTCCCGCTTCATGAGCGCCGGCGGGCCGGCTGCCTTGTTCGCCATCACCGGACCTATCTGCATGCGGTCGGTGCCCCCGAGCTTGTACGGCGACGAGTACTGATTGGCGCCCGTGCTGCCCCTCATGGTCCCGTCGGTTAGGAACTCGGTGGTGGAGCTGGGAGTCGTGGACGTGCTCACCACACCGCCGCTGCCGTTGTTGATCCCGGTGGCCCTCCACACGCGTCCGGTGAGCGACGACTCGTTCTTCGCGAACTGGAGCAGGACGTTGTAGTCCTTGTCGTACATCGTGAGCTTGCGGCCGTCCGACCAGTAGAACGCCGCCGTCTGAAGGGCCTCGAAGTACGCCTTCTCCACCTTCATGAGGCCGGCGGGGCCCATCATCAGCGTGGACGCGAGCTGCCCGATCTTGAGGTCGCCCTCGGCTGTGGAGGTGTACTGAGCGCTGTACGAGTTGACGGCCTGGCCGGTGACCTGGCCTTGCTTGAAGCCCAGTTGGAACTGAGCTTTCGCGGGGACCGGCGCCATCTTCCCCGAGACCGGGTACGACGTCAGCTCCCACGTGATGTCCTCGAGCGGCCCCCCTTTGGGCACCGACGATTTGGAGCACCCGCCGGCGGTCGCGAGCAGGCTCAGGGCCAGCGCGGCGACCAGGATCGTGTGCAGCGGCCGGTTTCGCATCGAAGCCTCCAGGCTCGGCGGTCAGGCGGTGGGTTCTCGTTCGAGGGCGCGGCGCCTGCGGGCGTTGGCCTGGCGGCGGAAGTTGAGCGCCTCCACGGCCAGCGAGAACAGTATCGCGAAGTAGACGTAGTTGCGGTCCACGTGCGCGCCGAAGCCGTCGGCCAGCATGAGCACGCCCACGAGCACGAGGAACGCCAGAGCGAGCATCTTCACGCTCGGGTGGGTGTTGATGAACTTCGCGAGGGGGCCGGAGAAGAACATCATCGCGAGCACCGCGATGGTCATCGCGATGATGATGAGCACGACCTGGCTCGTCATGCCCACCGCCGTGAGCACCGAGTCGATGGCGAACACCATGTCGATGACCACGATCTGGGCGATCGTCGCCGCCATGCTCTCGCGCTGCGGCTGCTCCTGGGCCTCCTCTTCGTGGAGCTCGGTGACCTTGTAGATCTCCGTGACGGCCTTGTAGACGAGGAAGAGGCCGCCGGCGATGAGGATCAGGTCCTTGACGCTGAACGCGTGGCCCAGGACCTGGAACAGCGCCTTGTCCAGCCCCAGCAGCCAGGCCACTCCCAGGACCATCAGGATCCGGCCGAGCAGCGCGAGGGTCAGGCCTACGAAGCGCGCCCGCTGCTGGCGATCGGCCGGCAGCGAGGTCGTGACGATGGCGATGAAGATGACGTTGTCCACGCCCAGCACGATCTCGAGGACCGTGAGCGTGAACAGCGCGAAGGCGCTTTGAGCTGAGAAGAGTGCGGGCATGCTTCAGTTCTTAGCTCAAGCGGGGCGCGAGTGCCAGCGCTAGGAGGCGGTCGACCCTGCGGCGCCGTGCGTGTCCGCCTCGTGGTACTCGGCAAGGAGCTTCTCCTCGGCCTCCTTCTTGGGGAAGGCGAAGAAGACCAGCGCCGCGCCCAGGAGGATCGCGATGATCCCCGCCGTGTACGCGTAGTCGGCGCCGGCGAGGAACGACGTCTTGGCCGCCGCGATGATCTGTGCCGAGTACTGCGGGTACTGCGCGGCGACCTCGGTCGCGCTGGAGAACGACTTCTCCAGCTGGTTCACGACGCTGCTCGTGATCTGCGAGGCGCCGGAGCCGCTCGCCCCGGCGATGGCCGTCGCAAAGGCGGCCGCATAGCCGGCGGTGAGCAGCGCGCCGAAGACGGACTGCATGATGGCGCCGCCAAGGTCCCGCTGAAGGTCGGCCGTGCCCGAGGCCATGCCCGCGCGCGTGACCGGGACCGAGCCCGTGAGCGAGTGCGACGCGGGTGGGCCCGCGAGCCCCACGCCCAGGCCTATGAACGCGTAGGCGAGTCCCACCTGCCAATACGGGCTACCGTCCTTCCACAGCACGAGCATGGTCAGGAAGCCGAGCACGCAGAACACGTAGCCCGCGAGCATGGCCACGCGCGCTCCGCGGTTCGTGATGATGCGCGCCGACAGGGGAGCGGCGATCACCAGGAGCACCACGGCCGGCAGGATGGCCGCGCCCGAATCGAACGTCGAGTAGCCCAGCACGTTCTGCAGGAACTGCTGGCCTACGAACATCGCGCCCATGAGCGAGCCGAAGATGATGATGCCGGCGGTGGCGGCCACCCAGAAGACGCGACGGCCGGCCACGTGCAGGTCGTAGAGCGGGAACCGGGCGCGGCGCTGCCGCAGCACGAAGAGGACGCCCGCCACCAGCGCGATGCCCAGTATCACCGCCGCCGCCGTGAGAGCGCCCGGCACCGGCGCGAAGTTGATGCCCAGGACGAGCCCGGCCACGAGCACCACCGACAGCACTCCTCCCAGGTTGTCCACCCGGTCGGTGGTCTCGTTCACGTGCGCGGGCACGAGGAACCACGCCATGACGAGCGCGACGAGCGCGAGCGGCAGCGTGGCCAGGAACACGGAACCCCACGGGAAGTACAGGAGCAGCGCGCCCGCTACCAGCGGGCCCAGCGCCGACATCCCTCCGCCGAGCCCGGACCACAGAGCTATGGCTCGCGTGCGCTTGGGGCCCGCCCACAGCGCGGTGATCAGGGCGAGCGTCGTCGGGTACGCCATGCCGGCCGCGAGCCCGCCCACCAGGCGGGCCGCGAAGAGCACCTCGATGGAGGGCGCGAAGCCCGCGACCAGGGAGGCGGGGATCGCGAGCAGCGTCCCCCACACGAGCATCATCTTGCGTCCGTAGCGATCGCCTATGGCGCCCAAGTAGAGCACCGACGAGGCGAGGCCCAGCGAGTAGCCCACGGCTACCAGGTCGAGGGACGTCTGCGAGGCGTCGAACGCCTTTCCTATCGAAGGGAGCGCCACGTTGGCCACGGCGAGGTTGAGATTGGCCACCGCCGCCACGAGGATGAGGGCCGTGAGAACGAGTCCGCCCCGCGGCGGTGCGTCGGCGGAAGCCGGGGCCGGCGAGCCGGCGTCGTGAGCAGCCATGGCGTGTCCCCCTCGGCATGGTGCGGTCCTGGCGCGATCCCATCGAGAACGTACCCATCGGGTTCCGCCTGGGCAGCGCGTGTGGCGCGGCCGATGCGCCCGGATTATCCTCGGGTGACCGTCTATCCCGATGAGAGGTGTGCCGTGACCTCGATCCTGCAACTCCCGGACAGCGATCTGCTGCTGCAAGGCAACCGCGCATGCGCGGGCTGTGGCATCGGAATCGGATTGCGTCAGATCGTCGCGGCGCTGGAAGGGCAGATGGTGATGGCCGTGCCGGCGAGCTGCCTGACGGTCCTGGGCGGCATGTATCCCACGAGCTCCCTCAACGTGCCGTGGGTGAACGTCGCGTTCCCGAGCACCGCCGCCGCGGCCGCCGGCCTGGCGGCCGGCCTTCGCGCCACGGGCCGGGCGAGCGAGATGACCGTGCTGGCGATGGCGGGGGACGGCGGCACCGGCGACATCGGCATACAGGCGCTCTCGGGTGCCGCCGAGCGCAACGACGACTTCATCTACGTCTGTTACGACAACGAGGCGTACATGAACACCGGCACGCAGCGCTCGGGTCTCACCGTTCGCGGCGCGCGGACCACGACCACGGCGTCGGGCAAGCGCGAGAACCCCAAGGACTTGCCGCGCATCATGGAGGCGCACGGGATCCCGTACGTGGCCACGACCTCGGCGGCGTACCCGACGGACGTGTTCGACAAGGTGACCAAGGCGCGCGGCATCCACGGTCTGCGCTACATCCACATGAACGTCCCGTGCCCGAGCGGATGGGGATTCGACGCCAAAGACACGGTCGCGCTGGGCAAGCTCGCGGTGGAGACCGGGCTCTTCGTTCTCTACGAGGTCGAGGAGGGCGCGTTCCGGCTCACCGGGCGCAGCGCGTCGCTCGCTCGCAGCGGTCGCGAGCGGCCCGCCGTGGCCGACTATCTCGCCACGCAGTCGCGCTTCCGCGGCATCACGCCCGAGACGGTGGAGGGCATCCAAGCCTGGGTGGACGAACGGTGGGCCGCGTTCGTGGCCCGAGACGCTGCCGAGGCCGCGCACGCCGGCTGACCCGCCGCCCGCTCCTCATCCCGACACGCACGAAGGGCGCCCCTAGGGGCGCCCTTCGCTACTTCGCAGGGGCGAGCGGTCCGCTCGCGCGCGGCCTACGCGTCCTCGGCAAGGATGCCGTAGATGCGCTTGCGTGCCTCGTCGAGGATCTCGGCGACCTGGCGGCGCTGCTCGGGCGAGCCGGCGCTCATCGTCTGCATGGCGGCGGCGCCGGTCTGCTTGATCGCCTTCATGAGCTTCGCGTCGTCGTCGTCCATGAAGCCGGCCATCTGCTCCCACGGCGGGGTCGTGTCCTTGCGCTTGGCCAGGACGTCCTTGCCGGCGTCGGTGAGCTCGAAGACCCGCTTGCCCTCCTGCTCGGATGCGGTGACCAGGCCCTCGTCCTCCAGCAGCTGGAGCGTGGGGTAGACCGAGCCGGGGCTCGGGCGCCACTGGCCGCCGCTGCGCTCGTCGAGCTCCTGGATGATCTGGTAGCCGTGCATCGGCTTCTCTTCCAGCAGCGCGAGGACCGCCGTGCGCACGTCGCCGCGACGGGCGCGAGGACCGCGACCCCACGGGCCGCCGGCCATGAAGGGCGGGCCGCCCCAGCCGCCGTGACGGCCGCCGCCGCGGTACTTGTGCCAGCCGCGGGCGCCGTGAGGCCCGCCCGGGCAGCCGTGTTCGTGCTCGTCGTGATGTGCGGGACCGGGACCGTAGCCCGGCAGACCCGTTGTGTTCTCCATCATGTCCGCCTCCTTTGGCGTAACGTCAAGCTGTTACGCGATATATCGTAACACAGCGCCGACTGTTGTCAATCTCACCGTGCCGAGGAGTGACGAGCGGACCGGCGGCGGGCCTTTGGACGCACGTGCGGTGGACTCCCTCTACCCGCGGCAGCGGGCGACTCGCCAGGCAGTTGTGCAGAACGGCAACGACGAAGCACGTGAGCAGGCATGAAGCGTCCGTGATAGCTATCATTACACCCGCGGAGGGGCTGCCGGCCGCCTCCGCGAGCTGTTGGCGCGCGCTCGGCCCGAACATTGCTCTTGAGCGCGCGTCGGACGTACTGGATACGGAGGATCGATGGACGAGCTGGAAAAGACCGGCCAGACCGAGCTGCCTGGGGCGCACCGCACCAAGAAGGGCCTGTGGCCTTGGGGCGGCAAGAAGAACGCGGCCAAGGGCGCCTCCGCTGCCGCGGTCCAGCCTGCCGCCGACGCCGCGTCCGGCAACGGATCCGGCAACGGATCGCACGGCGACTCGGACAGCGAGAACGTCGTCGGCGAGGCCGGCGCGCCCGGCATGACCGCTCCCTCCGGCCTTGCCGGTTCGCTGCCCGGTGGCGACCTGCCCGCGTATCGCGAATCTACTTCGGCCGCGCCCGCGCCCGAGGCGTCCGCCGCCGTCCCCGCTGCGCCGGCCGCGGAGCCGTATCCGCACGACGCGGTGACCGAGGCGTTGCCCGTCGTAGGCGCTTCGCTCACCCAGACCGCCCCTTCGCACCCCGCCGAGACGTTCGTGCTGCCGGACGCTCCGGCGTCGTTCGCGGGCCCTGAAGTCGAGGCCCCCGCGACCGGCTCGAGCGAGACCGGGACTTTCGCGCCACCCTCCGAGCCCGGCAAGACCCCGACGCCCAAGAAGCGTGGCGCGTGGCCCTGGGCCCGCAAGAAGGGTGAGCCCAAAGGCACGCCCGCTGTTCCCGCCGCCGAGGCCGCCGCGATGGCCGCCGCCGGCAGCGCCGCCGCCGCCGTCTCGGAAACGGCGTCCGCCGGAGTCGCCGACGCCGCGGAGGCCGGCATGATGGCCGCCGCTGAGGCCCCAGCGGCTCCCGAGGCCGTCACGGAGCCCGGCGCTCCCATCGGCGCGGCCGTCGCCCCCACAGCTGGCGCCGAGGGCGCCGCTACCGCTACCGGGGCCGGTGCCGAGGGCGCCGCTCCGGTCGCCGCCGAGGTCGCCGCGAGCGCCGCTGTCGCCGGCGCCGCCGAACCCGGCATCCCGGGTCCCTCAGAGTTCACCCTTCCGGAGAAGCGCAGCTTCTGGCCGTGGCGCGGCAAGAAACCTCAGGCGTCCCAAGGTGCCCCGGTCCAGCCCGAGCCCGTGCCGGAGCTCACCAGCACGAGCGAGTGGCTGCCACCCGAGGAGAACACCGGCCTGTTCGGGACCGGCACAGCGCCGGCGCCCTCCGCTGCCGGCGCGCCCTCGGGAGAGTACGCCGCTCACGAGTCCGAGGCCGCCCAGGCAGCGGCCGCGGCGGCTGCCGTCGGCGCAGGCGCCGCGTTCGCCGCACAGGCCGCGCCGGTCGCGGAGCCTCCCGCTGCCGCTCCCGCCGGGCCTTCCGCTCCCGCCCCTCCCGCCGCCGCGCCGCAGGGCGCGCCCGGCGCCGCACCGTACCAGTGGACACCGGCCGCTGCGCCTGAACCGGCCGCGGCCGGTTCAGGCGCGTCGCTCGGCGCCCCCCTGGCAGGGCCCGCCGGCCTCCCGCAGGATCAGAACGCTACGGCGGTCATGGCCGGACAGCCCGGCGAGCAGCCGATGGCTCCAGCCGGTCCCTCGGCGGCGTTCGTCGAGGCCGGATCCGACGCGCGCACATTCGCCGGTAAGTTCCGGGCTATAGAGCGTTTGGACCGCGGCGGTACCGTCGAGACGTATCGCGTCGTGGACGAGACCGGCGCAGTCTTCGCCGTCGACGTGTTGCACCCGCAAAGCGAGCCTCAGGTCCAGCATCTCAAGGATTCGATGTACGCGGTCGCCGCGCTGCACCATCCCGACCTGCCGCGTGTGTTCGAGTGGGGTCTGGACGGCACCGGCTTCTACGTCGTCCGCGAGTACGTGGAGGGCTGGGACCTCGAGACCCTCCTCACTCGCGGCCCGCTCGATCCGCTGCGTGTCGCACGCTACGGTGCCGAGGCCGCCCTCGGCCTGGCGGCGGCTCACTCCGCGGGCATCGTGCACGGGTCCGTGCGCACGTCGGACGTCATGGTGACCCCGCAAGGCGCAGTGAAGGTGCTGGGCCTTGGCGAGACGCTGCCGCGCACCCTCACGCCCGCGGACCCGCCCGCCGGCGCGTACTACCTCGCGCCCGAGCAGGTGCGCGGCGAGGCGCCCAACGATTGCACAGACCTCTACGCCCTGGGCGTCGTGCTGTACGAGGCCGCGACCGGAGCGGTGCCGTTCGAGGGCCCCGACGCCGGCACCGTGGCGGTGCAGCAGGTCGAGCACGATGCCGAGCCGGCACGCCGCGTGAACCCGGGCGTGCCCGCCTCACTGGACATCGTGATCATGCATGCGCTGCACAAGCAGCCCCGCGACCGCTATCGCACCATGGACGAGTTCCGCCAGGACCTTGATCGCGTCGGCGACCAGATCCAGTCCGGCGCGGCTCCCTCCGAGGCCCTGGCCGAGGCCCCGCGCCGCCGCATGCCGCGATGGGTCTGGATCACTGCGCTCGCCGTCATCGGCGTGCTCGTCCTGGGCGGCGTCCTGGGCGGCTGGCTGTGGTGGCGCAACAACATGACCCAGGTCCCGTCCGTTGTGGCCACGACGCCCGACGACGCGCGATCGACGCTGGCGAAAGCCGGGCTCGACGTCGGCAACATCACCTACTCCGACCAGGTGCAGAACGGAGTCGCCGAGGGCCAGGTCCTCTCGCAAGATCCGGCCGCCAACACCTGGGCCCGCCGAGGCGGCTCCGTGAGCCTAGTCATCAACGGTCCCCAGAAGGTCACCGTGCCCTCGGTCATCGGGAAGACCCAGACCGAGGCGCTCGACGCGCTGCAGGGGACAGGGCTGATCATCGGCAACATCACTTCGTCGTTCAACGCGACCGTCCCGGTGGGTCAGATCGTGAGTCAGGACCCCACCGGCGGCGCCGAGGCCTCGAAGGGCTCCCCGGTGGCACTCGTGGTGTCCAAGGGCCCGCAGGTCAGCACCGTGCCCGGCGTCGTAGGCCAGGAGCAGAGCGCCGCCACCTCCACGCTGGAGAAGGGCGGATTCAAGGTCACGACCACCCAGCAGTACTCGACCTCGGTGGCGTCCGGCATCGTGATCAGCCAGTCCCCGGACGCCGGCACCGACGGCAAGGTAGGCGACACCGTCGCCCTTGTGATCTCGCAGGGACCCCAGCCCGTCACCGTCCCCGACGTGAAGGGCAAGCTCGGCACCGACGCGATCGACCTGCTCCAGGCGCAGGGCCTCAAGGTCAAGATGGTATACACCACCGGCTCCGGCGCGCTGTCGCCGGACATCGGCAAGGTGATCGATCAGTCACCGGCCGGCGGGAGCAGCGCCAAGGCGGGAGACACCGTCACCATCAACGTCGCGCTCCCGTAGCGCGAACCCTCATCGCACCCTTACTCAGGCCGAGGCGCTGTCCTCGGCCTGATCCTTTTGGGGCGCGTCGCACGCCGCCGGCTGGGCCTGGGCTGGCGCGTCGTCGTCATGCTCCTTCGCCCGCGGTCCCCGGAAGTTGCTCACGATGAGCGCGACCACCGTCACGAGGTACAGCTGGCCGAACAGGCCCTCGGACGCCGCCAGCATCTTTCCGAACGAAGGCGCAGCGGTGTAGTCGCCGTACCCCGTGGTCGTGAGCGTGACGAAACTGAAGTAGATGTAGAGGTACGACCTGGCTTGGCTCGTCTGCACGAAGAACGGCGTCCCGCTCACCAGCGCCATGATGCCGTAGGTCGAGGCGTACACGAGGCCGATGAGCATGTAGATCGACAGTGCCGCCCAAACGGCCTCCAGGACGATGCCCTGGTTCCGGATGATCCAGCCGAGGCGGCGTGCGATGGCGAACGGCGGCACCAGGATGAGCAGCACGCCTATCGTCGCCGCCGTCGCTGCCCCCCACCACCTGCCTCCAAGCAGCGCGGCGGATCCGACCAAGATCCCGATCACGGCCAGGCCGAAGGCGAGAGCGTCCCATCGTGGCTTGATGCGGGACACGTGCAGGGCGAGGACGAAGATCACGAGCCGCGTGATCAGCGTGTACGCCTGACCCCACGCGGTGTCTCCCACGACGCCGGCGAGCATTAGGTCCACAAGGATGACGACGAGCACGGTCGCGAACGTGTTGAGGATCGGGATGCGGTCGGCCCAACGCTCGACGTCGCGATCGGCTTCGATCGCGTCTTGCTCGGCTTTCTTCCACGGCGTGCGCACTTGGTGCATCCCCCCTGCTCGGGATAGTGCCCGAGCGTACCCCCAGGCTACCGCACCATAGCGCCCTTGACCTTGCGAGCCGCGCATCATACGTGCGCGGGGGCACCTGGTTCGGGCGCTTCCTGCCCGTCGTCTCGCGGGCAAGCTGCGGTTCCGGAAAGCTCGGTGCCTTGCACTTGCTGCCGAGGAGAGCCCTGTCGATAACACGAACAGGCGCTCACCAAAGGCTGACTGGAGACAGCACATGGATCGCAGGACCTTCCTGTTCGCCATCGTGATCGGGTCGGGCGCATCGCTTCTCGCCGCGAGCGGATGCGCGCCGGCTGGGATGGATGCTGAGCAGGCGAAACGGCAATGCTTCGACAACCAGGCGAAGATCCGCCAGATGTTCGCCCTGTTCAACGCCGACTCGGGCGAATACCCGCCGATCGACGTCGTCGTCGAGAAGCTGGGCGTCAAGTGCCCATCGGGCGGCAAGTACCTCTTCGACGCTGATACGTCGACGGTCTCGTGCAGCGTGCACGGGAGCGGCTAGGACGCCGCGTGACGCTCGCGCGCCTCAGAGGCGGCAATACGGGAATCCAGGGGCGACCCGTTGGAGCAGCTGGACCGGGCGAACCGCGCACTTTCCACGGGATCCGTGCTGCTACAAGCCACAGGTCGGCGCGTCTTGCCTTGACCGGCCCGCCGACACCTCGCTACGATGCTTGGGCTACAAGCGCGGCCAGGTAGCTCAGTTGGTAGAGCAGGGGACTGAAAATCCCCGTGTCGGCGGTTCAAGTCCGTCTCTGGCCACCATCACATCATCTCGTTGGGCCGCCCCTCAGGCGGCCCTCCGTGTTTCTTGAGCAAGGCCGGTCAGTGAAGCCTGGAACGCTGGCCTGCCGAGTAGCGACGGCGGGCGGGGCGGGGCCAGCCAGCTCATCGGCCAGGGTCGCCCGCCCGAGGCCAACTGTGCGAACGAAACGAGGGCCCGCTCCGAAGAGCGGGCCCTCGTAGTCTTCAGCGATCGCCGGCGGCGCCTACGACGCCCTAGCCAGCTTGCGCGAGCGCGCGACCTCCGCACGGGGGGAGTGATGGGCGGCGGGCAGCTGGAACGACGGACACGAGCCGTGCACCGACGCGGGCCGCGAATGCAGGGTGCAGGCACCTCGCACGCGGCACGACCACTCTTCGAAATAGCGGCAATCGGAGCACTGACGTTCGCTCATCTCATCCATCCTCTTGCGCGCCCGGGGCGCTTCTTCTGCCTGGCCTTCGAACCGAGTGCGACAACCGTGCCGACTCACCCGTGACATCGGCAATCGGTGACCGGCGTATGACACAAAGGAGGGCCCGCTCTCGTCGAGCGGGCCCTTGGATGCGACGTGTGGCGGACATGGCCGCTAGTACCCGGGTGGCGGGTACGTCCGCCCGTCCGTGTGGCACGGCGTGCACGAGTACACCGTGAAGTTGCCCCATGGCGGCGTGCCGCCGGGCTTGTGGCAGTTGGTGCAGACCTGGTTGATGCCCAGCGAATCCGGGTGGAACGTCATGGGCACGTGAGTGAAGTTGACGACGCTCCAGGCCACAGGGTTGTGGCACTGGCCGCAGTCCGTTGGCCCGACGTGCGGCACGACCCCGGCGTGGCAGCTCACGCACGCTGCCGAGGTCCCCGCGAAGATGGGCGGGTTCCCGTGGCACTGGATGCAGCTCGCGTTCTGGTGCTGGCCGTTGAGCGGGAACGAGCCCGGGTGCACGAAGCCGGGATTCAGATTGCTCCATCCCGTCGTGTTGTGGCAGGTCGTGCATTGGAAGCCGGACGGCAGCGGCCCGTGGAACGTTGCGCTCTCATGGCAGTAGTAGCACTGGATCACGCCGCCCACGTTGGCGCTGGGCGGCACGGCCGAGTGCCCGTTCGCCTGCGCCACACAGAACTCGTAGGTGTTGGGCCCGTGCGGGTTGTTCACGTACGGGTGGCAGTTATTGCAGGCCAGACCCACGTGCTGCCCGGTGAGCGCCCAGATGCTGCTGTGGTCGAAGCTCGCCGAGGAGAACGACGTCGTGTTGTGGCAGCTCGAGCAGGCGGGCAGGCAGGTGCCGTGCGGCTGGCCGTGGCACAGCGAGCACGCCGGCGGTCCCGACGGCAGGTCGTTCACGCTCACCGCGGGCATCCCGTTGGCCTGGATGATCGCGAACTGGCCGTTCGGGTGACACGAGGTGCACGAGATGTCCGCATGCGTCCCGGTGAGCGCCCAGAAGTCGCTGTGGTTGAAGTTCACGGGCGTCCACGACGACGTGTTGTGACACTCCTGGCACTGCGTCAGGCCTCCGTGGTGCGGCCCGTGGCATGCCACGCATTGGGTGCTGCCGCCGCCGATCGGGTGCGCGTAGTTGTTGTTGGGATGGCATGCCGTGCACGGCAGCTCGGCATGGGCCCCGGTGAGGGTCCACACCCTGCTGTGCGTGAACGTGGACGGCACCCAGCCGTACGGGGTGTGGCACGACGCGCAGTCGGTGAGATCGGGGTGCACCACCGCGTGGCAGAAGTTGCAGTACGACTGCGTCTCAGCGAAGAGGAGCCGCACGCCGTGGCACTGCGTGCACGTGACGAAGCGGTGCTGGCCCACGAGCGCGAAAACGCGATCGTGCTTGAACTTCACCGGATCCCAGAAGTACTTCACGTCGTGGCAGCGCTCGCAGTCGACGAGTCCCCCGTGCCTTGGACCGTGGCAGTCCACGCAATGCGAAGGCGGCAGCTGGTTGGGGTTGTTGTGACACTGGAGGCAGGTGAGCTTCGAGTGCCCGCCCGCGAGCGAGAGGTGGCCGGGCGGCGCCGGCAGCACCGCGGCCCAGCCGGCCGGGACGTGACACGCCGAGCAGTCGAAGCTCGGCTTGCGATGCGGTGCCTGGTGGCACGTCTCGCAGTTCTTGTCTGGGATCTTGCGCTCGGTCAGGTGACATCGCGAGCAGCCCAGGATCGGATGGATCCCCTGGTTCATCGAGCGCTCGGAGTGCGTGTAGTAGACGTTCTTCCAGCTCGTGATGACGTGGCACTCGTCGCACGGGCCACGGTAGATCGAGCCCGGGGGATGCGGGTCCTTGTGGCACTCGGCGCACTGCTTGCCCTGGAGCGGGGGATGCACGATAGGCTGCACGGCGGGCTGAGCCGCGCGCACGAAGGAGAAGCCGAACCATGCGAGTAGTCCAACGAGGCCAGCTACAGCTAGGACTACGACCACGGCCATCGTGAATCGGTACGCCCGCATCGGCCCCCCTGGCGCCCCGCCGCGCCTGCCGGTGATTCACTCACATCCTACCCGAACATCACGGCGCAGGGGCAGGTAGCGGCGGCTGAATGGGGCCCCGGGACGTGAGGAGCGGAGTGGCCCGCGACCGCTTTGCGTCCCGAACCGACGTGGCCGTCTTTGCGCCTCGCCGGACGGGGTACACTCGCGCGAGAGGTGAAGCCCATGCCCCAGGTCCTCGTCATCGACGACGAAGCCAACATCCGCGAGCTCGTGAGCGTGTACTTGACCGCCGCGGGCTTCACGGTGCAGCAGGCCCCGGACGGCGTATCCGGTCTTCGCGAGTTCGAGCGCGACACGCCTGACCTGGTGATCCTCGACATCATGCTGCCGGGCATGGACGGAGCCGAGGTCTGCCGGCGCATCCGTGCCCAGTCGGTGGTGCCCGTGATCATGCTCACGGCGCGCGACACCGACCTGGACAAGGTGAAGCTGCTCGAAGCCGGGGCGGACGACTACATGACCAAGCCCTTCAGCCCGCCCGAGCTCGTGGCCCGCGTGCGTGCGGTGTTGCGCCGCTTCCAGGCCGCGCCCGCCTCCGGGCCCGCGGCGCCCGCGCCGGAGATCGCCGTGGGAGGTCTGAGGATCGATCCCGCCTCGCGCGAGGTGAGCGTGGACGGCACCCCGGTGGAGCTCACCGCCAAGGAGTTCGACCTGCTCGCCACGATGGCGTCGGAACCGGGTGTCGTGTTCTCGCGCGAGCGCCTGCTGGAGCTCGTCTGGGGCTTCGACGAGTTCCTGGAAGGGCGCGGCGTCGACGTCCACATCAGGCATCTGCGCGAGAAGCTGGGCGACGACGCCTTCGCGCCGCGCTTCGTCGAGACCGTCCGCGGCGCCGGCTACCGGGTGCGCCGCGCGACCACGCCATGACACGACGCACGTCGCGCGGGCCCACGCTGGCCGGGAGCATACGACGCGCGACCGTGGGCGTCGCGGCGGCGTCCGTCCTCGTGGTCTTCCTCGTGTTCCTCACGTTCTGGGTCTTCTTCACCATCAGCCAGACGACGCAGGAGCTCTCCACGCGGGTGTCGGCGGTCGCCAAGGGACTGTCGGGCAGCGGGCGCCTGGCGACCGACACCGGCATCCGCCAGAGGCTGTTCCGGGTCGAGGCGGGGCTCATCGGGGCCAACCTGTACATCACCGACGCGTCCGGCGACGTGTTGGCATCCAGCGCGGGCACCGCGGCGCACGTGCGCCTGCCGGTCAACGGGACCGCCGGTGCTCGCGGCGTCCAGGCCGGTGTCCGGGGCGTGCCGGGGCTGGGCAGCGCGGTCGTCGTCGCCGCTGCGGTGGCCGATGTGGGCGGGTACCCCACGGCGGCCTGGCTGGTGGCGCTGGAGCCGCTGCGTGAGATCAACCGGTCGCGCGGCTGGGTGGTGCTCGTGCTCGTGGGATGCGCGCTGCTGGCGCTCGTGGGCGCGTGGTTCGCCGGCGGCGCGCTCGCGCGGCGGATCGCGGCGCCCATCGTTCGCCTGCGGGACGGGACCCGAGCGGTCGCGGAGGGCGACTGGGGCCATCAGGTCACGGTGGAAGGTGCCGAGGAGGTCGCGGCGCTGGCGAGTTCGTTCAACTCGATGTCCGCGCGCGTCGCGGACGCGTACCGGGCACAGCGCGACTTCGTCGGCGACGTCTCGCACGAGTTGCGCACGCCCATCACCTCCATACAGGGCTTCTCGGGCGCGATGCTCGACGGGACCGTGACCGTTCCCGAGGACCAGAGACGCTATCTGGGCGTCATCCATGACGAGGCGCAGCGTCTGGGGGAGCTCACGAACTCGCTGCTGGCGCTCTCCGAGCTCGAGTCCGGCTCGGCCGTTGTCGGCCTCGCGCCGGTGGACACGGAGGGTCTGGCCCAAGCGCTGCGCGCCCGCTACGAACACCGGGCGATGCAACGACGCATCGATCTCAGGGTCGAGAGCCTGTCCGGCACGCCGCTGGGCGACGGCGACCGGCTTCTGCAGGCGCTGTCCACTCTCGTGGACAACGCGATCTCGTACACCCCCGACGGCGGAAGCGTGCTGGTATCGTCCGCGCCTTCGGACAGCGCCCACTGGGCCGTCGCCGTGGACGATACCGGTCCCGGCATCCCGCCAGACCGCCGCGAAGAGGTCTTTCGCAGGTTCGCGCGTCTGGACCCCTCGCGGTCCAAGGTATCCGGCGGCGCGGGTCTGGGCCTGGCCATCTGCCGGCGCAGCGTGGAGCTCATGGGCGGGACCGTGCGCGCCCAGGACGGAGCGCTTGGGGGCGCCCGCTTCGTGATCGAGCTGCGCCGCGCATGATCGGGGCCGACGCCCGCCCGCGAAGCTCAACGCTAACTCAACACGAGCCCAACCAGGACGCAACCACCCTGGCGGATAACGGGACCGTGGGCCCAGAGTAGGGCCCGTCCCTACGGATGCCGAGGAGTGGTAGACGTGAAGACAAGGTTTCTCTCGCGGGCGGCCGTGGCGGCCGGCGTCGTCTTGGCCATGTCGTTCCCGGTGGGCTTCGCCATGGCCGCCCCGGCTGCGCCCAGCGGGCAGGCCGGCCCGGGTATGCGAGCGCGCGCGAACGGCCAGGTGAGGACTGATCGGCTGACCGTGGTCAAGGACCGGATCGAGGCGGCGCTCATCCGTCGCAAGGTCAGGTTCGACGCGGCCAAGCTGCAACTCGACCGGCATCTGGTCCGGCTGGAGAGGGTCGCCGGCAAGCTCGACGCCAAGGGCGCCGACACGGCCAAGGCGCGCAGCGATATCGCAGCGGCGCGGACCGACCTCGGCACGGCAAGCACGATCGAGGCGGCAGCCGGCGAGCTGTTCAGAGCCGTCCCGGGCGCTACCGACAAGAAGAGCGCCTTCGCCGCGGCACGCGCCAAGGCCCGCGAAGCGGTGACGGCGCTGCGTTCGGCCCGGAGCCACGCGCGCGAGGCGGCGGCCGATCTGCGCGCCGTGGTGCAGTCGCTCAAGTCCCAGCCCGCGACGGGGACGGCACAGTAGCATGCGCGCGCGCCAAGCCAGCGCGGCTCTGGCGGTCGCGACGGTGCTCGTCGCCGGTGTGCTCGCCCTCGCGGGCTGCGCATCGGCGCCGGGTCTGCGACAGGGGGCCGCGCAGGCCGCTGCGCCCGAGGCGCACGCGGCGGCGGCTCCCGTGAGCCCGACCGGGGCCCCGAGGGCCACGGCCGCGGCATCTCAGTCGGAGAAGGCGGCGGTGGAGAGCGAGCTCAACGCCATCGACGGTGAGCTGAGCAGGATGTCGATGCCCGACGACTCGGACTTCAACGGCGTCTCGCCGTAGTCGCGGTCGCGCCGGACCGGCCCCCTACAGGTACTCCCAAACGTCGTCGATGCCGGCATCCAGCGCCGGCACGCACTCGACGATCGAGCACTCGTAGGTCCCCGTGCGCGGATCGATGAGCCTGAGGTCCAAGACACCGGGGTCGCTACCGAACCGGCCCTCGGCATCGATGATCACCTTCACCTTGGGGCGCAGGAGATCGTCGCCGTTGACTCGGTAGACGACCGCGGTGGCCCCGTCGTCGAGCCGCACCACGGCGCCCATCGGATAGATGCCCAGCAGCGCCACGAACGCCTTCGTGAGCTGGGGATCGTACGCTTTGCCTCGGCCCTGCATGACCACGGCTATGGCCTTGTCGGGGCGGATCTCGCGACGGAACGGGCGCCGCGTTGTCATAGCGTCGTACGAGTCGCAGATGGCCACGATGCGCGAGAACAGATGCTGCTCGCTGGCGCCGGGCCCCGAGGGATAACCCTGGAGGTCGTGGCGCAGGTGGTGCTCGTATGCCACCACCATGGGCAGACGGTCGGTGAGCTGCAGGTTCGCGAGCAGGTCGGCGCCCGCCACCGCGTGGCCCTTCATGATCTCCCACTCATCGGCGGTCAGCGGCCCACGCTTGGCCAAGATCTCCTCGGGCACGCGCACCTTGCCGATGTCGTAGAGCAGCGCCGAGAGCCCAAGGGACTCCAGCTGCTCGCGCGTGAGGTCCAGCGAGGCGCCCAGCGACAGCGCCAGGATGGCCACGTTGATCGCATGGCCCAGCGTGTAGTCGTCGTGTCCCTTGATCGCGGTCAGGCCCAGGATCGCCGCCGGGTCCTGGAACAGCTTGTCCAGGAGGCCGGAGACGACCTGCTGCAGCGTGTCCACCTCGAACGCCTTGCCCAGCTTGATCCGCGTCTCCACGTCGCGCATGGCCTCCACGCCGCGGTCGTAGTCGGCGCGCGCGGCGGCCTTCACCGCGCGGCGCGCTTCGGCGACGCCGGGGTCCTCGGCCTGGGCGGTCTCGGAGAGGACCAGGTGCGTGGAGCCCAGGCCCTCGACGAAGCTCTTGGAGGCGGCGATGCCGTGGACGTCGTCGGCGGTCACGAGCGCCATGAGCGCGGCCCCGTCCGCCGGCGCGAAACCGCGCTCGAAGGTGATGGCGCTGATCCCGCGGTCCAGCAGGTCCTGGACGAGCCGCGCGTAGGTCACGCTCTCGTCGGTGAGCACGTGATCTTCCACGAACAGCGTGGACTTGAAGAGGTTCACGGTGACCTCGCCACCCCCGGGCGGGATCGCCTCATCCACGGCGTTCACCAGCCCGGCCGAGGCCTCCGCTACGAGCGGATGGCTCGACGGGTACAGGGTCGCGTTGTTCGCCGCGACCGCCACCGCTCTCACGAGTTCTCGTGCGTGGTCGAGCCGTGCCGAGGCGGACGGGATGTCCACCGGCATCGGTGCTTGTGTGGACTCGTTCACGGTGCCACCCTCCCCTGGGCCGTGCCGAGGACCGGAGCCTCCAGCTCGGCGACTGCCTTGCGCGCGAGGAACCGCAGTTCGCGGCCCCGCCTGTCCATCACGAATCGCCAGCTCGCCATCCGCCGCAGCCCCGGCAGGGCGCTGGGCGAACCGATGGCGACGAGCGAAGAGATCGCCTGCTTGCGCAGCTCGTAGTTGCGCTCGAACAACTGCCGCTTCCACAGGATGCGGACCAGTGGGTCCACCGCCTGTTCCATGCCCCGCCTGCCCAGCTCGCGGGCGGCGACCCGGCGGGTCGCCGGATCCCAGTGCTCCATGGCCCGCAGCTGCAGGCGCACCGCGTCCGGGTCCGGGCACACCGACAGCGCTTGCAGCGCCGACGTGCGCACCGCGGGGTCCACGTGGTCCAAGGCGCGCGCTATCGCGGCGGCGCTGCCGCGCGTGCGCGCCTGGGTGAGCAATTCGATGATCGCCGTCGTCGTGGCCGAGTCCGCGTCCTTGACGCGCCGAGTCGCGGCTACGGCCAGCGAGTCGCCCAGCCGCGAGCCCACGGCCGCGAGCCTTGCCCGGCCGGCCGGGCTCGGGTTCGATGCGTACGCGACGATGAGCGCCTCGGCGCCGGGCTGTCCCGCGACCGCGATGAGATCGCCTGCGCCGGGTGTGTCCGTGGTCGCGGCCACCGCGGCGGCCACGAGCGCCGGCGGGTCGTCGAGCGCCCCCGACGCGCGGACCACCCCGGCGGCCAGTCCCGGGTGTGAGCCGGCAAGTTCCTGGAGAGTGGCGGCGCCCCTGTAGGCGGCGCGCCACGCGCCCGCTTTCATCGCGGCGGACATCGCGACGCCCACGGCCGCGACCGAGTCGTTGCCCGGCCTCTTGCGCACGACGGCGACCGTGGCGTCCAGCGCCCGCGCCGCGGAGTCCGCCGGCGTGGCCGAGTTCACGAGGCGCCACCTCGCCACGGCGTCGTCGGGCTCCTCGGCAAGTGCCTCGGCGGCGAGGCGTGCCGGGTCCTCGGAGTCGGCCGTGCCCACCATGGGGGAGGGTTCCGGAGGCGTGCTGAGCATGGTGTGGAGAGCCTCGGCCGCTTCGGGCGGTATCCGAAGCGTCTGGAGAGCGTAGGTGAGGCGATCGTTGGAGCCCGCGGCGTACATGGCGAGCAGCCGCGCCAGGGCCGCCGGCGAGAGCCGCACGACCACCGACAGGACGCCGTCCATCTGCCTGCCCGTGCGGTCGGCCACGAGCGCGGCCTCGAGCACGTCCACGCGTTCGCGCTCGGGGAGCATGAGCAGAGCGCTGGCCACCCGGTCCTCGGCAAGGGAGCGGGTGGCGTGCTCCAAGCGGCCCACCGCCTCGCTCACCTCGTCGCGGCCCGCGCCCGCGGCGGCTGTGAATCGCCAGGTGGCGGCCGCATCGGAGAGCGCGGGCGCCATCACCTCCGGCGTCGCGAGCGTCAGGTCCATGCCGCCCAGGCCGTCGGTCTCGCTCGTTCGCAGCGTCAGCTCCACAACGCCCAGGTGGGTGACGCCTCGCGCGGACAGCGCCGCGCGCAGGCCACCCGCCGCGCGGACGGCGAGCGGCTCCTGGTCGATGGTGTCCACGAACGCGAGCGCCTCGTCCGCGCTCACCTGCTGGCCCAAGATGAGCTGGCCGGCCTGATGGCCGTAGAGCGTCTCCGCGAGCGTGCCCACGGCCGCGTGGCCCTCGGCCACCGGGATGTCGCCCAGGCGCAGGCCCTTCGGATCCACGATGAAGCGCACGGGCCCCATGGCCGACGTGCACCCGAGCGCCGCCTCGACGAAGCGGTCTACGGCAGCCCAGGTCATCGGGCTGCCGGCCGGGTACAGGCGCGCGCTCCCAGCGGCGCTCGCGAGCCTTCGCACCGCGTTCTCGGCCAGATGTATGTCGGTCGTCGCGTTCACGGTCCTCGAGTCGCGTTTCCGGGTCGCTCCGGCAGGGCCGCCCGGTCACGGACGGTCGCACTATATATCGGCCGGTCGGGGCGATGACTCCACCATTCGCGTGCGCGCTCTCTGTCACCGGCCGTCCGCCCGGCGCGCCCTTCGGAGCCCAGGGCGGTCACCAGCGTCGGATCGATGCGGTTCGCCCTCTCTACTCCCCGGCCTCGCTTGCCGATAACGAGAGATGGAGGACCCTGCCATTCGCGGCAGGGCGATGGGTCGTATCCGTGAAGAGGGCTGGGACGGGCACCTTGCCACTTAAGAGCGACATCTACTATCGAGGGGTCGTCGAGCGTACTCTGCGCGACGCTGGCGTGGCGGAGCCGCCGGTAGACCTGGACATCGTGCTGTCCAGGCTGTGTCTTCCGACCGTGCTCGCTCCGCTCCCGGCGTGGTTCAAGGGCGCCCTCGTGTACGAGGACGGCATGCCGGTGGTGCTCCTCAACCAGGCCATAGGCGAGGACGCTCGGGGCGACGCGCTGGCGCACATGATCTCGCACCTCCTCGTCCGGCTCGAGGATCCGGACGTGCCGTACCCTCGCTCACACCCCGACCACCGCCTCGCCGACGCCATGCGCGACGAGTTCCGCATGCCTCGCTATCTCGTCACGGAGCAGGCGGCCCGGTGGTTCAACGATTATCGTTATCTAGCGCGTCTGTTCGCGGTCTCCGAGGGGGAGATGCTCTCTCGGATGCGCGAACTCGGACTCGTGAAGCACGCCGGGGTCTTCTGGGACTACTAGGGCAGGCCGCGAGCCACGTGGGACCGGACATCACGCCGGCCCGCGCGCGGAAGCGCCGTCCAGATCGCCCCGGAGGAACCAAGTGCAATCACCGTATTCGATCGGCATCGACGTGGGCGGGACCCGGACCGCCGCCGGGCTCGTGGACCGCAAAGGCCGCCTCGTGGCCGAGGGCCGCGTCCTCACCCCCAAGAACGGGCCGTTCGCCGTCATCGATGCCATCGTCGACCTTGTGGCGTCCGTTTCGGCCGACTACCGGCCCTCCGAGATCGCCGGCATCGGCATCGGCTTGCCCGCGCAGATCGATTTCACGCACCAGTCCGTCGAGTTCTGCACCAACCTGCCGCTGACCGGCGTGGACGTGCGCTCGCTCGTGATGAGCCGCACCAAGCACGCGGTCGCGCTGGACAACGACGTCAACATGGCCGCCCTGGGCGAGACACGGTTCGGCGCCGCGGCGGGAGCCCGCGACTGGATCATGATCACCGTAGGCACCGGCGTGGGCGGGGCGATCTTCATCGACGGGGAGTGCTTCCGCGGATCGCGCGGGATCGCCGGCGAGCTGGGCCACATCATCGTCGAGCTCGACGGGGCACCGTGCCCGTGCGGGGGGTCCGGCCACCTCGAGTCCTACGTGTCGCGTGCCGCCATCGCGGCCGCGGGCCGAGAGCTCGCGCAGACCTACAAGGGAGCCCGTCTCACCGAGATCGCGGGCGGCGACCCGGTCGCCGTCACCGCCGAGGACGTCGTCACCTGCGCCCGCGAGGGCGATGCCGCATGCGATCGCATCATCACCAACACCGCGCACATCCTGGGCCGGGCTCTCGTGGGACTCGTGAACCTGCTCAATCCGCAGCTCATCGTCATAGGCGGAGGAGTGGCCGAGGGCAACCAGGTCTTCGTGGACGTCGGATATGCCGCGATCCAGGGCGAGGCGCTCGCCGGCCGCGCCGACGTGCGGGTAGAGCTCGCGCAACTCGGCAACGACGCCGGCGTGCTCGGGGCCGCGGCGCTGGCCTTCGACGAGTACGATTCCAGAGAGAGCCTGCACCGCTAGCGCTTCAGCGCAGGCCCAGACCAAGGGGGGAAGTCATGGCCGAGGCCAAGGCCACCGTCTACCACACACCCATGCGCTCGCCGATGAAGAAGAGCCTCGTCGCGCGGATGGGGTCGATGATCGCGCGTGCAGGGCTGGAGCGGCGGGTCGAGCCCGACGACCTAGTCGCGGTGAAGCTCCACTTCGGCGAGCCCGGCAACACCGGCTACGTGCGGCCCATCTTCCTGCGCGAGGTCGCGGCGAGGATCAGGGCCGCTGGCGCCAGGCCGTTCCTGACCGACGCCGGCACCCTTTACCGCGGCAAACGGGCGAATGCGGTCGATCACCTGACAAGCGCGATCCAGAACGGCTTCGCGTTCTCGGTCGTGGACGCTCCGGTGATCATCGCGGACGGCCTGGACGGGCGCGAGGCATGCGACGTACGAATCGAGGGCTTCAAGCATTTCGACTCCGTCAGGATCGGGTCGGCCGCGGTCCACGCGGACGCTCTCGTGGCCGTGACCCACTTCAAGGGCCATGAGGCGACCGGGTTCGGCGGGGCGCTCAAGAACGTGGGCATGGGCCTGGGCTGCCGCTCGGCGAAGCAGCGCATGCACTCGGACCTCAAGCCCGACGTGGCCGCGGAGAAGTGCACGGCTTGCCGCCGCTGCGTCAACAACTGCCCGGTGGACGCCATCGCCATCGGCCCGGATCGGGTGGCCACCATCGACTACACCGCGTGCTACGGGTGCGGCGAGTGCGTGGCCCAGTGCCCGTACGGCGCCATCGGCATACAGTGGAAGACGGAGCCCGAGGCGCTTCAGGAGAAGATCGTCGAGCATGTGGCCGGCGTGCTCGCGGGCAAGGACGGAAAGACCCTGTTCGTGAGCTTCGTGACGGACGTCTCGCCCGACTGCGACTGCTGGGCGTTCTCGGACGCCCCGCTCGTTCCGGACCTCGGTATCCTGTGTTCGACGGACCCGGTGGCGGTGGACCAGGCCGCGCTGGACCTGGTCAACTCGGTCCCCGGGCTCGCCGGCTCCCGTGCCGAGGGCATGGCGCCGGGCGTGGACAAGTTCGCTGAGGTGACCGGCGTGGACGGGACCATCGGGCTGGCGTACGCGCAGGAACACGGGCTCGGCACGCGTGAGTACGAGCTCGTGACGGTGCAATAGCGCTCCTCGCGGTGAGGGGCGCGATCCTCGGGGAGGGGATCGTCGTGATCAAGATCGGCGACGTGCTCAAGCGGGCGTGGGATATCGCCTGGCGCTACAAGATCCTGTGGCTCTTCGGCTTCTTCGCTGCCGAGGCCTCCGGTGGCGGCTTCAACAGCAACTTCAACTCGAGCAGCACGTCCAACGCCACGAGTCGCGCGAGCGCCGCTCAGTTCCTCCAGGCGCTCGAGCGCTGGTGGCCCGTGATCGTGGGGATGATCGTCTTCTTCGTGCTCGTGGGCATCGCGATATGGATCGTCAGCGTCGCGGCCCGCGGGGGCATCGTCCGGCTCACGAGCGACGCCGACGCCGGGCTGGAGGTGCGCGCGAGCAACGGCTGGAGCACCGGGTTCAGCAAGTGGGGCCGGGTCTTCCTGCAGCAGCTGGTGTTCTTCCTGCCCATCTTCCTGATCGTGCTCATCTTTGTGTTGCTGTTCGCGCTCACGCTCGGAGGCTCGATCGCCGGGATCGTCGCCGGTTCGCGCGGGACCGGCAATCCCGGAGCGTTGGCTGGAGGCATCGTGGGCCTGGTAGCGGGGCATGCGGCTTCTTCGTCGTGTTCTTCGTGCTGCTCTTCGCGATCGCTCTGCTGTACCTCGTGTGGGTACCGTTGTCGCTGCGCTACGCGATCCTGTTCGATCGGCCCGCGATCAAGGCCATGGGCGACGGCTGGAACCTGCTCAGGTCGCGCTTCCGCGACGTGGCGCTCACGGGCGTCGTGCTGTGGGCCATCGGCCTGGTGTACGGCGTGGCGATCTTCGTGCTCGCGCTGTTCCTGGTGCTGCCGGGGGTCGGACTGTTCTTCGTGCGCCTCGTACATGATCGGCGCGCTGCTGTTCCTCGTGTTCGCGGTAGCGGCCATCGCGCTGGGAGCCGCGTTCAACGCGTTCTACTCCTCGGCGTGGACTGTCGCGTTCCGCAGGATCACCGGCTTGGCCGTCGAGCCGGCCGCCGCCGGCGTTCCCGACAGCGGCGCCGCGCCGGGCTACGAGTACCTCCCGCCTCCTCCTCCGCCGGCCCCGGCTGCCGCGCCGCAGCCTCCGGCCGCCGAGGCTCCTCCCGAGCCGGTGACCAAGGAGGACCTCGGCGAGGGTCTGGAGTCATCGATCGCCACGCAGCCCGCCGGAGACATCGAGGAGCCCTCCGACGAGTCACAGGACTGACGTGACCGCAGGGCGACTCATCGTCTGCGCCACGCCGATCGGCAACCTCGGCGACGTGACGCTGCGCGTCCTCGACGCGCTGCGCGACGCCGACGTCATCGAGGCCGAGGACACGCGCGTGACGCGCAAGCTGCTTGGCGCGCTACGACATCCACACGCCGCTCGAGCCGTACCACGCGAAGAACCTGCGAGCGCGCGCACGCCCGAGGTCGTCGCGCGCATCGCGCGCGGGCGAGACGGTCGCGCTCGTGTCCGACGCCGGGCACGCCGGGCATCTCGGACCCGGGCGCGCACCTCGTGGACGCGTGCCTCGACGCCGGGCTGCCGGTCGAGGTGCTGCCGGGCGCCGAGCGCCGATCGTCACCGCGCTCGTCGCGAGCGGGCTGCCGACGCACGCCTTCTACTTCGGCGGCTTCCTGCCGCGCAAGGCCGGCGAGCGCGCCGCGGCGCTCGAGAAGCTCGCGCACGCTCGACGCCACGCTCGTCTTCTACGAGTCGCCGCGGCGCGCCGCCGCGACGCTGGCGTCGCGTCGCCGAGGTCGTTCGCCGGGCCGCCAGCGCCGCGATGGCGCGCGAGCTCACGAAGCTGCACGAGGAGGTCGCGCGCGGCGAGGTGGGCGACGCTGGCCGCAGCGCTGCGCGCGGCGCGAGCTCAAGGGTGAGGTCGTCCTGCTCGTCGGCGCCGCCCGGACGCGGCAGGACGAGCGGCGCCGCGCTCGACGATCCGGCGCAGATCGCGGACGCCGCCGCGGAGGCTCGTGCTCGTGGCGGAGCAGGCCGACCGGATGAAGGACGCGGTCCGCGCGGTCGCCGGAGCAGCGCGGCGTGCCGCGCAACGACGTGTACGACGAGCGGTCGCGCTGCGGGCCGGGTCGGCGCGGAAGAGCCGGCGCCTAGAGCTTCTTGATCGTCGGCGACGCACGTCGCGCAGACGGCGCGGTCCTTGACCATCTGGACGTCGTCTTCGCTGCCGCAGATCGCGCACGACGTCGCTGATACTTCTCCAGGATGATGCGCTCGCCGTCGACGGAGATCGACGATCGGGTCCTTCACGTTGATCCCGAGCGTGCGGCGCAGCTCCATCGGGATGACGATCCGGCCCAGATCGTCGACGCGCCGGACGATCCCGGTGTCGCTCATGTGCGCTGCTCCTCCGCATTTGACGTGCCGGTGCGGCTGCGGTATCATACCCTGGGCGTACGCTGTCCCGTATCTGCTTCCTAAATGCCCATGACCGGCGCAGGATAACCACTGATGAGCAAGACCGTCGTTCTACGTCACCACCCCGATCTACTACGTGAACTCGGTGCCGCACCTGGGCACCGCGTACACGACCGTCGCCGCCGACGCGCTCGCGCGCTACCGGCGCATGACCGGCCACGACGTCCGCTTCCTCACCGGGCTCGACGAGCACGGCCAGAAGGTCGCGCAGGCCGCCGAGGAGCACGGCATGACGCCGCAGGAGTGGGTGCGACTCGATCGCGCCGAAGTTCACTCGACGACGTGGGAGATGCTCGACATCTCCAACGACGACTTCATCCGCACCACCGAGCAGCGGCACAAGCGCGGCGTGCAGGCGTTCCTGGCCGGCGCTCCACGACGACGGGCTACCTCTACCAGGGCCACTACGAGGGCTGGTACTGCGTGCCCGACGAGACGTTCTGCACCGAGGACCAGCTCGTGGAGGGCATGTGCCCGCAGTGCGGCCGCGAGGTCGCAGTTCATCCGCGAGGACAACTGGTTCTTCAAGCTCTCCGAGTTCCAGGACCGGCTGCTCGAGTACTACGAGGCGCACCCCGAGTTCGTGCAGCCGGAGACGCGCCGCAACGAGGTCGCTGTCGTTCGTGCAGCGGCGGGCTGAAGGACCTCTCGATCTCGCGCACCGACGTTCACCTGGGGCATCCCGCTGCCGTTCGACCCCGAGCACGTCACGTACGTGTGGTTCGACGCGCTGCTCAACTACATCACCGCGCGTCGGCTACGGCAGCGACGACCCGACCGAGCCGAGCGAGTTCGCGCAGTACTGGCCGGCGCAGTACCACTTCGTGGGCAAGGACATCATCCGGTTCCACTGCGTGATCTGGCCGGCGATGCTCATGGCCGCCGGCGTCGCCGCTGCCCGAGACGCGTCTTCGCGCACGGCTTCCTGCTCACCAAGGGCGAGAAGATGAGCAAGTCCAAGGGCAACGCGCGTCACGCCCGCCGAGCCTCGTGGAGCGCTTCGGCGTGGACGCGTACCGCTACTACTTCCTGCGCGACGTGCAGTTCGGCGCACGACGGCTCCATCTCGATGGAGTCGATGGTCCAGCGCTACAACGGCGACCTCGCCAACGACTGGGGCAACCTCGTCTCGCGCCTGTTCAACATGACCGAGAAGTACTGTCGACGGCGTCGCGCCCGCGGCGCCCGGCCGCGCGACGACGACGCCGACGACGACGACGATGCGCGCGATCGCCGGCGCGCTGCCCGAGACGCTACGAGGACGCGCATGCGCGCGCTCGACTACGTCGGCGGCGCTCGAGGCCGCCTGGGAGCTCATCAAGCGCGCCAACCGCTACATCGAGAACGCCGCGCCGTGGAACCTCGCCAAGTCGGACGAGACGCGCGCGCGGCTCGGCGCGGTGCTCTACAACGCGCTCGAGGCCGTGCGCATCGCCGCGCTGTTCACCGCGCCGGTGATGCCCGAACACCTCGGCCGAGGTCTGGCGCGCGTCTGGGCCTGGGCGACGATCGCTGCCGAGGTCGACCGACATCGCCGCCGCCGCCGCGTGGGGCGGTCTGCCCGCGGGTCTCGCGGGTCACCAAGGGCGAGCCGCTCTTCCCGCGCATCTACGAGGACGAGCCGGCGCGTAGCGGCCGGCACGACCATGGCGGCGATCGCGACCGGTACCACGTTCCCGGAGGTACGGCAAGCCGGTGCTGCTGCCCGTGCTCGGCGCGCCGGCGTGCCGACGCGCACGCGCACCTCGACATGCTCGAGGACCCGGCGGGCGCGCTCGCGCGCGCGGCGCGGCGCGGGCTGGCGCTCGTGGCCACGCGTCGTGGACCTGACCGAGGACCCCGAGCTCACGCTCGACGGGCTCGACGGCTGGCTCGCCGCGGCCGCCGAGCTCGCTCGAGCGCCGGACGGGCCTCGACGCCTCCCGAGGTGCCGCTGATCGTGCGGCGTGCATCCGCACAACGCGACGGCGTACGACGCCGGCCGATGCAGGCGCGGCTGCGCGAGCTGGCGCGGCAGGACCGCGCGCGTCGCGGCGCTCGGGGAGCTCGGCCTCGACTTCCACTACGACCACTCGCCGCGCGACGACCAGCGCGCCTGGTTCCGCGCGTCAGCTCGAGCTCGCGCACGAGCTGCGGCTGCCGGTGATCGTGCACCTGCGCGAGGCGCACGACGAGGGGCTCGCGATCCTGCGCCGAGGTCGGCGTGCCGCGAGCCGGCTGCGTCATCCACTGCTTCACCGAGGGGCCCGAGCTCGCCGAGCGCTTCCTGGCGCTTCCGACGCGGTGCTGCATCTCGTTCGCCGGCCCGGTGACCTTCGAGAAGGCCGAGCAGATCCGCGAGGCTGCCGCGGTCGTGCCGCTCGATCGGCTGCTCGTCGAGACCGACTGCCCGTTCCTCGCGCCGGCCCGTACCGTGGCCGTCCGAACGAGCCCGCGTTCGTGACGCTCAACGCGGCCGCGGTGGCCGACGCCAAGGGCCTGGACGCCCGCCGAGGTCGCCGCCGCGCGCCCTGGCAACGCTCGCGCGCCTCTTCGCGAGGGGGCTGTCGTGAGCCCGGGCGCCGGATCCGGCGACCCGACCGCGCCCTACATCCTGGGCATCGCGGGCAGCCCGCGTCGCGGACGGGAACACCGACAAGATGCTCGCCGCGGCGCTGGAGGGCGCGCAGGCCCGGGCCATGCGGCACGCACGCTCGTGGTCGCGCGAGCGGGGATCGGCTGGTGCCGAGGCTGCGACGCCTGCTCCAAGGACGGCGTCTGCGTCCGGGACGACGGCATGACCGACGTCTACCAGCTGCTGGACCACGCTGCCGGGATCGTGGTCGCGACGCCCACGTTCTTCGCGAGCGTGCCGGCGGTGCTCAAGGCGATGCTCGACCGGATGCAGCCGTACTGGGCTCGCAAGTACGTGCTGGGCAGGGTCCCGCCGCCCAAGCGTCCCGCCGGGCTCATCATCGCGGCGCGGCGGCGAGGGCCCCGGAGGCGTCTCGTGCGTGGAGGCACCGGTGCTGAGCGCTCTCACGGTGGCCGGATTCACCTTTGGCGAGCCGGTCGTGGCCAGGGTCGACGACCCCGACGATATCCTCGGGAAACCGGCGATCCTGGACGCCTGTCGCGACCTGGGCGGCGAGATAGCGCGACGGGCGGATGGTGAAATCTGACTGACGGCTCGCGCCGTTACGTGCCTGTTACCTGCGGCTTTTCGGCCGCTCCCCGGACTTCTTTCCGTGCCGACGTGGTGGTTTGCTGCGCTCCGGGCCTTGCGCTAGCGTCGGAACTCCCCGTTTTCAGGGCTTCCGGGCACACGCGCGGGGCCGGGGGGAGCAGACCGGGATCGATCGCGCTCGGAGGGGTTCATGAGAGCTCGACCGACCGGCCCGGGCGTTCGTTCGCACGTGTTCAGCATCATCGCAGTACTACTCTCCGCAGCAGTGTTCGCAGCCATCGTGTGGGGTTGGGCCTGGGCGCCAAGGGGCGTCACCGTCATCGTTGACGGCAAGGCGACCACATATGCCACGAAGGCTACTACCGTCGGCGCGTTCCTCGACTCGCTGCGGATAGCCCGCGCGCAGGGTGACCTGGTGAGCCCGCCGCCGAGCAGTTCGCTCGCCGCGGGTGACACCGTCGTCGTGCGCCATGCCGTGCCGGTCACGCTCACCATGGGCGGCGTCCGGGTCACGGAGCGCGTCGTGGGCTACACCGTCGCCGACGCCCTTGTGGCCGCCGGCGTCGATCCCTTCTCGGGCGTGCTCGTGAGTCCAGCACTGTCCGATCCGCTCAAGCCGGGCATGTCCGTGGCCGTCCGGAACAGCTGGCTGCGGACATGGGCCGAGGAGTACCCGGTCCCCTGCGGGACCCAGGTGGAAGAGGACGATCGCCTGGAGGTCGGGAAGCGAGTGGTCCGGGATCCGGGACGTACGGGCGTGGGCGTCAGGCGCTACGAGGCCGTCATCGTGAAGGGCAAGCCCGGCCCGGCCAGGCTCGTGTCCGACGAGGTCGCGGTTGCCCCGCTGGACCAGATCATCATCGTGGGCGTGAAGCGAGCGTCGGAGCCGGCGGCCGTTTCCCGGGCCGTCCTCAAGCCGGCGACCTACTCGGTCGTGCCCACGGCGCCCGCCGCGGGCGACCGTATCGAGGTGGTGGCCACGGCCTATGCGCCCAACTCGTGGAGCGGGGGACCGCACACTGCCACCGGCATGCTCGCCGGCTTCGGCATAATCGCGGTGGACCCGCGGGTCATCCCCCTGGGCACGAGACTCTACGTGCCGGGATACGGGTACGGACTGGCGGCCGACACCGGCGGCGCCATCAAGGGCCACAGGATCGACGTGTGCTTCGACCACGAGTGGCAGTGCAACGACTGGGGCCGCAAGACCCTCTACGTCACCATCGTGAAGTAGGCGCCGGTTGGTCCATTCCGAGCTCGCCTCGCCGTCCGCCACCATCGCGGTCCTCCAGCGACACGGCCTATACACGAAGAAGTCGCTGGGCCAGCATTTCCTCGTCGACGACCGGGTGATAGGCCGGATCATGGATCTGGCGGGCGTGGGCCCGGACGACGTGGTCCTGGAGATCGGTCCCGGCATAGGGACTCTGACCGTGGCCCTGGCGCGCGCCGCGTCCGTCGTGGTCGCCGTCGAGGCCGACAAGGCCCTCGTGCCGGTGCTGGCCGAGACCACCGCGGGGCTGCCTGCCCACGTCCGCGTCGTGAACGCCGACGCCGTCACGACGCCGTTCTCCGGCCTCGCGGCCCAGGACGGCCGCCCCGTGGACCTGCTCGTTGCCAACCTCCCGTATGGCGTAGCCGCGACCGTGGTCCTGCGCTTCTTCGAAGGGCTGCCCACGATGCGCTCCGCCACCGTCATGGTCCAGGCCGAGGTCGCCGATCGCATGACGGCCACGCCGGGCGGGAAGTCGTACGGGGCCTACACGGTCAAGCTCGGGCTGCTCGCACAGCCTGCCGGGCGCTTCCGGGTGGCGCCGTCGAGCTTCCTGCCCCCGCCGCGTGTGGACTCCGCCGTCGTGCGGCTCGATCGGACGGACCGGCCGGATACGAGCCTGGACGGCCTGCGAGATGCCGCACGCACGGCCGACGCGGCCTTCTGTCAGCGGCGCAAGACACTGCGCAACTCGCTCGCGGCCGGCTTGGGCGCGTCCGTCTCCGCTACTGAGGAAGCCCTGCTCGCGGCGGGTATCGACCCCTCGGCACGAGCGGAGACGCTCGAAGTGGCCTCCTTCCTCCAGCTCGCCTCGAGCCTTAGAGCTCGCGGGCTCCTGCCCGGCGCCTAGCCGCTCATCCTCTCCGGCGAGGCGCCGAACGCATACTCCCGGAGCCTGCGGGGGAGTGAGCGGTCGAACCGCTGCTCAAACGGGGTATGTAACGCGCTCGGAGTATGCGTTTCTGAGCCGTTCACGGTGCTCAGGGGTAACGCTCGTCCTTTACGAGAGCCGCCGTTTATGCGATACTTCGTGTCCGTCAGGAGGAGGGTGCATGGATCTTTTGAAGCAGTCCGAGGTCGTGGGCCGGATCCGACAGGATCTCGAAGCCCAGGCCGGCAGCCGCATGCGTCTTAAGGCCAACATGGGCCGATCCAAGATCATGGAACGGGAGTGCGAGCTCCTGGAGACGCATCCGAGTCTCTTCGTCCTCAATCTGCAGGAGAAGAGGGACCGGACCGCGCGCGTGTCCTACAGCTACGTGGATATCCTCACGGGTACCGTGGAGCTGACTCAGCTGGACACGGGCGAGAACCTGTTCCCCTGGCTCAACTAGAGCCGGGGAACCGCAACGTACGAGCGAGAGCGGGGTCCGTCCAACGGGCCCCGCTTCGCTTTGGGCGCATGGCCAAGGGGGCGGTGGCGTGCATGATCCGGTCGCGGTGAGCGCACCCGCGAAGGTGAACCTGTTCCTAGGGGTGGGACCTCGGCGCGCGGACGGATACCACGACGTGACGACCATCGTGGCCGCCTTGGAGTTCGCCGACTCGGTGGTCGTGAGCCCCGCGGACGCCCTGACGCTCACCCGAGACCCGGAGCCGGGCTTTCCCGCGACGTCCGACCTGAGCTGGCGCGCCGCGACGAGCCTCGCCGAAGCTCTGGATCGGGCTCCCAGCTTGGCCATCGAGCTGGTCAAACGCATCCCCGTCGCCGCCGGGCTCGGCGGCGGCAGTTCGGACGCCGCGGCCGTCCTCGTGGGAGCCTGCGCGCTGTGGGGTGTGCCCGTGGACGACGAGCGCGTCCTCAGCACGGCCGCGTCCCTGGGGGCGGATGTGCCGTTCTTCCTCCACGGCGGCTGTGGCCGCTACGAGGGCCGAGGCGACGTCCTCGCCGCCAGCCTTCCGGCGCCGTCGCTGGATCTCGTGCTCGTCAATCCGGGCGTGCCGGCGCCTACCTCGGCGGTGTACGCGGCTTTCGACGCCGCACCGCCACCCGAGCGGGGGGATCCGGCGGCGCTCGAGGCGGCGCTCGAGACGGGCTCGGCCCAGGCCATCGCCGCCCACCTTGTCAACGATCTGGCACAAGCCGCCCAAGCGGTGGCGCCCGAAGTCACCCGGGTGCTCGCGTGGCTCGAGGCGCGCGACGACGTGTCGGCGGCGCTGGTGGCCGGAAGCGGTGCCACGGTCTTCGCCGTGACCCGTGACGCAGCCGCGGCGCGGGCTGTGGAGCACGCCGCCCGGCGCTCGGGTTGGTGGTCTCAGGCCACGAGAACCTCGAGACTGGGTGCGGCTGCCAATACATTATCGTGACTGAATTGGGCCGGAACACCCCGCAACGGGGCATTATGTGGTATTCGTTATGTTATTGTGGGCGCTCGGCAGCGCCTATCTTTGTACTGCGATACGGCATGATTACGGGGGACGGGATACTCGTCATGGATATAACGAAGGTTTCGTTGCGGCCGGTCGCGATGAACAAGGTGTGTGCGATCGCGAGCATAGTGCTCGACGATCAGTTCGTGATACACGACCTTCGCGTCGTGAACGGTGATAAGGGATTGTTTGTGGCAATGCCTTCCAGGAAGCTTCCGAACGGTGAGTTCCGGGACATCTGTCACCCGATCAACACCGACACGCGCACTCGCATCCAGGAGGCCGTGCTGGCCCAGTTCGCCGAGGACGGGGGCGTCGACGCCTTCACGGCGGCGGCCGCGTCCGGCGAGTTCGACCAAGCCGAGGAACCCCTCTACGAGTCCGGCGTCTAGCTGAGCGTCAAGCTCTCGGGCCCCGTTCGCCACGCCCCGCGCGCGGCTCTCGGGGCCGTTTGACCCTCTAGGGCACCTTGCCTATGCTGCAGGGGCCGTTCTTGGGGCGTAGCCAAGTGGTAAGGCAGGGGCCTTTGGAGCCTCCATCCGCAGGTTCGAATCCTGCCGCCCCAGCCAGCTGCAAACCGAAGGCGCGAACGGTCCATCCCTCGCGCCTTCGCCATCGAAGGAGCCGGCATGCTTTCAACGGCGCTCATCCTCGCTGCGGGCGAGGGGACGCGCATGAAGTCGGACCTCCCCAAGGTCGCACACCGTATCCTCGGCGTGCCTCTTGTGGAGTACGTCGTCGACGCCGCGAAGGCGTCCGGCGCGCAGCGCGTGGTTGTCGTCACCGGCCATCGTGCCGAGGTCGTCGAGGCGCTTGCTGCCGGTGACGTGTCCGTAGCTCGTCAAGACCAACAGCTCGGGACGGGCCACGCGGTCATGTGCGCGGAGGCCGCGCTCGGCGAGAACGAGGGCTCGCTGCTCGTCCTGTCCGGGGACAGCCCGCTCGTGACGCCCGAGACGCTCGCGCGGCTCGTCGAGGAGCGTGAGCGCTCGGGTGCGGCGGCGTGCGTGCTCACGACGGTGCTCGCCGACCCCACCGGCTACGGGCGCATCGTGCGCGACGAGGCCGGCTCGCTCGCCGGCATCGTCGAGCACAAGGACTGCACGCCCGAGCAGCTCGCCATCGGCGAAGTCAACACCGGGACGTACTGCTTCGACGCGCGGCTCCTCTTCGAGCACCTGCATCGCCTCGAGACCGACAACGCGCAGGGCGAGTACTACCTGACCGACATCGTGGGCATCTTCGTCCTCGAGAACCTCCAGGTGGTCGCTGTGACCACGGACGATCCGCTCGAGACGTTGGGCGTCAACAGCCGCGTGCAGCTTGCCGAGGCCGCCAAGGTCCTCCAGCGCCGCATCAACGTCCGCCACATGCTCGCCGGCGTGACCATGACGGACCCGGACCTCGTGTGGGTCGGTCCGTACGTGGAGTTGGGCAGCGACGTCGTGCTCGAGCCCATGACGACGCTGCTCGGGCAGACGATCGTCGCGAGCGACTGCGTGATCGGACCCGGGAGCAGGCTCACGGACTGCGTGGTCGAGGACGGGCGCGACGTGGACTCGTCCGTGCTGCGCGAGGCGCGCATCGGTCCGGGGGCGACCGTCGGCCCCATGGCCTTCATCCGGCCGGGAGCCGTGCTCGCGGAGCGCGGCCAAGGCCGGCACGTTCGTCGAGATCAAGAACTCGTTCATCGGCCCGTCGAGCAAGGTGCCGCACCTCTCGTACGTAGGCGATGCGGAGCTCGGCACCGGAGTGAACATCGGCGCGGGCACCATCACCTGCAATTACGACGGAAAGCACAAGAGCCGGACCAAGGTGGGTGACGGGGCCTTCATCGGTTCGGATACGATGCTGGTAGCGCCGGTGGAGATAGGCGCGGGTGCCGTCACCGGCGCCGGCAGCGTCGATCCACCACGATGTCCCAGCTGACGCGCTCGCGGTAGAGCGCACCGAGACACATACGGTCGATGGATGGGCGGCCCGACGGCGCGCCCGTTGGGAGAAGGAGTGATCGCGTCGTGACCGAGTGCGAGAAGCGGGAGCCCGCGCACAAGCGGATGATGCTGTTCGCGGGCACCTACAACCGCGAACTCTCGGAGGGAGTGGCCGCGCACCTGGACGTGGAGCTCGGCGACGTCAGGATCCGGCGCTTCGCCAACGGTGAGATCTATGTGCGGTACCACCAGAGCGTGCGTGGCGCGCACGTGTTCATCGTGACCTCCCTGGTCCCGCCCAGCGTGAACGACGCGGTCATGGAGCTGCTCATCATGATCGACGCGGCCAAGCGGGCCTCGGCAAAGACGATCACCGCGGTGATCGGACACTACGCATATGCGCGGCAGGACAAGAAGAGCGCCGCTCGCGAGCCCATCACGGCCAAGCTGCTCGCCGACCTGCTCACCGTGGCCGGCGTGGACCGCGTCATCGCCATGGACCTGCATCAGGGTCAGATCCAGGGCTTCTTCGACCAGCCGGTCAACCATCTCACCGCGCTGCCCATCCTGGCCGACTACTTCGAGAGCCTCCATCTGGAGGACATAGTGGTGGTCTCGCCGGACGTGGGCCGGGTCAAAGTGGCCAAGAAGTTCGCCGACATGCTCGGCGGTGAGCTCGCGATACTCCACAAGGGCCGGCCCGAGCACAACGTCGCCGAGATCAGCCACGTGATCGGCGACGTGAAGGGCCTGAACTGCGTGGTCATCGACGACATGATCGACACCGCGGGCTCGATCACCGAGGGAGCCAAGGCCCTCGAGAAGGCCGGGGCCAAGTCGATAAAGGTCGCCGCGACCCACGGGATATTCTCGCCGCCTGCGTACGAGCGCATCGCCGAGTCGCCCATCGCCCAAGTGGTGGTCACGAACACCGTGCCCGTCCCGGAGGACCGTCGCGACGACAAGATCAAGGTACTCTCGGTGGCGCCGCTGTTCGCGCACGCCATCAATAACGTGTTCAATGACGAGTCGGTGTCCGAGCTGTTCGACCCCGACTTCCAGCTCTAGCGAGCACCGCATGGCCGGGACGCCGCCCGCTTGGGTGGCGGGAACGGTCCGGCACGGCAGGGTAGAAGCACTGAGAGCGTCCCCAGGGACGCCGAGCGGTCCGAAGCGGGCGACGCGGCGCGAAGCCCCAGGAAGGAGCTACGAATGGCGGAGACCTACGAACTCAACGCGGTGACGCGCGAGGTGCTGGGCAAGTCGAGCCACAAGCTGGCGGCCGTGGGCCAGGTCCCGGCCGTGCTGTATGGCGCCGGCCACGACGGCGAGCCGCTCACGCTGGACCGTCGCGAGGTCGACCGTTTGCTGGGGCACGCCGGCGTGCGATCGATGGTCTTGCACGTCAACATCGACGGCAAGGGCAAGCCGGTCAACGCCATGGTCAAGACGGTCCAGTTCGACCCGACCAAGGGCCGTCCGGTCCATGTGGACCTGCTCGCGGTCCGGATGAACCAGGCCGTCACGACCTCCGTGACCCTCAACTTCGTGGGCGAGTCGCCCGGCGTGAAGGCCGGCGGCGTGCTCAACACCGTTCACACGGCCATCAGCGTCGAGGCGCTGCCGGCAGACCTGCCCGAGTCCATCGACGTGGACATCTCGGAACTCGACGTGGGTGCGTCTCTCACGCTCGCCGATATCATGGCGCCGTCGGGCGTCACGGTGCACGGAGAGCCCGAGGAGATCGTCGCCTCGGTCACGGCTCCCACGAAGTCCGTGGAGGAGGAGGAGGCGGAGGCCGCCGCCGTCGAGGAGGAGGGCGCCGAGCCCACCATCGTGGGCGAGGCTCCTGCCGCGGAGGAATCCGGGGAGTAATCCCCCGCATCTATGGACTGGCTGGTCGTAGGCCTCGGCAATCCCGAGGCGCGATACGAGCACACGCGCCACAACGCCGGCTTCAAGGTCATCGACACGCTCGGGGAGAACCTGGGCGCGTCGTATTGGCGCGAAGAGGCCGGCGCGCGCTCGTCCACGGTCCGGCTCGGTGAAGCTCAGATCGTCCTCGCCAAGCCACAGACCTACGTGAACCTGTCGGGCAAGTCGGTCTCCAAGCTCGCCGAGACCTACGGCATCCCGATCTCGCGCATCATCATCGTGCACGACGACCTGGACCTTCCGGCCGGCGCCGTGCGCGTGAAGCGCGGCGGCGGGCACGGCGGCCACAACGGGCTGCGCTCGATCAACGAATCGCTGGGGTCCGGGGAGTATCCGCGCGTGAAGATGGGCATCGGCAGGCCGCCGGGTCGCATGGACCCGGCGGACTACGTCCTGGAGCCGATGCGCGGAGCGGCGCTCGAGGACTTCGAGGGCATGGTACCGGCCGCGGCCCAGGCCGTGATGCACATCGTGGAGCACGGCGTGGACTCGGCCATGTCCGAGTACAACGGCTTGCCGTAGGCCGCAGGCGATCCGGGGCGAGCCATCCGAAGCCGCCGAAGGCTCCGTCCCGGCTCGGCGCGACCCCTTGAGCGGCGGGTATCGGCCGGTCAGCGGCACCGCCCGTCGCCCCCTCGGCGATATACTGGTGCGCACGCCGCGCACCAGACCCCGTGCCGGCGCGCGCCCTTCAAGCCGATCCGATCGGGGGATTGAGCCATGACCGCACGCTTCGAAGTCGTGCACAAGCGACGACTCTCTGAGTCGGTGTTCGAACTCGGCGTGGATGCGCCCGACATCGCGGCCCGCGCGCGCGCGGGTCAGTTCCTGATACTCAGGGTGGACGCGAACGGTGAGCGGATCCCGCTGACGTTCTCCGACTGGGACGCGGAAGCCGGCTGGATCCGATTCATCTTCATGGTCGTGGGCAAGACCACGCGGAAGCTTGCCGAGCTCGAGCCCGGCGACCACCTCAAGGACCTCGCCGGCCCGCTGGGCGAGCCTACCCACGTGGACGGCCTTGGGCGCGTCGCCGTCATAGGCGGCGGCGTGGGCGCGGCGGTCGCGTATCCGGTGACGCGCGCGATGATCGAAGCGGGCAACGATGTCACCGTGATCCTTGGCGCTCGCAACGAGGAGCTGCTCGTCTTGAAGGACGAGTTCGAGGCGCTGCCGGGAGCCGAGTTGGTCATCATGACCGACGACGGCTCGGCCGGGCGCAAAGGCCTCGTCACCGCGCCGCTCAAGGAGATGGCCGAGGCCGGCGAGATCGACTCCGCGATGGCCATCGGCCCGGCGATCATGATGCGCTTCTGCGCCGAGACCTGTGCCGAGTTCGGCGTCCCGGTGGTGGTGAGCCTCAACCCGATCATGGTGGACGGCACGGGCATGTGCGGCGCTTGCCGCGTCACGGTGGGCGACGAGGTGAAGTTCGCCTGCGTGGACGGGCCGGACTTCGACGGCGCCAAGGTGGACTTCCAGGAGCTCATGAACCGCCAGCGCATCTACGCGGACTCGGAGCGTGAGGCCGACACGGCCTACCAGTACGAGTGCGCCTGCCGCGCGAAAGAGGCGGCCGAGACCGGGAGCGCCTCGTGAACCCCGGCGCGTGGGCGGTCACCGGTGAGCCGCACGATCCCAAGGAAGCCAACGTCGAGCGGCTGACCGGCCGCAAGGCGAACCGTGAAGGGCCGGCACCCGATGCCCGAGGTGCCCGCGGCGGAGCGGGTCCAGGGGTTCGGGGAGGTCTCGTACGGCTACGACGAGGCCACTGCCGTGGCCGAGGCCGACCGTTGCCTGCAGTGCGTGAATCCGACCTGCCAGGACGGCTGCCCGGTCAACATCGACATCCGCGGCTTCGTGGGATCGATCATGCAGCGGGACTACGACCGCGGTGTCTCGATCCTCAAGCAGCGCAACGCGCTCCCGGCCGTCTGCGGCCGCGTGTGCCCGCAGGAAGAGCAGTGCGAGCGCGAGTGCATCCTCGCCAAGCGCGGCGAGGCCGTGGCCATCGGGCGTCTCGAGCGTTTCCTGGGCGATCGCGACCTCGCGTGCGAGCTCGACAAGCGCTGCGTCCCCGAAGTGGCCGCGCCGTCCGGCTTCCGGTGCGCGGTGGTGGGCTCCGGACCGGGAGGTCTGGCCGCCGCCGGCGAGCTGGCGCAGCTGGGCCACGACGTCACGATCTTCGAGTCCCTGCACGCCGTCGGCGGCGTTCTCGTATACGGGATCCCGGAGTTCCGCCTGCCCAAGCTCGTCGTCTTCGAGGAGGTCGCCGTGCTCGAGAGCATGGGCGTCCACTTCGAGACCGACATGGTGGTGGGCCGCACGCTCACCGTCCCGGAGCTCATCTCCGAGCGCGGGTTCGACGCGGTCTTCGTCGCCGTGGGCGCCGGCCTGCCGGTCTTCATGGGCATCCCAGGCGAGACCCTCAACGGTGTCTACTCGGCCAACGAGTTCCTCACGCGCGTGAACCTCATGGGCTCCTGGGACTTCCCCCGGCACGACACGCCGGTGTGGCGCGGCAACCGCGTGGCCGTCATCGGCGGCGGCAACGTGGCCATGGACTCCGCGCGGACGGCGCTTCGTCTCGGTGCCGAGGAGGTCTCCCTGGTCTACCGTCGCACCGAGGACGAGATGCCGGCGCGCCGCGAGGAGATCCACCACGCGCAGCAGGAGGGCGTCGTCTTCACGACGCTGTGCTCCCCGGTGGAGATCGTGGGCCGCGAAGGCTGGGTCACCGGCCTCATGGCCACTCGGATGGAGCTCGGCGAGCCCGACGCGAGCGGCCGGCGCGCGCCCGTATGCGTCATGGGCTCGGAGTTCGAGCTCCCCTGCGACACCGTGATCATGGCGATCGGGACGGGGGCCAACCCGCTGCTCACGAGCACCACCCCCGGGCTCGAGACCGCGCGGCGCGGCTACATCGCGGCGGACGCCGAGGGTGCCACGTCGCTGCCCGGAGTGTGGGCCGGCGGCGACATCGTCACCGGAGCGGCCACCGTGATCCTGGCGATGGGTGCCGGCAAGACCTCGGCAAGGTCCATGGATCGCTGGCTGCGCGCGGGCAAACCGGGAGCCACGGCCACCGCGTAGGCGCCCCGGCCGCGCACTTCACCGTCCACGACACCGCTCATCCGCCCGCCGATGCTCAGGGGCCGGCCACGGGTGGTGCTGACGCATGTCGGACGGTCACGCTACAATGCTAAGCGACGCTCCTGCGGTGCTCGGCGGCTTCCTGTGAGTTGCCGTTGGGCATACTGATTGACGAACGGCTCGCGGCATCAGCGCTTGGCAGAAGGGGAGGCCACCCGTGGAGCAGGTCACGGTGCTCGTGGTCGATGACGATCCGGCTATCGTCGAGATGATCCGGCTGGGTCTCGAGGCGGACGACATGCGCGTCCTGTCCGCCGGAGACGGTGCCGAGGCTCTCGAGGTCCTCCAGCGCGAGGGCGCCGACGTCGTCATCTTGGACATCATGATGCCGCGCGTGGACGGCTGGATGGCGCTCATGGAGATCCGGAACAATCCGCTCACGGCGGACCTCCCCATCATCATGCTCACCGCCAAGACGCAGGACCTGGCCAAGATCCTCGCGTTCAAGCAGGGCGTCCAGCAGTACGTCACCAAGCCTTTCAACATCCTCGAGCTGGCGGCGCGGGTCCGTTCGCTCGCGCAGCGGCGGCACGCGGCCGCCGGCGCCGGGGCGGGCGGAGAGGGCGAGTTCCGCAAACTCGCCGTGCGCAAGGGCGGCCGCACGGTGCTGCTCTCCTTGGACGACATCTGCTTCCTGTCGGCCAAGAACAAGTCCACGTACGTGCACACGTTCGAGAACCAGTACCTCGTGGACCTGACGCTCAAGGATCTTGAGAAGAAGCTGCTCAAGGAGTCCTTCTGCAGGATCCATCGAAGCTATATGGTGAATCTGAACAGGATCAAGGAGATCCTGCGCACCGACGGCGACTACGTCGTCGTGGCCGCGGATCGCGACGAGACCCACCTGCCGGTAGCTCGTCGCCAGGTCAAACACTTCCGAGAGTCGGTAGGCATCTAGGCACATGGCGCATCCCCCGCAGCGCATCACCCGCACGCGAAGCGTGCGGCGCGGTGTCGCACATCCCCTGCAGGCACGGACGATCGCGGCACTCATCGTCGCCGCGTTGACGGCCGCCGCCGTGCTCGCGCTCCCGGTCCCGGCGTTCGCCGAGAAGACCATCTCGCTGTCCCAGGGGACCTTCGACCTGTCGCTGCCGCCCGGTGGGAGCGGCGAGGGCGCGATGACGGTCTCGAGCACCGGCACCGAGAAGATCCAAGCGCTCGTGTACGTCGCTGACGCGAGGATCGACTCCAAGGGGATGCCGGTCTACACGCGACCCGCGCCCTCGGCCGGGCCGGATCCGCGAAGTGCCGCCACGTGGGTCACGCTCAAGATGCCCGACTCCACGAAGATCGTGGCGAACACCCCTTACATCGAGATCAAGGCCGGGGACTCACTGCCTGTAGCGTTCTCCGAGACCGTGCCGCAGGGTGCGCGCCCGGGGGACTACAACGCGGTGATCTTCTTCGAGATGTTCGAGCCCGACCCGAAGAACCCGTCGGGCTCCGTGTCCAGAGTGACCGGACGCATCGGGTGCCGTGTGGTCACGCACGTGCGGGGTGAGATCCGGGACTCCATCGAGGTGCGCCCGTTCATCGTCCAGGACTTCGTCCTGGGCGATTCGACGCCGTTCGCCTTCACCGTCACCAACACAGGCAACGTGGACAAGACCTACAAGGCCTCGCTGGTCCTGCGCGACTCCAGCGGGGCCGACGTGTCGAGCTCGGCGGTGGCCACCTCGGCGATCGTGTACGCGGGCGACCATGTGGACTACAACGGGGTCGACAAGCTCAAGGGTGCCGGCCTGGGGCACTACCAGCTGGTGCTCAAGCTCGACCACCAGCTCGTCGCGCGCAAGGCCGGAGCGGACGCTCCCGAGGTCAAGACGATCGAGCAGCCGCGCTGGATCTGGGTGGTCCCCTGGTGGATCGTGATCACGGCCGCCGCGGTACTCGCGGTCCTGGTCCTGTTCATCGTGTGGCTCATAGCCAGGGCGATCGGGCGTTCGCGAAGGATGAAGACCCCGCCGGCTTCACCGCCCGGATCGTCCGACGCCTAGGAGTACCGGAACGCCTCGTCTGGCGGACACGGGCCGCCCGCTCGGCGCGCGCATGCCGCGTCAGCGACCGGCCACCAGGGTGAACCCGGCCAGCTTCCCGTTCCCGCGCACGTAGTCACCGTGGGCGCCCGTGGCGGTCCCGGCGACCGTGGTGGCCCGAATGACGCCGTCCCGGTCCCTCCAGAACACCGTCGCGGTCCATGGCGTGTTGGCGAGCACGAGGATCCCGTCGTCGAGGACCTCGGCACTCACTCGGGGCCGGATCGAGAAGGAGACGGTCACGGGACCGTTGGCCGAGACCGGCATGGTGCGCGTCACGGTGCCGGGGATGGCCGGAACCAGGGTGAGGGCACCCACGACGGCGATCACGGCCGCCAAGCCCCACACGCCCCGCACTGATACGAAGCGACGCACGTCCAACCTCCCTGAGCAGGTCACACGTACTGCATCGGCCCCTGGGCCCCGCATCTGCCGAGCCGCGCGACGGGCGGCGGGTCCTCGTGCCGAGTGGGGGCACGACTAGGGCCGGTCCCCCATGGGAGGACCGGCCCCGTTCGTTGCTGGCTGTGTCTGCTGGAGTGCTGCGACTAGGCTGCGTCGTTGCTTCGATGCGGACCCGGCTACTCCTGGACGGCGGTGTACTGAACCGACGCGCTGACCGGCGTGCTGGCCGGGATGCTGTATGCCGCGTTGGAAGTCAGGTCCAGGGTGAACGTGCGGGTGTCGTCCGTGACGCCACGATCGAGACCGGTGCCGAACGCCGTCGTGCCGGTGTCCGTCAGGAACGTGCCGAACGGAGCGGTGTAGGCACCGGCCGTCACAGCGGACTGCGTGGAACTGTAGTCCCACAGGCGGTTGGACTTGACCGTGATGACCGGGTTGACCGGGCCGGTGTAAAGGGCCCCCAGATCCACATTGCCGAAGTCGACCGTCGGATTCGCGACCGTCATCGAGAACGCGTTGTTCACCTGCGCGCTCACGGACACGGTCTGGCTGCCGCTCGAGGCGAATGCGTAAGCGCCCATCGCCAAGACGATCACGGCGGCCACTGCCGCCACCAGGATCGTTCGCTTCATGGCCGTACCTCCCCTTCCGGAATGATGCTCTGCAAATGAGAGCGGAACGATGCAGGGTAGGTAACGGCCAACTTGTCCCTGGGATTGATAGGAAGTCGGGCGAGTATCGGCTGGCGGGGCAATACGCATGCCGAAAGGGTCGCGAAAGGGACGAAAGGGCCATTCACGCGACGAGCGGCGTGCCCTAGATCGGACCCCGGGCATGGGACCGCCGCGCGCGCATCGGGAAAGGGTGGCGGCGGCGGCAGTCCGGTCGTTCGAGCCCGCTGGCCCGAACGGGAGGGATCCTCGGCGGCGAGCGCCGCCACCATGGAACCGCTGCCGACCGCCCGAAGGTTCTTCGCATCCCTGACGGGCCGCCGCCGTTCGCTACCTCTTGTATCGGTATCCGGGCGCGTCGCTTCCAGATGTGGGGGACGGACGGGACCGGCGCGTCCACCGAGCCCCGCAGGCCGCCGCGCCTAGTTGCGCAGAGAGCCCAGCGGCGCCGGGAAGCGGCCCCCTCGGCGCATGAGGCGCGTGCCGGCCCACCCGTTGACGCTCATCACCGGCGCGTGGCCCAGCAGGCCTCCCCAGGAGACCTCGTCGCCCACCACGCGGCCGGCGGCCGGGATGAGACGTGCGGCCGTGGTCTTGTTGTTGATGACGCCGATGGCGCACGCGTCCGCGATGATCGCGCCGATGGTCTCCGCCGCGGTGTCTCCCGGGATCGCGATCATGTCCAGGCCCACGGAGCACACGCTCGTCATGGCCTCCAGCTTCTCCAGTGTGAGCGCACCGTCACGAACGGCGCGGATCATGCCGGCGTCCTCGGACACCGGGATGAAGGCGCCGGAGAGCCCGCCGATGGAGCTCGTGCCCATGGCGCCGCCCTTCTTGACGGCATCGTTGAGCAGCGCGAGCGCGGTGGTCGTCCCCGGCCCGCCGGCGCGCTCCACGCCTATGGCCTCCAGGATGTCGGCCACCGAATCGCCTTGCGCCGGGGTAGGCGCGAGGGAGAGGTCCACGATGCCCGTGGTCGCGCCCAGCCGGCGGGCAGCCTCGCGCATGACGAGCTCGCCGACGCGGGTGATCTTGAACGACGTGGCTTTGATCTCTTCGGCGACTTGGGTCAGATCCGCGTCCTCGGGCATGCCCGCGACCACCGCGCGCACGACGCCGGGACCCGAGATGCCCACGTTGATGACCGCGTCGCCTTCGCCGGCGCCGTGTACCGCACCGGCCATGAACGGGTTGTCCTCGACCATGTTGGCGAACACGACCAGCTTGGCGCAGCCGATGGAATCGCGGTCGGCGGTGGCCTCCGCGGCGGCCTTGATGACCTGGGCCATGTGCATGATGGCGTCCATGTTCATCCCCGCGCGCGTGGAGGCCACGTTCACGGACGAGCACACGCGCTCGGTCGCGGCGAGCGCTCCGGGGATCGAGTCGATGAGCCGGCGGTCCGCCTCGCCCGTGCCCTTGTGCACGAGTGCCGAGTACCCGCCGATGAAGTCGACGCCCACGGTGGAGGCTGCGCGGTCGAGCGCCTCGGCAATGGGGGTGGGGTCGGCGCCGGGCGCCGCGGCGGCGATCTGCGCCACGGGAGTGACCGCGATGCGCTTGTTGATGATGGGGATGCCGTACTCGCGGGCGATCGCCTCGGCGACGGGAACGAGCCGCTGGGCCGATGTGGTGACGTGGTCGTAGACGCGGTCCGCCATCTTGGCCATGTCTCGATCGACGCAGCTCCCCAGCGAGAGCCCCAGCGTGACCGTGCGGATGTCGAGGTTCTGCTGCTGCACCATGAGCAGCGTCTCGACGATCTCCTCAGGAGTGATGTCGCTCATTCGCGGGCCTCAGACTCGGTGCATGTAGCGGAACACGTCTTCGCGCTGCAGCGTGATCTGCACGCCCAGACCCTCGCCGACCTTCGTGAGGGCGGCCTGGACCTCGTCGAACGGAGTCGATTCCTCGTCGATCGTGACGAGCATGGTCATCGAGAAGATCCCGCCGATGATGGACTGGCGGATGTCCTCGATGTTGCTGCTCGACTCCGCGAGCGTGCTGGCCACGGCGGCGACGATGCCGACGCGATCTTCGCCCAGAACCGAGACGATCGCGCGCGTGTGCATGGTTGACTCCTCAGATGTATCCGGGTCGGACGGCACGGCTCGCGTCCGGGTCCAGTGACTATACTCGATGGTACCCGAGGCTGTGGCCTCGCCGCCCGCCCGATCGGCCTGCCAGGAGGCCCGCTCTCGTGCCAACGCCCATCGTGCCCGTGGAACTCGGCGATGTCGTGCGCCTGAAGAAGCCGCACGCCTGCGGCGCGAACGCCTGGGAGGTCACGCGGGTGGGCGCCGACATCAGGCTTCGGTGCGCCACGTGCGACAGGTCGGTGATGCTGCCGCGGTCCGAGTTCGATCGTAGGTTCCGGGGTTTCGTGTCGCGCGGTCGAGAGGCCGGGCCCGGCCGGTAGCCCTCGGCAGGCCGCCTGGGCCCCCGCGCTAGTCGCCGCCCGTCCCGGAGGAGCCCTTGGGCTCGTTGAACTGGATGTGCACGTGGTTACCAGGATCGCCGGTGTACTCGGCGAGCTGGATCGCGAACTTGTCGTCGAAGCGGCGCACGTGCGCGATGGGGGAGACGCCGCCCACCAGATGCTCGCCCGGGCGGACGATCACGCCCGTCACGTGGATACACACGAGGTCGGCCTGGCGCATGCCGTCGGGCTCTATGTGGATCTCGAAGTCCGGGTAGCGCCCGTACAGTTTGTAGGGCCTGATCCGCGTCACCGTGCCCGACACGGGGGCGACGATCTGCGTCCCGTACGGAGCGCCGCAATCCGCCGCGGTGTCCGGCTTGCCGGGCCGGCCGTTGCGCCACAGCTCTACGAGGCTGCCCCTCCACACGCTGTCCATGATGCGCTCGCCGTCGCGCAGGACCACGCCGGTGACGCTCGTCTTGGGCGACGCCAGGGGGAACTTCTTGCCGCCTTTGACCTCAGCGAAGACAGCGGCGCGGTTGGCCACGGTCACATTCGGGACCATGTCGTACGAGTGGCCGTACGACGCCTGGTGGAAGGCGACGCCGGTGGCGGCTTTGGGGTCGATGGGCAGGTGGATCTTCAGGTTGCCGATGTGCGCGAAGACCGGCGTGGCCACGATGGGCTTGGACGGCGACGCCGCCGAGGACTTGATGCGAAGCGAGCCTTCGCCGTCGGCGAGGCGCGCGGTCACGGGCGTGCGCGAGGTGAGCAGCACGGCGGCGCCCACTACCACGATCAGCGCCGCGGTCGCCGCTCCGGCGATGAGCAGGGTCCGGCGCCGCCCCTGAGCGGCCTTCGCGCTCGCCGCGGCGCGTCCGCGAGGGCGGGGCCTGGGGCGCGACGCATCCCGGGAGGGCCGTGGCGTGCCGCGCTGCCAGTCGTCGCGGGCCTCGTCATCCTGAGCGCGGGTAGGCACCGGCGGGAGCGTGATGCCGCGGATCGCGTCCAGCGACTCTTTGTCGCCGCGAGGTGAGGACGGGTCACGGGGAGCGGGCTGGTGATAGCCTGCCGCCTCGCGGACACGGGCCTCGGCGGCGGACCGGGAGTCGTCCCGCGCCGGCGCATCGCTTGTAGGCGGGGACGCGTCGCCCTCGCTGTCGAGCCAGTCGTCGATCACTTGATCTCCACGGTAGCCTGGTCGCCACGGATGACGACGTCGGTGTCGAGCTTAGCCGACAGCACCTTCAGACGCTGGAGTATCGTCCGAGCGGCGCTGCCCTTCACTATGGCGGGCCGGCCGTTGCCGCTGCCCAGGTAGGTGGGCACGATGAGCACGCGGCCGGTCCCTTTCGGGCCGAGTTCCGTGGTCATAATGAACGACTCGCCCGCTTTGCGCTGCGAGTGATCGAACACGAAATCGCCCAGAGAGTAAGCGATTACCTTGCCTTTGTAGGACTCGATGGCCTGGATCACGTGCGGATGAGTGCCCAGGACCAGGTCGGCCCCGGCGTCCACGGCCCGGTGACCGTCGGCTATCTGCTCCTCAGTGGCCGAGTCCTTGTGCTCCACTCCCCAATGGAACGCGACGATGACGATGCCGTGGGTGGCCTTCGCCCGCCTGATCTCGGCTACCACGCGGTCCATGCTGTCGTTGCGCGACTCGGCGATACCGGGCCGTGTGTCCCCGGCGACGAAACCGGCCGGCCTGATGTGCGAGTACGACAGGAACGCGACCCTGGCGCCCCGTGCCCGGAGCTCCGCGGGCTTGCGCGCGGCGGCCACAGTCACGCCCGCGCCCGCGTGCGCGATGCGGGCGCGGTCCAGGAGCGTGAGAGTGCTTCGCAGGCCCGTGGGCCCGTAGTCCAGCGCGTGGTTGTTGGCGAGCCCGAGGGCGTCGAAGCCGGCGCGAGACAGTGCGGCTACCGCCTTGGGGTTCCCCCGCAGCGTGATGTCCTTGCCCTTCACAGGCCGGCCGGAAGACGTGAGCGGCGACTCCAGGTTGCCCAGTGTGAGGTCGGCGCCGGCGAGCCGCGTCGCCACGAGGGACAGGATCGCCTGCGGGCCGGCGGCGTCCACGTACTCGGCCACCCCTTGGCCGAACATCAGGTCGCCTACTGCGTTCACGGTGATGGTCGTAGGGACAGCCCCTCGTGCCGAGGCCGCCCTAGGCGCCGCTCGCCGTATCGCGGTCGCGGTGCCCGCCGGTCCGGAGCGTGCGCCTCGCCAAAGCCCGCCGGCCACCGGGCCCGAGAGCACCCAGGCGGCGATCACGGCGAGAGCCACCCCGCCGGCGGCGAGTGGCCAGAGCGGGATCGTGCGCCGGGCGTGCGGCCGAGGGCGCTCGCGTCCGGGCGGGCGCCGCCGTGATGCTCGGTGTCGCGGGCGATCGGGGGTCATCGGCTCCTCGGCGCCGCGGTCACTCGGTCTGGCCGGTGAAGGTGAACCTGTCGATGCTCAGCGCCGGGGCGAGGACCGTGGACCCGCGCTCGCCCACCAGGCGGCGTTCGCCGCCCACTCCGGTGACGTGCGCCAGCGCCTCTATGGCGCCCTGCGTGAACCGGAGGTTCTTGACGGGCCTGGTCAGCTTGCCGCCCTCGATCATGAACGTGCCGTCGCGCGTCATGCCCGTGAGTTCCACGCGAGTCGGGTCGCCCACGTTGACGTACCAGAACCGGTTCACGTACACGCCTCGGGGAACGCTCGCGATGAGCTCTTCCACGGTCGCGTCACCGGCCGCCATGGCCAGGTCCAGGGGATACGGGCCAAAGGCGTTGGGCGCCGGCAGCGCGTGCCCGGTGTTCTCCATGCCTAGCCGCTCGGCCCAGTACGAATCGGTGGCCACGGCGCGGGCTTCGCCGCCGCTCACGAACTCGACGCGCTTCTTGGGCATGCCCTCGAAATCGAAGGTGAGCCCGATGCCGTCGGGTCCCAGCGCATCGTCCTCGATGGTCACCGCGGGCGACATGATGCGCTCGCCCATGCGATCGCCCAGGAACGAGCGGCCCTCGGCAAGGGCTTTGGCCGACAGGCCCGTGTACGCGATCATCGTGAGCATCTCGCCCACCGCTTCAGGGCCGAGGACGACCGCGTACTCGCCGGGCTCCAGGGATGTTGCACCCACGCCGCGCAGGGCGAGGTCGGCTGCTTGAACTCCGAGCGCGGCTGGATCGAACCCCTCGGTGCCCGCGCCGCTGAACGAGGCCCAGCCGCTGGCGCCGTCGGGCCCGCGAGACAGGATCGTCGCGGAGAACTCGGTCGTGCTCGCGTACGCGTCCACACCGCGCGAGGAGGCGATGGCGATGACGTTGTCGGCCACCTCGACCTTGCCCGCCGTGATCAGGCCGGCTCCGGCTTCCAGGCTGGGGTCTATGAGCTGCGCCACCGCCTGCGCGCGCGGAGCCGGGCCGAATTCCCGGGCCGAGGGCCGCGCCCGCTCCTCGCGCACCCAGGGCGCAGGCTCGGGCAAGCCCGGGAAGGTCGGGTCCTCGGGCGCGTGGAGCGCGGCCTCGTACGCGGAGTCGCAGGCGGCGGCGATGGACGCGTCGTCGAGGCGGTTGGTGCTCGCGCCGCCCTGGCGCTTGCCCACTACCGAGCGGATGTGGAGCACCGCGTCGTCCACCACGACGTTCTGGTTGATCCGGTCGTTCGCGAACCGGGTTAGCGCCTCGGAGCCTCCCGCGACCAGCACCTCGGCATCGTCACCCTGGCATTCCATGACCACACGCATGGCCAGGTTGCGCGCGTCCTCCAGAGACATGCTCATTTGCCCACCCCGATCCGCACGTTGCGGAAGCGCGCGGGAGCCGCTCCGTGAGCCACGTGGGCCACCTGCATGGGTTCCCCCTTGCCGCAATTGGGCAGTCCCCACACGTTCCACTCGCTGGCCGAGCAGATGGCGTCGCACGAGTTCCAGAACGTGGGCGTGATGCCGGTGTAGTTGGGGCTCTTGATCATCCCGGCGAGCCGGCCGTGCTTGATCTCCCAGCCTATCTCGGTCGCGAACTGGAAGTTCAGGCGCCGGTCGTCGATGGACCAGGAGTTGTTGGTCTCGACGTACACCCCCTCGTCGGTGTCTGCGATCAGATCGCCCAGCGTTCCGGCCGAGCCGGGCTCGAGCGACACGGTGACCATCCGAACCAGGGGGATGCGGTTCCAGCCGTCGGCTCGCATGCAGCCGTTGCTCGCGCGGCCGATCGCCGTCGCCGTCTCCCGCGAGGAGAGGAATCCCTCCAACACGCCGTCTTTGATGAGGTAGTCGCGCTGAGCTGGGACACCTTCGTCGTCCCAGCCGAAGCCGCCCAGCGACCCGGGCACCGTGGCATCGGCGGTCACGTTCACGATGTCGCTCCCGTACTGGAGCGTGCCGATGTCGTCCAAGGTCAGGAACGAAGTGCCGGCGAACGCGGCTTCCTCGCCCAGAACGCGGTCGAGCTCGGTAGGGTGGCCGATGGACTCGTGCGCCTGAAGCCCGAGCTGGGAGCCGTCGATGATCACGGTGGTCTCCGTGGTGGGGCAGGACTTCGCGCTGAGCAACGCGGTGGCCTCGGCCGATACGCGCGGTGCGTGGCCCACGAGGTCCATGTCCAGGATGGTCTCCCAGCCGCCCTGGAAGTGCTGCCCGCCGTGCGAGTTGGGATAGGAGCGTGGAAGGACCTCGTCGCCCACCGCGTACGCCACGATCCCGCCGCCCGATTCCCAGTGCTGCTGCTCCACGTAGCTGCCCAGGGTGGAACCGAACGTCTTGCTGGCATGCAGGAAGTCCAGGTGCGCGTTGGAGACCTTGACCGCGCTCTCGGTGCGCAGCGCCTCGTCGGCGGCCAACAGCAGCTCGAGCTTGGTCTCGACCGAGATCGCGAAGGGGTCTTGGTCACACGGGCCGGTCCAGCGCCCTTCCTGGCGCTCCAGCGGCGACAGGACCACGGGCGGCCCCGTGACGATGGCGCTCGCTCGGGCGATGGCGACCGCTTGCCTCGCGACACGGACCGCCTCGGCTCCGGTCACTTGGGACGAGGAGGCGAAACCCCAGGCCCCGTCCACGATCACGCGGACCCCGAATCCGAAGGAAGCGCTCGAGGCGACCGCCTCCACCCGCCCGGTCCTCACAGAGAGTGACTGGGTGCGCGTGTCCACGACGCGCACGTCGGCGTAGGACGCGCCGGCGGAGTCGGCGGCGTCGAGACACGCCGCCACGAAAGACCTCATGGGCTCCCCCTGTGGTGAAGCGGCCGATGCGGATACGCAGGGGCGCTGCCGGGGCGGGCCGGTGTCGCTGTACCGGCCGCTCCGCTACCGAGCCGTGTTGCCGTAGATTCCCTGGACGCCGTGGCTGTGATCCACGTTAGGCGAGATCTGGCTCAGACCGGCGGGCGGTCCGACGCGCGGCTGCCAGGGATAGCGGCGAACCCCCGCGATGTCGCTGCGCGAGGACAGCGGCGAGATCTTCACGAAGTCGCCGGTGTGCGGCGCCTCGATGAAGTAGCCGCCACCGATGTAGAGACCCACGTGGTGCACCGGCGAGCCGAAGAACACGACGTCGTTGGGCTGGATCTGGTCCACGGGGATCTTCTCGCCCAGAAGGAACTGGCTGCCGGAGTAGTGCGGCAGCTGCACGCCCTGCTGTGCGAAGACATACATAATGAGGCCGGAGCAGTCGAAGCCGGCCGGAGTGGCCCCGCCCCAGAGGTAGGGGATGCCGTGATAGGCGAGCGCCGTTTCCGCAGGGATCCTGCGATGATCGTGATCCCCTGAGCTGCGGCGTTGGAGATGATGTTCTGGTAGAGCGTCTGCTCGCTCTGGCTGCGGCGAGCGGCCTCCGCGTTGAGCATGCCCAGCAGGTCGGACTGCGCGTTCATGAGCATCGCCTGGCGGTCTGCGATGCGCAGCTCGATCTCACGCTTGCGCGCCGCCAGGTCGAACTGAGCCGCCTCGGCCTGCTGCTGCTGGACCTGCAGGTCCTCGTTGGTCTTCTTGATGGCGTCGCGCTGCGCGGCGAGCTGGCTCGCCAGGTTGGCGTCCGCCTCGCCCACCACACCCAGGAACTCGAGGCGGTCGAAGAAGTCGGGCAACGACTTGCTGCCCAGCGACGATCTCGACGGCGTTGGTGTCGTTCGTGCGGTAGATCTCGGCCGCGCGCTTGGCGAGCAGGTCCGCCTGCACCTGGTAGGCGTAGTCGGCCTTCTTGAGGTCGCCCTGAGCGGTGGCGATCTGAGAGCGCAGAGAGTCGAGCTGGTCCTGCGCCTGGTTGAGCGATTCGGTGGCGATCTCCAGCTCGTTGTCCAACTGGTCGAGCTGGGACTTCAAGGCGTCCAGGCGGTCCTGCTTGGCCTTCAACTGATCGCGGAACTGCTGCGTCTGGGCATCGACCGGCCCGTTGATGGCGGCCGTGGGGTCCGTGGGACCCGCCGCGACCAGGGTGCCGCCCGCCGTGACCGTGGAATCGGCCGAGGGAGCCGCCACCGCCGGAGCGGTCACGAGCAGCGTGAAGCAAAGCGAGAACGCTACCCCTGCGGCTATTCTGCGGTGGCCACGATGCACTGAGACGACTTTCCTTTCCTGCCTCGTCTGCCGAGGCGCGTCGTTCCGGGTTCGGCGGCCGAGCGGGACGCCCTGAGCCCGGAACCGCTAGTGTACCAGCCTTGAGCTGGGCTTATCAACCTCATCACACGGCTTCGCCGGGTCGGGAACGCTTCTTCCGGCGACCGCGCCTGGACAATGCGAATTCCTTGCCATCGGCCATGTTCCCCTCTAGCCCGAGGACAACGTCACTCGGGGGCACCAGCCGACGCGCGGGTATCTGAGCATGCCCCGCACGACATACCAGGCGCCAACCGTGTACATATCTTCATTCGCGCCGACCGGCACCGCCTCCTCTATGGGAAGTAACGGCATACCGCGGCTGGGTCTTGCGGACTGTCGTGCCGGGCGGTATCCTCACGATTCGGCGCGCCGGTCATCGGCAGCGCGAAACGGTGCGGGGTGGAGCAGTCTGGTAGCTCGTCGGGCTCATAACCCGAAGGTCGCAGGTTCAAATCCTGCCCCCGCGACCAAGAAACTCGCAGGTCGGAGGCCTATTGGCTTCCGACCTGTTTCGTTTTCCGGAGCGGATGGCAGCATTCTGCCATCAGGATTCTCGGGACTGTCTCCGAAGACGGTCGCGTCGAGACGATGACTCACGCCGATGTGGGCGTCGGGCATCAGATGCCCATAGCGGTCTACGGTCGTCCGAATCGAGGCGTGTCCAAGCTGCTGCTGCACGAACTTGAGGTTCTCCCCCTGGTTGATGCGCAGCGAGGCGAGGCGCTTCACCGTGCCGAGGCAACTACCCGGTGAAGTACGCCGGCACGACATTCGAGGATGGCCAGCTCGCCAAGGGCCGCAGGCGGTTCCTTTGCGCGCCAGGGGGGAATGGTGCCCGTCGAGAAGTACCCGGCTCGTTCGCTGGGTGAGGTCAAGGCGGTGCTAGCGCAGATCGAGAGGGTCCGCGTCTTTGAGTCGGGCGGCACGGAGGAGGGCAGGCCGCCGATGATCTGGGCAGGCTGGGAGTAGGTGCCGGTGTTCCCGATGAGGGCTTCAGTTCTCCGCGTTCGGCCCTGCGACCAATGCCGCGTACATCTCGAAGAGGTGGGCGACTATCTTGTCTTCGTCGCGGTCGAAGCGGACGCCGTAGGCTCGCTCAACGGCCTTGTCTAGTGCCCTGTGGGCATTCACCAGGTCGGGTGGCATGGACTCGGGTCCACAAAGGTCGGCCAGCGAGCAGCCCGGGAAGGCCAGCCTCGCCTTGAGCACTGCGTCGGCAGCTTGTTCAATTCGCAGTCTGAGTTCGTCACTAGGACTCGGCCACGGAAACGGGTTGTAGACCGTATCGCGTCCATACCGGTAGCGCGACTCAAGGCGCCCGGCGACCCGGCGCATCCAAGAGTTGTGCATCTGAGAGGACAGCACGCCGAACTCATAGGATCCGGCGCCTGGAATGAGTAGGACCAGGTTGCTGAGAATCACACCCGGTGCGATGAAGACGATGGGGATGTAGGGCCGCCGCTCGGGCGACACACTGGGAACGGCAAGACAGCCTATGTTCGCAGGCTGAGGTCGCTGCGCGAACAAGGAGGGGGTCGCGGCGTACCCCCGTGTAGTCTTCGCCCTCGATGCAAGCCGGAAGTCCCGAACGAGTGCGGCTCGTTTGACCAGCGTTGGGCTGCTCCTAATCTCAGCCGGAGATGCGTCCTCGAGCCAGAGGCAGAAGCGCTGACCGTTGTTCAGCAGCTCCTCGGCACCGAGGTAGGGACGTATGAACTTGTCGATTTGTGGCTCATCGGCAAGGATGTGCGTCCGCTCTTCAGGCGACAAGACCAGGTGGCCGCCATCGCGGGGCTGGTTGCCGTTGACCATCCGCAAGACCGGCGAGATGGGGGAGGCGGTGGCCTCAATGAAGACATCTGGCGCGTCTACGAGGTAGGGGTTGATGTGCCCGACGCGCCGCTTCTCGCCATCCGCAGCGAAGAGGTACTTTGCCTTCTTGCCGCCGAGGGAGAATCCGACTATCACGCAGTGAACGCGGGCCTTGCCGCGGGCTTCGCTGTCCCAAACGAACGTCTCGTAGGCGAAGTCAATCGAAACGCCCTTGCTCTTGGTCAAGTGCTTCCAGAGCGCGCTGACCTGAACGCCCTGCGTGATCGAGTTGGTGGACACAAACGCCACCGAGGCCGATGTGCCCTGGATGAAGTCGGCTGCTTTTAGGTACGAAGCGCTCACGTAGTCGAGATCAAAGTTCTTGGCGATGTCGTGGGCGAGGTCCTTGACCTCCATCTTCTGAGCGGGGCCCATCGTGCGCGCCCCCACGAACGGAGGGTTCCCGAGGACGAAGTCGCAGCTGTCGGGACTGATGAGGTCGTGCCAGTCCGTCGTGAGCGCGTTCGTTTGGATGATCTGGTGGTAGTCGGTAAGCGGCAGATGCCGGTAGAACGTCCCAAAGAGCTCGCCCGTGCGCCGGTTCGCCTGATGGTCGGCAAGCCATATGGCGACGTTGGCAATCTGGCATGGGAAGTCGAGCAACTCCATGCCGTAGAACTGCCCGACGTTCACTTTCACGAGTGCCCCGACGTCCATGACTGTCTGGCCGTTCCATATAATCTCAAGAACTTGGTCTTCCAAGTGACGTAGTTCCTTGTATGTCGTGGTCAGGAAGTTGCCACATCCGCACGCTGGGTCGAGGAACGTGAGGCTGGCTAGCTTCGCGTGGAACTGCTTGAGCTTCGGTTTGTCATTCTTGACCCGAACGAACTCGGAGTAGAGATCGTCGAGGAAGAGCGGACGAATGACCTTGCGGATGTTGTCTTCGTTCGTGTAGTGAGCTCCTTCTGCGCGGCGCTGTGCGGCGTCCATGACGCCTTGGAAGATCGACCCGAAGATTGAGGGCGAGATATTCCTCCAGTCCAGCTGGCCGCACTTCCAGAAGGCGTGGCGCATGTCTCGGTCGAAACCCACATGAGGAATCTGCTCGCTGAAGACGCCGCCATTGACGTAAGGCAGGGTCTTCAACTCTGCCGGAATAGTGGTCATTCGCTCGGGCTCGGGGGTGTTTAGGATCTCGAAGATGGCGCTGATGGCCGCGCCTAGGTCCGCTCCATTGGCTTCGCTGTGTTCGTAGACGTACTTAGAGAACTGCGAATGCTCGAAGATGCCCGCGTCCTCAGCGAAGAAGCAGAACAGAAGGCGGACGAGGAAGACCTCGAGCTTGTGGCCCGTGTATCCTGCACCCTCGATGAGGTCATGGAGCTTGGCAAGCTCGCTGGATGCCTTGACGCTCGCCTCGGCCTGTTCTTGGTCCCATCGGAGGGCGTCGTTGTCGAGCCGGATGAAGTCGAAGAGCTCGATGTTGTCTGACAGCTCTTCTAGCGGGAACTCACGAAGCTCATCGTTGTCGTGGTCGTAGACCTTCATCCTCGCGAAGTCGGACACGATAACGTGACCGGGCACGTCGCGGTTCGGTAACGTGTCGATGTAGCGGAGCGCCTGATCGTAGGCCTTGTCGAGGCTGCGGCCAGCGGACTTCTGCTCGCATATCAGCTTTCCGGGCCAGAAGAGATCGATGTAACCGTCGCTCCCAGCGTCGTACTTCACGCGCTTCTCGAATCGAGCGTAGTGCCTACGTTCGAGTCCGAAGATGCGGAAGAACGCCTCCCAGAAGGGCTGGCTCTCCGCGCGTTCATCGGTGGCATCCGCCCATTCCTTCGCGAACGCCTGTGCTCTGGCGCGTGCCTCAGTGGTCGAAACCGACATTGTCCCCCTGTCTAGGCGGATTCGGCGGCGATCCGGGGCTGGTCTCAGTTCGGCGACGAGGCAATTCTAGTGGAAGTGCCTAGGGTAAGGGGCAGGCTCCCGCCGCCTGGGGGCCCCGACCGGAGAGCAGACCGGACCATCCCCGAGGACCGGACGTGGGGGAGCCGCGACCTATGGGGAGCGGCGAGGGCCCCCCACGTCGAGGGGCGTAGGACGGCCCGGCGAGTCCGGTTGGGGGCGGCGCGCCAGGGGCTGGGGACCGGAGTGTATGCTGGTCGCGCCTTGTCCGATTCGCGACGGGCCCCATAGGGTTCGAACGGTGGCGGTGAGGATGCGGAGCTACTACAGAGAACGTCACGGGCTTCGACCCACTCAGTCCCGTCTGCTCGGCACCGTGGGCTTGGGCTTTGCTCTTCTGGACTTGTTGGACAGCTACCGTGAGTCCCAATGGCTAGTTTGGGCTGAAGGGCAGGACTGCAAGGGGCTTACGACCTACGGCGTGATGGGGTCGGACGCGAGCGAGTACAGCGAGCAGCGCATCGGAATGCTCTGGCTGCCCTCACGGAAGACCCGGTATACGCGAGAGCAGCTATTCGACCTGATTGAGTTCAGCTGGGACCATGTGGCGAAGCCGGTCGACCACAGGCTCTGTCAGTTCTGCGGGCAATACCACGTCTCCCGGGTGTCATTGAGTGAGGGCCAGGAGCTGTTCCGCGAACACGTGAACGGGCTTCTGTCGCGGTACGAGGATGGGGCGTGGGAACTGGACGCCGATGGCCAGGTGATTGGCGTAGGTCCGCACGGTCTGCGCCCACTGATGGACGAGCCAACACAATCTGAGGATCCAGGGATCATTGAGCGTGTCGACCGGGCCGTCAGAGACTTCAGGCGGCACAATGCAGGGCCAAAGGACAGACTGAGGGCCGTGCGTGAGCTCGCCGACGTTCTTGAGAAGTTGCGACCGTCTGCCAAAGAGCACCTCGCGTCCAAGGATGAGCGCGAGCTGTTCCAGCTGGTGAACGGCTACGCCATCCGCCATTTCAACGCAAGTCAGCGGGACGACTACGATCTGGCGGTATGGGTGGACTGGGAATTCTACTACCTGTTGGCAACCGTGAGGCTGCTACTGGCGCTTGAGGATAGGGCGACGGGCGAGAACGCGTCGAGCGAGACGGGGCCGGGCGGCGCGCGCGGCGGCGACTGAGACGTGCAAGCATTTCGTCATCAAGAGTAGCCGAAACGGGCGGGGGCATGGTGAACTGAGAAGGACAAGCACCCGACCTTTGAGCATGTCAGAGGGCTTGCTGTGGACTCACGTCGAGTCAGACGGAAACGAACGGGAGCCGCTCAGAGCCCTAAGGTCGCAGGTTCAGGTCCTGCCCCTGCGACCAAGAAACGCGCAGGTCGGAGGCTTGAGGGCTCCGGCCTGTCTCGTTGTCGGGGTCGCAGGCAGGCATACTGTCGCGTCGTAGCGGCATCTGGAGGGTCCCCTCTAGACCTTGCGCAGCAGGGGAGCTAGCTGGGGTCCGTGGGAGCTCCTGAAGGGGGGAATGTCGAGCGAGAACGTGCACCTGGCGCTTCGTGCAGCATCAGTCGCGCCTAGAACCGTCTCTCCTCGCCCAGTCCACGACTCCAAGCATAGCCACGCACCCGATCCCGAGTGATGCTGCGATCACGAACATCCAGAACGGGTCATCGCGGGCCAGGACCACAGGGTGACCGAAAGCGGCCATAACGCCGTCCCCAAGACGGGCAAGAGCGTTGGTCAACAAGTCCCCCGCGACTACCATCAAGAGGCCGACCATCAAGACCTGGTTCGCCCGGCCTGCTTCGGTCTTCATTTCGACCGCAGTCGCGTGCTTGATGAAGGCGACAACGTTGCTGTACTTACTGGCTTTGCGCATCCCCGCTCCTCGCGTAGGCCTTCGCATCTATCAGCAGCACCGCGAGCAAGCCGACAACTCCCGTCCCAAGGAGGAGGCCATAAGCGGGCGAGCCTCCAAGCAATGGAAGGCAGACGGTCAGCAGCACAGAGACGGCGAGAAACCCTGCGAGCACGGCGGCGACCGCTACGTACACGAAAGGCAGATCGGTTCTCGAGGGGACTTCGAGGATTGGCGCGGCCGTGCCGCTGTGCTGCACGAGTTCTCGAAGATCCTCGATGTCCGTCTTGGTGGGCAGGTCTTCCAAGGCCTTTGCCATGCTGCTGAGCTGGTCGTAGATGGAAGGGGCGGGCCTGGGACGCTGGATGAAAGCAACGGGGAGTAGGCCGACGGGCTTGTCGTGGGGCCTTACAGGGCGCCCGGGATTCGAGCCTGATACGGGCCGAATAGTGGGCATGGCGCGATGGGTCAGCTCACAATCGGCTTTGTCCTGTGTGGCGCCCATCCTATGGTGTGGACCTGGTCACGTCACGCTTGGCGTACGGAGCCAGGGCGAGCAACTCGGCACGAACCGCGAGCAAGTTGTCGATCATGATCCCGGCGCCCCTGTAGTCAATGGAGAACACGACCGGTTCGTCTTGGTTCTCAAGTCGTAGTGCCAAGGTTGCGACAGGTCTCAGTGTCGATACCTCGGGTTTGTACTCGGACGCAAGATCCCTTCGGGCATCGAATACACTTCCGAAGAAGACGGCCAGCGAGACTTGCGCGGATCCATCAACAACGAAAGGGGGGCCCGCGTAGAGGGAGTGCGTGACTCGGAGTTCGCCAGCAAGGCACGCTTCGCTCTCTGCTGCCTGTGCCAGGCGAGAGGCCAGAACTTGCCGGTCCGCGTCGGGAGGCAGGGCGGAGAAAGCCAGTTCAACCAGCCCAATTACCTCGTTCGTAGCCGAGGAAAGATCGCGGCCGTTGTCGAGCCGGTCGGCGATGAGCGAGCAGGTCGCGGAGAGCACATCTGTGACCCTGCCGGCCTCATCCTTCGTGATGGAGTTCTCGTCGACTAGGGTGCTTGCCAGCGCTGCCTGGCTGATTCCAGAGTCGAGAAGCGCGAGCACTCTCTTCCACTGCTGCTCACGAAGGGCAATGAGCCACAACAGGGCAGCCGCTTCTTCGCTTCCCGACGGATCCTGTGCCGCAACGTCATCAGCCATCGCAACCCCCTCTTGGGAATGGCAGCATCGTAGCACTGAAACTGGCCACTGTTGGAAGCGGTGTTGGGCTTTCCGCGCTGGACCTTCCTGGGTTGCAGTCGCTTCGGGTAGTGCGGGGCCGAGCGATGAAACGAGGTGACCGAGGCTTCTGCCTCTCCGGCACGGCGCGGGAGCCCCGACCAAGCTCTCGTGCAAGCATTCTGTCATCACGAGGGGCGAGAACGGGCCAGAATCAACGAGATTCGGAGAGACAAACCTCCTAACCTTTGAGCAGGTCAGAGGGCTTGTCGTGGACTCACGTCGAGTCAGACGGAAGCGGCTCGGGACCGCTCATAACCCGAAGGTCGCAGGTTCAAATCCTGCCCCCGCGACCAAGAAACTCGCAGGTCGGAGGCTCAAGGGCTTCCGGCCTGTTTCGCTTTCCGGGCCAAGTCCCCGGCGGTCGTGATCTCAGGGACGGTCACGGAGGCGGTCCCCGGCGGCGACGGCGACACTCGGCAGCCGTGTCGCGGCCCGCCCGCCCCAGGCCCGCCACCGGCGGGAACGGCTTGGTAATGTCTGGCCACCGGTCTTCCGATATCTACAGTGGCGATCCTTCATCGCCTAAGGTAGAAGGCGGCTGTGGCTGTGCGCCGCGTTCCTCGGCAGGGAGCGGACGATGGACAAGACGGTCTACATCGCGATAGGCAACGGATGCCCACGCGCCAAGGTGGACACTTCCTCGTTGTCTGGCTACTTCGACGCGAACGGCTGGAAGGTCACGAGCGCGATCGAGGACGCCGAGCTCGTGGTCGTCGCCGCGTGCGGCGTGGACGAGGCCTCCGAGGGTTACGGTGTCTCGCTGCTGGAGGAGGCCGACCGGAAGCGCGCCGCGGACTCGCGACTCGTGATAACGGGCTGCATAGCCTCGATCTCGGAGGAAGTGCTGGCCGACCGGTTCGATGCCGAGCTCATCGCTCCCCGCGATCTCGCGCGGTTCGACGAGATGATCACCGCGAGCGTGCCGCTGCACGAAGTCGCGGACGCCAATCGCGTGGATCCGGTGATCGCCGAGGCCTCGCGCCTTCTCGAGCACGAGCAGCGGGCGCTGCCCAAGCGCGTGGCCGCGGTCGTGGAGGAATCCGGCATCCGCGGCGCCCTGACCCGCTATCGCGCGCGGATGAAGTCATCGGAGGTCCACCTGGGCGCCGAGGCTCCCCAGCTGTACGACATCCGGGTGGCCAAGGGGTGCCTCGGGCATTGCACGTACTGCGCGATCCGCGCGGCGTGCGGCCCGCTGTGGTCCAAGCCCCTCGACGACGTCGTCACCGAGCTCAAGACCGGCCTCGATCGCGGGTACACGGACTTCCGGATCGTGGCCCAGGACGTGGGCGCCTACGGCCAGGACATCGGCAGCGACGTCGCGGAGCTCTTCGAGGCCCTCTTCGCGGTCCCCGGCGACTTCCACGTGACGATCCTGGATCTGGACACGAACTTCTTCATCCGGTATCAGGACCGGCTCATACGGGTGTTCGCGGACAACGCGTCCCGCATCCGCAGCCTGGCGATACCGCTGCAGTCAGGCAGCGACCGGGTCCTGGAGCTCATGAAGAGGGGCCACAACGGCTCCGATGCGGTCGCGGCCGTGCACAGGCTGCGCGAGGCGGCGCCGCACCTGAAGATCACGACCCACGCCATGGTCGGGTTCCCCGGCGAGACCGACGAGGACTTCGCGGCGACGCAGCGCGCGCTGCGCGAGTCGGGCTTCTCCCGGGTGGACGTGTACGAGTACGGCGACCGTCCTCGCACGCCGGCGTCACGGATGACGCCCAAGGTGCCCGCGAAGACCATCAGGAGCCGTGCCCGCCGGATCCGCGGCGAGTTCGCTCCCAGCGACGGGTAGCGACCCCGAGCAACGACTGCCGAGGTCCGCCCTGGCCGCGTGCACTCGGCCCGTCGCCGGGCCGGGTGTCCTCCAGTTCCTAGTACGCCCCTCGGCTGGACAGAACGGCTGGAATCGTCCACGCCAGCATGGACATGTCGAGCAGGACCGACCAGTTCTCGATGTAGAAGAGATCGAGGTCGATCATCTCCTCGAAGCCCAGCTCCGAGCGTCCCGAGACCTGCCACATGCCGGTCATGCCCGGCACGACCTCGAAGCGACGCTTGGCGCGGTCGCCGTACCAGGCGGTCTCGCTGGGCAGCGCGGGACGCGGCCCCACGAGGCTCATGTCGCCCTGGACCACGTTGATGAGCTGTGGCAGCTCGTCGAGCGAGAGGCGGCGCATCAGGCGTCCCAGAGGCGTGACGCGCGGATCCTGCTTCATCTTGAAGAGCAGGCCCTCGGCCTCGTTGGCGGTCTTGAGATCCTTCTGCAGGGCGGTGGCGTTGGCGACCATGGACCTGAACTTGTACATCTTGAACTCGCGGCCGTCCTTGCCCACCCGGTCCTGCATGAAGAAGACCGGTCCCGGGCTCGTGAGCTTGATGAGGGCGGCGAGCAGGAACAGCAGGGGCGAGATGACGACGAGGCCCACGCCGGCCACGATGAGGTCGAACGCACGCTTGGTCATGAGCTGATGCCGCGTAAGGGTCACGGGCTTGACGCTGATCATGGGGATGCCGCTGGTCTGCTCCGCGATCACGCGGCTGGAAAGCACGTTGGACAGGCCCGTGGCCATCCTGATGCTGACCTCGCTGCCGCGCAGGTCGGCGATCAGCCGGTCGAGAACCTCATAGTTGAATGCCGAGGCCACGATGACCACGGTGTCGATCGAGCAGCGCTTCACGATCTCGGCGATGTCCCGCGGCGAGCCGTAGTTGGGCACCGTGGGCTCCACGAAGTCCAGCGACAACTGGTCCTTGAGTGCCGAGGACACGTATCCGACCGGACGGAAGCCGGTACCGGGGTGAGCCAGGACACTGGTGATGTGGGCGGCCTCGGCATTGGAACCGACGATGAGGGTGGGCCGCTGCATGATCCCCTCGCGGTTGAAGCGAATGAGGACGTCGCGGGCCACGAGGCGGCCCACCGACACGAGCACGGCGGCGAACAGCCACGACAGGACCAGCCACAGGCGGGCCTCGCCGGCTATGCCGAAGGCGTACGACGCGAGAGCGAAGACGATCACCGCTTCGGTCGTCGCCCGCAGCGTGCGGGCGATCTGGCCCGAGCCCCAATCGAGCCTATCGGGGTCGTAGAGACGGGACACCGCGAAGGCCGCGAGTATGAGCAGCGCCAGGCTGCCGAAGAGCGTGATGGGCCACAGACTCTCCGGGAACTGCGAGAAGACGCCCCGCATCTGGGCCGCCGGCGAAGCCGGCCACCACGGTGGCCGACAGCTCGGCGAGGCCGATAGCGGCGACGTCGGCGAGCATCAGGCCGGCCATGGTCAGGGCGCGCCTGCGCCGCCTGGATACGTCGGTCGCCTTCCACCCCGAAACGACCGCCGTGTCGTCAAAGAACCCGTGGGGTTCGCGTGCTGCAACTCTCATCGTGAGGACCCCCGTCCAGCATTCCACGGTCCACGGTCCCCTGCGCCCCGGCCGGTCCCCGTTAACGCAAACCGGCCCAGGTATCCCTAGGGCCGGTTTCACCACTGACTCGACAGGGGCCGCGAGGTGACCAATCTTCGCCCCTGTGTCTTCGTCTCCCTGTTGCGACACCGAAGGCGTCGCAGGAACCAAGTTGTGAACAGCGCTTAATCAGAAAGCGTCCGCATAGTATATGCCCTGCTCATTGCCAGTGCTGGTCGGGTACTCGCCGAACCTGACGTCCGGTGCCGATGCTGGACTGAGCGAGAGAACGACACCGCTAATCTCCACTCACGACCGCCCGACCCGGATCAGGACAGGGCCACAGCCCGGGCGAACGGCGCGCATGGAACGCATAGAGCGCCGTTGGGCGGGCGCTGGGGGACCGCCGGGCTCTCGAACGTGTTGCGGCCCTTCACAGGCGGTATAGTGTTTCTGACAACGGCACTGGTGCCTACATATGCCGGCGGCGAACTAGCCGCGATTGGGAGACTGTGAAGCAGCGACGAGGTTGGTCACCCCTGGAGTCGCTGTGAAGTCAATGGTGAAACCGGCCCAAGGGATACCTGGGCCGGTTTTTGTACATCCACGGTCATGGGAGGTGGAGAAGTGAGTCACCGCACTACTCCAGAACTGCCCCTCGAGCCTGAGGGCACGGGCGGGAACGAGCGTCCGCAAGACGACTCCATGAGTCGCCGCGATCTGCTCCGCGCGAGCGCTGCTGCGCTGATCGGCGGAGCCGTCGGGGCGACCGTGATGACACCTCAGCCTGCCGAGGCGTCGCTGCTCGGAGGCCTGCTCGGTCCGTCGTCGTCGACGACGATCCAGGTACGGCCCATGAACGGCCCCATGGTCATCATCCGCTTCGACGACGGCTACAAGGAGACCGCGAGCATCGCCGGGCCCATCCTCGCCCAGCGCGGTCTCGTGGGCTACCTGGCGATCGTCACCGGCCGCATAGGCAAGACCGTCGCGGGCCAGGCCTACTGCAGCGCCACCGACCTGCTCAACCTCGCCGCCGCCGGCTGGGAGATCGGGTCGCACACCCAGACCCACATGAACGCGACCTCCAACCGGGACCAGTTCCGTGCGGAGCTCGACGGGTCGATCAAGGACTTGCTCGCGGTGGGCCTGCCGTATCCGCGCAGCTTCACCTACCCGGGCGGCGCGCGGGACGCGGCCTCCGACCGCGAGGTCTACTGGCGCTTCAAGAAGTGCTTCACCACGTACTCGCCCAACCTCATGGGGACCTCTCCCGTCCAGCCCACGTTCTTCATGCCGTACGGGGCGCTTGGGACGGGGGACTACCCCTCGCAGTCGCTGGACCTCATCAAGGTCACCGTGGACCAGCTGCTGAGCACGGGCCGCACGGCGGTGGTGACGTTCCACCGCATCTCCAACGACGCGGGTCCGCTCAACTTCCCGGTGACGCAGTTCACCGCGTTCGCCGACTGGCTCGCCGGCCGCGGCTACCCGGTGGGCTTGCCGTTGCTCACCAAGCCGCACGACCTTCTGTGCGACGGTGGCTTCGAGGAAGTGAACTACCTGCGCACCGGCCCGTACCCCGCGCAGGGCGGCGCCTACTACTCGTGGATCTTCGCGCCCGGCACCGCACTGAGCCAGGTGAGCGGGCACGCCCACTCGGGCGCCAAGAGCATCAAGTTCGACAGCGCCGGGGCGAGCGTAACGGACACGCTGACCCACGCGATCCCCGTGGAGCCCGGCAAGACCTACCGCGTGCGCTGCTGGGTGGACATCCCCACGCTGGCCTCGGGCCAGATGCGTATGGACGTCGCCTACCACAACCCTCTCAACGGGTTCATCAGCGCAAACTACCGGCTCGCTTCATCGGCGGTCCCGACATCGGGTTGGGTGGAATGGACCGCGACGTTCACGCCTCCGGCGGGGACCGATACCGCCCAGTTCACATGGGTAGCCGACAACGCCAACGGCGTGGCGTACCTGGACGACGTGACCATCACCGAGGACTCGACCTACGACGTCCTCGCGTACGGCGGCTAGTACCAGTGAAGACCGGACCCCGGGCCAGTGGTCGACTGGCCCGGGGTCCGTACGATCTGGAGGGTCCAGGGTCAAGGCCTAGCGAAGGATCCCGTCCAGTGTGGTGACAACTCGGTCGGGAACGGCCTTGGACCCTCCAACAACCAGCACAGCATCCAGACCGTCACCGGTCTGGTCGATGTCGTCGTGGACGGACGTAGGCAGGGCCGTCGAGTCGGTGAGCAAGAGGGCGCCTCGGCGCTCGCCCGCCGCGGGACCGGCGCCCAGGGCATCCGAGTAGGTGCGGCCGGTGGCCACGTACGTCACGTTGGAGTCGATCCAGCCCTCGGCACGGGCGAGGCGCGCGAACGCGGCGGCGGTGGCGTAGCGGTCGATGCCGCCCACGCGGCGCACGGACCCGAGCTCGCGGGACAGGGCGGCGAACGTCGTGGCGGACACGGCGCCGCTGCCGCCGATGACCGTGGTCTGGGTGGGCTCGAGCTCACGCAGCGCGGATAGCGTCGTGGCGGGGATCTGCGTGGGCTTGGTCAGCAGGACCGGCGCGCGCAGCGCGTAGGCCACTGACGAGACCGAGACCGCGTCGGCGTAGTTGGTCCCGGTGACCACGAACACGTTGGGGTGCGTCGCGCCCGAAGCGCTGATGACCTCGCGGGCCACGGCCGCCGCCGTGTCGTACCGGTCGATGCCGGCGACGCGCGTGACCGAGATGCCCAGCGAGCTCAAACTCACACCCACGCTCGTGGGCACTGCGCCGGTGCCGCCCACGATGTACGCCTGCTTCACGCCGAGGCGCGTGATCTCGGACGCGAGGTCGCTGCTCAGGCCGGCGTTGCCCACGAGGAGCACGGGGCCTCGGCAGGTACCGGCGAGGCTGGCCGCCGCGAGGGCGTCGGCGTAGCCGTTGGCGGTCGCGATGACCACGCCCCGGGTCTCACCCGAGGAGAAGGCCGAGCGGGAAGCGGCAGCGGCAGTGGAGATCCGGTCCACGCCCGCGACCCGCTTGAGCGTGGCGCGCGGCCGCGCCATGAGCGTGTCGCTGTAGGGGCCTACGCGACCCTCGGTGTCCATGACGCGGACGCGGTAGTAGTAGTCGTGACGGTTGGTGACGGCGGTGTCGTTGTAGGCGCCGCCGGGGGCCGCGACCGTGGCCAGCACGGCCCAGTTCCCCGCGTCGACCTTGCGCTCGATGGTCGTGGAGGCCGCGGGGGCGTCGCCCGGGGTGATGGTCCACTTCAGCGCCACCAGCTTGGACGACGCCGTGGCCGAGAACGTCTTGACGCTCGGAGGCACGGGGGCCGGGAGCGTCAACGTGATCGCGTGCGAACAGGCGAGGACGTCGCCGCCGGCACCCTGGTACTCGGCATAGACGTTATACACGCCGTTGGCGGCCGGAAGCGTGACCTGAGCGGTGGAGGAGTACGCGTTCCAGTCGCTCCACGTTCCGTCGGCGCCCACCTTGAAGCGCATCTGGGTCGCGTCGCTCACGAGCGACATCACCGGCACGGCCGTGGTGGACACCTGGTCGGCGCCACCAGCGAGGGTGAAGTCACCGGTGGGGACCGGGGCCGGCGCTGGCGCGGGCGTGGGCTCGGGCGTGGGGGTGGGCTCGGTGGTCACGGGGGCGCTCGGCGGAGGGGCCGGAGCGGTGACCTCGGGAGCGGCACACACGATCAGGTGAGAGATCGCGAGCACGTCGCCGGTCACGCTGCGGTACTCGGCGTCGACGGCGTAGGTGGAGCCGTCGAGCGCGGGCATGGTCACCTGGGCGACGGGGGCGTATGACGTCCAGCCGGACCAGCTCCCGTCGGCGACACGCAGCCGCATCTGGGAGGCGTCGGCCACGTTGGAGTCGACTTCAACGGTGAGCGTCGTGACCTGCGAGGCACCGCCGGCGAGCGTGAAGTCACCGGCCGGGACCACGGGCTGGGTCAGGCGCAGCTCCTGGGACAGTGCCAGGACGTCGTTCGTGGAGCTCGTGTACTCGGCATAGACCTGGTGCACGCCGTCCGTGGCCGGGAGGACCACAGTCGCCGAGGCCGCGTACGGCAGCTGATCGGTCCAGGCGCCCGAGTCCGCGCGGAAGCGCATGGTCGCCGCGTTGGTCACGCTGTTGGTCACCGTGACCGTAGTGGAGCTCGTGTCATAGGCGCCGCTGTTCACGGTGAAGCTGCCGGCGGGCATGATGCTGGGCCGGACGAGCTCGATCGTGTCGCTCAACGCGAGGGTGCCGGTGCTGTTGCGGTACTCGGCCCGCACCGTGTTGGTGCCGTAGCCACCGGCCAGCGCGACCGGCGCGGAGGCGGCGTAGGCGGTCCAGGCTCCGAACGTGCCGGAGCCGGGATCGATCCGCATCTCCGTCGCGCCCGACACCGAGCTGTTGATCGTCACGTTCGCCGAGGTAGTCTGAGCCGCGCCGCCGGCCACGGACATCGTGCCGGTGGGCGCGACGCGCAGCAGGATGACGGCGTCGCGAGCCTGGAGCGTCACGGCGGTGACGCGGCTGCCGTCGTTGATGGACGGGACCTGTGTCCCGTGGATCTTCTGGAAGGTGGCGCCCAGCTGCACGGTCACGGCGCCGCTGGAGCCGTTCACGAGGACGACGCCGCCGGCGAAGTCGCGGCGGTACACGTTGGAGCCCGAGATCACGCGGGTGGCCGCGGACAGCGGCATGCCCAGGTATCCCTGGCCCGCTCCGGCGTTGTCGTATTCGTCGAACCAGGGCAGCGGGTCCGCGCCCAGCAGGTGCTGGTTCTGCGCGTACGTGAACTCCGCGCCCAGCAGCAGAGAGCTGCCCAGGCCGAAGCGCATCTTCTGGTACTGGACCGTCGTGCCCGACCCGGTGTCGTCACCGTAGGTGAGCAGCGTGGTCATGTTGGGAGTGCCCGACCTGGTGATCCAGTCGTTCACGCTGCCACGATCGAGCGGGCCGAACATCACGGTGGACCACGGCACGCCGTACTGGCCGCCGTTGGAGTCGGGGAACGCCTCGAAGGCCGTCCCGTTCATCTGCGCGTAGTTGGGATACGACCCGTTCGTGAAGACGACCTTGTCGGAGAGCCGTCCGCGCAGCTGCGTCTGATAGTCCAGGAGGCCCGCGTTCCACGCAGTGTTGAACGCCGCGTAGCTGTCGGCCACGTACGTGTTGTTGCGGTAGTAGTCGATGCTGCGGCGGTGGCTGCCCGTGCCGTTCCAGACGTTGTCGGCCTTGTCGCCGTTGCTCACGTCTACGTACAGGCCGTCCCAGGCCGCCGTCTGTGTGAGCTGGTAGCCGATGCGCGCGTTGTAGTCGGCCCAATCCTCGGGACCGTTGCCGACGTCGACCTTGGGGCACTTGTCCGTGAGGTCCATCGTGACCGACCCGGGCCACTGCTCGTAGGCCGGAGCGATGCGCACGCCCGCGGCGTGGGAGGCGGGGGCCTTGATCCAGTCACGCTCGACCGTGATAGACGAAGTCCCGACCGACTGCACGTACATGACCTCGTTCTCGCAAACGACGAGGTCCTGGACGGCGAACCGGGAGGCGTTGCCCACGGGGATGACCGTGGTGGAGTTGTTGATGGGGGACGACAGCGTCGTGCCCACGCCCGTGAGGATCCACTGGGGAGACGCCGCGGCGAACTCGAAGTTCATCGCGTCCGTGGGGCCGGCCGCCGGGTTGTATCGCAGCTCGCACGCGTTGGACGAGTCGAGCACCTTCGTAGCCGGGTTGACCGCGTGAATCTTGGCCACCGACGACTTGGACCAGTCCTCCAAGCAGACCCAGTCGTGCTTGGCGATGGCGTTGATGTTCATCGGGTAGGACTTGTCCGGCCACCACAGCCCGAGCTTCGGATAGCCCGTGTCGCTGGCCAGCGCGACCGGAGCGGTCGCGATCCCGGCTATCAAGAGCACGAACGTCATCGCGATGATCGCGATGACCCTGTAGCCCCTTGCGGATACGTCCTTTGCAGGTACATGGGCCCTGAGCAGCATTCTCGTCGCCCCCGGCAGGTCCGGACACAACAGGACCCGGCCACCCCACTGTGCAAGTGAAGGGGACCGGGCCCGTTGAATCGGACCTGGGTCACCCACGGTAACCCGGCTGCCATGGAGCTCGTGAGCTCTTTAGACCCGTGGCTTTGCGAAGCTGGCTTTCACCAGCAGTGCCCTTGTCGCGGTGAGGACCGCCCATTGTGTCGATGTCAAACTTCGGTCATGTAGACTATCGGGCGATTCCGCCTGTTGGTTTAGCCCTCGCGGGGGTCCCGCGATGAGCGTTACCTGGGCAAACGAGCCAAGTTCTGCCAACCGCAGGGGTGCCGGGGGACCGCCCCGGACACGGCGAAGCCAGGGCTCACCAGCTAGGAAACGCGCGGGGCCGATGTCTGGGCCGCGACGGACCGGGCGCGGCGACGCGCGGATCAGCCTTCGGAGGCCTCGCTGCGACCCGTCGCCAGGCGGTACATCCGCGCGTTGGTGGCGTACTCGACCCCCTGCAGTCCCGAGATGCGCCCCAAGACGTCGTCGAGCGTGCCCCACCAGCCGAGGTCGTCGATCTCCCAGCTGTGGCCCCACAGGTGCAGGACGCCCCCGCGCTCGAGCATGGCGGACACCTGGGCGTCGAGCACGTCGTCGAAGCTCCAGTCGGAGACTCGCGCGACCGCGGTGACGGCGGCCAGGTCGGCGTGCCTCAGGGCGTGCCGGACCACGGCGGCGCGACCGTGCGGATAGACCTGCATGGTCACGGGCAGCCGCGCGGGGTCCGTGCCCACGTCCAGGTGCATGGCGAGCGTCGTTCGGCCGAGCTCGAAGCCTGCGTCCCGCACCGCCTGCCTGGTCCGGGAGTCGTGCTCGCCGCGCGGATAGCAGAACGACGTGACGGCCCGGCCGGTCGCGTCCTGGAGCCATGCTTTGGAGCCGGCTACCTCGTCGCGCAGGCGGTCCGGCGGCATACCCGTCACGGGGAGGTGGCCCAGCGTGTGCGCGCCGGGCTCGAACCCGCCCGAGACGAGGTCGATGAGCGCGGCGGCGTCCATGACGGGATGCTCGGGATTCGAGCGCGGCACGTAGAAGGTGCCCGCCACGCCGTGCTTGGTGAGGAGCTCCGCCACGCGAGCGTCGAGAGGGTGCCCGTCGTCCCAGCTCGTGGTGACGATCCGGAGCGGTCCGCTCCCATGGCGCTGGGCGTCACTCACGGCGCGGATGCCTCGTCGGCGGTGCGCGATCGCAGGCGCAGCGCGAGCTCGTAGGCGCCGATCAAGCCCTGCACGTTCGCGGCGTCACTGAAGCGCTCGAGTTGAAGGTCGCGGGCCCTGTCACTGAGCAAGGCCCATGTGTCCTCGGGCATCGCGAGGACCGCCTTGGCGACCTCCACGAGGCCCGCGTAGTCGCCCACGGGGACCGTGAAAGCCGGGTCCAGGTCGCGTGCGACCGCCGAGATGGCGGTGCCCCGGAACGCGACGACCGGGGTGCCGGCCGCGAGCGCTTCGAGCAGCACGATCGGCAGCCCCTCGGGCCCGAGCGAGGGCATCACGAGCACGCCGCTGGAGGAGAGCAGGTCGCCGACCTCGGCATGGGTCAGACGGCCGAGCACCTGGACGTTGGGCGCCGCGGTGCTCTCGAGCTCCGCCGACTGCGGACCGTCGCCGGCGACCGCCAGTTGCGGACCGGCGGGATCCCAGGCGGCGGCGAGCTCGCGAACGCCCTTCTCGGGCGAGATCCTGCCCACGAAAGCGGCGCGGCGCCTGCTCGTGCGCGGGCGCGTCCACGCGTCCACGCTGTTGGGCTTGTAGAAGCACGTCTCAGGGTCCAGCCCGGCCGCGACGTACTGGTCGCGTTGTGCGGCCGTGACGAAGAGGTGCACGTGCGGGCCTCGGCCGGTTCGGGCGTCTGTCCACAGGCGGCACGTGGCGCGCGCGGCGAGCAGGCTTTGCGCCCGAGAGGACCGATAGCAGGCACGCCGGAGGCCCGGCCCGTAGTCGCACGGGGCGCACAGACGGCACTCCCGGCCCTCGTACACGTGAGTGCCAGGCCAGGCACGAGTACCGGTAGTTGTGGATGGACCGGACCACCGCGAGACCGCGCGCTCGGGCCTGTGCGATCGCCCCCGGGCCGAGCATCGGCATCACGTTGTGGAAGTGGACCACGTCGGGCTGGTAGCGCTCGATCGCCTCGTCCACGAGCCGGCGGCCGAAGGAGTGGTCGTCGTACGTCGCCGCGATGCCCAGCCGCTTTCCCAGGGCAAGCGAGTCGAAGTCCTCGCTGTTCAGGGTCCACAAGTGGGCGTCGATCCCGGCCGCGCGCAGCAGGTCGAACTCATGCTCGACGGCGGACTCCTCGCCGCCGCGGCAGCGATAGATCACGTGGGCGATCATCACGCGCACGGGTGCACCTCGGCAGGCGTGAGGGTGCGCGGGTGCGGCGCGAGAGACCGTGAGGCCGGCGTGCGGATCACGCGGGCCCCCGATCCCAGTAGCGCAGCAGGTCTGCGATGAAGACCGCGTTGCCCACGAGGTAGCGGCTCCCAAGGCGCCGCGGCTCCGAGAGCAGGCGGAAGAGCCATTCGAGGCCTACCGTGCGCATCCACAGGGGAGCGCGAGGCTTGCGCCCCGAAAGAAAGTCGAACGCAGCGCCCACGCACACCACGGGCCTGCCGATCTCCGCGGCCCACCGGCACGCCCAGACCTCCTGCTTGGGAGCCGACACCCCGAGCCACACGATGTCGGCTCCGGAGTTCTTCATGACGTCCACGAGCTCGCGGCTCTCCTCGTCGGTCCAGTCCCCGTAAGGAGGCATCACCGCGGCGGCGATCTCGAGGCCCGGGTGCCGGGCGATGAGCGCGTCGCGAAGGGCCTCGGCCGTGCCCGGTCCGCCGCCCACGAGAGCGAAGGTGCGACCGTCGCGCGCGGCTCGCGCGGCGGCGGTCTCCATGAGGTCGGGTCCCGGGCACCGGTGCACGTCGCCCTGCCCCGTTATGCGGGCTCCCATGGTCATGGGCACGCCGTCCGGCAGCGGCACCACGCGGCCGTTCTCGATGGCCTGGGCATAGTCGGGCCTCTGCCCCCGAAGCCGGGCCGAGTAGCCGTTGATGAAGGCGTACACGCTGGCCCGGCGCTGCTCGGCGTCGTCCCACAGCAGCGAGCACGCGCGATCGACGTCTGCGCGGATGGTGGGCAGACCGGCGACGTGAATGCGATCCAGCGCTCCTCCTCGTGTATCGCGACGCGGTGCCCGAAGACGTGGTCCCGGGCCGGCCGGTTCGACCGTATCCGCACCTGCGGATACCATACAGTAGGTCCGTGGCCCCGTGCCGCCCGGCGGCGCGACCGAGGGACGATGGGGGAGCGTGCATGGGTAGACCGGGTGTGGTTCGCCGAGGATGGGCACGCCTCCTGCGGGTGTGCTCTCGGCCGTTGGCGCTGTTCGGGACCGACGCCGAGCAGGCGCTGCTCATCCGGTCGCTCGAGCTCTCCGGCGTGACGGTGGAGGGCAGGCCCGCCTACGTCGACCGCCGCGCGTTCGTCGACGACTTCGCTTCGGGCCTCGTCACCCTTCGCGGTGGCTGCGTCGTGAGCCTGGACGTCAAACTGCTCGCCCACGACTTCTCGGTGGACAGGGTGCTGCGCGCGCGCGGTGAGGCCTCTCGGCTCGATGCCGTGGTCACCGACCCCGTGGTGATAGGCGAGTTCGCGTTCATCGGCGCCGGGGCGATCGTCATGCCCGGCGTCACGGTGGGCCGAGGCTCCATCGTGGGCGCGGGCAGCGTGGTGACCAAGGACGTCCCGCCGATGACGGTGGTCGCGGGCAACCCCGCCCGCGAGCATGGGAGCGCGGACGAGTACCTGGATCGGGTGCGGGCGCGGCACCCGGGCGCGCTGCGCGCGAAGGCGGACGGCGACTGACCTCGGACGGCGCGTCCCGTCAGGAGCCCTCGAGGTCGCTGATGAGCCGCTCGACCCACAACGCCTGGGGCCACACCTTGCCCTCGTTGTAGGTGAGCTCGCCCCTCGGGCCCATCGTCCAGTTCCCCTGCACGTCGTGCACGAACTCGACGACGAATCCGTAGGACATCTCCACGACGACGGGCTCGCCGTCGCGGAATAGGATGTCGTATGCCATGCTGTCGGCTCCCGTGCGCTCGCTGATGCCCAGGCAGAGCCGCAGCGCGCTCTCGGGCGCGTCTTTGTCGTAGTCCACGAGCCCGCTCCCGCTCGCGCGGAAATCGTGCGCGCGGTTGTGCCGCCAGAACGTCATGGCGTGTCCGGAGATCACCGTGATGCGCAGGTCGGACTCGTTGCCCGGTATGAACTCCTGCAGGTACACGAGGTTCGCCCACTCGCCGCCCAGCACCGCTTGGCGGACCTTGGCGCCGAACCATGGCTCGGTGGCGCTGGCGAGCGCCGCGCGCCGCGTAGAGCCGTGGGCGCTCCTGCTCTCGTCCCACGCCTGCTGCACGAGCTCGCGGTCGATGTACGTCTCCACGTCCTTGCGCGTCTTGAGCAGAGACACGTTGGAGCTGCCCGCGCCCCACGACCGCTTGGCGACCACCGGCAGGCCCAGCTCCGCACTCTTCTCCAGCGCCTCGGCACGGTCGAAGGTCACGAGGGTCCGTGGCCGAGGCACGTCGAGGTGGTCCAGCAGGTAGCTCTGGGCCGCCTTGCTCTCGAAGTGCCAGATGGTGGAGAAGCTGGGCATCACGCGCTTGCCCAGCACGGTCTCGAGGAAGTAGACGCGTTCCTTGAACAGGCCGGCCGACTGCGGGCCCATGAAGTGCGGGTTCCAGATGACCGCCTGGGCGGACGCGACCTGGTCTATCCAGTCGCTGTGATCGAGGTCCACGACCTCGAAGGAGAGCCAGGGGCGCTGAGCCGCGGCGGCCTCGAGGGCCACGACGACCTGCTCGTGCCATCCGATGATGTCGCGCCCGACGGCGACGCGGAAGTCCCGCATCACGGCCCCCCTGTCTTCGAGCGCCCCCCGGCCTTTCGTTCGCCGGGGTCCGGCGCAAGCATGTCCCGTGAGTATATATAGACCCCGGCTACCGCCGGACGCCGCCGCTCCGAAGAGCGGGCTCCAGGTGCGAACGCATGAGCGCTCGCAGCGACTCGGGGTACGGGTCGTCGAGCGCCACCTGCGCGAGTGCGCGCTCGCCGCCGATGAGGCGTGCCCGCAGAGCGGTGTCTGTGGCCAGGCGCGCCACGGCGCTCGCGATGGCGGCCGGGTCGCGGAAGCCCACGATGACGCAGTCCCGGCCGTCGGTGAGCATCTCGGAGATGCTTCCGGCGGGCGTGGTGACTATGGGCAGACTCGCGAAGGCCGCCTCGTAGAACACGCGGGGAAAGCCCTCGGCGAGGGAGGCGAAGACGAGGACGTCCGCCTCGTCGTACTCGCGGGTCAGCGCTGGGCCTGGGGTCACGTGGCCTACGAAGTCCACGGCGTCGGACACGCCGAGGCTAGCGGCGAGCTGCGCGAGCTGCCGCGGGTCGCCGTCACCCGCGCACCTCAGACGAGCCTCCAGCCCGTGCTCCGTGCGCAGCAGCGCGACGGCCTGGATGAGGTCTTCCACGCGCTTGGCCGGATAGAGCGTCCCCACGTACAAGCACCTGATGGGAGCGTGCACGAGGCTCGGGTCGCGATCGCGCAGGTCCGAGGGCTCGAAACGCAGCATGGGGCCGGTGGGGAAGGTCCGGGCCCCCGCGTCGCGGAAGAAGCGCTCCAGCACCGTGCCGGCCGCGACGACGAACGCGGCGTGCTTGCCCACCGAGGCCATCGCGCGCCAGCGCAGGGCGCCGAGGGGGCCGTCCCCCACCGGCGGGCCCACCGCGGCGACCACGTACGGTTTGCCTCGCAGCCGGTAGGCCCAGCCGGCCACGATCGAGCGCCAGCTCGGGAAGATCACGTAGCCGGCGTCGGTCAGCGCCGTCAGCCTCCATAGCCTGGGCAGGATCGAGAACCTCCAGCCGCCGCGCGACCGGTCGCCCAGGAGGAACGCCTCGGCACCGTCCGGCATCGGCTCGGTCTCGGCCGGCGACGTCCCGGGCTCGGGGGCGTGAGCGGGCGCGGCCACGAGCACCCGCGATGCGCCGTCGAGCAGCACGTCGTCGATGAGGTCGCGGATGAGCGGGCGCAGTCGCACGGAGCGGTCCGCTCCCACGAGCACGTCCTGCTCCAGAACCAGTCCCAGCCGAGGTATGTACGGATCGCGGTCAGCCATCGGAGCCTCCGCGGGCGAGGCCCGCGAACAGATCGTCGTAAGCGGCCGCCATCGTTTCCGGAGAGAACGAGGCGGTCATCGCATCCGCGGCACGGCGGCCCTCGGCCGCTAGGGACGCGCGGTCGGCGTCGGCCGCGCGCAGCGCGGCCTCGAGCGCGGCCGCGTCGCCGGGCGGCACGACGCGGATGGGGGCGCCGGCCGCGAGGAGGTCCTCGACGCCCGGCACGTCGGTGGCGATCGCCGGCAGGCCGCATGCGAGCGCCTCCATCAGCGCGTTGGGCATCCCCTCCGACAGCGACGGCATCACGTACAGGTCGCTCTCGCACAGGTGGAGCAAGACGTTGTCGGTGTCCTCGATGAAGCGGACCCGGCGCAACGCCGGGGAGGGGCCGTCGTCGCGCAGCCCGGAGACGCCTCGGCCTACGAAGACGAGCTCTAGATCGCTCAGGTCGGCGCAGCGCTCGAACGCATCGAGGAGCACCGTCTGGCCCTTGATGGGATCGAGCCTGCCCACGCACACGAGCGTGAGCCGGCTGCTCGGGGCAACCGGTGCCGCGCCCGGCTCGGCCGCGGTGGGAGTGCACGCTTCGACACCGTTGGGGACCCGCCGGGTGCGTGCGCGCGGGGAGACGGCGGCGATGCGCCTCTCGCTCGCCAGCGAGTTGGTCACGACCACGTCCACGAGGCGGAACGCCACCCGCTCGGCCAGCCGATGCTTGGCGTTGTAGAAGAAGCCCATGTTGCGGACGTTGGCCACCGTGCGCCGGCGCGCGAGCTTGCCCGCCGCCGAGCCCAGCACGAAGGGACGGAAGTCCCAGCAGCACACGACGGAGTCGCGAGCGGTGGCCCGCAGGGCCGACGTCAGCCGCGAGAGCGTTACGACGTCCGAGCTCAGCCTGGGCACGATCACGTCCACGTCCACGTCGCCGGGGATCCGCACCGACGCCGTGCGTCCCGGCTCCAGCGTCACGATCCGCTGCCCGCGGATGGAGGAGTTGCGCAGGTACATCGCCAGCTGCGTCTCGGCGCCGCCGGTGCGCAGGCTGTTGATGACGTGGACGACGCCGGTCACGCCGCCGGCGCCTTGTCCGAGACCGCGGCCTGCGAGGCCGGGGCGTTCAGGGCGGCCTCGGCCGGCTGGGTCGCCGGGATGGTCTCCGCGCGGCCCTGGACATACCCGATGATGAACCAGAACGGTCCCATGGTCATGGAGCCCAAGGCGATGTTGCCGGTGAGGTTGAAGACGGCGATGGCGACCAAGGCGAGCAGGCCGCCGCGCGCGATGGGCCCGATCTCGGGAGGACCGCGTTGAGCCCGCCACAGATACACGGCGGTCGCGCCCATGAGGTACAGGACCGCGATCAGGCCCACGATCCCCGTGTCGGTCAACGTCTGAAGCCAGAAGCTGTGGACGGCGTACTGGGTGACGACGTTCGTGTACTGCTTGATGTGGTACGTGTAGTCGTCCATCCCGCCGCCGATGGCAAGGCGCGTCGGGTCGGCCAGGTACTTGGGCACGCCCGCGTAGATCCGGTCACGGTCCTGCGTGAAGGAGTTGAGGTTGCCCGACGTGTAGTCGTCGGACATCTGCGCCCAGTAGCTGTTCACCTGCGGCAAGAGCAGGACGGCCAGGAACTCGAGCGCGATCAAGCCGATGATCAGAGCCCGCCTCGTGGCGCTGGCCTTGGACAGGAACGCCAGCCACAACGCGAACGCCACCGAGAACGCGAGCAATCCGCTGCGCGAGAGGGTGAGCGCGAGCGAAGGTATGCCGATGAGCAGCGCGACGAACGTCCAGCTCCGGTCCTTGCGCACGGTGGTGCCCACGAAGGCGAGCAGGAACGCGACGTACGGCGCCAGGAACGCGGCCAGCCCGTTGCCGGTGATGAGCAGCCCGCCGAACCGCTTGTCGGCGATGGTCCCAGACCACGGCAGCTCGAACAGACCCAGGCGCTGAAGGTACATCGACGCCGAGTAGAACAGCACGGCCACCGCGAAGATCGTGACGATCCTGGGCGGCTTCTTCTCCCGGCCGAAGTAGATGCCCAGGAACACCATGGACATGTAGAGCATCGGGCGCGCGAGGCCGGAGGTCCAGATCTCGACCGGGTTGGTGGAGACCACCGGGGCCGCGCGGTAGACCGCGAACGCCGTCACGGTGAGGAAGACGAGCATCGGCAGCCATAGACGGGGGACCGATATGCTGCCCTGACCCATCGCGAGCTTGATCATGACCAGCGCCACGACGATCCCGTAGACGATCGCGAACTCGCCGATCTTCAGATCGCCCGTGAGCAGGAAGATGACCGCCGGCATCGGAGAGACCAGGACGGCGAGGCCCGCCGAGAGGTTCGGATAGTAGAAGAGCACGACCGCGAGGACCACGCCCAGCGCGGCTGCGACATACGTTATCGAGCCGAGGCCGGCGGCGACACCGGCGCCCACCGCTCCCAGGATCGCGACGACCGCTATCGTCACCGTCTCTTTGTCCAGCGACCGCTTCACAGCGTCACCTCTGCCATGGGCGCCACGTCATGGCGGCGCCACTGGAGCCACACCGCCAGGAGGAAGACCGAGTATGCGACGGACGACGCGACCGCCGCGCCCATGACGTTGATGAGCGGGATGAGCGTGAGGTCGAGCACGACCGTGGCGATGACCGCGACCCAGGCGGCGCGGCTCACGGCACCGGGCCGGTTCGTCCCCGCCAGGCTACCGGAGAACGGCGCCGCGATGGCCAGGGCGCACACGCCCGGGAGCAACGCGAGGAACGGCGGGATGCTCGGTATGTATCTGGGGCCGTAGAGGACGACGATCCCCACCGACGCCAGCACCGCGTAGAGGGGGACCATCCAAGCGACCATCTTCGTGACCTGTCCGGCCAGGCGCTTCGTGCGGGCGAAGCCCGCCTGCGAGGATGGCGCGGGCGCCTCGGCCGTGGCGGGGGTGGGGGCGATCTCGTGGTGCTCGGCCGCGACACGGGCGAACCAGACCTTGCGAAGCGCGTCCGGCGCGGCGAGCACGATCTCCGCGACCCGCGTGGAGATGGAGTAGATGCCCACCGCGGAGGGACCCAACAGCCAGTTCACGAGGAAGTAGTCGAGTCTGAGGTTCACGCTGGTCGCAAGGGTGCCCGTCCACTGACGGAAGCCGTAGCCCAGCACGCTTCTCGCCGTCCCGAGGTGCGGTATCAGCCGAGGGCGCAGGTCCGGGAGCGTCCACGCGGCGACGAGATACACGAGCCCCGGGGTGAGCTCCCCGGCGACCTGGGCGACGATCGCGCCCCATACGCCATAGCCCGCCGCGATGAGATAGATCGTCATGCCCAGGGTCACGACCGCGTCGGCGATGATCGCCGCGCAGTAGATGCGGATCCGGCCTCGGCCGAAGATGAAGCCGCCCAGGTTCAACCGCAGCATCTCGATGGGCACGAGCAGGATGCTCACGACCGCCATCGGGTAGGTGAGGCCCTTCCAGGCGGTAGCGCCGATGATGGGCCAGGCCACCATGACGGCCGCGGCGTAGATGAGGCCGGCCGCCAGGGAGAAGAACAGCAGCAGGATCGGGAGCCCGCGAGCGGTCTCGTCCTCGCTCTTGGAGAAGTAGACCGCCGCCTCGCCGATGCCCAGGTTGCCGAGCGACGAGATCATCACGGGGAGCGTGTACGCGAGGGCGACGAGGCCTTTGCCTGCGGGACCCAGGATCCGGGCGACGATGATCCCGGTCACGAGTCCGAGGGCCATCTCGATCGCCTGCGTGACCGTCAGGAGTGCTACTCGGTTCCCGACACTCCCCGCCATGGAACGCAGCCCCTAGCCGTCGCCGCGCTGATGCTTGGCCTCTTCGAGCAGGTGGGCCACCGTGCGCTCGAGACCCGTTCTCAGCGAGATCCGAGGCTCGTAGCCCAGCGCCTCGCGAGCGCGCGTGATGTCGGCCTGCGAGTCGCGGATGTCGCCGGCTCGAGCGGGCTCGAAGACCGGCTGGGGGTCGGCGCCCAGGATGTCCGCGATCTCCTGCAACACCAACAGAAGCGGGATCTGCTCGCCGCATGCGACGTTGAACACCTCACCCTCCACCGAGGGCGCGGTCACCGCGAGCGTGGTGGCGTCCACGACGTTGTCCACGAACGTGAAGTCGCGCGTCTGGCCGCCGTCGCCGAAGATCACCGGCTGCTTGCCGGCCGACAGCGCGTACACGAAGTTCGGGATCACGGCGCTGTACTGCGAGTTCGGATCCTGCCGAGGCCCGAACACGTTGAAGTAGCGCAGCGCCACGGTCTCGAGCCCGTAGACCTTCCAGAACGCCCCGCAGTAGCGCTCGGCGGCGAGCTTGGACACGCCGTACGGCGACAGCGGCGTCGCGACCATGGATTCGTCCTTGCATGCGCGCTCACCCGTGCCGTAGACCGACGACGACGAGGCGAACACGACGCGTTTCACCCCCTCGTCACGCGCGCTGAGCAGGACGTTCAGCGTCCCTGTGATGTTCACCTCGCTCGTGGCGAGCGGGTCCTGCACCGACCGGGGGACCGACGGCAGAGCCGCCAGGTGGATCACCTGGTCGGAGCCGCGGACCGCCGTGTGCACGCGCTCGTAGCTGCGGCAGTCACCCTCCACGAGCATGATGTCGTCCATGTACGGCTCGAGGTTCGAGCGCCGGCCCGTGGAGAAGTTGTCCAGCACGCGCACCGCGTGCCCGCGCTCCAGGAGCGCAGCCACGATATTCGATCCGATGAACCCCGCGCCCCCTGTGACCAGATACGTATCGCTCACGTGCCATCTTCCTCCCCGACGGTGTGCGCGGCCGCGATCCCAGCTGCCACTGCGGATATCAAGCGGACGAGGCCCGCTTCACCACGATCGCCTCGGCGTTCAGGCCGAGGCGTCGTCGGTGTGAACGTACGAGCTGTAGTAGCCGTAACCGGAGCCCCCCGGCTCCTTCACGCCCAGGACGACGACGCCCAGGACGTGCGCTCCAGCTCGCTCGAGCTGCGCGTGCGCCTTCTCGGCCTCGTCCTTCCGGGTGACGCCGATACGGCTGACGATGAGCGCTCCGTCCGCCCACCGGGCGACGGAGGTGGAGTCCGAGACGGCCAGGATGGGCGGGGTGTCCAAGATCACGTAGTCCACCGACTGCTTGAGCGTGGTCATCATCTTCTCCATGCGCGACGACCCGAGCCACTCACTCGGGTTGGGCGGCGCGTCGCCGGCGACCACGACCTGCAGCCGTTCGATGCCCTGAGGTGCCTGCAGCACCTCGTCGAGCTCCTTGGTCCCGAGCAGGACGTCGGACAGGCCGTGCTCGTCCTCGAGCTGGAAGAACTCGCGCGTCGTGGGCTGACGGAAGTCGCACACGACTAGGGCCACACGCCAGCCGGCGTTCGCGAGCACCACGGCCAGGTTCGCCGCCACGGTGGACTTGCCCTCGCCCGGCACCGCCGACGAGACCAGCAGGGTGCCGTACTTGTGCTCGAAGTTCAGGAAGTTCAGGTTGTTGCGCAGGCCCCGGTAGCCCTCGGAGGCGGCGCTCTCGGAGTGCGTCATGACCGTGAGGCGGCGGGTCTCCTCGGCACTGAACTTCTCCACCGGGATCTCCGCCAGGATGGGGGAGCCGTACGCCTGCGAGGCCTCTTCGGCGGTCGAGACGCGGGTGGTGACCTTCTCGGACAGGAACGCGAGCCCCACGCCCAGCACGAGGCCGAGCCCAGCGCCGAGCGCGGCGTTGCGCAGCGGGTTGGGAGAGACGGGCGTGGGATCGGGCGTCGCCGAGGTCACGACCGAGGCCGGCCCGGTGACGAGGTTGGCCGTGAGCCGCAGCTGCGCGAGGCTCGCGGAGAGCTGCTGGTACAAGGACCGCGCTGTGGCGAGCTGCTGCTGCTTGGTGCCGGTGGGATCGGTCTGCGCCGAGACGATCCCGATGGCGGCCATCTGGGCCTGAACGTCGGCGAGGCGCTTCTGGACCTGGTCCGCCGCGGCGTTGATGCTCTGGCGTTGCGTGTCGCGGGACCAGTCCACGTACGCCTTGGCCAGCGCGTTGGCGCTGTCGGCGGCGCGGGTCGGGCTCTTGTCCACCACGTCGATCGTGATGATGTTGGCCTGAGTGTCCGCCGACACCTTGATCTGCTTGAGCAGATCGTCGGGCGTCGTGTGCAGACCCTCGGCGGCGATGACCTTCTGGAGGAGCGGCCGCTGCTGGATGAGCTCGACCTGCGTTTGCATGTCGCGGTCGGGCTGTGAGCTGTCGGCCGAGAGTTGCGAGCCTATGAGCGCCGCGCCGGTGTTGCGGTCGTTGATCAGGATCTTCGCCTCGCCCTGGTAGCTGCGCGCCGTGAGCATGCTGATGCCCACGGCGATGACCACGGCCACGACTGTGACCGAGATGATCAGCCATTTGCGCTTGGCCAAGACGGCAACGTAGTCCCTGAGTTCCAAAGCTACCTCGATGAAGGGTGTCGGTCCCGATCGCTATCTCTCTCGCCGTGGAATCGACGTTTGGCCTGGACGACTTGAGGTTCTCCCTGCCGAGAGACCCCAGACTCTAGCAGAAACGATGCCCCACCTCGGGGCCGTTGCCACGGGGTTAGAACCTCACCCAGCCGAACGTGAAGGCTATGAGGAACCAGAGCGCAAGCAGGATGGCGACTCCCACGACGAACCAGGTGACCGTCGTGAGCTTGAATGGGCCCTTGAGCGCGCTGCGCTCCTCGGCCTCGATCCGGGCCTCGGCGGTACCCCCCACCTGGCCGGACGCGCCGTGACGGCCAACGACCGACTGGGCTTCGTGCTGGTCGGAGCGGTGGACTTCGAGCACGATGCGGCCCTGGCCGTCATGTTCGACCCGCGCGTCGATCCCCGCGGATTCGAGGTGCCTGCGCGCGGAATCGAGCTTGTCTCGGGCTCCTTCTCCGCTCACGTGGTCTACGACGACCCAGTCCTCGGCTTTCGCCGCTCGCTCATGCTCCGGCTTGCCTGGGGGTCCCGGGACGACAGGCGGTTCACCGATGATCGGATCGGGCATGGAGGCTCCTCTCGGGCGCTGGCCTTACGCGGGCTCTATGAGCATGGTACGCGAGGGGGGCCGACTCGAAACCCGACCATGCGGACGGCGGGGGCGAGGAGGCCTAGCGATGCAGCCCCACGGACACCTGTCCGCGGACGTAGCTGGTGATCGCGCCGGTGCCGCCCACGTAGGTCACGGCCGGGGCGACCTGGGTGCCCGTGGAACGCCGCGAGGACAGGTAGCCGCCGATCGAGGGCGAGAATCCCATGTTCCAGCCGTTGACGAGGAGCGCGCCGATGCCCTGCTTCGCCGCGACCGGGGCGAGCGCGAGCGCGTCGGGGTAGTTGGTGCCCGTGCACAGGAACAGCTTGCTCGTTGCCGAGAGCCCGCCCATGGCGATGCTGTAGTCCAGCGCCGACAGCGACGTGTCGTAGCGGCTCGCGCCGGCGATGCGCGTGTCGGGGTCGTGCCAGTTGATCGGCTTGCCGGCGACCCGGTAGCCCGCCGACTCCAGCGACGACTCCACCTTCGCGCCCACGACGGCAGTCCCGCCCACGATCAGCGAGTGCTTCACGCCCAGGTCGTGCAGCGCCGAGCCCGTGTACGCGGGCACGCTGCCGGCCCCGGTGAATAGTATGGGCACCTGTTGCTTGGCCGCGAAGGCGCTCATGGACAGCGCGTCCGGGAAGCTCACCCCGGATGCGATGATCGCGGTGTCCGCGAACGTCCCGGTCGTGGGGCAGCCCACCGTGCGCGCGATGTTGGCGGCCGTGGAGTAGCAGTCCGGCCCCGCCAGTCGCTTCACGGTGACCGATCCGCCGTCGAGCCCGGCGCTGACCGCGGCGGACCAGACCTGAGAGACCGCCTTGTCCGAGAGCCGGGACACCACGTAGATCGTCGCGCTCGTGTTCGCACTGCCGGTGTAGAGGCGCTTGATCTCTGCGCGGACGCTGTCGGTGATCGCGCCGGTGGGGGTGATGAGGATCGGCGCGTCGAGCTTGCCGGCGAGAGGGGCCGCGGCCAGTGCGTCGTTCCAGCCGTCGGACCGGGCGAGTATCACGGCTTTGTTCGTGCCCAGGCCACTGGGCCAGCCGGATCTGGACAGCTGAACCGCCGTCTCCACGCGGTCGGCCCCGGCGATCTGGGCGCCGGATGACCGAAGGCTGCTGCCCGGCAGGGTCATGGCCCCGAAGGACTGCGCATCTACGCTGGTGCCGTTCATGCGGAAGTAGAGGTCACGGTAGGCCGCGACATATCCGCCGCGCAGGTAGTCGTAGTAGCTGTACCAGAGGTGGGCTCTCCAGACACCCGATGCGGGGTTGGATTCGGGCAGCTGCCAGCTGCCGTACGTGTAGCCGTCACCCGGCGAGATGGGCACGACGAGCGAGTTGTCGTACACCTTCGACCCGCTCGGGTTGTAGATCTGGCAGCCGAGGGAGCCGCGAAGCTGGACGTTGCCCACGTTGCCCAGGTACTCGTCCACGCAGATCTTGTGGTCGTTGCCCCAGTACCAAACGTCGCCCGACAGGCTCGGCGACTTGATGACGCTGCCGTACGTGCGGGCGTAGCCCGAGGCCCCGGCCCACTTAGCGGATTCGAGCAGGAGCTTCTTGGCGCTCGAGTTGCCTCCGGCGAGGTCGCTGAGCTGGAAGCCGTAGTACGCGATCCGGCCGTAGTAGTAGTTGACGGCCCAAGCGGCCAGCCAGCCCGACGCGTTGCCGGGGGTGCCGCTCACATAGGTCCCCGACCCGTACGTGGCCAGCGGGGTCACCAGCGAGTTGCCGGAGAACGTGCTCACGAGCTCGTTGTACTGGTTGCTGGGGTCCTTGATGGAGACATGGCCCACGTTGCCGATGATCGGGTGCGATCCCACGGTGTTGACGTAGTAGCCGCCCGGCATGAACGGGTCGTTCACGAAGCGTGTGTCCACGAGTTCCGAGAGCTCGCCCCACTCGAACGCGCGGCTCATGTAGTCCGACTGCGAGAAGCCCCACATCCCGCCGAAGTAGTTGTACTGGGGGGAGCGGGAGGGCACGTAGTCCCAGTGCGACATGTCCAACAGCGCGACGATGCCGCCTCCGCGCGCGACGTACGTGCGCAGGATGTTCCTCTGGGTCTCCGTGGTCGCGAAGGTGCGGCACATCACGAGGACGTCGTAGTTCTCGAGCGTGGACAGGTTGGTGAGATCGTTGTCGTAGACGTAGCTCACCGAGCCGATGGAGCCGAGCGTCGAGACCAGCCCGCTGCCCCTGCCTCCCAAGCCCCCGTAGATGGACTGGCCCGACAGGTTCACGGTGTTCGCCGAGATGGCCGAGTCTACGACCCCGATCCGCAGCGTCGCTGCGTGCGCCGCCTGGGGCGCCACTATCCCTACGACGAGAAACGCGGTGGCAAGCACTGCCACCACGACGAGCGCGACGGCTTTCGATAGGCCGGGTCTGTCACCGGCCCGCTCCACATACTTCATGAATGCATCACCCAGAGGATTCTATCGGCACTGCCCCCTGGTTCCTGAATCGTTGGGGGGCCGTTGGAGGTTCATCGGTACGACGGCTCGGAGAGCACGGTTGCTACCAGCAGTTGCCCTGCCGTCTCGCGCCGCCGCCCGCCGCCGCCCGGCTACCGGTGGCTCCGGACCGCGCGGAGCGCCGGGGCACTTCGGGTAGAGTCTGCGCAGGTGAGCATGTCGCGAAGAGGGGAGCGTCATGGGTCGTGGACACATCGGTCGCTTGGCGGCGTTCGCAGTGCTGGGCGCCATCCTTCTGACTATCCTGGGGTGCTCCTCGTCCACCGGTACCGGCGGCTCGGGGACCGGCGCCCCGTCCGGTAAGGTGACCCTCACGGACGCTGATCTGGGCAAGACCGCCGAGGTCGCGAAGGGCGGCATCGTCGTGGTGTCGCTCTCGGGCAATCCGACCACCGGCTACGACTGGTCCGTGGACGGGACGCTCCCGCCCCAGCTCCAGGAGAAGGGCCAAGCGTCGTTCACCTCGGATTCCCCCGGCGTGCCCGGTGCCGGCGGGACGGTCACTCTGCAGTTCGCGGCGGTCGGCGCCGGGTCCGCGAATCTCAGGCTCAAGTACTCGCGGTCCTTCGAGAAGGGCACGCCACCCGCCAAGACGTGGAGCGCTACCGTGGTGGTGAAGTAGGGGCGATGAAGCGCTTCGTGCTCTTCGCCATCGCGCTCATCGCCATCGCCCTCGTGTTGCAGGCGCTCGTGCGACCTCAGAACCCGAATTCCGCGCACGTGGCGCGATTCCAGTACAAGAACCCTCCAGCCACGTCCACGGCCGCGCCGGCAACGGTCGCACCGAGCCCCGCGGCGACGGAGATAGGCGGACCGTAGCGCAAGTGCCGGCCCCGCTCCCACTGATTTCCAGGCCGTTCGGCAGGTAGGGCTTCCGGCCGTCGCGCCAAGACCTCCGCCCGCGCCTGGAGCGGAAGGTACCCGATTACGTTGCCGGGATCGGGGGGCGAACTCGCAATGAAGCGCTACCTGCTTATGATCGCCGTGTTCATCCTGGCGGCCGGGGCGGCTGTCGTGATCGTGGAGTCCATGCGCTCCAAGGCGCCACCTTCGCAGGTGCGGATGTACGAGCTCGCGAGCACCTCGCCTCAAGGCCGCTTCCGCACCCTTCCCAAAGCGCACACGGTGCGCGTGACGCATGTGGACAAGACCGCGCTGGACTTGCTGGTGGGCTACATCGTCAAGCGTGGTGCCCCGGTGGTCGCCGAGAAGGCGGGGAACTTCGACTCCAAGACGGGTGTCATAAGGATCCTGTCCGAGGAGCTCCGCTGGGAGGCCTCACTTCCCGAGGGGATGCGCCCCAACTTCGATCACACCCTGCGGCACGAATACGGACACGCCTTCCTGAACGACTTCCTCAAGGCAGCCGCGGGAGGCGACCAGCGCCTCGCGGCGACGCTCTCGGTGATGCCGTACCAGACCGCCTCGGCAAAGGCGGCTGACTGGCCCGGGGCACTGGTGCCGCTCCTGGAGGAGTACCGGAAGACCCCGAAGACCGTCTTCGGCAGCGCTTACTACACGAGCACCTTCGGCGAGTACTTCGCGGAAAGCTACGCGAGGTTCTGCGAAGGCAAGGAAGTGCCAGCGGCGACGCGCAAGTTCTTCGTGTCCCAGCTCCAGTAGGCGGGTCCGTTCAGGCGCCCCGCCGTGCCGACGTACGCCCGGGCGCATTGTCTCCGCCGCGCCCGCGCGGGTAGCATCCGAGGCAACGGCGCGCGGCCCCGCGCGCCCGTGGAGCCAAGGAGGACGGCCATGCCTAAGGCAGGTTGGTGCGACATCGAGAACTCGTGGGTCTGGCTCAACGAGGACGGCAGTGATGCGGCAGGCCATGACGCGTCGCACATCTCCAACGCGTACGACGCCGAGCCCGGGACCGCTCCCCCTGCCCAGGGTCAAAGCGACTTCAACCAGCAGGCCGGGAAGGTCGCCGACGATGTGGGGGAGGGCCTCAAGGACGCCGGGCAGCAGCTCGGCGACTTCGCCAAGAAGGCCTGGTCGTGGGGCAAGGACCAGGCAAAGTCCGGCGACCAGGGGAACAGCTGAGCATCGTCGCCTGATAGCATGGCGACGGACCCCACTACATCACGGAGGCCCGCGATGCCCGACCCCCTCATGCCCGCCGTCGCTGCGCCCGAGCGCCGGATCGTTCCCGATGCGGTCCTGTGGGTGGTGCTTGGGCTGGCGCTCGCCGGTGAAGCGGTGCTCGTGTTCCTGACCCCGACCGAGGCCATGCTGGGCTGGATGCTCAAGCCAGTGCTCTTTCACGGGGCGTCCACCTGGGTGAACCTCGGCACGTTCACGCTGGCGGGGGTGCTCGCCGTTGTCTACCTCATCAACCGCAGGCCGGGCACGTACGCGTACGTCGCGGCGACCCGCTACGTGTCGTTCTCGCTGTGGATCCTGAACACGGTGCTGGGCATGTTCTCCGCGTACATAACCTGGGGCTCCGCGTTCTGGGCCGAGCCGAGGCTGCAGGTGTCGTTCTGGATCCTGATAGCCGTGGCGATCGCCATCGCCGTGGACATCATGATGGACAAGCCGGCGCTGCATGCGTCGCTGGATATCCTGATCGCTTTGGGGGTGTGGGCGTTCGTGCTCTTCACGCCCAAGGACATCCACCCCAACAGCCCCGTCCTGGCGTCAGGCGAGGGGATCCAGCTCCTGTTCGCCGGGCTCGTGGCCCTGTGGGGCGTCGCGGCCCTGGTGGTCATCCGGCTGTGGGAGGAACGCCTGCGCGCGGGTGGCGCCGGAGTGGCCGGGATGCCCGACGAGGTCGACTGACCCTCGCGCGCGCGGCGCGGCCTCAGGCGCGGGCTACCACGCGACCGCGGGCGTGATCCCCTCGCCGATGAGGGGCCGGCGCTCGGCAAGGAAGAGCGCTCCGTTGCGGCACGCGGCTCGGCATGTGCCGCAGCCGTAGCAGGCGTCGGCGTTCACGTTCACGGTGCGCCGCTCGCGGTCGTGGGTGATCGCCCCGAACGGGCAGATCCCCGCGCACGCCGCGCAGCCGTTGCACAGCGACCGGTCCATCCGGACGACGTACTCGCCCTTCCACATGACCTTGATCCCGTAGTCCAGCGTGAGCCGCATCGCCATGCAACCGCTGGGCAGGTCGCAGTTGCAGATCGCGCCGATCCACGGCGACTTGAACGTCCACACCGAGTGCATGAGGCCGCGCGTCTCACACGCTCGCAACAGGTCCATGGCTTGGGCCTTGGTCAGCCGGTCGAACCGTGAGACGTCCGGGCCGTCCGCGAAAGACGGGTTCGCGCCGAACGCGTCGCTCAGGAGGCCGTCGATGGGGCGGGTCGTCACCGCCAGGCACACGCCCTCGGGAGTGCGGCCGGCCTGCGTCCGGCACAGACAGGGGAGCCGCACGACCGACGTCGTGATGTCCAAGATGCGGTCGATATCCTCGAGGGGCACGGGCTGGCCGAAGTGGTCGCGCTGCATGTTGTGCGATATCCAGCGGCTGCCCAGCATGTGCAGGGGTCTGGGGAGCCTTCTCAGCGTGTCGCCCGCCGCGATGCCCATGGAGCGTGTGTGGTCGAAGTCGCTGATGAAGTGCGAGAGGTACTCGCGGCGCTCGCGCTCGAGATCACTGCTCAGGTCGGCCGCGTACGACTCCGCCCGCAAGTACCAGATCTTGCCGTCGCCGTGCTGCGTGCAGAACCGGCACATCGATCCCACGACCTTTCGACCCGGTGGCTGGATCCCCGCGTCCCCCGCGCGACAGCATGCCCCGACCGCGCACACGCGCGCGGACGCGCCCCGCTGCTGACGCGGGCCTCTGCGGACGCGGCGGGACCACGTCCCCCTCGGTCCAGTGTTCCCAGTCAGAGCCTCGTGCTCGGGCCTGCCTCGCGGGTACTCCCTCCCGGGAGTATGAAGGACTTCCACCGGCGTTGCTGCTCTCCCTCAAGGCGCCGGGTCGGCCGGCGGCCCCTCGGTCCAACGAGCCGGCTGGGATCGGTAAGGCCACGGTAAGTGCCCCCTGCGAGGATGTGCGTGCCGGACGAGCGGGTCGCCGAGACCCGAGGCCGGTGACGCGCGCGTCTGTCCATCACCACAGCACACGAGGGGGAAACCCATGAAACGCTTGGCCATTGTCATATCACTGTGCGCGCTCGTCCTGTTCGCGATCCCGTCCGCCGCCTGGTCGCTGCCGGGCGACACGGGCGATCTGGCCACGTGCGTGCCCAACGTGCCCACGGCAGCCGAGGCTGCGGAGGCCGCCGCCTACGAAGCCTGGGCGGCTCGGACTCTGTCCAACGGCGGAAGCACTCTCTATCCCACCTACGTCGCGGCACCTTCCGCGTACCTCTCGACCCAGTACTGCCCGCAGGAGAAGTCCTACTGGTGCGGGCCGGCTGCCGTCCAGACGGCGCTCACCGCCTTCGGCCTGAAGCCGTCGCAGGGCACGATCGCCGCGAAGCTGGGCACCACGACCGGCGGCACCGCCATGAGCCGCGTCGACGACGTTCTCCGCGCCTACACCGGGCGGTCGTACGTCTATCACAACACGCCCACCGCGAGCGACTTCTACGGCCACGTCCAGTACGCGGTGAAGACCTGCGCCAGGCCCATGATCGTGGACGTGACCATACGGCCCGGCTGGGGTCCGTATCAGTACGCCCACAGCGGTCACATCATCTGCGTCGACGGGTTCAGCTGGCGCTACAGCACCATCCGGGTCAACGACTCGTACGACGAGCACCGGGCGATGGGTGGCGGCTACACGGCCGGGCACGTGACATATGGCGCGCTGTGCCTGTTCACCGGCGTGGACCGCCACGCCTACAACCCGATCGTCTACTGAGGCCACGAGGGATGCGGTGCGCGCCGCCGCGGCGGCGCGCACCGCGCGCAAGGAGGTGCGGATGTGAGGAATCGGATCGTCCGGGCGTGGTCCGTGGTAGCTGCCGCCGCGGCGGCGCTTGCAGTGTTCTTGTCTGCCTCGGCGGGCTGCGCGCTCGTGGCCCATGGCCGGGCAACGGCCGGCGGATCGGCCTCGACGGCCTCGACGGCGGTCCGGGTCCCCAAGGCGGCGCCTCTCGTGACCGAGTCAAACGGGGCGCCCCGTCTGCGGTACAGCGACTGGCGCGTCCCGGTGGGCTGGTGGCTCCTCGGAGCTTGCGACCGCTGGGCGGTCCTCTGCGACGCTACCGGCTCATCGGGGAGTGAGCGCATCATGCTGTTGGACCCCAAGAAGGGAACACCCAAGACGATCCTCTCGGCCCCGGTGGGCTCGGCCCGGAACATGTCCGTGACCGGCGCTCAGGTTTCGGAGGGATGGATCGTTTGGGACGAGACGAGCCAGTACGACATCGAGCTCGGCTCGGCCGCCCGCTGGAGCGTCTATGCTGCGCCGCTGGACCGCAACGGTAGGGTGGGACGGATCCGGTCGGTCGACCAGGGTGTCGTGGGCACGCGCCCTCGGGTCTGGTACGCGCTGGCGGGAGGCCGGCTGCTCATCGGGTCCACCACGGTCGACCGCTCTCGCAGACCCGTCTCGGGGAGCCTCGCGATCACCGATCTGGCGACCGGAAGGCGTTCAACGGTGGCGACGATGCCCGCGACCGGGATCGGAGCCGTGGCGTGGTCGGGCGGCCGGCTCGCCGCGGTGATCGGTCCCAAGGGTGGGGGCGAATGGATCGCGATGATCGACGAGACGACCGGCGCCACGCGCGCAAAGTGGCCGTTGGGGCCGGGCATCTCGGGCTATGGAAGACCGGCGCTGTTGGGAGAATACGTCGTGATGCCCACGCTCACGAACACCGACTACCAGCTCAGTCAGCTTCGTGCGTTCGACGCGAGCGGTGCGCCGCTGTGGCGCACGGCCGCGGGCTCCCTTCAGCCGTACGGCGCGGGTCGCCTCTTCTTCTACGTGGCGCGCGACCTCCGCGCGCGCCCCGCGCCCGTGACGTCCGTGGTCATGTGCGACCCCCGCGCACGTCGGACTTCCACGCTGGCCAAGGCCTCGATGGACACCGACGGCGAGTGGATGCTGGCGACCGGGGGTACGCAACGGGCGGCGCACGTATGGGCGTTCCTGGACAGGACCGGTCCTGCGCGGGAGTCCGGCAGACTGAGTGTGCTTCGCTGCTACGACGTGCCATGAGAGACTAGATGTCACGGCACGATGACCGAGGAGGACCACTGGCTACCATAAGGATCATGCCTTCGGGCCGCGAAGTGGCCGCCGAGCCCGGTGCCACGATCCATGGCGCGCTCATCGCGGCGGGTATCCCGATCGACGCGCCCTGCGGCGGTCGCGGGACGTGCGCCCAGTGCCGAGTGCCGGCGTCGGGCGAACTCGATGAGCCCACGCCCGAGGAGCTGCGTTCGCTGGGCGGGCGGATGCTCTCCAGGGGATGGCGGCTGGCCTGCCAGGCTCGGGTACGAGGCACAGTGACCGTGGAGCTTCCCGGCGTCCCGGTCGCGGAGGAGTACGTCGCCGAGCCGTGGCTCCTCGCCGCCACAGGTGCCCCGAGCGAGCCCGTGGAGCTGGCTGTGGACCTCGGAACCACATCCGTCGCCTGCGAGCTACTCGATGTCGCCAGCGCCACGCGCTTCGGCAGGGCCTCTCTGCTCAACCCGCAGACCGCGCACGGCGCGGACGTCCTCACGCGAGTGTCGTTCGCCACTCAGGGTGGGTTGGAGCAGCTCAGGGACGAAGCCGCCTCGGCGATCGCGTCGGTGGGCGGGGTGCTGCTCGCCGGCCTGGGCGAGCCGGATGCTCGCATCACGAGGATCTTCGTCGTGGGCAACCCGGTGATGCTGCATCTGCTCGCGTGCGAGGATCCCGCCGGACTGGGCACCGCGCCCTACACGCCGGTCTTCTTGAGCGAGCACACGCTGGCACCGGGTGCTCTCCCCGGCCTTCCCGATGCCGAGGTAGTGCTGCTGCCGTCGGCCGCTCCATATCTTGGATCCGATGCCGTGGTGGGCGCCCTGGTGACCGGCGTCGCGCCGCGCTCCGCGGAGGCGCAAACCCCAGCACCTCCGTCGGTCCTGCTGGATCTGGGCACCAACGGGGAGATCGTGCTGTCCGCGGGTGGGCGCCTGTTCGGCGCATCGGCGGCGGCGGGCCCCGCCTTCGAGGCCGTGGGCCTGTCATCAGGCATGCGTGCCGTGCCCGGCGCCGTGGACCGGGTCGACATCGTAGACGGTGATCTGCGTCTTCATGTCCTCGGCGGAGGGGAGCCGGCGGGCCTGTGCGGGAGCGGCTTCCTTGACGCCGTCGCTGCCGCTCGCGAGCTCGGCCTCCTGGACGCGGGTGGCCGCCTGCTCAGCGGCGTGCCCGGCCCCGCGGGCGCGCGCGTGCGGGAGGGAGAAGACGGGTCGGAGCTCCTGCTGCATGCACGTCCGGAACCGTCGGAGGATATGGATGAGCCCCCCGGATTCGCTACCGAGGTCCGCATCACTCAACTTGACATCCGGTCCCTCCAGCTGGCGAAGGGCGCGATCGCTACGGCGATCACCTTCTTGCTGCGCGCAGCCGAACTCTCTGCCAAGGACCCGGTGCGCCTGGTCGTAGCGGGCGCGTTCGGGTCGGGGGTGCGGCCCGAGACCGCGGCCGCTCTGGGCCTCGTGCCGTTCGCGTGGACCGAAGGGATGCGGCTCGTGGGAGACGCGGCGCTCGAGGGCGCCGTCGCGGCTCTGTCCAGTCCGGCGTTCAGGCGCGACGTCGCGGCCACCGCGGAACGGATCGAGGCGCTCGACCTCGCGGCTTTGCCCGGCTTCCAGGAGGCGTTCCTCGAATCGCTGACGCTCGAGCCGTGGGGCGCCGGCGGATCGTAGCCGGCCGGTCTAGGCGGGGCCTCGGCCGGGGTCGGCCTCTTCGGTGAGGTCGAGGGCCTCGACGACGACGCGTTCCACTTCCTCGATGCTGAGGTTCTCCTCGGCGGCGATCCGCGCGAGGTCGTCATGCTCCGCCCGCACGACCTCTCCCGGCCCGCGCTTGAGCCGGATCTCACCGAACCGCGTGGTAACGAGCAGCGCTTCGCGGTCGGCTACCAGCCGCGAGCCGGGCTCGATACGCACGCCCAGCGTCCCGGTGTGCCGGACGAGCTCGTCGGCGAGCGACCGCGCGTCGTCGGGCCGGGCGAGCACCGTGATCTCGCTGCTCAGGCGGCCCTTCTTCATGTACACGGGCCTCTGCCACGCATCCACGGCGCCCGCCGCCATCAGGCGCTCGACCGCGAAGGCCAGCCGTTCGGCGCTCACGTGGTCCACGACCGTGCGAAGCACGGACACCGGCTCCTCGGCAAGGCCGGTCGCCGGGCCGGCGGGGTCGCGCACGAGCGCGGCGCCGGCCTCGGGTCCCAGCCTCGCGGCACCGATGGGCATCCCCAGAGTGAGGCGCAGCACGTTGGGGACGGGTGCTCCCGAGGCGTCCGTGAGGTCGCGAGTGCCGGCGCCGTAGCCGGAACGGGCCGGCACCATGGGCGGCATCCCGCCGAAGCCTTGGGCGAGGACGCGCACGAGGGCGGCTCCGGTGGGCGTCGTCAGCTCGCCCGCGGCCGGACCGGTCTGCACCGGGACGCCCTCGAGCAGCTTCGTCGTCGCGGGGGCGGGGACCGGCAGCGTGCCGTGCCGTGTCTGGACCGTGCCGCTGCCCACGGCCACGGTGGAGCAGAACATCTTGGTCACGCCCAGGGACTCCAGGCCGGCGGCGGCGCCCACGATATCGGCGATGGAGTCCACGGCGCCCACCTCGTGGAAGTGCACGTCGTCTACCGAGGTCCCGTGTATGGCGGCCTCGGCTGTCGCGATCGCAGAGAACACGGCGAGGGAACGCTCGCGGACCGCCGGTTCTAGGTCGGCTGCCTCGAGCGACTCGCGGATCGCCAGCCAGCGGCGGGCGGGCTGCGGGGCCGACACCGCGACGCTCACGCGAACGGCGGCGATCCCGGCGCTGTGCACCGCCTCGCAGGTGACTCGGGCCTCGCCCGGCAGCACGGCGTCCACAGCCGCCTGGATCCGCGCGGTGTCCACGCCGGCGTCCACGAGCGCGCCCAGCAGCTTGTCCCCCGAGACGCCGGAGAAGCAGTCGAGGTAGCCGATCATCGGGTCTCGCTTTCTGAGTCCGGGTCGCAGGCCGCGAGCCGATTGATCCGCGACGCCAGCGCCGCCGCGCCGAACCCGCTGTCGATGTTCACGACGCCGATCCCCGGCGAGCACGAGGCGATCATGGTGAGCAGCGCGGCAAGCCCGCCGAACGTTGCGCCATAGCCCACCGACGTGGGCACCGCCACGACAGGCGCGCTGACGAGCCCCGCCACGATCGAAGGGAGCGCGCCCTCCATACCCGCGACGCAGACGATCACGCGCGCCTCGCGCAGCAGGTCGCGGTTGGACAGGACGCGGTGAACGCCGGCCACGCCCACGTCGTAGAGGCGCGTGACCTTGTTGCCCATCACCTCGGCACACACGGCGGCCTCCTCGGCGACGGGCAGGTCGGCCGTTCCGCCGGTGACCACGAGCACGTGCCCCACTGCCGAGGCCCGCTCGCGGCGGTCCACCCACATGACGCGGCCGGTCCGCGAGAGCACTGCATCGGGCGCCACCTGCAGCAACGCCTGCCACTGCGCGTCGTCGCAGCGGGTCGCGAGGACGAGGGCCCCCCGGGCGAGCATCTCGGCGGCGATGGACGCGACCTGTTCGGGGGTCTTGCCCTGGCAGAAGATCGTCTCGGGGAAGCCCGTGCGCAGCTCGCGATGGTGGTCGACACGCGCGAACGCCGCGCCGGCCGCGCCGCCACCCGCGGCCCCGGGCTCGCCGGCGTACGGCGCCCCGGCGCCGTACGTGTCGCCCGCCCCGCCGGCGTCCGCCATGTGCAGCTCGGCGAAAGGCAGATCGGCCAATCGCTCGGCGGCCTCTTCCGGCGTCACGGTGCCGTCGGCCACCTGCGCGAGCAGGGCTCTGAGTCGCTCGGGTTGCATGACCCCTCCGGTCTTCTCGTCGCGTGGGCCGCGGTGACGGGTTCGCCGTGCGGCGCTTACATGTATATTCACTTGACCGCCACATCGACATCCGAGGTCGTGGCTACCTCGGCACGGAGGACCGTTATGCGTCATGTAGCCTTTCTTGGCCCGTCGGGCACCAACAGCGAAGAGGCTCTCCTCGATCTGGACCTGGGCGAGATCACGCCGCTGCCCTGTCTCACCATCGACGAGGTGTTCGCCGCCGTCGCGCAGGGCCGCGCCGAGATGGGCGTCGTGCCCATCGAGAACTCGGTGGAAGGGTCGGTACCCGCGACGCTCGACGCGCTCACGTTCGACTACGACCTGCACATCATCGCGGAGCACGTCCGCGACATCCACTACGTGCTCGCCGTCGCGCCGGGTGTGACGCTCGATTCCGTCACCCTGGTCACGAGCCATCCGCAGGCCACGGCGCAGTCGCGGCACTGGCTGGCCGCCAACCTCCCCGGGAGGCCCATCGTGGCCGCCAACTCCACCGCTGAAGCCGTGCAGCGCGCTGTAGAGGAGCCCGGTCTCGCGGCGGTGGGCCCCGAGCTCGCGGCGCGGCTCTACGGCGCCGTCAACCTGGCCGAGGGCATCGAGGACCACGAGGGTAACCAGACCCGCTTCGTCCTGATAGGCCGAGGCATCGGCAAGCGTACCGGGCACGACAAGACGTCGCTGTCGCTGTTCCAGCAGCACGACCAGCCGGGCGCGCTGTTCATGATCCTGTCGGAGTTCGCGTACGGCCAGATCAACCTGACCAAGATCCAGAGCCGCCCCACGAAGCAGCAGTTGGGTCAGTACATGTTCTTCGTGGAGCTCGAGGGTCACATCGAGGATCCCAACGTCGCCCTCGCGCTCGAGTGCCTGCGCCTCAAGCTGCGCGAGGTGAAGGTGCTGGGAAGCTATCCGGCTATGGGCAAGTAGGCGGGTCGCTGCCCAGGGCGGCTCCGTCTCGATGGTGAGGGCTGCACCGCCGGGAGTCCCGCGCGGGGTCTAGCCCGCGTCTCCAACGGCCGGCTCGGTCCATACGTATCCGGGCAGGTCTTCGTTGTCTACCTCGTGCCAGGCGCACCCGGGCTGGTCCCCGTGATCCACCTCGTGGAAGAGCGGTGTCAGGCTGTCCAGGTCCTTGGCGCGATACATGGCCGAGTCGGCGGCCCGCAGCAGCGCGTCCGCATCCTCGTCGCCGGCGTGGCACGCCGCGCCGCCGATGCTCGCCGAGACCCGCAGCGACAGACCGTCCACGTCGAACGGCTCCTGCAGCGCTTCCAGGAGCTTGCCGGCTATGACCTCGGCATCCTTCTCGTTGCGCAGGTGGGGGAGCAGGACCACGAACTCGTCGCCGCCGTAGCGGGCGACCGTGTCCCCGGTGCGGACGCATCCTTGGAGCCTGTCGGCTACCGCCGCCAGCAGCATGTCACCCACCACATGGCCGTAGGTGTCGTTTATGGGCTTGAAGTCGTCGAGGTCCACGAACAGCACGCACAGCATCATGCCGGTGCGCCGGACCTCGGCCAGTTCGTCGGCGAGGCGGTCGTGGAACAGCTTGCGGTTGGGCAGGCCCGTGAGCATGTCGTGGAACGCCATGTGCCGCATCATCTCCTCGGCCTTGCGACGCTCGGTCATGTCGCGGACGACGGAGACCACGCACGGCTGGCCCTGGATGTCCACGAGCCGCGAGCTGATCTCCACTGGCATCACGGAACCGTCGGCGCACAGGTTGCCCGACTCTAGCCGGATGCTGTGGGTGCGCTCGAGCTCGTGGTTTCGCAGTGACACGTCACGCCGGTGCTCGGGCGCGATCCATCCGTACGGCGCCAGCAGCATGAACTGCTCGCGGGTGAATCCGCGGGACTCGTAGGCGGAGCGGTTGGCGTAGAGCAGGTAGCCGTCGAGCGTGTGCACCATGACGGTGTCTTTCGTGGCGTCCAGGAGCAGCGACTTGAACTCCAGGTCCGCCGCGGCCTCATTGCGCTCGGTGGTGTCGCGAACCAGCGCGATGAAGAGGTTGTCTTCCTCGGACTCGAAGGACTTGACCGTGATCTCCGCCGGGAACGACGTGCCGTCGTGGCGGCGCATGGTCGTCAGCAGGAAGTAGCCGTCCGGGCAGCCGTTGCTCACATCGGGGAACGGAGGGGACTCGGGGTCGAGCAGGTCGTAGGGATCGGATCCGATCAGCGACTTGCGCACCGTGCCGAGCATGATGCACAGGGGCCTGCTGGCGTCCTTGATCAGGCCGTCGGGCCCGATGACGAGCACGCCGTCAGGGGACAGCTCGAAGAGTACTTCACACGCTCGGTCCAACTGAGTTCCGATCCAGGGTCCCATGATTCGCGGAGCGCGCTGCATCGCACGTTGCCGGGTCATTTGCAGCTACGCGCCTGGCTCCTCCCATCGCTTGCTGTATCGGCACGCCCGCAAGGGACGTGAACGAAGCCGACAAACGGCGCCGTGCACGTGCAATAACAAACGAGGATGGATAGAATAAGCCAACCCTATCGGGCGATCGGGGCGATCGGGGCGATCGGGTGCGGCGGGCGTGCCCGGCGCGAAGAAGGGGGCGCCCGGCGAAGACCGGACATTACGGCGCGAAGGAGAAGAAGGCATGCCCGATGAGAGCACCGACTATCGGCAGATGTGGTCCGACCTGGGACTGGATCTGAACAGCCACGACGCGCTGCTCGGCGCGGTGGGCCAGATGTACGGCGACGCGTACCTCACCCAGGAGAACCGGCCCGAGGGCATGGGCTACCTCGACTTCGTCATGAGCGAGGTCCACGGCCTGCGCATCAAGGAGCTGCGACGACTTCCGCAAGCCGCCGGCGGCAAGGTCGTCGGCACGTTCTGCCTCTACGTGCCCGAGGAGATCATCCGCGCGGCCGGCGCCTGGTGCGTCGGCCTGTGCGCCGGCGCCGAGTTCGCCTACGACGAGGTCGAGCGCATCATGCCGCGCAACACCTGCGCGCTCATCAAGTCGTTCATGGGCTTCAAGCTCGCCAAGGTCTGCCCGTACATCGAGGAGGCCGACCTCGTCGATCGGCGAGACCACGTGCGACGGCAAGAAGAAGGCGTACGAGCTGCTCGGCGAGATGCACAACGTGTACGTCATGGAGCTGCCGCAGATGAAGCGGCCGCAGGACATCGCGTTCTGGCGCGCCGAGATCGACGAGCTCGTCGCGCAAGGTCGAGGAGCTCACCGGCAACGACGCTCACCGCCGAGATCGCTCGCGGCCGCCATCAAGGAGGTCAACGACAAGCGCCGCGCGCTGCAGCGCATCGCGGCCGACGCGCGCCGCCGTCGCCGGCGCCGATCTGCGGCAAGGACGCGCTGCTCGCCACCCAGGTCGCCTTCTACGACGACGTGCCGCGCTTCACGCAGATGATGAACGCGCTCGCCGACGAGCTCGAGGAGCGCGTCGCCGACGGCGTGGGTGTCGCCCCGGCCGACGCGCCAAGCGCGTGCTCATCACCGGCACGCCGATGGCGCTGCCCAACTGGAAGCTCCACGACATCATCGAGAAGGCCGGCGGCGTCGTGGTGGGCGAGGAGATGTGCACCGGCTCGCGCTACTACGACGACGCTCGTGCCCGAGGACGGCGACGACGGTCGACGAGATGCTCGACGCCATCGCCGGCGAAGTACCTGGACATCAACTGCGCCTGCTTCACGCCCAACCACGGGCGCATCGACGACGTCGTCCGCATGGCCAAGGAGCTACAACGCCGATGGCGTCATCGACTACGCGCTGCAGTTCTGCGCGCACGTACCAGATCGAGGCGTTCACGGTGGAGAAGGCCGCTCCAGGAGGCCGGCCTCCCGGTCCTGCAAGATCGACACCGACTACTCCGATGGAGGACATCGGCCAGCTCTCGACGCGCGTCGAGGCGTTCCTCGAGATGCTCTAGGACCGCGGCGGCACCTCGGACGGGCATGCGAGTACTCGGACTCGACATCGGCTCGCGCAGCGTCGACGCGGTGTGGCTCGGACGGCGGCCGCGTCGTCGACGCGCGCCGTCGCCGACTCCGGCTTCGACCCGCGGCCGTCGGCGCGCGGACTTCGTCGAGCCGCGGCGCGCACGACGCGCTCGTCGCCACCGGCTACGGCCGCCACGCCGCGCGCGACGCGCTTCGGCTGCGAGGTCGTGACCGAGATCAAGGCGTACGCGCTGGGCGCCGGCGCGCCTGTTCCCCGAGGCGGTCTGCGGTGCTCGACATCGGCGGCCAGGACACGAAGGTCATCGCGCTCGGCGCCGGACGGGCGGGTCGCCGACTTCGAGATGAACGACAAGTGCGCCGCCGGCACCGGCAAGTTCCTCGAGGTGATGGCGCGCGCGCTCGGCTTCTACGCTCGAGGAGATGGGCGCCGCCGCGCTGGCCGCCGAGAGCGGGCGTCAAGATCACGTCGATGTGCACCGTGTTCGCCGAGAGCGAGGTCACCGGGCTCGTGCACAGGGGCGAGGACCGCGGCCGCATCGCGCGCGGGCTGCACGAGTCGATCGCCGAAGCGCACGCTGGGCTCGCTGAAGCGCGTAGGTGCGCGGGGCCCGCTCGTGTTCGCCGGCGGCGTGGCCAAGCAACCCCGCGATGGTCGCGCTCGTGAGCCGGGCATTCGACGGCGAGGTCCTCGTTCCCGCCGAGGCACAGACCGTGGGAGCGTACGGGGCCGCGCTCCATGCCACGAGGGCGCCCGCCTAGGAGGTGGCCGAGCGGAGCATCCTGCCCCGTTCGGGAGCTCTTCGCGAGCGGGCTCCGCTCCTCACCAGCAGGATGGCGGCCGCCGCTGGGTTGGCGTATGTTCGAGGCGCCACGTGCGGGGCAAGTCGGCGATGCCGTCGCGGTCGGGTGTGCCATCACCACCGCGGGGGGTGCGCCTTCGCAAACGATCCGTGCCGGGTTTCTCTCGGCGCCGATCGGCGACACCGACAGCGGCCCGTGTGGCTGCTTGGAGTCCCTGCACCAAGCCCGTCCGGGGGGACATGGGCCGTACAAGGGGGGGTGCCGCCGCCGATCTTCCACTGCGGCACGCGTCGTCGTGCGCGTGCCCTTCCGTGTGCCTAGGCACAGACCTGTCCGCTTCGTCTGAGGCCCGTCAAGGCCGCAAGGAGGGGTGTGACCGATGTCGGAAGTGCTCACGCGACAGGAGCATCCGCTCAGCTTCGTGATCATGCACTGGGTCAACCTGCTGTGCATGCTCGCGTTCATCGTCTCCGGGATCTACATCCACTATCCGTTCGTGAACGGGTTCATGGGTCTGGCCCGGTCGCTCCACATCCTGGCGGTGTGGGTCGTCCTCATCAATCTGGCCCTGCGCATCATCATGGCCTTCACCGTGCGCGACGTCGTGGACGCGACCACCGGCGAGGTGGCCGCGGACATCCATACGTTCCTGCCGCAGAAGACCAACCGCGGGCAGCTGTTCCCGTGGATCGCGTACTACCTGTTCATGCGCAAGAACAAGCCGGTCACTGCCAAGTACGGGAACCTTCAGAAGATCGCGTACGACCTGGTGCCGGTCATGATCCTCGCGGCCGCGTTCACCGGCTTCAGCATCTGGACCGTGACGTACAACCTATGGCCGTTCAGCTGGGCCGTGAGCACGTGGGGCCTGATGAACCTGCGCACCGCTCACTACTTCATCATGTGGATCATCGTCGTCTTCACCATGATCCACGTGTATCTGGCCAACATCTACGGCTTCCAGCCCACCGTGCTCATGTTCCTTTGGCGCCAGCCCACACGGGGCGTTCCGGCTGCCGAGGCCGACCTGGTCGGGACCGGCCTGTCCACGCTGACGGTGGAAGAGTACGAGAAGAAGTTCAAGGAGGTTCCGGCGCACCCGCTGGGCCACAACCTCCAAGCCTAGGGCGACGGGCCCCGGGCGCGAAGAGGCGGCGAGGACGAGGGTGTCCGCGCCGCCTCTTCGCGTGCCGAGGCAGGCTACTCGGGCTCGACCTCGCGCACCTCGAGCACCTTGCCCGTCATCGGATGACAGACCACGCACATGCTGCGCGCCCAGGAGTACGCGTCGTCGTGGTGGGCGACCCACAGCAGCGTGAGGGTGGGGCCCGACACGTAGGCGATCGCGCGCAGCTCGTGCGATACGCGTGCCGAGCGCATCTTGCGGTCGGGCTGCTTGCGGACGATCTCGAAGTTCAGGCTGCCGCGCTGCGGGTCCTCGGCCAGTTTGCCCAGGAAGGCACGGGCGCGCTGCGCGCTGGTAGGGTCCAGTCTCGCGACGCATTCCTCGAAGGAATTGGCGACGACGATCTCAGGCGCCGTCATGGGGCCGTCGAGACCACGTCTCGGATGATGTGGCCGTAGTCGGGGATGGGCGCGTCGGGCCGGTCCACGAGATGGCCCTCGCGCCAGGCGTCGATGACGGCCCGGCCCGCGGGGACGAAGAACTCCTTCAGGTAGCGCTCATGGGCGGCCGCGTCGTACGCGAGCTCGCCGTCCAGGAGCACGAAGTTGCCGGCGAGCAAGCAGTCGAGCTGCCTCGCGGCCGGCGGCCACTCGGAGCCCACCAGCTCGGCGATGGTGTCCTCGTCGTCAACGGTCTGGACGGGTTGAAGCAGCTCTAGCCCGGCATAGGCGAAGACTTCCTCGGACGCCGCGATCGTCGCCGGCGTCTGCGAGAGGCTGATCTGTCCGGCGTGGGAGTTGCGCTCGCCCGTCGTGACCACCTTGGCGCCCAGCGCCCACGCGAGCGGGACTCGGCACAGATGCACGTAGAGGTGGCAGGCCATGCATGGCGACCATGCGCCGTAGCGGATCGCGAGTTCGGCCCCCCATCGGCCGTTGAGAGCGGCCCAGAGTGTGGGCGAGGTCAGGCGCACGAGGTCGAAGATCCGGGCGTGCCCGGCCAGCTGGTCTCTCAAGACGTGCACCGCGTGCGCCGGTCCCGACCAATCGCCGTATTCGGTGCCCGTGGCCACCGCCGTGGGCAAGATGGAGAGCTGAGTGTGCCGAGGGTCGGGATGCGCCGCGACCCGTTCGCGCGCGAGCTGCACGAGCGCCGCGACACTGTCGCGCCCCGCGACCTCGCCCACGATGAGGCCGGGACGGCCGCGCACGACATACTCGGGCAGCCCGGCCTCGGCCAGGGCATGGAGGGGTCGTTCGGCTGGCGCGTGGATGCACGGTTCCATGGCTCGAGTGTACCCGCGCCCGTGGGGGCCCGCCCGCGGCCTAGGCGACCGCGCCCAGCGCCGAGGCGTACGCGCGGTACGTGGCGTGGTCGAAGAGCACGAACGTCGCGAACGAGGTGATCGCCGCGGCGTCCAGACCGGCCCGCACGGCGCTGACCGCGAGGGGCGCGGCGAGTTCCACCGGGTAGCCGAAGATGCCGGTGGATATCGACGGGAAACCGATGCTGACCAGGCCGTTCTCGTCAGCGACCTCTATCGCCGAGCGATACGCGCGCTCGAGCGCCTCGGCCTCGCCGGACTCCCCGCCGTGCCACACGGGGCCCAGGACGTGGATGACGTGACGCGCGGGCAGCCATCCGCCTACGGTGATGGCGGCCTCGCCGGGAGCGAGCGGTCCGCGTTGCGCGACCACGCGGCGGGCGTCGGTAGCGAAGTCCGGGCCGGCGGCGGCGTAGATGGCGCCGGACACGCCGCCGCCCGTGGCCATGTGCGCGTTGGCGGCGTTGACGACGGCATCGGCCTCGAAGCGGGTGATGTCTCCGAGGACCAGCGTGATCGGAACGCCGGCGGGCATCAGGTCGTTCCTACGGGCGTGGACGCGGGGACGGCGGCTTCGGCTGGCGCAGACTGCGGCCCCACTCGATCCTGCGGATAAGCGTCGGAGCCCGGCAGCGGCAGCGGCTTGACCGGCAGCGAGCTCATGATCCACGCCAGCGACGCGAGGACCAGGCATCCCAGCACCCCGAAGGGGAACGCCACGAACGCGTTGCGCCCCAGCATGAACAAGAAGAGCCCCGCCATGCCGTTGAACACGCCGTGGACGATGGAGGGCCCGAACAGCGAGCCGGTAAGGCGCCGGGCCTGGTACTCCACGAACGCGAGCGGGACGAGCGCCACCATCATCATGAGCGTCCCGAAGACAGGAGAGCCCGGGAAGTTGTAGCCCGTCGCCACGATGAGGGGAGCGTGCCAGAAGCCCCACAGCAGGCCTATGACCACGTTCGCGCGCGCCTCGCCCAGCGGCGCGAGCTCGTCTTGCAGCACGCCGCGCCAGCCGTACTCCTCCCCGAATGCGAACAGCGCGTTGATGGTGAAGCCGTAGAGCAACCCGCCGATCGCGACGTACAGGTAGATGCTCCACCAGGGGGGCATCTGCGCGAGCTGTGCCGAGGTCAGCTGCATCCCGGCGGGCAGGATGCCCTTGATGGCGGCCGTGAACATTGCTTGGTTCAGAGGCGCCGCGCCCACGCCGGGGGCGTGAGCGAGGTTCCCCAGGAGGAACGTCAGGGCGAGCTGGCTGCCCAGCAAGAACGCCCACACACCCAAGCCCACCATCACGAGCCTAGGCAGCCGGACCCCGAATCCCCTGAACACCTTGGTTATGAGGAAGCCTCGGCCGCAACGGGCTTCCACGACCAGGCCGGCTATCAGAGGCGCCGGCATGTAGAGGAACGCCACCGCGAGCTGGGCCACCGTGTTGCCGATGAACTTGCCGCCCAGCAGCATGACGAGCCCGGTGATGAGCACCGCGATGCCGAACGCGATCCCGTAGAACACCGCCACGCGTCCCCATTGGACGCGGCGCGGTGTCCCGGCCTCGGCAGGTATCTGTGTCATGCGGCGGTTCCCCCCGAAACGCCTACTGCGCGGCCGTCTCCCAGCTGTCCACGAGGCCCCTGCCGTTGACGGTCACGACCGTGTACGTCGCGTCCTCGGGACCGGAGATCCAATCCTCTTTGGCCTGCACGTACCAAGCGCCGTTCTTGAACGTCGCCGAGTCCACCTCGAAGTTGGTGAACGCGTTGGACGAGGGCGTGAAGAAGACCGGCGCGTCCTTCTGGAACCGCGGCGTGGCCAGCGAGCGGGCCTCGGCCACGCGGCTGTTCTTGCGCGCGTCGAGGATGCGTCCCACCACGTCTATCGCCGCGTTCTTGCCTATGACCTCGCCTGTCTTGGTCCCGGTGGTCTGCTCGCCGGTCTCGCCCGACGTGCCCGAATCCGGAGCGGCGGTGACGCTGTAGCCCGCGATGAGGTAGCCGTTCTCCGTCTTGAGCACTTGGAACGTGACGTTGGTCTTGGCCTTCTCGCCGCCTGTGGTCTCTTGGACGTCGACGAACTCCATGTCGCCAGGCTTGCTGTTCGCCGGCGGAGCGCTGCCTCCGACGATCCGGTACTCGGTGACCGGGTCGCGGCCTTCGAACATCCCGCCGTCGATCTGGCCCGCGAGGTTCGTGGTCGCGAGGCTCTTGAGCGCACCCATGTCGCCCTCGGCCACCGCCTTGTACCAGGCGGTGATCACCGCGTCGGGAGTCCCGTACCGGCCCGTGGCCTTGCCGCTGGACGAGCCCTGCGTGCCCGTGCCACCCGAGGCGCCGTTCGTGACGGGCTTGTTGCCGGCCGAGAACGTGTATAGCACGCCGCCCACGAGGCCGCACAAGGCTAGGATCGCGCAGATCACGAGCACAACGATGAGGACGATGAGGCCGGTGCGCCGCTTCTTGGGCGGCGGGCCGGGTGTGCCGGTCCCCGCGGGCGCGTAGCCGCCGGGCGGGTGAGGCGGCGGCGCGACCGCCGTGGCGGTGGCGGGCGGGGCCGCGGCCGGCTCCTCGGCTTGCGGCGACGGCGGGGGCGGAGCGAGGGTCGCGGCCGGTGCCGTGGCTGCGGGAGCGCCCTCGGCAGGTACCCACTGCCCGCTGGCCTCGTCCCACATCCAGTGGCCGGATTCGTCGTAAGTCGGCATAGACCCCCCTGTTGCGCGTGCTGGAGCGGCTTTCGCGCCCCGAACGATCATCCCGATGGTGGCACTAAGGAGGGGGTGGGGGAAGGGCGGGTAAGAGGACACGACGCGACGTTCCCGGACAAAGGTGATGACGATGCCCGACGCCCTGCCCGATGTCGTGCTCGTGCCCGGCGGGATCGCCCCGGCGGCGCTCACCTACGGCCCGCTGATGAAGCTGCTCGAGGGGCGCGCCCGGATGGCCCCGAAAGACCTCGAGGTCTACGCGGCGGACTCGCTGCCGCCCGGCTACACGATCGAGGCCGAAGCCAGGGCCATAGGCACCCACGCCACCTCGCAGAGGATGGACCGCTTCCATCTCGTGGGGTTCTCCGGCGGCGGCGCGGCTTCGCTCGTGTTCACGGCGCTGCATCCGGAGCGCGTGCTCTCGCTGGCGCTCACTGAGCCGGCGTGGATCGGCAACCGCGGACAGACCCCTGCCGAGAGGGCGTGGTGGGACTCGGCGGACACGACCTTCCAGCTCTCGGACGAGCTGTTCATGCGAGGCTTCGCGAGCTCGGAGATGGCGCCGGGCGTGCCGCCCCCGCCTCCTCCGCCCGGCCCCGCCCCGGACTGGATGCGGCTGCGCCCGGCAGGTCTGCGCGCGATGATGCGAGCCTTCAAGAGCAGCGACTTCGAGCCGCGCGAGTTGGCTCGGTTCACCGGCCCGGTCTACTACGCCGTGGGCGAGCTCTCGGCCCCCATCTACCACGCCCAAGCCGAGCGCCTTGCCGAGGTCCTCCCGGACCTCACCGTCGAGGTCTACGAGGGCACGTCCCACATGCACCCACCGCATCTGGCCGAGCCAGAGCGCTACGCGCGCGCGTTGGAGCGGCTGTGGGCAGCGAGCGAGACAGCGCGGTAAGACCGCGGGAATGCCGCCGGACCCGAGGAGGGACCAAGCCGTGTGCACGAGCTTCAGGCTGAAGGCGAAGGACGGTAGCGCGATCGTGGGCCGGACCATGGAGTTCGGCCTGCCGGTGAACTGGGACCTGCGGGTCGTGCCTAGGGGGACCGCGCAGCGCGGCCAGGCTCCCGGCGGTCCGGGCGCCGCGTGGACGACCAAGTACGGCTACGTCGGGATCGCGCCGGGCCACACCGTCGTCGGACCCGTGGAGACTGCCGCTCAGGAAGGCGTCGCCGATGGCGTGAACGAGGCGGGCCTCTACGTGGGCCTTCTCTACCTGCCCACCTTCGCCAAGTACGAGGACCCGGCCGGCGTGCCGAGCGAGCGGCTCATGGGGCCGCTGGACATGGGCAACTATCTCCTGGGCACGGCGGCGACCGTGCGCGAGGCGATCGCTGCGATGGAGAAGGTCACGGTATGGGCCGCGGACCTCGTGCCGCTGGGAGTGCAGCCTCTCCACGTGGTGCTGCACGACAAGAGCGGCGACGCGGCGCTCATCGAGTACACGGACGGGGCCCGGCAGGTCTACGACAACCCGCTGGGCGTCGCGACCAACAGCCCTCCGTTCCCCTGGCACGAGATCAACCTGCGCAACCATGTGAACCTCACCGCCACCGACGTGCCCGACCGGAAGCTGGACGGCCAGACGTTCGCGCCCATGGGAGAAGGCTCGGGGATGCTGGGCCTGCCGGGCGACTTCACGCCGCCATCGCGATTCGTGCGCGCGCTCGCGCTGTCGCAGAGCGCCTTCCGGCCCGCCGACGCCGCGGACGGCCTGAACACCGCCCTGCACATCCTGGGCAGCTTCGACATCCCCAAGGGTGCCGTCCGTGCCGAGGCCCCCGACGGCATCCCGCCCGCGGCCGCCGAGGCGATGCAGCTCGGCGACTTCACGAACTTCTCGGTGGTGGCCGAGCTCAACGACGAGCCCGCGTACACGCTGCGGACGTACGACGACCCGACGCCGAGGAGGCTGGCGCTTACGGAGGAGCTGCTCTCCGGCAATGGCGTGACCGTGAAGTCGGTCATGGGCGCGGGGGAGTTGGGGGTTCTGGCCGTGTGACCGCCTGCAACGTCCGCTCAAGCTGCGCCCGAGTGGCGCCGATGCATCGCTCGCCGATCGGCTAGGCCAGGCGCGAGCGCCCTATGAATGCAAACGCACTGGCGGCGCGTTGGGACTACTCGTGTCAGACTCACGAACTAGAAGGAGTCAGTGGGGACCGCGACTTGGAGCTCCCGGGCGCCCGGCGTCGAGGATGAACGTGTCACTCACGCTGGAGCTGTGAGCGCGCGATCGACAAGTGACTGCCTTGTCGGTCACACACCATGGAGCCCAAGCCTGTTGCTAGGAGGCTTCGTGCCTAGACTTCAGTACGACGCGAAAGACCCTCAGTCGATCCTGGACTACGCGGAGAGGCTAGTCGGACGGAGTCTGCGCGTCGCAGTAGGCGAGCAGATCTCAAGAGGGCGGGGCAAGGGCGAATTCGGGTCACTCCTGGAGGAAGGCTACTTCCTCTACAAACCCAACAACAGGTCAGAGCCCGACTTCCCGTTGGCCGGGGTCGAGTTGAAGGCTACGCCCCTGAAGCTTCAGGGATCCCGCCTGGTTCCAAAGGAGCGCCTCGTCCTCGGGATGATCGACTACATGACCATCGATGCCGAAACCTGGGAGGGCAGCTCGTTCCTCCACAAGAACTCGCTGTTGCTCCTCGTCTTCTACGTTTGGACCCCCGACTCGGATCTACTTGACTACCCTGTGCGCATGGTTTGGCTCTTCGAGTTCCCCGAAGAGGACCTGGAGATCATTCGTCGTGACTGGGAGACGATCCGCGCCAAGGTGGAAGCTGGCCTGGCTCACGAGTTGTCGGAGGGAGACACCAACTACCTGGCCGCCTGCGTCAAAGGAGCCAGAGGGACTGACCGCCGACCGCAGCCGCACTCCAGCGTAAGCGCCAAGCCGAGAGCGTTCTCGCTCAAGCAGTCGTACATGCGCTCGGTCGTGGATGACGCTCTCGCGAAGTCCGCACGAGGCCGTGGACAGAGTACAGCGCGGAACACCGAGCCGATCGCGGACGCGGCCTCGCTGAGACGAAGCTCGCTCGAACAGATCGTGGAGGGGCACTTCGGCCGATTCGCGGGCATGACAGCCGACGAGATTGCTCGCGTTCTCGACGTCGGTATCAGGCGCGGGGCGAAGAACTTCTATGCGGTGTTGACCAAGCGGATTCTTGGTGTCGCCCAGAACGCGACGATTCGCGAGTTCGCAAAGGCGGACATCCAAGTGAAGACGATGAGGCTGTTGCCGAGCGGCAGGCCGAAGGAGGACGTCTCGTTCAGGGCGTTCGACTACTGCACCCTCGTTGACCAGGATTGGGACGGCTCAGACCTGCGCGATGACCTGTCGAAGCGCTTCCTCTTCGTGATCTATCAGCTTGACCGTGAAGGGGCGCCGACTCTCATAGGTACGCGATTCTGGAGTATGCCATCGAGTGACCTAGAGGGTCCGGCTCGTGACTGCTTCATCGAGACAGTCTCTCGCGTTCGCGAGGATCGGGCTGAGTACCTGCCTCGAAAGACGGAGAACAAGTGCTGTCACGTGCGTCCCCACGGGCGTGACTCCTCGGATGTCATCCCTACACCGAACGGGCGCCTAGTCTGCCGGAAGTCGTTCTGGCTGAACGCTGACTACATCCGAGACCAGCTGGAACTCTAGCGCAGAGCTTCGGCTACTCGCGCCGCGGCGGCGTCGGGGTTCCCTCGAATCTCGCATTCCCACACGGTCACGACTGTCCAGCCGGCGCGTTCGAGCTCTCGGGTCTTCCTGGCGTCGCGCTCTGCGTTTAGCGCGAATTTCCGCGCCCAGAACTCGGAGTTGGTCCTCGGAATCACGGGCTTGCACGTCGGGCAACGGTGCCAGAAGCAGCCCATTACGAACACCGCGACCTTGCGACCCGGATAGGCGATGTCGGGTCTGCCGGGGGCCTTCCTCCAGTGGAGTCGGTAGCCGCCGAGGCCCGCCCGGCGCAGGGCACCACGGAGCGCAATCTCAGGGCCAGTGTCACGCGCGCGGTTGCCCTTCATTGACCGCGATACGCTTGGCGAGGATGCGCCTGGTGGTGGGCCGAGCTTGCTCATGCGAGCAGGGTACCTCCCTACTCAGTCGTCTTCCAGCGCCTCCCTAGCCAGCTCCGCGGCAATCAGCTTCACGACCCCGACCACGAGCGCGTTGCCCATGCAGAACGCTCGTTGACTCGGGGTCATCCCACTGGTCCACCCTCGAGGGAAGCCGTTGAGTTCCTCGAGTTCTTCGGGAGTCAGTCTGCGGAAGCGCTGCGCTGCATTCGGGCGCAGTTCTTTCGCGGCAACGATCTCGCCGCCCTGAAGGCGGACATCCGTGTGTCCTGGAAGTTCGATGATGTGCTTGGAGCGAGAGGGCGAGCGACCGCCCTCGCTTGTGAGAATCGTCCGTGCGGGACCGACGAGCCGATCAGGAAACGACATGGCGCCTTCGGCGTAGTCGTAGTCGAAGCCGAGGCCTTCGTGGCGGCGGGGTATCTTCTTGGCGCCCTTCGCTCTCTTCCAAGCGTCTATCGTCGTCTGGTCATCTGTAACGAGGAACTCCTCGGGGACGACCGTGGTCTTGGCGATAACCTCCCCTAGCGTCATCGCCTGCTGCTCGGTTCGCCTGCGCCGCTCGCTCAAGGGTACGCGAGCTGCGGCGCTCCAATAGGCGCCCCGAACCATGAATCCAGCGGAGCTGAACGGGCTCTTCTTCTCGTTGAGCAGAGTCGACGTGCTGATGGCGGCTGCCCATTCCTGCAGCTTGAAGTCGCGCTCGGCATGGCTCAGATTCGACCAGGCCCGGCGCTCCGGCAACTCGGGGAGGAAGGCATGACGTACCGATTCGTATGGGATTGGCTCTACTGGGAGCGCCTTCGCTAGGGTGCCTGACTTGTCGAGCACGGCTGAGCGATCGGCCATGGGACGGCTTGCAGGACGTCGCGCAAGAATGAACACACGCCTTCGCTTTTGGGCGAATCCGTAATCTGCCGCGTTGACCACACGCCACTCGACCTCGTAGCCGAGCGCGGTGAAGCAGGCCAAGATGATTGCGAAGTCGCGCCCGCGCTGGGTGACTGGGGACTTCAGTAGCCGGTCGACGTTCTCCAGCAACACATATCTAGGTGGCTTCCTCTGGCCAGCCAGGATGCGGTAGATCTCCCACCAGAGGACGCCCTTCTTGCCGTGGATCCCGGTCGCCTGCCTAAGAGGCTTCGCGACTGAGTAGTCTTGGCACGGAAAGCCTCCGACTAGCAGAGTGTGTTCGGGGATGGCCCGGACAGCGACTTCCGCGATGTCGTCGTTTACGCACCTCGCGTCTGTGTCCCGCAACTCGCCCTCGGAGAGGTGCCGCTGGTAGCACCGATATGCGAACTGTCTGGACGCGGTGCCGGGAGGCTCCCACTGGTTCGCCCAGACGACCGTCCAGCCCGCCTCCTTGAGGCCCAGGTGGAAGCCGCCGACGCCCGCAAAGAGTTCGACGGCTGTCAGGTCGTTGGGAAACACTGTGCCTGCTTTCCTTAGTGGTCAGATGGCATTGTAGCCAGCGAGAGTGACAGGATCAAGCTGATGGGCTTGTCGGCCACTCGAACGGAAGGCCCGCCCCTCGAACGGGGCGAGCCTTCCCTGATGCTTGGATGGCCGCTGTTGGCAGCGGATGTCTCCGCTGTTCCCTAGTAGTAGCTCACCCACGAGACGGTCGCCCCAGGCGCGGCCTCGGCAGCCGTCACGACCCGCGAGTCGGATCCGGTGCCGCCGCCGTCGTAGTCCGCGACTTCGAACTCAACGAACATCGTGTACGAGTGGCCCGCGGGGACCACCATCGAGTAGCTGCTCGTGTGCTCGTCCGTCGTCCAGCCGCTGTCGCCGATCACCGTGCCGTTCTCGTCGTAGAACACGAAGTGGGCGTAGGCGTGCCACGAGCTGCTCGTGAGGGTGGCGCGCAGGGTCGTCGTTCCGGCGGGCGCAGCCACGGTGAAGGACACGGCGTGAGTGACCTCCTGGTTGCCGGCCACGTCGACGGAGTACCAGGTGATCGTGTGGGCCGCGCTGCCGGAACCGGGCGCGGCTACGGCTACTGTCGTGCCGGCTGTGAGCGCGCCACCGTCAAGCTGGTACCACGTGGACGCCACGCCCGAGCCGTTCGTGTCGCTGGCGGACAGCGAGAACGTCTGCGAGCCCGTATACGTCTGACCCTGAACCGCGCTGTTAGTGGTGACCGGGGCGACCGTGTCGATGCGGAACTGGTTGCACGTATGTGTCGTCTCGGTGTTGTTGGCGTTGTCCACCGAGTAGTACGAGAACGTGTGAAGTCCGTCACCGGTGACGGTGAACGAGGTGCCCGACATCCAAGCGCCGGAGTCGATCTCGTAGTAGGTCGTCTTCACGCCGGCGAGGTTATCCGTCGCGGTCAGCGTGACCGCCTGCGCGGTCTTGAACACGGCCCCGGCAGCCGGATTGAAGCTCGAGGTCGTGGTGGGCGGTGTCGTGTCGGGGGTCGTGTTGAGCGTGATCGTGTCGGTGAGCGTGAGCGCGTTGCCGGCGGCATCACGGTACTGGACGTTGACCGTCTTCACGCCGTCACCGGTCGGTAGGGTGATCTGTGAGGTCGCCGCGTAGGCGATCCAGCTACCGTACGTGCCGCTGCCCGGATCGATCCGCATCTGCGACATGCCCGAGAGCGTGTCGGTGACCGTCGAGTTCACGGAAGCCGTGACCGTCGCCACCTGGGTCGCGCCGTTGTTCACAGACATCGAACCCGTGGGCGCGGTCGCGTCCAGGCCGATGGTGTCCGTGAGAGTGAGGACGTTACCCTGCGCGTCGCGGTACTGCACGTTGACCGTCTTGGTGCCGTTGCCGCTCGGCAGCGTTATCGGCGAGCTCGCCGCGTAGGCGATCCAGCCGCCGTACGTTCCGGTACCCGGATCGATCCGCATCTGGGACACGCCGGACCCGCTGTCGGTCACGGTCGAGTTCACGCTCGCCGAAGTGGACGAGGTCCATGCCGCGGTGTTGTTCACCGACATGGTGCCGGTGGGCGGCGTGGTGTCGGACACAGCCTGAACGTAGAACATCAAGCTGCCGGTGCCCCTGTTGCCGGCTCCGTCGGTCGAGTACCAAGCGAGCGTGTGAGATGCGCTGCCGGTGGGCGGCGCACCAACGGACACGCTCGTGCCCGAAACGTAGGCGCCGCCGTCAAGCGAGTACCACGTGCCGGCAAGGCCGGACCCGCCGGTATCGCTGGGCGAGAGCGTGAACGTCTGCGGGCCCACGAAGTTCTGGCCGTAGCTGATGGGCACCGTCGTCACGGGCGCGTTCGCGTCTATCAGGATCGTGGTCGTCTTCACGGACTCCACGTTGCTGGCCTTGTCGCGCGCATAGTAGGTCACAGGGTACGTGCCGCTGGTCCAGCTCCACATCGCCAGCTGCCAGGTGCCGGTCGCGGCGTTGTAGCTCGCTTCGTGGAAGTCGCCCCACCACGTGTTGGGATTGGTGCAGTCCACGTGCACGCCCGCGACGCCGGACGACGGGCTGGGATCGGTCGGGTAGAAGTTCATGTTGATCCTGCCGCCCGGGTAGTACTTCGGGCTGGGCAGCAGGTCGCTCGTGGTCGTGGGCGCGACGGTGTCGGCGGAGACGGTGAACGTCGCCGTGTGCGCCGATTCCACGTTGCCCGACCAGTCCTCGGACCAGAAATGGATAGCGTGTGTCTCGAGGCCGCCCGAAGGCTGCGGAAGCGTGGCTGTGGTGCCGGTCTGGACCGCGCCCGAGTCGAACTGGTAGTACGTGGTCTTCACGCCCAGGCTCGTAGCGTTGTCGGTGGGCGTGAGCTTGATCGTCACCGGCCCGGAGTAGGTGGCCGTCGCGTCGGACGACGTCACCGGTGGCTGCGTGTCGGGGGACACGCTGAACACGGCGGTGTTGTGCGGCGCCTCGTCGTTGCCGGCGAGATCCCTGGCCCAGAACTCGAGGACGTGACCCTGCGTCCCAGACGCGGGCGCGGGAACGGTCACGACCCCGGCGTTGACGGTGCTCGTGGCACCGCCGTCCAGGCGGTAGTACGTGTTGTAGACGACCCGATCATCCGTTGCGGTGATCGTGATCGTCGCCGGCCCGACGTAGTTGAGCACGGCGTCGCTGGAGGACGTGGGCGGGGTCGTATCCGCTCCGGTGGCGTGGCAGCCTCCGCAGTACTCGGCGGACGCGCTTATAGGCGTGGTGCTGAACGGGATGTTGTTGTAGTCGTGGCAGTCGCAACCGTAGGCGTACTCGTCGTCGTGCGCCGGGGACGCGTTGTCGTGGTAGCTCGGGTGGCAGCTGCCCTGCGAACAGGTCTTGTTCCAGGTCGTGAAGCTGTTCCTAGGTGCCGAGGTCCCGTTGTGGCACGCGGAGCAGTCGTTCGCGTGGATGCTCACCAGGTTCGTAGAGGCGTGGCACAGCGTGCAGTCGGCGGTCACGCTCACCGGACCGCTCTCGTTGTAGGCGTGGCTGGTGCCACCGTCGAACACGGTGATGGTGCCGGGGCTGACGCTCGCGGCGTGGATAGCCGTGACGTCGCCGTGGACGCTCGTCGCGTCATGACACGCGACGCAGTCCTTGTTGTTCGAGGCTATGGCCGCGGTGACCTTCGGATCGGTGCTCGAATGGCACGTCGCACACGAGTACTTGCCGTCCGAGTTGATGTGGATCGCGGTCAGGTTGGTGCCGGTGTGGCAGCCCAGGCCCGTGCACGAGGGGTTCACGGTCGTGTCGTGGGCCGCGGTGTGGCCGGTCGCGTCGTGGCACGCCGTGCAGTCCGTGGTCTTGCCCGCGATGGCGGCGGCGACCTTGGGGTCGGAAGAGCCGTGGCACGTGGCACACGAGTACTTGCCGTCGGAGTTGATGTGGATGGCCGTCAGGCTAGTGCCGGTGTGACATCCCGAGCCCGCGCACGAGGCCACCACCGTCGTGGCGTGCTGGGCCTCGTGGTTCGTCGTGCCGTGGCACGCGTCGCAGGCCTTGACCCCGCCGGCGATGGCGGCGACCACGTTGGTGTCGGTGGACTTGTGGCACGTGTCGCAGGTAAGCGTCGTGCCCGAGTTGATGTGGATGTCGGTCAGCGTGGTGTCGGTGCCCGTCGCGTGACACCCCGACCCGGTGCACGAGGCATCGAGCGTCACGTTGTGGATCGCGGTGTGGCTCGCGGCGCCCGGGTGGCAGCTCTCACACGCGGTCGATCCCGTGGCGATGGCCGTTTGCACGAGCGGGTCCACCGAGCCGTGGCACGAAAGGCAGGTCAGCCCGTAGCGGTAGTGCTCGGTGGTGAGGTTCCTGACATGGCAAGGCGAGCACGCGGTCGTGGAGTCGTGATATGTCGCAGCCGGCGTGAACGGGTGCATCGCCGGCACGGTGGAGTAACCCGCCGAGTGGCAATCGATGCAGCTCGTGGGGGTGCGGGCGACGTAGCTCGCGGAGTGCTGCGCGTAGTCCGGCGTGTTCCAGCCTTCGCCCACCGGAGAGCCCGGGCCGTGGCAGGCCAGGCAGTTGGTCATGGGATGTGCGTCCGGGAACCCGGGGTGGCACGTCACGCAGTCCTGGGCGCCAGAGGGCATCGAGGCGTAGACCTGCACCGAGAAGCTCCAGCTCAGGTGGTCGGACTGTCCCGAGGAGTTGGTCACGGTCACCGTGACGTCGTGGCTGGCGTCGTTGGCCAGGTGGCTCGTCGGCGCCGAGAGCACGCCGGCCCCGGAGTCGAAGGTGGCAGGCACGCTCGTGCCGTCAACTACCACCGTGGAGGTAAGGCCGGTGGTGGCCCCGCCCACCGCCACCGTGATCACCGGAGAGTCGGTGGACACCGTGGAGCCCGGGACCGGGGCGGGAGAAGAGGGCTTGGGCGCGTTTGAGACCGTGAAGGACCAGGTGGTGGTCGAGTACGTGCCCGAGTTGTTGCGCACGCTCGCATAGACGGTGTGTGTGCCGTTGGCCAGGTTGGCCCTGGGAGTGAACGCCGCCGACAGCGTGTTGGGGCTCACCCGGGTCCAGGCGGCGGACTGCAGGGTGCCATCGACCTTGAGGCTCACGTACGGGCTGCCCAGCAGGCCCTTGGTGTCGGTGGCCGTGACCGCGATCGGGGGCCGCAGCGCTCCCACGGAGCCCCCGTCGGCGGGCGTGTAGGCGCTCCATGTGGCCGGCCCGGTGACGGTGGGCGCGGCTAGCGCGGTGGCGCCCATACATAGGACCGCGAGCGCGACTAGCAGCGTCGCCACCAGGGCGCGGCGACAAGACGGTGACCGCATAGCGAGACCCCCCTCAGGCCCGTGCGCGGGCCTCTTGCGAGTGGGGCGTGCAGCGAAGAAGTGGTGTTTCGGCGGCGGTGCCCGCCCCTCGGACTGCATAATTACGCACGTATTAAGAGTGATTGGCAAGCGTTAGCGTGGACGAGCGGCACCGAACACATCCACTAGCCGCTCCGCATAGTGGGACTCCGACGAGGACGTAGGGCTCGCGTCGTTGTACGCGCGGTCGACGTCCAGGAGGGCCGCGATGAGGTGAGCCCAGGCTCGCTTCCCAGGCGCGGGACCCCCTAGTCTTCCTCGGCGAACACCTGCTCTAGGGTCTTGCCGTACGGCCAGAACGAGTCCCGCTCGCCGGAGTCCCAACGTGCGCGCATCTCCGGCGTGTCGATCTTCCAGTCCGGCCGGATCTTCGCGGTTATCGCCCTAAGGTCGCGATGCAACTCGTCGATGGTCGGCCGGCCCCAGTACCAGTACCCGTTGTATATCGAGTGGATCAGCAGCCCGGGCTCGAGGACGAAGGTGTGCGGGATCATCGGCTCGTGCAAGGGGTCGGTGTACTCGAGGATGTCGAGATCGCGGCAGACGATACGCTGAGGGTCGTGCAAGAAGGGCCAGTGGGCACCGACGCCCGATCGCAGCTCGTTCACCTCGAGCAGAGTGTCGGTGGTGATGGTGACCAAGCGTGTGTAGCCGACGTCGATCTTGGTGGAGAACGCGGCGAGCTCGAGCAGCTGCTGGCGGTCCTTTGGGCAGAAGTGCCCGCGCGAGAGGAGCAGGATCATGGGGTCGTCGCCCTGCAGTTCGGAGAGGCGGCGCACTTTGTTCCGATGGTCCCGCAGCTCGTAGTCGGGGAACGCGGCTCCGGGCTTGATGTCGGCTCTCATCGTGACCTCCTGGGTTTCGGACGTGCTCGGCGGACGGCGGGCCGGGGCCGCTAGGTCGTGGGAGTGGACCGCAGCCAACCTCGGAACAGGCGCGTGACCAGCGGCATCACAACCCACGTCATGAGCACGACCGTGAGCGCGGTGGTCACCAGCGAGCGCAGCGGCAAGATCCAGGCGGCGACCAGCAGACCGGCCGTGTAGGCGACCGCCAGCGCGGTCGGATACAGCCCCACCCACGTGAGCAGCGCTTGCTTCCAGACCGCCGGCCCCGCATCGGGCATGCTCGGGTCCCGGAACCAGTACTCGAGCCCGGTCGCCATCTCCGTGTGCGGCTCGCCCTCGATCAGGTCCCGTGACCGCTGCACCCAGTCCGATCGCTCCGTCGAACGCAACCACGCGCCGAGGTGCTCCTCGTTGTCGAAGCGGTAGACGAGCGTGTGCTCGGCGCATTCCTCGGCCGGCCGGAGATGACCGTTGCCGAGGTACCCGGGGAACTCCGCCGCGACGGCGGCTATGCCGTCGGCCCAGTGTTCGAACTCTGCCTCGCGGCCGGGGCGCACCCGGCGCGAGACGGCGACGGTCACAGGGCTCGGACCGGTGCTCATGGTGAGCCTCCCACTCGCGTCACTGGATCTCGACGACCCGACCGTGCTCGAACGGGGTGCCCGGGTCGACACCCACCGCCAGCCACAGTGCTCGCGGCAAGCCAAGATCCGCGAGGTACAGCGGGCGTACGGCCTCGAGCCCCAGCTTGGGCAGCGCCAGCGTGAGCGTCGCGCGCGGGACAACCGCGCCGTCGTGGCCGAGCCCGGACGGGAAGTCCAGCGACACCGTGGGCCGCGCCGAGGCCCACTCGGCGAGCTCGCGTGCCCGCCCTCGCAGCGGTCCGGACAGGCCGTAGCCCACCATCGCGTCGATGGCGACATCGCCGGTCGGTTCGCTTCGCACGGGCACGCCCATCGCCTTGAGCGTGCTCAGGTGATGGCGCCCCGTCTCGGCAAGACGGTCGGCCGCGAGGGCCACCTCCACGTCCCGCCCGCGGTCCATCAGATGCCGGGCGGCGCACAACCCGCCGCCGCCGTTGTTGCCGCCCCCGGCGAGGACGGTGACGAGGCCCTCGGGAGCCGAGTGCATGACGACCTCGGCAAGAGCGGAGCCGGCCAGCTCCATCATCTGCAGCACTTCTATGCCGAAGTCCTTGATGGCGAGGCGGTCCGCCTCAGCCATCTGGGAGACGGTCAGCCACGGCAGAGACCGGGCCGCCACGCGCGGGAACGATGGCTGAGCTGCCGGCCGCCCGTTCACTGCGTTGCTGCCTGCGGCGCGGGGGCCGCCGGCCGGTCGTGGCCCCGGACGATCTGCACGATCGCGACCAAGGTAGCCAGGAGCAACGCGATCACGATCAGGAACCAGGAAGCCAGGCCTGCGTAGTTGATAGGCAGTCCCTGGAAGCGGGCGCCTATCTCGGTGAACAGGGCGAAATCCCAGACGGCATGCAAGAGGATGGGGGCCAGCAGGGTGCCGGCCGCGCGTCGCGCCAGATACAGGACCGTGCCTATGAAGAAGGCGGCGACCGCCTGGCCCAGTGAGAGTGGCAGCGCCCGGCCCGCCAGCGCGGTGAGGATGTGCAGGATCCCGAAGATGAACGACGACCAGAACCAGGCCCATCGCTCGGACGCCAGGTGGCGCACGCCCACGACGATCAAGCCGCGGGTCAGGAGCTCCTCCGAGAATCCCACGAGCAGCGTCGCGAGCGCCGCCGCACCGATGTAGGCCCACCCGAGCCCTCTCAGCGCCGGGTAGTCGATGTTCGCGACGGCGGCCACCGCCATGCCCGCCGGCAACAGCGCGAGCCAGGGCCGCAAGGGCCGGTCGTCCCGCCAGACTTGCGGCCACCAGCCCAGCACGGTGGTGAGCACGGCGAGCAGCACGCATCCCACCGCCACGGGGGCAGCCACGGCCAGCAAGATGTTGCGGGTGCTGTAGCTCAGCTCCTCGTAGCTCACACCTATGTAGAGCTGGGCCGCGACGATGTAGAGCGCGTAGCCGAGGGGCATCGCGGCCACGAGCGACCAGGGCAGCACCCGGTGCGCTTTGGGGGCCGGGGCAGCACTCGGGCCGGGAGGCGGCGGGGGAGGCGGCGCGGCGTCGCCCGGCGGCGGCACGGGCGCCGGCTGCGGCTGCGGGTCCTGGGACATGGTGCTCCGTTCGCGGTGCCGGTCGGATCATCTAGAGGGTTCCCGTTCGCGAGCGGGGTATCCACCGAGGCGCGGGCCCGCGTGTCGGACCCATTCGCTAAACTGGCCCGAGACCGGAATCCGCGCCGCAGGAGCCGCCACATGCTCGACGCCAAGCTGATCCGCGACAACCCCGACGTGATGCGCCAGGCCATGGCCAGCCGCGGGTCGGAGTGGGACGTGGACGCGTTCCTCAAGCTGGACCAGGAGCGGCGCGAGCTCATCCAGCGCACCGAGGCCAAGCAGGCGCGCCGCAACGAGGCCTCCAAGGAGATCGGCCGCCTGATGCAGGCCGGCGAGCTCGACGCCGTCGAGTCCATCAAGGCCGAGGTCGCGGGGATCAAGGACGAGCTCGAGGCGAGCCAGGCCCGGCTGGATCTGATAGACGAAGAGGTCCGCGACCTGCTGCTCACCGGTCCCAACCCGCCGGACGCCTCCGTTCCTCCGGGCGTGGACGAGACCGACAACCAAGAAGTGCGCCGTTGGGGCACGCCGCCGGTCTTCGCCGGCTTCGAGCCGGTTCCTCACTGGGACCTCGGCCCGGCGCTGGGTCTGGTGGACTTCGAGCGGGCGGTCAAGCTCGCCGAGTCGCGTTTCGTCCTGCTGGGCCGCGACGGGGCTCGCCTGAACCGGGCGCTCATCAACTTCATGCTCGACACGCACGGCTCCCGCGGCTACACGGAGTGGGCGCCGCCGGCGCTGGCCAACGCGGCCACGCTCACCGGCACGGGACAGCTCCCCAAGTTCGCCGACGACCTCTACCAGACCACCGACGGGCTCTACCTGATCCCGACCGCCGAGGTGCAGCTCACCAACATCCATCGAGACGAGGTGCTCGATGGGGGCGACCTTCCGCTGCACTACGTCGCGTACACGCCTTGCTTCCGCGAGGAGGCGGGCTCGGCCGGACGCGACACCCGCGGGATGATCAGGGTCCACCAGTTCGACAAGGTGGAGATGGTGAAGTTCGCCACGCCCGAGACCTCGTTCGACGAGCTGGAGAGCATGGTGGCGGATGCCGAGAACATCCTGCAGCTGTTGGGCCTCGCGTACCGCGTGATCGTGCTGTGCACCGGCGACATGGGGTTCTCGGCGGCCAAGACGTACGACCTCGAGGTCTGGTTGCCGTCGTACGACGACTACAAGGAGATCTCCTCGTGCAGCGACTGCACCGACTTCCAGGCGCGCCGCGCGGCGATCAAGTATCGCGACCCCGACGCGTTCAAGGGCTCGCGCTTGGTCCACACGCTCAACGGAAGCGGGCTGGCCGTGGGGCGCACGCTCGCCGCTGTGATCGAGAACTACCAGAACGCGGACGGCTCGATCACCGTGCCGGAGGTCCTGCGCCCGTACATGGGCGGCCAGGAGCGCATCGAGGCGCCGGCGCGGTAGCGGGCGGCCCGGGCCGGTCGCTCGCCCGTTCCGCTCTGCGCGTGGCGGGCCGGGTAGGCGGGGAGACTGACTATCGGGGATCACGGGAGCCGTCGGGCCCGAGAGGGACGGACGGCCTTATGCCGGAGGTCATCGGATGGCGTTGTTCCAAGGCCGCTCGCCCGAAGAGCGCATCGAGGAGACGGCCTTCCGCGAGTCGTGGCGAGTGCTGGAACCGGTGGGCGGCGTGGTTCTGGACCAGCACACCCTCGACGCGGCGTGGACCCGCGCGCTCCAGGCGGCCCGGCGCGAGAACAAGGGCAAGACGGCGCTGCTGGACGAGGAGCTCCGCCACAACGCCAACCGGGGCTTTCGCGCGGCATGGACGCGATGGAACGACCGGGTCGCACAGGCCCGCGACACCAAGCGCCGCATCATCGTCGAGTCCGCACACGATGCCGCGGCCACCCTGTTCTCCGCGTACTACACCCCCGACGAGGTGCGCGCGAACATCGAGCACGTCTACTACTCCGCGGCTCCGCAGGCAAGCTGGCTCAACGACGGCGAGCTGGCCATGGCCGAGGACGAGTTCGGCCGGGCGGCCTTCGAGGGGACGTCGCAGGCGGCGGACGAGCGTGTGGCCGCGCTCACGGTGGGCCGGCCGCAGCTCGGCGGCCCTCGGCAAAGGGACGCGGACGAGCAGCGGGCGTTCGAGATCGCGAGCGATGCGGCCCGGTTCGCCGCCGCCGCGGCGCTGGAGGCGCACCACGACGAGGACGTGTCGGGCGCCGGCGGGAACGTGGCCATGGACGCCGCGGCCGCCGCGGTGGAGGCCCTGCCCGGCGACATCCTGGAAGGGATGTGCGACGAGGACCAGATCGAGGCGGCGATGGCGGGGGCTGACGCCGCACTGGGCGAGCAAGGTCCCGCGACGGCGTCCCCCGAGCCGGGGGTCGCGCCCGGGAGCGCGGCGCGTCCGCCGTACCAGCCTCCGCGGGTGACGGGTGTGTTCAGGAAGGTCGGCGCGGCGGCCGGGGGCGCCGCCGCCGGCACCGCCGCAACCACCCGCGTGACCCGTCAGCGGCTGTCCGTGGCCCGCCGCGTGAAGCGCGCCGTGGACGGCGTGCTCCCCGAGGCGACCGGCTACGGCCTCTCCCAGCCCGAGAAGGATCGCGCGTACCTCGTGGCGCGCGAGGCCGCGATAGGCGCCAACGCCGAGATAGGTGAGCCTTTCACCCCCGCCGAGGCGCAGCGCATCGCCGAGATGACCGCAACCACCCTCATCACCACTTGGCACGCCGTGGGCCATCTCCGGCGGTCCGGCGCCGCCGAGATATTGGAGTCGGCGGCACGCGACACCGCGGGGCGCTACCTCAAGTCCACCGGCATGCCGCAGGGCGTCGTGGACTATCTCATCGAGCAGACGATGCGGGTGGCTACCCCGGAGTGGGGCAAGCCGGGCGGTGGAGAACGCTGGGCGGACAAAGCGGCCGACGCGCGCGCCCGCATCCGGCCCACGACCTTCCGGGGCCGGCCGGTACCCAACTACTACGAGCTGCTCCAGGTCTCTCCAAACGCGTCCACCGCGGTCATCGAGAAGGCGTGGCGCGTGCTCGTGGCGGACGCGCATCCCGACCACGGCGGCGACCCACAGCGCACGCAGCAGCTCAACGAGGCCCGGGACGTCCTCCTGGACGCGGACAATCGCCGGATATACGACCGCGAGAACGGCTTCTAGGACCTCGGCACTCTTCGGGCTTTGCCTGTGACCGGCTATCATGCACGGGCAGGCACGAGAAAGGACCGTAATGGCTACCGAGGACAACGATCGCGACGTCATACGCGCCGCGGCCGCATTCTTCTATCTTCACGGGATGTTCGACGCGATGTCGGCGCCCACACGCTGGGTGTGGAGCGACAACGACCGCGCGGCGAACGAGCGCTTCAATCGCGCCCTCGGCGTGGAGTCCACGATCGGCGCCGCCGAGTGGAAGAGCCCGGTCGCGCGCAAGCCTTCCAAGGGCCGCGAAGACACCGAATGGGAACCGCACTACTTCCCGGACGAGGACTACGACCTGGAACTCGCGCGGCGCAAGCACGACCTCGTCATGGACGCTTCCATCGAGCGCAAGGAAGCCCTCGAGAACCTGCTCCTGGAGAAGGCCGAGGAGGTGGGCGCCAACGACCTGGTGGGCGCCATGTCCAACGACCGGTTCCTCTACTCGCTGGTCCAGTACGCGACCATCTCCACGTGGGTGTCTGAGCGCGTGACCGACTTCGCGCGCTCGCCCAAGGTGCGCGAGATGGTTTGGGCGATGTGGACCGATGCGCCGCTGGTCACCGACCCCGAGGACGTCGAGCGTGGTCAGAAGATGCTCGAGGGCGGCAAGGTCTACTCGGTGTCCAAGACCACCGCGGACAAGCTCGGAAGGATCATGCGCGGGATGTACTGAGCCTGCCCGCGGACCCCTCTCGGCGCGCTGAGCGCGCCGGCCCCGCGGCCGCGGCGTAGCCGGGCACGCACGTCTCCCCCTGCTGTCGGTCGGGCATGATTCGGAATAGGATTGTTCCGGACGCTGCGCAATTCGATCCAGGGGAGGGATCAGTGTGGGCAACAAGTCCAGGGCGCTCGTAGCGCTCTTCCTCGCGCTGCTGCTTGTGGCGGCGCTCGCGGGCTGCTCGTCGGGTGGCACGACCACCGGCGGCGGCAGCACCACCACGAGCGGCACGGCCGGCGCGAAGGCCATCAAGACCGCGATGGTCACCGATGTGGGCGGGCTGGGTGACAAGTCGTTCAACGACGGCGCATGGGCGGGCCTGCAGAGGGCCAAGACCGAGCTTGGCGCGGACACCAAGGTGCTGCAATCCAAGGAGATCGCCGACTACGAGACCAACCTGTCCCAGCTGGCCACCGCCGACTACAAGCCCATCTTCGCGGTGGGCTTCCTCATGACGGACACGGTGTCCAAGCTCTCGACGGCGTACCCCAACACGATCTTCGCCGGCGTGGATGAGTTCTTCAATCCGCCCGTGCCCAAGAACGTCGTGGGGCTGAACTTCAAGGAGCAGGAAGGCGCCTACCTCGCCGGCGTGCTCACCGGCCTCGCGCTCAAGGACAAGAACTTCCCGGGCTACAACGGCAAGAACGTCGCCGGCTTCGTGGGCGGCGTCGACGTGCCCGTGATCGAGCACTTCCGCGCCGGTTTCCTTTCCGGCATGCAGTCCGTGAACCCGAGCGCCAAGCTAATCGCCGTGTACGCCGGGTCCTTCAACGACCAGGCCAAGGGCAAGGAGCTGGGCCTGCAGGTCATCAACCAGGGCGCCAGCATCGTGTTCCCGGCGGCCGGCGCGACGGGCCTGGGCACCATCGCGGCCTGTGTCGAGAAGAACGTCCCGTGCATCGGCGTGGACGTGGACCAGTTCCTGACGGTCCCGAACGCTCACGCGGTGATGGTGACCTCGGTGGTCAAGCGCGTGGACAACGCCGTCTTCGACACGGTGCAGAAGTTCCAGGCGGGCACGCTCACCACGGGAGTGAACGAGGTCTTCGGCCTCAAAGACGGCGGCATGGCCCTGGCGCCGTTCCACGAGTTCGACGCCAAGGTGACGCCTGAGATGAAGGCCGCGATCGATAAGGCCAAGGCCGACATCATCAGCGGCAAGATCGACCGTTCCCGAGTCCCTCAAGAAGTAGGGCTCTTCGAAGCCGAGGTGCGGCCGCCGCGGGTGACCCCGCGGCGGCCCGCTCCTCGAAGCGTCGGGGCGCCGGCTGAGCTGCCCCGGCGCTCCGAGGAGCGGCGGCAAGCCGCCGCATGCGGTCCGGACCGAGCCGTCACACCAGGGGACGCGATGCAGCAACCCGTTCTCGAGCTGCGCGACATCACCAAGGTCTTCCCGGGCGTCATCGCCGACGATCACGTGTCCCTCCAGCTCGCCGAGGGAGAGGTCCTCGCCCTCCTGGGCGAGAACGGTGCGGGCAAGTCCACGCTCATGAACGTCGTCTACGGCCTGCTCTCGCCCGACGGCGGCGAGATCCTCGTGGACGGCAAGCCGGTCACCATCCGCTCTCCTCGGCAGGCGATAGACCTCGGGATCGGGATGGTCCATCAGCACTTCATGCTGGTGGACACCCTCACCGTGACGGAGAACATCGTGCTGGGCCGGGAGCCGGTGCGGTGGGGGCAGGTCATCGATTTCGCCGAGGCCAAGCGCGAGGTCAAGGAGATCTCAGCGAAGTACGGGCTCAAGGTGGACCCGGACGCGAAGGTCGCCGACCTGTCGGTGGGCATGCAGCAGCGCGTGGAGATCCTCAAGGCGCTCTACCAGGGCGCGCGGATCCTGATCCTGGACGAGCCCACCGCGGTCCTCACGCCGCAGGAGGTTCACGAGCTGTTCCGCGTCATGCACTCGCTCGTGGACGAAGGGCTCTCGATCATCCTCATCACGCACAAGCTCGAGGAAGTGTGCTCCATCGCCACGCGCATCATCGTGATGCGCGACGGCCGCGTGGTGGGGGAGGCCGATCCAGGCCAGGCCACCGAGGCGGCGCTAGCCAAGCTCATGGTGGGCCGCGAGGTCGTGCTGCGCGTCGTGAAGATGCCGCGCGAGCCCGGCGACCGGGTGCTCGAGGTTCGCGACCTCGAGGTGGACGACGAGCGCGGGCTGCCGGCGGTGCGCGGGATGACGTTCGACGTCCGCGGCGGCGAGATCGTCGCCGTAGCGGGGGTCGACGGCAACGGTCAGCGCGAGCTCGTGGAAGCGATCATGGGCCTGGACCCCATCAAGGCGGGCACGGTCTCGCTGGAGGGACGCGACATCACGCATGCCGGCGTGCACCGCACGATCGAGGCCGGCGTGTCGCACGTTCCCGAAGACCGCCAGCGCCGAGGCCTCATCCTCGAGTTCGACCTCGCTCAGAACGTGATCCTGGGTGACCAGGGGCTCGCGCCGTACTCGCACGGCGGCATCTTCGACGCGCGCGCAGTGGCCGAGGCCGCCCGCCGGCGCATCGAGGAGTACGACGTCCGCGCCCCCTCGGAACGCGTGCTGGCCGGGACGCTCTCGGGCGGCAACCAGCAAAAGCTCGTGCTCGCACGCGAGCTGGGGCGCGAGCCTCGGCTGCTCATCGCGGCGCAGCCCACGCGGGGCCTGGACGTAGGCGCCATCGAGTTCGTGCACGGGCGGCTCCTGGAGGAGCGCGACGCCGGCAAGGCGGTCCTGCTCGTGAGCTTCGAGCTCGAGGAGGTCATGTCGCTGGCCGACCGGATCCTCGTCATCTACGAAGGCAAAGTGGTCAAGGAGTTCGGCGCCAACGAGGCCACCGAAGAGCAGCTGGGCTACTACATGACCGGCGGTGGCCGAGGCGTCGATGCCGCGGCGCCTGCGCCGGCCGGTGCGGATGGAGGCGGCCGTGCCTGACGACTCCGACCTCCCGCGCGAACAGATCGAAGAGCGCACTGTCGAGCAGATGACTCCGGTCAAGCTGCCCCCCGACCTCGTTCCCAGGCGCGCGGAGCGGCGCTGGCTCAACATCGCCCTGCAAGTGGGGATGCCCATCGCGGCCGCGTTCCTGGCGCTCGTCGTGGGCGGCGTGATCGTCTGGGCCGCCGGCTGACGACCCGGTGGCCGCGATGCTGGCGCTGCTGCAGGGCGCCTTCGGCGGGCCTCAGCAGATCGGCGAGACGATCATGCGCTCCACGCCGCTGCTCCTCGCCGGCCTCGCCGTGTCCTTCGGCTTCAAAGCTGGCCTGTTCAACATCGGTGCCGAGGGCCAGATCTACATCGGCGGCCTCGTCGTGGGCGTGCTGGGCCTGTTCTTGGGGCTGTGGCTCCCAGGCTGGATCGCCGTGCCGCTGCTGCTCGCGTTCGCCGCGGCCGGCGGCGCGGCGTGGGCGTTCATCCCGGCTATCCTCAAGGCCCGGGTGGGGGCTCACGAGGTCATCACGACCATGATGTTCAGCTACATCGCGCGCTACCTCGTGTCCTGGCTGGTGCTGGGCCCCATCAAGGCGCCCGGCGCGATCCCGCAATCCATCCAACTGCCGGCCGCCGCCCGCATCCCAACGTTCCAGCAGGTCTTCCCGTGGCTGCTCACGGGGCGGGCGCACCTCGGCTTCCTGCTGGGAGTGGCGCTCGCCATAGTGCTGTGGTGGTTCTACCGAGCCACCGTCCTGGGGTACGAGGTGCGGGCCGTGGGGTTCAACCCGGACGCTTCCGAGAACGCCGGCATCTCAGTGGCGCGCATGACGGTGATCGCCCTGTGCACGTCGGGCGCGATCGCCGGTATCGCCGGCGCGGTAGAGATCCTCGCGGTGCAGGGCCGCATCTTCGACCAGTTCTCGAGCGGGTTCGGCTTCACCGGCATCGCGGTGGCGCTCCTGGCGCGCAACAACCCGCTGGGCGTCATCCCGGCGGCGCTCCTGTTCGGAGCGCTCTCGGCAGGGTCGGGCACGATGGAGCTCGTGGCCGGCGTGCCGCCGGCGGTCATCAACATCATCCAGGCGCTCGTGATCATGTTCGTGGCATCGGAGGGCATCATCCGGGCCCTCATCCGCCGGCGCGAGAAGAAGCTCACCGAGCAGCACGAGGCCCTCCCGGAGGCGGCGCATGCCTGATCTGTGGCCCATCCTCGCGGCGCTGCTCCAGGGCGACTTCATCGCGAGTTCGGTGCGCGTGGCCACGCCCATCGCGCTCGCCGCCATCGGCGGCACGATATCGGAGCGCTCGGGAGTCGTGAACATCGCCCTCGAAGGCATCATGCTCATGGGCGCGTTCTTCGGCGTCGTCGTGGCGCTCGCGACCCACAACACGTGGCTGGGCGTGGTCGCCGCGGTCGTCGCGGGGATCCTCACGGCCGGTATCCACGCGTTCCTGTCCATCACGATCAAGGCCGACCAGGTCGTGTCAGGCACCGCCATCAACATTCTGGCCCTGGGCGTGACTGGCTTCCTAATGCAGGTCCTCTACGGTCACCCGGGCACCAGCGACCCGGTCGTGCCGCTGGACACCGTGATCCCGTTCTTCGGCCCCACTCAGGGCGCGATAGGCGCGATCTGGAACTGGATCTACACGGCCTTCCTGAGCTACAGCCCCATCGTGTACATGGCGATCTTCGCGGCGATCGTGCTGCAGTGGGCACTGTTCCGCACGCGCTGGGGCGTTCGTCTGCGCGCCCTGGGCGAGCACCCGCGCGCCGCCGACACGGTGGGCATCTCGGTGGTCCGCGGCCGCTACATGGCAGTGCTCTTCTCCGGGGCGCTGGGTGGCTTGGCGGGCGCGAACCTGTCGCTGGAGCAGGTGGGCACGTTCACCGAGAACATGACCAACGGCCGAGGCTTCATCGCCCTGGCCGCGAACATCTTCGGCCGATGGACCCCGGCGGGCAGCTACCTGGCCAGCCTGCTGTTCGGAGCGGCGGACGCCCTGCAGATCAAGCTCCAGCTGTTCAGCAACATCATCAACATCCCGCCGCAGTTCTTCCTGATGCTGCCGTACATCCTCACGGTGATCGTGCTCGCGGGGGTCATGGGCCGGGCGACCGCGCCCAAAGCCGTGGGCAAGCCGTACGAGAAGGAGTAGCGGTGTCCGCGCAATACGCCTCGGAGCCGCCGGATTGCTCGCTCGACCGCATCGTCCATCCCGCTCCGCCCGAGCTGGCTCGGCAGGTGGCCGAGCTGTTCTGGGCCGCCTTCGGCTCCAAGCTGAGCACCATCCCGATGCTTCCCAAGGATCCTGCCGAGGCCGTGGGCCTCGTCGCCGACACGGTGTGCCTGGACGACGTCTACGCGGCCCGGGGGGCCGACGGGGCGGTGTTGGGCGTGGCGTGGGTCTCCACGCGTGGGGACACGGTGTTCTGCATGGAGCTGGGCAAGCTCGCCGCACGTTTCGGAGCCACGGGTCCCGAGGTCCGGTTCGCCATCTCGGCCTGGACCCGTTTCGCGAGACCCAGGGAGGGCTCGGCGAGCCTCGACGGTTTCGCGGTGCGGCAGGGTTGCACGGGCAACGGTATCGGCTCGGCCATGCTGGAACGGATAGCCGCCGACGCCCGAGAAGCGGGGCTGGACCGGCTCCAACTGACGGTGGCGGACTCCAATCCGCGCGCGAGGCGGCTCTACGAGCGCTTCGGGTTCCGGTTCGCGGGTTCGATGTGGACGTCGCCGGTCACTCACCGAGCCGGTTTCGACCGCATGATCAAGATGGAGCTGGACCTGGCCGCGGAGTAGTGCCGAGGGGCCTGCCCCTAATCGGCGGGATCGCCTCCCAGCCAGATGTAGCCCCAGCCGTCCACGGAGATCGCCCGCCACGCCCAGCTCGCCTGCGGCGTGAAGGAGCTCACCAGCGAGCCGCTCTGCTTGTACTTGCGCACCGTGGCGTCCTGCGACGTCGTGTAGACATGACCCGCGCTGTCGCTGCTCACCGCGATGGGGACGCCGGGCACGGAGAAGGTCGTGGCTGCCTCGAGCAGCGACAAGTCCATGCCCGAAACGAATCCGTTGCTGTCGGCGACCCAGGCCCTGGCGGCGGTGAGCTCTAGGTCAGTGGGGCCGCCGGAGGCAGGGGGTGACGCGTAGAGCGTGTGCGCGCGCACGAACGTCCCGTTGGTCTTGAACTTGGCGACCTCTCGCAAGGACAGGACGTACACGTAGCCCCACTGGTCCACGCCTATGCGGAAGCCCCCGCGCTTGGTGTCCCAGTGGCGCATGACGTAGCCGCTCTGGTTGAACTGCCACACGCCGCCGGTCTCGTTGACGGCCCACAGATCGCCCGCCCCGTCGCGTGCGACGCCCACGACGTTGTTCAGGCCTATGTACGACAGGTAGCTGCCGCCGCTGGTGTACTTGCGGATCTTGTTGTCCGAGCACGCGGCGAAGACGTGGCCTGAGGCCATGGTCTCCACGTCGTTGATCGTCGGGGTGATAGACCTGCCCGCCGCGTACGAGCCGTTCTGCTTGTACTTGCGCAGGTTCGTGGACAGCGCGGCCCAACCCGGAGTGGGCGCCGCCGTGAGTACCAGGCATCCCACTGCCACGATCGCGGCCGCGCGCGTCACGAGTCGCATGTCGGCTCCTCTCCCCACCGCGCCCCCCGGCGCGACCCCGCCTCAGACGGAGCCTAGCACGGCGGGCGAGCGGCAGTGGGGATAGACGTTGTGGGTGGCGCGTCACCGCATGGCCGACGCGACCGAGCCACTGCCCGGCCCGACGACCGAAGAGGTGCACCATGGCGAACGATCCCGAGTTCCTCGAGCTCATGCCTGCCGATGAGATCCAGAACGGCGGCATGACCGCGTACGACCATCCCGGGGGCGGGCACAAGCTGCTCGTCGCGAGGGTGGACGACGAGTTCTACATCACGCAGGAGCACTGCCAGCACATGGGCGGGAACCTCGCCAAGGGCAAGCTCGAGGGCACGGTCGTGACGTGCCCGCTGCACCACTCGCAGTACGACATCACCGACGGCCGCGTGATCCGCTGGACCGACTGGACCGGTGGCCTCGCCACGATGAACGAGGCGATCCGGCACCCGAGGTCGCTCGTGGCCTACGAGTCCAAGATCCACGACGGCAAGGTGTTCGTGGGCCCCGAGAAGCCGCTGGCGCCGGTGCCGGAGGGCGTGTAGCCCCCTACGCTGGTGGGCACGGTACCCGCCGGGCCAGCTGTGGGTCCCGGCGGCCGGCCGGCAGTGGTTTCTGTGCGGGCGGCTACAGTCCCAGCGCGGCTCGCTTCTCGTCGATCGCAGCGACGTGCCGCTCGAGGTGTCGCATCGTGTGGAGCAGGGTCTGCCGCAGCGTCACGAGCCCGACCTCGGTGTGGACTCCCTGGCGCGTCCAGGCGTCCTCAGGGAGACGGTCGAGGTCGGCCGCCAGCTGCTCGCGGGTGACCTCCACGAGCCTGAGCTGCAGTTCGGGGTCGCGCTCCTGGTAGGCCAGGGCCTCCAGGTAGCCGGCCCGTCCACGCCCACGAGCAGCGGCAGGTCCGTGGATGCGGTCCGCTTGATGCGGTCGGCCAGGAACTGCTCGCAATCGGCGACGTGGCCCAGCACCTCGAGGGTGCTCATCTTGCCGGCGACGGGGCGCTCGCGCAGCTGCCGCGCGTCCATGTCCGCGACCGCGCGCCTCAGCAGCGCGGGGCCATCGCGGTACTCGGCCACGAGATCGGCGCGGGGCCGCCCGTCGTCCTCCATGATGCCCGCGAAGTACGCCGGCGGTTCGTGTCGCATGCCCGCTCCTTCTCCTAGACGCCCAGCAATCGCGCCGCATTGCCGCCCAAGATGAGCTCGAGCTCGTCCTCGGCGAGTCCCACGGAACGCAGCTTCTCCACCTCGGCACCGGGGTCGGCGAACGGCCCGTCGCTGCCGAACACCACGCGCTCGACCCCGTGCTCGCGCACTAGCTCCACGAACTCGTCGTCGGGCAGATGCCCCGGCGTGTACGCGGTGTCCAGGATCACGTCGCGGCCGATGATGTGCTCGGCCGCGGCCTCCCACAGCCGCCATCCTCCCATGTGGGCCAGGATGACCTTGAGCCCGGGCCACTCGTCCAGCACGTCCGCGTAGGTCTCGGGCGTGCCCAAGAACGTCTGGGGCACGATGTCGCCGCCGGCGTGCAAGAGCATCCACATCTCGTGCTCGAGCGCGGCGGCGTAGATGGGCCGCAAGCGATCCTCGTTAGGGACGTACTGCTGATAGTCGGGGTGCATCTTGATGCCGGGCAGACCCAGCTGTGCCATGCGCGCGACCTCGGCCGCCGGGTCCGGGAAGTCCGGATGCATGGAGCCGAAGGCGACGATCCTGCCGGCCCACGGGGCGTCGGGCGCGTTCACCGTCGCCGCCCAGTCGTTGATCACGGTCACCTGGGTGACCTTGGTCGCGACCGGCAGCATCACCGAAACGGCGACCCCGCCGCGGTCCATGGCCTCCACGAGCCCGGCGACCGTCCCGTCGTAGGCCGGAGTGATGCCGCCGTGCGCGGCGAGTTGCGGCGTGGCTCGCAGCGCCAGATCGTCAGGGAAGGCGTGCGTGTGGACATCGATGATCCGCATCGGCAGAAAGGGCCTTTCACTCCGGGGGGTGGGCACGGGTCACAAGGTTACACCGAGGCTCGGCGGCGGGGGGCCGCGCGCACGCCTGCGGCGCCCGTCGCGGCGGGTGACGGTTGGGCCAGGCCGCAGCGGGAATCTTCCCTCTCGTGAGTCTCGGACGGGCCCTGGGCTCGGCGATGGAAGGGCGGAACCGCGGTGGCGACAGATCACACTCCAACGATCCTCACGGTGTTCGGGGCGACGGGCGACCTGATGCGGCGCAAGATCGTGCCGTCGCTGTACTACCTCTTCGATAGGGATCTGCTCCAAGAGGAGTGCTACATCATCGGCGTGAGCCGGCGTGACTGGACCCATGAGGACTTCCGTGTCCAGGTTCGCCAGATGCTCGAGGCCAGTCCCGCGTACCACGGCTGCGACGAGGCCAGGCTTCAGGAATTCCTGGACCGTTGGCTCTTCTGCGGCGGGACGTTCGAGGATCGCGCGATGTACGAACGGCTCAGCGACATGCTCAACGAGACCGACGAGCGATTGGGCGAGTGCGCGAACAAGGTCTATTACCTGGCCGTCCCGCCCGTCGAGTACGAGTCGATCTTCACGCACATGGCGGCGCGCGAGCTCACCAAGGGCTGTGGCGGGGAGCTGGGCTGGACGCGGATCATGGTTGAGAAGCCCTTCGGCAACGACCGGGCGAGCGCGGCCGCGCTCGACGGCCAGCTCGCCGCCTACTTCAAGGAAGAGCAGATCTACCGTATCGACCACTACCTGGCCAAGGAGATGATCCAGGGCCTGCTGGACTTCCGGTTCGCCAACAACCTCTTCGAGCCGGCGTGGCACCACGGGACCATCGAGCTCATCGAGATAGACCTGCTCGAGGAGATAGGCGCGGAGACGCGCGGCGCCTTCTACGACAACGTGGGCGCGCTGAGAGACGTGGGCCAGAACCACTGCCTCGAGATGCTCGCGATGCTCACGATGGAGCGCCCGGCGGACACCTCGGCCGAGGCGATCAGGGGGGCGCGTGCGGCGCAGCTCAAACGGCTCGTGCCGCCCCGCCCGGACGAGGTGACCACATCGACGTTCCGCGCGCAGTACTCCGGCTTCCGCGACATCCAGGGCGTGGCGCCGGACTCGACCACCGAGACCTTCTTCAAAGTGCGGGCGTTCCTGGACGACCCTCGCTGGCGCGACGTGCCCATACTCATCCAGGCGGGCAAGCGCACGGGGCCGGCGATCAAGCGCATGACCGTGACGTTCCGCCGCCCCATCGCGTGCCTGTGCGACCGCAACCTCATGGCGCGCAACAAGGTCACGTTCTCGCTGGAGCCCACCGACTCCATCGACATCCAGTTCTATACGAAGAAGCCGGGACTCACGACCGAGAGCGAAGAGCGGGGATTCGACTTCTTCCTATATGAGAAGCAGGAGAAGGCGCAGTACGTGGAGGAGTACAGCAAGCTCTTGCTGGACGCCATGAGCGGTGACCAGCGCCTCTTCGTCGCCCGGGCCGAGGTGGACGCGTGCTGGGCCTTCATCGACCCGATCGTGGAGGCATGGGCCGAGGGCGAGCCGCCCCTGCACGGCTACGCGCCCGACACGGACGAGCCGCTGCGCGAAGCAGCGAGCCTGGGCGCGCAGCGGTCAGCGCCGCTGTCCCCGAGGCACCGTGAGGTGGGAGTCGTGGGCCTGGGCAAGATGGGCGCCGGGATAGCCCTGCAGCTCATAGACCGGGGCTGGAAGGTGCACGGCTTCAACCGGCACACCGAGGTCGCCAAAGGGATGGCCAGGGACGGGTTGCTGCCGGCTGAGACGCTCCAAGAGCTGGTCGGGTCGCTGGCCAAGCCGCGCGTCGTGTGGCTCATGGTGCCGGCCGGCAAGCCCGTTGACGTGATGCTGTGGGGTCCCGAGGAAGACGGCGTGGGCGGCCTCATGGAGTGGCTCGAGCCCGGCGACATCGTCGTGGACGGCGGCAACAGCTTCTGGCGCGACACGGCGGAGCGCGCCAAGCGCTTCGAGGATACCGGGGTCGCGTTCATGGACTGTGGCACGAGCGGTGGACCGCGCGGCGCGCGCGAGGGCGCGTCGCTCATGATCGGCGGGCGCGAGGAAGACTACGAGCGGCTGCGCGCGCTGTTCGGGGACATGGCCGTGCCGGGGGGCTACCGGTTCTTCCCGGGCCACGGCGCGGGCCACTTCGTGAAGATGGTCCACAACGGCATCGAGTACGGCATGATGCAAGCCATCGCCGAAGGCTTCACGATCATGCGTGCCACCGACTTCGACCTGGATCTGTTCTCGGTCTCGGACGTCTACCAGCACCGGTCGGTGGTGGAGTCACGGCTCGTGGGCTGGTTGCGCGACGCATACGAGATGTACGGACCCGGCCTGGACGGCATCTCAGGCTCGGTGGGCCAGACGGGCGAGGGCACCTGGACGCTGGACGCGGCGCGCGGTCTGGGAGTGAGAGTCCCCGTGCTCGAAGACTCGGTCGCGTTCAGGACCGCGTCTCAGGACGAGCCGTCGTACACGGGCCAGGTCCTGTCCGCCCTGCGCGAGCGCTTCGGAGGACACGCTGCCCGGGACGAACGCGGCGACTGAAGCCCGGGCCGAGGCTAGCCCAGTGCGAGCACGGCCAGCGCGGCCGCTCCAGCCACCGCGAGTATGAGCGTCTCGACGGCGAGCAGCAGCCGCACGGCCGCCGCTATGTCGGATGCGCTGGGCGCGGCGAACTCCGCGCCGATCTGGACACGCTGCGACCACACGCCCCCGTAGCTCGCCCCGCCCCCGAGGCTGACGCGCAGCGCGCCCGCGAAGGCGGCCTCACCATGCGCCGAGTTGGGGCTGGCGTGGCACAGCCGGTCGCGCATGCCCGTGGTCCACGCCGCCCGCAGGTCCGAGCGCACCACGGGGGCCGAGGCTGCGACCAGGGGGATCGCGAGTCGCGCGGGCACGAACGCCAGCACGTCGTCCAGCCGCGCGCCCGCGGTGCCGAAACGCTCGTAGGGCTCGGTGCGATACCCCACCATGGAGTCGAGCGTGCTGGCCGCTTTGTGCAGCCACGCACCCGCGGGTCCCAGGAACAGCGCCCAGAACGCGGGAGCGATCACGGCGTCCACCGAGTTCTCGCCGATGGTCTCGATCGCCGCGCGGGCGACTCCGGACTCGTCGAGCTCCTGGGTGTCACGGCCCACGACCCGGGCCAGCGCGCTGCGAGCGCCCGGCATGTCGTGGGCGTCCAGGCGGCGGCGGATCGGCGGTCCCCTCGTTTGCCAGCGCCCTGCCGGCGAGCGCGAAGTAGATGAGGACCGCGTCGCCGATCACGCCCCACGCGGGTCCGGCCCGCCACGCGAGCAAGCTGAGCGTGAGCGATACGCCCACGGCGAGGAGCACCGTCGCGACGGCCAGCACGGTCCCCGCAGCCCGGTCGGGCAGCGGCGTGCGGCGCAGTCCCCGCTCCCAGGCCGCGATCACGAGGCCCAGCAGGCGCACCGGATGCAGCCGGTACCCAGGGTCGCCGATGATGAGGTCCAGCGCGAGCGCCAGCGCGAGAACCAGCGGGCGCGCGGCCAGCCACGTCATCGGCATGCCTCGCAGTAGTCGGCTATGGCGGCGGCTACCCGGTCGTTCTCGGCGGGGGTCCTGACGCCCACGCGCAGCCAGCGGGGCCCGAGACCGTGGAACATGGAGGCGTCGCGCACGCCGATCCCGCGGCGCGCCAGCGAATCGCGCAGGTCCGTGGCGCCGACCCGCGGCGGCAGCTCCACGAGGCAGTAGGGCGCGACGCCGTCGCACGCGCGCGCGCCGGGAATGCCGGCGAGCAGGGCCGCCGCGCGCGGGCGTTCCGCGTCCAGCCACTCGCGCGTGCGCCGCAGGTAGTCGTCCTGGCTCACCAGTGTTTCGGCCGCTGTGAGCGCGAGGGCGTTGACGCTCCAGGGATCGCGGAGCCGTGACATGCGGGCCACCGTGTGCGCGTCGCCCACGAACAGGCCCAGCCGCAGGCCGGGCACGCAGAAGATCTTGGTGAGCGACGTGGCCACGAAGACATCGGGCTCGTCCCGCGCCGCCAGCGAGAGATGCGTCGGCCTCGGTGAGGAACGGCAGGAAGGACTCGTCCACGAGCACGCGCGCGCCTCGCGCGGCGAGGGCGGCTATCGCGTCGGGCGAGGTGAGATGACCGGTGGGGTTGTTGGGCTGGCCCAGCACCACGCAGATCGCCCGGCAGCGGCTCCGTACTCGCCCAGCGGCGTGGACCATGTCGTGCCTTCGAGGACGAGGCCAGCGCGCTCGACGACCGCGCCGGCGGCCTCGGCCGCGGAGGCGTACTCGGAGTAGCACGGCTCGAAGAGCACCACTCGCGTGGGCTCGAGCGCGCGGATCGCGAGCGAGATCAGCTCGCTGGCGCCGTTGCCCACGAGCGCGCGGTCCGGCGCCACGCCCAGCCGGCGGGCCCACGCGGCGCGCGCCGAGGCCCCGTCGATCTCGGGGTACCGCAAGGCGAGATCCTGGCGCGGTCGAACACCGCGTCCAGCGCCGCGGGCGGGCCCAACGGGTTGACGTTGACGCTCGCGTCGATCGACATATCCGGGGCGCCCCCGTGGTCGTACCTCACGACGGCCCTTCCAGCCCCACGATGCGCGCGCTGCGGGCAGCCGGGATGACGAGACGGGCGCTCACGCGTGCCTGCCTCGGCGTGGATGATGGTGCTTCGCTTGGTGCACGGTCGTCGCGCGCCCTTGCTCTCACGCCTCCCCAAGAAACGCGAGAACCCGGCACATCGGGCCCCCGGGGAATCGACGAACCGGGCCCTTGTTCCGGCCGGCGCGGACGTTTCCCTGTTTCGAAGGATGGCTCCGCGTCACACCTGGCAGGTCTCCCGACTCTGCCGCTTGGGACCCAAGCGACATCACGGTGGCGAACCCGTGCCGGAATCTCACCGGCTTCCCTATTCTCCCGACCGCGCGAGCGGCCCGGGCACCAGGGCAACGACACGTATGCTGTTGTCCCGGGCATTCTACACACACCCGCCCCGCCCGAACAGGCAAGCCAAGGGGGCTCTCCGGAAGCACGCTGCCCGGGACGAACGGCGGGAGTGACCGCGCGCTCGTCCCGGGCAACGGGAATGGTCGAATCTGCTTGCGGGGGCAGGTGACCTTACGTAGCTACTGGACCGACGAGACCTGGATAGTGCCCACGCCGTCGAGGCTGAGCTGATGCCAGATGCCGGGGCCCAGATCGAACTCGCGGTTGCCCACGTAGGGGCCGCGGTCGACGCAAACGGCCTTCACGATCTTGCCGTTCCCGTCCTTGAACGCCATCCACGTGCCGAACGCCATGCTCTTGTGCGCGAAGTACGGGATGCCGTAGGGATAGCCGGGGCGCGGCTCTTCGATGGAACCGGTGGTTCCGCCCCAAGGGCAACCGCCCCAGGCGATACCCTGGTTCTCGCTGGGCCCGCCGTAACAGGAGTAGACGGCGCTACGCCAGTTGTAGACCGGCTGCGGGACGGGCTTGGGGCCCTTGCCCACCCACACGTTCACCTTGGTGCCGTGGTAGTAGGCGGTGTAGTACTTGCCCTGAGAGCTCTTGACCTGCTTGTGGATCGCGCTGGTCGGGATGCTCCAGCCCAGGACCTTGTCCTTGGGACCCCAGACGTATTCGACGACCGGGATGAACTTGTAGCGGCGCACCCAGCGGTTCCACATGCCAAAGCCCTGGCCCTGGTACACGTAGACGTTCGGGAAGGGGCGATACCGGACGATGGGGGGCGTGCTAGGTGTCTTGGACACCGCAGCGCCGGTTGTAGTAGCTGCCGAGGCAGCCGGCGTGGTGGTCGCCGACAGGGGGGCGGCGAAGCTTGCGGCCGGGAAGATGAGAACCCCGATGACCACTAGGGCCGCAAACAAACTGATGGACGCCTTCTGTCTACCGCACATTCACTAACCTCCTGAGAGGGAACAGGACGGGCTACAGTTAGGGTCGATAGCCTGGACCTTTCCGGTGCCGTGCCGTGTCGGATATCGCGGCGGACGAGGTCCGCCATTATCGAGACACGGTGGGAGAGGCTAGCGGGAACGCTGCCGCCTTGCCATAAAGGTTCTTAATCCGGACCCCGCGGAGGGGAGTCTGCCTCCGTTCGTCGCGCAAGTGAGCCGCATTGTGATGGCAATCACATTGCGTTAGCGCAGGGGACGAGCGGTAGGCGACGAGTTATTGGACTAAGGGTCCAATATTGAGGAAACTTCACAGGAAATCTGAGCCGCAACGCCGTTTCGGGCCCGGATCCGGGGCCGCAGGCCGGGTCGCCGGTCAGTCGCTCGAGCCGCTCCCCGATTCGCCTCCGCCGCTCCAGCCGGGCTTGCGGATCTCGCTGAGGTGCTTGCGGTAGCGCCCGCCGTTGCCCGCCGCGAGGACCGAGTAGGGCGGCACGTCGTACACGCGCATCCGGTTGTCCAGGAAGTCGGAGAACACCAGCGTGGAGCCGTTCTTGGACAGTGCGAGCGCAGTGCACTGGTTGCCGCCCACGATCGCGTCCAGCGGCTTGCCGGACAGCGCGTCGAAGATCACCACCGAGCCCCACTCGGGTCCCGGGATGTAGTAGGACTTGGGGTTGTTCGCGCCTCGGCAGGAGACGAAGAGGACCCGGTTGTCGGGGGACAGCGCGATCGTGTTGGGGTGGCTGTCCACCTTGGCGAGCCTGGTGGTCTTGAGGGTCTTCATGTCGGTGACCCAGACGCAGGCTTGGCCCATGTCGCTCGTGTAGAGGCGGCCTCGGCCGGGATCGGCGACCATGTGGCGCATCGCGCCGTGGTTCTCGGTGTAGAACGTCTTGCCCTTGCCGGTGGCGAGGTCGATGACGGCGAGCCTGCCCGACCAACGACTTCTCGCCGAAGCCCGCGACGAACAGGCGCTTGCCGTCGGCGGTCGGGTACAGGCCGCGCGGCGTCTCCACGGTGGGAAAGCGCGCACGAGCTTGCCGGTGCGCAGGTCGATGACGGAGACGTCGTTGCCCGACCAGTTGGCCGCGTAGAGCTCTGTCTCGTCCGGCGAGAGCTCCACGACCTTGGTCCACGACGAGCCGGTCTGGAACTGCCGCAGCACCTTGAACGTGCGCGTGTCGATCTCGAACACGGAAGCCGACTGCATCTGGCTCGCGTACGCCCGCGTCCCCGCCTTGTTGAAGACGATCTCCACGGCGCCCGACTTGGCGCCCAGGTCCACGCTGCCGAGCTGCTTGCCCGTGCGGGTGTCGTACGCGGCGACGCTGGGTTGCGTCACGAGCGCAGTCACCCACATCTGCTTGCCGTCCGGCGTTATGGCCACGCCCTTGGGCGCCGGCACGCACTTGAAGATGCCTACCTTGTGGACGAGCTGGCCGCTGGGGTCCAGCCACGCCGTGACGACGGCGGGCTTCGCCGGGCCCAGCGTGGCGGTGGTCGAATACGGCGGGCAGCCGGCTGCCGTGACCGTGACCTTGTAGGCGCCGGGCATGAGCATCGCCTTTGCGGGGCCGACGCCGGCCGTGGTCTCGCCGCCGGGCCCCTGGACCTTCCACGCTGCGGTGGCGGGGGCGATGCGCAAGCTCAGCGGGACCGGCAGCACTGTGAGCGTGAGGGACTGGAGCTTCTCGTCGCCGTGTCCCAGGGCGAAGCTGGCGCGAACGGCCCGGTAGCCGGGCCGGGCGACGCTGACGGCGTACGTCCCCGCCTCGAGCTTGGGCAGTGAGATGGTCCCGGTGGCCGTCCAGGAAGCGCTCTTGGGGCCGCCGGTGACGGCGATCCTCGCGTCGGCCGGCTGTACCCGCAGCGTGAGCGCCGCGGGAGCGGTGAGCCACCGCCAGCTCAGCCAGCCGCCGGCGGTGAGGGCCACGAGGAGCACGATCGCGCCCGAGACGACCAGGGCGATCCGGCCCCAGCGGGGGGCCGACGCGGGGGCCGACGCGGGCGCCGATGCGGCCTCGGCGGTGTCGGGCACCGGGGGTTCGTGGGCAGCGGCGGCCGTGGGGACCTCGAGGAGCGGGTCGGCGCCGAGGTTCAGGGCCTGGGCGACGTCCTCGGCTGTGACGGCCTGCACCATGGTGTCCGGTACCGGCGCGTCCGCGCGGCTCTCGGCGCGACGCTTCGACCCCTGGTGACGATGGCTCCCCGGCATCCCCCTCGGCCCCCCTGGCGTTCTTCCCCTACGGCTCCGGCTTGAGCCTGCCGCTCATGCGGTGGCCGGTGATCTTGACTATGCCGCGCAGCGTGCGGCCCGGCGTCATGAGAGAGTACACCTTGCACGTCTCGGCTCCGGGAGCCTTGGCCACGATCTCGGCCGCCTTGGCGCCCACCTCGGCGGCGGGGACCCCGAAGGCGTCGAGCGCGTAGCGCCAGTTCTCCGACGCCGCGCCCATGCTGGGCGAGATGTCGATGTCGGCGTAGAAGTCGGTGGCCACCATGCCTGGGAGCAGGGCGTTCACCGAGACCGGGTATCGCTTGTTCTCCTCGGCGACGGAACGGGTGAGGCTCAAGATCCCCACCTTCGTGGCAGAGTAGAGCGCCGTGAACGGGGTCGCTTCGCCGTTGTAGCCTCGTCCGGTGAGGTTGACGATCTGCCCGCCGTGCTCGCGGAAGTAGGGGATCACGAGTGCCATGGCCAGCGCCGTGCCGCCCAGGTTGATGTCGATGATGCGGCTGATGTCGGCGGGCGGCGACTCGTGCAGCGGCTTGTATCCCAGCGAGATCCCCGCGTTGTTGATCCAGACGTCTATGCGGCCGAAGCGTTGGAGCGCGAAGTCGTAGAGCGCTTTGAGGTGCGTCTGCTGGGAGACGTCGGCGGCGATCCCGGCCACTTCGCCGGTGCCCGCGGCCGCCAGTTCGGCGACCGCGCGGTCCACCGCCTCCTGCGTGCGCGAGGACACGACCACCGAGTGGCCTGCCCGCACGAGCGCCCGGGCGATCGCGAAGCCGATGCCCCGCGTGGAGCCGGTGACCACCACGACGCGCTCGGCGCCTCCATCCGCCTGGGCCACGGGGTTCAGGCCTCCCCGAGCACGCGCGCCGCGATCTCCACGGCAGCCGCGGGCGTGTCCGCTTCGAGCAGCTGGACGCCGCGGTATTCGTCGAGGACCGGGCCCGGCTCCAGGCCCAAGAGGATCACGGTCTTGTGCGCCTGGACCGCGTGGGCGACCTCGGAAAGGGTGCCGGCGCCTCCGTCCATGGCGATGACGATATCGCTGGACAGCACGTTGACGACGTTGCGCGCATGGCCGATGCCGGTGCGTATGGCGACCGTGAGGTGAGGACTGGCGAGCGAGAGAGTCCTCGTCGGGAAGCACGCCGATGACGAGCCCGCCGGCCTGGGCGGCGCCTTTCGCGCTCGCGTCCATCACACCCGCGCGACGGCCGCCGTTGAGCAGCACCCAGCCACGCTCGGCGATGAGCCGGCCCAGTTCCTCGGCAGTTGCGAGCACGTCGGGTCCCGGGTCTCTGCCCGATCCCATGACCCCCACCACGGTGCGCATACGGCTACTGTAGCGCGAAGACCACCGAGACGTTGGCGGTGTCCTGAAGCTGACCGGGCTGGACGGGGACCGCCGCGGCCGCGTAGCCACCGTGCAGCAGGTCGCTCGTGTAGTTGGGGAGGTACGCCGCCGACGGCCGCCCGCCCTCGGTGACGCTCACGACCGGACCCAGCGTGCGACCGGACGCGGCGGCCAGCGAGGCGGCTTTGGCTTTCGCGTCTTTGACCGCCAGGTCCAGCGCCGTGAACTTGGTGGGGTTGTCGTCCGACAGCGAGAAGGCGGGGCCGCTGACGTTGCTGGCGCCGGCGTCCGTCCCCGCCTTGATCACGTCGGCGATCTTGGTCAGGTCCGTGACGCGTGCCCGGGTCTGCACGCTGGCCTGGTACCCGGTGAGGACCGGCTTGCCCGAGGCGTACCGGTACTGCGGGTTCAAGGTGACGCCTGTCGTCTGCAGATCGTTCTCGGCGACGCCTGCCGCCTTGACGGCTTTGAGCATCTTCGTGGCGGTCACGGCGACCTGGTTCATTGCGGACTTCGCGTCCGAGGTCTGGGCGGAGGCCGTGAACGTGATGTCCGCCCGGTCCGGCTTGGACAGCGCGGCGCCCGTGCCTGCGACCGTCACGGTGTCGTCTTGGGGGACGCCCGCGGACACCACGCGTGTGGTGCACGCCGACAGGGGCAGGGCGGCGAACAGGGCGGCCGCGATCAGGCCGGTGAGCAGAGCGGGTCTGGCGTGTCTCATCGCGCACTCCTCATCATCGCTGTGGGCAGTCGCCGGTTGGACGCGCGCGAGCGGGCCGAGGTTCGCGTGCGCTGAGCGGCCGGCAGGAATACCGTGATACCTTGGCCGCCGGACCGGCGGCCGGCGACGGAGGTCGAGCCATCGCTCGTGAGGACGAACAAGAGACTGGTGGGACGCGGTCACCCGCGGCCCTGCTCAGGCGCGCCGTGCCGGCCGGGCTCTCGCTCGTGTTGGCGCTGGTGCTGTGGAACGTGATCGCGGGCGCGCTGATCTCGGCCACCCCGGTCTGGTACACGGATCCCATCCGAGGCAGGCTCCAGTCGCCGGGCACCTACGTGGCCAGCGGGGAGGGGTGGAGCACCGGCCGGATCGACAACATGGGCTTCCGGGGCCCGGACGTGGGCCCCAAGAAGCCGGGAACCCTGCGGGTCCTCGTCCTGGGCGATTCGAACACCGAGGCCGAGGGCGTGACGTGGTCCGACACGTACGTGGCGCAGCTGCAGAAGAAGCTCGAGAAGGATCTGGGCAGGCCGGTCGAGGTCCTCAACGCGGGGCGCAGCGGAGCGGGGGTGGCCGAGTACCTGAACCTCGCCCCCTTCTATATGAGTGCGCTCAAGCCCGACGTGGTGGTCGCCCAGGTGGGCGCGCGGTCGTTGTCCTCCTCGCTCATGGCGGCCGACGACGTGGGTTTCGAAGCCACGCGGGCGCCCGACGGAAGCTACACCACCACCCACACGCCTTTCGTGCCGGACGTGCCGCGTTCGATGAGCTGGTGGCGTAACCGGATCCTCGCTGTGCCTCTCATCCGGTCGTGGGCGGACAACCTTAGGCCCGAGGTGGCCCCCTCCAAGGCGGAGGCGCCCGTGGACCGGCAGTACGTGGCCTTCTGCGTGCGCGAACTCAAGCGGCTCTACCCTCGGCTCGTGATGCTCTATGTGGCCTCGCCGGACTACCAGGACCCCGCCGTGGCACCCGTTCCCACCGAGGTGGCCGCGGAGGGCGCCGCGGCAAGAGAGGGCGTCCCGCTGGTGGACCTCCGCCGGCCGTTCCTGGCCGCGTACCAGCGCACCGGGCAGTACCCGCAGGGATTCGCCAACAGCGTTCCGGGGGCCGGCCACATGAACGAGGCCGGGCACCGGATCGCGGCCGAGCTGCTGGCCGCGAAGATCGAGGGGGTGCTGCGATGAGTCTCGTGGCGCCCGCGTTCCTCGCCGCCCTCGCCGCTCTCCTCATAGCCCTCAGGCTCGTGCCGAAGGTCTGGATGAGGCGCGTGCTGTTGCTCGTCGCCGGCTACGCCGTGTACGCGGCATGGGACCTTCGGTTCCTGTGGCTCGCGCTGCTACTCCCCCTGGCCAACTGGGCCTGGGTACGGCTGATGGTCCGCGACGAGCGCTACCGCAAGGTCGCGCTCGTGGGCGCCGTCGTCACGGACCTCGGCGTGCTGGGGGCGTTCAAGTACTTCGACTTCTTCCTGAGCTCCCTGGTGCGCGCGATACCGCAGCTGGAGACCTCGGTGACCCTCTTGGGCCTGCTGCTCCCGCTGGGGATCTCGTTCTTCACCTTCGAGATGATCGCCTACGCGCACAGCGTGTACCGGGGTGACATGGAGCCGGCTTCGCCGGTGCGCCTCATGACCATGACGGCGTTCTTCCCTCGGCTGATCGCCGGACCGTTCCTGGTGCCCAAGGACTTCTTGGAGCAGCTGGACACGCTGGAGCGGCCGCAGGCGCATCGCGTGTACTCGGCCGTGCTCATCTTCTCGCTGGGGCTGGCCAAGAAGGTGCTCATCGCCGACCAGCTGGGACGGTTCGTGGACACCGTCTTCGCGCACCCGGGCACCTACGGCTCCGCGACGATCTGGGTCGCGGCGCTCGCCTTCACGCTGCAGCTGTTCTTCGACTTCTCGGGATACAGCGACATGGCGCTGGCCATCGCGCGGGCGATAGGCATAGACGTCACCAACAACTTCGACCTGCCGTACCTCTCGCGCAACATCGCGGACTTCTGGAACCGCTGGCACATCTCGCTGGCGCGCTGGTTCAGGGTGAACCTGTACTTTCCTCTGGGCGGCAACCGAAAGGGGCTCGCGCGGACCTGCGTGAACCTGGTCATCGTCATGGTGCTGTGCGGTCTGTGGCACGGCGCGGCGTGGACGTTCGTGGTCTGGGGCTTCATGCACGGAGCCGCCCTGGCGATGCATAGGCTGTGGGTGGCGTTCAGGGGCAAGGAGCGCGACATGTGGGGCTGGCCCGTCGTGGCCTCGTGGGTGCTGACCATGCTCTTCGTGGTCGTGGGCTGGGTCGTCTTCCGCGCCGCGTCCCTCTCGATCGCGGCCCAGATGCTGGCGCGCATGTTCGTCCCGACGTCCGGCTTCACGTGGGTGCCCACGCAGCTGCTCTGGGCCGCTCCGCTGGCGGTGGCTTGGTACGCGTTCGAGTACTTCCGGGGCCCGCTGCCCGTGCCGAGGATGTCGACGTTCTCCGAGAGCTTCGCGTTCTGGGCGGTGGTGATCGCGGTGGCCGTCATCCCCTCGGCGGCGATCTCGCCCTTCATCTACGCGAAGTTCTGACCCGGCGAGGCGCGCCTGGCCGGGTTCCGGAACGCAACGAGGACCCCGCTTTCGCGAGGTCCTCGGCAAGTCCGTGGCGCGCCCTGCAGGATTCGAACCTGCGACGTCCTGATTCGTAGTCAGGCCCTCTATCCAGCTGAGGTAAGGGCGCGTATGTAGCGCTCGAGCAGGCCGATGACCGGCCCGAAGGCCCAAGCATCGTGCCACCGCCCGGCAAGAGTGTCAAATGGCGGAGAGCGAGGGATTCGAACCCTCGAAGGAGCAATTAGCCCCTTACTCGCTTAGCAGGCGAGCGCCTTCAACCGCTCGGCCAACTCTCCGCGTGTCGTTGCTCGAGGCGATCCGTGTGCCGGCGGGACCGGTTCCCGCGGGCGCCCGCCCGGGCGACGCCGGACGATTCTAGCACGCTGGGCGCTGGTGGGCTGAGGGTTCTCAAGGGACTCGCCGAGCTCGCGTGACTGGGCGGAGCCTCGCCCGGCGCGGCAGCGGCAATGCGGAGTGAGTCATGCTGTGAATAGGCATACTAATAACATGACAGTAGCGGCCCATCGGGAGTCGCCTGGGCTCGCGGCCGGTGACCCGACACACACCTATGCTCGCACGGCTCGCGACGTCGACATCACGACGATCGTCGTGCTGGCCGTGGCTGGGGCCGTGGGTCTCGTCGCGCGCTGGGCCGGCGTGCCGGCGGCCGCGGCCGTGTTCCCGGGGCTGCGAGAGATCGCGGTGGGCACTTCCCTCGTCCTGTTGCTGCTGGCGGCCTCGGTGGGGGCCGATCTGGCGGGCCTGCGGGGCTGGGCCCTGGCGGCTCTGGCGGCCGCGGCGCTCGCCTTGGGCGCCGTTGCGGCGGGCACGTTCGGTGCCTCGGCGGTGGCCCGGTCCGTCGCGGCGTCCGTGGAGATCGACTACTCGGCGGCAGCGATCGCGGCGTCTCCGGTGACTATCGCGGCGCTCGTCGTGGCGGTGATCGCGCTCACAGTAAGACTCACAGGCGGGTCGCGGCCCACGCGCGCCGTCGCTGCGCTGCTCGCCTTCTTCGTGGCCCTTGCCGGATTCGTGCTCGTGACGGGCTACCTCGTGGGTGTGCCCCTCTTGTACGGAAGCAAGGTCCTTCCTCCCGCTTTCCCCACGTCCGTCGCGCTCGTCTTCCTGGGCGCGTCCACGCAGCTTCGGACCGGCCGGGACATGTGGCCGGTCGTGGACTTCACCGGCGAGTCCGCGCGAGCCCGTATGCTCAGGGCGATCCTGCCCATGGTCCTGATGCTGGTCACGTTGGAGGCCTGGGCCTCGGCAAGCCTTTCGAACCTTGAGGCTCGGGATGCGGGCTATGCGCTGGCTCTCCTTGCGATAGGCGCGGTGGTCGTGGCCTGGATACTCGTAGACCGTGTGGCGTCGCGACTGGGCGGCGAGGTGGATCTGACCGAGGACGTGTTGCGCCGCGACAAGTCCAAGCTCGAGCGCATGGTGCACGAGCGCACGAGCGAGCTCGAGGTAACCAACGAGCACCTGGCGGGCGCGCTGCGGTCGCGCAGCCTGTTCCTGGCCAGCATGAGCCACGAGCTGCGCACGCCGCTCAACTCGGTGATCGGCTTCACGGGCGTGCTCCTGTCGGGGGCGCCCGGGCCGCTCAACGAAGAGCAACGGCGGCAGTTGGAGATGGTGCACGGTTCAGGCACGATGTTGCTTACTCTTGTGAACGACCTTCTGGACGTCGGCCGCATGGAGTCGGGGGAGGCGAAGGTGATCCTGGAGCGGTTCGATCTGTCCGAACTGGTGGCCGAGGCGGCGGAACCGCTGCGGCTGGCGGCTTCCGAGAGATCGCTGTCGCTCACGGTGACGGTCGAGCCCGGCCTCGTCGTCACCTCCGACAGGATCAAGGTGCGCCAGATCGTGGCCAACCTGCTCACCAACGCCATCAAGTTCACCGACGAGGGCGGCGTGAGCGTCTCGTGCGAACGGTCGCAGCGTCCTGACGGACCACATGCGGTCGTGGAGGTGCGCGACTCGGGCCCCGGCATCCCCGCCCACCAGCTCGACAATGTGTTCGGGGCGTTCGAGCAGCTGGCGGGCGCTGCCAAGCCGCAAGGGGCAGGCCTGGGGCTTGCCATCGCCAGGAGCTACGCTGGGCTCATCGGGGGCTCGCTCACAGTGGAGAGCACGTTGGGCCGGGGATCGACGTTCACTTTGGACATCCCCGTCGCCGCGCCGCCGCGAGATCCCGCCTGCGAGCCGGAGGCGACCGCCGGGGCCTCCGAAGAGGAGCGCAGCCTCTCGTGATCATCCTCCTGTTGCCGTTCGCGCTCATCGCCGTCCTGGTCGTGGCGATCCTCGCGCTGCGCAACGCTCTGGGGGAGGACTCTCCGTCATGGCTGCGCGGGACGACGATCGCCATCGGCCTGGCGTTCGTCTTCTTCCTCTTCTCGGGATTCGGCGTGGTGGCGCTCATCTTCGGCTTGATCGGCGCCAACCCGCCGGTGATCGTGACGGCATTCATCCTGTTCGCCCTGGCGGTGATCACGCCCGTCGTGGTGTGGCTCATCGTGCGCCCCGGCCTGCGCCGCCGTCGCGCCGTGGAGCGCGAGCAGGCCGAGGTCATGCGCGCCGAGTACGAGCGCCGCTTCGCCGAGCGTCAGGCCGCGGCCGAGCAGATACGCAGGGAGCGTCTTGCGGCGATGGCCGAGGCCCGGGAGCGGGCTCGGCTCGAGTACGGCGGGACAGGAGCGGGAGGGCTCGACCCCCAGGCGGCGGACCGGCCCGTCTACTACGAGATCCTGGGCGTGGATGTGTCGGCCACCACCGACGAGATCGAGATCGCGTACCGGCGCGAGATCCGCGCCCACCACCCCGACCGCGGCGGCGAGTCGCGCCGCGCGCAGCTCATCAACGAGGCGTACGAGACGCTTCGCGACCCTGAGCGGCGGCGGCGCTACGACCGCGAGAGCGGGCTGCTCTAGCGGGGCGTGAGCACCACGCGCGAGCGGCCGACGCCACTCGCGGGAGCCGTCACTGACCGCCCTCGGCAGCCCAGTTCTCGATGTACGCCTGCGCCCTGATCTGCAGCAGCTGCTCGGCGGTGACGTGGTACTTCGCGCGCAGCGCCGCTTCTGACGACGCGCTGAGCTGCTCGAAGCACTCGTTCGCCTTGGGGGCGTTCGCCGACGCGGTCTTGATGTCCACGACGTTCGTGTCGGTGGGGTAGCGCTTCTCTGCTTCGGCCCAGGCGGCCTCCTCGCCCGCGTCGAACTCGCGCACGAGCGCCTTGCGCTGCGCCAGGGTGAGGCCGGGGTCGGGGGGTGTGGGCGAAGGCGGCGACGGGGGGACCGTGGGCGGCGCGTCCGCGTCCGGGGACTGCGGCGGGCCCGCGGGAGGGGCGGCGTTCGGCCCCGAGGGCCGCGCGGGAGCCGAGGCGGGGGTCTGGGATGCGGGGGCGGACGAGGCGGAGGCCCCGCCGGGCGCCCCTGACCCGCTGGGCCCCGAGATCCGGACCTGTCCGGGCGAGGCGGAGGGCAGCGATGCTGCGCGGCCGCCCGTTCCGGCCGCGGAGCGCACGGTGACCGGCGCGGGCGCGATGATCCAGACGGCGAAACAAGCCATCACAACCGCGACGAGCGCGCCGATCGCGACCGCCACCCACACGAGCACTCGCAAGGCGACGGACACCGGAGGCGACGGATCCCCGCCTCGGCGCGTGCGCACGGGCGGGCCGTCGTCGTCGGCTTTCCAGGGCCGCATGTCTTCATCCATCTCCGTCCGTCCTACTTGAGGGCGTTCAGTGTCGCGTCACGGACCTTCTGGGACACGGCTCCGGTCCCGCCGAAGAAGGTGACCTCGGCCACCGAGGACTTGTGCCCCGTCAGTGCCGCGGCCACCCGGCTGTCCAGCGCCGTGGGCGGCGTCAGCAGCAGCACGCCTCCCCGAGAGCCCAGCAATGCCGAGGCGCCCAGCGCGTCGGGGAAGTTGGTGCCGGTCGCCAGCCCCGGCTTCTCCCAAGAGAACCCGAGCGAGCTCGTCGCCCAACCGGCCACCGCCACGCTTTGGGCGTATCGATCGGTGGCCGCGCAAGGCCGGCTCACGTTGGCCGAGCCTAGCGCGGACTTGAGCGCGGTCTCGACCGACGCCGTGACGCTGGCTTTGGAGCCGATGATCGAGACGGTCTTGATGCCGTTGCCCGTGAGGGTCGCGCGCAGCGCGGCGTCTACGCTTCCCACCAGCAGGATCGGGGTGTGCCGCATGTACGCGATGGGGCCGGCCAGCAGCGCGTCGGGGAAGTCGGCCCCCGACACGACCATCGCGCTCGTGGGCGCGGGCTGCCCTTTTGCCTTGAGCACCTTGAAGAGCTCACCCGCGACGGCCTCGGCTGTGGTGTAGCGGGTAGCGCCGGCCAGGCGCTTGACCGCCGCCGTGCCGTAGGTCCGCTTGAGGCTCGTCTCCATCGACGCGCTCACGGCGCCGGTGCCGCCGATGATGTAGATGCGCCTGGAGGTCTGCCCCTGGGTGAGCCGTGCGATCTCGGTGGTGAGGGCGCGGCTCGGTGCTGTCCCAGCGACGAGAAGGACGGGGCAATCGGCGGCGCCCGCGAGGCCGGCGGCGCTGAGGGCGTCGGGATACAGAGCTCCGGTGGCCAGGACCACGGCGCTGCACGTGCCGGTCGTGGGGAACGCCGCTCTGGAGGTCCGGATGGACGTGTCGTAGCGGTCGGTGCCTTCGATCGCCGCCAGCTCAGGCCCCAGCGGGTCGAGCTTCGTGTCGTTCAGACTCGAGCCGTCGGAGGGGGGCGCGATCGCGCTGATGGTGCGGGCCGTGTGTCCGGAGGCGGAGATCCGAAGCTGCCATGTGCCGGGCGTGAGCCGCACGACGTACGAACCGTCGGAGCCCGTGGTCGTGGACCCCTCGCTGCGGTAGACACCAGCGTCGAGCTTGGCGTACTCCACGAGCGCGGAGGCGATGGGCGCGCCCGTGCGAGCGTCGGAGACCTCGGCGAAGAAGGCTCTGGACGACGCGTCCAACGCGAGCGCGGTCGTGACCGGCGTGAACCCGTCGAACGACAGGTCCGCGGCGGAGGCCGTCCAGAAGCCGGGAGCCGAAGCCACGATCGAGTAGGTCCCGGCGGGAGGAGTGGCGAACGCATAGCGGCCCGAGGCGTCGGTGCTCGTGGTCGCCTCGAACGAGCCGCCGCCGCTCGTGACTCCGGCCAGACATACCTGTGCGTCATCGGCCGCCGCTCCGCCCGGATCGGCGGTCACGGTCCCGGTGATGTTCGCCCTCGGCGCGGGCTCGAGGGAGAAGTCCTGCCTCACCGAGCTCGTCCCGTCGTACGACACGTCCACCTCGGCGCTAGGGACGTACGGCCACGCGGCCGCGTGCACGCGATAGGCTCCGGCGGGCATCTCGAAGCTGTAGCCGCCGTCGTGGTCCGTGGAAGCCCATGCCTCGTGGCTTCCGCCCGCGTCGGACCATGACAGGACCACCGACGCTCCCGACAGGGGGCCCGCCGTACCTGCATCGGTCACGGTGCCGAAGACGGCCGTGCCCAGGAGCTGCAGAGCGCGGTCGAAGACCACCGTCGTGGTGCCGTCGAACTCGGCCGCCGCGACCGTCGAACGCGCGTAGCCCGTGGCCGCGAACGTCAGGTCATAGGTGCCTGCCGGCGCCCAGACCTCGTAATCGCCCGTGGCATCGGGGTAGGCCCAAGCGGAGAACGGCATCGCGGGGTCGCTGGACTCGGCGCGGACGCTCGCGATGGTCAACGGCGAGCCGGTCGCCGCGTCGGTGAGCGTGCCGCGGAATGCGAGCTTGTAGGGCGTGAGGGCGAAATCCGATACCGCCGGCGACGCGGGGTTCGCCACGACGCCCACGGAGGAATCCTGGGAGTACCGGTCCGAGGCGTAGCAGGAAAGGTCGTATGTGCCGGCCGGAAGTGCTATCTCGTAGCGGCCGTCGGCGCCGGTCACGGCGAGTTGGTCCGTCAGCCCCTCGCCCGTGGGGCCACCGAAGACGATCGCGCCCGCGATCGGAGCGCCCGTGACCGCGTCGGTCACGATCCCGTGGACCGAGGTGCCGGGTTGGAGCGCGATCGCGGCAGCCGGGCCGGCCAGTGCGATCGCAAGGGCGGTGATCACGACGGCCGTCCATGCCCTCAAGAACCGCGGCGCTCTCATCGGGAACCACATCCTTCTCGCCAGTCGTCTGTGCTGGGGCCTGGGCCCCTGGTGGGCGGGGCTGCGGGGGGGCTCCACCTTCGTGGAGCCCCCCCGCTCGCGACCCGTACCGGTCGTCAGGTCACGGTCTAGTTGTGGACACCGATGCCGGGGTGGCAGCGGATGCAGACCGCATCGAGGTTGTTCTCGGTGATGGTCGTCGCCGAGAAGGCGGGCGTGTAGCTGCCCCCGGTAGCCACAGCAGCGGTGTAGCTACCCAGCAGCTTGACGTCGTCCGAACCACCCGAGTGCGGGAAGTCCGAGTCACGTACGGCTGTGAGGTGGTCGTTGTAGTAGGCCTTGGTGCCGTAGTGGCACTGCGAGCAGGAGTCCTGCGCAGTACCGTTGGATGCCTGCGAGCGGCCGTAGCCGACCGGGTCGGCTGCGCCGTTCATGACCGAGAGGTCGTCACGGTGGCAGGAGTAGCACTGCGCCGGACCACTGTGGGCGCCGGTGAACGGAGCCGGGTGGGTGCGCTCGGCGTGAGCCTTGAAGCCCAGCTCCTCGTTGGCGAGCGGGTTCGAGCCACCGATGTTGAGGTTGTGGCAGTCAGCACACCAGACGGAAAGCGTGTACTGGTTGACCGTCGCCGGATCCTCGGCAGGACCGGTACCGCCGGACTCGCCTGAGATGTTCTGGGAGATCCAGGTCGGGGTCTTGCCCGTGTAGCCGTTCTCCGTGTAGCTCAGGCTGTTGCTGAAGTCGGTGGAGTAGTTCACTCCAGCGGTCAGCGTGGTCTCCGGGACCTTGACGGCGGCGGTCGAGTCGACCATGCCGTAGGTGTTCAGAGCGCCGGCCCAGTTACCGGACGGGAAGCGCCGAAGCAGCTTGTAGCCGTTCGGGTTGCCGCCGGGAGTATCAGCCACCAGGTTCGGGTCGAACGCGGAAGGCTGCCAGACCTGCGCAGGCGCGTTGTGCGGCTGGTGGCAGGAGAAGCAGGACAGGGCGTTCGGACCGACAGGCTTCCAGCCCGAGCGGCCGGTGCCGACCGGGGACTGGGAGTGGTGACGGCTGAAGCGGTAAAGCTCGATGGGCGTCACGTCGTAGGAACGCACGTTGACGACCTCGGTGATCGTCGCGCCGGTGCCGTCGGTACCCGAGATCGTCACGGGAGTGGCGGTCTGGGCGACAGACGAGTCCGGAACCATGAACGAGCCCATCGTGTGGCCGTTGGTGGTGTTGGTGCCGTTCACGTTGCTGTCGTAGACGATCTTGTCCGAGTGAGCGGAACCGCCGATGTGGCAGTAGTCACACGCGTCGGACTGCGAGTCGCCACGCAGCAGGTAGTACGCACCCTCGGCACGGTGGACAGCGTGGCAGATCTTGCACTTGTTGGAGCTCGCGCTGTACCCGCCGTGCGGGTTCGAATACCAGCCGGAGACACCGCCGTAGGCGGCATAGCCGCCCTGGTACTTGGCGTCTGAATCCTGCAGGTCCTGGTAGGTGAACGACGACACGCCGTTGACACCTATCACGCTCGGGGTCGCACCTGCCGTGGGACCGGATGCCGGCCGCACGATGGTGAACGAAGCCGTGTGCTCCGTCTCGTCGTTGCCCGCGCGGTCGCTGGCCCAATAGGTGACGGAGTGGCTGGAGCTGCCCGCAGTGTTCGGGGCCACGACGACCAATGCTTGGCCACCGTACGGACCCGTGGGCGTCGTCCGAGTCGGACCTCCGTCAACGGAGTAGTAGATGTAGGCGACGCCCCAGGCCGGACCCTCGCTGCCCGCGATGTCCGTGGCCGTGATGGAGATCGTCGCCTTCGTGACGTAGCTTGCCGCCACGGTCGCCGAGCTGATCGGCGGAGTGTTGTCGGGCGTGGCTGGGGCGACCCAGGAGCTTGCCGGGGTGACCGACGTCTTGGCGTACACGCCCGTCGAGGGGCTGCCCGCAACTGTGTAGACGTCGTAGGTCACTCCAACGGGCACCGTGATGGTCCCGCCGGGTGCGGCTCCGGCCGCGAGCTTCGAGTAGCCCGCGAACACGGCCCACTCGGTGCCGCCGGTAGTCGTGATGTTGTAGACGGCGTTGACCCCGTCGTTGCTCACGAGAGTCGCTACCACGGTCGCGCCGGTCCCTGCCGTAGAGTGGCAGTTCTCACAGCGGACCCAGTAGTTCGGATACGCGTAGGCGGTAGAACTGAACAGTGCGCATGCGAACACCACCGCGACGAGCAGCACCGCGATTCGAATCGTCTTTCTCACGTGGTTCACACCTCCTCGGTGTAGTAACAGGCGGGTCGGCGGCTCACGCGAGCCACACCCGCCTGCCTGCTCGTCACAGGTTGTGGTTGTCGCCTACGCGCTGGGTGTGGCACTCGGTGCACTTCATCTTCGCGTTCACGTACGGGTGGCCCGTAGTCGCGTTGGTGCCGTGGCAACCGCTGGTCATGCAGCTCGAAGAGGCGCTGTAGTTGGAGGAGCCGGGCATGGCAGCGGACGGATCCAGCACGCCGGTGAAGGCGGCCGCGCCGGTCGCCATCCAAGCGTTGACCATGGTGGCCAGCTTGTAGACGCAGTCGTATACGAGCTTGCCGCACCGGTCGGACTGACCGTTGGGGTAGACGCTCGCCTCGTAGTTGCCGCCCGCCGCGCGCCAGTTCTGGAGCGAGGCGTGGCACAGGATCGAGTTCGCCTTGGACTTGGGCGTGTTGGCGATCGGGATGGCGAGCTGGTTGGAAGCGGTGCCCCAGCCACCGGTGGCGGAGCCGCCCGGAGTCCAGGTGCCGCTCTTGTAGTCCAGGTATGCGGCGTACGTCGGCAGCGCCGTGGCCTGGTACCACTGCAGGTAGTCGTCCATCGCGTTGCTGTTGCCGGTGAGCAGCTTCAGCAGCGCCGAACCGCCGTTGGGGGCACCGCAAATGGAGCCCCACGAGTTCACGCCGCCGCCACCGTAGTTGAACAGGCCCATCGGGACCTGGCCGAACGTGGACGGATAGATCGCGGCCACGGCGCCGAGGATCGGCCAGTACGTGGCTTCGCAGCAAGCGGACTGACCGGCCCACTTGCCCTTGTAGATCTCGTAGCCCTTGCGGGCCAGGACCGTCGGATTCAACGGGACCCAGTTGACGTCGCCCGGCACGAGCGCCGAGATGGCCCCCGGGTTGGCGGCCGCGACACCGATGTTGGACAGCGCTGGTACCGCTGCTGCCGCAGCGGTCACCACGACCGCCCCACCGATGAACCGACGCCTCGAGATTCCTTCGTCGTGCATGTTCACCCTCCTTGGCTTGGGTGCACCGTTCGGTGCATCCGGTACGCGTTCCTCGTGAAGCCGAGAACCCCCCTTCAGGCACGTTCACGAATTCGGTCGAGCACGCGCGGAGAGCCGAATAGCGCCCGGCGGCGCGCGCGCCGATTCCTCAGGTCGCTTAACGGAGGGTAAGGTCGCGTGGCTTCGCGCAGCGCTTCACAAGGACGAAGAGGCGCCCAGCGAGGACGAAATGCAGAGAGGGCTGCCGCGGACCAGGAGGGGTCAGCGAGCGGCAGCGAGCCAGGCCGCCGAGAGCGTCAGGCGCGCAGGCCCAGGTACCTTTGCACGTCGGGCACCCGGGCGCGGCTGACCGGCACATGGGTGCCCTCGGCGTCGTCGAGAGTGAGGCGATAGGAGGACTTGTTCTCCCAGCCGCACCCCTTGACGTGGTTCATGTTCACGATGAAAGAGCGATGCACGCGGAGGAAGCCCTCGAGATCGCGTTCCTCCACGGAGCCGAGGGCCAGCCGGGATAGGAATCGCTCCTGCGCCGTATGGACGTACGAGAAGTTGCGCACGCCTTCGACGTAGTAGACGTCCTTGCAGCAAGTGAACTGGGTCCGAGTCCCGCCCACCACGACCGGGATCTTGCAGATCGCGTCTTCCTCGGGGTCTCGGTGGCAACGGTGCAGGATTGCGGCGATCCTGCACCTGAGCTCCTGCAGGCTGAAGGGCTTCGTGACGTAGTCGTCGGCCCCGAGGGTGAACCCCTTGAACTTGGCTTCTTCCGTGTCGGCGGCGGTGAGCATGATCACCGGGACCTCGCGCTCGAACTCACCGGACCGGAGCACTTCCAGGACCTCCCACCCGTCCATGACGGGCATCGTGACGTCGAGGACGATCAGATCCGGATTGAACACTCGCACCACGTCGGCGACGTGCACGCCGCTGTTCAGGGTCCGGACGGAGTAGCTCAGGCTCTCGAGGGCGCGCTTGATGCCGGACGCCAGCGCGGCGTCGTCGTCCACCACCAGCACGCGCATCACCCGGTCGGCGTGCTCCGGATCGGTTCGAGTGGTCACTGGGCATCACCGGCTTCCGCCACCCTGATGGTCACCGAGTCTCTGGCTCCATCGCTGCGTTCCGTAGGCAATCGCACCGAGAAGATGCTACCGCGCCCTTCGGGATTCGGGCGATGGGAGATGCTCCCACCGTGGGCGGCGACGATGCGCGCAGTGATGGCCAATCCGAGGCCGAGCCCGGCGGTGTCACGGCTGTCTCCGAAGTCCACCCGGCCGAACAGGGCGAACAACTGCCCCCCGCTCTCGCTCGGGATGCCCCGGCCCTGGTCGGTCACCTCGATGGACACCTGACCGGGAGTCTCGTGCGCGCTGACTCTGACGCGAGAGCCCTCGGGCGAGTACTTGATCGCGTTCGACAGCAAGTTGCTCAAGACCTGGCTGAGACGCAGCGGATCGCCCGGGATGACCAGCCCGCCGGCATCCTCGCCCAGGCTCACCTCTATCCCGCGCGTCCGGCCGAGGGGCACCGCGTCCCGGACAGCTTCCACAAGGAGCTGGTGAACGTCCACATCACCGAAGTGGATGGGGAGCAGCCCGCGCTCGAGGAGCGCCGAGTCCATGAGGTCGGAGACGATCGAAGTCAGGCGCGAGGTGGCCGAGGCTATCGCGGAGGTGGCCTCGAGCCCCGTCTCGCCCAGGCGGTCGCCCTCGCCCTCCAGCAGCAGCTCGTTGTACAGGCTGATGATCGCGATAGGGCTGCGGATCTCGTGTGCGGCGACCGCGACGAAGTTGGACTTCACAGCCGAGAGCACCTCGATCTCGCGCTTGGAGCGCTCCTCGGCCAGGTACGCGTCGGAGAGGTCGCTCATGGCCTGGCTCAGCGCGACGTCCCGGCTCTTGAGCTGGCGGCCCATGACGGCGAGCGTCTCTTGCAGGTCGCCGATCTCGCCGGGGGCGTCGCCGTCGAAGGACGCGTCGAGCTCACCTTGGGCGATGCGCGACGCGTAGCTCTTGAGGTCGCCGAGCGGCTCGACGACCTCTCGCGTGAATCCCCAGGCGGTCCACGGCACGGACACCAGCATGACGGCGGCAAGCACGATCACGGTGGCGATGGCGGGCAGGCTCAGGGCCGACAAGCCCGGGGACGAGAAGGCGACGCGCACGGTGGCCACGGTCAGGCCGTCGACGACCACGGGCTGGGATATCACCTGCGCGGCGGTGAGCAGCTGGAGCGGTGAGGCGAGCCCCACGCCTCCGCCGGCGGCGCTGGGATCGGGGATGGTGCCCGCGCGGGCTATCTCGGTCCCCGAGGAATCGGTGATGACGACGCCCGTCACGTCCTTGGGGCCGGCGGCGGACATCACGCTCACCAGCTGAGAGCGCACCCGCGGGAGATCGTGCTGCGCCACGACGGGCATGAGGGTCGCCGTGATCGTGGCGCTGAGCGCGCGGGTGGACTGCTCCCGCTGGTGGGCCAGGCTGAACGCCGAGAACCCTCCTATCGTCACGGCGAGGACCAGCGCGAAGACGGTCTCGCCCACGAACAGCGCGACGAAGACGCGTCTGCTGAGCGATCCTCTCGGTGAGGCCACGGATCAGCCCCCGTTCGCGGTCGAGGACGCGGTCCGGGGCTGCGCGGGGCTCCCCCCGAGCTGCCGTATGAAGTCGTAGGCGGAATCGGCCGGCACGTAGAAGCCCGTGACGGCACCCTTGCGGGCGGCCTGGCCCCCGGTCAGGATCCGGCGGATCGCCGTTATCGTCGTGGCGTCCAGGCCGCGTCGGGCGACCAGAGGCGGCATGCCGAACTCGGGCGACCGCTCGATCACGCGCAACGAGCCGGCCGGCCTGCCGGTCAGGGAGGGCAACCCCACCGCCGCCGCATCCGCCCTGCCGGCGGCGACGGCGCCGAGGTCCAGGTCCTGGGTCCCCGTCAGCTCCACCGAGGAGAAGAACGAGCGCGAGTCCAGCCCGCGGGTGCGAAGGAGCCAGTCGAGGAACGGCTTGCCGGCGGCAGTGGACGGCACCGCCAGTACGCGCGCGCCCTCGAGGTCCTGGAGGCGACGGGCCGGAGAGTCCGCGCGCACGACGAGGACCGCCGCGTTGTGGGACGACCCGCCCACGAGAGGTGCGGCGATGAGGGTGACCCCTGCCTTGCGGTGCTCCGCGACGTAGGCGGCCGGGGGAACGACGGCGATGTCCACCTTCCCCTGTTCGAGCAGCGTCCCGATCTCGGCGGCGTCGCGCGCGTAGCGGACTGCGACCGGACGGTGGAGCCCGCGGCCCAACGTCGCGAAGACACCGGCCCAGTCCGCCCATTCGTCGGGACTCCCGGGCGTTGCGCCCACTCCCACCACCAGTGGTCTCGCGGCAGGCGCAGCGCTCACAGCGGCCACGGAGGGCGACGCGACGAACGACGACCGGTACAGCGACCATAGGACCTCGTTGGCGGCGACCGCCACGAGGAGCGTCGTGGTCACGGAGATCGCCAGGAGCACCGTCGAGGGCCGCCACCGGCGAGTGGACGAATTTGCGGGCATAGGGGCACCACGTTCGCGGTCCCGGGCGTGCGCGGGCACGGCCCGGTCACAGTTCGGAGACACGTCACCAGTGTACAGCCGCGAGCGGGCCCGCGTCTGCAGCCGTGCCTTCATGTCGGCGTGGCGGCGCGACGGGACCTGCTACCATGCACACCGTCCGAACGCGCTCGCGGTGGTCGGCCCCCTTCGGACCGCCGCTGCGAGCCCTCTCATCTCGTGCCGAGGAGGACCCCATGCCGGACAGCGCCACCCAGGATCCCGCCGGGCAGGACCGTTCCGCCCGCGCAGCCGAGCTCGTCGAGCGCGGCATCGACCAGGCCAAGGCGGGCGATCTGGAGGCCGCGGGCAGCGACCTGCGCGAGGCCGAGAGCCTCGCTCGGGAGGCCGGCGATGCGCCGGTCCTCGCCGCCGCGCTGATCAACCAGGGCTGGGTAGCGGGCATGACCGGCGATCGGAGCGCAGCGGTGGCCCTGTACGAGGAGGCCGCCCGCACCGCCAAGGCGGCGGACGACCTCGAGCGCCTCCGCGTGGCCCTCGCCAATCTGGGCGTGGAACTGGCGGCTCTGGGCGACCACGTGGCCGTCGAGTCCGTCGTCTCCGACTACATCGAGCTGCTGCCCGAGCAGGACGCGGAGTCCAGGTCGCGAGCGCTCGTCAGCCGCGCGCTGTCACGCATAGAGCGCGGCGAGAACGACGCCGCCGTGGCGGATCTGGACGAAGCGGACACCCTCGCGGCGGAGGTCGGCGACGCCGAGCTCACCAGGCTCGTCCGGTTTGCGCAAGGTCACGCGTTCCTGCGCGGCGGAGACGCCACCTCGGCGCGTGCGGTACTGGCCGAGGCGCTGGGATCGGCGCAGGCCTCGGGCGCGCTCGACGACCAGCTCGCGGCGCTGATGACCCTCGGACAGGCCGACCGCGCGCTGGGGGACATGCGGCAGGCGGCCGCCGAATACGGCGAGGCCGAGCGGCTCGCGCGGACCGCCGGAGACAGGGCCGTGACCGCGGAGGCCCTCTATTGGCGGGGGGTGGCGTTGTACGCCGTAAAGCAGACCGACGAGGCGCTGGCCGCATGGCGCGAAGCCGAGACCATACGCCGTGAGCTGGATCAGGACGGCTTCCTCGCGGACTGCCTGTACGCCCAGGCCGACGCGATGCGACGCCGCGGCGACCACGAGTCCGCGGATCCGCTCTACGCCGAAGCGGAGGAGCGCTACCTGGCCGCAGGGCTCACTCAGCCGCTCGCCAACTCCCGCTACTGGCACGGAGCCTCCAGGTGGGCGGCCCGCGACCCCGAAGGCGCGCTCACGCTCGTCGCGGAAGTGTTCGATGCCGGCGGCGACGCCGAGACCAGCGTCGTGCGCCGCGCCCTGGGACTCCGAGCCATGGCGCTGGCCGACCTCGGCCGGGGCGATGAGGCCGAGGAGGCCCTGGACGACGTGGAGGAGAGGTGCCTTGCCGAGGCGGCTCACTCGACGATGGTGTGGATGCTTGCGCGGCGCGCGTATGTCATGGCTCGCACCGGGGCGGACGACGACGCGATCGTAGGGCAGCTGCGCCGGGCGCACCGGTACGGCATGGAGCATGAGTTGCCCGGCGTGGGCAGGGACGCGGTGCGCCGCATCAGCATTTACATCGTCAATCGATGCGAGGGGGACCACGGGGAGGCCCTTCAGGCGCTCCGCGTCGAGCAGGAGGCGGAGCTCGATCCCATGGCCCATGGCGTGGCGCCCCGGTCGGTCCCGGAGGGGCCGGCGAGCCCGCGCAGCGCGACGAAGAAGAAGAGGCCTCGGACCGCGACGAGGAGTAGGCAGCCGGCGCCGGAGGCGGCGCGACCGCGCCGCAAGCCGCCGAGCGCGGGGACTACGGGCCGGGGATGGCCGGCAGCGTGGCGCTCGTCTCCTGCACCTCGGGCGAGCGCGGATCCGGCAACGGGATCCCGAGCGCGCGCCCGAGCACCGGGTAGACCTTGCTGATGACGGCTTTGTTCTCTCCGTCCGGCTCCACCAGGTCGTGCCCGAAGCCCAGCGACGCCGGGATCGTGAACACCGTGAGCCGGTTCGCGGGCGCGATGACACGTGCCGACTCCACGTTGTACGTGGTGTCCACCGACTTGTCCGCGTAGTTGGCGACGATCTCGAAGAGCCCCTTCGCTGGCGGCGAGCCGGCGTCCAGCGCACGAGTGCGCGCCCACTCACTGAGCTGGATGAACGCAAAGATCCCGCGGAAGGAGAAGCGCGGGTATGCGGGCCCTGGCAAGGCGGCCTTCAGGTCCGGGACCCACCAGTTGTAGTTGTCGGGCATGTAGCGATACCAGCGGGCGACCGGCATGAGCACCCACGGCGGCACGCCTTTCGGGTCCATGATGGGCGCGATCGCGATCGTCTTGGCCACGTCCGGCCGTTCGACCGCCGCCCACACCGCCGCGTCACCGCCGGTGGAAAGGCCCACGACCTCCACGTGATCGCCCAGCCCTCGGCCTATGTCCACGGCGTCGTCGGCATAGTTGCGCAGCAGGTCGGGATCGAGCTTGGACAGGGCGGTGGTAATCCGGTCGGCGTAGCCGTCGTATCGGGGCCAGCGGCACCCAGACGTTGTAGCCCCTGTCGTAGAACGCCTTGGAGACGACGCGCCACTGATAGGGGCTGTGCGTGTAGCCGTGGAAGATGACGACGGCCGTGGCGACCTTGCTCCCGTGAACGAGCGCCACCGAGTGCGTGATGGGCTGGAGCGGCTCGTGCGCCTCGGCGTCTTGCGTCGCTTTGATGCGCGCGACCGCGTCGTCGTAGGACACGGCCGGGTCGGGGTGGGAGCGAAGGTCGGGATCGCCGAGGGGCAGGGACAGGAAGCCCGCGACGAGCACTAGCGCGACCATGAGCGCCCCCGCCACCCACAGGGCGATCCTCCCGGCGCGCCTCACGGCCTGCGCGCGATCGCCGAGGCCTCTTGGCGCGGCAGGATGGTCACGGGCTGTCCTCTCGGTGGGGTCGACGCGCAGGCGGTCGCACAGATTCTGCCTCTACGGCGCCGCGTCCGCACGGGTCGCGCGGCGCAACGCGGCGCCGAGCGCGCGCGGAGTCTGCCGTTGGTCCTGAACAACCGACCGTTGGTCACATGACAGAACCACTGGAACGGCCTGCGATACCGTTCCTCGGCCAGCGTATCTGTGCAGGTCAGAGCCCTCGATGCCCCGAGCACGGCCCGCGGCCGCGCGCGTGGGCGCCGGCGGCCGCCTCCCGATACCAATGAGGTAGGCCATGGAGGCTATCCCGAAGGCGAGGCCATGGGCATAAGGACACGCACTCTGATCGTCGTCGCGGTCGTGGCTGTGGTTGCCTGGACGGCGCTCAGCATCGTCGCAGGGTTGTACGCGTTGAGCTACTCCGAAGCCCTGGACGACCAGGCGATGCGCACGGCGCTGCAGCGGGCCGAGGTCGCTGTCGCCTCACGCGCGCAGCAGCTCGAGAAGACCGTCACCGACTGGGCCGCGTGGGACGACACGTACGAGTTCATGCGGGACCGAAACCAGCGCTACGCGAAGGTCAATCTGCTCCCCGAGGCCCTGACCGGCATCGGCGTGGACTTCATGGTGTTCGTGGATCCGTCCGGCAAGGTCGTCTATTCGAGGTCCCTGGACCCCCGGACGGAACGCGAGGCTCCGGTCCCGCCGGGCGTGCTCAAGTACATAGCGAGCGGGCCCGCTATCCTGCGCGAGCAGGATCCGCGAGCGATCGTCGCCGGCGTGCTGTCGGCGCCCGAGGGCCCCTACATCGTGGCGGCGCAGCCTATCGGCAAGAGCGACTACTCGGCCACGCCCAGGGGCGCGCTCTTCATCGGATACCGGCTCACGCCGGCCACGCTGGAGCAGGTGAGCAAGCTCACGCTTCTGCCGGTCTCGGTGTACTCGGGGACCGCGACCTCGCTGCCTCCGGGGGCGTCGCGTGCGGCACGATCGCTGGCTGCGGGCAGCGAGAACGTGATCACCGACGTGAGCGACGACACGGCCTCCGGCTACTCGGTGCTCCCAGGGCTCGGGTCTCAAGACGCGATGCTCGAGGTGACCCAGCCGCGAACGGCGTTCGAGAGTGCCCGGCAGTCGTTCCTGGCCATCGAGGCGATCATGACCGCCTTCGGCCTGATGCTCTTTGGCGCGCTGGCGGTGGTCCTGGACCGGACCGTTCTCGGGCGGCTGTCCTCGGTAAGCAAGGACGTGCGCGAACTGGCCCGTTCGGGCGAGTCGTCGGGCCGTCTCGAGGTCCGCGGCAAGGACGAGATCGCGGGGCTCGCGGGCGACATCAACGACCTGCTCAAGGAGCTGGGCCGGTCGCATTCGGAGCTGGACTACCTCACGGCGCACGATCCTCTCACGCGGCTATACAATCGGACGTTCTTCGAAGAGGAGCTCGAGAGGTCGCTCGCCGAGCATCGCAGGTTCAGGGAGACCGGAGCGGTGCTGTGGCTGGACATCGACAACTTCAAGGACATCAACGACAGCCTGGGCCACGTCGCCGGCGACGAGCTGCTGGCCTCGTTCGCCTCGCGCCTCGGGCACGCCAACCGCGGCTACTCCGTGCTGGCCCGAGTGGGCGGAGACGAGTTCGGCATTCTGCTGCCGCACACGACCGGGCCCGAAGCCATGGATGCCGCGTCGCGACTCGCCGAGGCCGTGGCGAGTCGCACGTTCTGCGTCGCCGATCACGAGGTACGCGTCAGCGCGAGCATAGGAGTGGTCCCGTTCCCGGAGGACGGGGAGGACGCGAGCGAGCTTCTGTCCCAGGCCGATCTGGCCATGTACGACGCCAAGGCCTCCGGCGGCAACCGCGCGCTCGTGTACGACCGAGACAACCAGCTGCGGCACGTCATGGCCAAGAGGATCGAGACCGCCGAGGCTATCATCGCCGCCCTGCGTGACGACCGGTTCGTGCTCTACGCGCAGCCGATCCGAGACCTCCAGCACTCCGACCGCGAGATATACGAGCTCCTTCTGAGGATGATCGACGAGTCGGGGCACGTGGTCCCGCCGGACGAGTTCATCCCCACCGCCGAGCGAGTGGGCTTGATCCGCGAGATCGACCGCTGGGTCGTGCGCCGGGCGATACAGATGCTCGCGCGAGAGCAGCAGGCGGGACATGCGGTGACGTTCTCGGTGAACGTGTCGGGCGCGGCGTTCGCCGACCCGTGGCTGCTCGATGTGATCCATGACGAGCTGACCTCGACCGGCGCCGACCCGAGCGCGCTCGTCGTGGAGGTCACGGAGACCAAGGCCATCGCCGACATAGAGGGCGCCCGGGACTTCGTCCTGGCCCTCGCCGCCATGGGGTGCCGGTTCGCGCTCGACGACTTCGGCTCGGGGGCATCGTCCTTCTACTACCTGCGCCACCTGCCCATCGACTTCGTGAAGATCGACGGCACGCTGGTGCGCAATCTGGACCACAGCGCCGTGAACGAGCACTTCGTGCGCGCCATCGTGGAGATGTGCCGAGGCCTGGGCATCCGGACGGTAGCCGAGTACGTGGAGACCGCCGAGGTGCTCGCCGCGGTTCGTGAGCAGGGCGTGGACTCTGGCGCAGGGGTTCAACATCGGCAAGCCCGAGCCGGCGGAGCGCTACCTCAAGGCGGGGGCGGCCAGAGTCGAGCATCGGGCGCCCGCGCCGGTCACGCCGGGGCGCTGGGTCGCCACCGAGTAGGCCTGCGGCCCCCGTGCCTGCGGGCGCGGGCCGCGCGCTGGCGGAGGGGGTGGGATTCGAACCCACGGACCCTTGCGGGTCAGCGGTTTTCAAGACCGCCGCGATCGTCCACTCTGCCACCCCTCCGCGCTGAGGCGAGCGCAACGAGGATAGCATCGGCGAGGCCTAGCGCCCCGTCCCGATGCTCCGCGGCTCGTCTCCTCGGCACCGCCGCTCTATTGCACGGGGGTCGCCGAAACGACGAGGCGCTGGCGGGCGCTCCCGACAGGGTGGCACGTGGTCAGCGTGAGCCTGTCGTCCCCCTGCGGCTGCGCGACCGCGACGTCGGTGGGCGCCACCGCCTTGACCGAGATCACCCGGTACACGGCCGCGCCCTTGGAGGTCCATGTCTTGATCTCGTCACCCGGCGTGAGCTCGTTGAGGCGATTGAACGGATGCCCGTACATCGTGCGGTGCCCAGCTATCGCGGCGTTGCCGGTCTCGCCCGGCAGGGGTGTGCCGGGATAGTGGCCGGGCGCGTCGTTGAGCACCGAAGCATCGGTGCCCTCGAGTACGTATGCGTCGAGCCCTATCCGCGGGATCACGATGTGCGCTACCGCCTTCCCCGGCATCGTCTGCCCGGTGCCCTGCGCCGCGAGCGCCTGCTGGGCCCACATGTAGCGCAGGTCGGTCACGACCGGGTACGCGGCAACCGTCAGCCCGCCCAGAAGGAGCACGGTACCGGCCGTATAGCCTATCCACAGGCGCTGGGCCCGGCCGGGTGTCCCCTTCGAGCTGCGGGTCTGCCGGCGCACCGCGAACGTGATCGTCCCTATCCCCGCCAATCCAAGCGCCCCGCCCAGGATCCAGAAGCCCAGGGGCTGGCCGCCCGTGAAGGGCAGCTGGGTCTCACTGCCGGGAAGGGTCGGGGTCGCCTCGGCGCCGTGCGTGGTCTCTCCGGTGGTCTCGCCGCTCGGGCTGGCCTCGCCGCTCGGGCTGGCCTCGCCCGATGGACTCGCCTCGCCGCTGGGACTCGCCTCGCCCGATGGACTCGCCTCGCCGCTGGGACTCGCCTCCACGGAGGGCGCCTCACCGCCCTCGGCCGGCACGTCGGCCTCCGGAACGGGGACGGCCTCCTCCATGGGGACCGGTTCCTGGGGTGCCAGGGTCGACTCGCCCGACGGGGCGGGGGCTCCGAGCACCGCCGGCATCAGCGCCATTCCGGCGCCGATCAGCAGCGTGACGAGGAGGGACACGATGATGACGTGTCTAGTTGTGGCTTTCATGATCGCCACCTCCCCACGACGTCCTACCCGGCACGCCACTAGGCGACACGGAGGGGGTACGGGTGGCCGACGGGCCACTCCGGATCGGGCCGCATACCCGTACAGGTATCAGGTGCTCCTCCGGAAGGACGATAGTCACGGTGGGACGTAGACCGGCGATGGGGGCTGGGTCTACGGGTCGCCGCGCCTAGCGCATCTCAGCCGTGCCAATTTGCTAGGAGAGTCCGATGGCCGATTGTGTCTGCCTGCCGAATTGCCCGTTCTTCCACGACAGGATGTCGAACATGCCCGCCATGGCGGACCTGTTCAAGAGGAACTACTGCCTGGGTCAGTGCACGCCTTGCGCGCGCTACCAGGTCTACTCCCAGTTCGGGCCCGGGAGCGTGCCCGACGACCTGTTCCCCAACGACCAGGCCGGTGCGAGCGCGTACATCTCCGAGCGTCTTGCCGAGGCGAGCACCGCCCAATAGGGGCGGCGTAGTCCCGGCGCCCGTCCCGCGGCGCTCCGGCCTCTCGGCTACGGTGCCGCGATCCAGATGTAGCCGTGGTGGTCCACGCCTATGCCGGCCAGGCGCACGTATGTCGTCGTGTCGAACGCGATCGTGCGGCCGGTCGCGAAGCTGAACACCCTCGACCCCGACCACTGGTACTTGTAGACCTTGCCGTCGACCGCCGCGGTGTAGAGGTAGCCCAGGCCGTCGTGCGCGATTCCTACCGGGTACGACGACGTGTCGAACGATCGGCTGGGCAGGGTCGCGGTCCCGAACGTCGTGCTAGGGTACCCGCCCACGTTGGAGAGGTCCGGCCCGTAGAAGCCGTACCAGGCCAGGCCACCGGTCTCGGCCAGGTCCACGACGCTGGCCCACTCGGCGCCCGGCATGTGCATGGGCCGCACCTGCGCCTGCGCTGTCCCCGCCCCGTACACGTTGCGCCGATAGACGAAGAAGAAGTCGGTGTACCAGACGTAGTAGTCGGGATCCACCACGAGGGCCTCGGCCGAGGCGTTCCAGTGGCGGACCTGCGCGCCGTACATGTTGAACTCCCAGATCTGGGTCCCGGTGCACGCCCAGATGTTGCCCGCCGGATCGATGGCGACATCTTGGACGTCGTTGAGCCCGATGTAGCTCAGGTACACGCCGGTGTCGGTGTACTTGCGGATCTTGTTGTCGGAGCACGCGATGAACACGTGTCCGGGGGCATCCACCGCCACGCCGCTCACGCTGAAGCCGGTGAACGATCGCGTCAGGACGGTGCTTCCGTTCTGCTTGAACTTCTGGAGCCGCACGCCCACCGTGGCCCCGGCGGGCCCCGCGGCACCCGCGAGGAGCACGGCGGCGAACGCCAGGACACATGCTGCTCGGATGGATCGGCGAATCATGTCCCCACCTCCTGGACCGGGGCGCGCTGCGCGCACCCCTTGGCTATGCCCACGCCGGCGGTCCGCCCCTGACGAACGGGGGGGGCGTCCGGCCCGTGAGAGACGCGGAGCAGGGGCGCGCGGCTCGGCCTGCGGCGCCGAGGCCGCTGAATCGAAGGCATACCACCTGCTCAGCGGGCTCGGATATCGTCGGCCTGCTATCGTGGGTACCGGCGGCTACGCCGGTGTCCAGGACCGCTACGGGGGGCTATGCAGTCCGATCTCACTTACATGGCGATGGCGATGGAAGAGGCGCGGGACGCCGCGGCCATGGGGGAGGTCCCTATCGGCGCGGTCGTCGTCTGCGACGGCGCGGTCGTGGCTCGTGCCCACAACCGGCGCGAGACCGACAAGGACCCGCTCGCCCACGCGGAGATCCTCGCCATCCGCGAAGCGGCGGCCCGCTTAGAACGTTGGAGGCTCTCGGACTGCACTCTGTATGTCACTCTGGAGCCGTGCCCTATGTGCGCCGGCGCGATGCATCAGGCGCGCATAGACCGGCTCGTGTACGCCACCACCGATTCCAAGGCTGGGGCGGTGGGCAGTCTCTACGACCTGTCTGACGACGAACGTCTGAACCACCGCTTCGCGGTCACCACCGGCGTCCTCGCCCAGGAGAGTGCCGAGCTGCTGCGAGCGTTCTTCGCTGATCTGCGCGACAAGGGGAAGGACAGCCGATGAGAGAGACCCGGTCATCTAGGCTCCTGCGTTCATGCGTCCTCGCCGCCGCGGCCGTCGGTTTGCTCGCCGCCACGGCGGGCCCGGCGCTCGCGGCCGATTACTCGGTGAGCAAGTACGAGGGCAACGCCCGGCTCACAGAGATGGGCGATCTCCGCGTCTCGGACAAGAGGACCATCCAGCTGAGCACGGAGACCACGTCGTTGGCGTGGGACGTGCCCGTGGGCGTGGGCAAGAGCGTGGTCTTCGCCACCGTTGTGGGTCCCGAGGGCGACATCTACGACCGGATCCACAGTGGCGACCCGACTCAGCTGAAGCCGGGCAGCTACCTGGAATCGAGCAATTTGGGAGTCACCCACATCGTCGTCGCGTTCAAGAAGCCCGCGAACGGCACGGTCACGGTGAGCGCCGACTACGTCGCCGCGAGGGTGGGCAAACGCTGGAAGGACGTGAGCGAGCTTCTGTGGGACTTCATCGGCGAGACCTGGCCCGCGGCGACCGACCAGATCGGTCTGAAGATCCAGCTGCCGGCCGGCACGCCGCCTAGCGACCTCAAGGTCTTCGTCCACGGCCCCGAGCAGGTGCAGGTGAGCCTGGCGGCCGCGCCGGCGGGGCCCTCGGCAGTGGATACGACGACGGGGGACAACCCGCAGCTCGGTGTCGTGACGGTGCTGGCCAAGGGCTTGGCCGCGAACACGCCCATGCGCGTGCGCGTGCTCATGCCGGCGGCCGCGGTGCCCGGTGCCGTCGAGTCCACCGGTACGCACGCGCCCCAGGTCCTGGCCGCCGAGAGGCAGTACGTGGCCGCGCAGGCGCCCAAGCGCGCCGCGCAGGCCAACGACGACCTCATAGCCTGGCTCGTGGGCGCCGTGGTGGCGATAGTCGCGTTGGCTGTCGTGTGGTGGCTATGGCGCCGCCGGGCGGCGCGCGGCCAGGCCTGAGCACCGGCGGGGGAGGCCGAACGATGTCCAGAGTCGCGGCGTTGTGCGGATCGTTCCGCAAGGGCAGCTACAACCAGATGCTGGTCGACGCGATCATCGAGCGCTCACCGGAGGGCCTCGAGGTCTTCCAGGTGGATATCGCGGGCTTCCCGTTCTTCTCGCAGGACCTGGAGAGCGACCCGCCACCGTCCGTGCTCACCGCGAAAGCAGCCATCCAGTCGGCCGATTGCGTCCTGCTCGTCTCGCCCGAGTACGACTACGGCGTCCCCGGCTACCTGAAGAACGCGGTGGAGTGGCTGTCGCGACCCTTCACCGATCCCACGCTCCTGGGTCGGCCGATGGCGGTCATGGGCGCCAGCACCGGGCACATGGGCACCATCCGCGGCCAGCTCCACTGGCGGCAGAGCTGGTACTTCTTCAAAGCCCCCGTGTTCTCCGAGGCCGAAGTCACTGTCGCCAACGCTCGCGACGCGTTCGACGAGCGGGGCCGGCTCGTGAGCGAGGTCTACCAAGAGATGATCGACCACTATCTCGAGCTGCTCTTGGACTGGCTCGAACGCGACTGTTCGCCGCCCCGCTAGCGGCGCCGGGCCGCCCCAGCGGGCGCACCATCAGGAGATCCGCTGGTCAGCCCCTTCTTTCATTGCCGCGCCAGCGCGCTGCGGCTATACTCCCGTGTGCGCGCCTCGGGCTTCGGCCCAGGTCGCACGCGGAGAGTTGTCCGAGTGGTTGAAGGAGCACGACTGGAAATCGTGTGTGCGGTGTTGAAACCGTACCCAGGGTTCGAATCCCTGACTCTCCGCCAGTCCGCATCAAGACGGCGGCCCCGATGGGGCCGCCGTTTTCGCGTCGCAGGGGGTCGTGCCGGTGTGGCGGGTCGCCGCCGGGCGCGAGGGCCTATGGCTCGGCGAGAAGGTCGGACACCGTGGTGACCGTGTAGCCCCGCGACCGCAGCCCGCTAAGGATCTCGGGGAGCGCGAGCACCATCGTGTCCGAGGTCTCGTGCAGCAGGATCACCGAACCGCCGCGTGTGGTGGCCAGCACGGTCGAGGCGATCTGGTGCGCGGTGTAGCCGGCGCCGGAGGTGTCTTGGCCGTCGGCGTCCCACGTCACGTAGAGCCGCCCCATCTTGTTCACCGCGTCCAGGCCGGTGGAGTCGATGGCCCCCGCGCGCGAACGCACCCACAGCGGCCTTCGGCCGGTCATGTGGTAGATGAGGGCGTCGGTGCGGCCTATCTCCTTCTGGTCCTGTGCGCTGGACAGGCCGTCGAGGGAGATGTGGGTCCAAGTGTGGTTGGCGATCTCGCAACCCTGCGCCTGGATGGCGCGCAGCTGCGAGCGGCCCCGGATCCGGTTGCCCACGAGGAAGAACGTCGCGCGCGCGCCGTACGTGCGCAGGGAGGACAGGACCTTGGACTGGTTCGTGGGGGACGGGCCGTCGTCGAAGGTCAGCGCGACCTTCCTCGTCGAGAACGGCGCGTGTGTCGTGATGCGGCCCGCGTACGCGGAGTAGTGCACGTACTCGCCGTACGCCCAGGCGCCCGTGGGGACGAGCAGCGCGAGCGCGAGGACCGCCGCGGCGGCGGCCCGGCCGGGATGCTCGACTATGAGTGAGCGGAGTCGCATCGCTATCACCTGAGCACCGAGTCCAGGTCTGCGAACACAGGGCCGAAGAGCACGCCGATCCCGCCGAACACCCGCACCTGCGAGATCCCGGGCCTAGCCGCCGTCATCAGGGCGCGCGGCTCGGGCGCGAGCGAGAGCGGACCGGTCGTGAGCAGCACGCCGCGCCGCTTGCCCGTCGCCGGGCCGGCCGCGAGCGCGTCGGGGAACGAGATGCCGGACGCAACGCCCACGAACGAGTTCGTGGCCCAGCCGCTGTCCACCGCCTTCTTGGCCATGGCCGCGGCGGTCCCGTACCGGGTGGTGCCCGCGATGCGGACCTTGTTGGGAGGGGCGAGGGCGCCATAGGTCGCGCCCGAGACGGCCGCGGTGCCGCCCACGACGTAGGCGCTGTCGATCCCGAGGGACGTAACGGCCGAGGCGGTGGGCGTAGGCACGTAGTCGCGGCCCACGAGCAGGACCGGCATGCGGGCCGAGAAGGCGTACGGGGCCACAGCGAGGGAATCGGCGAAGCCCAGTCCGTTGACGACGAACGCGGACGTCGTGGGCGTCCGCCCCACCGACGTCTCGTGCGCGCGGATGCGGTCGGCGATGAGGGCCGCCGTGTAGAAGCGGTTCGTGCCGGCGATGCGCTCCACCGTGAGCCCCGCCCCAGCCAGACCGGAGCGAATGACGTCGCCGAGCGCCGCGTTGCCGCCCACCATGATCGCTCGCGTGGCGCCCAGCCGATGTATCTCGGCAAGAAGCCCGGGCGCGATGTGGTCGTGACGCGTGAGAAGGATCGGCGCGCCGTAGCTGCCTGCCAGGCCTGAAGCGGCCAGTGCATCGGCGTACGACTCGCCGGTGGCGATGATCACCGCTGCGGACGTCGCGAACGTACTGGCCGAGGCCTTGATCGCGGTCTGGTACCTGTCGGTGCCCTGGATGCGCGCCACGGGCGTCTTCACCTCGATGTCGGGCATCGTGAAGGTGAGCGTGAACGGGCCGCGGCCCCAGATCGCGTAGACGTCGAAGTAGAACCAGCCGCTCTTGCCCGGGTTGGGCGTCACGTAGTGCACCGTGCGCGGGTAGCTCCATTGGTCGGACGACGCTACCGGGTTCACCGTGGGCGAGAAGATGTCGCCGCAGTTGGGGCCCCAGACGTCGATCGCGAAATCGCTTCCCGCGGGCCCGTAGAGTGTCAGGTTCACCTGTTGGCCGGGCCGTAGGTACACGCGGAACACGTGATCGCTGGGGTGGATGAGCCCCGCGCTGTCCACCGACGAGACCACCGGAGGCGGCGTGAGCAGGGAGCCGGGCACGTTGGCGGTGGTGCCCGACACCGCGGTGGCCGCCTGCCCGGTCGTGAACGTGACCGGGGCCCCAAGGGCCGTGCGGGGCTGGACCGCCGGTACGGAGGTCATGAGCGGAGCGGCTATCGCCGGCACCGCGAGACACGCGACTGCGGCGATGGCGATGAGTGTGATGAGCAGGCGCTTTGGCACGAGCTGGATGTTACCAGTTTGCGAAACGCCCATGCATAGTCGGCGACGGGAGCGGTAGTGGCGCGACCAGCGGGGCGGTGCGCTACCCTTGGCGGGTGCCTGATGACAAACCCACCATCTACGTGGACGCGGACGCCTGTCCGGTCACCCACGACGTTCTCACCATCGCGCCGGCGGCGACTGCCCGTGGTGCTCGTGGCCAACGTGTCACAGAACCTGGACAAGTACGCCTCTCGCGATGGCGTGGAGGTCATCCAGGTCTCCTCGGGCCGGGACGCCGCCGACTTCGCCGTGGTCCAGAACCTGCGGGCAGGCGACATCGTGATCACGCAAGACCTGGGATTGGCGGCCATGGCCCTGGGCCGAGGCGCCGCGGCTATCAGCCCGCGCGGACGCGTCTACTCGCAGACCACCATGGACATGGAGCTCGCCGTTCTCCATGCCGAGCGCAAGGAGCGCCGGGCCGGCCGGCGCACGGGCGGCCCGAGCCCGTTCGAGGACGAGGACCGCGAGCGGTTCCAGTGGGCGCTCGAGCGCGTGATCGACGGCTGGTCGCCCGAGGGCCCGCGCTAGCGCGGCGCGGACGGGCCTCGGCAGGACCGTTGCCCGCCGAGGCCCGAGGCGGTCCGTGCCTATGCTTGCATCGGGCCAAGCAGCGCGAATGCGCAGCCGGCCGGGTCGGTGAGGACGGCGAAGGACACGCCGCCGCCGATCGCCATGGGCGGCGCAACCACCGTGCCTCCGAGCTCGGCCGCCTTCGCCAGCGACGCGGGCATGTCGTCCGTGCCGAAGTAGATCGTCCAGAACGGCCTCGCGTCGGCGGGCATCATATCGGGCATGCCCATGACGCCGCCCTCGCCCTCGCCGTTCACGTTGAACTGCCAGTACGGGATAGGGTCGCCCATCTGGACGATCTCCCAGTCCAGCAGCTCCTTGAAGAAGTCCGCCGCGGCCTGCGGATCGCGCGTGCTCAGGTCGGCCCAGGCGATCGTGCCCGGCCCGTTGAAAGCGCCCGCGCCGTGGTGCGTGCCGGCCTCCCAGAAGAAGATGCCGCCGCCGGTCGGGTCCGAGATCGCCGCCATGCGGCCGGACTCCATGACATCCATCGTGGGCATGATCACGGTCGCGCCGAGCTCCGTGGCCTTGGCCACCGTCGCGTCCAGATGGGGTGTAGCCAGGTAGACCGCCCAGAACGTTGGCATCTCGGAATCGGGCGCCAGCTGGGCGCCGCCGGCCACCTGCACGCCGTCCTTGTAGAACATGCGGTACGGCGGCATACCTTCTCCGCCTGGGACGTCCTGGTGAGTCCACCCGAACAGGCTTTCGTAGAAGGTCGTCTGCTTCTCCAGATCGCTCGCTTGCAGGTCCGTCCAGGTGAGCTCACCGAGCTTGGTTCGCTCCGTTGTAGCCGTAACCATGGTCGCCTCCTCGGCAGGGTGTCCCGTGCGCATTCGGCTAGGTACCCTGCGTCGCGAAGGGGGAAACTCCGTTTCACGACCTCTTCACACAGCCGAGGCCCAAGCGGCGCTCGCCGGGCTCCGGGTGGCGATCGCGGGGCGATCACCACCGTTCGGAGGGTGGTGCGCGTTGCCCGTGTCCGGCACGCTCGCTATAGTGTGCTACTGCCCGCGGGGCGTTCGCGGCCCTGACTGACGAGCCCCGCGGCCACCTCGCGGAGAGGTGGCAGAGTGGTTGAATGCGGCAGTCTCGAAAACTGTTTCGGGGGTATCCCCTCCGACGAGGGTTCGAATCCCTCCCTCTCCGCCAGAACGCCTGTCTAGAGAGCCCTCGGCCTGAACACCGGGGGCTCTCTTGCGCAGGGGGGCAGCTACCTGCCTTGCACCGACAGCGTAACAGTGTTATGTTCTGTCCTGCCGAGGTGCTGCTGTCCCTCGGCAGGACCTAGCCGCCTGAGGAAGGCCATGCAGCGATGGAAGGCGACCTGATCTCGAAGAAGGACCTGCTGACCGCGAAGGGGATCTCCTACGGCCAGCTCTACCGCTGGAAGCGCAAGGGGCTCATACCTGAGGACTGGTTCATTCGCCAGTCCACGTTCACCGGCCAGGAGACCTTCTTTCCGCGCGAGCAGATCCTCGCCCGGATCGATCGCATCCTGGGCCTGAAGAACGAGGACATGGCGCTGGACGACATCGCGACCAAGGTCGCGCCCAAGCTCGACATGCCTCGCGCGACGCTAGCGACCGTGCGCAGTTGGGCGCTCGTCTCTGCGCCGGCGCTCGAGCTCTTCGCCGAGCATCACAACGAAGACACTCCCCTAGCCGTAGGCGACCTCGTGGCGCTCTACACGCTGGACACGCTGCTCGAGGGCGGCGACGTGAGCTTGGACGAGGGACGTTCGGTGCTGGCCACGCTCGAGGCGGCGTTCCCTGCCTTCGAGGGCCGCGCGGAGCTCGTCGTCGTGCGCAAGCTGGGCACCACCGTGAGCTTGCTCGTGCCCGCGGGCGCGGACCTCGGCCTGGATCCGGGCGCCAAGCTCGCGGCCCGCATCGATCTTTCAGAACGTGCCGAGGCGCTCGCCGCCCGGCTCGCGACCCACAAGGAGTAGAACCATGGCATCCACCAAGAACGTGCGAGTGGACGGCGCCGGAGTGGTCGGCGGCAACTCGTTCGGCGACGTCACCATCAACGGCACGGGCACGATCGCCAGCGGCGTGACCGCGGGCAAGGTCGTCATCAACGGCTCCGGCTCGGCGGAGGGAGAGCTCACGGCGGAGTCGATCGCCGTCAACGGTTCCGCCCGGCTGCAGGGCCCTATCCACGTGGGTGAGCTCACCGCCAGCGGCGCGGCAACGATCGTGAGTGATCTGGATGTTCGCCGTTTGCGCGTGCGGGGAAGCGTCGACGTCGGCGGCGACATCCGCGCCGTCGACATCGACCTGCAGGGCGGCCTGAAGTGTGGCGGCGACTGCGAGGCCGAGACGCTGATCGGCGGCGGCGGCGTCGAGGTCTCGGGCCTGCTCAACGCGGGGCGGATGGACTTGCGCCTGTACGGTCGCTGCCGCGCCCGCGAGATCGGTGGCGAGCGCATCAGCGTGAAGGCCTCCAAGAAGGTGGGGTGGTTGCGGTCGCTGACCGACACTCGCCTGACCGCGGACAGCATCGAGGCCGACGACGTCGTCCTCGAGTACACGACGGTCAAGGTCGTGCGCGGTCACAACGTGCGCCTGGGAAAGGGCTGCGAGATCGGACTTGTCGAGTACACCGGCACGCTCGTGAAGAGCGACGACGTGACGCTGGGCGAGGCCCGCAAGCAGCAGCCGGCCGCCTCGACCCGGCCCAAGGACTGACCGGGCCATGGTAACGGCCATCGAAGTCAAGGATCTGCGCAAGGCGTACAAGGACGTCGCTGTTCTCAAGGATGTGAGCTTCTCCGTCGCCAAGGGCACGGTGTTCGCGCTCCTGGGCAGCAACGGTGCGGGCAAGACCACGACGATCAACATCCTCACGACGCTGATCCCGGCGGACGGCGGCACCGCCACGGTCGCCGGCTACGATGTTGCCGCCCGTGCCGGCCGCGTGCGCAGCGAGATCAGCTTGACCGGGCAGTTCGCCGCGGTCGACGACCAGTTGACCGGCCGCGAGAACCTGCGATTGATAGGCGATCTGCGGCATGTCCATGACTCCGCCAAGACCGCTGCCGACCTTTTGGTGCGGTTCGGGTTGAACGAGGCTGCGGATCGCCGCGTATCCACATTCTCCGGTGGAATGCGCCGCCGCCTCGACATCGCCATGAGTCTGATCGGGATCCGTCGGTCGTCTTCCTGGACGAGCCCACCACCGGTTTCGACCCGGAGGGTCGCCTCGAGATGTGGCGGACGATCCGGGAGATGGCTCAAGGCGGCAAGACGGTGTTCCTGACGACGCAGTATCTCGAAGAAGCTGATGAGTTGGCCGACGACATCGCGATCCTGCACAAAGGCACGATCGTCGCGACCGGCACCGCGCGAGAGCTGAAGAAGCTCGCGCCCAGTGGGCTGATCGAGCTGACCTTCCATGACATGCGGACTCGAGATGCCGCTGCGAACGTGTTCAGCGAGAACGCCGTGCGCACGACCGAGGACACCACGGTGCTCACGATCAGCACCGACGGCAGTGTGGCCGCCGTGGCCGACATCTTCGACAGACTCCGGGATGCGAGCATGGAACCGACCGAGTTCACTCAGAAGGTGGCCACGCTCGACGACGTGTTCCTCAAGGTGATAGGCAGCGATCGGGAGGACGCATGATGTGGCCGCTCGCAGACACATGGACGATGGCGAAGCGCAGCTTGCGCCACATCACCCGCAGCCCCGACACGATCATCACCGTGGTCCTGATGCCGATCGCCCTCATGCTGCTGTTCGTGTACGTCTGGGGAGGCGCGGTGGGCCAGGCGACGGGTTCGGCAGCCTACATCGACTTCATCGTGCCGGGAATCCTCGTCATGACCGTGGGCAGCGGCATCGCATACGCTGCGTTTCGGCTCAACTTGGACGTGAAGAGCGGGATCATCAACCGCTTCAGGACGATGCCGGTCGCCCCCTCGTCGATCCTGGGCGGACAGGTCGTGTCGTCCACACTGTCCAATCTGGCCTCGTGCGTGTTGGTGCTGGCGGTGGCTCTCGTCATGGGCTTCAGGTCGCACGCGGGAGTCATGGCCTGGACGGCCTTTGCGGGGATTCTCATCCTGCTCATCTTGTCCCTGACGTGGTTGGCGGTGTTCTTCGGCCTGCTGGCGAAGTCGCCGGAGGGCGCGGGGGCGTTCAGCTACGTGCTGCTGCTGCTCGTCTTCATCAGCCCGTCGTTCGTGCCCACGAGCTCGATGACTCCCTGGTTGCGGGGTTTCGCTCAGAACCAGCCGATAACCCCGATCGTCGAGACGATGCGTTCGTTGCTGGCGACGGGGACGTTCGGCCCCCAGGTCTGGGTGGCGCTCGCCTGGATCCTGGGCATCCTCGTGGTCTCGTACGCTGCGTCCTTGATGGTCTACAAGCGCAGAACGATCGTCGCGAACGCGTAGCTCAGGGCCGTTCGGCGACGAGCACGATCCTCCTGCGGGCGTGCCGTCGCCCGACCACGGGATCCGTGTGCACATGGGCTAGGGCGCCTTCCTCTTCGCGTCCTGGGCGACATCGGCGACGACCTCGCGCTCGATCTCTGCCTCCATGGCAGCGACGAACGCCTGGGGCGGCTCGGCCGATCCGCCGTGCTTTCCGCGCCCGAAGGTCCATAGGAACAAGGAGAGCGCGCCGATCATGGCCGCGATGCCTATGCCCTCCCACATCACGAGCGTCGGGTTGGTGGCCTTGACCACGAACCCCAGGAAGAACACGGACAGCACGACGACCACGACGCCTGCGAGCTTCTCCTTGAGGTCGTCGAGATCGCGTACGATCAGCCACTGAGGCAGTGGCAGCGAGCCGTCGATGAACAGCTCGTACAGACCCAACGCGATGATGTAGAGCACCGTCGCGAGCAGGAACAGGTCGGCCAGCGAGATGAAGTCCACCAGCGACTCCTTCTCGCTCACGGTGCCGTCCAGGAGCGCCCGGTACACGGCGCCCACGGTCTCCACACCACCGACGATGATCAGTGCGACCGCGCCTATGAACAACGAGACGATCGGGATGTAGACGAGGAAGCGGGTCCACGTCACCGCCCTTTGCAGGCCTCGGTAGGGCTTGCGGTCCTCTAGCGCCATGTCGTCTGCCTCACACGATCACGACCTCGGTGCCTCCCAGCTTGATGCGGTCTCCCTGCCGAAGGGGCGAGATCGTGACGGTGTTCTCGTTGACCTCGATCCCGTTGGCGCCGCCCAGATCCGTTATCTCCAGCACTCCGTTCACGCGGGCGATGGCCGCGTGGCGATCGCTCATCTGCGGATCGTCTACCGTGACTTCGCAGTCGGCGGCCTGCCCGATGATGGCCGGGGGGTCGACAACGACCTGACGCGTCCCCGAGGGACCCACCACAAGAAGCGTGACCCGTTCGCTGCCGGCCTCGGACACGGGCGCGGCGCTCTCCGTGGCGGCATCCGGGGTGGCGGCGGGCGTGGCGGGCAAGGGCTCTTGAGGTGCGGGGCCGGCCCGTGCAGCCGAGGTCGCCGGCGTCGCCCGGCGCCGGGCGACGAGCATGACCGCGACAGCGCCGCCCACCAGCACGATCAGGATGGCGGTGCCGATACCGAGCATCGGCAGGAGGTCGAGCGACCTGTCCTTGCCGGCGGCTATCGCTGCTTCATCCTGGCTCACGTGCTTGAGCACGTATGGATTGCCCGGGGTGAGGCGCTCGATCTGCTGGAACGTCGCGTCCGCGGCCTTGAAATGGCTGGACGCTTCCTGCGCGAGGCCCTGGTCGTACAACTTGGTGAACTCGCTCTGCGCGGGATGTGCTCCCGAGCGGTCCAGGAACTGCCTGACGAGCGTGGCCGGCATGATGAAGTTGTAGCCCTGGATCTCCTTGCCGGTGGAGGGGTCCAGCGATCCGAACGTCGCCAAACCCACGACCTTGCCCGTGCTGTCCAGGACCGGCCCGCCGCTGTTCCCGTGAGTCACGGCAGCGTCCGTCTGCATGACCTCGAAGCCTTGGGTCGCGCGCTTCTTGGCGCTCAGGACGCCGCTGGTGAACGTGGGCTCCGTCAGGCTCTCCACCGAGATCAGCTGGTGAACGCCGCCTTGGGCCGCTCCCGGGTAGCCGATGACGTAGAGCTTGTCGCCTACGTTGACCTCGGCGTCGTCCCCGATGGGGATCGTCGGGTAGTTCCGGCCTTCGATCTTGACGATCGCGACGTCCTTGCCCGGGATCGCCTCGCCCGCCGCGACCACGTCGGCGGTGATCTCCTTGGGCGTCACGTCCGTGCCCGCGATGTTCGCGCCCATCACAACGCTGAACTTCTTGGTCATCTTGGAGACGGTGAGGTAGTGGGCCATCCACTCAGCGTCGGCGGCCGCCATCGTCTTGAGTTGCGCGGGCGTTCGGCCGCGCTCGGCCCACATGGCCACGTCTTTGTCGATGAACTGCTGCAGCCCCTGAGCCACAAGACCGGACTTGACCTCCTCGTCGGAGGGGGCTGCCACATGGGCGTTCGTGACGACATAGCCGTTCGGATCCGCGATGAATCCCGATCCAGTCCACCCCGCCTTGGCGTCGGTCTCGTATGGGGCGGCGCTGTAGTCCGGGTCGAGGTAAGCGATCGGGTTGCTGTAGATCACATCGAACCGGGCCGAATCCCATTCCGGGCTCGAATCGGTCAGGCCCTGCGCGTACAGGGCATCGCGGACCTTCGGCTCGTTGACGGTCCAATCCCCGGGAGTGCTGATGTGGGCACTGACCTGGCCTTGGACTATGACGGTCGCAGGTTCCGCGCGCGCGAAGAGGTTCTTGGGGTCGTTCGACAACGGCGCCGTGGCGCAACCGCCCAACAGAGCCGCCGCCAAGACAGCCGCGGCCGACGCCCAAGCGACGACCGGCCGGCCGAATAGGCGCGCAGGCCGGCGCCACGCCGGCATCCGTCGCGAACGCTCGCGTCCAGACATGACGATCGCCTCCAGAGCCCCTCCGGACGCATCCGCCTTTGCGATATCACCGATGTACCCCCGTGCGGGCGCCCGTCCGTACGCGCCGCCGGTTCGTCGCGACGAGGGGCGCGGCCGCAGGACTGCCCATTGCCGATGCGCACCCGCGGGCGCCGCCCCGCCGGTCCCTCGGCACGCGATGCCTCCGACCGGGGCGGAAATAGGGGACTAGGTGTCACGGCATCCGGGGGCGGATGCAGATCGGGGGGAGCCGCCATGCCTGAGGCAGCCGAGAAGCCTAAGATCGCCATCCACGCTCAGGGCCTCACGAAGACGTATGGGTCGGGGGTCACCGAAGTGAGGGCGATGTCCGAAGCCACGTTCGAGGTGCCCGCCGGCGAGTTCGTGGTCATCCTCGGGGCGAGCGGTTCGGGCAAGACCACGCTGCTCAACATGATCGGCGCTCTGGAGAGCCCGACCTCCGGCGACATCGAGGTGTTCGGCAACAAGCTCGCCGGCCTGGACGAGGACGGCCGGACCAAGTACCGCCTCGACACCGTGGGCTTCATCTTCCAGTTCTACAACCTGGTCCCGACGCTCACCGCGCGCGAGAACGTGCAGCTGCTCGCCGAGCTGACCGGCCCCGACCCCGGCAAGCGCACCGAGGATGTGCTCGCGCGCGTGGGCCTGGGGGAGAAGCTCGACTCCTTCCCGTCCGAGCTGTCCGGCGGTCAGCAGCAGCGGATCTCCATCGCGCGCGGCGTGGTGAAGGGCTCGCCGCTCCTTCTGTGCGACGAGCCCACGGGCGCGCTGGACAAGGAGACGGGGGTCAAGATCCTGCGCGTGCTCTACGACGTCGCGCGTGACGGGTGCACGGTGCTGGCGGTGACTCACGCCGCCGACATAGCCAAGATGGCCGACCGGGTCATACATGTCTCCGACGGCCGCATCGTATCGTGCGACCCGAACCCAGACCGCCTGGAGCCCGAGGACATCTCCTGGTGAGCGAGCTTTCGCGCAAACGCCGCCGCGACATCGGCCGGCAGCGATGGCAGTTCCTCAGCGTGCTGGCGACCGTCGCACTGGGCGTGATGCTCTTCGGTGCCTGCTACGACGCCTACCGCAACCTGAACGTGTCGTACCAGCAGACCTACGATCGGCTCAAGTTCGCCGACGCCACGGTGAGCGGCGCCGATGACCAGGACAAGCTCGTGGCCGCAGCCAAGGCGGTCACCGGCGTGCAGACCGTGGCCACGCGCCAGCAATCCGACGTTCCCTTCCGCGTGCAAGGCCGCATCGTGGGCGGCCGCATGGTGGGAATCCCCGCGGGCTCCGAGCCACCCGTGAACCAACTGGACGTCGTGGAGGGCTCGTACCCCGCGACGAACAGCACCTCCGACGTTCTCGTGGAGAGCCATTTCGCGGCTGCCTACGATCTGAAGAAGGGCGATGCCCTGGACGTGCTCACGCGCACGGGCTGGCTCACGGTCCACGTCGCCGGCGTGGCCGTTTCGCCCGAGTACCTGTGGCCCGCGCCGAGCAACCAGGAGCCGTTCGTGAGCTCCGAGGACTGGGGGGTGCTGTTCGTCCCCGACGACCTCGTGGCGCGCGGCTGGTCCAACGCGCTCGTTCACCAGGCGCTCGTGCTCTACGAGCCGGGCGCGAACACGAAGGACACGAACGCCGCGGTCCAGGCCGTCGCCGACGACAGCGACGCCGAGTCCGTGGTCTTCCAAGACCAGCAGCCGTCCAACAAGGCCCTGCAGCTGGACGTGAACAGCTTCCAGGAGATGTCGTGGTTGTTCCCGGCGCTGTTCCTGGGCGCGGCTGGACTGGCGATGTATCTGCTGCTCACGCGAGTCGTCTACTCGCAGCGCAACCAGATCGGGACCCTGCGCGCCAACGGCATCACCCGCCGCGCGGTGCTTTGGCACTACCTATCGTTCGGCCTGTGGGTGGGGCTGTGGGGCGCCGCCGCCGGCTCGGTCCTGGGCCTGATCGCCGGCTGGGCCCTCACCGGCGCCTACACGAGCGAGCTCGGCATCCCGGACACCGTGACCAAGTTCTACTGGTTCACGCCCTTCGTCGGGTTCGCGTTCGGCTTCGTGGCGGGGGTGATCTCGGCATGGGTCCCGGCCCGCCAGGCCGTGAACCTAGACCCTGCCGAGGCCATGCGCGGCGAAGTGGCCGCGGCAACGGGGAGCACGAGCTTGCTGGAGCGAGCGATCCCCGCGCTGTCCAAGCTGCCCATACGCTGGCTCATGGTGCTGCGCGGGTTCCGGCGCAACCCTCGGCGAAGCGTGTCCACGGTGATCGGCATCGTTCTGGCGCTCGTGCTGGTGCTCGCGTCGTGGGCGTTGCTGGACACGGTGCAGATCTTGATCGAGCAGCAGTTCACCCAGATCCAGCTCGAGGACGCGACGGTCACGACCATCGGTGCGGTGAACGAGGGGCTGATCGCGTCGATCGGCAAGGTGTCGGGCGTGCGGCGCGCGGAGCAGGTCAACGCCTTGGACGTGACGGTGACCGGGCCCAAGGGGTCGTACGACACGCAGCTCCAGGCGTTCGACTCGACCACGACCATGCACGGATTCATCGCTCCCAACGGGAAGCCCGAGCAGCTGCCGCCGACGGGCCTGATGATCGGCAAGGCGATCGAGGGTATGGACGGCGTCAAGGTGGGCGACGGCATCACAGTGAAGTCCTCGGCACTGGACAAGAAGTTCTCGATCCCGATCTCCGGCGCGGTCGTGGAGCCGCTGGGCACGCTCGTGTACTGCACGCGCGACCAGCTGGATTCGAGCCTCAAGGGGGCGGGCCTCACCGACGCCGGCGATGTGCTGAACCGCCCCGGATACTCGATGGTGTTCGTGCAGTTCGATCAAGGCGTGGACCGCACCAAGGTGCTCGACGCCATCCGCGACGTAGACGGGGTGGCGGTGGTGAGCGACTCCAAGTCGCTCTACGACCTCGTGCAGCAGTACATGGCGTTCTTCTACGTGTTCCTGGGATTCATGCTGGTCTTCGGCGGGGCCATGGCGCTGGCGCTCATCTTCAACACGGTGTCGGTGAACCTGGCGGAGCGGTCGAGCGAGCTGGCCTGCATGCGCGCGAACGGGATGTCGGCGCCCCTGCTGGGCCGCCTGGTCCTGGTGGAGAACATGGTGCTCACGGCGGTCGCGATCATCCCGGGGCTGGTGCTCGGGACGTGGGTCGCAGCCTGGTTCCTGTCCACGTACTCGAGCGACATGATGACGCTCCAGCTGCGCGTCCGGCCCACGACGTACGTGCTCGCGTCGCTGGCGATGTTCGCGATCACGGGGCTGTCGCTCGTGCCCGGGATCCGCGAGATCAGGCGCCTGGACGTGGCTCGGGTGGTGCGCGAGCGCTCGCAGTAGCCCCGGCCGCCTGTGCGCCCGGCGCTCCTGCCGTCGCAGGTACGCGCCGCGAGCGTGGCCACCGACTTGGGCGCGGGAACATCCTTGAGGGTCGAGCGTGGCGCTCGAGCCGACCGGGGAGGAGATCGCAATGTCCGAGGAGCAGTTCGTCATCGTCCAGTTCTCCGACATCCACTGTGGGGACTCGCGCTTCGACGCCGGCCTCATGGAGGCGCTGATCGACGAGGTCGAGGCGCTGCGCCCGGATCTCGTCGTCGTCCCTGGAGACCTCACATCCGACGGCTACGCCGAGCAGTTCCAGGCGGCCCACGACTGGCTCGCCCGGATCTCGTGCTCGAACAAGGTGGTGATCCCGGGCAATCACGACGCGCGCAACGTGGGCTTCATGCACTTCCACGCCCAGTTCGGCAGAAGCTACGAGCGCTCCGTGATACCGCTGCGCAACGGGGGCGGTTCGGCGCTTCTTCTGGGGTCGGACACGAGCAAGCCCGACCTGAACCAGGGGGAGTTCGGCAGGGACCGCCTGCTGTGGCTGTACGACGAGCTTCGCGCGGCGCCCGAGGGCCTCAAGATCCTCGCCATCCACCATCACCTGGTCAGCGTCCCCGGCACCGGTCGCGAGCGCAACATCCTTTGGGATGCGGGCGACATCCTCGAGGTGCTCTCCGAGTGCAAGGCCGACCTCGTGCTGTGCGGTCATAGGCACGTGCCCTACGTGTGGCAGGTCAACGGCATCGTGGTGGCCATGAGCGGGACGGCCTGCACGCACCGGACTCGGGGCCGTACGCCTCCCTCTTTCAACATCGTCCGCGTCAGCGCGGACGAGATCGACGTGACCATGCGCAACACGGGAGCGCCCACGCAGCGCCGGGTGGTGGTTCCGCGGCGCGCCGCCCAGGACCGGACGCCGGCGCGGGGGAGACGAGGCGCGGGGCTCGCCACGGCGGTGGCGTAGGACCGTGACGCCCTCGGCCCGGGAGGCCCGACAGGCCGGGCGGTCAGAAGACGCTGCCGGCCGGGCGCCGGGCCGTCACCACTTGGCCGAGCCCTTCCGCAGCACGGTCTTGACGCGCCAGCCGTGGGCGGCCGCGACGGACTCGATGATCTTGCGCGTGGCGCCGTAGTCCCACTCGACGTCCACTTCCTTGCCGTCCGGCCCCAAGACCACCTGCTTGGTCTTGCCGGAGCGCGTGGTCCCGAACGTCGAGTAGCTCTCCGACTCGAAGCCGCCGAAGCTCAGCCCGGCCCCCGATTCCTTGAGGACCTCCCAGAAGTAGACGGTCCGCTCGGCTTCTAGCGCCTTGAGGATGGCCGAGTACTCGACCTTCTTGCGTCCGCCCAGCCACGACGCGTCGGCCAGCTTGTTGTCCACCACGATGTCGGTGTCGGTCCCGTACTCGGCGTGGTAGCCCGGGTACTGCGCCAGCGTCTGCAGGATCGCGGCGAGCAGGTCCGTGCGGTTCGCGTTCGCTGGAGCGGCCGTGCCGCCCACTCCTGCCGAGGCCGCTAGCGTGGGCGTTTCAGCCGCCGCCGGGGCCGCCTCAGCCGCCGGAGCCGCCGCCGAGTCTGATGCCTGGAGCCAGTAGGGCGTGACCGCCGCGCCCGTGTCGGTGTCGTACCACCCGGTGATGCGGTCCCAGCCATGGCCCTCGGCGCATCCCCACTGATCGGTGAGGTACACGTTGCGCCCGCAAACGTCACAGAAGCCCGCGATAGCCATCAGTCGCCCCCTGCCGATCCTGGGCGGGACCGTGGGTCCCCGCCGTGCCGCGTGGATGGTAGCATCGGCGCGCCGGCGCGCCGCCTAAAGGGGGAGCAGGATCGAGTACGCGTCGCCGCCCTGGCGCTTGGCGCGGCACATCGCCGTGTCCGCGCGCTCGAGGGCGTCGCACGAATCGCGATCGTGCTTGCCCACGAGAGTCCCGCCCAGGGACACCGTGAGCCCAGCCTCGCCCTCGCCAGCGCGTATGAACGTGGAATCGTGCACGACCCTCACCACGCGCAGGGCGGCCGACTCCAGCTCCGCGGGCGTGGACACGGCGCAGATCACCGCGAACTCATCCCCGCCGTAGCGCGCCACCACGTCCATCTTGCGGGCGCCGGAGGAGAGCACGCCCGCCACGAACCGGATCGCGTCGTCACCCCGCGCGTGCCCCAGCGCGTCGTTGATGAGCTTGAAGTCGTCCACGTCGAGGTAGAGCACGCCGTAGCACCGCTCGAGGCGCTCCCACATGGCGAACTGCTGCTCCAGGTAGGCGTCGAAGTAGCGCCGGTTGAAGACCCCGCTCAGAGGGTCGCTGACCGAGGAGTCCGACAGCTTCTGCACCTCGGCCGTGAGATCGCGGCTTCCCACGGGCTCGAGCTCGCCGAAGACCTCGACCCCGTAGGTGACGTCGCCGTCGGTGAGCGCCGCCGCCTTGCTGTAGACGGCGACCCGCTCGCCGTTCTTCCGGCGGAGGAACGACTCGTTCACCGTGCGGTCGGTCTTGCGAGAGATGCAGTACTCGAGCGGGCAACCCTCGTCGCACAAGCGCTTGCCCTCGAGGTCGGTGTGCACGAGCACGTCGTCGTAGCAGTGCTTGCCCACGACCTCGCTCGCCTTGAACCCGGTGATCCGTTCGGCGCCCGCGCTCCAATATAGGATGCGGCGTTGCTCGTCGGTCACGTAGACGCCCTCGGAGATGGCGTCGAGGATCTGCTGGAATCCCTTGCTAAGTAGCGTCGTTGTCATGATCCACCTGCCGATGACGGGCTGCGCGCCCGGCCCATTGAGCCGGGCCCCGGTGCCTCTCGCGAAGACCGTGCCCGGTCGCCCCAAAGCCGATCTTCGGGCCGAGGATGAGTGGTCCCCCGCGACCATGATGCCCGGCGACGAGCCTTAACGCCATCCCGCCCCGGCGGGCAAAGCGCCCAACTGCCGGTGTTCACCTTGATTCACGATGTCACCCGATACGGGGACTCATATTGCGAAGGGTTCTTAACTGTAGTTTAGTAGAGCAGTCCAAGGGGCGGGCATCACTAGGTATCACGCCGCCCGCCCCTCACTTGCGCCGGCCCGCGCACGGGCCTGAGGGGGGTCTCGCTATGCGGTCACCGTCTTGTCGCCGCGCCCTGGTGGCGACGCTGCTAGTCGCGCTCGCGGTCCTATGCATGGGCGCCACCGCGCTAGCCGCGCCCACCGCCACCGGGCCGGCCGCCTGGAGCGCCTACACGCCCGCCGACGGGGCCTCCGTGGGAGCGCTGCGGCCCCCGATCGCGGTCACGGCCACCGACACCAAGGGCCTGCTGGGCAGCCCGTACGTGAGCCTCAAGGTAGACGGCACGCTGCAGTCCGCCGTCTGGACCCGTGTGAACGCCAACACGCTGTCGATGGCGTTCACCCCGCGCGCCAACCTCGCCAACGGCACGCATACCGTCTACGCGAACGTGCGCAACAACTCGGGCACGTACTCGACCACCACTTGGTCCTTCACGGTGTCCAACGCGCCCAAGCCCTCGTCTCCGACCCCGGTCCCGGGCTCCACGGTGTCCACCGACTCTCCGGTGATCACGGTGGCGGTGGGCGGGGCCACCACCGGCCTTACCTCCACGGTGGTAGTTGACGGCACGAGCGTGCCTGCCACCTTCGACTCCGGGGCCGGCGTGCTCTCGGCGCCGACGAGCCACCTGGCAAACGACGCCAGCCACGACGTCACCGTCACCGTGACTAACTCCTCGGGACAGTCCGACCACCTGAGCTGGAGCTTCTCGGTGCAGGTCTACGCCTCGATGCCCTCTGGCGCCCAAGACTGCGTGACGTGCCACCCCGGTTTCCCGGACGCCCACCCCATGAGCAACTGCCTGGCCTGCCACGGCCCGGGCTCTCCCGTGGGTGAGGGTTGGAACACCCCGGACTACGCGCAGCACTCCGCCTCCTACATCGCTTCCACCCCCACGAGCTGCATCGATTGCCACTCCTCGGGCTACTCCACCGTGCCGGCGATGCACCCGTTCACGCCGGCTGCGACATATCACGACTCGACCTCGGCATGCTCACCGTGCCATGTGACGTCGCTGACCACCGAGCACTACCGCTACGGGCTCGAGTGCCTTTCGTGTCACGGCTCGGTGAACCCGCTCGTGCAGACGGCCATCGCCACGGGGCGGACCGATTGCGAGGCCTGCCACCCCGGCGCGTCCTCGCATAGCGCGCTGCACAACACCACTGTCCCCGAGAGCTGCGCCGGTTCGGGTTGCCACAGCGGGACCGCTCTCACCGACATCCACATCAACTCGGGCACGACGCTTACCTGCGACACGTGCCATAAGTCCACCGACACCAACGTGGTCGCCGCCATCGCGGGCGGGGTCAAGGCATGCGACGCGTGCCACGAGGCCACCGGCCACGAAGCCGCGCACAACGTGGCGCCCCGCACCGACACGTGCGAGACGTGCCATTCCGGTTCGAGCCTGACGTCGGTCCACATCAACTCGGACACGACGCTCACCTGCGACTCGTGCCACAAGTCCACCGACCCCAAGGTCTCAGGAGCCATCTCGGCGGGAGACAAGAGCTGCGGCACCTGCCACACGAACCAGGGCACGGACTTCCATACGGGTGCACCCGCCAAGCACGCCCTGCCGCTCACGCCCACGTGCGTGGGCTCCGGATGCCATGACGCCAGCGCCACCCACGTGATCGAGGGCAAGACCGTGGACGAGATCCACGCGAACGCCACCACGACGACTGCCGGGATCACGCGCTCGAGCTGCCAGATCTGTCACTGGCCCGGCAACACGCCCACGACCGACTGCGGCACGAGCGGATGCCATCCCGAGCGCCTGCTGCCTCACGGCTACGACGCTGCCGCTCACGTGGCGTCCCAGTCGTGCGTGCTCACATGCCACTCGGCCACGCAGGGGATCACCGAGCTCAAGCCGCTCCACGACGCGGCCACCGGGACGTCGGTCCCGTGCTCGTCGTGTCACCCGACGGCGGTTGCGGCGGTGGCGCCGTGGGACAAGACCTGTTCCGCATGCCACCCGATCGCCGAGCTTCACCCGGCGGCCTCGGCAAGCCATGTGGGCACCGATGTCGCCTATCAGGACGCGAGCTTCTTCGGCAACGGGTGCTCGGCCCAGGCGGGCCACACCGACATGCTCTACTGCCACGACCTCACGAGCCTCGCCGCCCTGCACTCGAAGCTGCCGGGCAACGGGTGTGCCGTGTGTCACGACAGCGGCAAGACGCCCAAGAAGGAGTGCCTGGACTGCCACAAGCCGGGCGATGAGAACCGGTACACGGTCCCGGGGACGCCGTCGGCGAGCATGTACGCGACGAGCTACCCGAGCAGCGACACGTTCATCACGACCGGCTGGACGTACACCACCACGCCCGCCGGCCAGCCGAGGTACGCGGTGGTCAACGCGCCGTATCCGCCGATCGACACGGCCAAGTACGTCACCATCACGTCCAACGCCGCCGGCGGCGTGCTGTTCGGCTACAACCGGAGCACCACCATCCCGGACAACGCGCGCATCACCGACGTTCGGGTGTACGCCAAGGGCAAGGCCGCTATCGGGAGCCAGCGCAAGATGCAGGGCGTGCTCAAGATAGGCGGGCAGACGTACCTGATGTCGCTCGCGTCGAGCTACCTGTCCACGGTGTGGACCGCCGGAGCGGGCACCGGGTTCGCCACCTCGCCCACGCGTATCGACTACACCAGGGACGGCATGTACGGCGAGATGGTGTGGATGAACCCGAAGACCGGCGAGGATTGCGACGCCGGCCCAGATCAACGGCACGGATCCCGACAACAGCCTCCAGGAGTTCGGCGTCAACGTGACCGGCTCGGCGGCCGCCAACAACGTGAGCCTGTCGCAGGTCTACCTGAAGGTCACCTACTACACGGTGGGCGCCAACGTGACCAACCCGACGGTGGGGACGCACACCTATCACCAGGACAACGTGAAGTACCTCCACGATCCTTCGGACGCGCCGGCCGGTCAGCGGTTCATCGCAACCAACCCTGCGCACGGTTGGTATGACGCCCTCTACTACCAGGACTGCTACGACTTCTGCCACCGCGGCAACGCGGGTGCGCCCACGTTCAGCGCTCCTCAGGGCAAGTGGATGTGGTACAGCGTGGGCGGCGACCCCACCGACGCGGTCGCCGCTACGAGGACGCTGGCGTTGAAGCCGATCACCGTTCCGGCCGACTCGCCGGCCCTGACCTTCACGACCGACTACCAGCTCGGCACCGGGGCGGCGGGCTACGTGGAAGCCTCGACCGATGGGGGCGGCACATGGACGCCGCTCACCGGGACCGTCGGAGGCGCCAGCCTGTCGAGCCTCACAGGAAACGCTTCGGGATGGGTGGCCGCGAGCTACGACTTGTCGGCCTACGCCGGCCAGTCCGTCCGGCTGCGCTTCCGCTACGTGAACGGTTCATCCACTGGCGCCGGGTGGGCGTTCGACAATCTCGTGATCGCCGGAGGTGGGACCACGGTGTTCGCCGACGATGCGGAGACGCTCAAGCCCGATTGGACCAACACGTACTGGACGCGTTCGATGGGCGCGTTCCCGTACCAGTAGGGCGGCAGGCTCTCGCCATCACGCCTCAGTCCACGAGGGGGTCCGGCCGGCGGCCGGGCCCCCTCGGCGTGTCGGGCCGACCAGGTCACGCCGCTCCCGGCAGGGCGGGCAGGCGCAACCTGAAGACCGAGCCTTCGCCCACCGGGCTGGTGGCGTCGACGGCGCCGCCGAAGACCCCAGGCGGGCGGCCTGGAGCCCGCTGTCAGACGCATGGGGTACGCTTGTCTCAGAGCCCAGTCCGTGGGGTCGGCCGGTGCCCCGGCCGGCATCTCCGGCCGGGGCACCGACGTCCGATCTTGGGGGGCCGTTCGTGACGACGAGCGCAATCAGCTGACCCTGTGAGGTGCCCGCCTTGCGCCTGGAGCGCGACGCGGGCGCCTGCGTTCCCACAAATGGCTCGCGCCGCCGCACCCTGAGACAGCGTTGCCGCACGCACGCTACGACTGGAGGAGAGCGCGATGCGCACGTCACGGTGGGATCGAACCGCGGCACGTTCGGGTGGCTTGGGGCTGGTCGCATCGGTGGTGATGGCCGTGGCGGTGCTCGCCTCCCCCGGGGTCGCGCTGGCGGCCCTGCCTCCCGTGGCCGGGCTGACCTCCGCGACTCATCCATCTGAGACGAACTGGTACCGGTCCGCCGCGCCGGCGTTCACCTGGGGCGCGCCCGCCGGGGGCACCGGGGCCGTCGCGGCCTACGAGTACGCCCTGGATCGGGATCCGGTCACGTCCGACCCGTCTGCCAACAGGGTGTCGGCGACGGCCTTCGCGTCCTCGGACCTCGACGTGGGCATCAGGCCCCTATCCATCGTGACGGCCGACTTCAACGGCGACGGCAAGGTGGACCTGGCTATCGCCGGCCAGCCGACGACCGCCTCGGGAGACGTCGCCGTGCTGCTCGGAGACGGGGCCGGCGGTTTCGCGGCTCCCACGATCTTGAGCTGCGGCCCGGCCGCGAGCGGACTGGCCGCCGGTGACCTCGACGGCGACGGAGACGTAGACCTCGTCGTCACCGCCAACGACGGTGTCGCGGGCAAGATCTATACCTTGCTGGGCGACGGCGCGGGCGGGTTCAGCCTAGCGGGAGCGCCCATCGCTCAGGGTGTCGAGCTCGAGTCGGTCGCCGAGGGCGATCTCAACGGCGACACCCGCCCGGACATCCTCGTGGGCGGTCGTTCCGGCTGGGGCTCGAGCTCGGGCTTCGTTCGGGTGTACTTCGGCGGAGCGGGCGGGACTTGGACGGCCGGGCCGTCGTTCACCGCCGGCGACGTCGCGAACTGCGTCAAGATCGACGACTTCGACGGTGACGGCAACGCCGATCTGATCGTCGCGAGCACCGGGAACTACGGCGGCGTCGCGGGTGTCCGTTCCGGCAACGGCGACGGCACGTTCGGCCTGGTTTCGGCTCCGGTGGCGTTGGTGGGCTACCACGCGTGGTCCGTGGACGTCGCCGACTTCAACGAGGACGGGGCCAAGGACCTGGTCGTGGCCGCGGACGACGCAGGCCTCGGCACGGTGAACGTGCTGCTCGCGGGCGGTGGCGATCTGGCGCTGTCGGACCGCGAGACCACGGGGCTCGTGGCGAGGACGGTGGCCACCGGCGACCTCAACGGCGACGGCCATGCCGATGTCGTGGCCGGCTCGTACGACGGGTCGGGCAAGGTGACCATGTTCCTGGGCAACGGAGACGGCACGGTGGTCGCGCCGGACGCGCCTGTGACGGTGGGCGCGGTCTGGCCCGCCGTGGCGGTGCACGATCTCAACGCCGACGGGCGGCCCGACGTGGTGGCGGGCGGTGACTCCGGCGTGCGGGTCATGCTCGCCGAGCAGCCGCGGGCCGCGTTCGACGGCATCGCCGACGGCGTGTGGTACTTCCACGTGCGCGCGATCGACGGGGCCGCAACGCCGGGCGCCGTGTCCACCCGCGAGATCCGTGTGGACACGACCGCGCCCACGGTCTCGGCCACCGGTGTCCGGGCGTCGTACCTCGGCACGGCTACGGTGGCATTGGCGGCCGATGACGGGTCGGGCTCGGGCGTCGCCTCGATCTCCTATCGCCTTGACGGCGTGACGCACGACGTCTCCGGCTCGGAGGCGACCGTGACGGTCACGGACCTGGGCTCGCACACGCTCGAGTGGTGGGCCACGGACGTCGCCGGCAACGTGGGCGCGGCCTCGGCGCCGGTCACGTTCGATGTGGACAACGTGGCCCCCGGTTCCGCCGTGGTCGTGCCGGTAGGGCCCATCGCCCTGACGTTCTCCAGCGTCACGAGCTCGGGGACGGCGAGCGCTACGCCTGTCACGCCCTCCTCGGCGCCGGGCGGCTTCGGGCTCGTCGGCGGGACATCGTACGACATCACCACCACAGCCGGGTTCGCGGGGCCCGTCACGGTGACCGTGCCGTACGATCCCGCCAAGGTGGCGGGATCGGCGAGCGCGCTGCGGCTCTACCACTTCGCCGGCGGCGCCTGGGTGGATATCACCACGGGGGTGGACACGGTCGCGCACACGGTCAGCGGCGTGACGGACTCGTTCTCCCCGTTCGGGATTTTCGCGCCCGTGGGCTCGTCCACCGGGCCTGCCGCGTGGTGGGCGCTCTCGCCGGCATCGGGCTCGGTCGTGCCCTTGGCAACGCGGACGATCGGCGCGGCGGTCTCGGACCCGGCGGGGTTCGTGGGCACGCCGTACGTCATGGTCAAGGTCGACGGGCGAGTGCAGCTCCCGGTCTACTTCACGGTCACGGGCCCCACCACGGCCACCGTCACTCACGTGCTGCGTCGCGCCTTGCCGGCGGGCACGCACACCATCCTGATGAGCGTTTTGAACAGGAACGGCCGCTGGTCCACGGTGACCTGGTCGTTCGACGTGGCTCCGTAGGGTCTTGGGCGCGCGTTGGACCAGGGGGGTCTCGCCCAGGTGAGGCCCCCCTTTGCGCGCCGCCCGCCCCGGGGCCGCGGCCGCCCAACGGTACGCTTATTGCGCCTCTCTTCTCGAAAGGCGGTGACGCTCCCGGGCGAGGGTGGGAAGAAACCCACATGTGTCGTACCGAGGGCTCTGATTTGCCGAACATGGATCCAAAGGGCCGTGTGGCCCTCATCGAGGCCGGTTCTCCCGGGCTCAACATCTACTCCCACGTGGCCATGGGCCGAGGGGTCCCGCTGCTGGCGACCGTCCTGAGGGACGCCGGCTACGAGGTCCGCGCGTTCGTCGAGGACATCAGCGGCAAGGACTCCGTGGACTGGGACTTCGTCTCCCGGGCCGACGTCGTGGGCATGTCGGCGATCACGTGCACCCTGCCGCGCAGCGCCCTGCTCGCGCGCAAGGCGCGCTCGGTGAACCCCGGCGCGCCCATCGTCTTCGGCGGGCCGGAGCCCACGTGCGAGCCCAAGCGAAGCCTCGCCCACGGCGCGGACTACGTCCTGCGAGGCGAGGCTGAGCACACGCTTCCCCGGTTGCTGGAATCGCTGCTCAACGCTCACGACGCAGAGCCGCTCGAGGACATCCCCGGGATGGTGTGGTGGGAGGACGGCGTGCTGCGCGAGGGTCCGCCTCCGGTGCAGCTCACCAGGGACGAGCTCGATGTCCTGCCGCTGATAGACCGGTCGCTCGTCCACGAATCGCGCCTCGCGTCGGTTGCGACGGCCTGGCGCGCGCGCGGATGCTCCCAGAAGTGCGACTTCTGCGAGGTCAGGGAGATCTGGCCCCACTACCGGACACGCAGCGAAGAGACCACCGTGGACGAGGTCATGCGAACCCAGGACGAGGGCTATGTGGCCACGTTCCTGATCGACGACAACGCCGCGGCCGACAAGGCCTCCTTCAAGCGCCTGCTGCGCGACATCGCGGATCGCGGCTTCGTGGGCACGCTCGTGACGCAGATCCGCGCGGATGCGGCGATAGACAAGGAAGGGCGCCTGGACCTGGAGCTCCTCCAGCTTCTCAAGGACGCGGCCACGGTGACCATCGTGTGCATAGGGGTCGAGTCGGCGAGCGACGAGGACCTCGAGAAGATCCACAAGCGCATAGACAGCACACGGATGGCCCGGGCCATCAAGGAGATGAAGCGGCGCGGTCTGCTCGTCCACGGGATGTTCATCTCGTTCACGGGCGACACCGCCAAGGTCATCAAGCGCAACGGCGCGTTCGCCCGCAAGTACGTTTCGTCACTCCAGTTCCTGGCCGAGACCCCTCTGCCCGGCACCAAGAGCACCGCCGAGCACGAGCGCAAGGGCTCGATCATCTGGGACCGCCTCCAGGACCTCTCGTTCTTCGACGGGATGCACGTGGTCCTCAGGCCGGAGAACATGTCGCCGCAGGCCATGCAGGGCTTCATGGCTCGAGAGTACAAGCGCTTCTACTCGATGCGCCGGGTGGTCGCGGCGGCCGTGGGCGGCGTGTTCGCCCGCAACCGGATGCTCAACTCCGCCCAGCGGGTGTACATGCACGGCCTCGGAGCCCGCAAGCGCGTTTATTGGTGGCTGCGCTTCCAGGCCGAGTACCGTTTCGCTCCAGCCACGTTCCTCGCGATCGGCCGCAAGCGGGTGCGCGAGTTCATGCGGGATCCGGACTACGCGGAGTACCTGCGGCGCCTCAGTGCGCTGGACTTCGGCGCGGATCCCGGCGGCGAGAGCGCGGCGCCTACGCCATGACGCCCGTGCCGCGCGGGCATGCGCCATGCCGGCCTCCGGAACTCCACAGAGAATAAGGAAGGGCCCCGCCGGAGCGGGGCCCTTCCGATCTGCCTAAAGGCGGATGCTACCAGCGCGAACCACCAGAGGGGCGGCGCTCCTCCTGCGGACGAGCCTCGTTCACCTTGATGGAACGGCCGTCCAGGTCCTTGCCGTCGAGAGCGGCCATGGCGGCCTTGCCCTCTTCGTCGTTGTTCATGGTGACGAAGCCGAAGCCCTTGCTGCGCCCGCTGTCGCGATCCATGATCACAACGGCCTCATCGACCGCGCCGAACTCGCCGAACGCCTTGTTCAGCATGTCGTTGTCGGTGCCATAGCTCAGGTTTCCTACATACAGTCTCATGCCATTTCTCCATATCCCCCCGGCGACGGCAGCGGCATTTTCCACGACTCATGCCGGGGTAACCAAAGAAGTGTAGCAGCAACAAGGCCACGTGACCAACTTCCTTCCGATTGACTTTGGTCAATGCTTTGCTGACCTTGCGTGCAGGACGCTACGTACGATCGAAGAGTGAGCGCGTGCCGGGCGCCCCAAGTCATGAACCTTGCTCTCAAGGGAGCCGCCGGCATGCAATTCCACTCCAAGCCCCTGGGCGCCGACATCGCCGGCAAGCGCGACTCCGCCCAGCTCGCATCCAACCCCGCCGCCGCCGAGATGATCGGTCACCTCGACGAGTGTGGCGTGGAGACCATCTTCGACCGCCTCGACTCGCAGCAGCCCCAGTGCGGGTTCGGCCTGCGAGGATTGTGCTGCCGCATGTGTCAGTGGGGGCCGTGCCGCATCACGGCCAAGAGCCCCCGCGGCGTGTGCGGGCGCGACATGGAGACGATCGTGACCGCCAATCTGGCGCGCGCGGTCGCCGCCGGTACCTCGGCACAGGCCATCCACGCGCACGAGATGATCCTGACGCTGCTTGCGGTGTCGCGCGGCGAGATCGACCTGCCGCTCAAGGGCACCGACCGGCTGCGTGACATCGGCTATGGGCTCAACGTGGCTTGGTCGTGGTCGCCGCTCGAGGAGATCGCGGAGAAGGTCGCGCAGATCATGCTCGAGGACCTCGGGCGCCTGACGGACGGCGACATGCGGCAGCTCAAGGCGTTCGCCCCCAAGGAGCGCCGGGCGGTGTGGGAGGAGCTGGGCGTGCTTCCGCGCTCGGCATCGTTCGAGGTCATGGAGTCGCTCCACCGCACCACCATGGGCGGCTGCTCGGACTGGCACGAGCTGTTCGCGCAGGCGATGCGCACGAGCCTCGCCTACGCGTACTCCGGGCTCGTCACGTCGTCAGTGCTCTCCGACATCCTCTTCGGCATCCCCGAGCGCCATCGTGCCGAGGTGAACCTCGGCATCTTGCAGGCCGACCACGTCAACGTGCTGGTGCACGGGCACTCGCCGGTCATGCTCGAGAAGATCCTGGCGGCGATCGAGACGCCGGAGATCCAGGCGCTCGCGCGCCAGAAGGGCGCGGCCGGCATCGTCGTGGGCGGCATGTGCTGCACCGGGCACGAGTCGCTGGCCCGGCACGGCGTGCCCACGGTGAGCGGGGCCAGCGGGCAGGAGCTCGTGATAGGCACCGGCGCCGTGGACGCGGTGGTCGTGGACATGCAGTGCGTCATCCCCGGGATGGCGGCCGTGGCCGAGTGCTTTGGCACGGAGATCGTGACCACGTGCGACAGCAACAGGATCGCGGGCGCCACACACGTGCCGTTCGACCCCGAGCACCCTGAGACGCTGGACGAAGACGCGATGCTCGTGGCGCGGATCGCCGTCGAGGCGTACGCCAAGCGGGACCGGACCAAGATCCACATCCCGGACCACACCACCAGCGTGGTCTCCGGCTTCAGCCGTGAGTCCGTCTTCGCCGCGTTCGGCGGCGTGCGAGGAATGGCCGAGGCTCTGCGCGAAGGGCGCGTTCGCGGCGTGGCCGCGATGGTGGGCTGCAGCACGCCCAAGGTCGCGCATGAGACCGGGCACGTCACGATAGCTCGCGAGCTCATCCGCCAAGGCGTGCTCGTGCTCGCGAGCGGCTGCTCCGCGCATGCGCTGCTCAACGCGGGCCTGTGCTCGCTCGACGCCGCCGCGGATGCGGCGCCCGGGCTGCGCGCGCTTTGCGAAGAGGCGGGCATCCCGCCGGTTCTGGTCGTGGGCGGCTGCTCGGACAACACGCGCATCATCCAGGTGTTCGCGGGCCTGGCTCACGAGGAGCGCGAACCGCTGCCGGCCATGCCGTTCGTGGTCAGCGCGCCCGAGCTCTCTCACGAGAAGACGATGGGCCAGATGATGGCGGTGCTGGCGCACGGGCTCACCACGGTAGTGGGGCTCACGCCCTCGCTGCCCATCCCGGCGATCGGTCCCACGATCGACCCCGCCGACGCCGACGCCGTGAACCGCAACCCCATCGTGGACCTCTTCAGCGGCGACGGCCTGTACGAGATGGTGGGCTCGCGGCTCATCGTGGAGCCCGATCCGGCCCAGGCGGCGCGGCGCATCGTGGCCCTGATCGACGAGAAGCGCGGCGTGTTCGAGCCGGACCTCGCGCAAGACGAGGCCCTGCCGGCGATCTAGCGCCCGCGCGGAGGAAGTGCCCCGCTACCTGGGAACATCCAACCCAGGAGGCACGCCATGACGACCGCGGTCTTCATCGTTATCGCACTCGCGATCGGGTACCTGCTCGGCTCGCTCCTTCCGGCCGATCTGCTTGCCCGCGCTCGCGGCTTGGACATCCGGGCGGTAGGGACGCGGAATCCCGGCACGACCAACGCCTTGCAGCAGTTGGGTCTCGTGCCCGGCGTCGTCACGCTCGTGTACGACGCCTCGGTGGGGCTCGTCTCGATGGGGATCGCGTACCTGTTGGGGCTTCCGCTGTCGTGGGTGTACGCGGCCGGCCTCGCCGCCGTCATCGGGCACTGCTTCCCCGTGTTCGCGCGCTTCCGCGGAGGCCAGGGGATGGCGGCCACCACAGGGATGCTCGTGTTCGAGATGGGCGTGGGGCTGTGGCAGGGCTGGCTGACCTTGCAGGGGCTCGCGGTGCTCTTCGTCGTGGCCGGCATCGTGTTCGTGCTCACACGCAGCGCCACCGACGTGGGAGTGTTCGTGGCCCCGCTCCTCATCGCCGAGGTGCTGCTGGGTCGTGCCCCGTGGCCCACGGCGATCTTCATGGTCGTGCTCGCCACCTGGATCTGGCTCGTCCAGCTGTCCATCGCCCGCAAGGAGCACCTGTTCCGGCTCGCCGCCCCGGTGCGGCGCCGGATCGCCCGCTTGCGCGGCTGAGCCCCTGGCGCGCGGCTGACGCGGGGCGCGCGGCCGACCGCGGGGCGCGCGGCTGACCACCTGCTTCCCGGCAAGGGCACGGGCGTTGCTTGGTGTCGGGTGTGAAACCCCACCGCATCCAAGGCATCGCCTTCTCCAGCTATCTGATCGAGACCCCCGGATCGCTCTTCCTCGTGGACAGCGGGTTCCGCTGGTTCCATCCGCTCGTGCTGCGCAAGATCGCGTCGCTGGGCCGAAGTGTGGAGGATCTGCGGCTGGCGGTGCTCACTCACCCGCACATCGACCACGTGGGCGGGATCGCGGCGCTTCGGGACCGCACGCACTTCGACATCGCCGCGCATCCGGAGTCGGCGGCGGCGCTCGCGCTTGGCGGGCGCGCCTACTCGCCGCCGGCCAAGAATTGGACGCGGGCGGTGGAGTGGCTGGCGACCACAGCGCTGCCGCTCCTGCGGCTGCCCTCGATCACGCCCACGGTGCAGGCGCTCGACGGCGAGCGGCTGGACCGGTTCGGCCTGGCCGGCACGCTCTACCACACGCCCGGCCACAGCCGGTGGTGCATCTCCCTGCTGCTCGACGACGGTACCGCCTTCACGGGCGATCTCATCATCGGCGCGGGACACATGACCACCGCGGCCGCGTCACCGCCGGCGATGGCGATGGACCAGACGGTCGCATTCGCGAGCATGCGCAAGCTCCTGGCCGCAGGCGCGCAACGCTTCAAGCCCGCGCACGGTCGCGAGTTCACAGCCGAGGCCGTGCGATCCGCCCTGCTCCGGCTGGACCCCGGGTTCGCCGGAGCCTGAGCCGGGAAGACCGCCGCTCCAGGCGCCCTAGCTCGCGGCCAAGTCGCTGACCTCGTCGAAGCTCTGCAGGAACTGGCTGTTGTAGAGGTCGAAGTAGAAGCCCTGCGCGGCCAGCAGCCCCTCGTGCGTCCCCTTCTCCACGATGCGGCCGTGGTTCATCACGAGGATGATGTCCGCGTCGCGGATCGTTGAGAGCCGGTGCGCGATCACGAAGCTCGTGCGGCCTTCCATGAGGCGTGCCATAGCTCGCTGGATGAGCACCTCGGTCCGGGTGTCCACGGAGCTCGTGGCCTCGTCCAGGATCAGGATCTGGGGATCGGCCAGGAACGCGCGGGCGATCGTGAGCAGCTGCTTCTCTCCGGCGGAGACGCTTGTGGCGTCGTCGCTCAGGACCGTCTCGTAGCCGTCGGGCAGCGTGCGCACGAAGTGGTCCACGTGCGCGTCTTGTGCCGCCGCGATGACCTCTTCCTCGGTGGCGTCCTCTCGGCCGTAGGCTATGTTCTCGCGGATGGTCCCCGAGAACAGCCACGCGTCTTGCAGGACCATGCCGAAGAGGCGGCGCAGTCCGTCGCGTGACATCTCGCGCGTGTCCACGCCGTCCACCGCGATGCGGCCTGCGTCGATCTCGTAGAACCGCAGCAGCAGGTTCACGAGCGTGGTCTTGCCCGCGCCGGTCGGGCCCACGATGGCCACGGTCTGACCTGGCTCCACCACGAGTTCCAAGTCCTCGATGAGCGGCTCGTGCTCCTTGTAGCGGAACGACACGTCCGACAGCGTGATACCGCCCTTCACGTGCTCGATCGTGGTCGCCACCGCGGGGTCGGGGATCTCCTCGGCCTCGTCCAGGAGCTCGAAGACGCGCTCCGCGGAAGCGACGGCGCTCTGCATGACGTTGGCGATGCTCGCGAGCTGCGTGATGGGCCAGGTGAACTGGCGGGAGTACTGGATGAACGCGGTGACGTCGCCCAGCGACAGCGTGCCGGTGGCCACCTGCACGCCACCGATCACGGCGATCACGACGTAGTTGAGGTTGCCCACCACGGCGAGCGCCGGCTGGATGATGCCGGAGATGAACTGCGCCTTGAAGGAAGCCTCATAAAGCTTCTCGTTCTGCTCGTCGAACACGCGGCCGGCCTCGGCGCTGTGCCCGAACACCTTCACGATGTTGCGGCCGGTGTGCGTCTCCTCCACGTGCCCGTTGAGCGTGCCGGTGCGCTCCCACTGGAGCGCGAACTGCTTCTGTGAGCGCTTGGCGATGAGCATCGTGATCCACACGCTCAGCGGCACCGACAGCAACGACACCGTCGCGAGGAGCCAGTTGATCCAGTACATCATCGCCAGCACCCCGACCACGGTGAGTGCCGAGGTCACGATCTGCGTCAGGCTCTGCTGCAGCGTGTTGGCGATGTTGTCGATGTCGTTGGTCACGCGGCTCAGGATGTCGCCACGCGAGTTGCCGTCGTAGTAGCTCAGCGGCAGCTTGGAGAGCTTGAGGTCCACGTCACGCCGAAGCTGGAACACGACGTTCTGCGACATGTTCACGGTGAGCCACTGCTGGCCCCAGCTGAAGATCGCGCTGAGCAGGTAGACGAGCGCGAGAAACGCGAGCAACTGGGCGATGGCGGTGAAGTCCACGCCCTGGCCCGGGGTGAGCCCCTTCATGCTCGCGAGCATGTCGGCGAGCTGCGTCTGCCCCTTCGCCCTAAGGCCCGCCTCTACTTGCGCCTGCGTGGCGCCGGCGGGCATCTGCTTCTGGATCACGCCCTGGAACAGCACGTTGGTGGCGGCGCCAAGGATGCGAGGCCCGGCGACGTTGAAGCCCACGCTGAACAGTGCCAGCGTCACGACGACGACGATGGTCAGCGCGTGAGGCTTGAGCAGGCTCAGCAGGCGCAAACCCGACGTCTTGAAGTCCTTGGACTTGGCCACCGGCATAGCCAGGCCGTGGCCGCCGGGCCCCGGCCGCCGCTGCGGGACTTTCTCCTCGTTGCGATCGCTCACGCGACCTCCTCCTGAGACAGCTGCGAGAACACGATCTCGCGATAGGTTTCGTTGGTTTCGAGCAGCTCGGCGTGTGTGCCCAGCCCCACGATCCGGCCGCAGTCCATGACGATGATCCGGTCGGAGCTCATGATCGTGCTCACCCGCTGCGCCACGACGATGACCGTGGCGTCCTGCGTCTCCTTCTTGAGCGCGGCTCGTAGCTTGGAGTCGGTCTTGAAGTCCAGGGCGCTGAAGCTGTCGTCGAAAACGTAGATCTCGGGCCGCTTCACGAGCGCGCGGGCTATCGCCAGGCGCTGGCGCTGGCCGCCCGAGACGTTGGCGCCGCCCTGCGAGATGGGCCCGTCGAGCCCATCGGGCAGCTCGCGCACGAAGTCCTCGGCCTGTGCGGTGCGCAGCGCGGCCCAAACGGCCTCGTCGGTGGCTTCCTCGTCGCCGTAGCGCACGTTGCTCGCCACGGTCCCGGTGAACAGGAACGCCTTCTGCGGGATGAAGCCGATGCGCGACCAGAGGTCTTCTTGCGTCAGGTCGCGGACGTCCACGCCGTCCACGAGAACGCTGCCCGCGCTGACGTCGTAGAACCGCGGGATGAAGTTGACCAGCGTGGACTTGCCCGAGCCGGTGCTTCCCACGATGGCCGTGACCTCACCCGGCCCGGCCGCGAAGCTGATGTCGCTGAGCACCGGGTCCTCGGCGTTGGGGTAGCGGAACTCCACGCCCCGGAACTCGATGACCCCGTGCGCGTCGCCCGTCTGGACCGTCTGGTCGGGGTCGTGGACGGTGGGCTCGGTGAGGAGCACCGCTTGGATGCGGTCCGCCGAGGCGGCGGCGCGCGGCACCATCGCGAACATGATGGTGGCCATCATCACCGACATGAGGATGAGCGCGATGTATGTGAGGTAGGCCGTCAGGTTGCCTATCTGCATGCCGCCGGATGCGACTCGGATGCTGCCGAACCCCATGACCGCCACCATGGACATGTTGAGGATGCCGAAGAGCACCGGGATCATGATGGCGAAGATGTGGTTGACCTTGATGGAGGTCTCGGTGAGGTCGGCGTTGGCTTTCGCGAACCGGACCTCCTCGTACTCCGTGCGCACGAACGCGCGGATGACGCGCACGCCCGAGAGCGTCTCGCGCATGACGCGGTTGATGTTGTCGATCTTGACCTGCACTGCGCGGAAGAGCGGCACCGCGCGAGTGAGCATCAGGCCTATGAACACGCCCATGAGCGGGAGCACCACGACCAGGATGAGCGACAGCGGCCCGTCCTCGCGGATGGCCATGATGATTCCGCCGATAGCGAGGATGGGGGCCAGGATCATCATGTTCAGGCCCATGAGCAGGACCTGCTGCACCTGCTGCACGTCGTTGGTGTTGCGGGTGATGAGCGATGCGGTGCCGAACACGTTGATCTCGGTCTGCGAGAACGTCTCGACCTTGCGGAAGAGCGCGCCGCGGACGTCGCGGCCGAACGCCATGGACGTCTTGGAGCCCCAGTACACGCCCACGACGGCGGCCACACCCATGACCGCCGTGACCAGGAGCATCACCGCGCCCGTTTGCAGGATGTAGGGGATGTTGCCCTTGGCCACGCCGTCGTTGATGATCGCCGCGTTGAGGTTGGGCAGCAGCAGGTTCGCGAAAGCCTGCACGAGCAGCAGGACGATCACCACAACGAGCTGCTTCCAGTAGGGCCGCAGATAGGTACGCAAGAGAGCGATCATCCGGTGGGTTCCTCCTGGTCGTGGAGCTGGTGTTCGATGTTGTCGCGCAGGACGCCCAGCAGGCGGACGAACTCGGCACGATCGGGTTTGGAGAACGAGCCGATGGTGGCGTCGATGTACTTGCGGTGGAACGCACGGAGGCGCTCGTCGAGCTCACGGCCGGCGTCGGTGAGGAAGATCCGCGTGAGCCGGGCGTCGTCCTCGTCGTTGCTTCGCTCTATGTATCCCGAGCGCTCCAGGCGGTGGAGCATCGCCGTGACCGTGGGACGCGACACGTGGAGAAGGTCCGCCAGGTCGCGCTGCGTGATGCCGTCGTTGGTGGAGATCGCCCAGAGGCACTTGGCCTGGCCCGGGTGCATGCCGGTGTCCGGAAGGAATCGCAAGGCGAGCTGACGCTGCAGGTGCATCGTCTGGCCCCACTCGTCGTAGGCCTTGAGCAGCAGCGGGTCCATGTCCACCAGGTCCGGCGGGCGTATGGGGGGATGGTGGCATCCGGTCATGGGTCGAGCCTTTCGGACGTGCCGGCGCGCGCGGCCGTGTCCGCTCGCGCGTGCGTGTCAGGGGTGAGGCGGCCGGCGATCCGACGCCCGGTGGAAAAGGTTAGCCTACGAACGGTTAGTTAGCAAACGGGTTGCCGAGGGGCACGAGAAACGCCCGACGCGCCCTGGCCGCGAGCAGCCGTGGCGCGAGAAGGCTCGGCACGGGGCCGCGGACCGCGTCAGTGCCGCGAGAGGCCCTCGGCAAGGATGCGAAGGCCCTGGTCCATCTGCTGCGGGGTGGCGTGGGAGAAGTTGAGCCGGATGTGGCCCGTGACCGGCTCGGGGCCGGGGAAGAACGCCTCGCCCGGCATGAAGGCGACGCCTCGGGCGAGCATCTCGGGCAGGAGCGGCCGGGTGTCCACCGGTTCGCGCAGGCGAGCCCAGAAGAAGAGCCCGCCAGCCGGGCGCTCCCAGGTGGCCAGCTCGCCCAAGTGGCGCTCGAGCGCGGCGTGCATCGCGTCGCGCTTGCCCGTGTACAGGGCGCGGACGCCGTCCATGCGCCGGGCCCGGTCCGGCGCCACGAGAGAGCGGTAGGCGAGCCACTGGCCTATCCGGTTCGTGTGCAGGTCGGCGGCCTGCTTGAGCCGCACGAGATGCGGGTGCAGATCCGGCGACGAGATGAGGTAGCCCACGCGCACGCCCGGCGCCAGGCACTTGGAGAAGGTGCCCTGGTAGATCCACGACGTGCGCCTCAGTCGCGCGCACAGCGGGGTGCGGTCGCAGGGGTCGTAGGCGAGCTCGCGGTAAGGTTCGTCCTCCAGGAGCGGCACGCCCGCTTCGTCCAGGATGCGGGCCACCTGCTCGCGGACCGGCTCGGTGTAGCAGGCCCCGCTCGGGTTCTGGAATGTGGGCACCAGGTAGGCGAACGCCGGTGCGTTCGCGGATGGCGGCCCGGAGGCGATCGGGGTCTACGCCGTCGGGTGTGATGGGCACAGGCACGAAGTGGGCACCGAACAGGCCGAACGCCTGGAGGGCCGCGAGGTAGGTGGGCGCCTCCACGAGCACCGGGGTGCCCGGGTCCACGAACAGCTTGGCCGCCAGGTCGATCCCTTGCTGAGAGCCCGAGACCACGAGCACCTGGGACGCATCGCAATCCAGGCCCAGCTTGCGCGCGTCGAGCGCTATGGCCTCGCGCAACTCCGGCTCACCCTCAGTGGTCCCGTACTGGCCGGCGAAGCCGGGCACGCCGCCCCAGTCGAAGTCGGGGAGCGCCTCGGCAGCGGGCAGGCCGCCGGCGAACGAGATCATGCCCGGCTGCTGAGCCGCCTCGAGGATCTCACGGACCAGCGATGAGGTCAGGCGGTCGACGCGGCTGGAGAACATGGGTCACACCTGCCCGGGCTCGGTGACAGCGCTCGCGCGCTGCGGTAAGGTCAATAAGGTTGACCCATCCTCCCGCAACGAGGTGAATACGTCAATATGATTGACCCATCACGCGAGGCCGAGCTGAACGAGGCCCTGGAGCTCTTCTTTTTCGGCTACCGGGCGTTCACGGCCGGGCCCGACACGATCCTGGCGGAGCGCGGCCTTCAGCGGGTGCATCACCGGATCCTCTACTTCGTAGCCCGCAACCCGGGGATCGGCGTCAACGCGCTGCTCGCGACCCTGGGCGTGAGCAAGCAGGCGCTGCACGGTCCTCTGCGACGGCTCGTGGAGCTGGGTCTCGTGGAGAGCGCGGTGGCCGAGCACGACCGGCGAGCTCGATGCCTGCGGGTCACGGCAAAGGGCGCCGGGCTCGAGGCCGAGCTCAGCGGCTCGCAGCGCGAGCGCATGGACGCGATCTTCCACCGCGTGGGGAAGCAGGGCGAGGCCGACTGGCGCGAGGTGATGAGGCTGGTCGCCGAGGGGTGACGCACGGCGTGCGTGCCACCGCCGGGACGGCGTCTAGGGCCTTTCGCCCTCCAGCGCAGCGCGCCACGTGCGCATGATCTCGGTGGTCACCGGGCCGGGCAGCCCGTCTCCGATCTTGCGGTCGTCGAGCCTCACGATGGGCACCACGCCGCGGGTGGTCGACGTCAAGAACGCCTCGTCGGCGCCCAGCGCCTCTTCCAGCGTGACGTCGCCCAGCACGACTTCGTAGCGGTCGCGGACGAGGTCCAGCACGAACGACCCCACGGTGCCCCACAGCACGTCGTCGGCGGGCGCGTGGATCTTGCCGTCGCGCACCACGTAGAAGCTCGCGCTCGCGGCTTCGTAGATCCGCTCGCCGTCGTGGTAGAGCAGGTCGATCGCGCCTATCTCGGCGGCCTCGGGGCGGTTGTGGATCATCGTGATGTAGTTGGTGGTCTTGGCGCCGGGGACCTCGCGTTTGTGCTCGCGCGTCATGAGCGCCGTGCCGATCTCGTACATCGTGGCCGGCGGCTCCACGAGGTCGTGCGTGAGGATGCAGAAGGTGGGGGTCTCCGGGTCGAACGTCAGACCGTCGGGCGACACTCCTCCGGTGAGCACGAGCCTCACGGTGGCTTCGCCGTGCTCGTTGCGCGAGAGCAGATCGTCGATCACGTCGGTGATCTGCTCGTCGTCCAGCGGGACCTTGAGGCCCAGGTGCTGCGCGGAGGCCCGCAGGCGCTTGAGGTGCTCGGTAAGGAGGAAGGGGCGCCCGCCCACGGTGCGCAGGAGGTCGAACACGGCGTAGCCTCGCAGCAGGCCGATGTCCATGGGCGAGATGCGCGCCTCGGCTAGAGGGACGATCTCGCCGTCGAGGTAGATGAGTCTAGTGTCCACGGCGTAGGTTCTACCACAAACGCTGGTCGGGACCACGCCGGTCCGGCGTACCGAGCGCGGGCCCGATGGTAATCATCAACACGATGCGCCGGCCTCACAGGCGGGTCGGGCATCCGAGGAGGGACGATGACCGAAGGTGCGAGCGATGCTACGGCCCGGATCGCACGCGAGCGAGACCAGCTCGCGCAGCGCGCTGAACTCTACCGGCTCCTCTACGAGAAGATCGCCCGTCGGCTACCAGTCTCTGGATGCCGAGGGTCGCTTCATCATCGTCAACGAGGCGTGGTGCGACGTGCTGGGCTACGACCGCGACGAGGTCGTGGGCCGGTGGTTCGGCGACTTCCTCGCGCCCGAGTACGTGGACGCGTTCAGAGAGCGCTTCCCCCTGTTCAAGGAGCGCGGCCGGATCCACAGCGAGTTCGAGATGGTTCGCAAGGACGGGGCGAGGCGGTTCGTCGCGTTCGACGGCCGGATAGGTCTGGATCCGGAGGGCCGGTTCCAGCAGACGCACTGCGTGTTGCAGGACATCACCGAGGCGAGGCAGGCTCGAGAGGCGCTCGAGCGCAGCGAGCGCCGATACGACGACCTGTTCCAGTGCATGCTCGAGGCCTTCGCGTACTGCCTCATGGAATGGGACGAGGACGGCAGGCCTACGGACTGGACCTATCTCAAGGCCAACAGGGCGTTCAGCCAGCTTACCGGGCTCGCCGATCCGATCGGGAAGAGGGTCTCGGAGGTCTTGCCGGACCTGGCCAAGACGAACCCCGAGATCTTCGACGTGTTCTCTCGTGTGGCCCGCAGCGGCAAAGCCGAGACGTTCGACTCCCACGTGATCCCCATCGGCAGGGTCCTGCACATCGCTGTCGCGTCCCCGGAGCCGGGCTACTTCAGCGCTGTCTTCGAGGACGTCACGGACGTCGTCACTGCCAGGGAGCAGGTCGAACGGCTCAACGCTGAGCTGGAGGAACGAGTCGAGGCCCGCACCGCCGAGCTGGAGGAGGTCAACGCCGAGCTGCAGCGGGCGACCCGGGCAAAGAGCGAGTTCCTGGCGAGCATGAGCCACGAGCTGCGCACCCCGCTCAACTCGATCATCGGGTTCACAGCCATCGTTCGAGACGGGCTGGCCGGACCGGTCAACGAGGAGCAGGCCCGCCAGCTCGGCATGGTCTACGACTCGTCCCAACACCTCTTGCAGCTGATCAATCAGGTCCTGAGACTGTCGGCGGTCGAGGCGGGGCGGGCGGCGGTGGACGTAGCGGAATTCTCGCTGGCCGATCTGGCGCACGAGGAGACCGAGCAGCTGAGACCGCTCATCGGGGCCAAGAAGCTCGAGCTGACGTGCGAGGCGGAGCCGGGTTCATGCGTGGTCAGGACGGACCGCACGAAGGTCGCCCAGATCCTGATGAACCTGATCGGGAACGCTCTCAAGTTCACCGAACAGGGGTCGGTACGCGTGGCCGTGCGCCACGAGGCCGGCGAGGTCGCGGTCGTTGTGAGCGACACGGGCTCAGGAATCGCCGCCTCCGACGTACCCAAGGTGTTCGACGAGTTCTACCGAGCCGGCTCGGGCGCCGGCGCGGGCGAGACGGGGACGGGACTGGGCCTGTCGGTGTCCCGCCGGCTTGCCGATCTGCTCGGCGGCGTCATCCAAGTGGACAGCGAGCTGGGAGTGGGAAGCACGTTCACGCTTCGGGTCCCTCAGGACCCTCCGACGGTCGCGGAGAGCGCCGCGTGAGCAGCGCCGCGTGACGCCCTGCCCGTGAGCGGGGTCTGTCGCTGGCCGTGGCGCTCGCGCTAAGGTTCCAGTGGCCCCAACGGCCGGACCGGCGCGACATGAAGGAGCGACGACGTGGACAGACAGTCCCTCATCGACGAGATCACCAAGGCCCAGCGGGCGCAGGACAAGCCCCGACTCTCCATCCTGAGGCTCGTGAAGAACGACGTGGACACGCGCGAAAAGGACACCGGCGAGCAGCTGAGCGACGAGGAGGTCGTGGGCGCGCTCAAGAAGGTGCTCAAGCAGACCGGCGAGACGCTCGAGGGCTCCATCAAGGCGGGCACCAACGAGGAGCGCACCGCGCTGCTGCGTGAGCAGGTCGCGATCCTGGAGGGCTACCTGCCCGAACAGCTGACGGGCGACGCGCTCGCGACGCTAGTGGACCGCATCGTGGCCGAGAACGGCATCACCGAGAAGCGCGACATGGGCCGCGCGATCGGGCTGGTCGTGAGCGAGACCGGCGGCAACGTGGACAAGGCCGAGGTCGCCAAGCTCGTGGGGGCGAAGCTGGGGTAGGCCGCGGCGCCGCCGCAACGGCACGGCCCGGGCCGCGAGCCCGCGCTAGCGATGCGCGTGCTGCGGGTGCCCGTCGCCGAACTGTGCCATCGCCCACTGCTCCTGGGCCGGCATGTCGAACTCCACCCGGTACAGGAACACGTGCGCGACCGACGGCCCCAGGAACTTGAAGCGCTTGTGCAGGTCGGCGATGAGCTGTGCGTTGTCGTCGAAGGACCCCAGGTACTTCCTGAACCCGCCGTACTCCCGGTCCACGACGATGAGCTCACCCGCGTTTGCGATGACGGCCTCGATCTTGGCGTGGTTGCGGACCACGCGGGTGTCGCCCATGAGCCGCTCGACGTCGTTCGGCGTGTAGGCGGCGACCTTCTCGGGGTCGAACCCGTCGAACGCTTCCTCGATGCCGGCCCACTTGGCGTCGATCACCTTCCAGTTGATGCCGGACGAGAACACGGCGCGCGACATGCCGTCCAGGTAGTCGGCGAGCGACGTGGGGGTCTTGTGCGCTGGTGCATGCACGATTGCTCCTCTCGGGTCGCGGGCGTGCCTTCTTCCTACCCGCCTTTGGGCGCCCGCCGCCGCGGGCCCTCGGCAGGGGTACGAACCTACACGGTGCGAAACGTGCGGCGACCGAGAGGGGAGCGACTATGCGGCTCGAAGGCAAAGTGGCGGTCATCACGGGTGCGGGTTCCGGCATGGGGAGGGCGATGGCGAACCTCTTCGCCGCCGAGGGCGCCAAGATCGTGGCCGGCGAGTGGAACCAGGAGACGCTGGACGAGGTCGTCGCCGAGGTCAAAGCCGCTGGCGGCGAGATCGTGGGCGTGCAGGGCAACATCGCGGACCGTGCCCAGGCCGAGGCAATCGTGGACGCGGCGATCGCGGACTTCGGGCGCGTGGACATCCTCGTGAACAACGCCGGCATCATGGATCAGAACGAAGCGGTCGGTGACGTCGAGGATCCCACGTGGGAGCGGGTGCTGGGCGTGAACCTGACCGGCACCATGAACCTGACCCGCAGGGCGATCAACCACATGGTGGAGCAGGGGTCGGGTTCCATCGTGAACGTGGCCTCGGTGGGGGCCATCACGGATACCGTGGCCGGAGTGAGCTACACGGTCTCCAAGCACGGGGTGCTGGGCCTGACGCGCAACACGGCCTACCTCTACGCGCAGAAGGGCGTGCGCTGCAACGCGATCCTGCCTGGGGCCGTGCAGACCAACATCCAGGCGAGCATGGACATGTCCAAGATGGACGCCTGGGCCAGCGAGCGGCTCAACGTCTCCTACGGCATGATCCCGGCGCAGCTGGATGCCAAGGACGTCGCGATGCTCGCCCTGTTCCTGGCCAGCGACGAGTCAGTGCACATCAACGGCGCGGCGATCACGGCCGACGGCGGTTGGCGCGCGTGAGAACCGGGTCCCGGCGCGGCTGATCGGGGGCCGATGAGGATCACCGACGACGTCTATCGAGTCGACGGCGTGAGCGGGGCCAACGCGTACGTCGTGGACCTGGGCGACCATTTGTTGCTGGTGGACACCGGGCTCGGCGGCAACGCGGAGCGCATAGCGCAGTTCGCGCGCGGCGTGGGGGGCGGCGGGCGCGAGATAGGCACTATCGTGATCACGCACGCCGACCCCGATCACACCGGCAGCCTCGTGCGCCTCAAGGAACTCACCGGCGCCCAGGTCGCCGTCCACGCCAAGGAAGCGCCGGTCCTCTCCGGCGAGGCCGCGGGCAAACAGGTGGGCGGCTTCCTAGGCGCCGTCTTCTCGGTGATGCGCGGGTTCGTGCGGATGTCGCCGGTCTCGGCCGACCGTCTCTTGCTCGAGGGTGACGACGTCGACGGCTTCGAGGTGCTCGAGGTCCCCGGCCACACGGCGGGCAGCATCGCGCTTTGGCGCGAGCGCGACGGCGTGCTGATCACCGGGGACGCGTTGCTAACGGACCGCGACGGCGCGATCCGCGGGCCTATGTCCGCGCTGTCGGAGGACATGGAGGCCGGCCGGGCCTCGGCGGACCGGCTGCGGGCGCTCGACGCGCGGTGGGTGCTGCCGGGGCACGGGAAGCCCTTGCAGGTCAGCCCACGCGAACGCAACGCATAGACATCGAGCCCATCTCCACCGGGCCGTCGTACGGGAACGAGACTTCGTCACCCTCACGGCGCATCCCCATCGCGTACAGCAGCGGCAGGTAGTGGTCCGTCGTGGGCACCGAGCGGCGGGCCATTTCGCCGGCACGGCGCCAGTCGGTGAGCGCGTCGGTGTCGCCTCGCACAACGGCGTCGGCGACCCAGGCGTCGAACTCCGTGGCCCAAGGCTTGGGCTGCGGGTCCGGTCCCCAGTCGATCCCGGCGAAGCTGTGCACGATGTTGCCGCTCCCCACGACGAGCACGCCTTGGTCGCGCAGCGGCGCGAGCAGCCGGCCGAGCTCGAGGTGCCGAGTCGCCGGGGCTGTCATGTCCAGCGACAACTCCAGCACCGGCACGTCCGCGCCGGGCCACATGTGCACGAGGATGCTCCACGAGGCGTGGTCCAGCCCCCACTCGTCGTCGGGCACGGCCTCGGGCACCAGGGCGCGCATCTCCTCGGCCACCTCCGGCGAGCCTGGAGCGGGGTACTGGACGCGGTAGAGTTCCGCCGGGAACCCGCCGAAGTCGTGGATCGTGCGCGGGTGCGCGCTCGTGAGCACGCGGGTGTCGTGCGTGAGCCAATGCGCCGAGACCACGAGGACCGCTGCGGGCGTGGGCAGCTGGGCCGCCAAGCGCTCCAAGCTGCGCGTGAACGGCGTGTCCAGCAGCGCGTTCATCGGATTGCCGTGCGCGAGGAACAGCGCCGGCATCCGTGCCTGTCCTGCCGAGGTATCCGCGGCGTCTGTCATCGTGGCCTCCTGTCCGGCGGTGTCGCTGCTGGTTCATTCCCAGGCGGTTCTCGCGGGTCGCTCGCGGGCCCACGCCCGTGGCGCGCGGCGCGGGTGCGCGCAGTGGTACCGTCGTCGGGCCCATCTGTAGCCGACGCAAGGAGCCCCGTGCCGGAGCCCTCCACGCCTACCGAGATCGAAGCCGGTCGCGACGCCGCGACCTTGCCGCTGCTCGTAGCACTGGCCACGATGGTGGTCTGGGGCGGCACTCCGGTCTTCTCCAAGGTCGCCTCGGAGCAGATAGATCCGCTGCTCGTGGGCGTGCTGCGCACCGTGATCGCCGGCGCCGTCGCGCTGCCGCTGCTCGCGGTGATGCGCACGGCGCTGCCAGACGGCGGACGTCGGCGCGGGCTGCTCGCGTTCTCCGGGTTCGCGGCGTTCATCGCGTTCCCGCTCATCTTCACCGTGGCGCAGCACGCGACGTCAGTCCTGCACGGGACGCTCATCGTGGCGACGCTGCCGGTGTTCACCAGCCTGTTCGGGGCTCTCGTGGAGCGTCGCCGGGTGGGCGCGCTGTGGGTGACCGGCATCGTCGTCGCGATGCTGGGCGAAGCGCTCGTGATCGCGTGGCGCGTGGGGCCCACGGGCGGCGCGACGCTCGCGGGTGACCTCGCCGTGCTCGGGTCGTCGGTCGTCTGCTCCGCCGGCTACGTGGCCGGCGCTCGGCTCACTCAGAGCGGCTACGCGAGCTTGCCCACCACACTGTGGGCGCCGGCCTGTCGGCCCTGGCCCTCACGCCGCTGTTGGGATGGCTCGTCGTGCGCGGCGGCGCGCCGGTCGCTGGTCCGGCCGCGTGGGCGTCGGTGCTGATCTTGGCGGTGCTCACGTCGATCGTGGGCTACGTCGCCTGGTACTGGGCGCTGGGCAAGGGCGGGATCAGCCGCATAGCCAGCGTGCAGTTCACGCAGCCTCTCTTTGGCCTGGTCCTAGCCATGGTGATCGTGGGCGAGAGGCCCACGCCCGTGGTGGCCGTGGCCGCGGCGGTCATCCTCCTGGGGGTGTGGCTCGTGCAGCGCGCCGCTCCCACCGGGCAGCCGGTCGCGGAATGAGACTGGAGAGCCGCGGGGCCCGCTCCCCCTGGGGAGAGCGGGCCCCGCTGTCACCGGCCGCCGTCGGGGGTGGCGGCGCGGACTCGGATGCGACGGGTCATGCGCCGGTCACCTCCCCGGACGGGGGCGCGGGGACGGGGGGTGCGACCGGCGCCGGCACAGGCAGGGGCGCTACCGCCGCGGGCGCCACGGCTGGGGGAGCGGGCGCTACCGCCGCGGGCGCCGGCATCGCTCCTGCCTCGGCGTAGTAGCCCTCGGCGGCGAGGATCTCGCGCAGGCGCTGGTTCTCGGCCTCGAGCGGCCACTTGGAGAAGGCCAGCCATAGCGCCACGCCCAGGTTCACGACGGGGATCGCCATGAGCAGGCCCAGCGCGCCGGACTTGCCGGCCTTGCGGAAGAGCGCCCAGAACGCGATGGCGAGGACGATGAGCGTGATGGCGAGCAGCGCGATGAGCATCAGATCGCTGCCCGGGCCCAGGAAGCCCAGTCCGCCGCCGGGACCCCCGCCGGGCGGCATGCCCTGGGGAGGGCCTCCGGCCGCGCCCTGCGCAGCACCCGCGGCGCCCTGCGCAGCACCCGCGGCTCCTGCTGTTGGGTTCATCTCTTTCTCCTTTCGGTTCGCCGGCCGCGAGAGCGGCGCGGCGGCGGGCTACTGGTACCGCAGGGCCTCGATGGGATCCAGCCCCGCGGCCCTGCGCGCGGGGTAGTAGCCGAAGATCAGGCCGATGGCGGTGGAGACGCCCACCGCGAGCAGCACGGACGCGACGCTCACGACCGGCTTGAGCGACGACAGCGCGGTGATGCCCGCGCAGATGGCCCAGCCCAGCGCGATCCCCGCGATGCCGCCGATGAGGGTGAGGGCCACCGCCTCGGCAAGGAACTGGGAGGTGAGGTCCAAGCGGGTGCCGCCCACGGCCTTGCGCAGGCCTATCTCGCGGATCCGCTCGGTGACGCTCGTGAGCATCATGTTCATGATCCCGATGCCGCCCACGATGAGTGAGATGCCGGCGATGGAGCCCAGCAGAAGCGTGAGCGTGTTGGTGACGGTGGACATCGTGGACACGAGGTCTTCCTGGCTGGCGACCTGGAAGTCCGCCTTGCTCGAGTCGGAGATCTTGTGCCGGGTGAGCAGGAGGTCGGTGACGCTCTGCTTCACTGCGGCCATCGAGTCCTGCGACGTAGCGGCCAGGTAGATGCCGCTCACCGTGTCGCCGCCGGACATGAACCGGCGCATGGAGGCGAGCGGCACGAACACGACGGCGTCGGAGTTCTGCATGCCGCTCGAGCCCTTGGAGGCCGTGACGCCCACCACGGTGAACGGCTGGCCCGAGATCGCTGATGCGCTTGCCCAGGGCGTCGCGAACGCTGCCGAAGAGCGTCTCGGCCGTGTCGGGCCCGAGCACGGCCACCCGCGCGGCGTCGAGCTCCTGCAGCGCGCTGAACCAGGTGCCCGCTTGCAGCGACACGTTGCGGACCGTCGGGTAGCTCACGTTGGTGCCGGTGACGGTGACGTTCGTGTTGCTGGTCTCGGCCGAGACCTGGTACTGGCCGGTGTTCTGCGGCGCCACCGCCGCGACGTTGGCGACCTGCGACTTGATCGCCTCGGCGTCGGCGAGCGTGAGCGATGCGGAGTTCGCGCCCTGGCCCACGCCGCCCACGCGGCTGCTCTGGGACCCGCCGGGCGAGACCATGAGCAGGTTGGAGCCCATGGACTGGATGCTGGACTCCACCGACGCCTTGGTCCCCTGGCCGATGGCCACCATGACGATGACCGAAGTGATCCCGACGACGATGCCGAGGATCGTGAGGCCGGAGCGTGCCCGGTTGGCGGTGAGCGAGCGCGCGGTCTCGGATGCGAGGTACTTCGCGCGCATCAGGCGTCGCCTCCCGTCCACTCCTGCACGAGCCCGTCGCGTATGTGGATGGTGCGGTCGGCGTGCTGCGCGACGTCCGGCTCGTGCGTGATGAGGACGATGGTGCAGCCCTGCGAGCGCAGCGCCTCGAACGTGGCCAGGATGTAGTCGCCGGTCACCGTGTCGAGGTTGCCGGTGGGCTCGTCGGCCAGGATCACGGTGGGGCCGCACACGAGTGCCCGCGCGATGGCTACGCGCTGCATCTGGCCGCCGGACAGCGCGTTCGAGCGCTTCTCCCACAGCTCCTCGGGCAGGCCCGCGGCGCGCAGGGCGGCCTCGGCACGGGGTCGATGCTCGCGCTCGGGGATGTCCGAGTACAGCAGCGGGAGCAGCACGTTGCGGATAACTGTGGCGCGCGGCAGCAGGTTGAATGACTGGAACACGAAACCGATCTCGCGGCCGCGCGTGCGGGCGAGGTCGTCGGCCGACAGCGACGAGACGTCCACGCCCCGGATGAGGTAACGGCCGCTCGTGGGCGTGTCCAGCAGGCCCAGCACGTGCATGAGCGTGGACTTGCCGGAGCCGGACGGCCCCATGATGGCCACGAACTCGCCGGGCTCCACCGCCATCGACACGCCCTTGAGCGCCACAGTCGCAGCGCCCTCGGTGATGTAGGTCTTCTTCACGTCACGCACTTCGAGGATGGCGCTCATCAGTTGCCACCTCCGCCTGACGGCGGACTGCCGCTGGGAGGTCCTCCGCCGCCCATGAGCAGACCGCCGCCGCTCTGGGAGCTCGTTGAGGAGGTGGAGGCGGCGGCCGTGCTGCCGTTGACCACCGTGGCGCCCTCGGCCAGGCCGGTCGTGATCTGGGTGACGCTGTCGTCCGCTACGCCGGTCTTCACGTTCACGCGCGTGGCCTGGCCGTTCGTGCCCAGGACCTGGACGTACTTGGTGGTGCCGTCGAGCTTGATGGCGGCGTTGGGCACCACGATCACGTTGCGGGCCACTCGCGTCTGGATATCCGCCGAGGCCGACATGCCCGGCTTGATCGCGGTGTTCTTCGCGTCGGGCGTGATCGCGACCTCGTAGCTGACGACGCCGGACGAGGTGGAGGCGTTGGGCGAGATCCACGTGACGGTGCCCGTGACCGGCGTGCTGGAGAGCGCGTCGAACGTGAGAGCCGCCTTCTGGCCCAGCTTGAGCTTGCTGATGTCCACCTCGCTCACCGTCACGGTGACCTTGACGCTGGAGTAGTCGGAGATGACGAGCGCCTCGCTGCCGCTCGACGAGGATCCGGAAGACGAGCTGAGGCCGCTGCTCGACGAGGTGCCCCCGGAGGTGCCGCCGCTGCTCGTACCCCCGCTTGCCGAGGACGCGGTCCCGCCCGACGAGCTGGACGACGAGCCGCTGCTGCTGCCGGCCGTCACCGATCCGCCCTCGGCGATGTCGAGCGACGTGACCACGCCCGCGCTGGGCGCCGTGACCAGCGCCTTCTCGGCGTCTGCCGCGGCCTGGTCGTACGCGCTGGCCGCTGACGTGTAGTTGGCGGCCGCTACGTCCACGCCCGTCTCTGCGGCCGAGACGTTGGACTCGGCGCTCGAGACGCCGTCCTCGGCAGCCTCGAGCTGCGTCTGAGCGATCTCGATCTGGGACGAGAGGTTCGTGCTCGTGGCGGGCTTGCTCTCGAGCTGGTCGAGCGTGGACTGCGCCTGCTGCTCGTCGGCAGTCGCCTTCAGCAGGCTTTGGTTGGCCTGGCTCAGGCTGCCGGCCGCTTGCGATCTTGGACTGCTTGGCCTGCAGCAGCGACGTCTTCGCCTTGAGCAGCGAGTTCTCGACGTCGGTGCTGCTAACGCTGAAGAGCTTGTCGCCCGCGGCCACGGTGTCGCCCACGCTCACGTACACATGATCCACGGTGCCGCTCACCGAGGGGAACACGCTCGTGGTCTTGGCGGCTGCGGCCTGGCCCGTGCCGGACACGGTGACGACGACCGTGGAACGGCCCACCTTGGAGGTGGACAGCCCCGTCCCCGTGCCCGCGCGCGGGCCCCAGAACGCCCATCCCGCCGCTGCGATCGCAGCCGCGGCCACGACGGCCCCGGCCACGATCGCGAACCGGGCTCGCCGCTTCTTGGCGGCGGCGCGGGCCGGATCGGCCGGGCGGCTCGTGGACAGATCGCCGAAGATCGCGGCCGGCCCCGCCGGCATGGACACCGGTTCGGTCGTCGCCGCCTCGGTCGCTTGGATCGCATCGCTGGTCATGGTCGGGCCTTTCCGAGGGCGGCGCTCCCGGCGCCGTCGTGATCGGTCGTCTACAGCGATGGTGGCCCCGCCGATTTGCCTCGCGCCTGCGGCACGGCTACGGGTCCGTAATAGGGGCCCAAGCGTCACGGGACCGCGATTGCGGCTCCGTAACCGGGCCGAACACCCGGCGCAATGCACGGGAGGGATACTCGGGGCGGTATCCGAGGAGCGACCGAACCGGGAGGGACCCATGAGCGACGCGACCGCGACACTCCACGCGTCGGCCGGCCTGCCGGGCGGCGGCCGCGATGAGTGCTACGCTCGGGACGCGATGTCCGAGCGCACCCACTCCATACTCGTTATCGAGGACGACCCCGCCGTTGCCGAGGGTCTCGTCGAGGGCATCTCGCGCGAGGGCTTCGACGTCCACTGGGAGTCCACGGGCGCCGCCGGCGTGGAGTACGCGCGCGACGCCGGCCCGCACCTCGTGGTGCTGGACGTGCGGCTCCCGGACGGCTCCGGTTTCGACTTCTGCAAGACCATGCGCCAGCTGGGCCTGCGCCAGCCGGTGCTCATGCTCACCGTCCAGTCCGACGAGATCGACAAGGTCCTGGGCTTGGAGATGGGCGCGGACGACTACATGACCAAGCCGTACCGGATGCGCGAGCTCGTAGCCCGGATCCGCTCGCTGCTGCGCCGCGCCTACGGGGAGCTGTCCTCGGCCGAGGCGGACGTGCTCTATGTGGACGACCTCGTGATCGATCGCACGCGCGCCGGCGTGTCGCGCGGCGGACGCGAGCTCAACCTCACGCCCACCGAGTTCCGCCTGCTCGTCTATCTGGCGCAGCATCCCGGGCAGGTGTTCTCGCGGGCGCAGCTCATCGAGCACGTGTGGGGCGCTGACGGCGAGTTCTATTCGGACAAGACGGTGAGCGTCCACGTGCGCCGCCTGCGCGAGAAGATCGAGCACGACCCCAGCGACCCCAAGATCGTGCTCACCGTGCCGGGCATCGGCTACCGGCTGGCGACGTAGGGGCACGGCATGCGCTTCCGCTCCCTCAGATCGCAGCTCGCGTGGACGTACGCCGGGCTCGGCTTGCTCACCGCGGTGATACTGGGCGCGATCCTCGTGACGGTGCTGGGCAGCTACTACGCCCGTGCCGAGACGGCCTATCTGACCGCGGCCGCGGAGCGCGCCATGCGCACGCCGCCACGCTCCACCGACGCCTCGGGCTACGCGTCGTGGGCCAAGTTCACGGCGCTGGATACGCAAACGCGCGTGCGGCTCGTGCGCGCGGACGGAACGGTCATCACCGATTCGGGGTCGCCGGACAGGATCGACCCGCGCACGCTCGCCCCGGCCGGCAGCCACACCGCCGAGTCGGGCCCCGCCGCGCCGCCCCCAGGCCGCCTGCCCGGCCCCCTGGGCGGCGGCATCTTCGGCGCGAGCGCCGGCTCGCCGCGCTCCAACGTGACGCTCAGCGTGCCGGTGTCCGGCAACGGGCTGCCCTCGGGCACGTCGCTCGTGCTCTCGGAGGGGCCGGCGTCCGGCGCCGACGTCCTCCTGGGCGTCTCCGAGGCGTGGCTCGTCGCCGCGATACTCGCCGTGGCGCTCTCCGCGGTGGCGGGCTGGCTGGTCGCGGGCCGCATCGCCAAGCCCATCGACGTCCTCACCGAGGCGAGCGATCGCATGGCCGAGGGCGACCTCGGCACGAGGGCGGACATCCACCGCGACGACGAGGTGGGGAGGCTGGCCGACTCGTTCAACGCGATGGCGCAGCGCACGGAGACGACCGTCACGACGCTGCGGCGCTTCGTGGGCGACGCGGCCCACGAGATCGGCACGCCGCTCACGGCGCTGCAGGCCGACCTGGAGCTCGCCGAGTCCGGCCCCGTCGCCTCCGACGAGAAGCGCCTCATAGGCCGTGCGCTGGCGGCCGCGCGCCGCCTCGAGGAGCTCTCCACGAACCTGCTGCGGCTCTCGAGGATCGAGGCCGCCGATCACCAGCCCGAGCTCACCGAGGTGGACCTCGGCGACATCGCCCATCAGGCGGCCGACGCTCTAGCCTCCCGTGCCGAGGCCGCCGACCTGGACTTCGTCCTCGAGATCGCCCAGGGCCCGCTGCCCGTGCTCGCCGACCGCGCCGAGCTGCAGACCGCTGTGGACAACGTGCTGGACAACGCCGTCAAGTTCACCCCGAAGGGCGGCACGGTGACCCTGGGCACGAGCCGCACGGACGATCGCGCGGTGCTGTGGGTGCGCGACAGCGGCGTGGGCGTGCCGCAACCCGAGCGCGCCGAGGTGTTCGAGCGCTTCCACCGGGCCCGCAACGTCGCCGACTACCGCGGCAGCGGCCTGGGCCTCGCTATCGTGCGGGCCACGGTCGAGCGCCTGGGAGGCACCGTGACGCTTTCGAGCGGCGGCGGGCCGGCCTCGGCCCCGGGGACGCTCGTGGAGATCGACCTGCCCACCGAGCGCCCGGTCTCCTGACCCGCCGAGGGTGCCCGGCCGCCTCGCCGGCGCCGCCGGTATCCGGTCGGAGCCGAGCGTGCCGGTCCGTCACGGCGGCCGTCCGCGATTGCGGTTCCGTATCCCCGCCGCGACCTCCGCGCAAGACCGGCTCCTGATACTCGAGGGAGCAGGTCGAGCGAAAGGAGTCCCCCTATGAGACATCGAACTGCTGTGACCCTGATGGTCGCCGGCTTGGTAGCCGGGCTCGCCCTCGGATCGACGGCGATAGGCTTCGCGGCCACGAACACGGCGACCGCCACCGCGCCGTCCCAGTCCGCATCCGGCGCGCCCGTGCCCGGCGGACCCGGCGGAGGCGGCCCCGGTGGGCCCGGTGGCCCCCGTGGCCGAGGTCCGGGAGGTCCCGGCGGCGGGATGATGGGAGTGAGCATGGTCGACGTCGTCGCCAAGCTCACCGGCGAGACGACGAGCACCGTGAGCGCGGCCCGTCAGAAGGGCACGTCGTTCGCCAAGATCGCCTCCGACAAGGGCGTGACGGTGGCCCAGGTCGTGGAACTCGCGTCGGCGGCGCCCAAGGCCGCGCTGGCGTCCGAGGTCTCCAACGGTCTCATCGACCAGACCAAGTCCGACACGCTGCTCAAGGACCTGACCACGCACCTCACCCAGGAAGTGAACTCCACCGGCACGCCGGATCCGGGTCGCGGCCCTGGCCACGGCGCGCCACCGGCCGGGTCCATGCCTCCGACCGGCACCCCCGCACCGGCGAACTAGCACATCCGCAAGCCCCAGGTCCCTGCGAAAGAGGGCCCGCTCCCTTCCCCGGGAGCGGGCCCTCAGCCTGTCTCGATGGTCCCGCCGCGGCCTATGGCGCGACGGTGAACGTCCACGTGGCCGTGGACCACTTGTACGAGCCGTCCATCGCCGAGAACACCACGGTGTGGGTGCCCGGGCCGAACACGCCGGAGCGGGCCGTGTAGGTCACGACGGCGTGCGTCGAGTCCGTGCGCGTCAGAGTGACGGGCAGCTGCGGCTTGCCGTCGACCTTGACGCTCACGTAGGGCGCCCCGATGAACCCCGTGGGATCGGCCACCGCCGCGGACGCGATCACGGGCGGCGTGGCCTCTATGGACGCTGGCTGGGGCAGCGGCGCGGTCCAGCCCGAAGGTCCGGTCGTCACGGCCTTGGCCTTTGGACCGGGCGAGACGTTGTCCCAGTAGACGTCGTAGCTCGCACCCCAGTTGTAGGCCTGGATCGATCACGTTGCCCAAGTGCGTGCTTCCGCCGGTGTCCGTGTCCACGTACACGAGGGTGCCGTCGATGTAGTACTTGAAGCCGTCGGCGGTCAGGTCACAGCGCAGCGTGTACCAGCGTCCGTAGGTGAACCCGGCCGGGAAGCCGATCGTCTGCCACCCGGAGTTGGTCCACACGCGGAATCCGGTCCCCGTGAGGAACCCGATGACAGGGAAGGCGGTGACCGTGCCGCTGTCGTCGAACGCGGTGGCCCACATGTCGGACCGCCGGTCGTTGGCGCCCCAGTCCGGGCCCACGTACAGGTCGCCCTGCATGGACGTCCCATCGCCGGTCTCCACGTCGAACTTGCGGCCCTGCGTGTTGTAGAAGTTGTTGCCGGCGTCGTGCTGGCTTCCGTCGATGCCCAGGTGCAAGCGCCGATCGCCGTCGAAGATCGCGGACTCGAACGCCGCCGGCGCCTTCCTGTCCGGGTACCAGGCCCCGGGAGTCTGCGTCGCGGCCAGCACCGGCTGCGTCCCGAACGTCTCCACCGATGCGGGCAGATACGCCCACGCGGTGCCCAGGCTCGTGAGCACGAGCGCCGCCGTCACCAGCACCACCGGTACCACGAGCCGTTTCAAGCGAGCGCTTGAGTCCATCGTCCTTACCCCCTGTACGTGCGGCGCTGCCGGGCGCCTGTTGCGGTAGGGAGGGGGTATCGGTACGGGTGGGCCCAAGCTTGAACAGGAAGCCTGCCCGCGCGAGGGAAGGGGTTCTCGCGTGACATACCTGCATGGGTATAATCGGCCAGTCGCTTCGATCGCACCCCGACCAAGAGGAGAAACGCCATGGAGATCATCGACCTGCCCACGACCGGCATGCATTGCCCGTCGTGCTCGAAGCTCGTCCAGATGGAGGTCGGGGACCTGGACGGCGTCGCCTCCGTGACCGCCGATCATGAGGCGGGCGTCACGCATGTGGAGTTCGACCCGGCGAAGGTGACGGTGGCTCAGATCGTCGAGGCCATCAAGAAGGCCGGCTACGGAGCCGAGGTCCCCGCCTAGCAGGGAGCCCCGCGGCCTCGGCCGCATCCTCTACCGGACTATGGACATCCTGATCTCGGAGGAAGTGGCCGGCGCGTAGGCTTTGGTGGACCCGAACCGCGCCCGCAGCTTCCATCCCCGCGGCACGCAGCACACCGACCACGCGCCGGTCCACGTCGTGTACGTCATCGCCAGCTGCCGCCACGAGTCGCCCACGTACTCGTCCACGAACACGCGGCCGCCCACGAACGGCTTGCCGGACGCGTTCACGAGGTGCCCACTCGTACGTATCGACGTCTCGTAGACCGGCCGTGTGTTGGACACCGAGAAGCTGAGCCGAGGCAGCTTGTCGTATGCGCGCACGATCACCTTGGGCGACGTCAGCATGGTGTAGTAGTAGCGCCACCGCTCGGCCGCTGGCACGCTGTAGCTCGCCGGCAGCTTGGTGCGCGCGTGCGACGCGATGTCGTAGCGCCAGCGCTGCTTGACCGTGGTGGTCCCCTCCACGGCGCTCACCGACCAGTACACGGCGCCCTTGCCTATGGAGACCCACAACGGAGTCGTGGTCGTGGGCACGTTGGCCACCACCGGCACGGGCGGCGGATAGTAGTAGATCGAGCCGGGGGTTGTTGCGCAGGAACGCGACCGGGTCCACATAGCCGTACTTGTTGCTCGAGTCGTACGTGTGGCCGCGGAACGGGTTGCCGTCCGGCGGGTAGGCAGTGCCGGGGTGGATCCCGAAGTGGACGTGGCTCGGGTCGTAGTCGTTGATGTAGCCGATGATCGCGCCGGCCTTCACGCTGGCGCCCTTGGAGAACTGCAGGTTGTCCAAGTGGCCGTAGAGCGCCCAGAACGGGACGCCAGCGCCCGTTCTGTGCTGGATCACGACGGCTCCGCCCGATCCGCCGCCGGGGCCGTAGCCGCCAACGTACTTGGACTCGAGCACCACTCCGTCGCCCACCGCGTAGACGGGACTGCCCGACGACGCGGCCATGTCCTGAGCGAGATGCCAGCAGTCGCCGCGGAAGTGCCAGTACGCCTCGAACCCGCCGAAGTCCTCCGACCCGGTGGGCCAGTACCAGTAGCCCGAGCCGGTGGAGACGGCCAGCGCGTGCGCCGGCGCGAGCGCGCTCGCGAGCATGAGCGTCGCGGCGATCGCGAGCAGGGCCAGGAGTCGACGATGCGCCAAAGGTCCCCCGTGGTCGGCGGCTGTGCTCGCTCGAGTCTACCCGAACCTGCACTCGCGGTCGGTGCGGGCGGCCTCGTGCCTGGTCAGCGCGCCGAGGCCTAGAGGTCCCGCTTGGAGAACGCCAGGGAGGCGGCCCACACGGCCGCGCCCACGTAGAGCAGCGCGTACACCGCCATCCACATGCTGGGCGTGGTGCCGCCCCCGGTTCCCGGCACGCCGCCGTTCTGCAGCACGAGCAGGCCCGGCGGCACGAGCAGCGACAGAGCGAGCCGGTGCAGCGCGTCCAGCGGCATGATCAGGCTCGACACGATACCCAGGTTCACCATGGTCGGATTCTTGAGCAAGGCGCCCAAGGACTCGATGAGCCCGCCGATGAAGCCCAGCCCGTAGAGCGCGACCCCCACCACGCCGTTGGCCAGGGTGGGCAGCCGGGTGCTCCCCAGCACCGCGATGGCGAGCAGCGGCATCGGCTCGAGCACGAGCACGAGCAGGGCGAGCCACCACTGAGTGAGCGGCACGCCCATCTGCCAGCGGGCGATCACGATCACCGCGCCGTAGAAGGCCGCCGCGTACGCGGCCACGATCACCGCAAGCCCCAGGAACTTGCCCACGACGACCTCGGCACGGCGGACGGGGCGGGCGAGGACGGCGTAGATCACGCCGCTGTCGAGCTCGCCGCTCACGGTGCCGGCTCCGGCGAAGAGCGCCGTCAGCGCCACGAGGAAGCCGGCGGGGAAGAGGCCCAGGTACAGCAGCTGGACGGACACACCCGCGCGCATGATGTCGCTCATGCCGCCGCTGGAGCCCGCGCCCAGCATCTCGGCGGCCGCGAAGTGCGCAGCCAGGCCGTACAGCACCAGGAACGCGGCGGACATGACCACCGCGGCGAGTATGACGCGGCGGCGAGCGGCTTCGCGCAGCGTCAGGCCGGCGATGGTGAGGACGCGCGTCAGCGCCGCGCCGGGGCTATTCATGGCGCCCCTCCGAGGTGACTTCCATGAACAGGCTCTCGAGCGTGCGCCGGCGCCGCGCGACAGTTGTGATGCGTGCGCCCTGGGCCGCCAGGCGCGCGACGAGGTCGCGGGATCGCCGCTTCGTCCGGCAGTCCCACGACCAGTTCGTGCTCCCCGGCGCCTGTGACCTGGCCGCCGATGGCCTTGGCGGCGGCCTCCGCGTCGGCACGCGAGATAGGGTCCGCGAGCCCGACCTCCACCTCGCACGGTCCGGTGAGCAGCTCCGCGAGCGTGCCGTTGGCCACGAGCCGACCGTGGTCGATCACCGCGATCTCGTCACACACGGCCTCGACCTCGCCCAGCAGGTGGCTGTTCAAGAACACCGTGGTGCCGCGCTCGCGCACGGCGCAAAGAAGGGCGCGGACCTCGGCACGGCCCAGAGGATCCAGTGCCGAGGTGGGCTCGTCCAAGAAGAGCAGCTCCGGGTCCGCGAGCAGCGCCGTGGCCATGCCGAACCGCTGCTGCATGCCCTTCGAGAAGTCGCGCAGGCGCACGTGCGCGTGATCGGCGAGGCCCACGTCCGCGAGCACGCGCTCGGTCGCGCGCGCGATGGCTCCCGGCTCCATGCCGGTGAGCCGCCCGTGGAAACGCAGCAGCTCCACGGGGGTGAGCCACTCCTGGTAGCGGAAGTTCTCGGGCAGGAACCCCACCCGCGCTCGCGCGCGGAAGTCGCCGAGCGGCCGGCCGAGCAGCTCGGCGCTGCCGGAGGTGGGGCGGTGCAGGCCCACCATCATCTTGATGAACGTGGACTTGCCGGCCCCGTTCGGGCCCAGGAAGCCGAAGATATGCCCCCGGGAGACCCGGAGGCATATCTTCTCGCAGCCGACGGTCTTGCCGTAGTACTTGGTCAGATCCTGGGTGAGGATGACCAGGTCGGCACTCGCCGTCATCGCATCATGGACTTGGCCATGGCGATAGCACGCTCCTCGCTGATCGCTCCGCCCACGGCTCGGATAACGCCGTTGTCGTTCCAGATGATCGTCGCCGATTCGGGCAGCGGAGCCATCTTAGCGCGCAGGTCGCGGGCGGCGCTCTTGGGGCTCACGAGCACCGCGGGGGTCCCGTCGAGCTGGATGTCGCGTGCGGTGCCGTCCACGTTCGGGATGATGAGCGTGGACTGCCAGTCCTTCATCGCGGTGAGCTGGTCGCGAACGCCCGCGGGCAGGAACGGCAGGTTCACGAGCACGTCGCGCAGCTGGGCGGCGTCCACGCCCTCGGGCACGACGAGCTGCGGGCTGTGGCTCGCACCTACGAAGACCGGGGCGGTGCCCGGCGTGCCGCCGGTCATGACCTCACGCTTGTAGTCCTCTGGCTTCTGGCCGTAGCTGGCCACGACAACGGCTGGGATCTCCACGGCGAACGTCTTGCCGTCCACGGACTCCGGCAGCAGCTTCTGGGCGCCGTACGACTCCAGCAGCTTGTTGATCGCGGCCACGTTGAGCTTGAAGCGGTACGACTGCGCGGGCTGCAGCGTGAGCACCGGCGTGCCGGTGGCGTCCTGGGGCAGCTTCACCGGGAAGTCCACGGCGGCCTGCGCGGCGGCGAGCGTGACGCGCTTGGGCGGCTCCTTGGCGCTCTCGATCCACGCCTCGCCCAGGGACTTCAGGCTCGACATGGCCCTTGCCCGCCTTGATGGCCGCCTGGATGCTCGCCATGTCCTGCTGGCTGATGGTCACGGTGGTCACGTTCTGCACGCGGAAGATGCGCAGGAAGTCGGCCGCCGCGCTGCGCACGGGCGCGAACGCGAAGGACCCGACGACCACCGCCGCCGCCGCGGCCAGAACGGCGTAGCGCACCAAGTGGGTCGTGGCCGCCCGCTTCACCTGCCGAGGCCGGCGCGCCCCGGTGCGGCCTGCCGGCGTAGCGACGGCAGCCCCGCTGCGCGCGGGCTCCCGCGTGGGCATCGCGACCACCGACGCGTCCGGCTGCAGCGTCTCGAGCTTGTCGGCCGCGAAGTCGCGGTCCTGGGCCACGCGGCGCAACTCGGCGGCACACTCGGCGCACGAGTCCGAGGTGCGCCGCCATCTCCGCGCGCTCGTCCGCGGGCAGTTCGCCGTCAAGGTAGGAGAGGAGCTGTCCCTGTTCGTAACACATGTCCGATCACTCCTTGTGAGCGGCGCGCGGGCCGCCTTCGTACGCTTCGCGGAAGCGGCGCTGGGCCCTGGCGAGGATGGTGCCCACGCCGCTGGGCGCGACGTCCACCACCTCGGCGATCTCCGCGTAGGTGAATCCGGTGTGGCGCAGCAGCAGCACGGTCCGGTCGCGAACCTCCATACGCTCGAGTGCCGAGCGAACGTCCAGGATGTCTTCGCGATCGGTCTCGTGCGGGGTGGCCGCGGTCTTGGCCTCTTCGCGCGCGGTGCGCCGCGCCTCGCTGCGGAAGTGGTTGTAGGCCAGGTTGGAGGCCACGGTGAGCAGCCATGCCCGCGGGCTGCGCAGCGCCTCGCCGCCGGGCTCCATGCCCCTCTCGTACAACCTGCCGAACGCCTCTTGCGTCAGGTCCTCGGCCAGCGCCCGGTCGCCTGTGAGGTAGACGAGGTGGCGCTCCACCGCGACGCGCTCGTCGCGATAGATCCGGTCGAAGGCTGCGCGGTCTTCGTGTTCGAGGCGCTCGGCCAAGATGGGTGACCCCCGTTGCATGGTTCTCCCGTCATCATGCTCGCTTCACCGCCGCGGGTCCCGGGACCGTTGACCGGTGTTGCTCGCCCGGTGTCTTCCGATGAGTAGACACCGCCGAGGGGCGGGATGTGACAGGGCGCCTCAGGGGATGACCCACCGCTGGACGGGGGTGCCCTCTACGACTCCAAGTCCGCCAGGGCGGCGTCCAGCCTATCGAGCACGTCCGGCCAGCCCGCGGCCATGCCTTGGTAGGCCTGCCGGCCCAACTCGGAGTCCAGATCGAAGCCCGCGTGCTCGAAGGAGAGGCGTGTTCCGCCGTCGGCCATGGGCTCGAGCTCCCACGTGATGGTCGTGTCGAGCATGCCCACGCCGAACGTGTACGCGAACAGGCGCCACGCTTCGACCGCTGTGACCACGCACCGCTGCACGCCGAACGGGCCCATGTCCAGCGCGAACTCGTGGCCGACCTCGGCCTTGACGTAGCCCTCGGTCCACCAGGTCGCGACGACCGCCGGCGTCGTGAGCGCTTCCCAAACGAGTTCGGGTGAGTAGCCGAGGTCGCGGCTCAGCCGCACTGCACCGGGTTCCGTCACTGTGAGCTCCTTGTGCGTGAGGGGGCGGGCCCTCCAAGTCTACTTCTTGAAGACGACCACGTTGCAGCCGTCGGGATCCCGCACCAGGGACTCGCGGCGAACCCACTGCGTCTCCGCGGCTCGGTCGGGTCACATACCCCCGGCCAGCCCCCGCCTCTCCTGGGCCTTGGCGCTGATCGTCCGCGTGAAGTACGAGTCGAGCAGGCGCCCCACCGTCCCTTTCGCCGCCCCCAGGTGCGTCGGATACCAATAGTCGGAGTCGAACCAGCCTCTGTCGCGGTAGTAGCGGTAGTCGAGGCTGCGCTCGTCGAGCTCGATGGCGACGTTGGTGCGACCCATCCTGAACGCGAAGAGCTGGAGGAGCGATGGGGTGGGGGTCCCCGGCTGGAACAGCCGTTCGTGGAAGCGCCTCGCGTGCTTGGCGAGAGTCGCATCGCGCTTGGCCTGCTCCTTGGGGGTCATAGGGACGAGCGCCGTGGAACAGCTGCCCTTCACCACGTTGAACCCGAGGCCCGTGCCCACGAAGTCGAGGTACTTCACGATCTTGCCGCCGCCGAAGAACCCCTGCACGACGATGCTCGTGAACGTCTTGCCGTGGAACATGGGGCGGTGGAACGCGAACCCGAGCCGGTCGAGGAAGACCTTCATCATCCCGGACACCTGGAACGAGTAGTTGGGGGAGGCGAGGACGACGGCGTCGGCCCGCTTCATCTTGCCGAGGAGCACGTCCCGGTCGTCCTTGAGCGGACAGTACTCCTCGCCTCTTTCGAAGCAGACCTTGCACCCCCGGCACGTCTCCAGGCGGTGGTCGCTCAGGCGGACGAGCTCGGTCTCGACGCCGCCCAGCGCCTCGAGCCGCTCGAGGAAGTCGCGGGCTGCTTGGTACGTGTGGCCTTTGCGGCCCGCGCCCACGAACGCGGTGACCTTCTTCACAGCCATGGGAGCAGCACCTCGTCGCGGTAGTCGTCCCACGCGGCCCCGAACCGTTGGGCCAGCTCGCGTTCCTCGGCGGGGGAGAAGAGGCGCGAGCCGATGTAGAGAACGATCCCGAGTAGCAACCCGAGCCACGTGTTGAGCAGGAAGCCCGCCCACGGCAGGACCAGGAACGCGACGCCGGTGTACAGCGGGTGCTTGACCAGGCGGAACGGGCCGGTCGTGATGAGTTCGCCTCTGGGCACCTTGATTAGGATGAGGACCACGGACCAGGCCCAGATGCCGATCCCCGGTACCAGCATGAGCGCGGACAGCACGGCGAGCCACACCGGCGGGCCACCCACGGCGAAAGCGGCGGGCCACACGACGTTCGCGGTCACGCCCAGGACCAGGAACGGGAGCAGCAACAGGCCTATCTTCTCCCCGCTGCCCACCAGTCTCTTGATGTTCAGGCCATTGCCGCGCGTCGGCGCGGCGGCCGTCGTGGTGTTCATTTCGTCCTCCTTTGTTGGCGAGGGGATGGGGCCCCTACGCGAAGTGCCACGGATAACCCAGGAAGTGACCCCAGGCGAGGAAGCCGGCCATGCCCAGTCCGGCTAGCGCTATCAGGATGGCCAGGATTCCGAGCGTCCAACCGGTCCAGCCCCCCCAGCGGATGAGCATGACGGCGCCGGTCAGCGCCAGGGCGCCCACCACGAAGCAAGACGGCATCACGGCCGCGGGCAGGGTCATGACCTCGAAGTCCGCCTGCTGCACCGTTCCCGAGGCGGCACGCGCCTCCAAGTGGAAGTCGTCTCAATAGAGCTCCGAGTTCAGCACCTTGACCTGGAGGTCGGCCTCCACGCCGTCGCTCACCTTGCGCTGGCCGGTCACCCGGATCTTCGAGTCCCGGTGTCTCGCCTTTGGGAGCGAGCACCTCCGTGGCACCCTGCGCCTTGACCACGTAGTCGAGGGTCGCGCCCTGCCATCCCACTCGGCATGACGGAGCTGTCGTGATCTGCATCTTCCTTCGCCTCCTCGCCTTGCGGACCGGCACGCCCGCTGTAGCCTCGTCGCCGCGGCGGGGGCTTGCCCGCCGGAACTTAACGGCGTATACTTTGCGGTGTTCAGTTTATAACTTAGCACTGTTAAGTCAACCCCCGGTCCCGAGAAAGGTCGGAAGCCATGTCACCGCATCCGAAGAAGGGCGTCCGCGAGCCTTTGACCAGGGACAAGATCATCGACAAGGCCATCGCCATCCTCGATGCCGAGGGCCTCGAGGGCCTGAGCGTGCGCCGTTTGGGCGAGGCGCTGGATGTGGAGGGGACTGCGTTGTACCACCACTTCCCGAACAAGGAGGCGATCCTGGACGGCGTGGCAGCGCGCATCATCGAGGAGACCGGCCCAGGCCTCCCGCTGGACGCCGCCCAGGCGGACTGGAAGTCCGTGATGCTGTCGGGGCCGGCCTCGGCAGGGCGCGCGCTCGCGGCGCACCCCAAGGCGGGGTGGCTGTTCCTTGGCCGGGAGTACTCCACGGTCACGTCGCTGCAGATGCTCGAGGCGCCGCTGGCGATCCTGTACACCGCGGGGTTCCGCGGGCAGGAACTCGTGGACGCGGCGCACGCGATCTTCGCCTACACCGCCGGGTGGTACATCCTCACGTCCGGCGAGGGCGGGTCATGGAGCGGGCCCAGCGACGAGGCGATCGCCGCGGCGGGCGAGGGCGCTCCGCTGGCCTCGTCGCTCGCCCCGGAGCTGCGCGACTGGAGCACCGGCATGGAGGCCGGCTTCATGGCGCTTCTCGACGGGCTCGATGCGCGGCGGACGAAGCCCTAGCTCTCGTCCGGCACCAGCCGCTTGCCCAAGCTGATCACCTGGTCCTGGCCGAAGCCAAGGCCCTCGTAGAACTCGATGGCGGCCGCGTTGTCGCGGCGGATCTGCACGTTGATCTTGGGGCAGCCCAGGTCTCGCAGACCTTGCTCGACCTCGGCCACGAGGGCACTGCCGAGGCCGCGATGCCGTAGCCCGGGATCCACCGCCAGGTAGTTGATCCAACCGCGGTGCCCCTCGAAGCCGCCCATGACGGTGCCGATGACGCGGTCGCTCTCGTCCTGGGCGACCAGGAAGAGCTCGGGCTGCACCGTGAGCTTGCGCGCGATGTCCTTGCGCGGGTCGTTCCACAGACGCGTGAGGCCGCAGAGCTCCCAGAGGGCGACGACCGCGTCGGTGTCGGCGGGGGTGAATGGGCGGATGTGCACGACGCCTCCTGGGGTTCTCTGGCGATCGCCGGTGTCGGACCGAGCTAGATGCTGGAGATCCACAGGGTCATATGGGCCAGGAGCTCGCTCGTAGGCACGCGCTTGATGTCGGCCTTCGAGTAGCCCATCGCCGTGAGCCGGTCGAAGTCCCATGCCATGAAGTCCAGGAAGGCGCCCCAGATCTCGAGACGGGCCGGGCAGGGTGCAGCCGACTTCACTGCACAGCCAATCGCGAACCACCGCAACGATCTCCTCAGGCCGGTCCGCGTGGGCGCCCAAGTCAGTGCCGGCCAAGTCAGATATCGCCGCTTGGTAGCGGTATCGCTCACGGTCCAGGATGAGGCATCGCTTGTCCCGACACCGGTCGTCGCTGAACAGGCGGCAGCCGATGTCGAGCCCCAGTTCGAACGGCATGTTCAGGCGAAACAGCTCGCCCGCGTTGCGCGCCTCCATACGAGACAGGTCGTGGATCGCGTATCTCGAGCCGCGGATCAGCTCGACGATCTTGTGCAGGCGCAGCTCACCCGAATCCCGGCGTTCGAGGGCGAGGCGTGGGCTCATCCCCGCGTAGACCAGGGCGAACAGCAGCGGACGCAGCAGAGGCTTGAACCGGTTGTCGTAGGGGCAATTGACGAAGACGCTGCGGTCGAAGGCAGTGTCCACACGCCTACTTCTTGTCCCGAGGTGGGCACGGGTCGTTGCCGTAGCTCTTCCGGTCCCGGATCGTGCCGTCCGCGCCATGGATGAAGAGCTCTCCGCTGTTCCTCTTCGCCACATTGCGCGCGAACGCGACCGCTTCCGTCTGTGTCCCAAAGACCTTGGTGGCTCTAGCTGCACCCTGCTTGCGGACGGCCCAGCCCCCATCCTTCGGAACCACGTGCTGGTTGCTCTTCGTCATCACCGACACCTCCTGCGTTCCAGCATACATGGGGTGAGGCATGCCGATGTCAGCTTAAGTGCCGGGTCTGACAAGAACCTGACTACGACCTCTCCCGATCCCGCCACCGTCGCCACAACACCCGACCCAAGAACCCTAGCCCCAGCGCCACGAACGACACCGACACGACCAGCGAGAGGCCGAACGACAGATCGAGCTGTCCGCTGAGACGCACTGCGGAGCGCCCCCTACTCGGCCGGCGCGAGCGGCCTCAACGGCCGCCAGCCCCGCGGGCGCCATGAGTCCCTCGGCAAGGAGACGTTCCACGCGCTCCTTGTTGGACCGCGACCAGTTGCTGCCCCGCCTGCGCGGCGCGAAGGTCTGGGCCCAGCGGCCGGCGTCCAACGACAGTGCCTTGGAGTCGATCCAGCCGAAGGCGAGTGCCTCGAGCACGGCGTCCTCGTAGGTCAGACGCGTCACCGTGCTGCCCTTCTTGCCCACCGCGACTCGGACGCCCGCGCACGAACCGTGGTTGCGCTCGAGCCACCGGCGCCATTCGGCCCGGTCGTGGAGCTCGAGCAGCGGACGCTCGCCGGACGCTGGGCCCATGTGCCCGGCGCGGCGCTACTTACCGGCGCTCACGGCTCCGGTGTTCGCGTTCACGTCGTAGGTGCGCTTGGTGGTGTCGCCGCCCTTTTCGGGGTCGAACGTGATGCTCCACACGAAGGGCTGGGCGGTGGACGTCGACGTCTTGGGGACGTACGTGACCATGCCCATGATGTACGGGTCGGTGGCGGCAGTGCCGCCCGCCTTCTTGGCGGCGGAGTCGTGGGCGGTGTTGCTGTCCACGGTCCACTTGTCCGTGGTGGGGACCGCCGCCCAGTCGGTGGCGGTGAGCTTGGCCGTGCCGTACTCCTGCTGCGACGCCTTGCCGTTCTGGACGGCGACGACGTAGAGCTTGTTGGTCTTGGGCGAGCCGAACAGGTAGCCCCAAGCCGGTGTCTGGGTCGTGGTCTCGACCACGCCCACGGTCTGGACCACGAGCAGCTTCGCGTCGGGCGCCACGGTGGTCATCGCGGACTGCGCCAGGGCGAGGTTGTCCTTGGCCGTCACGCCACCGGTGGGGGCGGACGCGGGCACACAGCCGGCCGCAAGGGCGGCGACGGCGATCGCGATGGCGACAAGGAGCGCGACACCAAGGGGTCGGCTCGTACGGGTGCTAGGCATGGATCCGCTCGCTTTCAGTCGGACGCGCCTACCGGGTCCCCCCACGGCGCGTAGCAAAAGGCCTTATGCAGGTTACGCCAGTTCACGTTCGTTTGCGTACCCCAGACGTGGTACTCGCGCCGCGCGGGGGTCCGGCGGGCCGATGGGCGAAACCCCCGCACGCCGCCCGCGTTGTCTGTACGATTCGACGCGGGCGGACCGCGCGGCGTGCCACGGGAGGTGTCCGGATTGCTCACGCTGGAACAAGCTCGCAAGCGCTTGGGCATCTCCGTGCGCAAGATGAGCTACCTCGTCCGCAGGGGTGTCGTCCACGCGGTGCTCCAGGAGGGCCGTCTGCTCATCCCCGAGCAGGAGATCGAGGCTTACCTGGCCAAACCCGCGCGGATCCGGCAACGCCACCACGTCTCGTACCTCAAGACGCTCGGCCCCGGCGTGATCACCGGAGCCTCAGACGACGACCCGTCGGGGATAGGCACGTACTCGCAGGTGGGGTCGGCGTATGGGTTGGGTCTCTCCTGGTTCGCTCTCTATCTCCTGCCGATGATGAGCGCCACTCAGGAGACCGTGGCGCGCATAGGCATCGTGACCGAGCACGGGCTGGCGCACGTGATAGGCGAGCGCTACGGGAAGCGCATCCTTTATCCGCTCGTCGCTCTGCTGCTCGTGGCCAACACCGTGAACATCGGCGCGGACATCGGCGCGATGGTCGCGTCGCTGCAGCTGCTCGTCCCAGTCAACTTCGCAGCCGGGATCGTCGGGCTCACGGCGCTCATGACGGTCCTTGAGATCTTCGTCCCGTATCACCGCTACGCGCGGATCCTGAAGTGGCTCACGCTCTCGCTCGCCGCCTACATCATCACGGCGATCATCATCCGGCCCGACTGGCTGGCCGTGCTCAGGAGCCTGGCCATCCCGCACGTGGAGTTCAACGCGGCGTTCCTGGCCGCCATGGTCGCCGTGATGGGCACCACCATCACGCCCTATCTCTTCTTCTGGCAGGCTTCCGAGGAGGTCGAGGAGGAGATCGACAAGGGCGAGATGGGCGACCTTCGCGACGTCGCTCTGCGACGCGAGATCAAGGCGATGCGACGAGACACGTACACGGGCATGGCATTGGCCAACATCGTGTTCCTGTTCATCGTCGTGACCACGGCGTTCGTGCTGCACGATCACGGGATCACGAACGTGGACACGGCACAGAAGGCCGCGCTCGCTCTCAGGCCCCTTGCGGGGAACCTGGCCTACCTGCTGTTCACCCTGGGCATCTTCGGCGTGGGGCTGCTCGCCGTGCCCGTGCTCGCGGGCTCGTCCGCCTACGCGGTCTCCGAGCTCTTTGGCTGGCATGAGGGACTGAGCGAGCGCTTCGGGCACGCCCGGGGCTTCTACGGAACGATCATCGCGTCGATGCTCGTGGGCATGGGCCTCAACTTCGTAGGCATAAACCCCATCAAGGCGCTGTACTACGCGGCCATCGTCAACGGCGTGATCGCCCCGGTGCTCATGTACTTCATCTTCCGGATCGGGCGCGACTCCACTGTCATGGGCAAGCACACGAACCCGCGTTGGGTGAACATCTGGGGCTGGATCGTGACCATCCTCATGGGTGGCAGCGCGGTGCTGCTCATCGTGTTCGCGATCCTGCATATCTAGGCCGAGGCCGGCTCCTCCCGCGTGGGATGGACTGCCGCGTTGCGTGCGAGCACCGACATCGTGTGCGCTGCCGCGAGCGGCTCGGGCACTCGGTGCCGCCCGGTGGACCACGCCAGCGCGAGCGCGATCGAGCTGTCCAGGTCCACGAGGTGGCCGGGCGAAACGTACACGGGCTTGACCCCCGGCTTGAGCCGAATGGACGCGCCCTGGGCTCCCCACTCCTTGGTGAGCACGTAGTAGTCGCCGGTGCGCGGCCCCGGCATGTGGTCGATAGCGTGGAACGGCGTCTTTGGTACGCCCACGGCCGGGATGTCGAGCAGCACCCCCAGGTGTGACGCCAGGCCCAGCCCGCGCTCGTGAACGACGCCGTGACCGTCAACGAACACGAAGTCGAACGGGCAAGCCTCCGAGAGCAGCTGCAGCACCTCCGCAGAGAGCCGTCCTTCGCGGAAGGCGAGGAAGCCCGGCGCGTACGGGGCGTCGGGGACGCCTTCGACGACGGCGCTCGCGAGCACCTGCGACCTCCGGTCCATCGCGACAGCCACGGCCCACGCCTGCGAGCCGTCCTTCGTGTACGCGACGTCCACGCCGGCGGCGATCGAGGGCGCGCCGTCGCCCGTGGCGGCCAGGGGTGTCAGCAGCACGAGCTCGGCGAGGCGCCGCTGGATGGCGGCCGCCTCGTCGCGGTTCACGCACCAGGGATGCGAGAGGCCGGGGGAGACATGCACGGGCCTGCGCTCGGCCACGCTCATCCCTTCACCACGCCGAACGGGACCAGCCTGACCAAAGGCTCCACGAGGTCCGCCTGCGCGCGCATCACGGACTCGATGTCCTTGTACGCTTCGGGCGCCTCCTCGGCCACGTCGTGCTTGCGCTGCTTGAAGAGCGCCACGTCGGCGTCGCGCAGTTCGCCGAGCACCTCGTCTCGGCGAAGCGTGCGCATGGCCTGCTTGCGGCCCATCGATCGCCCGGCGCCGTGGCTGCACGACTCGAAGGCGTCGGCGCTCGCGAGCCCTTCGCCCACGTACGACGCCGTGCCCATCGACCCCGGGATGACCACGCGTCCCCGCGCGCGCACCGCGCCTTTGCGATGCACGATCACGGTCTTGCCGAAGTGCTCCTCGGCCGAGGCGTAGTTGTGGTGCACGTCCACGGGCTCGTCGGGCGTGACCCCGGGGAAGCGCCGGTCGATGGCGCTCTGGATGGACTCGGCCATGAGCCTGCGGTTCTCACGGGCGAACCGCATGCACCACTCCATGACCTGCAGGTACTCCGCCCCCGCCTCGCCGTCCACGGCCAGGTGGGCGAGGCCCCACTCCTGCGGGACCTTCGATCCGCGCCGGTGCTCGTCTTCGCGGGCGATGTGGTCGTAATGGTCGGCCATCTGCTTGCCCAGGTTGCGTGAGCCGGAGTGGACCATCGCCCACACCACGCCGTCGGGGTCGCACTGCAACTCCAGGAAGTGGTTGCCGCCGCCGAGGGTGCCCACTTGCCGCTGAGCACGTTCGATCTGCCCGCGCAGTACGGCGATGTCGGGCACGTCGTCGAACAGGTCCGTGCGGTCCGTCTGGCTCGTGCGATGCCAGTCGAACCCCTGCGGGACGCTGCGCATGATGTCGGACAGGACCATCTCGCGCGCGGGCCGGAAGTCGGCCAGCGGCACGTTGGTCCGCCACGCGCGCACGCCGCAGCCGATGTCGAGTCCCACCGCGTGCGGTATCACCATGCCGTCGGCGGCGAGCACCCCTCCTATGGGCATCCCGAAGCCCACGTGCGCGTCGGGCATGAGCGCTACGTGATGCCACGCGAAGGGCAGGTCCGCGAGGTGGCGGGCCTGCGCCAGGGTGGCCTCCTCGGGCGGGTCGCCCCACACGAGGATGGGGATGCTCTGAGTGGTGATCCGGTACACAGGTGGTCTCCACCGGGTGTTTACCCGCTGCTCACGAAGCCGCCCGGCCCGTGACTCGCACGGCGCGTTGCATATTTAGCGAGTTCGGAGGGTGTTGAAGGCCGTGTGAGCAGTACCGCTTTGAGCGTCACATGGCTATCGTTGCATAGGAACAGTGCGGGGCTGCATGAATCGCTGAGGGGAGCGCCAATGATCAAGGTCGCCGAGTGGGGCACGGGCATGATGGGGCAGGGTCTCTTGGGCTACCTGCTGGACCGGCCCCAGGACGTGGATCTCGTGGGAGTGATCGTCACGAACCCCGCGAAGGACGGCATGACGGTGGGTGAGCTCCTGGGCCGCGAATGCGACGTGGCCATGACCACCGACTTCGAGGCGGTCCTTGCCCGCGAGCCCGACGTCGTGTGCATCAACACGCAGAGCTACCTGCACGAGGTCGCGGGCCAGATCGAGCCCGCCGTGCGCGCCGGCGCCAACGTCCTGTGCATCGCGGAGAAGCTAGCGTATCCATGGGCGAGCGACCCCGAGTGGGCAGACCGGATGGACACGCTGGCCAAAGAGCGCGGCGTGAGCGTCCTGGGCACGGGGATCAACCCCGGCTTCGTGCTCGACGCGCTCGCGGTCATGCTCACGAGCGTGTGCCTGCGCGTGGACCGCATCGAGGCTTCGCGCGTGAACGACCTGTCGCCGTTCGGCCCCACCGTCATGCGAACGCAGGGCGTCGGCACCACGGTGGAGCAGTTCCGTCAGGGCGTGGCCGACGGCACGATCGTGGGCCACATCGGCTTCCCCGAGTCCATCGCGCTCATCGCTCGTGCTCTGGGCTGGCGCATCGGTCGCGTCGAGGAGACCCGCGAGCCCATCGTCACCGGCGTCGAGCGCTCCACTCCCCACGTCACGGTGGCGCCCGGCGACGTGTGCGGATGCAAGCACGTCGGCCGTGGCTACGACGAAGCGGGCGTGCTGCGAATCGAGCTCGTGCACCCGCAGCAGATACCATCCCGGCCTGGAGGGCCAGGACACCGGCGACTACCTGCACGTCTTCGGCGACCCGGACGTCAACATGGCCAACACGCCGGAGATCCCCGGGGGCAAGGGCACGTACGCGAGCACCGGCAACTACATCCCGCTCATCGTGCCTGCGCCCGCCGGCATGCTCACCGTGGTGGACATGCCGCTGCCGCGCTTCTGGTCTCCGACCGAATGAGGTGATCCCCATGGGCATCGACGCCGAGGCACCGGACCGCTGCGCGGCCGGCGACTGGGTCGAGGTCGAGTTCGTGCTCCTGGAACCCGCCGACCGCTCCGAGAACCTCCCTGCGGAGACGGCGGCCAAGCCGCTCACCGTGTGGGTCAAGGGCTTCGCCGAGGGCACCGCGGGCCTCGGCCAGGAACTCACGGTGCGCACGATGACGGGACGGCTCGTGTCCGGGACGCTGTCGTCCACGTGCCCCGGCTACTACCACACGTTCGGCGACCCCATCCGTGAGCTCGTCCACGTGGGCGACGACCTGCGCGCGCGCCTGGCGGCGTATCGGGCGGGCGGTGAGCCTCGGTGACCACGCGATTCGACGAGGTCATGGGCCGGCGCGGCGAGATCATGATCCGCGCCCTGGGCATGGATTACGCCGAGTTCGAGCGCAGCCCCATCGCGTTCGACTACGAGGCGATGATGTCGGCGCACGGGTACTCGCTCGACGACATCGCGCGCATCCAGCGCGCGGCCGGCGTGGGCGGCACCCCGCTGCTCGAGCTCACCAACCTCACCGACCTCGTGCGCTCGTACGCCGATCCCGGCATGGGCGGGCGCATCTTCGTGAAGGACGAGGCGGCCAACATCGTGGGCTCGTTCAAGGACCGGCGGGCGAGCATGAGCATCCACGTGGCGCGCGAGAAGGGCTACGAAGGCGTCATCGCGGCGACGTCGGGCAACTACGGCGCGGCCGTCTCGAGCCAGGCCGCGCGCAACAACCTCAAGTGCATCATCTGCCAGGAGGCGTTCGATTCCAGGCACGTGGGCCAGCCCGAGATCATCGAGAAGTCCCGCATCTGCGAAGCCTTCGGTGCCGAGGTCGTGCAGATGACCGTGGGACCGGAGCTGTTCTTCTACATGGTGGACCTGCTGGATACCACCGGCTACTTCGCGGCGTCGCTGTACAGCTCGTTCGGCGTGTCCGGCATCGAGACGCTGGGCAAAGAGATCGCCGAGGAGATGCGCTCGGTCACGGGCGCGCCGCCGGACTACGTCGTGATCACGCACGCAGGCGGAGGCAACACGACCGGTACCGCGCGCGGCCTCAAGCGCGCGGGGGCGACAGACACCCGGATCGTGAGCGCCAGCGTGGACCTGTCCGGCCTGCATATGGCCAGCGACGACGACTTCAACCGCAAGAGCTTCACCACGGGGCACACCGGCTTCGGCGTGCCGTTCGCGACGTGGCCGGACCGCGCGGACGTGCCCCGCAACGCCGCACGCTCACTGCGCTACATGGACCGATACCTCACCGTCTCGCAGGGTGAGGTCTTCTACGTGACCGAGGCGATGGCCAAGCTCGAGGGGCTCGAGCGCGGACCGTCGGGCAACACGGCCATGACCGCGGCGCTGTCGCTGGCCCGCGAGGTCCCGCGCGACGCGACCATCGTCGTGCAGGAGACCGAGTACACCGGCGCCGGCAAGCACCATTGGGCGCAGCTCAACTTCGCCAAGCGCATGGGCGTGGAGGTGCGCGCCGGCGACCCGGTAGACAACGTGCCCGGTCGCAGGATCGTGATCCCCGAGCGGCCGGAGCAGATCGAGGCCCGAGACTTCGACATCGGCCACATGCGCGCCAGCTACATCCGCAACGCGCTCTCGCACGCGCCCGCCGGCTACGACCCCACTCCCGACGACATCGCCTTCCTCGCCCAGGACACGAACAGCGACACGGCGTTCGTCGAAGAGACGCTCGCGGCCTTGGCGTCGAAGGCCTAGCCGTGCCGGCTTCCGCTCTACAGGAGCCGGATCTCCACGCCGCAGCCGGTAAGGCCTGCGAACGCACGCCGGTCGGCGGTCACGAGAGGGCATTCGAGTGCCGCGGCGAGCTGCAAGAAGAGCGCGTCGTACAGGGACAGGCCATGACGGACGGCGAGCCGAAGAGCGTCCTCGGCCCCTCCGATGTCCGTCTCATACAGGTCGATGTGGAAGTCGTCGAACTCGTACAGCAGGTCGGCTGCGTCGTCCGCGTCCAGGCCCGTGTAGCGGATGATGTTCGCTATCTCGACGCGGAGCAGTGTGGGTGCCGCGAGAAGAAGGTCGCCCTGTTCGGCTGCATCCAACAGGGCGGACGCCTCGGCGATGCCGTCCTCGCCCTGCGGCTCCAGCCACTTGTACGCGACGCACGAATCGACCACCAAGCGCGAGGTCATCGCTCAGCTCCAGGCGTGTCTCGTTCGCGGTCCTTCCGGAGCTGCGCCAGTCCGTCGAAGTCGGCCGGGATCTTCGCGCCGATCCGCCGCCAAGTCGCTCGAGCCCGCTCGATGTCCTGCCGTCGCTGTTCCTCGGCAGTGAGGTTCTTCAGGTCGGCGACGTACCGGGCGCTGGCCTCGGCCACGAAGCCGCTGCGGGTTAGGCCCAGGTCCTTTGCAGCGGCGTCGATCTCCTCCACGAGTTCGGGCTTCAGAGAGATGTTCACCTTGTACACGGCCATCGCGGCCTCGCTTTCGGATACACCGGTCGGATACACCAGTAGTGTATCCCCGGGCTCTGACACGGACAATCACCAGGAGGCCTGACGTGGTACGCGAGGACACGTTCGAGCACGCACACCAGCATCTAGCCGGCCTGACGGACGCGCAGCTCGAGGCGCGATTCTGGGACCTGACAGGCGAAGTGGTGGCTCCGCTCATCGAGCTCGCGCGCACGCACACCAGCCCCTCCATCGAGCGCTCAGTGCTCATGCGCATGGGCGTGGACTCGCTCACGTGCAAGGCCGTCGTGGCCGAGTGCGTCGAGCGCGGGCTCCTGAGCCACGGGGCCGGTCACGTGGTGCTCGCGTGCATGGAGGCGTGGGGCGTGGACGCGCCCGCCGCCGCGGGCCGCCTGGCCGCGGGCGAGGGTTGGGACCTGGCGGCCGCCAAGTGGGGGGCGGCGCGATGAACCGCCGGCGCGGCGACGAGCCGCTCTCGCCCGACGCCAAGCTCGACCTGGGAGCGCTGCTCGAGGGCATCGCCGAGTACCGCCCGCGCCGCCGCGGCTGGCGTTGGCGCGAGCAGGTCCCGGGGCAGCGGCTCTACGACTTCACCTATCACGAGACCTCGAAGAACCTCGAGCGCAGCGTCCCGTTACCGGCGGCGCACTACTTCGACGACATCGACCCTCAGCCGGACTGCGTCATCACCACCGAGATCGCCTCGGGACGCTTCGAGGACGACCTTCGGCGGATGCGCATGGCCGCCTGGCACGGTGCCGACCACATGATGGTCATCCGCACGGCCGGCCAAAGCCACATCGACGGGCTGCTCGAGGGCACGCCGGAGGGCGTGGGCGGCGTCGCCGTCACGCGCAAGCAGGTCCGCGTCGACGCGGCGCGCGCTCGACCTGATCGAGGACGAGGTGGGCCGCCCCATCAACTTCCACTCGTACGTGAGCGGGGTGGCCGGGCCCGGAGATCGCCGTCATGTTCGCGGAGGAGGGCGTCAACGGGGCACACCAGGACCCGCAGTACAACGTGCTGTACCGCAACATCAACATGTACCGGAGCTTCGTGGACGCGGCCGTGGCCAAGCGGATCATGGCCAGCACCGGCATGCTCCAGATCGACGGCGCGCACAACGCCAACGCGACCGCCGTCAAAGCGTGGAAGGTCATGCCCGAGCTTCTCGTCCAGCACGCGATCAACTGCGCGTACTCGGAGGCGGCCGGCATGTCCGAAGAGGACATCGCGCTGTCCACCGTGCCGCCGGACGCCGCTCCGGCGCCGTGCATGCGCATGGACCTGCCGTACGCCGTGGCGCTGCGCGACCTGTTCGGCCGGTACAAGATGCGGGCTCAGCAGAACACGCGCTACATGGAGTCCGATGGCCGCGAAGCCACGGTGGCCCACGTGATGAACCTCATGATCTCCAGGCTCACGAGCGCCGACATACAGAGCACCATCACGCCCGACGAGGGCCGCAACGTGCCCTGGCACTACAACAACGTCGCGGCGGTGGACACGGCCAAGCAGGCGCTCGTGGGGATGGACGGCCTGCGCGAGATGCTCCGCGTGGATCGCGAGAACCCCGAGCTGGCAGCCCGCGTGCGCGAGATCAAGGAGCGCGCGGTCCTGTTCCTGGAGGCGATGCTCGCCGACGGCGGCTACTTCGCGGGAGTCGAGGAGGCGTACTTCGTGGACTCGGGCGAGTACCCGGAGACGCACGACGACGGGATAGCGCGCGACTCGCAGGGCGGCGTCGCGGCGGGCACCATCGTCGCGAGGGCCTCCGACTACTACGCGCCGGTGTGCCACCACTTCGGCGAGAACCACCTGCCCGGCGGGGGCGAGGTGCCCGAGTCCCCGGGCGCGGCGGCGGCGCTGGGCGTACCGAGGGCCTGCGAGCCGGTGGGCGGGTGCACCCTATGCGACCCGGACAAGGTCCCGTTCATCGACGAGCTCGACCCCGAGGACAACGTGAACGTGCGCCTCGAGCGCACCCGTGAGCTGCGTGAACGCGGGCTCATCAAGCCCGAGGTGCAGTGGGCGGGCGACGGCGTGGTCGTGGTCACGATGTTCCTCCCGGCTCCCGCGCCCCTGGCCGAGGCCGCGGCCCTGGAGCTCGGCGCCGCAATGAACCTGCGGCACCCGGAGGTCATCCACAAAGCCGTCATGCACCCTGCCGAGGGCACGCTCATCGAGCTGAAGGGCTACTTGGACGTGGCGATAGACCCGGCGACGCTCGTGATCCCCGAGCCCGTCCAGGAGCTCTCCGACGATGAGATACGCGAGTTCGTGCACACGCACGATCTCAAGGCAGTGGCCGCGACGGTGGGCGAGGACGAGCACTCGGTGGGGATGCGCGAGATCATCGACATCAAGCACGGCGGGCTCGAGAAATGGGGTTTCCAGGTGGAGTACCTGGGCACGAGCGTTCCCGTGGAAAAGGTGCTGGACGCCGCCATCGAGCACGCGGCGCGCGTGGTGCTCATCTCCACGATCATCAGCCACGGCGATGCCCACCGCAACGCGATGCGCAAGCTCGCGGACCTCGCGGTGGAGAAGGGCGTCCGCGATCGGCTGCTGCTCATCGCCGGAGGGACGCAGGTCACGAACAAGCTCGCCTGCGAATGGGGCATGGACGCCGGTTTCGGCCGAGGCACCCACGGGTCCGACGTCGCCTCGTTCATCGTGGAGGCGATGCGGGGGCGGGGCTAGGCCCCTGCGGACTTCGCCTAGCGCCCTGCGCCCTTCGCACCTGGGTGCCTGAACTGCTCGATTCGCGGGCTCATCGTGGCATTCAAGAGAGGGTTCGGGGGCGGGTCTACTGGCTCGCCGCCGTACTCATCAACGATGAAGGCCAACATTTCGAGCACGTCCTTGCTCGGTTCCGGCTCCCATCCCTTCGGGAGTTGATACGAGTCCTTCTCAATCTCAGTGATCAAGAACTCGAAGAGGTGGCGCATGTCGCTCTCGGCCGCCTCGAGCATCCTGTACACAGCTTCAAGGTGCCCGGGCTTGTGTATCCACGTGTCGACATGGGCCGAGTCCAGGTGGTCCCGCAGGATCATGACGGACTTGAGCAGCTGGGTCTTCGCCGAGTCAAACCCAAGTCGATTGAGTTCTCGAACGGCGTCCGTGTGGCTTGTGTCCGACATCCGCGTCTTCGAGAACAGCGCCTCCAGGGCCTTGTTCATGTCTAGCACGGCCTCAGACATGAACTCCCACGTTGAAGCACCTACGGAGAGGAGCCGGCATGCAGAGTGGAAGTAGCCGAGAGCTGCGGCCAGGCGGCGGGTGGGTTCGGCTGCGACAACTCGGGCACGCAGCAAGGCCCTCCCAAGCTCTCGTTCCAGGAGCTCAACTGTGACAGCTTTGAAGGGGCCGTTTGAGCGGGCCATGACGAACTCGAATGGGATGCCACCTGCTGTGCCGCTCACGTGGGTGACCACCACTGGGTCGAGCAGCGGAAGGCTGAACAGCGCGGGGACGAAGAGTCTGTAGGTGTTGATCCGTCGCTCAAGCTCCTCGAGCGAGCTGACGCGCTGCCAGGCAATCGTAAGCTCGTTTCCGGATAGCGAAACGGCCTCCCCATCCTTGTGGCTGAGAGTGACCCTGGGCGATTCGAGTGGCGGTTGCGACTTCACGAGTGACTTGCCCGAGTAAGAGCTGTGGATGAGGCGCAGGTCTGCTCCAACTACCGCAGTCCGGCCCGGTGCATCGAATCCCAAGCCGGCTACTCGCGACAAGCGGATTCGTGCAGTACACCTCGCTGGGAAGGCAGGCCGCCGATCAAACTTGAATACCATTTGCTGCAGCCGATAGGTCAGCACTGGAGTCTCCTTCCGCGACGGAGCGCCGGTGGAGCGCGTGAATCTCGCCCATGGTCCCGATGGGGCCGCCATTGGCCTCGGCAGTGGATCACTGCCTGGCCCTGGAACGAGGAAGCACGCCCGACCTGGATGGTACGCGACCGGTCTGACAGCAACTATCCATGCCGATCCGGAGTGTCGTGGCGACCTACTTGGTCGTCCGCGCGCCTACCGCCGCCACTCGGAATGCCACGATCCGGCGGATCAGGTCCTTTGGGAGCGGCTCTCCGAGCGGGATCTGGATCGTGCCTTTGGACAGCTTGTACGGCAGCGTATCCAGCTCGTCCTGAAAGGCGGCCACGCCGCTTCCGGTGGGATAGAAGCTCACATGGGCCTTGAACGCGGCGAAGTGCACCACGTGCTTCCCGTTCTGGTCGAACGTGGGGATCGAGTAGGCGATCGTCTCGGTGGCGTCGGGTGCGTTGGCCCGGATCAGGGCCCGCATCTCCTCCAGCACCACTTGCACGTCGGGCGGGAACTCGGCGATGTACTCATCGATCGTGCCGGCCTGCGGGCGCTCCGCCATCCTGGCCACCTCCACTCGAACGGATCCGCGGCTACGGACCGTCTGCCCAGGCGCGGCCATCGTCGCACACCTGTCAGGCGGAGAGGTACATTCTCAAACGAGGGCCGCCATCGGCGCCCCCACCTCAGCAAGGAGCACCATTGCCCGAGGCCCCACCCCGCGAAGTCGACGCGATCGTCGCCGAGATCGGGTCCACCACCACCGTGCTCTCGGCGTTCGAGGGCCTCGAGGGCCTGCCCGGCACATCACCCCGGCTCGTGGGGCAGGCGTTCGCCGTGACCACGGTGGACGAGGGCGACGTCACCATGGGCGTCGCCGAGGCCCGCACCAAGCTCGAGGAGCTTCTGGGACCCCTCGAGCCCGGGATCACCCTGGCCACGAGCTCGGCGGCGGGCGGCTTGCGCATGACGGTGCACGGCCTGACCGAACGCATGACCGCGATGGCGGCGCGCGAGGCGGCCCTGGGCGCGGGCGGCGTGGTCGAGTACCAGACCGCCGGACCGCTGCGCGACCGTGACCTGGCGCGCATCGACGAAGTGCGGCCGAGCCTGATCTTGCTCGCGGGAGGCGTGGAGGGCGGCGACTACGACACCGTTCTCGCCAACGCGCGTCGCCTGGGCCAGCTGCGGATGCGCCCCATCGTCGTCTACGGCGGCAACTCGCTCGTGCGCGACGAAGCCCGCGAGCTGCTCGAAGAGGCAGGCTTCCGCGTCCGTGTGACGAGCAACGTCTACCCGGCGGTGGACGAGCTCGACATCCTGCCGGCGCGCGCGGTCATCCACGACGCGTTCGAGGAGCACATCACGAGCGCCCCGGGGATGGAGCACGTCGCCGAGATAGCGACCGGGCTCATCCTGCCCACCCCCGGCGCCGTGCTCATAGCCGCCGAGCTGCTCGCGGCAGCGGTCGGTCGATCTCGTGGTGGTGGACGTGGGCGGTGCCACGACCGACGTCCACTCCGTGACAGACGGCTCGCCCGACCTGCGGGCGATATGCCTGGATCCGCAGCCGCACGCGCGGCGCACCGTGGAGGGAGACCTCGGCACGTTCAGGAGTGCTGCGCACGTCGTGGAGGAGCTGGACCCGTCCGACCGGCCCGGCATCCTTCCGCCGCCGCTGCCCCACACGCCCGCGGAGATCTGTGCCGCCGAGCTGCTGGCCAAGTACGCGGCCGTGACCGCGGTCCGCCGCCACGCCGGCGAGTTCGAGCACGCTGTACACGCCTACCGGGCGCTCTACGGTGGCGAAAGGCCGCGACCTCACGGCGTGCCGAGTGGTCGTGGGCACCGGCGGCGCGCTCACGCGGCTGCCCGGTGGATACTCCATCTTGGGCGAGACCCGCGCGGCGTTCGGGGGCGGCGATCGTCTGCTGCCGCCTTGGGACGCTCGCATCGCCCTGGATCGCGACTACATCTTCGCCTGCTGCGGCGTGCTGTCGCGGCACTTCGGCCACGAGGCGGTCGTGGAGCTCATGCGCCACAGCACCGGCTTGCACGAGGGGGAGAGCGCATGACCGGGATCGCTACGGTCACCGTGGACACGGCCAAGATCCGCGAGAACACGCGGCGCATCGTCGAGGCGCTGCGCGGTGTAGAGGTCGTGGGCGTGACGAAGGTCACCTGCGGGTCTCCCGAGATCGGTCGCGCCATGCTCGACGGCGGAGCGGTCGCGCTGGGCGAGTCGCGCCTGGAGAACGCGGCTCGGCTGCGCGACGCAGGCATCACCGCCCCCATCTGGATGCTGCGCGCCACGGTGCCCGCCCTGGCCTACGAGGTAGTCGCCCTTGCCGAGGTCTCCCTGGAAAGCGAGCTCGCCGCGCTCGAAGCCCTGGACTATGCGGCCGATGCCGCCGGCCGTGACCACGGCGTGATCGCGATGGTGGACGTGGGCGACCTGCGCGAAGGCGTGATGCCGGCCGACCTCGGCCGGTTCATCGAGGAAGCGGCCAAGCTCGAGCACCTGGACATCCGCGGGATCGGCACGAGCCTCACGTGCTACGGGGCGATCGAGCCCAGTGCCCGGAACCTTGGCGAGCTCGTGGGTCTGGCGGCGGACGCGGCGCGGATGCTGGGCCGAGATATGCCGGTGTCCGGCGGCAGCTCCACTTCCATCGCCGCCGTGCTGGGAGGCGTGGCGCCCGCCGGCGTGACCGGCCTGCGCGTAGGCGAGGCGATCGTGCTGGGCGTGGACCCGGCCACGCGCGAGCCCATCCCCGGGCTGGACCTGCATCGCGACGCCGTGACCCTCGAGGCGCCGGTCATCGAGTGCCTGGTCAAGCCGTCGCGGCCAGTGGGGACCTGCGCTCAGGACGCCTTCGGCAACGTGCCGGACTTCGCGGACCGGGGACTGCGCCGTCGGGCGATCCTGGCCCTGGGCAGGCAGGACGCACCGCCCCAAGGGCTGCGGCCCCTGGACCCGGGGGTCGAGGTCTTGGGCGCGTCGAGCGACCATCTCATCGTCGACGTAGACGGGATGGAGCACCCGCCCGCGGTGGGGGAGACGCTCTCGTTCGTGCCCGACTACGCCGCGACGCTGGCGCTCTTCACGTCGCCTTACGTCGTAAAGCGCTTCGCGTAGGTTCGGGGGGCGGCAGGCCCGGGCGGCCCGTTCGTCGCCGGCGCGCTACACGGGGCAGACGCTCGTCCCGGCTTCGCCCGCCGTGATGGCCATGATGTCCTCGAGCCTGCCGATCGCGGCGCGCTTGCCCGTCGATCGCACGAACCTGCAGGCCGCCTCGACCTTGGGCCCCATCGACCCGGCGGCGAACTCGTAGGCCTCCAGCTCGTCGGGGGTGACTCGCCCGAGCAGCCGCTGCTCGGGAGTGCCCCAGTCCGCGTAGACGCCGGGTGCGTCGGTGGCCATCACGAGGAGGTCCGCACCCACTTCGCGCGCGAGCAGCTCGCTCGCGAGGTCCTTGTCGATCACGGCCTCGACGCCCACCAGCGTGCGCATCCCGTCGCCCAGGTAGCGCGTGGGGATGCCGCCGCCGCCGGCGCAGATCACGATGACGTCGCGCTCGATGAGCCACTTGATGGGCCGCAGCTCGAAGATGCGCTTGGGCTCGGGTGACGCGACGACCCGGCGCCAGGCCTCCCCGTCCCGCTTGAACGCCCAGCCCTTCTCCGCCGCCAGCCGGTCCGCCTCGGCCTGGCTGTAGCACGGTCCGACGAACTTGGTCGGGTCGCTGAACGCGGGGTCGTTCGGGTCGACCTCGACCATCGTGAGGACGGTAGCGATCGACTTCTCGAACGGCAGCACGTTGCCCAGCTCCTGCTCGAGCATGTAGCCGATCATGCCCTCGGTCTGCGCGCCGAGGACGTCGAGCGGGATACGGCTCCACCGAGGTGTAGGCGGCCGCCTGCAGCGCCAGCAGCCCCACCTGCGGGCCGTTGCCGTGCGCCAGCACGAGCTCGTGCTCGGCCGCCAGCGGCGCCAGCTGTGCCGTAGCGGCGCGGACGTTGGTGCGCTGCGCCTCGGCGGTCATGGGATCGGTGCGCTTGAGCAGCGCGTTCCCGCCCAGAGCGACCACGATCCTCACGGGGGCTCCTTGCGGTCGGGAGACGTGGTCGATTCACATCACTAGACTACCCGGTCGGAGGCGGCCGCGCCGTCCGTGGCCGCCGCCGACACGGCGCACGAGACGAAGCCGGAGGGACTGCGTGTATCGTGGTGATGCGCACGCGATGCGCGCAGCGCGGGACCGTCCCGCGCCGGGCAGGGTGGCTCGTCGTTGAAGGGGGACTCATGCCGGTGAACATCGTCGTCGGGTTGCTCGCGCTGGCCGCGGCGCTCGTCCTCTACTCGATGGGCGTGTGGGGTGCGTTTCGGTCCAAGGCCGTGACTCGGCGGCATGTGACGTACCTGTTCGCAGGGTTCGCCTTCGATGTCCTTGCGACGGCCATGATGGCCGTCTCCTCCGGCGGCCTGGACCTGTCTCCCCTGCCGGACCTCGTCCACACCGTGGTGGCGCTGGTCGCGATGCTCGGGATGCTCGCCGTCGCGATCCTCGGCGCTCGCGCGCTGGCGACCCGCGACGACAAGCTGGCGGCGGCGGTGGCGACCTGGATCGCCGCTCCCTGGGTGCTGTGGGTCGCCGTCTTCGTCTGGGGGATGCTCAGCCGAGGGTCGCAGCGGCTGGGATAGCGGAGGCGTCGCCGCGGCGGCCCGGATCCACGGGTACACCGCCCAGGCGGGCGGGAGTACTCCGGTGGGCGGATTCCCGGCACCACGTGTCCGGGTAAGCTCGTGACGTGACTGACACACCCGCACCTGGAGCGACCGATCCGAGTCCGTCGAGCACGCCGCCGCCGCAGCGCAGGCTGCTGTCGCTGGACGTGTTCCGCGGGATCGTCGTCGCCGCGATGGTCTACGTGAACACGGGCGGCGTGGGGGCTACCCCGTACCTGACCCACGCCAAGTGGAACGGGCTCGGCTTCTCCGACATCGTCTTCCCCTCGTTCGTCTTTATCGTGGGCGTGTCCATGTCCCTGTGGGCCTGCCGGCACCCCAGGGTGACCCGCCACATGTGGACGCGCTTCTACCTGAGGGCGGTCACGCTGTTCGCGATCGGCCTCGGCATCAACGCGCTGTACTCGGCCACGCTGCGCTCCTGGAAGATCGGGCTCAACGGCGTGCTCCAGCGCATCGCCTTGGGCTCGGTGTTGGCCGCTCCCTTCGCGCGCTGGCGCGCGCAACGGGTCGTGTGGGTCGCGGCCGCGTTCCTCATGCTCCACACGGTGCTACTGCTCGCTGTGCCGTTTCCCGGTGGGACGCTGGGCGACCTGTCGCGGCCGGGGGCCACGTTGCCCGCGTTCGTCGATTCCATGGTCCGCACGGGACAGTACTCGCCGCCCCCGGCCGGGCAGCCCGGTACCGTGGACCCGGAGAACCTGGTCGGGGTGCTCTCCACGGCCGGCGGCATGCTGCTGGGCGTGGCCGCCGGCGCGATCCTCATGGAGAAGGGCGCGCGCGCCGGCCGCGTGCTGGTGCCCGCCGGGATCGTGAGCCTACTGCTGGGTATGGGCCTGTCTCCGTGGCTTCCCGTGAACAAGCGCCTGTGGACCGCGACGTTCGTCCTGCTGACGGCGGGGATCGACGCGCTGGCGCTCGCCGCGCTCCACTACGTCATCGACGTGCGACGCCGTCAGAAGATGGCACATCGGATCGAGCCGCTAGGCCGCAACGCGCTCATCATCTACATAGGCTCGAGCGTGCTCAACGGGATCCTGCTGCTCATCCCGCTCGCGGGCGGCTCGGTCTACACGACCATAGAAGAGGGTCTCGAAAGGACCCTGGGCCCCATGTTGGGGGCGCTCACCTTCGGCCTGAGCAGCCTGGCCCTGTGGTACGCGGTCGCGTGGTGGATGGCGCGCCGGAAGATCTACGTGCGGCTGTAGGGAAGAGCGCTGCGGCTCTCGCCGTCACCAGGGGATATCGGCCAGCGGGGTCCGGTACTCGTTGTCGTCCCGCAGCACGTTGTCTATGGTGACCGGCACGCTGTGCCAGCCTATGCCCAGGTGGCCCGGCCGGTCGGCGTCGTCGTAGCCGTCCAGGATCGCCAGCCGCTTGGTCGCGTGCTGGGCGGCGCCGTTCTCGATCACGGGTGCCCACCGCTGAGCCGCGGGCAGGTCGTAGACGTAGACCTTGTAGAACTCGGCACGGAGATGCTCGGTGTGCGCGAGGTACAGCAACGCGTCGCACGCGGCCGTGTGCTCGGCCTGAGCCATGTAGTCGCCGGGACCGGACGGGTTGCCGTCGGTGTACTTCATGACGGTGACGTGCAACGCGCCTGGATGCAGCCTCTCCATCTCCATCATCACCTGCCGGATCCTGTCCGACGACATGAAGTCGCGGCCTCGGCGATGGTTGATCGTGACGCCCAAGAACGTGAGGCGGTCCTTGGGAACGCCGAGGTCGGCCGCCGCTCGCGTGAACTCGAGGCGGCGCTCCATGCCGAAGTCGCCACGATCGCCTTTGACCCCGTTGTGGTCCAGGTCTCGCCAAAGCCGGGGGTTCTGACGGTAGTACGTCTCGAACGCCCGGCTGGTCACGCCGTCGGTCAAGCACACGAGCTGGACGTTGTAGCCGGACTGGACGCAGCGGCGGATCGCCTGGGCCATGCCTATCGACTCGTCGTCGGGATGCGGGCTGTAGAAGATGACCCACGACCTCCCGGTGGCCGAGTCGCGCTGAGCGACGGGGAGCGGCTTGGCTGCGAGGGTGCCCCGGCGCGGATTCGCGATCACGGTGGCCGAGGCCGTGGCCGCGGCAGAGGGCCCGGCGGTGTCGGGCACCGAGCCGGTACTGCCGGGGTTCTCGGGCGGCGCCGGGACTCGCGCGCACGCAGCGACGAGCAGCAGCAGCGACGCTGTCGCCGCGGCGCTCGCCATCCGCGCTGTCGTGCTGGTCTTGCGCACCGTCCCGCGCCCTTTCTCGGCCCTTCACAAGGTGTATCGGCACCAACAGCCTTTCAGCATGCTTCGTGCCGTGGTTTCACGCTCGTGAACAGCGGCGCGAGAGCCGTTCGCATCGGGGCGAGCGGTCGTTCGGTTCGGGCAGCGTGAGACATGCGAGGCCGCGGGGGAGCTACAGGTGACGGAAGGGTGACCCGACCGAGGAGGCGTCATGACCCGCTACGAGAACGACGAGGCCAAGAGCCACCCGCTCGTGACCGAGCTGGGCGTGGGCACGTACTACTGGTGCCGGTGCGGCCACACGCGAACGGTGCCCTATTGCGACGGCTCGCACGCCGGGAGCGGGATCACGCCGCTGGCGTTCGAGGTGGAAGAGGCGCAGACCGCGGCCATCTGCAACTGCGGTCTTACGACGAACCCGCCGTACTGCTCAGGGGCGCACGTGGACATCGAGTAGGAGCCCGGCGCCACGACCTAGTGTGCCGAGGGAGTCGCGGCGCCCTCGGGAAGCGCCTTGAACCCCGCGTCGCGCACGGCGGCCAGGATCCGGGCGGCATCGGCCACGGTCTCGTCGTAGAGCACCGACACGAGGGCCATCGATCTGACCACGATCACGTGGATCACGCCCGCGACCATGCGCAGCGCCGATTCCACGGTGTTCATGTCGCTGTCCCTCGTCGTGCCCTCGATGCGCAGATGCACCGCGTGCATTTCGATCGCCTCCTGGGGGTCCGGATGCGTTTCGCGGTTCGAGCTTGACCCCGTTGCCGCGCGGGCGCGTCGGGCGAGGGGATGCTCTTACGGCTGCGCCTTCGGGGGCACTTAACGCGGACGCCGTACGCCCTCGGGAGCAGGGGCACCCCAGGGGTATCGTGGGTAGGCCGGCATTCGAACCGAGGAGACCCGCATGACGGACACCGCCGAGCCAGGCGTCTCTCACCTGGGCGAGGAGCACGAGCGCCTCAGGACGCTCACGTGCGCGAAATGGACGTTCTTCGAGCCCGACGTGCTGCCCGCGTGGGTAGCGGACATGGACCTGCCGCCTGCGCCCGTGGCGGTTGACGCCGTGCGCGCTTTGGCCGATCGCGGGGACTTCGGCTACAACATGGCCGCGACGAGCCGGATCCCCGAGGTGTGGAGTGCCTGGCAGGAAGCTCGTCAGGGCTGGTGCCCCGATCCGTCGCGGGTCCGCGTGATGTGCGACGTGATGCAGGCGGTGGACGCGGCGCTCTACGTGCACACCGAGCCGGGCGACGGCGTGGTCGTGTTCACGCCCATCTATCCGCCCTTCCTCAAGTCAGCGAGCGCGGCGGGCCGTCGCGTGGTGGACTGCCGCCTGGACCCCGACGGCTGGCGTTTGGATCCCGAGCTCTTGGATGCGCTCGTGGACGAGCGGACCACGGCCATCCTGCTGTGCGACCCGCACAACCCCACCGGCCACGCGTTCACGACCGCGGAGCTCGAAGCGATCGCCGAGGTCGCGATCCGCAAGGACCTCCTCGTGATCAGCGACGAGATCTGGGGCGACCTCGTGCATCCCGGCGCGCGCCACGTGCCCATCGCGTCGCTGTCCGACGAGATCGCCCAGCGCACCGTCACGGTGGCGGCCGCGAGCAAGGCTTTCAACCTGGCGGGTCTGCGCTGCGCGGTGGCGCACGTGGGTCACGACCGCGTGAACCGCAAGCTCAAAGCGCTGCCCGGCCATGTGCTTGGCGCCGTGGGCTCACCCGGCGCCGAGGCCACGCTGGCGGCCTGGACGCAGGGCGAGGAGTGGCTCGAAGAGACCCGGCGCGCCCTCACGGACCGTCGCGATCAGCTGGCGGCGCGCCTGGAGCGTGACATGCCGCAGGTGGGGTTCACGATGCCCGAGGCCACATACCTGGCGTGGCTCGACTTCCGCGCGCTGGACCTGGGCACGGACCCGGCGGAGTTCTTCTTGGAAGAGGCGCGCGTCGCCCTCTCCGCCGGACCCGACTTCGGCCCGCACGGGCATGGGTGGGCGCGCCTGAACTTCGCGACGACTCAGACGATCTTGGACGCGATCGTGGATCGCATGGCTCTGGCGCTCGAGCGGCGGGGCTCCGGGACCTGACGGGGGTAGGCCAGAAGCCGCACCCCGGGCGCGATTGCGGCGAGCCCCCGCACGCGGGAGGGATAAGGCACCCCGAGCCCGAAGACCACCTCGTGCGCGCCGAGACTGCTCTCGGCCGGCTTCGGGAATCTCCCTAGCGGCACATCCCTTGTGAAAGGCGGCGCGGCTTGTCACGTCCCGATCGGCCTCAAGACCCGCTGTGGCCCCGCGCGGCCGCCTGGCTCACCCCCGTCGCGCCCGGCAAAGCGCCCAAGTGCGACCTCGCGCTCCTGGGCGTCCCCGCGCATCTCACGTCGATAACGCCCACCGACGCCCACTCCACTCCCGCCGCCGTGCGCGAAGCTCTCGACCGCTACTCGCTGTGGGCCGAGGGCGACCGCGACCCGGGCGTGCTGGAGGCGGCGGACCTGGGCGACGTGCGCAAGCCGGACGGCCCCAGGGGTGAGGCCCGCGTCGCCGAGGCTGTGGCCCTCGCACGCAAGGCCCAGCTCCTCGTCGCGGTGGGCGGCGACAACTCCATCACCTGGTCGGTCATGCACGCCCTTTCAGCCGACGGCCTGGGCGATTGGGGGCTCATCACGGTGGACGCCCACCACGACCTGCGCGACGGGGTGAGCAACGGGTCTCCCGTGCGCCGGCTCGTCAAAGCGGGGCTGCCCGGGGCGAACGTCGTGCAGCTGGGCATCGCGCCGTTCTCGAACTCGCCGGCGTACGCCCGGCGCGCTCGCGAGTGGGGGATCACCGTCGTGCCTCGCTGCGACCTGGACGGGGACGGCGCCATCGACCGCGCGGTCGTGCGCGCGCTGGCCATCGCGGGCGCGGGCGGCCGTCCGGTATATGTGGACTTGGACGTGGACGTCTGCGACCTTGCCGAGGTGCCGGGGTGCCCCTCGGCCGCTCCAGGCGGGATCAGCGCCCACGACCTGCGGCGACTCGCCCGCGCGTTCGCCGCGGACGCTCGAGTGCGGGCCATGGACATCACGGAGATCGACGCGGAGCGCGACGCGCCCGACCAGCGGACGGCGCGGTTGGGCGCGCTGCTCGTGCTGGAGGCGGCCGCCGGGCTCTTACAACGTAAGGAACGCACATGACCGCGACCGTCATCGTAGGCATCGGCCCGCTCTCGATAGAGGAGGTCGTCGCGGTGGCGCGCGACGGCGCTCCGGTCCGGATCGCCCCTGAGGCCACGGCGGCCATGGAGCGAAGCCGCGCCTTCATCGACGAGCTGGCGGCGTCGGGGCGCCCTGTCTACGGGGTGAGCACCGGGTTCGGAGCGCTCGCGACCAAGTACATCGACCCGGCGCTGCGCCGGCAGCTCCAGCGCTCGCTCATCCGCTCGCATGCGGCCGGCTCCGGGCCCGCCGTGGAGACGGAGGTCGTGCGCGCGACGATGGTCGACCGGCTGGCGACGCTTGCGCGAGGCCATAGCGGCGTCCGGGTCACGACCGCCTCGGCATATGCGGATCTGCTCAACGCGGGCATCACGCCCATCGTGCCGGAGTACGGGTCGCTGGGCTGCTCCGGGGACCTCGCGCCGCTCGCTCACTGCGCGCTCGCCATCACGGGCGAGGGCGAGGTGCTCGACGCCTCGGGCGCCAGGCTCCCGGCGATCGACGCTCTGTCGGCGGCGGGACTCACCCCGGTGTGCCTCGAGGCCAAGGAGGGGCTCGCGCTCATCAACGGCACCGACGGCATGCTCGGGATGCTGTGCCTCGCGATCGCGGACCTGCGCGGGCTCGTGAAGGTGGCGGACATCGCGGCGTCGATGAGCGTGGAAGCGCTCATGGGCACGGACCGCGTGTACGCGGAGGACCTGGCTGCGCTGCGGCCCCAGCCGGGGCAGGCGGCCAGCGCGGGGAACATGCGAAGGCTGCTGGCGGGGTCCGAGGTCGTGGCATCTCACCGGGAGGAGCCCGTGCGGGTGCAGGACGCGTACTCGCTCAGGTGCGCTCCGCAAGTGGCGGGCGCCGTTCGCGACACGTTCGCGCACGCCGAGACGGTCGCGCGGCGCGAGCTCGCCTCCACGATCGACAACCCGGTGGTCCTGGACGATGGCCGCGTGGAATCCAACGGCAACTTCCACGGGGCGCCTGTGGCCTACGTGCTGGACTTCCTGGCCATCGCCGCCGCGGACCTCGCGTCCATCAGCGAGCGGCGCACGGACAGGCTGCTGGACCCGACCCGGTCGCACGGTCTGCCGCCGTTCCTAGCCGCGGACCCGGGGGTGGACTCGGGCCACATGATCGCGCAGTACACCGCGGCCTCCATCGTGAGCGAGATGAAACGGCTGGCCATGCCCGCGAGCGTGGACTCCATCCCCACCTCGGCGATGCAGGAAGATCACGTGTCGATGGGGTGGAACGCGGCCCGCAAGCTGCGGCGATCCATCGACGGGCTCACCCGGGTGCTGGGCATAGAACTGCTCACGGCGGCGCGCGCGCTGGACATGCGGGCGCCGCTCGCGCCGGCCGCGGGCACGGGCGCCGCCCATGCGCTCATCCGCGAGCGTGTGGAGTGCTGCGGGATGGACCGATACCTGTCGCCCGAGCTGGAAGCCGCGCGACTGCTCGTTGCCGAGGGCGCGATCCTGCGAGCCGTCGAGGCCGCTATCGGGCCGCTGGAGTGACCGGCGCAAATGGAGGCGATGACATGACCAACGGAGCACGTCCGGTCCGCGCGCCGCGCGGCACGGAGCTGTCCGCGAAGGGCTGGCAGCAGGAGGCCGCGCTGCGCATGCTCATGAACAACCTCGACCCGGAGGTCGCCGAGCGTCCCGACGACCTCGTCGTCTACGGCGGCAGCGGCCGCGCCGCGCGCAGCTGGGAGGCGTTCGACGCCATCGTTCGAACCCTGCGCTCGCTCGAGGCCGACGAGACGATGCTCGTCCAGTCGGGCAAGCCGGTGGGCGTGTTCCACACGCATGAATGGGCGCCTCGCGTCCTCATAGCCAACAGCAACCTCGTGCCGGAGTGGGCCACCTGGCCGGAGTTCCGGCGCCTCGAGCACCTCGGCCTTACGATGTACGGCCAGATGACCGCCGGATCGTGGATCTACATCGGCACCCAGGGAATCGTGCAGGGCACGTACGAGACGTTCGCCGCGGTGGCCAACAAGCGGTTCGGAGGGACGCTGGCGGGCACCCTCACCGTCACCGGAGGCTGCGGGGGCATGGGCGGCGCGCAGCCGCTGGCCGTGACGCTCAACGGCGGGGCCGTGCTGGTCGTGGACGTGGACCCGTCGCGCCTCGAGCGCCGTCACCACGACCGCTACCTCGACGAATGGACCGACGATCTGGACGACGCGATCGGCCGCGTGGAGGCGGCCCGCCGCGAGAAGCGCGCGCTGTCCGTGGGGCTCGTGGGCAATTGCGCCTCAGTCCTTCCCGAACTCCTGCGTCGCGGCGTGCAGGTAGACGTGGTCACCGACCAGACCTCGGCACACGATCCGTTGATGTACCTGCCGCTGGGCGTGACGCTCGAGGAGTGGCACGACCTCGCGGAGCGCGAGCCCGAGGAGTTCACGCGCCGCGCGCGCGAGTCCATGGCGCGTCACGTCGAGGCCATGGTGGGCTTCATGGACGCCGGCGCGGAGGTCTTCGACTACGGCAACTCCATCCGTGCCGAGGCCGAGAAGGGCGGGTTCGCCCGCGCGTGGGCGTTCCCGGGTTTCGTGCCCGCCTACATCCGGCCGCTGTTCTGCGAGGGCAAGGGGCCGTTCCGATGGGCCGCGCTCTCGGGCGACCCGGCCGACATCCACGCCACCGACCAAGCGATCCTGGAGCTGTTCCCGGACAACGAGCCGCTGCGGCGGTGGATCACGGCGGCGGGCGAGAAGATCGCGTTCCAGGGGCTGCCGGCGAGGATATGCTGGCTCGGCTACGGGGAGCGCGACCGCGCCGGGGTGCGCTTCAACGAGATGGTCGCGGACGGGCGCCTCCGCGCTCCCATCGTGATCGGGCGCGATCACCTGGACTGTGGCTCCGTGGCCTCGCCGTATCGCGAGACCGAGGCCATGGCCGACGGCAGCGACGCCATCGCGGACTGGCCGCTGCTCAACGCGCTTCTCAACACTGCCAGCGGCGCATCGTGGGTGTCGATCCACCATGGCGGCGGCGTCGGGATCGGCCGCTCGATCCACGCGGGGCAAGTGACCGTGGCCGACGGCACGGCCCTGGCGGCCGAGAAGATCGAGCGCGTGCTCACGAACGACCCGGGGACCGGCGTGATGCGCCACGTGGACGCGGGCTACGACCGCGCGCTCGAGGTGGCGCGGGAGCGTGGCGTGCGCGTCCCCATGCGCGAGGGTGAAAACGGCTAGGGCCGCGGCGCGATGACCAGCACGCTCATCACGAACATAGGCGAGCTCGTCACGAACGACCCCTCGGCGGGGGACGAGACCGCGCTGGGCGTGCTGCGGGGCGCCGCGGTGGCCGTGGACGGGGGGCGGATCGCCTGGGTGGGAGCCGCGGCGCACGCTCCCTCTTGCGACGAGATCGAGGACGCCCAGGGCCGCGCGGTCGTGCCCGGCTTCGTGGACAGCCACACGCATCTCGTCTTCGCGGGAGACCGCTCGGCTGAGTTCGCGGCACGAATGGCGGGCGAGCCGTACACGGGCGGCGGGATCGCCACGACGGTGGCCGCGACCAGGGCGGCGTCCGCGAGTGAGCTGCGCGACAACACCGCGCGGCTCATGGCGGAGATGCTGGCGCAGGGCACCACCACGGTGGAGATCAAGAGCGGCTACGGGCTCGACGTGCCAACAGAGCGCCGCATCCTCGAGATAGCCGAGGAGTTCACCGGGGAGACCACCTTCCTGGGCGGCCACGTGGTGCCGCCGGAGTTCGCGGGCGACCGTGACGCCTACGTGGACCTCGTGTGCGGCGAGATGACGGCCGCGTGCGCTCCCCATGCGACCTGGGTGGACGTCTTCTGCGACGTGGGCGCGTTCACCGAGCACGAGGCGCGCCGCATCCTCGAGGCAGGCATCGCCGCGGGGCTCGAGCCTCGTTTGCACGGCAACCAGCTCGCGCCGGGGCCGGGCGTGCGGCTCGCCGTGGAGCTGGGCGCGGCGAGCGTCGACCACTGCAGCTACCTCACCGACGACGACATCGCGGCGCTGGCCCAGACGGGCGTGGTCGCCACACTGCTGCCGGCCGCGGAGTGGGGCACGCGCGGCCACTACCCCGACGCGCGCCGTCTCGCCGATGCCGGCGTCCCGGTGGCCATCGCCACGGACTGCAATCCCGGCTCCTCGTACGTGACGTCGATGCCGCTGTGCATCGCGATGGCGGTCCACGACATGCACATGACGCCCGCGGCCGCGGTGCACGCGGCCACCGCCGGCGGCGCGCGGGCGCTCAGGCGCAGGGACGTGGGCTGGCTGGGACCCGGCGCGCGCGCCGACCTGGTGGTTCTCGACGCGCCGTCCCACGCGCACCTCGCGTACCGGCCCGGGACGAGGCTCGCTCACGCCGTCTACAAGGACGGCGAGCGACGAGCGTAGCGGGCCGCTGACCTGCGTGTTCGTGGCGTGGGGGGTCCATTGGCGCCTCGGCGGAGGAGCGGAGGAGCGGCCGCCCGTTCATCGCGGTATGCTTATCGCTGCGTTGTGGGACGTTCCAGCCTTTTCGCACTCGAGCCGCAGACCCGCCGGAGGGTACCTTGGCACCCCGCACCTCGCGCAGATCCCGCACACCGTGGCGCATCGGCGTCATGCTCTCGTGCGCCCTGACGCTGGCGGCGGCGCTCGTGGCGGGCCAGACGGCGGGCGCTGTGGCGGCACCCTCGTCCACCGAGCTCCAGTCGCAAGTGGACGCGAAGCAGCAGCAGGCCAACGACCTCAACACCAAGCTCGAGGCGCTGCGCTCGCAGCTGTCCACCAGCCTCGCCGAGTACAACCGGCTCAGCGACAAGCTCGACAGCACGAAGCGCGAGATGCAGCTGCTCGAGAACCAGCTCGATATCCTCAAGGCTGCGCGCAACGACGAGCAGGCCAAGCTGCAGCAGCTGGCCGTGGACAGGTATCAGTCGGGCACCCTCGGCGACCTGGAGGTCCTGTTCGGCGCGGAGACGCTACAGGACCTCGTGACACGGATCGACTTCCTCGCCTTCGTGGGGCAGCGCAACGCCGACGTCATCGACACGGTCACGACCCAGCAGGTGCAGACCGAGCGCGTGCAGGCGTCGGTCCAGCAGCGTGCCCAGGACATCGGCATCCTGCGCGATCAGGCGGACGCGCAGCGAAAGCAGATCGCGAGCCTGATCGACCAGCAGTCGGCGCTGCTCAACGGTGTCAACGCGGAGATAGGCCAGTTGCTCATAGCCAAGCAGCACGCGCTCGCGGCTGAGGCGGCCGCTCGCCAGACGCCCACCCATGCCGAGGACCCATCGGGAGCCACGTGGATGAACGCCGTGTCGCTCGTGCCCGGCGCCAGCGGCTACGTGGACGGCGGCGCCGACGCCTGGATCATCCCGGCGGGCGTCCCCACCAAGTACAAGAGCGTGGGCCTGAGCTACGACTGGGTCTCGTCTACATACGGGAACCCGGACAACTCGCCGCCCAACTCCACGGCCTCGGCCTCGCGCCGGCCGTTCCACGACACCGAGCTCACCTGCGCCACACCGGGATGGCCGTTCGGGACGCTGCTGGCCGTGAGCTACAACGGCAGGCGCGTGATCGTGGTGTGCACCGACCGCGGCCCTTATATCTCCGGCCGCAGCCTCGACCTGTCCACCGCCGCCGCCAACGCCATCGGCCTGCCGGGCGTGGCCACGGTGCACGTGGATATCGTGGTCCCGGCTCAGTAGCTCGCTACAGGTCCACCCGGTCCGGTGCTTCGCGCACGTCGGGGAACCACTCGGCGCTGAAGTCGCCCTGAGCTATGTCCTCGATGGGCAGGCGCATGTACTTGCCGGCCGCGCTCACGGCCACCGTGCCGTCCGGCAGCACGATCTCACCGGTGCCCTCGAACAGCCGCCCCGCGTCGCGGGTGATGCGCGCCACCGCCCGGATCTCCTGGTCCAGCGGCACCGGCTTGCGAAAGCGCATCGTGAGCTCCACGGTCACGCCCCACGCGTCGGGGTCGCCCACGGCGATGGCCCTGCCTATCGTCTCGTCCAGCGCCGCCGAGGCGATGCCGCCGTGCAGCCGTCCCGGGTAGCTCTGATGCTGCTCGAGCGGCTGGAAGATGCCCAGGAGCTCCCCGCTATCCAGCTCGTAGAAGCGGGCTTTGAGGCTCCAGGGGTTGTCGCGCCCGCAGACCATGCACATGCGGCTGACGTTCTGCGCTCCGGTGACCTTGCGATCCATGGGCTCTCTTTCGTAGGGGTGGCCGCCGGGCCCTTACGCGCTGCTGGGATGACTAGCTGTAGTTCCCACGGACGTTGTTGTCAGCGGACCCTGCTGATCGGGGTGGCGCCGTTCAAGCCTCCGTGTGGACGAGACCGATTGTAGTAGTCCAGGAACGGGCCGAGACTATCGGCCCGTTCCTCATTGTCCGCATAGGCTGCGGCATACGCCCACTCGTTGGTCACGATCTTGACGAACGCTTCTGCCTTGCCGTTGGTCTGGGGACGGTAGGGCCTGGTCTTGAGCACTGTGATGCCCCGGCCTTCCAGGTACTCGCGGAACAAGTGCGACCGATAGTTGGCGCCGTTGTCGGTCAGGACTCGGTGCACCGTCATCCCCGCGCACGCGAAGAACTCGAGCGCTCGTTCCAAGAATGCCACCGTGGTCTCGGCGCGCTCGTCGGTGGCGATCTCCGCGTAGCCCAGGCGCGAATGGTCGTCGATCGCGACGTGCACGTACTCCCAACCCTCACCGTCTCGGCGGTAGCCGAGCCGGCCGTGCGCGTGCCAGCCTCCACCTTCGGGGATGCGCCCGAGCTTCTTGACGTCCAAGTGCACCAGGTCACCGGGACATGGCCACTCGTAGCGCACGATCGGCTCGGTCCGGCTTGTGCGCAGCCGTGAGAGCCCGACTCGCCGCAGCACCGCATAGATCGTCGAGCGGGCGACCTTGAGTCGCCACGACAGCCAGTGTGGACCACGCCGGTGCCGCAGACGTGCCTTGATGATCCGGCGGCACCGTCTGATCGGGACGCTTGGCCGGAGCACACGTGGTCTCGAGCTCGCGTCGTGAAGACCGTCTGGTCCCGACTCCCGGTAGCGACGCACCCACTTGCCGGCTGTCTGGCGTGAAACGCCAGCGGCACGGGCCGCGGCGCTCACCGTCCAGCCTGCTTCGACCCGCAACGCGAGAAGCAACCTGCCGTGCTCTGTCAGCCGCGCGTTAGGATGCGACACGAGGACCCCTCCTTCAGTTGTGGCTTCGACACCTACAACCGACAGGACGGGGTCCTCGACTGTCAACAACCTATGTGGGAACTACAACTAGCCCTTGGGCCACAGCGTCCAGGCTACCCAGATGCAGATCCACAGTAAGACGACCATGCCCACGAGGAACAGACACCCGTTGCGGAAATCGCGCCCGGCGTTCTCGCTGGAAGTGTTCGTGACGGTGGGCTTCTTCTCATCGGGCACGGCCGGGCTCCCTTTCGTCACGACCTGCGGGCATGCTGTCCACCTGATTCCTGCCCAAGCGCGGTGCTCACCGTGCCGCCCAGGGGTAAGGCGGGTACCATCCCAGCATCGCCCGGCTCGCCCGTCGCAAGGAGGACGCCATGCCCCTGGTCCGTATCGACATGTGGCCCACGGTCAACGCCGCGCAGAAGAAGGACCTCATCCGCAACGTGACCGATGCGGTCGTGGATTCCATCGGGTGTCCCGAGGGCGCGGTGGAGATCCTCCTCAACGAGGTGGACAAGACGGACTGGGCCATAGGGGGCGTGTGTCACGCCGACATGTACCCCGGAGGCAAGCCGGACGCATAGCGAGGCAGAAGGGCAACGACGGGAGGGCATCCGATGGACGTCGCCGACAAGGTCCGCACGTTGTTTCCGAGGATCGCCGAGGGCGACCTGGGCGTGCTGGGCGTGTTCGCACCCAACGCCACCGTGGACTCGCCCCTCGGCGGCAAGCAGGAGCCCTCCGAGTTCCTGGCCGAGACCCACGCGTGGCTCGAACGCCACCAGGCGCGGATCGAGGACGTCCACACGACCGTCACGCCCGAGCGCGTCGTGCACGAGCTCGTCCTGTGGCTGGACTACAACCGCGCGGAGACCGAGATCCCCGTGATCGTCGTGGCCGACGTCCAAGGCGACCTCGTCCGCGACCTGCGGCTCTATCACTCGACGTGGCCGCTCAACGGCGTGCACGCCGTGCGCCCGCCGCTCATGCAATACGACCTGGACACGGAGCCGCCGGAGCCCGTGGGCGCCTATCATCGCGCGCTCGAGGCCGGCGACGCGGCGGCGGCCGACGGCGTCTTCGAGCCGGACGGCACGGTCAGGGAGCCGGCAGGCGCCGCCTACGCGCATTCGGGCGCGGACAGGACGGCGTGGTATCACGCGGTCCTGAGCACGGGGACCCTGCCGTTGCACCTGGGCACCATCACGGACGACGGCGTGACCGTCGTGTACGAATACGAGGTCGATCGGTGGGGCGAGACCCGCATCCCGCCCCAGTCGGGGGCCGCGGCGTACGAGCGCGGGCCTTCCGGCAAGCTCGTCGAGGCGCGGATCTACGACGACGTGCGGCCGCCGGAGGTCGTGGGCATCGGGTAGGGCGCCGCTCGGTGCGCCGGCCTCGGCAGGGATGAAAGAAGGGCCCCGCTTCGGCGAGGGCCCTTCTTCGTAGGCTCGACGGGTGCGTGCGGGCGTGGCCGAGCTAGATCTGGTGCTCCGGGACGTAGTCGTCGTCGCTGAACGCGGCGCCCAGTGCGGCTCCGGCACCCGAGGGGGCGGGCACGATGCCGGGCTCCTCGGGAGCGGGTGCCTCGTCGTCGTGGTGGCCGCCGGTGGTCTCCATAGTGGTCAGGCCGAAGAAGTCCAGCGTGCAGGGGATGTCCACCGACGCCGCCAGGTAGAAGTGGATCGTCATCATGATGATGAACATCCAGTTGAGGACGTAGTGGAGCATGCGGGCGTACCACATGGCGCTCGCGGGCCCGCCCACTATGGGCCCGAGCCACCAGCCTATGAGCAGGTCCCGCGGGCTGGTGCCGAACAGGACGTTGTAGCGGATGAGCGCGAAGCCGGTGAACACCTGCGCGAGCATCATGAAGAGGAAGAGCATGTAGCTCGCCTTCTGCGCGCAGTTGTACTTGGCCACGTGAGGCTTGTTGTTGGTGAAGTAGCCGTAGTACGCGAGGACACCGAGAAGGCTGTTGAGGTCCTTCTTGCCTATCGAGAACTCCTTGTAGTCCCTGGCCTTGGAGAAGAACGCGTACCAGATGCGCCACACCAGGGTGAACGTGACCATGAAGCCCAGGAAGTAGTGGAAGTTGCGCAGAGCCTCGCGTCCGCCCACGGGGAACCGGATCGATCATGCCCGTGATGGCGAGCAGGATGATCCCGACCATGTGGATGCCGTGGATCCACTTGGGAGTGGCCGGGGCCCGGTGGTCGTGCTCCGGCCAGTGGCCCTCGAGGAACGACTTGCGGAAGCGGCTCTTCTCGCTGCCCTTGGGCAATTTGAAGAAGCTCAGCGAGAAGTGGAAGACGACGAAAGCTATCGCCGCCATCCAAACCCAGAAGAACACGATGTCCAGCCATACATTGACCTGGACGAGAGTCGTACTCATGCAGAGCCCCCCAGTGGTCGGCGAACCTTCGACCGCACGTCGCCAAGCCTGTATTTCGACGTATCGGGGCCGGTCCCTTCGCGTCGGCGCCGAGTGGACGGGGCAGTCTCCAGCGGACGGCGCCGTCGCAGGCGGACCGGCACCTCGCGCGAGGGGTACCAACGGCCCATGAGGACGCGAGGCCGGACACCAGGGCTGATGAGGGTCGGGACCAGCGGATGGTCCTATGACCACTGGGCAGGGCCGTTCTACCCCAAGGGCGTAGGCTCGGCGCACCGCCTCGAGTTCTACGCGACCCGGTTCCCCACCGTGGAGATCGACGGCACGTTCTACCGCACCCCGAGCGACCTGACGGTGAAGGCCTGGGCCGCGGCCGTTCCGGGCGACTTCGCCTTCGCGGTCAAAGGAAGCCGCTTCATCACCCAGTTCCATCGGCTCAAGGACGTGACCGACCAGACGGCCGCGTTCATGGAGCGCATGGAGCTGCTCGGGCCCAAGCTCCACGTCGTGCTGTGGCAGCTTCCACCCACCATGAAGCGCGACGATCGGGTGCTCGACACGTTCCTCGCGAACCTGCCTGAGAACGCCGTGCGCCACGCCGTGGAGTTCCGCCACGAGTCGTGGTTGTGTGCCGAGGTCTTCGACGTGCTGCGCCGCCACGGCGCCGCGCAGGTGCACGTGAGCAGCGACGTCATGCCGCGCGAGCTCACTCCCACCGCCGATTTCGTGTACGTGCGATTCCACGACACCGCCGAGTACCACGGCTCCTACGTGGAGCCGGCGCTCGAGCCCTGGTGCGCGTTCCTGCACGAGCAAGCGGCCCAGGGCCGGGACGGTTACGCGTACTTCAACAACGACGCCCAGGCGCACGCACCCGCCGACGCCGCGCGTCTTCGGGCTATGCTCGGCAGGGACGCCTGCGACACGACCGCTTCGGGGGAGGGCCGATGAGCACCAGCACACGGCGGCGCGATCTATCGTCGCATGCCGCCCCGGCACGCTCCTACGAGGACGCAGTGCTCACCATCGAGGCGTTCTGGGACGTGGAATCACGCGAGCCGCTGGCGCTGGAGGGAGCGAGCATCGCCATGCTGGCCGGCGAGCCCACGGATCGCGCCGTCGTGATGTTCCACGGCTACACGGCGGCGCCAAGGCAGTTCCGGCTGCTCGCCCAGGCCTACCACGATGCGGGCTGCAACGTCTGGGTCCCGCGCATGCCGTTCCACGGGCACACCGACCGTCTCACCCGCGACATCTCGCAGCTCACACCCGAGATCCTGCGCGACCATACCGACCGGGCCGTGGACGTGGCCGCCGGACTGGGCCGCACGGTGGAAGTCGTGGGCCTGTCCGGCGGAGGCTCGCTCGCCACCTGGTGCGCCGTCGAACGGCCCGAGGTCGTCCGCACGGTCGCCATCTCGCCGCTCATGAAGCCGCTGGGTTACCCCGACGCGGCCGTGCGCGCGATGGTCGCCGCCTTCAACCGGCGTCTGATGCCCGACGTCTACCAGTGGTGGTATCCCAAGCTCAAAGACGCCGCCGCCGGCGACATCTACCCGCGCTTCTCGTACAAAGGGATCGCGTCGTTCCTGGCCCTCGTCTACTGGGCCGAGGGCGTGGCGCGGCAGCGGCCGCACCCGGTCACCGGGCGCTTCGTGCTCGTGAAGAACGAGGGAGACCAGCGGCTGGACGGCGACTACAACGAGGCCGTCGTCCGCAAGCTCGTCGCGCCCGAGCGGCTCACGGTGTTCACCATCCCGGCCGACGCGCACCTGCTCCACGACCTCGTCACGGCCGAGCGGTGGGGCGAGAACGGGGTCCGCTCGGTGGATGCGTACCGTTTCGTGGGGCACGCGCTCGGGCTCGAGCTGCCCGACCCGTCAGCGGTCTGGGAGTAGCCGTCCTGTCGGGCCCGATGGGCCGAGGCGGGACCGGCGCCTACTCCGACGCCCACTTCAGCGAGCGCTGCACGCCCTCGGCCCATAGACGGCGGGTCTGGGCGAGACGCTCGGACTGCGAGGGATCCGGCTCGTAGGTCTTGGCGACCGCGGTGAGCGCTGGCAGGTCGGCGGGCTCCTTCCACCAGCCTACCGCCCGGCCGGCCAGGAACGCCGCTCCCAGGGCGGTGGACTCGGCGACCTCGGCCACGTGGATGGGCACCTGGAGCACGTCGGCGAGGGTCTGCATCACGAGGGAGCTGGCCGTCACGCCGCCGTCGGCGCGCATCGAGCGCAACGGGTTGCCCGAATCGGTGGCCATGACATCGGTGAGGTCGCCGACTTGCAGCGGTATGGACTCGAGCGCCGCGCGCGCGAGGTGCGCGGACGTGGCCCCGCGGGTGAGGCCGAACACCGAACCTCGAGCGTATGGATCCCACTCCGGGGCGCCCAGGCCGGTGAGAGCGGGCACGAGCACGACGCCGTTGGTGTCGGGCACGCTTCGCGCGAGGTCGTCGAGCGCATGGGGGGACTCGGCCAGGTGCAGCTCCTCGACCAGCCACTGGACGATGGCGCCGCCCATGAAGATGGAGCCTTCGAGCGCGTAGGAGAGCGGCTCGTCGCCCGTTCGGGCGGCGATCGTGACGGCCAGCAGCTCGGAGGCCGGACGCGTGGTGCCGGTGTAGGTGAGCACGAACACGCCGGTCCCGAAGGTGGCCTTCGTGTCGCCCGGCGTGAAGCCGCCGTTGCCGGCGAGCGACGCCTGCTGGTCTCCGCACACAGCGCCGATCTTGATGGGCCAGCCGAACAGCGCCGAGTCGGTCTTGCCTATAGCGGCCGACGACGGCCCCACCTCGGGCAGCATCTTCGCGGGCACCCCGAAGATCTCGCACAGCTCCGGGTCCCACGCGCCGGTGCCTATGTCCAGCAGCAGCGTGCGCGAGGCGTTCGTCACGTCGGTGTAGTGCTTCGCGCCGCCCGACAGGTTGAACACCAGCCACGAGTCCACAGTGCCGCAGGCGAGCTCTCCGGCCTCGGCACGTTCGCGCGCGCCCTCTACGTCGTCCAGGATCCAGGCGATCTTCGTGGCCGAGAAGTACGGGTCGATGGAGAGCCCCGTGCGCTCGCGGACCAGCGGGCCGTGACCGGCCGCCTCGAGCTGTGCGCAGCGGTCGGCGGTGCGGCGGTCCTGCCACACGATCGCGTTGTGGATGGGCTTGCCGGTCGCACGGTCCCACACCACCACCGTCTCGCGCTGGTTGGTGATGCCTATCGCCGAGATCTGCGTCGGGGCGATGTCGAGGTCGCCCATCACCTGCAGGATCAGCGAGAACGTGTCGTTCCAGATCGTGTCGGGGTCGTGCTCGACCCACCCCGGCTGCGGGAAGATCTGCTCGAGCGCCTTGCTTGCCGAGGCCTTCTTGCGGCCCTGCGCGTCGAAGACGATCGCGCGCGAGCTCGTGGTGCCCTGATCGAGGGCGAGGATGTACCGGTCGGCCATTGGTCCTCCGGGGTCGGGGTCTATACGCAGTATGCGTCTGATGGGCGCCCTCGGGTACGAAAGGTCGGGGGCGCCCAGACCGACCGACCACAGGAGGGGACCGTGGCAACCAAAGCCGACTTCACCGAGGCCGAGTGGAACGTCATCGAGTGGGGCGTCGTGGACGCCATGACGTACACGTCGTACTCCACGCCGGGCATGTGGGCGTCGTTCAAAGAGGCGAGCGCCGCCGCCAAGTACCTGTCGGCGCAGCGCGAGTCGAGCTCCAGCACGCTCGTCCGCGACGTCGTAGCCGGCATCAAGGCCAAGCCCGACGAAGAGGTGGCCAAGAACCGCGTCGACATGGCGGGAGCAGCTTCCGCTCGTATCGAGCAGGCAGCCGGGATCCTCGCCGAGAAGGCTCCCGACGACCTGGACGCATACAAGGGTCTCGTCCTCGGCGTCGCCGATGCGGCCGCCGAGGCGTCCAAGGGTATCAGCCCTGAAGAGCAGGCCGCGCTGGACCGGATCAAGGCGGCGCTGGCGTAGACGGAACCGCTCAGGAGTCCTCTTGGGCGGGCTGCAGCGCAGCGAAGTTGAGTCCCTCGCAGAACGCGGCGTGTATCGCGACCTGCTCGCGCATGTCCTCCTCCGTGGCCTTTGCGCGCACCGCTAGCGCTGCGGAGTAGATGAGCTCGCTGGCCTGGGGAGCGGCGATATGGGCGCCGATCAGACGGCCGTCCTCGGCATCGAAGACGAGCTTGATCAGGCCCGAACGGCGGTCCTCGATGATGGCTGCGGGCAGCGACCCGAAGGGCAACTTGCGCACGATGCAACGGACGCCGCGCAGGCCGGCCTCCTCCTCGGTCAGGCCCACCTGGGCGACCTGGGGCAGCGTGAAGACGGTGGAGGGGACCGTGCCGTACGAGATGTGCTCGGGCACGCCCGTGGCGATGGACCGGGCCACGAGCCGGCCCGCCATCTCGGCCGCCGGTTTGAGCTGGATGGTGCCCGCTGCGTCGCCGGCCGCCCAGACGCGCGGGTTGGTCGTGCGCTGCGCGGCGTCGAGCACCAGCCGGCCGCGATCGTCGGTCTGGATGCCGCCGGCGGCCAGGTCCAAGTGGTCGACGTTGGCGCGGCGGCCTACGGCCATGAGCACGTGCTGGGCCGTGACCTGGTGCTTCTTGCCCTCCGAGTCGGTGTAGTGCGTCACGACCGCTCCGCGTTCCCCGGACAGTCCGGTGACGTTGCAGCCGGTGCGCACGTCCACGCCGCACGAGCGCAGCTCCTCGGTCGCGATCAGCGCGGTCTCGGCGTCGAACATGGGCAGCACGCGCGGCCCGCGCACGATCATCGTGACCTTGGACCCCAGCGGCGCGTAGGCGCCGGCGAACTCCATCCCGATGTAACCACCGCCCACGATGGTGAGCGTCTCTGGGACCTGACGGTAGGAGAGCGCGCTCCCGCTGGTGTCCCCGAGCTCGATCCCGGGCAGCGGGGGCATGACCGTGCGGGCGCCGGTCGCGATCACGACGGCGTCCGGCGTGTACTCGGTGCCGTGCGCCTCGAGCCTGTCGGGAGCCAAGAACCTGGCCACTCCGGGCACGTGCACGACGTCGTGCTCGGCGAGCAGCTGCTCTTGGTCACCCGCGACCGCGGTCTGCGAGCGCCGCTTCCACGCCTGTGCCGCGGGCCAGTCGAGCCCGGCGGTCTGGGGCAGCACCCCGAACCGGGGGTCCCGCTCGAGCCCGGCGTAGTTGCGGGCGGTGACGTACAGCGACTTCTTGGGCACGCAGCCGGTCCACAAGCATGTGCCGCCCACGCCGCTGGGCTCGGCTATGGAGACGTCCCAGCCTGCGCGGGCGAGTCCTACGGCGGCCTCGATCCCGGCGGAGCCGGCGCCGATCACGAACGCGTTTCGGCCTGAGCCCATGGTCGTGCCTCCCCGAGCGTGGTTCGGACGAGGTGTCTGTACCCGACACTCCGGGTGGCCCGGCCGTCCCGGCGCGACGCGTAGCCTGACCTCGGCTTGGAGAAGCACTGAACAGGGACCGCCGAGCGGCGCGCCCCGCCGAGTCGCGCCAAGAGGGAGGAGCCACCCGTGGACAAGGCCCAGGCCGAGAAGATCTGCATCTGTCCCGAGTGCCCCACGTACGTGTCCTGCGGGGAGCCCGTCGCGTTCTGCATGTATCCGTTGGGCCAGAGTCAGTGCATCACCGAGGAACACGGCTGCATCTGCGGGGGCTGCCCGGTGCATGAGGCGGAGAACATGGTCTTCGGCTACTACTGCACCCACGGCAGCGAATCGTTCCAGGAGGGCGACTGACGCACGGGTCCCGGACGGCACGTGCGCCTTGAGAGAGGACACGAGGAGCGTGAGATGGAACTGAGCACCGTCGCGATCGAGAAGCCGGAGGCGGTGAGCCTGATCCTGGGGCAGTCGCACTTCATCAAGACCGTGGAGGACATCCACGAGGCGATGGTCAATGCGGTCCCCGGCATCGAGTTCGGCCTCGCGTTCTGTGAGGCGTCGGGTGACCGGCTCGTGCGGGTGAGCGGCACCGACCCGGACCTCGTAGCGCTCGCGGCGAAGAACGCCATGGCTGTGGGCGCGGGCCACTCGTTCGTGCTTCACCTGGGCGAGGGCTTCTATCCGATCAACGTGCTCAACGCGCTCAAGATGGTGCCGGAGGTATGCCGCGTGTTCTGCGCGACGGCCAACGACGTGGAGGTCGTCGTCACCGAGACGGATGCGGGCCGCGCGATCCTGGGCGTGGTGGACGGCGCCACGCCGCTCGGCGTCGAAGACGCCCAAGGGATCGAGTGGCGGCACGGACTACTGCGAACCATCGGCTACAAGTTGTAGGAAGGCGCCATGGCCGACGAGCCACGCTTCCCGAACGTTCGTATCGTCGTGAACCCGGCGGCGGGGCATGACGAGCCGGTGCTGGGGGTGCTCAACGCAGCGCTGCACCCGGCCGGCATCCGCTGGGACGTCCGCATCACCAACGGGCCCCGCGAGGCGACCGAGCTGGCGCGCCAGGCGGTGGCCGAGGGAGTGGACCTGGTCGCCGTCTACGGCGGCGACGGGACCGTGGCCGAGGTCGCCGAGGGCATGGCCGGTTCCGGGGTCCCACTGGCGCTGCTGCCGGGCGGGACCGGCAACGGCGCGGCCGGCGAGCTGCGCATCCCCACGACCCTTCCGGCCGCGGCCGCCCTGATCGCCGACCCCGACGCCGTGCTCATGCCGGTGGATCTGGGCAGGGTGGGGAGACGAGTCTTCCTGCTGCGGTGTGCGGCCGGCGCCATAGCGACGATAGACGAGCGCGCTACGCGCGAGCTCAAGAGCGACATCGGCGGGCTCGCCTACGTGGTGGGCGGCATCAGCGCCTTGGGCGACCTGCAGATGTCCATGTATCACATCACAACCGACGGGAAGCTGGCCTCAGGGGTCCGCGGCGCGACCTGCATCGTCGCCAACGGCGGCGGGTTCGGCGGCGTGGGCAGACTCGCCGAGGACGTCTCCATGAGCGACGGGCTCCTGGACGTGTTCGTCTACACCGGGGAGAACCTGGGCGAGCTCTCCGCCGCCGTGGCGGCTCTGCGCGCCGCGGTCTCCACGAAGACGCTTCCGCAGCCCGTGAGGTTCAAGGGGCGCCATATCGTGATAGAAGCGGACCCGCCTCAGCAGATCGTGGCGGACGGTGAGCCGGTGGGGGAGACGCCCTTGGTCGTGGAGGCGTTGCCGGCTGCGCTCCAGGTGCTCGTGCCCGGCCCCGCCGGCGCGCGGAAGTAGGCGACCCGCGCGAGGGTGCCGGCGCACCCCGGCGCCCGGCTGCGTCAGTACGCTTCGCCCACTGAGTCGCCCCCGCCTTGCGTCGCGGTGCCCTGCTGCTGGCCGCGCCAGCGGTAGCCGCCCCCGCCGCCCTGGGTCGCGTGACAGGTGGACGCGGTGCATCCCGTGCGCGGGCAGACGAGCACGCCCGCGGAGCCGGAGCCGGAGCCGGAGCCGGAGCCGCCCTGCGGCTGGAGCGCGACCCCCTGCTGCGCGTGACACGTGGAGGCGGTGCAGCCCGTGCGGGGGCATGTGAGCGCGCCGCCGCTCGCCGCGGTCGCCAGGACCTGGGCGGGCGCCACCGTCCGGAAGAACTGGCCCCCGACGAAGACGACCGCGGCGGTCGCGGCGGTCAGCAGCGTGACCGCGATGGTGGATCTGAGCATGCGCGGCATCGTGGACTCCTAGCGATAGAGCGATGGAGAGGCCGCGGCGGGCCGCTCTCGGGCGGGGGCCGAAGCGAGCGCGCGCACGGTGCGCACGAACCACGGCACGTGCAGGGCCGCGTGTGCGAGGAACGCCAGCATCGTCACATCGGCCGAGACGGAATGGATGACGTGCCACGCCTCGTCAGGGGTCGTCGTGACCCCTACCAGCCCCGCCAGGGTCTGCGACACCATGAACCCGCTCACCATCACGGTCACCGTGGCCAAGAACAGCACGCCGTCCACGACCAGGTTGAGCGCCGACGTGGCGCGGATCTTCGTGAAGACGGCCGAGGAGGTGTGGGCCACCCACTCCCAGTTCACGACGAGGTGGAAGAGCGCGGGCGCGATCACGGCGAGGCACAGCAGCTCGTGCAGCGGCACGCCGGTGGCGCTCGGATAGTACGCCGCCAGGAACGCGACGAGGAGCGTCACGTCCACGAGTATCCTTGTCTTTCGGTCCATCGCCGGTGCTCCCGTCGGATCGGTTCGCCGGCAGGCCGTCGCTGCGGCCCGCACTTCGAGGATGCCTGGCCACCGGGCCCGGCGAATCTGCCCAAGGGCGCAAATCGGGTGTACGACCCGCGGCCCCCGGCGCGAGTGGCGCCTACGCCGTGGGAGGTAGTGTGAGCACGCCTAGCCGCCTCGGCTTGGCGCGGGAGACGGGAACGGGGACGATATCCGGGCGGGCGTGCGGTGCAGTCGGGGGAGGCCGAGGATGTTCCAGCCGGGGGTCCATTCCGAGGTGGGCAAGTTACGGACGGTGCTCGTGCACCGGCCCGACCTGTCTCTGGAGCGTCTGACTCCGCACAACAAGGAGGACTTCCTCTACGACGACGTCGTGTGGGTAGACCGGGCGCGCCGCGAGCACGACGCCTTCACGGCGATCCTGCGCGACTACGGCGCCGAGGTCCTGTGCTTGGAGGACATGCTGGCGGAGACGCTGGCCGCCTCACCGGAGGCGTGCCGGCGCACCGTGGAGCGCGCCGTGTCTTCCTACACCGTGGGCCTGTCCATGGTGGAGGACCTGCGAGCGTGGCTGCTCGCGCAGTCGTCGCCTCGGCTGGCGCAGATACTGATCGGCGGCCTGCTCGTCTCGGAGCTCGACGGGCTGGACCTCGCGGAGCTCAACCGGCACTCGCTGGGGGCCATGATGGCCGAGCCGGATTCGCTCGTGCTGCCGCCGCTGCCCAACACCATGTTCACCCGCGATTCCAGCGCGTGGCTCTACGGCGGCGTGGTGCTGCCGCCGCTCTTCTGGCACGCGCGCCGGCTCGAGGTGAGCAACGTCTCCACGATCTATCGCCACCACCCGCGCTTCGCCGGGGCGTCCTTCGACTACTGGTATCCGCCGGCGTGCGATCCGAGCGGTTCTCGGTGGAGGACTTCGGCCAGGGGGCGTCGCTGGAGGGCGGCGACATCATGCCCATAGGCAACAAGACGGTGCTCGTGGGCATGGGTCAGCGCTCCACCGGGCGGATGGTCGAGCACGTGGCGCGCTCCATGTTCGAACGCGGCGACGCCGAGCGCATCATCGCGTGCCGCATGATCCAGGACCGGGCGTACATGCACCTGGACACGGTGCTGGGCTTCCTGGACCGTGACGCGGTCACGGTCTACCCGCCGGTGATCGAGGCGATGAGCGTTTACAGCGTCAGGCCCGCGGACCGCGAGGGGACCTTCGACGTCACCGAGGAGCCGGGGCTGCTCCCGGCGCTCACCGATGCGCTGGGCTGCGGCGAGCTGCGCGTCATCCCCACCGGCGGCGACGGCTTCCAAAGCGCGCGCGAGCAGTGGGACGACGGCAACAACGTGGTGGCCGTGGAGCCGGGCGTGGTGATCGCCTACGAGCGCAACGAGCGCACCAACGCGCGACTTCGCGAAGCCGGGATCACGGTCCACGAGATCGAGGGCTTCGAGCTGGGCAAGGGCCGGGGCGGCTGCCACTGCATGACCTGCCCCATCGTGCGCGACGGGCTGTAGCCCCGCGCGGCCGGCGCCCTCGGCACGAGGGCGCCGGGCCCTCGCGGGTCACTCCTTGATCCGCGTGAGCGCGAAGCCTCCGACGCCCGCGACCACGACGAAGCCCGCGAGCGTGATCCACCAGAAGGTCTTGGGCGGGACGCCCGGCTTGGTGATGACCGCGCGCGGCACGCCGTTGATCTGGGTCACGTAGGCTTCCACATCGGCGATCTGCTGCTGCGTCAGCGCGTACGTGAGACCGAACGACGGCATCTTGAGCTTGGGCTCCTGCCCGGCGGAGGCGCCGTCGGGCACAGAGCCGTTCTGGAGGAACGGGTCCATGTTGTCCACGAACGTCTGCGGGTCCTTGCTGGCGATGGACGGGTCTATCGGATTCAGCGCGGGCACCGTGCCGTCCTTGGAGCCCGGGTTGGTGACGCCGCCCTTGCCGGCGGGCCCGTGGCACTGCTGACAGTAGGAGATGTAGATCCCCTGGCCGTGTTCCACTCCGCCGATCGTCACGGAGGCCGGGCTCGGGCCCGGCGGCGGCGTTGCCGTGCTGATGGCCGATGCGGGCGTGGGCCCCGGAGCCCCTGGAGGCGTCTGGTTGGCCGCCGGCTGCGCGGTCGCTCCCAGATACGTGAGTCCGTTGATGGCCAGGAAGATCACCGCGAAGATAGCCATCGCGACAGGCCTCTTGGCCGGCGAGCGATCGTCGCGCCGGTCCAGCCAAGGAAGCGCGCCCACGATGAGGATGATCAGCAGCGGGATGAGTGCCGTGCCCAGCCACTCCACCGAGGCCGGGATGTACTTGAGCATCTGGAACAGCCACAAGAACGGCCAGTCGGGACGCGCGACGTAGGTCGCGTCGATGGGATCGGCCGGACCCGTGACCGGTGTCAGGAAGAAGGCCACGAAGCCCACGACGATCGTGAGCACCCCGGCGAACAGGAGCAGGTCCATGAGCACCTGCTTGGGCCAGAAGTTCCCCGTGCGCTTCGATGGGGTCCACGTGCCCGCCGCGCCCGCCTTGCGGAACGCGACGAGGTGCAGGAGCAGGACGCACGCGATGAGCACGGGCACGATCGCGACGTGGATGAAGAAGAACCGCGACAGCGTGAGCTGACCCACGGTCTCGCCGCCGAACATGATCGTCTTCACGAGCCCGCCCAGCAGCGGGATGCTGCCCGCCACACCCAGGCCCACGCGGGCGGCCCAGTAGCCCGCCTCGTCCCAGATCAGCGGCCCGCCGGTGAACACCGCGAGCAGCGTGAAGATCGCGAGAAGGATGCCGAGCACCCAGATGACCTCGCGGGGCTTCTTGTAGGCGCCCCATATGAAGACCTGCGCGAGGTGGAAGAGCACGAGCACGACCATCGCGCTCGCCGCCCAGAAGTGGATACCGTGCACGAGCCAGCCCAACGGCACTTCGAAACGAAGGAAGTTCACCGAGTTGTAGGCCTGATTGACGCTCGGCACGTAATACATGAGCTGGAAGATGCCGGTGACGACCAACGTCAGGAACACGAGCATCGTCGCGCTGCCCAGGGCGTAGGTGAACTTGGAGCCGCCGGGGATGTCCTCATCCAGCGTGTTCCGGGTCCAGCTGCCCAGTCCCAGCCGCGATTCCCACCAGCCGTCGTTGCGTGACATGGTGAGGCCTCCTTAGACCGGGACTTTTTGGACGATGTCGGCTCTGTACTGCACCCACTGGACGTAGAGGCTGCCGTCTTGGATCTTGGAAGGCAGCGTGTCCAGTGGCCGGGGCGACGGTCCTTCGACCACCTTCCCGTCGGCGGTGAAGACGCTTCCGTGGCACGGACAGTCGTACTTCTTCTTCTCCGGGCTCCAGAAGACCTGGCAGCCCAGATGGGGACAGATGGGCGAGTACACGACGACCTCGGTCTCGGACGTCTTCATCGCCCATACGCTGCGCGGGAGGATCTGGTGCAGATAGGCGTCGGTGGATTCCTCCACGAAGGTCAGTGCCGTGGGCACGCCTGTGGGGATCGACGCGACGTCGGTCACCTTCACGAAGGGACCGGCTGCCGCCGCGCCCGTGGTCCCTGCGAACAGGGTGAGCGCCGGTATGCCGGCCACCAGGGCGACGAAACCCGTTCCCAACCCGATCGCCCATCCCACGAACCCGCGTCGTGAGACTTGGTCGGCGTCGGAGCGCTCCGGCTGGTCGGCCATCGGGCACTCTCCTTTCGTTGTCTGCCGTGCCGACGAGGCGCTTGCCCACGCCCGTCGTCGAGTCTCCTATACCCTGACAGGTACTACCAAAGCGGCCCCCGTCGCCGGGGGGAAGCGACGGGGGCCGTAGTGATCGCCGTCCGGCTCAGCGTGGGGGGAGCGCTAGGGGACGGCCGGGTCTGCAGTTAGTCGGAGCCGAGAGTGCGGTGCTGGTACTGGCTCGCTGAGCCTGCGGTCTGGGTGCTGGAGTCGCTGACCCAGCCCGTGACCGCACCCTGGACCGCGTGAGCGGCGTCCTCGAAGCGACGCTCGACGTCGGAGGTCCAGTCGTGATGCTCGCGAGTCGTGCCACTGGCGTCGTGCGAGCCCTCGTGGCTGTCGTCGCCCTCGGCTGAGCCGGTGGCGGGCTGCGACGGAGGATCCGGCGTGAACGTGGGCACCGGCGAGGGGCCGGGGGTCACGGTGGGGGGGTTCGAGGGCGGGGGCGTCGGCGCCGGCGGGTTCACGACCGGGGGAGGCGTGGGCGCCGGAGGAGTCGTGGGCGAAGGCGTGCTCGTGGGAGCCGGCGTAGGCGGGGGCGTCGGGGTGACGGAGAGCGGGCTGATCGCGATCGAGTTGGTGCCGCTGCCCTTGGCGACGTTGTCGCTGGTGCCCCAGACGGTGTAGGTCGCGTTGACCGGGACGACGAAGGTGCCCGGGCTTCCCGAGCCGTAGGTGAGCGTGGAGCCGGCTCCGTTGGCGACGGCCCAACCCACGGTCCCGCCGTAGGTGTTGGACACGGTCACGCTGTACGTGGTGTTGACGCCGTCGTTGGAGACCTGGGTCGCCTGGACGACAACTTTCGCGTCGGGTCCGTTGTGGCACATCGTGCATGGCGCGCCCCGGTTGGGATGGGCCTGCGCTACGCCGGCGGTGGTGGCCATCGCGGCCGCGAACACGAAGCCCGCGGCGATTAGAGTGGTGATCCTGCGGTTCACGATGTCAGCACGTCCTTTGTCTCGGTCGCTGGTCGGGCGGGGAAGACGCGCAAGCGCGTACAACCAGCCGAGCCGAGTGTCTCGCGGCCGCATGAGGGGACGATGAACCGCAGGTTAGGGTGCTCACATCTAGCCGAGGGCACGACCGCCGGCAAAAGGGCGCTCGTGCGGATCCGCGGGGGCCCGCTGAGCGCCGGTCCTCGCCCGGGTCAGACGAGGTAGCCGATCTCCGAGCTCACGGTCGGGTAGGCCCAGATCGCGTCACGCATGTCGGCAGCCGTGGCGCCCGAGGCTATCGCCACCGCGAAGACGTTCACCACTTCCTCGGCGTTGTGGCATAGGAGAGTGGCGCCGAGGATCTTGTCCGTCGTCGCTTCCACGACGACCTTGGCCGCGGCGACGGTAGCGCCCACGCGGCGCTGCGAGGCCCAATCCGTCATCTGCGAGAGCTTGACCTCGATCTCGCGGCCGGCCGCGCGGGCGGCTTGCTCGGTCATGCCCACCGACGCGAGCGGCGGCGAAGCGAATGCCACGGTGGGCACGACGGCGGGATCGAAGACGGCCGAGCCGGGCTCGACGATGTTGCGCGCCGCGACCCGGGCGGCGGCGATGCCCACGGGGGTGAGCGGGGCGCCGCGGTCCGCTGCGTCGCCCACGGCGAAGACCCGCGGGTCGCTGGTCGAGCGCATCCTCTCGTCCACTTCTACGCCGCGCCGTCCCGCTGCGATGCCCCCGGCCTCGAGGTCCAGCGCGTCCAGATCGGGCACCCGCCCGGCGCCGTGCACGACGAGATCGCACGCGATGTCGTCGCCCGAGCCGCAGCGCACGACGAGCCCGTCGCCTTCCCGCTCTATCGCCGAGACCGGTGAGTCGAGCCTGACGGCGATGCCGCGGTCCCGGTAGCCCTGGGCGAGCATGGCCGCCAGTTCCGTGTCGAAGCCCTTCAAGACCGAGGTGCTCCGATGGACGATCGAGACCTCGGCTCCGGCCGCGGCCGCCATGTGGGCGAACTCGAACGAGACGTAGCCGCCCCCGACGAACACGACGCGTCGCGGCATCTCGTCGAGCTCCATGAAGCGCTCCGAGTCGGTGACGAGGTCCGCCCCCGGGATGCCGAGGTCCCGGGGCTTGGCGCCGGTGGCCAGGACGATCGCCTCCGGGCCGTGGATCTCCGTCCCGATCTCGAGCGCGCCGGGTGCCGCGAACCGCGCCTCGCCGCGGATGAGCTCCACCCCGGCGTCGGCGAGCCACTTCTCGATCGACGGCGTCACGGGGTCGGTGAACGTACGCTTGAAGGCGATGAGCTCGCCCCAATCCAGGGCCGCGTCGCCGCGCGGACCGTGCCCGGCTTGAGCGCGCATGCGCTCCACCGGCTCGGCACCGGTGAACAGGACCTTCTTGGGCTCGCAGCCTCGCAGCGCGCAGGTGCCGCCGAACTCCCGACGGTCCACGATCGCGGTGCGCTTGCCCGCGACGGCGCACGCTTGCGCGGCGGTCTGCCCCGCAACCCCGGTGCCGATGACGATGACGTCGAAATCGCTCATGGGTCTCTCCGTTGTCCGTCGCTGCGCGGCTTTCGCCGCCGGGCTCGCGACTGTATGTGCCCACGGCGGCGGGACCGTCATCGCGGGCGGGGGCGTCCATGTCACAGGGGCGCGGTAGGATGGAGCGGTCAGTCCTGAGCAAGGAGATGAGAGATGGACCCTGCCGATGCCGCGCTGGCCAAAGCGGCGGCCGAGACCCGGGCCGCGTTCGAGAATCGCGCGCTCATGTACTCCGCCATCTACGACGAGGTTGCAGCGGAGGTTGGCCACGAGCGCGCCACCGAGATCATGAAGCGCGCCATCCACAAGCGCGGGCTGGACGTCGGGCTCAAGTACCGCCCAGCCGCCGGCGCAGGCGACCTGGACGAGGTCGCGCGCATCTTCGTGGAAGGCTCGCCTGCCGGCGGTTCGCTGTTCACGCCGGGCGTGGAATCGCTCGCCGGCGAGGTCGTGGTCCTGCGCATGACGTCGTGTCCCCTTGTGGACGCGTGGCGCAAGGAGGGGCGCTCGGAAGTTGAAGTGGACCGCCTCTGCGAGATCGCCGCGGCCGTGGACGAGGGCACCTTCGAGAGCGCCGGGCTGGAGCTCACGTTCCTGGACCGGCTGGGCAAGCCGGGCTCCCACCGCTGTCTGCTGGAGCTCACGGTCCCCGAGCGCGGGTAGGGTCCGAAGCCGGCCGCTGCGTCCGCTCGCGGCGGGGCAGCGCACCCCTGCCCTTCCCGAGGCCAAGGCTCGCGCTTGACGCGTGCTACGAATCCTGACATCGTGCTACCATGCGGTCGCAAGATCCGTGGTCGGCAGCCGTGTGCGCTGCCCCGCCTCGGCAGGAGAGTGAGGACGCATGGGCAAGCTCGTCAGGTTCGGCGTAGCGATGGATGAGGACCTCCTGGAGAGGTTCGACGTGCTGGTCGCACGCCGCGGGACCGCCGCCAACCGCTCGGAAGCCGTGCGTGACCTCGTGCGCGACGCACTGGTCGAGTCCGATTGGGAGGGCTCCGACGAGGTGATCGTGGGCACCGTCACGATGGTCTTCGACCACCATGTGAGCGACCTGTCGGAGAAGCTCGATGCTCTGCAGCACGAGCACTTCGAGGAGATCGTCTCCACGCTCCACGTGCACCTCGACGCCCACAACTGCCTGGAAGTGCTCGTGATACGCGGTTCCAGTGCCGAGGTCCGGCGCATCGCCGACGGGCTCCTGGGCACCAAGGGCGTCAAGCACGGCAAGCTCGTGACCACCACTACCGGCCGCCACCTGTAGGCTCCGGCGAGCCTCGAGCGCTAAGGGGTAAGGCATGCACATTCCCGACGGATATCTCTCGCCTCAGACGTACATCCCGTTGTGGGTCGTCGCCGCGGGGTACTGGGCGATCGCGCTGGAGCGGATCCGCAAGACGCTGGCCGCGGTGAAGCTGCCGTTGCTCGCCTTCGGGGCGGCCTTCTCGTTCGTGGTCATGATGTTCAACGTGCCGATACCCGGCGGTACCACGGGTCACGCCGTGGGGGCGGGCCTGCTCGCCATCATGCTCGGGCCTTGGGCCGCGTCCATAGCGATCTCCGTGGCTCTCCTCGTGCAGGCGTTGCTCTTCGGCGACGGCGGCATCACCGCCATCGGGGCGAACGTGTTCACGATGGCCATCGTCGCCCCGTGGGTGGCGTGGGGGGTCTACCGGCTCGTCTCCGGTGCCAGCGATCTCAAGTCCGGGCGGCGGGTGCTGGCCGCCGGCCTCGCTTCGTACCTCTCGCTGACCGCCGCCGCGCTGTGCGCGGGCGTCCTGTTCGGCATCCAGCCCCTGATCGCCCACACCGCCTCCGGCCAACCGCTCTACGGCCCCTATCCGCTGTGGGTGGCGGTGCCGTCTATGCTGCTCGAGCACATGCTCCTCTTCAGCCTGGTCGAGGCCGCGGTCGCAATGGCGGCCGTGGCGTGGCTGCAGCGGGTCGACGTCTCGCTGCTCGCCGGCGCGGTGCTCGGGAAGGGGGCGTCTCCGGCGGCAGGAGCTCCCGCTCCCGCCGCGAGTCCCGCGCCTCCGAAGTATCGGAAGCTCTGGATACTCCTAGCCGTCATGGTCGTGCTCACGCCGCTGGGCCTGTGGATACCCACGCTCTTCGGGGCGGGGTCCGCGTGGGGTGAGTGGGGCCCGGCGGAGCTGCAGAAGCTGGTCGGTTTCGTGCCCAAGGGATTCAGCCAGCTGCAGTCCGCGTGGAGCGCGGCGCTGCCCGGCTACACCATTCCGGGGCTCAGTGGCCCGGTGGGCGAGGCGGTGGGCTACATCATCGCGGCGGTCGTGGGCGTCGCCCTCGTCGCCGGGATCGGATACGGGCTGACGTGGCTCCTCGGGCGCCGCGCCCGTGACGGCAAGCAGCCGCCCCAGCGGCCGTCGGCCGGGGGCGCGGCGTGAGCCACGTCGTCACTGTATCGGGCGTGACGCGAGGCACGGGCCATTCGGACCCGCTGCCCGCGCCCGCCGCGCAGGCCGGCCGGTCCAAGGAAGACTACGTGGGCCGGACGCTCGCGTCGCTCGGCTCCAAGACACGCAAGGCGATGGCGGCGGAGCGCTCGGCGAGCCAGCCGGGCTGGCTCCAGGGCATCGACGCGCGAGCGAAGGTGCTGGCGGCGCTCTCGCTGATCATCGTCGCCAGCCTCGTCCGGGCGCACTGGACGCTGGTGGTTCTCTACCTCGTGACCGTGGTCGTCGCCGTGACGTCGCGGGTCGCCCTGGGCTCGACCCTGCGACGCGTGTGGTTCGTGGTGCCGGTCTTCAGCGGGCTCGTGCTGCTCCCGGCCATCCTGAACATCGTCACGCCGGGCGTGCCGCTGGTGGTCCTTTGGACGCTTCCTCCCGGCGCGCACATCGGCCCTTGGGCCCTGCCGCCGGCCATCACGATCACGCAGCAGGGCGTCGGAGGCGCGACGCTGGCGCTCTTGCGCATCCTCGTGAGCGTCGGGGTGACGACGACCCTGGTCGCGACCACCCGCTGGCAGGCTCTGCTGGAGTCGCTGCGCACTCTCAAGGTGCCCGCGGCGTTCGTCATGATCATCGAGATGGCATACCGGTACTTCTTCGTGCTCGCCGGGATAGCGCGCGACGACTTCCTCGCGCGCCGCAGCCGCACCATCGTGCCGGGCACCGCCGAGGAAGGCAGGCGTTTCGTGGCCGGCCGCGCCACGGGGCTCTTCCGGCGCTCTCTGTCGATGTCCGAGCGCGTGAACGCGGCGATGCTCTCGCGCGGCTGGACGGGCTCGCCGCGGGTGCTGGGCACGGGGCCAATGCAGCCCGGCGACGTCGCGTTCCTGAGCGGGACCGTCGCGCTCGCGCTGGTCATGCTCGTAGCGGGGGTGAGCGTGCGGTGACGCGGTCAGCTCCGATGGATGCCCCTGTTCCCGGCAACCCTCCAGCTCCGCCTGCCGAGGTCTTCCGTCTCGCCGACGTCCACTTCTGCTACGACGAAGGCGCCGAGGTCTGCTCCGGTGTCACGTTCACCGTTCGGGCGGGGGAGTGCCTCGCCATCCTGGGCGCCAACGGGTCGGGCAAGTCCACGCTGCTCGCGCTCATGGACGGCCTCGTGTTCGCCACTGCCGGCGAGATCGCGGTGCTGGGCCAGCCGCTCAGCGAGGACGCGCTGCGCGACCCGGCGTTCAGCCGCGCGTTCCGCAGCAGGGTCGGGTTCGTGTTCCAAGACTCCGAGGCGCAGCTCTTCTCGGCGACCGTGCGCGACGAGATCGCCTTCGCCCCGCTGCAGCTGGGCCTGACGGACGCCGAGGTCATCGAGCGCGTGGACGGTCTCGTCGCCGAGCTGGGCCTAGCCAAGCTCGCAGACCGCGCACCGTTCACCCTGTCGGGCGGGGAGAAGAAGCGCGTCGCCATCGCCGCGGTCCTCGCGGCCGACCCGTCGGTGCTTCTCCTGGACGAGCCCACCAACGGCCTGGACCCGCGCACGCAGGTCTGGCTGCTCGAGCTCCTCGAGCGTCTCCGTGCCGAGGGCCGCACGGTCGTCATCGCCACGCACGACCTCGGCTTCGCGGACGAGGCCGCCGACCGGGCGGTCGTGCTGTCGGAGCAGCACGTGGTCGTGAAGGACGCCGCTGTCGCCGACGTGCTGGCCGACCACGACACGCTCCTCGCGGTGAACCTCGTGCACGCGCACTTCCACGAGCACGGCGGGCAGCGCCACGCGCACGCGCACCTGCACCCGCACGGGCACGGTGTGGCGGCGCCCGGGGCGCACGACGCCGGCGCCCACAGCCGCGCCGGCACGGCCCAAGCCGCCGGCACCGGCCACACGCCCGCGGAGGATCCCGACGCCTGAGCCGGCCGGTCTCCGCACTTCCTGAGCTGGGTAGACTTACCAATGACCGCGCCGCCCGGCTCGGTCGCGCCCGAGCGCTGGGGAGGTCGTCGGTGCGCTCCTGGCTTCGTTTCACGCCCGGCCTGCTCAACCTCTCGCGCTACCGTCGCGAGTGGGCGATCCCCGACATCATCGCCGGTGTCGTCCTGGCGGCGGTGCTCGTCCCGATAGGCATGGCGTACGCGGAGCTCGCCGGGCTCCCGCCCATCGCCGGTCTCTACGCCTCGCTCGTGCCCATGGTCGCGTACGCGATCTTCGGCCCGTCGAGGGTCCTGGCCATCGGGCCCGACTCCACCACGGCGCCGCTCGTGGCCGCGGCCGTCATCCCCTTGGCGGGAGCCAGCATCGCCGGGCGCATGGAGCTGGCGGCGATCCTGGGATTGCTCACCGGCGTGATCGCTCTCGTGGTGGGCCTGGCGCGTCTGGGTTTCGTGACGGAGCTCCTCTCGCGGCCGGTGCGCGTGGGCTACATGAACGGCGTCGCCGTCATCATCATCGTGAGCCAGCTGCCCAAGCTCTTCGGCTTCAGGGTCACCGCCGAGTCGGTGGTGGAGCGCTCCGCCGCGTTCGTCACCGGCTTGGGCTCGACGAACGGCGCCGCATTGGCCATCGGCGCCGCCTCGCTGGTCGTGATCGTGGCGCTGCAGCTGGTGTGGCCGCGGTTCCCGGGCGTGCTCGTCGTCGCCGTGCTGGCGACCGCCGCCTCGGCTGTCATGGGGCTCGGCGCGAAGTACGGCGTTCCGGTCGTGGGGCCCATGCCGCAGGGGCTTCCGTGGCCCCGCCTCTACAGCGTGCCGCTCAACGACGCGATCCCGCTGGCCGCCGCCGCCGTGGGCATCGCGGTCATCACGCTCACCGACACCACCGTGATGTCGCGCGTGTTCGCCGCCCAGTACCGCTATCACGTGGACACGGATTCGGAGATCGTGGCGATCGGCGCGGCGAACGTCGCGGCCGGGCTCTTCCAAGGCTTCCCGGTGAGCGGCAGCCAGACCCGGACCGCCGTCAGTGCCTCGGCAGGAGCGAAGAGCCAGGCGACGCTGCTCGTGGCCGCGGCGGGCCTGGCGGTGCTGCTCGTGGCGCTGCCGTGGCTGCTCCAGGCGATGCCCATCTCGGTGCTCGCAGCGATCGTTATCGTCGCCGGCGCGACCCTAGCCGACGTCCCGGGCACGGCCAGGCTCTTCCGGATGCGCAAGACGGAGTTCTGGCTGTCCATCCTCGCGTTCCTGGGCGTGATCCTGCTGGGGGTGCTGCCGGGCGTGTTCCTGGCGGTGGGCCTGTCGCTGCTCAACTTCGTGCGCCGCCTGTGGCGACCGCACCAGGCGGTGCTCGGACGCGCCCCCGGCGTGAAGGGCTACCACGACGTCGGCGACTTCACCGACGCGCAGCAGGTCCCCGGCCTGCTCCTGTTCCGCTGGGACGCGCCGCTGTTCTTCGCCAACGGCGAGATGTTCCGCCACGCAGTGCTCGATGCCGTCGCGTGCGCGGAGACACCCGTGAAACGCGTCGTGCTCGCGGCGGAGCCCATGACCGACGTGGACACGACCGCCGTGGACTCCCTCACCCACCTCATCGAGGACCTTGCCGAGGAGGGGGTCGACTTCGGGTTCGCGGAGCTCAAGACCCCCGTGCGCGAGCATCTGCGCGACTACGGCGTGCTCGACAAGGTGCCGGAGGACCACCTGTACCCGACCATCGGCAGAGCCGTGCACGAGTACGTGAACGAGTTCGCGCCGGCGTACGTGGACTGGGAGGACGAGCCCACCGGCGGCCCCGAGAGCTAGCGTCCCCCTACTGGCCGAACCGCGGCGGCAGCTCCCATACCGTGTAGCCGTCGGCCGAGCCCAGCTGCTTGGGCGGCCCGGTGAACGAGAGATCCGCCGCGAGCTTGGGCAGGCGCGACGTCGGGTCCGTGACCAGGTAGCGCGCGTCGAAGGCCGCGAGCATGCGCAGGTAGTCGGCGTCCGTGAGCCCGAAGTCCGTCCCCAACGCCAGCTCCTGCCGAGGGAAGATCGCCCAGTCGGCGCGCCACCGGTGTCCGTACTCGGTGTCGAGAGCGACCTTGGCGCCCGCCGGGATCGTCGCGTCGATGAGCTCCACCGCCCGGGCCCGTCGAACGGCGTCGCGCAGGGAGTCCAGGCGGTAGGCGGAGGCGTTCGCGCCGGCGATGCCCACGAAGCCGGCGAGCACGGCGGCTAGCACGACAGCCGTGACGCGGCGCAGCCAGCCGGCCCGGGGCATGAGCTCCCACCATCGGCTCACCGCGGCCGCGGCGCCGAGCACGATCGCCGGCATCAGAGGCACGAGGTAGCGGGGCTGATTCTGGTAGAGCGCGGCCATGCCCATGTGCATGCCGAACGCGAGAACCGCCAGCACCATCAGCCAGCGGCGCAGGCGGTCGGTGCCGCGCGTGAACAAGCCGGCCAGCGCGACGAGGAAGGCGAGGTTGGCCGGCCATTCGTCGGCCGCGACGAACCACTTCGTGATGGTGAAGTCGTGCGGCACCACCGAGACCTGCGCCACGAGCGCGGCCCATGCGTTGGCCGCCACCTCGGGGACGAACACCCCGAGATCGAACGGCCTGGGCCCGCCGGTCACGAAGTACAGGACCATGTTGTTGCTCGCGCGCGTGACCTCGAGCAGGGCCATCGGGTCCAGCGGCGGCATGTAGTTCACGAACACCCGCGACAGCGGCACGTACACGGCCAGCCCGGCCGCCAGGGCGAGCAGGGCGCGGCCGATCCTCACCGGCCATGTGCGCTTGTCCCCGAACACCAGGTGTCCCATGGGCAGGATGGCGAGGAACGGCAACGTCCAGATCCGCGCCACCGCCGCGAACGCGACCGCGGCCTGGGCTATGACCGACGTCCGAAGGTCGTCGGGCCAGCGCACCGTGAGCCACAACGCCGCCGCGATGAACAGTGCCGAGAAGGGCTCGGCCATGTCCTGGGACGTGATGAAGAAGACCGTGGGCACGTAGAGGAACAGTACGGCGACCGATGCCGCGCCCAGCCGCGAGAGGAAGCGTCTCGCCGTCAGGTACACGAAGGCGGCGGCCCCGAGCATGGAGAGCAGGTTCACGGCGATGATGCCGGAGTGCGGGTCGCCGCCCAGCACCTTCGCCGCCCCCGCCCAAACCCACAGGACCGGCACGTCGTGGATGAAGCCGCGGCCGTCCTGGAACCTCGCGTCCGTGCCTATGAACGAGAACGGGTAGAGCTCGTGGGTGGAGGTGCCGCCCTGCATGACCGTGCGCACGTCCTCCACGTACCAGTACTGGTCAGAGCCTCGGAAGGTGGGGCTAGCCCAGATCACCAGGCCGATCCACAGCGCCGTGAGCGCCAGCAGCCCGATGACGACGAGCGGGTCGGTGAGCCGCTTGCCGTGCCGGCCCGCGCCGCCCGGCACCGCCGCCTTCTCGCGCGTCTCGGCGCCGGCCGCGCCCTCTTCGGGCCCGGCCGCCTCGAGTTCGGCGCTATGAGGGGTCGGATCGGCCACGTGGGTAGGCGTGCCTCCGGGATCGTGCGGCGGGAAATGGCGCTGTCGAGTATAGCGGCGGACCGGCTGGGCTTGGGCCGTCCGCGCCGAACGTCGCCCGGCCCGGGGCTAGGGGCGTCCCTCGGCTTCGGCCGCGGCTGTGCGCTCGCTTGCGGGGGTGGCAGCGGGCGCGCCGGCCGCGGAACCCGCCGCCGACGGCGAACCGGCGCCGGTCGAGACCCGCCCGTCGCCCACCGACGACTCGATCACGGTGACCGGCCTGGGCTTGATCTGCTTGTAGATCCGGCCCAGGTACTCGCCGATGATGCCCAGGAAGAGCGCGTTGAGGCTGATGCCCAGCAGGATGAGGATCGTCTCGGTCGCGAACCCCGCGGGCCACGCCTGGCCCAGCGCGAACCGCGCGACCACCACCGCTATGATGCCGAGCACCGTGAGGACGGCGACCACGAGACCCACGAACGTGGCGATGCGCAGCGGCACCGTGGAGTGGTTGAGGATCGCGTCGGTGGACAGCGCCATGAGGTCGCCCACCCCGAACTTGCTCTCGCCGGCCTTCACGCGCCGCCCGGTCGTAAGGCACGCCGGTCTGCTCGAACCCCAGGGCCGCTATGGCGCCGCGAAGGTAGGGCTGCATGTCGGGCATCGCCGCGAGCTCGTCGAGCACCGCGCGGTCCACGAGCCGGAAATCGCCGGCGTCCAGGGGCAGGTTGTCGTCCTCCGAAAGCCACGCCACGAGCCTATAGAAGCCATGGCGCGCGGCGTTCATGAGGGCGCCCTCGCGTCGTGTCCGGCGCACGCCGTACACCACGTGGAAGCCCTGCTCCCACAGCCTCACGAACTCGGGGATGAGCTCGGGCGGGTCCTGCATGTCGGCGTCGAGCTGGATGGCCGCGTCCCCGCGGGCGAGCTTGTAGCCGGTCCAGATCGAGCGCTGGAACCCGAAGTTGCGTGAGAACCGGGCGCCCCGCACTCGCGGGTCGCGGGCCGCGAGCTCGCCGATCCTCTCGAACGTCGCGTCGTCGCTGTGGTTGTCGGTGAACAGCAGCTCGTAGTCGTAGCGATCGCCGAGCTGCGACATGACGGCGGTCACGCGCTCGTGGAGAGGGCCAACGTTGGCCTCTTCGTTGAGAACGGGCACCACTATGGAGATGAGCTTGGTCATACCTGAAGGATTGTAGCGGTCCCGCGCTCGCGTATCGCCCGTTGAGCCCCGAGCGTCATGCCCGCCCGGCGGCCCGAGCTCATTTGCGCATCTTAAGCATCAGCATAGTGCGCTTACCTCCCTTGTAGCGCACGGTAGGCGTGCGTAGGGTGTTGTTCACGAGATCAGCCGTTCGCGCCAGGAGGACGTCATGGCCAGCTACTACGAATCCTTGAACGCTTCCGTGGACGAGACGATCGGGCTCACGCCCATCGTCAGACTCCGCCGCCTGACCCAGGGTCTTCCGGCCGAGGTCGTCGTGAAGGTGGAGGCGCGCAACCCGGGCGGCTCGGTCAAGGACCGCATCGGTCGCTCGATGATCGACGACGCGGAGAAGCGCGGCCTGATCGCGCCCGGCAAGACCACCATCGTGGAGCCCACTTCGGGCAACACCGGCATCGCGCTCGCGCTCGTGGGCGCCGCCCGCGGCTACAAGGTCGTGCTCACCATGCCGGAGAGCATGTCGGTCGAGCGCCGCAAGCTGCTCGCCGGGTATGGCGCCGAGCTCGTGCTCACTCCCAAGGAGAAGGGCATGAAGGGCGCCGTCGAGGCCGCCGACGAGATCGCGGCCTCGCGCGAGGATGCCTGGGTCGCCGGCCAGTTCGACAACCCCGCCAACCCGCAGGCCCACTACGAGACCACCGGTCCCGAGATCGACACCGCGCTCGCGGGGGTCAGGATCGGCGCGTTCGTCGCCGGCGTCGGCACGGGCGGCACCATCAGCGGCGTGGGGCGCTACTTCAAGGAGAAGGGCATCGACGCCAAGCTCGTGGCCGTAGAGCCCGCGGAGTCGCCGATCATCTCGCAGAAGCTCGCCGGTGCCGAGCTGACCCCGGGCCCGCACGGCATCCAAGGCATCGGCGCCAACTTCATCCCGACGGTCTTGGACTTGGACATCATCGACGAGGTGCAGCTGGTCACCAGCCTCGACGCGATGGCAACCGCCCGGCGTCTCGCCGCCGAGGAGGGCCTGTTCGTGGGCATCTCGAGCGGCGCCAACGTCACCGCGGCGCTGCGCCTGGCCGCGCGGCCCGAGTTCGCTGGGACCGCGATCGTCACCATCGCTCCTTCCACCGGCGAGCGCTACCTGTCCACCCCTCTGTGGGAGGGGGTGGGTTAGCCATGCGTGTCTCGCAGCGTCTCGACTACACCTTGCGCCTGCTCGTAGAGGTCGCCCGCCAACCCGACGATGCGTGGGTGGCGGCCGGAGAGCTCGCGGTCTCCATGGGCATGCCCAAGCGCTTCCTCGAGCAGCAGATGACGGGCCTCGCCAGGCGCGGCCTCGTGGAGTGCCGGCGCGGCACCGGCGGCGGATGCCGCCTCTCGCGCGACCCGCGCGACATCCCCGTGCGCGAGGTCGTGGAGGCGGTCCAGGGCGAGATCCTGGACGTGCCCCACACCGTGGGCTCGGCCAGCGCGGAGTTCTGGGCGGGCGCGGCCGAGGCTCTGGGCGAGTATCTTGACTCGCAAAGCATCGCCGACTTGGCGGAGCGCCAGAGCGAGCTCGACGCCGAACTCGCGCCCGTCTATTACATCTGACGCGACCGACCAGGATCCGACCGGGAGCCGACCTGCATCGCACCGTCCGCGCCCCATCGCACCGCCAGACCGGACTTCAAGACCGAGGGAGAGCTCATGAGCCCGAAGAAGGGATTCGACACCATCGCCGTCCACGGAGGCGCGGCGCCCGACCCCACCACGGGGTCGCGCGCGGTGCCCATCTACCAGACGGTCGCGTACAACTTCCGCGACACCGACCACGCGGCCGACCTCTTCGGCCTGCGCGAGTTCGGCAACATCTACTCGCGCATCATGAACCCGACCAACGACGTGCTCGAACAGCGCATCGCGGCGCTCCACGGCGGCTCCGCGGCGCTGGCGGTCTCGTCGGGCCATGCCGCCGAGAACCTGGCGCTGCTCAACCTCGCCGGCGCCGGCGACGACATCGTGAGCTCCACGTCGCTCTACGGCGGCACCTGGAACATCTTCTTGCACACCTTCAAGCGGCTGGGCATCGCCGTGAAGTTCGCCGAGCCCACCGACGTGCAGGGATTCATCGACGCCAGCGGCGACAAGACCAAGGCCTGGTTCGTCGAGACCATCGGCAACCCGCGGCTGGATGTGCCGGACCTGGCGGCGCTCGCCGCGGCCGGCCGTGAGCTGGGCATCCCGCTCGTGGTGGACAACACGTTCGCGACGCCGTACCTCGCGCGCCCGTTCGAGCACGGGGCCGCCGTCGTCGTCGAGTCGCTCACCAAGTGGATCGGCGGCCACGGCACCAGCATCGGCGGCATCATCGTGGACGGCGGCAACTTCGACTGGGGCGCTTCGGGGCGCTTCCCCCAGTTCACCGAGCCGGACCCGAGCTACCACGGCCTCAAGTTCTGGGAGACCTTCGGCGACTTCCCCGATCTGGGCAACGTCGCCTTCGCCATCCGGGCCCGGGTGCAGCTCCAGCGCGACCTGGGCATGGCTCTGTCGCCGTTCAACTCGCAGCAGTTCCTGCTGGGCGTGGAGACGTTGTCGCTGCGCGTGCAGCGCCACTGCGAGAACGCGGCGGCCGTCACCGAGTTCCTGGCCGCGCATCCCAAGGTGGCATGGGTCGTCTACCCGGGCCGAGAAGGTCATCCCACGAAGGCCAACGCCGACAAGTACCTGGACGGCGGATACGGCGGCGTCGTCGTCTTCGGCCTCAAGGGCGGCAAGGCGGCCGGCAAGGTCCTGATCGAGAACGTGGAGCTGTTCAGCCACCTCGCCAACGTGGGCGACGCCAAGTCGCTTATCATCCATCCTGCGACGACCACGCACTCGCAGCTGTCGGCCGAGGAGCTCGAGAAGGCGGGGATCAGCGAGGACTTCGTCCGGTTGAGCGTGGGTATCGAGGACAAGGACGACATCATCGCCGATCTGGCGGCTGCGCTCGACAAGGTCGGAGCGTAAAGAGGGCGCCCAAGAACCATGAGGTGTAGCGCATGAGCCCTCAGGGCTCCACGCAAGACCGGGAGACACCGTGGAACGACGTCGGCACTGCCGGCGTCGTTCCCACATGCTTCGCCCGTTTCCCCGACGTGCGGCTCGCCTCGGGCCGGACCCTGCCCGAGGTGCGTGTGGCCTACGAGACGTACGGGACGCTGAGTCCCGAGCGGGACAACGCCGTCTTGATCTGCCACGCCCTGTCGGGGAACGCGCACGTTGCCGGCTGGAAGCCGGAGGACGACGTGCCCGCCGGCGAGTCCGGGGTCGCCGCGGGCGGCGATCCGGATGCTGCGCCCGCCTCGGCGGCGAAGCCGGGGTGGTGGGACCCGATGGTCGGCCCCGGCAAGACGTTCGACACCGACACGTACTTCGTCGTTTGCTCCAACGTGCTGGGCGGATGCTCCGGCACCACCGGCCCGCTGGACGAGAACCCCGACACCGGCAAGCCCTGGGGGCTGGATTTCCCCATCGTCACCATCGAGGACATGGTGGACGTGCAAGCACTCCTGCTCGACCACCTCGGCATAGACCGGTTGCTCGCCGTGGTGGGCGGGTCCATGGGCGGCATGCAGGCGATCTCGTGGGCGCAGCGGTTCCCCGAGCGCGTGGCGTCGTGCGTGAGCCTGGCCACCACCTGGCGGCTCGCGGCGCAGGCCATAGCGTTCGACGAGGTCGGGCGCACTGCGATCCTCTCCGACCCGCGCTTCGAAGGCGGCGACTACTACGGCACCGGCGAGGTCCCGCGGGCCGGCCTCGCGATCGCGCGCATGATCGGCCACATCACCTACCTGTCGGACGAGTCCATGCGCGCCAAGTTCGGACGGCGCTTGCGCGGGCGCGAGGACCTCGCCTTCGCCTTCGTCACCGAGTTCGAGGTCGAGAGCTATCTGGCCTACCAGGGCAAACGCTTCACCGAGCGCTTCGACGCCAACACATACCTGTACATGACCAAAGCCATGGACTACTTCGACCTGTCGCACGGGTTCGATTCGCTCGGGGCGGCGCTGGCCGGGTCCCCGGTGCGCTGGCTCGTCGTCTCCTACTCGAGCGACTGGCTGTTCCCCACGGCGGAATCCCGCGAGCTCGTGGATGCTCTGATGGCCGGGGGTGTCGAGGTCTCGTTCGCGGAGATCCACAGCCCTTACGGTCACGATGCCTTCCTGCTCGAACCAGAGGCGCAGCACGACTTCATCGAGCCCTTCCTGCGCAGCGTGCAGGAGGTGGAGCGCAGGGGTCTCGGCTCGTCCGGGGGCACGGTCCGGCCGAGCGCGACGCGCGCGGGCGCCAGTCCCAACGCGGCCGGCGCCGCGCCGGGCCCCGGGGGTGATGCGCGATGACGACCGCAGACGTCCTTCGCGGGGACCTCAAGCTCATCACGGAGCTCGTCCCGTCCGGCAGCCGGGTGCTCGACCTCGGCTGCGGGGACGGCGCGCTCATGGCGCACCTGCGCGACGAGCGAGGGTGCGACGTGCGCGGCCTGGAGCTGTCGCATCAGGGCATCTCGGCGTGCCTGGACCAGGGGCTCTCGGTCGTGGAGGCCGACCTCGACGACGGTCTTGCGGTGTACCCGGACGACTCGTTCGACGTCGTGGTCCTGTCGCAGACCATCCAGGTTATGCGCCGCCCGGACCTGGTGCTGTCCGAGATGGCGCGCGTGGGCCGGACGTGCATCGTGTCGTTCCCGAACTTCGGCCACTGGCGGGTGCGCGGCTACTTGGCGCTCAAAGGCCGGATGCCCATCTCGCGCTCCATCCCGTTCCAGTGGTTCGACACTCCCAACATCCACCACGCGACGATCCGCGACTTCCGTGCGTTCGCGGGGTCGCTGGGACTGGTGGTGGAGCGGGAGATCCCGCTGTCCACCGGGTCGTTCGGCAGGGCGAGAACGGTGGGCGTCATGCCCAACCTGTTCGCCGACACGGCGCTCATGGTGGTGCGGCGGGCCTGACCGCCAGGCAGCGGGGACTCGGCTAGGCTTCCCGGTCCCGATGCATGATGCCCACGATGCGCCGCAGCTTGTTCTCACGCTGCACGCGCTCGCGCTCGTAGGCCTCGCGCTGCTTGGGGTCGAGGATCTTGCCCACACGCTCGCCCAGGTCGGCCGGAGAGAACGGCTTGGTGATGAAGTCCACGAACCCGCCGGACTCCATCTCGTCCAGCTGGCCCTCGAAGTCGCCCACCGCGGAGACGAACAGGATCGGGATCTTGGCCGTGGCCGGGTCGTCGGCAAGGCGCCGGCGGACCTCCTTGCCGTCCATGCCCGGCATCATGATGTCCAGCACCACCAGGTCGGGCTTCTGTGCCTTCGCGGCGACGAGGGCCTCGGTGCCGCCCGACGCGGTGAGCACCTCGTATCCGCGGGCCATGAGCGTCGCCGAGACAAGCTTGGTGATGCTGGGCTCGTCGTCCACGGCGAGGATCTTCGCGGGCATGTGGGCTCCTCTCTATCGCGCCCGGCCACCCGGGCTGCGTAACGGTGGGCGGTTACCCGCCCAGGTCAGTCCTGCAGTACGGCCGAGACCTTCTCGACCAGGTCCTTCGGCGTGAAGGGCTTGCAGATGTAGTCCTGGGCCCCGCAGTCGAGGCCCTCCTCGATCTCGTAGGTCTGGCTCTTGGCGGACAGCATCACGATGGGGATGTCGCGGTCGTGGCGGGATCGGCCTTGAGCTTCGGCGGCCGTCTCGAAGCCGGTCATGATCGGCATCATCACGTCGAGCAGGATGAGGTCGGGATGCTCCCGCGCGGCGATCTCGATAGCCACGACTGCCGTCTCCCGCCGTGAGGCACTCGTGACCGCCCTTGCGCGAGCGAGAACGCTGATCGAGCTTCACGATGTGCGGTTCGTCATCGACGACGAGGATCGCTCACGGTGGCTCTCCTTACTGCGCGGCCGCCAGGTCCGCGCCGCCGCCCGCCGCGGCTGCGGCGACCTGCGCGGCCAGGTGGCGGGCGTCGCGGTGATGCCGTCGCGGCTCAGCATGTCGGCGATGTGCTCCGCCAGGCTGTCCGGCTCGAACGGCTTGGCCAGGTCCCGGCAGTCATCTCGATGAGGTCGATCGGCGAGTCCAGCTGGTGGGCGGTCATGACGACGATGGGGATGTCCTGCGTGCTCTCGCGTCGTCTTGAGCGTCCTGGATGACCTCGTAGCCGTCCATCTCCGGCATCCTGAGGTCGAGCAGGATGATGTCGGGCCTGCGTGCGGTCCACCGCCGCGATCGCCTCCGCGGCCGTCGTAGGCGGCGACGACCGCGTACCCTCGGCGCTTGAGGGTGCGCAGAGCACGTCCACGATGTCGCGGTCGTCGTCGACCACGAGGACACCGGCGACGCGATGGAGCCCACGAGTGTCGTCGATGATCGCGACGAGCCGGTCCTTGTCGATCGGCTTCTCGAGGTAGCGCGCGGCGCCGAGCCGGCAGCTGCGGCCCTCGTCGCACACGATCGAGAGCACGACGACCGGGATGTCGGCGGTCTCGGGTCGTCCTTGAGCTTCTGGAGCAGCTCGAACCCGTCCACGTCGTCGAGGATCACGTCGAGCGTGATCACGCGGGCTTCGTCCTCGGCGGCCTTGCGCAGCGCCTCCGCGGCCGTGTACGCCTTGACCACGTCGTAGCCGTGGCGCGACAGGTACGTCTCGATGAGGGCCGCGGCCTCGGGGTCGCGTCGACGACGAGGACCTTGCCGCCGGTGGTCTCGAGCGGCCCTTCGAGTCCGGGCGTGCGCACGAGGTCCGGGCCGGCGACGGGCAGCGTGAACCAGAACGTCGAGCCCTCGCCGAGCGCGCTCTCCACCCCGATGCGACCGCCGAGCAGCTCGATGATGCTCTTGCAGATGGACAGCCCCAGCCCGGTGCCGCCGATCTCGCGCGTGAGCGCGGAGTCGACCCGGTAGAACTTCTGTGAACATGCTGGGGCAGGTTCTCCTCGGCGATGCCGATGCCCTCGTCGGTGCACGGCGACCACGACCTCGTCGCCGTCGCGCTTGGCCGATACCGTGACCGTGCCCGCCCTCGGGCGAGTACTTGATGGCGTTGCTCATGAGGTTGATGAGCACCTGGCCGACGCGGTCGCGGTCGCCGGCCACCGGCGGCAGGTCGTCGGGGACGTCGACGACGAGCTTGTGTCCCTTTGGTCGGCAGCACGGCGCGGAACGTGTCGACGGCGCCCGCGATGGACTCCGCGATGTCGAGCGGCTGGATCTTGAGGTGGATGCGGCCCGACTCGATGCGCGAGATGTCGAGCATGTCGTTGATGAGCTCCACGAGCCGGTCGGAGTTCTCCTTCACGATGCCGAGGAACTCGCGCTGGATCTCGTTCACCTCGCCGGCGTCGCCGTCGAGGATGAGGTCGATGTAGCCCTTGATCGACGTGAGCGGCGTGCGCAGCTCGTGGCTGACCGTGGACACGAACTCGTTCTTCATCTGTCATGACGTCGCGCTCGTCGGTGACGTCGCGCAGCGTAGCCACCGTGCCCAGGAAGTTGCCGTGAGAGCTGCGCATGGGGTCGTGACGCACGTAGAGGATGCGCCGCTCGGGCTCTTCGATCTCTATCTCGTGCTCGGACTCCAGCTCGTTGGCGCCCTCGCCCGGCATGCCCTCGGGCATGCCGTCGGCCTTGCCCAGCAGCTGGGCGATGGTGGTGGGTGTGCCCAGGGCCCGGTCGCAGTCCACCGAGAGCATCTCGCACGCGGCCGAGTTGATGGAGGTGACCGTGCCGTGCTCGTCGGCGACGACGATGCCGTCGCGCGTGGAGGACAGGATGGCGTCGAACCGCTCGCGCTTTCGCGCGGTCTCCGTGGTATCGGCGCAGGTGAGCACGGCGCCGCGCGCGTCGGCGGGTCCGTACAGCGCGATGGAGCACTCGAGGGAATGCTCGCCCACCTGGCTCTCGAAGGTGCCCGATCCCACGCCCGACTCCATCGCGGCGTCGATCTTGGCCACTACCACCGGGTCGGGGAACGGCTGGCCCACCGTCGCGGCCCGGCGCACTCCCAGCATCGACTCGGCCGCCTCGTTGAGGATCCGTACCGTGCGGTCGGGCGAGATGACCACGAAGCCCTCGGCCGCCTGGCCCACGAGGGCGCGCAGTCCCGGATCGGTTCGGCGTTCGGCGTCCCTCTCCATGTACCGCTGCCTCCTGATGGGCACGGGTGGGCCGGCCGCGCTCGCGCGCGACTTACATTCTTAGTGCTTACTACGGCGCAGGAGGCCCGTACCCTGCACGGCAAGCGCGACGTTCGTGGGAAGTGCGGGGTCCATAGCGGACCCGCGGGCCCGCGCCGCGCCGCTCAGCCCTCGGGCCTCGCCGAGGCCGCCTTGGATTCCTCGGCACGGATGCGGCGCATGTTCCAGGGCCACGCGCCCTCGAGCTCCACGTCCAGCGACCATGACAGGAACGTCCGCACGATCACGAGGATCGCCAGGACGCTCAGGTTCGCGAGGGTGGGGTCCACCGCCACGGTGCGGATGATGTCCGCGGCCACGAGCACCTCGAGGCCCAGCAGCACGCTGCGGCCGAACACGCTGCGGATCTTGTCGTACGCGGCGGAGGCGCTGCGGGTGAGCAAGAAGGTGCGGCCGGCCAGGATCAGAGGCGAGCAGGAAGCCGCCGACGAGGACGCCCACGCCCAGGAGCTCGAAGAAGGTCGTGATCTGCTCCACGAAGGCCCTGGCTTCCACGTGCCGCGCTCCTCCCGGCCGCGTGCCCGACCGCTCCGCATGTGGCGAGCGGCTCGTGGGGGCTATACCCGAAGCCTGCGCTACTTGCCGGTGAGCAGCTTGCTCACGGCGTCGGCGACCGCTTGGCTGTGGGGCGCCTGGAGGATGGCCTTGGCGTAGGCGTGCTGCTGGCCGGAGGCACCGGTCGCGTTGGCGCCGCGCAGCGCCAGGTAGTCCCACAGCCCGGTGGCAGGGTCCGCTCGCCGCCCCGACCGGACCGCGTCCACGAACAGTGTGTGCCCGGTCGCGCGGTCTTGAGCCTGCAGAGCCCACGCGGTGTCGGCTATCGCGTACGCGACGTCGGCGTTCCAGGCGGCGTCGCGCGAGACCCGGTCCAGGACGGCCGCCGCGTTCGATGGGCCCGCGGGGTCCGAGCCCGACGTGTACGCGCCCGCCAGCGCGACGGCCACCTCCGGGTCGCCCGAGGCCGCGCCCGCCTGCAGCGCCGCCGTGCGCGCGCTGGAGCCGGGGTCCGTCAGGCCGATGCGATACTCGGCCAGAGCCGAGGGCGCGAGGGCCACCAGCAGCGCCAGCGGGATGATCCCGGCGACACCCGCGGCGACGCCGGCCCACCTGGGCTTGGGCGTGCCGCTCGCGGGGGCGCCGGTCGCGGCCGCCGCTTCCGCCGCCTGCGCACGCAGCGCGGGCGCCAGCAGGACGCCTACGAGCAGCACGGTGCTGAACCCGCCCAGCGGGTCGATCCACGAGACCAGCGTTGACGCCGCGTAGCCGGCGACGCCCGCGGCCAGGAGGGCCTCGGCAAGGGTGCGGGGCCGTACGTTCCAGGCGCGCACGATGGCGGGCACCACCCGCCACGCGGCTATGAGGATGGCGGCGAGGCCCACCACGCCGGTCATCGCGATCCACCCCAGGGCGCTTCCGCCGGGCTCGGTGGTCAGGACCCCTACCGGCCACAGATCGGGGCCGACGTCCCACGAGGCGTATGCGGTGAACTGGCTGGGCCCTCGGCCCACGAAGGGGTGCTCGAGGATGGAGTAGACGGTGCTGCGCCACACCGCTATCCCGTGAGCCGATAAGGTGTCAAGGAACCCGTAGAACCGGTTGGTGAGCAGCCCCAGCGAGCCCAGCGCCGCGACCACGAGCCCGATCCCCACGAGCGTGAGCACGACCCAGCCCAGCAGCTTGAGGAGCTCGTGCTCGTCGTCGCGCCCGCCCCACAGGAGGATGGGGATCGCCGCGGCGGCGACCACCAGGCCCAGGAGGGTGCCCCTGGACTGCGACACGAGCGCGCCGCCGATGCACAGCAAGCCCGTCACGACGGCGGCCGGGCGCACCCATGCCTCCCGGTCGTCGAAGTACATCCAAGCCGAGGCCCCCAGGCCCAGCAGCATCGTCTGGCCCAGAGCGACCGAGCTGCCGAACATCCCTGCGGGGGTGGGGGACCAGTGCACCGCGCGCTGCACGAGGCCCGCGGCGTCCGCGAACGCGAAGAGAGCGGCCACGGCGGCCGCGGCCGCGATCACGCGCGCGAGCCACGCGATATCGCGCTCGTCGCCGGCGATGACCGCCGCGGCGAACCATGCGTAGAGGCCGAACCAGTACATCCATCCCTCGCGTTGCGTGAAGTAGCCCAGGAACGACGCGTTCGGGTTCACTGCCGCGACGGCGGACAAGGCGAGGGCGAGCACCGGGATCGCGGCGAACGAGAGCAGCGCGACCGCGGGCCGGCGGGGTGGTCTGGTGGCGATGGCCCACGCGAGCAGCGGTGCAGCGAGGAGCAGGCCCAAGAAGCCGGCGGTGACTCCGTTGAAGTAGCCCGGCAGGATCGCGCAGCCGATCCATAGGGCACCGAGCGCGGCGGCCAGCGCGATCCCGGTCCCACGCTCGAGCGCGGCGGCCCCGGCGCGTGCGTAGGCCGGTTGACGCGGCTCGTCCAGGACCACGCCGGGTCTGTCGTTCGCTGCGGCCACGCGCCTCTCCGATCCCGCCGACATGCGTGCCACCGATTCTACATCGCCCAGGCGCGCGACCTGCCGTTTCTAAGGGCACTCAAATCGATCGCCACATCTTCCGACGAACGGTCTTCCATCGGCGCCTCACACGGTCGTATGCTCTAGCCACGGGCGGATGCCCGAGGGCGCGATTGGCGCGCACCGCCGATCAAGGAGGTGATCCAACGTTGCGAAGTACGATCGCTGCGCTGGTCCTGACCGACTCGGTGACGACGGAGGTCTCGACCCTCTGATCGACGGCGGCGTCGCGGGGTGACAGGAACCCCGGCGCTTGCGCCATCCGAACTCGATTCGGAAAGCACGTCGCTGTTCGAGCAGCGATGCACGAGTGAGGGCCCGCTCCCCGGCAGGGGGGCGGGCCCAGCTCGTTTCCTCGGCGGGCCGTCGCCCGACAGGCGTTTGCGGCACCGGGCTCGGTTCCGGCCAAACGGCGGGCGATGGAGCCGAGGAGACGCCGTCGGCGTCGGAAGGGGTATCGGCAAGGGTGTCTCGCAAGGGTGCCCGACTCGGGAGGTGAGCCGTGGGGACCGACTACCAGGCCGGGCGCAGGCCGGCGATGGAACGGATATTGGACGTCTGTGTCGCCATAGATGCCACCGCGGTGAGGACGTACGCCGTCATGTCCAGGATCGCGCGCGCCCCCGAGCTCAAGGTCACCTTCGGTGAGATGCAGGGCGAGGAAGAGGAGCACCTGAAGTGGTGGATCGGGCTGCGCACGCGCCTGCGCAAGGGAGAGCTCTTCTTGCCGTGGGACGACGTGGACGAGTTGGCCGATCACCTGGAGTCCGTGCTGGCCGAGATACGCGAGAGCATCCCCGACGTGCTGGACGGCCTGGACGATCGCGAGCTGCTGCTCGTCGCGATGAGGATCGAGTTCTTCGCGCTCGAGCCGGCCATCACGGAGCTCACTGATTTCGTCGAGGGGACCGCACGGTCCCCCCACGACCAGTACGACGAGCATTTGGAGCGGCTGATGCTCGCCATCGAGCGCGAGGGCGGCAGCGAAGACCGGCTCTCCGGGTTCCTCGTCCGCGTGCTGCGCAGGACATGGCACAACAGCGAGGTCGTCGCGAACTTGGCTATGCGCGACTCGCTGACCGGGCTACTGAACCGCAGGGCCTTGAGCGTCTTCATGGCGCAGGCTCTCGCGGCTGCAGCGCGCTACGAGGAGCCCATCGCCGTTCTGATGATGGACGTGGACGACTTCAAGACGGTCAACGACCGGTACGGTCACGAGACCGGCGATGCCGCCCTCAAGATGGTCAGCCAGGCCATCGAAGCCACGGTCCGCGACTCGGACCTATCGGCCCGATTCGGCGGTGACGAGTTCGTGATCGTAGCGCCCAACACCGAGTCGGTCGCGGCCTACGCCCTCGCGCAACGACTGGAGGCCCGGGTCGCGTCCGCCGTCGCGCACAGCGCCGAAGGAGCGGACATCAGGGTGACGCTGAGCATCGGCGTGGCGACCTTCGAGGGAGGCGCCGACACGACCCCATCCGCCGACGCGATACTCTCCCGGGCGGACCACGACCTCTACCGGGCAAAGTCCGAGGGCAGGGCGCGCCGCGCCGAGGCCGCCGCCATCCCCGCGTCGGAGAGCGGGTCGGCGCTCGGTTCGGAATAGGCCCTCGGTCCGTCGGGCTGCCGGGACCCCGGCGAGCGCGTGGCACAGCGCGGGGCCGTTCCTCGGAAGATGGGGTGCAGTCGGGGGTCTCGGTGGTATTATCGTACCGACCGGCGGTCGGTCGGTACGCTGCGGAGCCGCAGCGTACCTGGTCGCGATCGGGAGGCGGTCATGACCCGTATCGTCAAAGCGCACGACGTGCGAAGGCTCGAGCTCCTCGACACTTCGCTGAGGCTCTTCGCGGAGCATGGCTACGAGGACACCACCGTGCGGCGGATCGTCGAGACGGTGGGGGTGGCCAAGGGCACCTTCTACCACTACTTCGCGTCCAAGGAAGACCTCCTGGCGCAAGTGGCCTCGTGGCAGGCCGCCGAGCTGAGCCCTCCCACGTTCGCCGGGCGCGTCTCGGCCTCGGCGGTCTTGGGCGATCTGCGCGCGATCCTCGTGGATACGTCGGGCTGGGACGCGAAGCAGCCGCGTGACGTCCTTCGCGCGCGTCTGCGCGTCTGGTATCGGCCCGAGAACCTCGCCCTTCGCTCGGCGCTCACCGACGCGATCAACGCGCGACTCCATCCTGCGTTGGAGCTCGTGCTCGCCCGAGGGACGCAAGCGGGCGTCCTGGACGTGGCCGACCCCGACGCCACCGCCGACGTCGTGGCCGCCGTGTGGCGCGGGAACGCCGATCGACCTTGCCGGCCTCTTGCTTCAGTCGAAAGGCCGGCCCGACGCGGTACCCGACGTGGTGCGCCACCTGCGAGCTATGGAACGAGCCGTGGAGCGGATCGATGGGCATGCGGCCCGGACGCCTGCGGCTCTACGAGTACCCGTTGCTGGAATCGTCCCTGCGCGAGGCGCTGGTGGTCCCGGGCCCAGGCACGGCCGGGCTCGACAGCCCCGGGCGAAAGGAGGTGGCGTCATGAGCGACCGGCCCGCCACCGTTCCCGAGGCGCCCATCGTCCACGATCATCGCCAGACCCGGCCCACCGACCTCGTGGTCCTCAACGACGTCGTGAAGACGTATCAGATGGGCGAGCTCGAGGTGTCCGCGCTCAGGCACACCGACCTGTTCATCGAACGCGGCGAGTTCGTCGCCATCCTGGGCCCCTCGGGCTCGGGCAAGACGACGCTGCTCAACCTCCTGGGCGGGATCGATTCGCCCACGAGCGGCTCCATCATGGTGGACGGGGAGGACATCTCACACTACGGGCGGCGCGAGCTCACTCTCTTCCGCCGCCGCAAGATCGGCTTCGTGTTCCAGTTCTTCAACCTCATCCCCACGCTCACCGCGCGCGAGAACGTGGAGTTCGCGCTCGAGCTGGCCGAGCGAGACGGGTCGGGACGCTCCAACGGCGACCGCCCGGATGCAGCCGAGCTGCTCACCAAGGTCGGCCTCGCGGAGAGGCTCGACCACTTCCCCAACCAGCTGTCGGGCGGCGAGCAGCAACGCGTCGCGGTCGCCCGCGCGTTGGCCAAGGACCCCGTCATGATCTTGGGAGACGAGCCCACCGGCAACCTGGATTTCCGCACAGGCAAGCTCGTGTTGCAGGTGCTCAAGGACGTCAACGACCTCGGCAAGACGGTGCTCATCGTGACCCACAACTCGCCGCTGGCCGCCGTGGCCGACCGGGTGCTGCACATCCGCGACGGCGCGATCGTGGATATCGAGGTCAACGAGCACCCGGTCGCCCCCGAGGACGTCGTCTGGTGATAGACGATGAGGACGCTACTGCTCAAGACGTGGCGTGACCTGCTGGCCCGCAAGGGCCAGTTCATCGCGCTCATGCTGCTCGTGGCCATCGGCATCACGAGCTACGTCGCGTTCATCTCGTCGTACCGGGACCTGAAGGCATCGGCGGACCGCGCCACCGAGGAGCTGCGGTTCGCGACCTTCTCGACGAGTGTCATCTCGGCACCGGAAGCCGTCCTCAGGCGCATCCGCGCCATACCCGGCGTCCAGCGGCCGAGGGCCGTCTCGTCATCGACACGGGGTTGGACGTGGGCGAGGACGACCAGGCGACGGCACGCGTCGTGGGCATTCCAGCGGGTCGCGAGAGCCACGTGAACCGGGTCGTCGTGCTCGATGGCCGCATGCCTCTGGCGGCGTCGCGCGACGAGGCCCTCGTGAACTCCAAGTTCGCGACCGAGACGGGCGTGAAGCCGGGCGACCGGCTCACGCTGCGGATAGAGGGCGAGAAGCGAGTCGTGCGCATCTCGGGGATCGCCTCGAGCCCTGAGTACCTCTACGCGATCCGATCCAAGGGCGAGCTGCCTTCGCCGGGCGAGTTCGCCGTGCTGTTCGCGAACCAGGCGGCCGTGCAGCGGTGGTTCGGCAAGCCCGGAGCGGTGAACGACATCGCCGTGATGCTCAAGCCCGGGACCGACCCGAACCGGCCCATCAAGGACGTCGAGGAGACGCTCAAACCGTACAACGTCGTGGACAGCGTCAAGCAGGTGGACCAGGCGTCCAACGCGATGCTCCGATCGGAGATAGAACAGAACCGCGTCATGGCCTCGGTCATGCCGGCGCTCGTCTTGTTCATCTCGTCGCTGTCGCTGTACATCGCGATGTCCCGGCTCGTCCAGTCGCAACGCGGCGAGATCGGCCTCATGAAGGCGCTCGGCTACGCGGACTGGCAGGTCCTCGTCCACTACGTCTCGTTCTCCCTGGTCATCGCCGTGGGTGGCGCGACCCTGGGCGTGATCCTGGGGCAGGCCGGGTCGTATTGGTTCGCCCAACTCTACATCTCGATGCTGGGCATCCCGTTCGAGGAGAGCCGGGTCTACCCGGAGGTGATAGGACAGGCGCTGCTGATCAGCGGCATCGCGTGCCTTGCCGCCGGCATCCTTCCTGCCCTGGCCTCGGCGAGGATCGCGCCGGCGAAGGCGATGCACTCGGATCCGAACGCCGCGGTGACGGCGGGACGCAAGCCCGTCGTGGAGCGGCTCATCGGCTGGGCGCTCCCGCGTACGTTCACCGTGCGGATCCCGCTGCGCAACATCTTCAGATCGCGCCGGCGCAGCGTGTACACGATCGTGGGTATCGCGTTCGCGATGGTGCTGACCGTGGCCACGTGGTCCATGTTCGACGCCATCGACTTCCTGATCGGCGACGTGTTCCAGCGCTCCGAACTGTGGGACGTGATGGCGGTCTTCGACAAGCCCTTCGGGGCCGACAGGTTGCGGGAGATCGGGGCGTGGACCGGCGTGAAGGACGTGGAGCCCGCGCTCTACGTGCCCGTGAAGATCACGTCTCCCAACGGGACCGAGAACGACTCGGTCGTCACGGTCGTGGACTCGAGCGCGAGCTTCCACGGCTTCAAGGTGGTGGCGGGGGTGAGTCCCGAAGCCGCCCTGGACAGCGGCCGCCTCGTGCTCGCCGCAGTCCGTCGCGAAGAAGCTCGGCGTCGGTCCGGGGGACACCGTGCTGCTGAAGTCGCCGTACCTCCACGACAAACAGCCGTACCGGGTCGCCACCCTCTCCGAGGAGGCGCTGGGCGGGCCGGTCTTCGCAGGCGCCACGGTGGGGCGCGAGCTCATGTCCACCAACCGCACCGAGTACAACGCCGTGTACCTATGGGCCGACCCGGTCAGGGCGTCCGTGATCCGCCAGAAGCTGTACGACCTGCCCGGCGCCTCGCAAGCCCAGGTCAAGACCGAGGTCGTCGCGAGTCTCATGAGCTTGATGGACTTCTCATACACCTTCGGCGGGATCATGCTCGGCTTCGGGTTCGCGATGGCGGCGGCCGTCATCTACAACACGTTCACGACCAATGTCCTGGAGCGCACGCGCGAGATAGCGACGATGCGCACCATCGGCGAGGACAACGCGCACGTCGCTGCCATGATCACTATCGAGAACGTGTTACTCGCGCTCGTGGCGGTGCCGCTCGGCGTGTGGCTGGGCCTGCTCGCGGCGGACTGGATCTACTCGGCGTTCTCCACCGAGGCGTATTCGTTCAAGGCCGTGATCTATCCGTCGAGCGTCGCGGCGATCGTCGCGGTGAACCTGGTGGTCCTGCTCCTGTCCGAGATCCCGCCTATCCTCCGGGTGTTCCGCTCCGACCTCGCCGAGGCCACCAAGGTCATGGAGTGAGCCGCTATACTGCGGGCCGTCCCGCTCGCCTCGCGAAAGTGGAACCGGATGGCGTTTCCAGACCTTAGCCGAGGTGTCCGCCTGCTCCTCGTCGCGTTGCTCGTCGTCCTCGTGGCGGCCTTCGCCCTCCTCGTGTACCTCCTGCTCACGGCGCGGGCGCCCAAGCCGGGGACGATAGCCGAGGGCCCCGGAGGCACAGGCGTGGTCCCGGTGCTCCAGATCGCCGGCCCCGGCAAAGGCCGGTTGCCCAGGTTCAGCAGGCCGCTGGGCGTCGCCTACTCGAGCGACGGCCGCATCTACGTTGCCGACACCGGCAACGATCGCGTGTGCGTCTTCGACGCGGCCGGCCGGTTCCTGCGCGAGTTCGGCGGGTCGGCGGCGGCGACCGGTGAGCCCGGCCCCCGCCCCATACACGCGGCTGTCCTTTCCCTCGGCTCTCTCGGTGGGGGCCGACGGTCTGGTCTACGTGGTCGATCTGCGGCACTCACGGATAGCGGTCTACGACGGGAAGGGGACCTTCGTGCGGGCCATCGCGGCGCCGCCGGGCGCCCCGGACGGCGCGTACACGTCGGTGGACGCGACCTCGGCGGGCGTCTATGCGACCACGGCGGGGCGGATCGTCGTGATGGACTCCTCCGGGGTGGTGAGCGCCGGATTCGGGAGCCAAGGCGCGGGACCGGGCCAGCTGGATCACCCCAACGGCATCGCTGTGGGCGAGGACCGGATCTACGTCGCGGACTCCAACAACTCGCGGGTGAGCGCGTTCACCGGCGCGGGGGTGCCGCTGTGGAGCACCAAGCCCGTGGGCGGCCGCGGGTCGGGCGGGGCCACGAGCCCGACAGGACCCGCGAAGAAAGGGATCGACCTGCCGCGCGGGGTCGCGGTCGAGCCCGACGGCACGCTGCTGACGTGCGACGCGTTCGCCGGCCAGGTCGTCAGGATCGGCCGCGACGGACGGATCCTCGGCCGGTTCGGCCAGCAAGGTCCACTGCCCGGGCAGTTCAACTACCCCAACGCGGTGGCGGTGCGGGGCGCCCATATCCTTGTGGCCGACAAGGAGAACGACCGCGTCCAGGTCGTCCTCCTCGTGGGCAAGTAGCCTCGGGCCGGGGCAGCGCCTCTAGCCGCGCTCCGCGTTCGCGAGCATCGCGTCGCACACGTACTGCGCGAGGCCGGGGGCCCGGTCCTCGTAGTGCTTCGCGAATCGCGGGTCGGCGATGTACATGCGGCCCAGGTTGGCGTGCATCTCGCGGCTGCACGGATAGAACGAGCGGTCGATGTAGAGCCGAGCCCTCTCGGCTATGTCCATGACCTCCGGCGAGCCGGCCGCCTTGCCGGCCGTCATCGCGGCGGCGTAGTCCGCCTCGATCTCGTCCTGAGCAGCCTTGACGCGCTTCCAGTCGTCCTTCGTGTAGCGGGCGGTCCGCTTGGCGGACTCCTTGTACGCGTCCGTCTCTCCCCAGCGCTCGCGGGCCTCGGCCTCGTACTGCTTGGGGTCGAAGTCCCCGAACACCTCGAACATGTCCTTCTCGTCCATGGTCACTCCTTTCTGTGCCGCCTCGAGTGCCGTGTCCACGGCGGCGATCATCGTCTCCAATCGGGCCGCCTTCTCCGCCAGCAGCTCGCGCTGGACCACGAGCGTCTCCACCGGGTCGAAGGCGGGGTCGTCCAAGATCTCGCGGATGTCGTCGAGCGCGAACCCGAGCTCGCGGAAGAAGAGGATCCGCTGCAGGCGCTCCAGATCCTCGCGGTCGTAGAGCCGGTAGCCGGCCTCCGTCCGTGCCGAGGGCGACAGCAGCCCCAGCGAGTCGTAGTGGTGCAGCGCGCGTACGCTCACATGCGTCATCGCGGCCACTTCACTCACCGTCCAAGTCATCGGTCTCACCTCCTGACGCGAGCCTAGACCCTCACGTTACGTGAGGGTCAAGCCCCTATCCGCGATCGTGCCCCCAGCGCCGGTTTCGGCCCGGGTCGCGCAAGGAGATGTACCTGGTACGGGCGCGAGAAGAGGCCGCGAGGCGGCCGGGAGAAGGGACCGATCATGGCCGAGCGTTTCCGGGCGGAGGACATGGACGTCGTGGTGGGCGTGTTCGGCGACGAGTCCTCGGCACGTAGGGGGCTCGAGGCACTGAAGGCGGCGATGCACGACAAGACGGTCTACGTGCATGACGCGGCGCTCGTGCAGCACGATACCGAGGCCCGCCAGGTCCACATCCGCGAGTCGATAGGCATGCACGCGGTGCCGGGAGCGGCGATAGGCCTGTTCATCGGATCGATCGTGGGGATGTTCGCGGGTCCCATCGGGTTCGTGGTCGTCACCGCGGCCGGCGCCGTCACGGGCGGCATCGCGGGCTACCTCTCCGAGCACCCGGCTCATGCGGACGTCGAGCGCATCGCGGGTCTGCTCGCGTCGTGCGCGGCGGCGGTCATCGCCGTGGCGCCTCGCGGGGGAGACGCTCCCGCCGTGGGCGGTCTTCTGCGCGACCAGGGCGCCGAGGTCCACGAGGTGACGCTGGACGCCGCCACCGTCGAGTCACTGCGCAAGGAGATGGACACCGGCGCCGCCGCTGACTGAGCGGCGGTACCCACGTGTCACTGGCAACGGGTACCATTCCCATCAGGGACGATGCAGGAGACCCAGGGGGGAGGCCCGATGCAGAACCCGTTCTCGGCGTTCAAGGACCCGAGCCGGCGGCCGCGAGCGATCATCTGGGTCGCTGTCATCCTCATCGTCTTCTTCGCCTTCTATGCGGGAGCGCATCTCTTCACATCGACTCCGTGGTTCTGCGAGGAGCCCTGTCACAACGTCCACGCCGACAACACCCGCGCGTTCCAGTCGAGTCCCCACTCGGAGATGGGCTGCATCGCCTGCCACTACAAGGTGAACATGAACCCCCTCGCGTTCGCTTTGGACCGCGTGGACAAGCTCTTGGACATCGCGCCCACCATCGTCAACACGTTCGAGATGCCTCTCAACGAGTTCTCGCACATGGCCTTCGTGTTCGAGCCGTCGCAGTGCACGCAGTGCCACAACATCGCGACCACCAACTTCGCCAAGCTCAAGAACATCACGTTCGCCAAGAAGCAGCACGACGCGCACACCGCCAAGGGCATAACCTGCACGCTGTGCCACAACCGCACGGCGCATCTCGAGAAGACCCCTCCCACGCTGCCCAACAACAAGAACCATGAAGACTGGATGACGATGAAGGCGTGCTTCCGGTGCCACTCCATCACCGACACGTCGCCCAGCAGTCGCCAGGTGGGCGGTCAAGGCCAGCGCTTCGTCGCACCGGGTCAGTGCTCCACCTGTCACCCTCGGGACTTCAGGCTCGCGCCCGCGTCGCACGACGCCACTGACTGGCCCAAGGCCGGTCACGGTAAGGCCTCGGTGGTAGCGGGAACCGAGGCCGAGGAAGTGCGCAAGGAATGGGACGCCAAGAAGACCTCGTTCTACGCCAAGCAGCCGCGCCTCCTGGCGTGGGCCGCGGGCGAGAGCAACCACATCACCGTGAACGCCCCGCCGGCCGATACCATCTACGAGTGCTCCATGTGCCACACCAAGCGCTTCTGCGACGAGTGTCACAGCACTCTCAAGAACCCGCCCAAGTACGACTCGAGCAAGTACTGGTAGGAGGCGACCGGCGATGCTGACCAGCCATCTGGAACCCGTTCTCGGGCGCGCCCTCGGGCGCGAGCCCGCGTACGAACCGCGCGGCTACGTGACGCCCATGTCCGTGGGCGGCGTGCTGCTCATCGTCTTGGGCCTGGCGGGGATCTTCGCCCGCACCCTCATCCCCAAGCATCGGGGCCTATGGATGTTCGGCTCGCTCTTCGCCCTGTCGGCCGGCCTGTCGTTCACGGCCACCGCCGTGGTCAAGGAAGCCGTGGGCCGGGAGATGGTCGTGCGGACCGGTACGCTCGACACGGCCGAGGCCCAGTTCGAGAGCAGCTTGGACGAGCTGCACCTCGATCCCTTCGCCCGCGTCCAGCTGCTGGGTCGGCTGGCTCAGCGCGAAGCTGCTCGCTACGGCCTCGGCAAGGTCGCGTGAGAGAGGGATCTGCGGTCCGTGGATCCGGGATCGCGGCGCTGGTGGCCGTCTGTCTAGGCGTGTTCGCACTCGCCGGGTGCGCCCCCGCGCCGCGGGTGCCCACGGGCGCGGGCTCGGCTCCGGCGACCTCGACACAGCCCCCGGCGGCCCGGCAGCTCGCCCAGCCGCAGGGAACGCCCATGCCCCTGGCCAAGCGCAGAAAGCTCCCGCGCGGATTCCCGATGGAACTGCCGCTGCCCGACGGCACCGTGGTGTCCTTCACGGGTCACGAGGCCAAGTCCCGCGGCATATGGCTCTACACGCTGGAGGTCACGGGGACGCCCGTGGGCGTGACGTCGTGGTACGCGCAGTCCTACGCGGCCTCGAACTGGGATCTGCGCAGGCTGCGGGGCGGCGGCGGGTCGCCCATCACCATCGAGTTCGCGAAAGGCGACGCGGAGTCCATCCTCAAGCTGCAGACGGCCAAGACTCCGGGCCGGACGCGAGTGGAGGCTACCGTGAGCCTTGGAGCGCGGGCTTCGCCGGCTGACTGAGGTCGGTTCGCCGGTGCGGTCCGGCCTACTGGCCGCCGCCCTGCCCGACGGTCTTCTGGAGGGCCTTGCCGGCGGCGAGCACGGCATCCATCTTGGGCTGGATCTCGCCGAACTGCCCCTTGGAGGACAGAGAGTCGTTCATGCCCTGGATGGCCGTGGACAGGTCGTCCTGGACCTTCTGGAGCGACGAGATGTCGATGTTCGCGTCCTGGGCCTGCTGCGCGAGGTCCTTGTAGGTCGTGTCGATGTTCAGGCCCACGGACTTGATGTCGGCCCCCGTGCCGATGTCGCTGACCTTGAGAGGCTCCAGCGAACGAACCAGCGAGAGATACGAGGCGAGCGTGTCGGCCACGCCACCGTTGCGCTGCTGACTGTCGTACTTGGCGTTGGCAGGGATGGTCCCCGCGGGTTTGCTCGCGCATCCGCCCGCGAGCGCCACTACGGCTGCCAGGGCGACGAGGGCGGTGATCAGGACAACGGATCGCTTCATGCTCTCGGACCTCCGAAGGGACGGCACGGGTCGAGCCGGCGAAACGCCGACGTGGTCTCAGCCAAAGCGTTTAGCAGGAACCGGGCCGATTGACCCGTCGCGCGACGCGAAGACGTCGCCGCGCGCGCGGAAGAGAGCGTGGCGGCGGGCCGGACCGCAGCTACCAGCGAGTGGCCTGCGTCCTGGGCAGCACGAACGGCTCGTTCTGCAGCCGAGGCAGGAGCATGTCGAACTCCAGTACGGACATCGGCCTGCCCACGAGGAACCCCTGCATCTCGTCGCAGTCCTGACGGCCGAGCATCGCGTGGTGCGCGGGCGTCTCGACACCCTCGGCGATGACGTTGAGCCCGAGCTTGTGTGCCAGGAAGATGACGGCGCTCGTGATGGCCGCGGCCTGTTCGTTGTGGTCCAGGTCCCGGATGAAGCGCCGGTCGATCTTGAGCGTGTCCACGTCCAGGCGCATGAGCTGGTCCAACGAGGAGAACCCCGTGCCGAAGTCGTCCACGGCGATGCGGACGCCCAGGGCGCGAAGGTCCTCGAAGGTCTCGCGCATGCGCTCGGTGTCGCGCGTCGCGATGGTCTCGGTGATCTCCAGCTCCAGGTGGTGCGGCTCGAGCCCGGTGTGGGACAACACGCCGGCGACGATGGCGACGAGCCGCGGGTCCTCGAACTGCCGGGCCGAGAGGTTGACCGCCACGCGCAGCTCCGGCGCGCCGGCTCGCTGCCAGCGACGCGCCTGCTCGGCCGCCTGACGCAGCGTCCACTCGCCGATCCCGAAGATCTGGCCGGATTCCTCGGCAAGTGGGAGGAAGACCGCCGGGGCTATGGCGCCGCGACGGGGATGCGCCCAGCGCAAGAGCGCCTCCACGCCCACGAGCGCGCCGTCTTCCAGGCGGATCTGGGGCTGGTAGTGGAGGGCGAGCTGCCCCTCCGACAGCGCGTGGCGCAGGTCGTTCTTGAGCTCGAAGCGCCTGCGCGCGGCGTCGGACATGTGCGGCACGTAGAAGTTGTAGGCGTTGCGCCCCGACTCCTTGGCCGAGTACATGGCCGTATCGGCGTGTGAGAGGAGCATCTCGGCCGTGTGCTCCGCGCCCTGGGACAGGACGATGCCCATGGAGGCGGTCACGAAGAGCTCCTGGCCGATCTCGAACGGCTCGCGGAAGCAGCCGAGCAGTTTGGTGGCGATCCGCTCGACCTCCTCTTGGGCCTCGACGTCCTCGATGAGGACGGTGAACTCGTCGCCGCCGATACGGGCGATCGTGTCGCCCTCGCGAAGGACCTGCTTGAGGCGATGGCCTACCGCGGACAGCAGCAGGTCGCCGGTCGGGTGACCCAGGGTGTCGTTGATGGTCTTGAAGTGGTCGAGGTCCAGGAAGATCAGAGCCAGGCGGCTCGAGTCGCGGCTGGCGTTCGCGATCGCGTGCTCCAGGCGGTCGAAGAAGAGCGAGCGGTTGGCCAGGCCCGTGAGCCCGTCGAAGAAGGCCATGCGGGAGATGATCTCCTGGGCTTCTTTGCGCTCGGTGATGTCGCGGCCGGCGGCGACCACCACGACCTCGCCGCGCACCGTCATGGTCGTCGCGTGCACTTCTTGCGGGACCACCGCTCCGTCATGCCGCATGATCGCCGACTCGAACGTGGCCTGGCCCTGCAGCGCGACCTCCTTGCCAGAGCGGCGCCCGCTGTCCAGCGCGCTCGGGGCCGATCCATCCGTACGGCGGAAGCTTCAGGAACTCGTCCTGCGTGCAGCCGCGCGTGGAGGCGGCCCGGTCGTTGGCGTAGATGACGGAGCCGTCGAGCCGGTGCACGACGATGGAGTCGATGGAGTGGTCGAGCACGAAGGACTTGAAGCGCAGTTCCTCCTCGGCGGCCCGGCGCTCGGTCACGTCCATGCCCGACGAGAGCATGCCGGTCACGACGCCGGCGTCGTCGCGGACGAGCACGTTGCGCCATTCGATGGTGCGCTGCGCGCCGTCGGCGCGGCGCACCGCGTTCATGAAGTCGCCGTCGCGGCCGTCGCCTTCGAGGAAGCGGCGGAACATCGTTCGCACCCGGTCGCGCTCCCCGGCCGGGAGGAACTCCGCGAACCAGTCGCGCCCCACGATCTGGGCCTCGGGCCGGCCCAGGACCTCGCAGCCCCTGCGGTTGATGATGGTCACGCGCCCCTCGTGATCCATGGTGAGCATGATCGCGGCGGCGATGTCGAGGTAGTTCTTGGCGCGATTGCGCTCGTGGCGGAGACGGTCCTCGGCACGGATGCGTTGCTCGATCTCGCGCTCGGCCGTGACCAGCGCGGTGACGTTGCGTTCGACCTCGAGGACGAGGCCGCCGGCCACCGGGTACCAGCACTGCTCTACCCAGCTCTCGTGGCCGTCCGCGGAGGTGCCGTGCTTGGTGCGGTGCAGGTTCTCGCCGGTGGCGAGCGCCTCCGCGGCGCGGCAGCCGGGGCACGGCTCCGCGTGCCCGGCGCTCATGTGGCAGGCGCGCTCCATGAGCTCGCCCAACGCCGTGCCGAAGTGATGCTCCGCCTGGCGGTTCGCGTAGCGCACGCGAAAGCCCCGGTCCACGCAGATCACGCCGTCGGGCGCGTCGTCGTGGACGAGCGCGACAAGTCGCAAGATGTCGTCCGTGTGCGGTTCAGGTACCAAGAATGCCCCCTGCGTCACAGCTCCACGGGGGTGGTATCGGCAAACGCGACTGAGCACCTGAGCAGGAGCGGGCCCTTGCCGAGGCCCCACGGCGGGCCGCCTAGCGGGCCCGGATGCGAGCGCGCAGCGCCTGTAGCGTCCGGGGGCCGGCGCCCAGACGGTATCCCGCGATGACGGCCGCGTTCACGGCGGTGGGCAGCACCACGCCGTGGCGAGCCCAGGTGCGATAGGAGGTCGCCGCCGGCGAGGGCACGATCACGAGCGTCCCCAGAGCTCGAAGGCGCCGCGCGAACTCCCAGTCCTCCATGGTGGGCTGCTCGGGAAAGCCGCCGAGCGCCAGGAACGTGCGGCGTGACGTGAACAGGGCCTGGTCGCCGTAGGGCAGGCCGGTGACGCGGGCACGGATCCGGCCCAATCCACCCACTACGCGTCCCTTGGCCCCGCCTCCATGCACCGCGAAGTCGAACGCGCCGCCGGAGTCGGAGACTTCGCCGAGGACCTCGTCCACGGCGGTGGCCGCGTCGGCCGGCAGCCGGGTATCCGCGTGCAGGAAGATGAGCCGCCCGCCGCGGGCCGCCGCCGCTCCGGCGTTCATCTGCAGCGCCCGCTGGGCGGCGGCCAGACGAAGCACGCGAGCGCCGTGGGCACCGGCCAGCTCGGGCGTGCCGTCGCTGCTGCCCCCGTCGGCCACCACCACCTCGTCGGCGCCGGCGTTCCAGGCGCTCGTGATCGCGTGCCCGATCTCACGCGCCTCGTCGAGCGTCGGGATCACCACCGACAGGCCGCGCGACTCGCCGGCGCTCTGTGCACGCCACTCGGCTAGGCTGTCGCCGTCGTCGACGTCTTGGAGGGTGTCGGCGAGAGCGATGCCCACGCCTGCGCGGTCCAGCGATGCCACCGTCTCCGCCAACAGCGACGGATCGCTCCAGGGCTTGTCGTCGAAGAGCGCCGGGAGTGCGACTCGCGCCGCGTGTCCCGCCAGGCCCACGAGCCAGTAGCCGCCGTCGCGGGCGGGTCCCAGCACGACGTCCGCGCCACCGGGGCCTTCGAGGACGTGCAGCGCGGCGAGCAGACGTTGCGCCGTCGCGCCGGGGCAGTCGGACCCCACGCACACCCAGGAGGGCGCGCCCGCGGCGAAGGCCGCGCGAGCAGCCTCTCGCAGACGCGCGCCCAGGTCGCCGCCCGGCTGAAGGCGATAGCGCGGAGTGGGCCCGAGCCACGCGCGCAGCGCCGCGGGGTAGCCGCCGTCGGCCCACACGTCCGCGCGGGCGAGCCCGCGCACGTCCAGGGCAGCCAGCTCGCGGGCGGTGAGCGCGGCGAGCTCGCGGTGTGCGGCGAGAGCCTCGGCAGGTCCGGCGTCGGCGGCCAGGCGCGTCTTCACGCGGCCGTGCACGGGGTAGCGCGTGAGCATGGCCACGCGAGGCAGCGGGGTGCGGGCGAGGCGACCCGACCGGGTCACAGGAGCGTCCCTGTTCAAGAGGAGCCCGCGTCGGCCGCGCACGCGAAGCAGTGGTCGCCGAACGCGATTCGGCGTCTGACGAGGCGCGAGGCCGCGTCGGGCTCATCCACGTGCCGAGGCGCCCCGGCCGGCGGCGCGACACCCGCCCCGAGGTCGAAGTCGCAGTCCCACAGCGACCCGTCCCACGCCACGACCACCGTGCGGCGGCAGGCGAGCAGCGGCAGTGTGGCCGCGTTGAAGCGTTCGCGCAGCAGTGCGGCGTAGGCTCCCGCGGATCCGTCGCGCGCGAGCCGCTCCCCGAAGCGGCCGATGGGCACGTTTCCCAGGACCACGAGGCGGCGGAACCGCACGCCCAGCGGCTCGAGCGCGCCGCGGAAGGCCGCGTCCAGCGCCGCGGATCGCCCGGCAGGTCCCCGCACACGGGGTTCACGGCCAAGTCCAGCGCGAGGTCGCCCTCGGCCCCGTAGCCCAGCGCCGCGAGCTCTCGAGCGGCGCGGACGCTGCGCTCCCACACCCCGGCGCCCCGCTGGGCGTCAACGAGGGCGGGGTCTGGAGAGGGCAGCGAGGCGAGCAGCCTCACGCGGCGGCGGGCCAGCAGCTCGGCCAAGCCCCGGGCTTGGGGCTCGAGGAGCGAGACCAGGTTGGTGCGCAGCTGCACGGACCGGCCCTCGGCGGTCAGGCGGTTCACGTACTCGCGTATGTGGGGGTGCAGCTCGGGCGCGCCGCCCGTGAGGTCCACGAGGCGCGGCCGCAGCTCCCGCACCAGGCGCATCGCCGACTCGAACACGTCCGCGGTCATGGTCTCGGTCCTGGCGGGCGAGGAGTGCTGATGGCAGTGCGCGCACGCCAGAGTGCAGCGCAGCCCCACGTTGAGCTCGACGAGATCCACGGTGTCGGCGAACAGGGCCTCGGGCGCCCACGTGCGGACGCGCGACTCGAAAGAGTCCGTGGCGGGGCCGAGGCCGGCTGAGGCGAGGTGGGTGCTCACCCTCTCATCATCCCCGTCGCGACCCCCGCGCGACCGCTCGGGTACATCGACGCGAGAGGGCGCGGCGCTGGCGACGCCGCGACCACCGGCACGACTACCGGGGAGGACGACGTGAACGACTCGCTCAGGACGGTGTGGTGGCTGGTGCTCCTTCGCGGTATCGCGGCGGTGCTGTTCGGGCTGGCGGCGTTCTTCGTGCCCAGCGGCACGCTCGCCGTCCTCTTCATCCTCTTCGGGGTCTTCCTTCTCGTGGACGCCGTCTTGCTCGTCGTGGGCGCCTTCCTGCGCCGCCGCGACGACGAGCGCTGGTGGGTGGGCATCCTTCAGGCGCTCGTCGTGGCCGGGATCGCCGTGCTCTTCTTCGTTCTGCCGCAGGCGTTCGCCAGCACGGTGCTGTGGCTCTTCGGCCTGCTGCTCGTGATAGCCGGGATAGTCCAGGTCGTGCAGGGCGTCCAGCTGCGCAAGCAGATCCACGGCGAGTGGCTCATGATCATCGGCGGCGTGCTGTGGGCGGTCGTGGGCATCGCGTTCATGGCCGAGCCGCTCTACGCCGGCGTGGCGTTCGTCTGGGCCGTGGGCATCTGGGCCCTGGTGAGCGGGATCATGTCGCTCGTCCTGGCGTTCCGGATCAGGTCGGCGGCCAAGGAGCTGGAATCGGGCTACCCGGGCGGTCCGGGCGCGACGGCCTAGCCTCGGCCCGCGCGCCCTACAACTTGCCGAGGAACCCCGCGATGGTGTCGCCGCCTATCCGCTGCTGGTCTGCGGCGCTGATGGTAGCCGGCAGGTCGCCTTGCTGGGCTCCGTACGACCCCCACTGCGCGTGGTTGCCGCCCAGGATCGACACGTACTCGGTATCCGCCGGCAGCTGCGGTTTGCTCGCATCGATCTTGCCGGCCGTGGTCAGGCCGTCCTGCGAGCCGTAGACGGATAGCGCCCGAAGGGGCCCGCCCGGCCCCCGGGCGGAGCGCAGGTCGGTGCCCGGAGAGGGATACGAGGCGATGAGCACGAGCCCCGAGGCCTCTTCGGGATGAGTCGCCACGTAGGTCGCGGCCGCAACGCCGCCCAGCGAGTGCCCGCCCACCGCCCAGGTGGACACGCCGGGGAGCGCCTTTCGCGCCCGGTCGGCCTGGTTCGGGTCCAGAACGGGCACTCCCAGCGGCGCGTCCAAGACCACTACCGTGAAGCCGTGCGCCGCGATCTGGGAGGCGAGCGGCGCGTAGGCCCGCGGGTCGATGTGCGCGCCCGGATACAGGACGAGCCCGGTGCTCTGACCCGGGGACTGCGCGGGGATGAAGGCCCACCCCTCGGCGATCTTCTTCACCGTGACGTCGTTCGTGCTCTTGAGGGCCTGGAGCGCCGCGGTCGTGGGCCGGGACGGCGTGAGGGCCCACCAAGCGAACGCCCCCGCGCCGAGGATCGCGGCGGCCAGGACCGCGAGAAGCGCGGCCGCGAGCCACGTCGAGCCACGGCGGTCTCGACGACTTGGGCTCTCCCGTCACGGTCGTCTCATCCTTTGCCTCATCTCTTGAAGGTGGCCGTGAACGTCGTGTAGCCCAAAGCCCGGCTCATCGTGGCGAAGAAGCGCTCCTTGCCGTCGCCCGGCGTGAGCCCGCTCGTGGCCGAGGGCATCGCGTAGACCACGAAACGATAGGTGTGGGTGCCCGAGGGCGGCGCCGGGCCGGTGTAGCCGGGCGTGCCCGCGCTGTTCAGCAGCTCTATCGAGCCGGCGGGCAGCGGGACGGAATGCCCAGGCGGGGTGTTGGGCGCTACCCCGGACCCGGGGGCCAGCGCTCTCACGCTCACGGGCACGTCCGCGACGAGCCAATGCGCGAATCCCACTCCCGGCGGCGTCGTGTCCACCATCGCGATGGCCCACGAGCGCGTGCCCTTGGGGAGTGGTCCCGCCCACACGAGTGAGGGCGAGACGTTCGCCCCGCCGGCCGAGACCGCCGCGGCCCTCTTGGGCAGCGCATCGCCGGAGCCGATGTCCGGCGAGCTTAGAGCGAGCCCGGGCGCCGGGCGGAGGCCCGCCACCGGGGATCCGGCCGTGGGGCGTGAGCCGGGCGGGAGCTCGGGATGCGTGGGCGTCGGCCCCGCCGCGCAGCCGGCGATCAAGACCGTGGTGAGCAGCGCGGACGCGGCGCACGCGGCCACGGCGACGGGGCCTCGGCAGGGACGCGGGCGTGCGGCTCGTAGCAGTGAGATCATCCGGTCTCCTCCTCCGCGGACTGCGCCGTCGTCGCGATCCCCGTCTCCTCAGGATTCCCGTCCAGGTCCGCCTTGCGGTGCGGTGTCAGCCGTTTCCAGGCGGCCGCCACTAGGGGGCCGGAGCGTTCGACATGCCCGCGAGCGCGGGTATACCATGAGCGCCGCGCTCACGCTCGAGCGGAGGTCCCGGGCGACGGTATGTCGTGAACCAGGTCAGGTCCGGGAGGAAGCAGCCTTAAGCGGCCGCTGCCGGGTGCCTGGGGCCCCCGCTCGAGCGTGGGCGCCGCTTCATCCAGGACCGCGGCCGAGCCCCGCGCAAGACCGCAGGGTGTCGGACCGCTCCCGTATACTCGTCCGGTGGCCCGCGCCTCGGGCTCAAGACGCGCAAGATCCGATCACGGGGGACGTCTCACCCGCATGGCTCATCAGTCACTCTACCGCCGCTACCGGCCGCAATCGCTCCAGGACGTCGTGGGCCAGGAGCACATCACGCGCACGCTGCGAAACGCGATCGTGGCGGGAACGGTGGCGCACGCGTACCTGTTCACCGGACCGCGCGGCACCGGCAAGACCACCACTGCGCGGATCCTGGCGAAGGCTGTGGACTGCGAGAACGGGCCCACGCCGGATCCCGACAACACCTGCGCGAGCTGCATCGACATCATGGAGGGGCGCCACCCTGACGTGTACGAGCTGGACGCGGCGTCGCGCACCGGTGTGGAGAACGTGCGCGAGGAGATCATCAGCCGCGTCGCCTACGCGCCCACGCGCGGGCCTATGAAGTTCTACATCATCGACGAGGTCCACATGCTGTCGACCTCGGCGTTCAACGCGCTGCTCAAGACCATCGAAGAGCCCCCGAGCCACGCCGTCTTCATCCTGTGCACCACGCACCCCAACAAGGTGCCCGAGACCATCCAGAGCCGATGCCAGCGCTTCGACTTCCACCGCATAGGCGTCGACGACATCACGCGGCGGCTCGAGCTCATCGCGCAAGAGGAGCACGTCGAGGTCGCGGCCGGCGCGCTCACCCTGATCGCGCGGCACGCCGCGGGCGGTATGCGAGACGCCATCTCCACGTTCGAGCAGCTGGCGGCGTACACCTCCGACGTCATCTCGCTCGAGGACGTCGAGGGGCTCCTGGGCGGCGTGGACTCCGCACTCCTCTTCGAGCTGGCCGACGACATCGCGCGGCGCGACATCCCCGCCTGCTTCACGTTCGTGGCCCGGATGATGGAAGCCGGCGTGGATGCGCGTGAGTTCGTGGACGAGCTCACGATGCACTTCCGGGACCTGTTCGTGTCGGCGTCGGTGGAGGCCACCGACGGCATAGTCGATGCCACTGCCGAGGACCGCGTCCGGCTCGCGCGCCAGGCGTCCGAGTTCGGGCCCGAGCGGCTCAGCCGCGCGATGGACCTGCTCGGCGAGCTCTCCCAGCAGGCTCGGTGGGCCGCCGACCCTCGGCTCGCGCTCGAGGTCGCGCTCGTCCGCATGTGTGCGCCACGCGGGGAGATGACGTTGCCGGCTTTGGCCGAGCGCGTGGAGAGCCTGGAGTCGGCGCTCGGCGACATCGCGGCCGGTGGGCTACCGGCCGCCGGCACGGCCCCGGCCGCCTTGCCCGGCGCCGGCGCCGCGTCCCCTTCTGAGCGCAAGCCGATCACGCTGCCCGCCCCGCCCGAACTGCCCACCATGGTCGTGACTGAAGCCGCGCCCAGCGAATCGCCCGCGACCTCCGCCGGCACCCCCTCGGCCAGCGAGCCGCCGCGGGAGCGCACCGAGACCTACACGCCTGCGCCAAAGGCCGCCCCCGGCTCGCTGGACCGCGCGCGGCTCGTGCGCGACTGGCCCAGCGTGATCCAGGAGGTCAAGCGCAAGAGCGCTCCGCTCGCGCACATGATCGCCAACACCGTTCCCGACGCGGACGGCGACGATCTCGTGGTCGAGTTCCCGGCCGACGAATCGATCGTGGCCGACCTGATGAAGGAAGGCGACAACCTGCAAACGCTCAAGCGTGCGATCGCGGACGTGCTGGGCATGCGCACGCCCGTCCGCATCCAGCTTGGACGGGGCACCGTGCAGCCTCCCACGCCGCCGGTGCCGGTGCCCCCGCCGTTCCACGAGACCGAGGAGCCGCTGGACGAGACGGCCAGCCGCCCGCCCGGCGCCCCCGCGCCGGAGACCCAGCCGGCGCCCCCGGCGGGCGACATAGACTCGATATTGCGCGACGAGCTGGGCGCCGAGCTCATCGCCGAGCATCCGCACGACGGCGAGGACGAACCCGACTTCCGCTAGTCACGACGGCTAGCGGGAGACCGCAGCCACGAAAGGAGCACGATGAGGCCCGGAGGAAACCCGATGAAGGCCCTGCAGAAGATGCAGGCCGAGATGGCCAAGGTCCAGGAGGAGCTCGAGCATGACACCGTCGAGGCTTCCGTCGGGGGCGGCTCGGTGAAGGTCGTCATGACCGGCGACCTCAAGGTCAAGAGCATCCAGATCGACGTCGCGCTCGTGGACAAGGACGACGTGGCGATGCTCGAGGACATGGTGGGCGCCGCCGTGAACGAGGCGCTGCGCATGGCGCAGGAATTGGCGAACACCAAGATGGCCCGGGTCACCGGCTCCATGGGCCTGCCTCCCGGCCTGAGCTTCTAGCACGGCCGGCCGCGGATTTACATCGTAAGGTAGTCACCGTGTCTCAGTTCTACGTCGCGCCGGTCGCCCGGCTCATAGAGGAGCTCCAGCGCCTGCCCGGCATCGGCCCCAAGTCCGCCCAGCGCCTTGCGTTCTGGATCCTGAAAGGCGACGACGCGGACGTGGCCAGGCTCGCCGAGGCCCTGGTAGAGGTGAAGCGGACTGTCCACTTCTGCCCGCGGTGCTTCAACTTCGCCGAGGGCGAGTTGTGCGACGTGTGCTCGAACCCCGAGCGCGACCAGAGCGTGATCTGTGTCGTGGAGGAGCCCAAGGACATCGTCGCCTTCGAGCGCACCGGGGAGTACCGGGGGCTCTACCACGTCATCCAGGGGGTCATCTCGCCCATCGATGGGATCGGCGTCGAGCAGCTCCGCATCCGCGAGCTCATCGCGCGCCTCGGCGACGGCGTGGTCACCGAGGTCGTCCTGGCCACGAATCCCACCGTAGAGGGGGAGACCACCGCCCTCTACATCGCCAGGCTCGTCAAGCCGCTCGGAGTGCGCGTCACCCGCATAGCCAGCGGCCTGCCTGTGGGCGGCGACATCGAATACGCCGACGAGGTCACCTTGGGACGCGCGCTCGAGGCGCGACGCGAGATGTGACCCGCCCGCTGGGGGCATGAATAGGTTCGAGGCCTTGTGGCGCCGACCGAGGGGGAGTCATGAACGGACCCGATGAGACGCCCGTGACACCGGGAGAAGAGCCGGCCACGCCGGTACCCAGCGAGACGCCCGAGGGCCCCGCCGCCGAGACGGCACCGGCGACTCCGCCCACGCCGCCGCCGCCTCCCCCGGAGCCCACCGTACCCGCGCAAGCGGCGCCCGCCGAGGAAGCGCCCGCCGCGGAGGTAGCCGAAGCTGCCGCGCCTGGATCGCCGGCGCCTGAGGCTCCCGCACCTGTCGCCGAGGCGCCCGCTCCGCCGGCCTACGAGCCGCCGCCCGCACCGCCCGCACCGCCCGCACCACCGGCCCCGCAGCCGTACGCCGCGGCCCCGGCCGCCGCGCCGCAGCCGCCGCAGCAGGCGATGCCGCCGCAGCCGCCGCAGCCCTCGGCGGCGCCATACGCTCCGCAGGCTTACCCCGGGCAGCCGCCGCAGGGCCAGCCCTATCCGCCGCAGCCCTACGTGCAGCAGCCGTACGCACCGGCCATCCCCAAGCCGGCGCCGAGCCCGGGATCGGGCATGGCCACGGCGTCGCTGGTCATCGGCTTGGTCGGGATACTCGCCGCTTGCCTGAACTTCGTCCCGTTCGCATCGCCCGTTCCCATCCTGCTGGGGATCCTGGGGATGGTGTTCGGGTTCCTGGGCCTCAAGAGCGTGGAGCGCCGCGGCCAGGCCATCGCCGGCATCATCCTGGGGATCCTGTGGATCGTCGTCGGGTTGGCGTTCTTCGTCCTGTGGATCGCCGGCATGAGCTTGCTGTCGGCGTTCTCCAACACCCCGCCAAGCTAGCCGCGATAGGCAAGCTTGCGCGCTGGGGCGGCGCCCGGACACGCGCGCGCCGCACAGCGCACCCGGGCCTCGGCAGACGGCGCCGAACCGGGCCCGCCACGTCTCGGTGAACGGGATTTCCAGGATTTCCCGACCGTTCACCGACGCGGAGGGCCCTTTCGGGAGCGCCGCCATACCGCAGACGGCGGTGCGCGCTGCACTCGCCTCTATCCTTTACGGACCTGACCGTGGGCGGCCCCTACGGGTACCCCTCGGCAAGGCTTGGAGGCACGGTGCCGGCCGTGCTCGAATCACGGCTCACGACCGTGCTCACGAGCGCACCCGGTCTCGCGCTCGAACACCAGCGACGGCAAGCGACGTCGCGACCGCAGCGGAGGCCCCCGCGCCCGACGGGCCCGCCGCACGAGGGAAAGGGATGCCCATGCAAGAGCTGACGGAGATCCGTTGGCACGCGCGCGCAGGGCAGGGAGCCGTTACCGTGGCCAAGATCGTGGCCGAGACGGCGCTCGAAGCGGACCAGTACATCCAGGCCATGCCTGAGTACGGTCCCGAGCGGATGGGTGCCCCCATCCAGGCGTTCACGCGCGTGAGCAGCGAGCCCATCGACATCCACTGCAACATCGAGGACCCCAACGTCATCGTCGTGCTGGACGAGAGCCTGCTCTCCTTCGTACCGGTCGCGCGCGGCCTGGCCAAGGGCGGCGTCATCATCGTGAACACGTGCAGCGCTCCCGACGAGATCCGCAAGGTGCTGGACCTGCCGGAAGGCGCTCGCGTGGCGACGGTCGACGCGTCGGGCATCTCCATGGACACGCTCAAGCGCGACATGCCCAACACCCCCATGCTCGGCGCGCTGGCGTCGTGCACCGACGAGTTCACGGTGGATCAGTTCACCGATCACCTGGCCAAGACCTTCGGCAAGAAGTTCAGCCAGGAAGTCATCGACGCCAACGTCAACGCCGTGAAGCGCGCCGCTCAGGAGGTGACCGTCAAGTGACCAAGTGGGACATCTCCAAGATCGACGAGTGGACCGCCGACGACTTCCCCAAGGGAGCCAAGATCCCCGAGGCCGGCAACTCCAACGACTACGTCACCGGGGGCTGGCGCTCCGATCGCCCGGTGCGTGACGAGAAGACGTGCACCCAGTGCCTTCTGTGTTGGATCTACTGCCCGGACACGTCCGTGATCGTCGAGGACGAGAAGGTCACGGGCTTCGACTACGACCACTGCAAGGGCTGTGGCGTCTGTTCCTTCGAGTGTCCCAGCGACGCCATCGCGATGGTGCCCGAGGGATGCGAACTGCCAGTGGAAGGGAGCTGACATGGCCGAGCAGCGTACCGTAGCCGTCACCGGCAACATCGCCGTGGCCGAGGCGTTCCGCCAGTGCGCGCCCGATGTGGTGGCCGCGTACCCGATCACGCCTCAGACCACCATCGTGGAGGAGTTCGCCAAGTACGTGGCCCAGGGCCGCGTGCATACCGAGTACGTCACGGTCGAGTCGGAGCACTCGGCACTGAGCGCGTGCATCGGCGCGTCGGCAGCGGGCGCCCGCGTGATGACCGCGACATCCAGCCAGGGCCTCGCCTACATGTGGGAGATGCTGGGCATCGCGTCCGGGATGCGCATGCCCATCGTGATGGCCAACGCCAACCGCGCGTTGTCCGCGCCCATCAACATCCACTGCGACCACAGTGACATCATGTCCGCGCGCGACCAGGGCTGGCTCATGCTGTTCGCGGAGACCGCGCAGGAGGCGTACGACAACACGTTCATATGCCTGAAGGCGTCGGAGGACCCCGACGTGCTCCTGCCGTCGCTGACCTGCCTGGACGGCTTCATCACCACGCACTCCATAGACCGCGTCCAGCTCATGGACGACGAGACCATCAAGGGCTACGTGGGCGACTACGTTCCGGAAGAGCCGCTCCTGGACACCGACGACCCCACGAGCTACGGCAACTTCGCCGGTCTGGGCGGGCCGTACTTCGAGTTCAAGAAGTCGCAGCGCCTGGCCATGGACCGTTCCGATGCGGTGGTCCGTCGCTACGCGGCCGATTTCTCGGCTATCTCCGGCCGGCCGTGGGGCGCCATCGAGACGTGGGGCATGGAAGACGCCGATGTGGCCATCGTGGTCATCGGCTCCACGGCGGGCAACGCGCGCCACGTGGCCAAGCAGCTGCGCAGCGAGGGCGGCATCAAGGCGGGCATCGTGAAGGTCCGCATGTTCCGCCCGTTCCCGGCCGCCGACCTCGTGGCCGCCCTGCGCGGCGTCAAGGCCGTCGCCGTGCTCGACCGCTCGGAGTCCTTCGGTGCCGAGGGCGGTCCGCTCTTCGCCGAGGTCCGCAGCGCCATGTACGACGCGCAGTCGCGGGTGCCCATCGTGGACTACATCTACGGGTTGGGCGGCAGCGACGTGAGGCTCGACCTCATGCGCCAGGTCATCGACGACCTCAACGACATCGCCACGGGCTCCATGGAGCCCGCCAAGCTCACGTATCTCGGCACCCGGAAGGAGGCGTAGGTCCCATGGCCAACCTCAAGGAACTCAGTCACCGCGAAGACCGGCTCGCCGGCGGCCATCGCCTTTGCGCCGGATGTGGCGCCAGCATCGCCGTGAGGCAGATCCTTCTGGGCGCGGGCGAGGACCCGACGGTCGCAGCGTGCGCGACCGGCTGCCTAGAGGTCTCGACGACGATCTATCCGTACAACTCGTGGCGCACCTCGTTCGTGCACAGCGCGTTCGGCAACTCGGCCGCGACGATCTCCGGCGTCGAGGCCGCCTACAAGGGCCTCAAGCGAGCCGGCAAGATCTCGAGCGACAAGAAGATCAAGTTCGTGGGCTTCGGCGGCGACGGCGGCACCTACGACATCGGCCTGCAGTCGCTGTCCGGCGCCATGGAGCGCGGCCACGACATGGTGTACGTGTGCTACGACAACGGCGCGTACATGAACACCGGCATCCAGCGCTCGGGCGCCACGCCCCACCTGGCCTGGGCCACCACCTCCGAGGTGGGCAAGGCGCAGCAGGGCAAGCAGCAGCGCCGCAAGGACCTGACCTCCATCATCGCGGCGCACAACGTGCCGTATGTGGCGCAGGCCTCCATCAGCCACTGGAAGGACCTCACGGACAAGGCCGAGAAGGCGTTCGCCGCTGACGGCCCGGCTTTCATCAACGTGTTCGCTCCGTGCCCGCGCGGCTGGCGCATCCCGTACAACCAGTCGGTCAGCATCGCCAAGCTGGCTGTGCAGACTGGCTTCTGGCCGCTGTTCGAGGTCGTCGACGGCCACTGGCGCCAGACCACCAAGATCAACAACCGCAAGCCCGTAGAGGAGTTCCTCAAGCCGCAGGGCCGCTTCAAGCACCTGTTCAAGGAGGGCAACGAGGAGTTGCTCGTCCAAGCTCAGGTCGACGTGGACGACAATTGGGAGTACATCCTCAAGCGCTGCAGCTGCGAATCCTAGTCTAAGCAGCCGCTTCGCCCCGCCGGCGCGGGTGTGGCGAAGTCGGTTTCGCTTGCCGAGGGCCCCGGACGGTCACCGTCACGGGGCCCTTGTGCGCGGTCACCAAGCACCTGATGAGAAGAGACCGGGCTCACGGTCGAGCCCGGCCTCCATACTCCCTGTTGGAATGGAGCCAGCCCCTACGGCTGGACCTCCAAGGCATCGGCGGTCCCCATCGGGGGCTTGCCCTGCAGCGGCTGCGCGAGCCAGAGCTGGACCGTCTGGCCCGCCTTCAGCGACGCCAGCTGCATCATCGCGGTGCCGCCGTTCGGGATCTTCTGGATGATCAGGGTGTTGGACTCGTCCACGACCCCGATCGCCTCGGGCAGTTTCGCGCCGGCGGCCCCCTGCACGGTCACGAGCTTGCTCGCGCCCTGACCCGGGGCGATCTTCGTGATCTTGCCGGTGATGGTGGGCTGCGAGGGTGGCGGCTGCGGGTCGGCGGACTGCCTGCTCGCCGCGGAACCGGACAACGGCGAGCTGCCGGCTGCGGGCGCCGAGGTCGCGTTGCCGCCTCCGGCGCACGCGGCGAGCGCCAGCACCGCGACGAGCGCGAGGGCGACGATTGCGATGATCTTGGTCAGACGCATGTGAGCTCCTGGGCACGGGGAAGGGCAACGAGCACATGGTACGGCACACGGCGTGCCAAACGCTTCTGATACCTTCGAAGCATGGAGAACATCGGCAACGCGCAGCGCGAGGCGAACCGGCGTCTATGGGACGCCTGGACGCCCACGCACATCGCATCCGAGTACTACGACGTGGACGGGTTCAAGGCCGGGCACGACACGCTCGACGAGGTCGAGCTCGCCGGCGTGGGCGACGTCACCGGCCGCACGCTGCTCCACCTTCAGTGCCACTTCGGCCTGGACACGCTGTCGTGGGCGCGCAGAGGCGCGACCGCGGTGACCGGGGTGGACTTCTCCGAGCCGGCCGTCGAGTTCGCGCGGGGGCTCGCCGGTGAGCTCGGCCTGCCGGCGCGCTTCATCCTCTCCGACGTCTACGACGCGCCCGAGCACCTGGACGGCGAGCGCTTCGACGTCGTCTTCACCAGCTACGGTGCCATCAGTTGGCTGCCGGACCTCGGCAAGTGGGCCGAGGTCGTGGCGTCGTCGCTCAAGCCCGGAGGGCGGTTCTTCATCGCGGAGCACCACCCCTTCATCTGGGTGTTCGACGAAGGAGTGGCCGAGCGCGAGCTCAAGTTCGCGTATCCGTACTTCGGCAGGGAGGCGCTGCGCGAGGAGATGACCGGGTCGTACGCGGATCCGGAGTCCGGGGTGAAGACGGTCTCGTACTCCTGGCAGCACGGCTTCGAGGAGATCATCGGGTCGCTCGTTGGCGCGGGGCTGCGCATCGAGTCGCTGCGCGAGTACCCGTTCCTGGCGTTCAAGTGGTTCGAGTATATGGAGAAGGGCGAGGACGGATTCTGGCGCATGCCGGCGGACATGCCGCAGCTGCCGCTCATGTTCTCGCTCACGGCCACGCTGGACGGGTAGGGCCCGCGCGCGCAGGCCGCGCGGCCGGAGGCGGGCTGGGGCGGGCCCGGAGGGGGGCTGGGTCGGCTCCGAGGCGGGCGCGGCCCGTTTTCACACAACGCCGCTGGGTAACGCTACAATCTGAAACGACCGGCCCACGCGGCGGCCGGAACCAGAGCTCCACGCCGAGAGAAGCAGCACTACTATGAAGCACTTCGGCAGGCGCCTTCACGACCGCATCGTCATACCGTTGACCGTCGCGACGATCCTCGCGGCCATCGTTTCGGCGCTCTTCGCGGTCTCCCTCCTGGCCCTCGTGGCCGCACGACCCGGCGACTTCGTGACGTTCCGTCTCGCCGTGTCGCTCCTCATGGCGTGGTCCGTGGTGGTGACGGTCGCCCTCATCGCGCTCGCGGTGCGCCAGCGCAAACAGGCCACCGCCCAGCTCCGGAACTTCGCCATGGACGCGTCACGCGCCGCCCGGGGCGAGGGCGACGGCGTGGTGCACGAGCTCGACCCGGAGCTCGGCGACCTCGCGCGCTCCGTGGCGCGCATGGGCCGCGTCCTGCGAGAGCGGACCGATTCGCTCAACCGTTCCGAGGAGCAGATCTCCACGCTGCGCGAAGTGGGCCGCGCAGGCCGCTCCGGCGAGCTGCGCATGGCCCTGGACGCCGTGCTCGAAGCCGCGGTGCGCGCCGTTCCCTCGGACCGCGCCTACGTCGTGCTCACCGCGGCCAGCGGCCGGCAGGTAGTCGCCGCGTCGCTGGGCGGCATGCCCGCGCCGGGCGCCGACGCGAGTGTGAGCGCCCCGGCCTCGTGGGTGCTCGCCAACGGCCGCCCGCTCGTCCTGAATCCCGACGCCGGCGCCTCCACGCAGCTCGCCGATCCCCTGGGCATGGCCGTCGCCGCCGTGGCGGTCCCGGTCCCGGGGCCCGACGGCGCCGCGGGCGCGCTCGTCCTGGGCAGCACGTACGCCGCCGACACCTACACCTCCGACGACGTGCGCCTGCTCTCGGCGATAGGCGATCAGGCGGCGCTCGCGGTGGAGAACGCGCGACTAGTGGACAACCTGCAGGAGAGCTACCTGGCCACCGTGCGCTCGCTCGCCGCCGCGATCGAGGCCCGCGACGCCTACACCCGTGGCCACTCCGACCGCGTGGCCGCTCACGCAGCCTCCATCGCCCAAGAGCTGGGCCTGGCCGAGGAGCAGCGGATCGCGCTCGAGGTCGCCAGCTACCTGCACGACATCGGCAAGATCGGAATCCCCGAGGCGATCCTGGGCAAGCCCGGGCGTCTGGACGAGGAAGAGTTCTCGCGGATGAAGGACCACGTCACGATAGGCGCGGGCATCCTGGGGCAGGTCTCGTTCCCGTGGCCGGTGGCGCCGGTGGTCAGGCACCATCACGAGCGTTTCGACGGCGCGGGCTACCCGGCGGGGCTCGCTGGCGAGGACATCCCGCTGCTCGCGCGCATCGTGACCGTCGCCGACTCCTACGAGGCTATGACCTCGGACCGCCCTTACCGTGCCGCGTGCACGGCCGCCTACGCGATAACCGAGCTGCGCAAGCACTCGGGCACTCAGTTCGATCCCCGAGTGGTCGTCGCGTTCGAGAGGGCGCTCGAGCGCTCGGGCGTCGCGCTGGTGGACCTGCCGCCCGCCGCGGAGTCGGTCGCGCCGGTGTTCGGCCCCGGCACCGGTCCCGAACCCGCCTTCGGCTCGGCCTTCGGGTAGGGTGCCCGCGCCGCTCGCGCAGCACGCAGGCGCCTGATCGCTCGGTCGTCCTCGGCACGGGCAAGGTTCCGCTAAGATACGGGAACGCTCGGCACAGCCCAAAGGGGACTTCCGTGGCCCTCGTGGTCCAGAAATACGGCGGTTCGTCCGTCGGCGACGCGGAACGCATCCGCAACGTCGCGCGCCGCATCATCCGCACCAAGGATCGCGGCGACCGCGTCGTGGCCGTCGTGAGCGCCATGGGCGATGTCACCGACGAGCTGATCGACCTGGCCCGCGCCATCACCGACGACCCGCCCGACCGCGAGATGGACATGCTGCTGGCGACCGGCGAGCAGGTGACCATGGCGCTGATGGCGATGGCCATCCATGCCGAGGGCCACGAGGCGATCAGCATGACCGGCGCCCAGATGGGCATCGTGACCGACAGCTCGCACACCAAGGCCCGCATCCAGTCGATCCAGCCCGACCGCGTGGCGGCGGAGCTCGACGAGGGCCGCATCGTGATCGTCGCCGGCTTCCAGGGCATCACCGAGGGAGGCGAGATCACCACGCTGGGCCGCGGCGGCAGCGACACCACGGCTGTGGCCCTGGCCGCCGCGCTCGGCGCCGACGTGTGCGAGATCTACACCGACGTGGACGGCGTCTACACGACCGACCCGCGCATCGTGCCCGAGGCCCGCAAGATCGACGTCATCTCCTACGACGAGATGCTCGAGCTGGCCGGCTCGGGCGCCGGCGTGCTCCAGCTGCGAAGCGTGGAGTTCGCTCGCAACCACGGCGTCGTCATCCTCGTCCGCTCGAGCTTCAACGACAACCCCGGCACCATCGTCAAGGAGGCCGACCCCACCATGGAGGCTGCGATCATCTCCGGTGTCACCCACGACACCAGCGAGGCCAAGATCACCATCCGCGACGTGCCCGACCAGCCCGGCGTGGCCGCGCAGGTCTTCGGCAGGCTGGCCGAGGCCAACGTCAACGTGGACATGATCATCCAGAACGTCTCCGAGGCCGGCACCACCGACATCTCGTTCACGACGCCCAAAGACGACCTGCCGCGGGCCCGGCGAGCCGTGCAGTCCGTGGTGGACAGCCTGGCCGCACGAGACTGGGTGGTGGACGAGTCCATCGCCAAGGTGTCGCTCGTGGGCGCGGGCATGAAGACCCACCCCGGCGTGGCGGCGCAGATGTTCCAGGCGCTCGCCCAAGCCGGCGTGAACCTGGACATGATCTCCACCTCCACCATCCGCATCACGGCGGTCATCGCGGCCGACGAGGTGCAGGCCGCGGTGAACTCGTTGCACGCCGCCTTCGGCCTTGCCGAGGGCGAGGTCACGGCCGAGAGCATCCCGGCAGCGCCGGCGGGGGAGTGAGCGCGAGATGACCTGGACCAAGCCCATGCCCGCGAAGCCCGTGGTCGCCGTCGCCGGCGCAACCGGCGCGGTGGGCATCGAGATGCTCAAAGTGCTCGAGCAGCGCGCGTTCCCGGCCGCCAGCGTGCGTGCGCTCGCGTCGTCGCGCAGCGCGGGCAAGAAGCTCGCGTTCGCCGGGGGCGAGCTCACCGTGGAGGAGATGACGCCCACGAGCTTCGATGGCGTGGACGTCGCGCTCTTCAGCGCGGGGGCCGGTATCTCCAAGGCCATGCGCGATGTGGTGACCTCGGCAGGGGCCGTCATGATCGACAACTCGAGCGCCTTCAGGCAGGACGAGGACGTGCCGCTCGTGGTGCCCGAGGTCAACCCCGAGGACGTGAAGTGGCACTCGGGCGTGATCGCGAACCCCAACTGCTCCACGATCCAGATGGTGGTGGCGCTCAAGCCGCTGCACGACCTGGCCACCATCACTCGCGTGGTCGTGGCCACCTACCAGGCGGCGAGCGGCGCCGGCCAGGCGGCCATGGACGAGCTCTACGCGCAGTCCGACGAGTTCCTCAAGGGGCAGGAGCTCAGGGTGGAGCAGTTCGCCCATCGGATCGCGTTCAACTGCATCCCCCAGATCGACGTCTTCATGGACGACCTCTCCACCAAAGAGGAGTGGAAGATGGTCGTGGAGACGAAGAAGATCATGCACGCGCCCGAGATCGAGGTCGCGGCCACTTGCGTGCGCGTCCCGGTCCTGCGCTGCCACTCCGAGTCCGTGAACGTCCAGTTCGCCGAGCCCATCACGCTCGACGCAGCTCGCGCCGCGCTGTCTTCGGCGCCCGGCATCACGGTCATGGACGACCCGGCCAGCAAGACGTACCCGATGCCGGCGCTGCTCGAGGGCACCGACGACACCTACGTAGGCCGCCTGCGTGTGGACCCCACGGTCCCCAGCGGCATCCAGATGTGGGTCGTCGCCGACCAGCTGCGCAAGGGCGCCGCGCTCAACGCGGTCCAGATCGCGGAGTCGCTGCTGCCGGCGTGATCCGGCCGGCCGGATCGAGGCCGATGCGTTCCTGGGCGGCGTTCGCCGTTACCCGCGCGCTCGCGGCCTCCGGCGTGCGTACGCCCGAGGGCGCAGGCATTCTTACGTCGGGCGGCCGATACGTGCGAGCCGCCGCAACGGCTACGATGTGCGCATGACCGAGCGACTTGGAACGATCCTCCATCGCCAGATCCCGAAGCTGTCGTCCGAGCAGGAGCTCTACGACTGGCTCGTCGCGGTCGGCCTCATGCTCTTTCTCTGGCTGCAGATCAGCCTGCCCGTGCTGCTCGTCCTGGGCGGCGTGCACGCGCCGCGGATCCCGCCTTCCCCGAGGGCGGGACGATCTACATCTTCGGACCCGACGTGCCCACCGCGCTCGAGTTCGGGCTGCTGGCCATCATCTGCCTGCCCCTGGGCCTGCGCCGCCGTTTTCCCATGTCCGTGCTCACCGTGGTCACCCTCGCCGCGGCGTTCTACGAGACCATCCAGCGTCCGCAGGCGTTCACGATCATCGCCGTCATGGTCGCCGTCTACACGGTGGGCACCCTCTACGACCGCCTCACGCTCGTGCTGGCCGCGGTCGCCTCGGCGATCGTGCTGCTGGGCGTGAGCGTCGTGGGCAGCGACGCCCGCTTCTGGCTGGCCCAGTTCCTGCGCACCGGTTCGCTCATCGCCACCGCCGCGGCGCTGGGCAGCGCCATGCGGAACCAGCGCGCCTACATCGCCGAGGTCGAGCTGCGTGCCTCGGAGGCCGAACGGACGCGCGATGAAGAGGCGAAACGCCGGGTGGACGAGGAGAGGCTGCGCATCGCCCGCGAGCTCCACGACATCACGGCGCACAGCCTGTCCGTGATCGCCGTGCAGTCCGGCGCCGCGGCTCACGTCATCGACTCGCGGCCCGACGAGGCTCGCCGCTCACTGGATGCGATCCGCCTCACCGCGCGTGACGCCCTCACCGAACTGCGCCGCATGGTGGGTGTCCTGCGCGGCGAGGGCAGGGGCGAGGTCGCGCCGCACGAGCCGGCGGCGACCCTCGGCCAGCTGCCCACGCTCGTGGGCCAGTTCCGCGATGCCGGCGTGAAGGTGACCCTCGAGGACGGAGGCGCCCTGCCCCCGATCCCCGCCGTGGTGGACAACTCGGCCTATCGCGTCGTGCAGGAGGCGCTCACCAACGTGCTGCGCCACGCCGGCGAGCGCGCCGGCGTGCGCGTGATAGTGCGCGCCGAGGGCGACACCCTCAAGGTGGACGTCATCGACGACGGCGCCGGCGCCGTCGAGGCTTGGGCCGAGGGCCACGGCCTCGCAGGTATGCGCGAGCGCGCGGAGGTCCTGGGCGGCGAGTTCTGGGCCGGACCGGCCCAGGGCGGGAAAGGGTTCCGGGTGGCCGTGACCTATCCGCTTACGCACACCGAGGTGATCAGTGACTAAGGTACTCATCGTGGACGACCAGGCGCTCGTTCGCGCCGGGTTCCGCGTGCTCATCGAGTCCGCCGACGACCTCGACGTGGTGGGCGAGGCGGCCGACGGCGTCGAGGCCACGGGAATGGCCCACACCACCAAGCCGGACGTCATTCTCATGGACATCCGCATGCCGCAGATGGACGGGCTCGAGGCCACGCGCCGCATCCTCGCCGATCCGGCGTGCGGCGCCTGCAAGGTCATCGTGCTCACCACGTTCGACCTGGACGAGTACGTCTTCGAGGGGCTGCGCTCGGGAGCCAGCGGGTTCCTGCTCAAGGACATCGAGCCCACCGAGCTGTTGGAGGCCATCCGGATCGTGGCCTCGGGCGACGCGCTCCTGGCGCCCTCGGTGACGCGAAGGCTCATCGAGGAGTTCGTGCGGACCCCCGCTTCTCCCAAGACCGACTCCGCCGCGCTCGCCTCGCTGACCGAGCGGGAGCGGGAGGTCGTCGCGCTCGTGGCGCGGGGCCTGTCCAACGCGGAGATCGCCAAGGAGCTCTTCATCAGCCCCGCCACCGCGAAGACCCACGTGAGCCGAGCCATGCTCAAGCTCGGCGCGCGCGACCGCGCGCAGCTCGTGGTCATGGCGTATGAAGCGGGGCTCGCCAGCCCGGGCGCGGCGTAAGAACCCGTGTTTCTACTCCCTTTGGAGTATGCCAAAGACCCTCCGGTAGGCGACGCTACCGGCTGGGCGAAAGCTTAGTTTGATGTACGAACTATTCGCAGGCGTGCTGGGGAGGAGCTTCATGGCAGGAAGCGGACTTAGGGGCGCGACCAGATGAGCGCGGCACGCGCAGCGCGCCGCAAGCGTCCGAGGTGGATCGGTCCGGCGATCGCGATCGCCGCGCTGTTCGTCGTCATAGGCGTGGCCGCCTACTTCGTGTTCTTCGCCGGCGCCAACCAGGCCAACCGGTATCAGACGGCGCAGGCCACGCAGGAGACGCTCACCGTCACGGTGAGCGGGTCGGGCAACGCCGCCGCGGCCAAGACCAACTCGGTCAACCCGACGATCAGTGGGACCGTGTACGACCTCAGCGTGTCGCTAGGCCAGCATGTGGTGCAGGGCCAGCTTCTCTACAAGATCAAGAGCGACTCGGTCGTGCAGCAGGAGGCGCAAGCGAGAGCCTCGCTCAAGCAGGCGCAGCAGCAGCTCTCCAACGCCAAGCTGTCGCTCATGCAGGCCGATCAGAAGCTCGACCAGCTCAATGAGGCCACCAAGACCCCGCTTCCCACCGAGGACGACTTCGACATAGCGAACCAGCAGGTCAGCGTGGCCAGGAAGGGCGTGCGCAGCGCCCAAGCCAACCTGGACGCAGCCGAGGTCTCGTACGACGACGCCACCTCCAACTCCGACGCTCGCACGGTGTACGCGCCCATGACGGGCTACGTCACCACGCTCAACGTCACCAACGGAGGGTCTGCCACCGGCGGAGGGGGAGCCTCCAGCTCCACCTCGTCCGGCGGCTCGTCCTCCGGAGGCAGCAGCTCGGGCTCCTCGTCCTCGTCGTCGTCGAGCGGCAGCGGCACGGCGGCGATCGTGATCTCGGATCTCTCGAGCATCGATATCCCGGTGGCGATAAACGAGGCCAACATCAGCTCCGTGAAGGTGGGCCAGAAGGCCACGGTCACGTTCGACGCTCTGCCCAACCTCACGCTCACCGGCCAGGTCTATAGGATCTCCCAGCAGGGCACGTCGAGCTCCGGCGTGGTCTCGTACGCCGTGACCGTGAACCTGGACGTGCAGGACAAGCGGGTGAAGCCCGGCATGTCCACGACCGCCGACATCATCACCGCCGTTGCCAAGAACGTCGTGGCGGTCCCCAACGGTGCCATCAAGACGGACTCGAACGGCTCATACGTGCAGGTCATCGAGACCACCGGCGCGGCTCCGCGCAACGTCTACATCACCACGGGCCTGGCCAACGACACGCTCACGGAGGTCAAGACCGGCCTCAAGGGCGGCGAGACCGTGGTCACGGGGACGCTCGGCACCGGCACCGGGACCGGCACAGGGGCCGGCGCCGGTACCCGTGGCGGCGGCGGGGCCGGCGGCGGCTTCAGGGTGTTCGGTGGTGGCTAGTACGGACACGCCCATCATCCAGGTCATCGACCTCGTGAAGACGTACCAGACCGGTCTCGAGGAGACGCGTGCCCTCAAAGGTGTGTCGCTCTGTGTGGACGAAGGCGAGTTCGTGGCGATCATGGGCCCGTCCGGCTCCGGCAAGTCCACGCTCATGAACATCCTGGGTTGCCTGGACACGCCCACGTCGGGCGCGTATCTGCTCGACGGCGAGGACGTCTCCGAGATGGACGACGACGAACTCGCCGATGTGCGCGCCAGCCGGATCGGCTTCGTGTTCCAGTCCTTCAACCTGCTGGCCCGGGCCAGCGTCATCCGCAACGTCGGGCTGCCCCTCATCTATACGGGGACGCCGCCGAGTGAGCGCGAGGACAGGGTGGAAGCGGCTCTGCGGGCCGTGGGCCTGGAGGAAGACCGCTGGGACCATCTCTCCAACGAGCTGTCCGGCGGCCAGATCCAGCGCGTCGCGATCGCGCGCGCGCTCGTGAACGACCCCGCGATCATCCTCGCCGACGAGCCCACGGGCAACCTGGACACCGTCACCGGCGAGGTCATCCTGGGCACGTTCCAGGACCTTCAAGAGCAGGGGCGCACCATCGTGCTCATCACGCACGAGCGTGACGTCGCCGAGCATGCGCAGCGCATCATCCACATCCGTGACGGGTGCCTGGAGGAGGACACCGGTCACGTCCAGCGCACCGTCAACGGCAAGGACCGCGAGCCCGTCGCGGTCGGTGTCGCCGCCGAGACGCCGCAGCCGGAGTCACCCACGGAGTCAACACCGCCCGTGTTCCCCACTGAACCGCCCCGTGCCGAGGCGGGTGACGCCTCGTGAGCCCGCGCGATCTGTTCGCCGAGGTCTTCTTCTCCCTCAACTCGAGCAAGGTGCGCTCGGCGCTCACCATCCTGGGCATCGTCGTGGGCATCGCGTCCGTGATCCTCATGGTCGCCATAGGCCAGGGCTCCCAGCAGTCCATCACGAACTCGGTGCAGCAGTCGGGCTCCAACCTGCTGCAGGTGATGCCCAACTTCGGCGGGTTCGGCGGCGGAGGGGGGCAGGTCCGCGGCGCGGCCGGCTCGCCAGCAAACGCTCACCAACGCCGATGCCGAGGCGATCAAGTCCGTGGCCGACGTCGCCGCCGTGTCGCCGGAGTCCAACTCCAACTTCCAGATCGTTGCGCCGCCCAACAACACGAACACCACGGTCATCGGGGCGACTCCCACTTACACCGAGGTCCACAGCCTGGGCATGGAATCGGGCAACTTCATCACCGCCAACGACGCAGCTGGCCAACTCGTCTGTCGCGGTGTTGGGCCCCACCACCGCGAGCGACCTGTTCGGCGACCACGGACCCGGTGGGCAAGACCATCAGGATCAACGGGCAGAACTTCAAGGTCATCGGCGTGACGGTGTCCAAGGGCGGGAGCGGCTTCAACAACACGGACGATCAGGTCTACGTGCCGTTGTCCACGATGCAGCATCAGCTCACCGGCTCCAACTACCTCAACCGCATCGCGGTCTCGGCAACGAGTTCCGACGCCATGACGTCGGTGCAGAACTCGATCACGACGCTGCTCCTGTCGCGACACAAGATATCGGACCCGACCCAGGCCGACTTCCGGACCCTGTCGCAGGCGGACATCTCTGGCCACGGCCAGCACCATCACCGGCACGTTCACGGTGCTGCTGGCGTCGATCGCCGGCATCTCGCTGCTCGTGGGCGGCATCGGCATCATGAACATGATGCTCACGACGGTCACGGAGCGGACGCGTGAGATAGGCCTTCGCAAGGCGTTGGGCGCCCGGCGCGGCGACATCTCGCTCCAGTTCCTCGCCGAGTCCGTGGCGCTGACGGTGATCGGCGGGGTGGTAGGCATCCTGCTGGGGGTGGGCATCGGAGCTCTGATCACGGCCTTGTTCGGGATCGCGACGTCCGTGTCGTGGGTCGCGGTCGTCATCGCCGTGGCGGTGTCCACGGGCATCGGGGTCCTGTTCGGCTACTACCCGGCGCGTCGCGCGGCGGCGCTCGATCCCATCGACGCCCTGCGCTATCAGTAAGTCCCCGCCGGCGGGGCGGCTCCACATGGAGCTCGAGCCTCCGCCGCACATGAAGGAGGAAGTCAGATGAGCAAGTGGATCTGGACGGTGATCGCCTGCGTGGCCGTGGGCGCCGTTGCGTTCTTCGGAGGAGTGTTCGTAGGCCGGGCCACCGCCCCGAGCGGCTTCAACCGCGGCGGTTTCGCCGGCCTCGGCAACGGCCAGAACGCGAACCGCGCCGGTGGCGGGTTCGCGAGCGGCAAAGTGATCAAGGCCGATACCGGAAGCCTCACCCTGCAGCTTCCCAACGGCGGTGGCACCAAGAACATCATCCTGGACCCGACGACCCAGATCATGAAGTCCGTCGAGGTCAGCCCCTCGGCGGTCTCCGTGGGCACGACCGTGACCGCGATAGGCACGGCGGGCTCCGACGGCAGCATCACCGCACGCGCCATCACGATAGGCGAGGGCTTGGGCGGCCTGCGCGGCCTGTTCGGCGGCGCTCGCCCAGGCGGCCAGGGCGGCGGCTTCGGCGGCAGCAACGGCAGCAGCGGCGGTAGCGGCGGCGGCGGCTTCGGCGGCGGCGGCCAGACCCAGGGCGGCAGCGGCGGCGGCGGGGTCGGAGGTCCACCGCCCGGCCAGTAAGCCCCGATCAAGCTCCTTCAGACGCCCCGCGCCACCGACCTCCCCTTCGTCGTGGTGCGGGGCGTCGGCTCCGCCGGGCGCGTTCAGCAACGGTATAATGAACTCACGGGCGAACGCGCAGGTGGGGGCGCAGGCGCGAACGCTGCCGGTGCCGTCCATACCTCGGCAGGGAGTCACCAACATGGCAGAGCAGCCTCGAGTCCTCATCGTGGAAGATGACGCGACCATCGCCCGCGCCGTCGAGTTGGAGCTCCAACACGCCGGATTCGGGGTCAAGCGGGCCTCGGACGGGCTCGCCGCGCTGGAAGAAGCACGCTGCGAGCTGGACCTGATCATCCTGGACCTCATGCTGCCCGGGATGGACGGGCTCGATGTGGCCCGCGACATCCGCGCGAGCGGCAACGAGGTGCCCATTCTCATGCTCACTGCCCGCGGGGACACCGACGACGTCGTGCGCGGCTTCGACGTGGGGGCGGACGACTACGTCCGCAAGCCCTTCGAGATCCCCGAGCTCATGAGCCGAATCCGGGCGCTTCTGCGCCGCTCCGTGGTGGACGCCACGCCCGAGAAGCAGACGATCTTCCGCGCGTCGGGGGTCGAGGTGGACACCGACAAGCGCCAGGCCACGGTGGACGGAGCCCCCATCACGCTCACCGCCAAGGAGTTCGACCTGCTCGCCTACCTCGTGGCCAACGCGGGCCGCGTGGTCTCGCGCGACGAGATCCTGGACGCCGTTTGGGCAGGCCAGCACAGCACCGACAGCAACGTGATCGAGGTGTTCGTGTGCCATCTGCGCAACAAGATCGGCGACAGGGACAACCAGGTGATCCAGACCATCCGGGGGATAGGCTACTTCTTCGCCAGAGGCTAGCGTTTTTCGTGGCAGCAAGACCCCCCTTCTTCTCGTCACTCCGGACCCGGATCGTCCTCCTCGGCGGGCTGTTCTCGGCCGCGATAATCGGGGTCGTCCTGGTTACCGCGTACGTCGTGGTCGCCACCGGCATGGCCGGTGTGGCGGACGCCACCGACGCGCGCGTGGCGCAGCGCACGCTGGAGATCTACCGCGCCACGCGCACCCAGTACGAGAACGACGCCCGCGCCCAGGGCCTCACCGGCCTGGACTTCGAGTCCTACGTGCGGCGGCGCACGATCGCGCAGGTCCCGCGCTTGTTCACGGTCACCCCGGGTTCCGAGGTGCAGTACGTGCTGTACGGACCTCGGCTCAAGGAGCAGTGGGCCAGCGACGCCAGCGCGGCGGCGATACCCACGGTGGATCCCGCCAACCGCAAGATCGCGGCCGAGAGCGGCCGCGCCGTCACCGCAAACACGTACGGCCGCACGCTCATGAACGGGCTGCTGGGCAAGGCCGACCTAGGCGTGTTCGTGACGCACGTGCCCCTCGAGTTCGGCGGCGGCGACATCGGCGTCATGGACGTCATCTACTACCCGCGCCGCGAAGAGCTGGTGATCGACCAGACCCGCCTGCCCATGGCCACCCTTGCCGTCACCGCCATCGCGCTGGCGATCCTCATGATGAACATCGCGCTCACCGGTGTGCTCAGACTCATCGACGACGTGCGCCAGGCCGCGGACGAGGTCGATGCCGATCGCCTGGACGTGGGCCTGCCCGAGTACGGCACGCACGAGATCGGTGATCTGGCGAGATCGATCAACGGCCTGATCCAACGGCTCCGCCAGCGCTCCGACGCGCAGACGCGCTTCATCGCCGACGCGAGCCACGAACTGGCCACGCCCGTGGCGGGCATCCGCGGCTACGTGAACATCCTGCGCGAGTGGGGTGCCGAGGACCCCGAGGTCCGCGACGAGTCCATCACCGCCATCGACCGGGAGAGCACGCGCATGGTGCGGCTCACGGGCGAGTTGCTCTCGCTCGTGAGGTCGGAGGCCCCGGTGGAGGTGCAGCGCGAGAGTGTGGACGTCAACGCCCTCATCCGCGATATCATGGCGTCCACCCTCACCCGCTACATCGACAAAGGTGTGGAGTTCGAGGGTCCCGACGAGGAGATCCGCTTCTACGCGTGGACCGACCACGACCGCTTGGAGCAGATCCTCGGCATATTGCTGGACAACGCCGCCAAGTACACGCAGCCCGGCGGGCGCGTATGGGTGCAGGCCGGCGTGGAACGCGAGGACGTGATCATCAAGGTGCAGGACACCGGCGTGGGCATCCCGCCCGAGAGGCTGCCGAGCATCTTCGACCGCTTCTACCGGGTGGACGACTCCCGCGGCAGCGGCGTGGAGGGCTTTGGCCTGGGGCTCGCCATAGCCAAGCGCCAGATAGACACGATCGGCGCCGACATCGATGTCACGAGCCAGCTGGGCAAGGGCACTCGCTTCTGCCTCAAGCTCCCCGGCGCTGCGGTTTAGTGCTTCCTTCCGGCACACCGCGGCCCAAGCGCCGGTACTCGCCGGCGCGCTACGTCGCCGAGGGCGGGCTCATCGCCGCCGTCTACGGCTCCGCCTCGGTGCTCACGATCAACACGCTCGGCTTCCTGGCCTTCGGGCCCATCCAGTTCCGTGTCTCGGAAGCGCTCACCGTCGTGGCGCTGTTCACGCCGGCCGCGATCCCGGGCCTTTGGCTGGGGACCGTGGTGGCCAACGCGTTCACCGGATCGCCCATCGCGTGGCTCGACATGGTGTTCGGCGGGCTCGGGACGCTGCTCGGAGCATGGTGGACGTGGCACTTCCGGGAGCGGCGAGCACTCGCCCTGGCCGGGCCGGTGGTCTCCAACGCACTCATCGTGCCTGCCTACCTGCCGATACTCCTAGGTGCGATGGGTGTCACGGACTTCTATCGCGTGCCCGTGCTCGGGTGGAACCTCGGCGGGAGCTGGCCGCTCATGTACGCCTTCGGCGTCGTGTCGGTGGGCATCGGCCAGGCTGTGGTCGTGTACGGGCTGGGATGGCCGCTGGCCGCGGCCCTGGAACGCTCAGGGATCACCAGGTCATGGTGACCCGGGGGCGCATGGATACCACGAGCGCGGCTTGCACGGTCGTGGTAAGACGGGAGTATGGAGGCCTTGCCTATGATGCCGGCGCGGGACCCGGATCCCGACCGTGTGCGGCGCGCTTTGGGCGCCGAGGTTGAGGCGCGCCCTGAACCGTTCCATCCGCTGACCCGCGCGACCCCTCCCACGCAGCCGCTCATCCAGACCTCGACGCATGTCTGCCGAGGCTGCACGGCCTGCCTGCGGGCGTGCCCCGTCAAGGCGATCCGCCTCGTGGAGGGTCGCGCCCAGATCATCAAGGACAAGTGCATCGCGTGCGGCGCGTGTGTGGCGGCGTGCTCGGGCCACGGCATCACCGCTCGCGACGATCTGCCGCGCGTGCGTGAGCTGCTCGCGGGCGACGCGCCCGTGGTCGCGGTGCTGGCCAGCGAGTTCGTCGCGGCCATGCACCCGCTGGAGGCGGAGGAGGTCGAGGCGGCGCTCGAGGCCGTGGGCTTCTACGCCGTGGAGAGCACGGTGCTGGGCGAGGAGATGGTCGCGGCCGAGTACGAGGCGCTGTACGGGCGCTCCGGCTGCGTGCCGGTGCTGCGCAGCACCTGCCCGGTGGCCGTGGACTTCGTGCGGCGCTTCCAGCCATCGCTCACCGGCGCCCTGGCGCCCATCGTTCCGCCCTACGTGGCACAAGCCCGGCTGGTCAAGGCCCTGTATCCCGAGGGCACAGTGGTCGTCTACGCATCGCCGTGCTACGCGCGCAAAGACGAGTTCGCCGATCCGGAGTTCGGCGGCGCGGTGGATGCGGCCATGGACTTCTTCGAGCTCAAGCGCCTCATCGAGGATGCCGTGCCCGATTGGCGCACCCGCCTCCAGTCCGGCCGGGGAACGCGCCGCCCCGAGCCGCTCAAGGAGATCTCGCTCACCGACGGCTTTCCGCGCTCCACGCTGCGCTCCCACTCGATGGACTCCAACGAGGTTGCTGTCGTGCGCGGCGTGGGTCCCATGGACGATCTGCTCTCGGCGCTGAGCAAGGGGGAGACGGCCCCGCCCATCATCGACATGCTCAACTGCGAGGGCTGCATCGACGGTCCCACCGTGTCGCCGGGACTGTCGGTGTTCGCGAAGCGCACGCTCGAGGCGGCCGCGCGCGAGCAGCAGCCCCGGGCCGCGGTGCGCAGTCGCGAGCTGTTGCGCTATCTGCCCAGCGTGGACCTGGTGCGCTCGTTCAAGCCGGCGCCCTTCGTCGGCCCCGTGCCCGACGAAGCCACGATCGACGCCGTCCTGCGGGAAGGCGAGTTCGCCGGGCGCGAAGACGCCATCGACTGCGGCGCGTGCGGCTACCCCACATGCGTGGAGCACGCCGTGGCCATCTGGCGAGGCGATTCCAGCTGGCAGATGTGCTACCCGCTCCAGACGCGGCGCATGCGGCGATCCATCGACGAGCTGTCCGCGCTGGCCACGGTGGACCCGCTCACCGGGCTGTGGAACCGGCGCGTGTTCGAGGAGCGCCTTGCCGAGGAGGTCTCCCGCTACGACCGCTACGGTTCGCCCATGTCGATGCTCATGGTGGACCTGGACGGGTTCAAGGCGCTAAACGACTCGTCCGGGCACGCCGCGGGCGACGACGCGCTGCGTCTCATCGGGCGGCTGCTCACGGCGATGTTCCGTGCCGCGGACATCGCCGCACGCTACGGCGGGGACGAGTTCGCCGTCATCTTGCCGGGTACGAAGAAGACCGAGGCGTTCGCCGCGGCCGAGAAGCTGAGGCTCGCCGTGCGCGAGCTGGACCTGCGACCGGGCGGCGAGGGCTCCAGCCCGCCGCTGACCGCGAGCGTGGGGGTCGCGGCGGTGGGCGCCGCGGCACCGAGCGCGGCGGCCCTGCTCGAGGCCAGCGACCGCGCCCTGTACCGGGCCAAGGAAGCCGGCCGCGACACGGTGGTGATCGCCCCCGGCTAGGAGGTGTGCGAGGTGCACGAAGCGATGCTCTGGGAGCCGGACGGCGATCGGGTGCGTTGCGGGCTGTGCCCCCACCGATGTCGCATCGCCCAAGGCCACACGGGCATCTGCGGCGTTCGCGAGAACCAGGACGGCACGCTCTACGCGCTCACTTACGGCCTGGTGTCCTCGGCGGCGGCCGATCCCATCGAGAAGAAGCCGGTGTTCCACTACCGGCCCGGCACGCTCGCGTTCTCCATAGGGTCGGTGGGCTGCACCATGAAGTGCGGGCACTGCCAGAACTGGCAGATCTCTCGCCCGAGCTACGAGGACGGGCAGGAGATCCTCAGGGAGCTGCCGCCCGACGCCGTGGTGCCGCTCGCGCGCGAATACGGCTGCGCAGGGGTGGCGTTCACCTACAACGAGCCTGTGATCTGGGTCGAGTACGTCCGTGACGTCGCCCGCCTCGCGCACGAGGCGGGCCTCTACACGGTGATGGTGACCAACGGGTTCATCACGACCGAGGGCCTCGACGCCCTGGCGGGGTTCATAGACGTGTGGCGCGTGGACGTCAAAGGCATCACCGACCAGCAGTACCGCCATCTGTGCCGGGTGCCCAGCGTTGCCCCGGTGCTCGATGCCGCCGAGCGGGCTCGCACCGTGCACGGGATGCACGTGGAGGTCGTGACCAACGTGGTGCCCACCATCAACGACGACGACGCGACTCTGTCCGCCATCGCGAGCTGGATCGCCTCCAAGCTGGGCCCCGGGACTCCTTGGCACATCACGCGGTTCTTCCCGTACCTGGACTTCGCCCACCTGCCGCCCACTCCAGTCACCACCCTGCGCCGCGCCGTGGAGCTGGGCCGCGAGGCCGGCCTGCACTACGTGTACCTGGGCAACGTCTCCGAGCCGGGCGGCGAGGACACGACCTGCCCCGCGTGCGGCGCCCTGGCGATCTCTCGCGAGGGCTACCGGATCGTGCGGCACGCCACCAACGACGGGGCGTGCGCTGCATGCGGGGAACCGCTGGGCATCGTGGAGTAACATCAGTCCCGGCACGGCTCGTCACGTGCTCAAGGCGGCGTACTCGAAAGGTCCTCGCGTGGCCCCAGAACAGACCGGACCGCAGGGCGAGTTACCTGCTTCGGAGCCGTCCCGCCGCCCCCGCATCCTCGTGTTCTTCGACTACACGTGCCCGTTCTGCTACATGGAGACCTTCCGGCTCGACCGGCTCAGGGCCGAGCACGGCATCGAGATCTTCCGTCATCCCGTACCAGCTCAGGCCCGACATGCCGCTGGAGGGGATCTCGGCGCGAGAGCACGGGCTCACGCACTCGGCCAACGTCGAGGACTTCATGCGCCGGACCTCCCACGCGGAGGGCTATCCTATGGAGGTGCCGGACCACGTCCCGCACACGCGCAACGCCATCGTGATGGCCGAGGTCGCGCGCGACGCGGGGGCGCAAGTGCACGAGCGCGCACACCGGGCGACCTTCGGCGCGTATTTCGGCCGGGGTCGCGACATAGGGCATCGAGAGGTGCTCCTGGACATCGCCGAGGCGGCGGGGCTGGACGTGGAGCCGGTGGTGGAGGCCTGGCTGGCCGACACGTACGCGGACCGGCTGGAGGGGTTCGCCCACGTGGCGGGCGCCTTGGGGATCGGCGAGATCCCCGCCGTGCTGGTGTGCAACCATCTCGTGATAGGGGTGCGCCCGTACAAGGTGTTCGAGGAGCTGCTCCAGGACTGCCTGGCCTCTCCCGAGGCGGCCGAGGCGTCGGCCGCGGGGGTGGCCTCGGCAGGGGTGGTGAAGACCGTGGAGCCCACGGCTGGGGAACCGCTCGCCAGTCCGGTGGCCGAACCGCGCGAGTCGGGCCACAATGATTGACCGGGCGCCCGCCGGGGCGTCGAGCTTCTAGAGGAGGACCATGTCCACGTCACGCCCGTGTGTAATCGTTCCGACGTTCTGGACCCGCGCAAACGTGCGCGAACCGGGCCGCGTCGCAACCGTATACGATCACCCGACGCCGGTGGACCGCTGGGGAACGCTGCCGGCGTGCCTGCAGTCGCTGTCGCAACTGCCGGGCGTGGACCACGTGGTGGTCATCGTCGCCGCCACCGATCCCTCGATCCAGCAGGAGGCCGAGGACAAGGTCCGCCACATCATCGACGACGAGCCGCAGCTCGATGCCGTCATGTTCGGCGCTGCCGAGTTGGGCTCGCTGCACCGCCGCCTGGAGCAGCTCGAGTTCGCCGACCTCATCCCCGGCGTGTCGCTCGACGGCTACGGCGCCGTGCGCAACCTGGGACTGATCTGGGCGCAGGTGCTGGGTCACGAGTGGTGCGTGTTCGTGGACGACGATCAGATCGTGATCGACCGGGACTTCCTCGACTGTGCGAGCGACGGTCTGGGCGCCGAGCTGCCCGATGGGTCCAAGGTGCTGGCGAAGAGCGGTTACTACGTGGATCGCGAGGGCCGCTACCAGGTCAAGGACACCGCGCATTGGTCGGACATGTTCTGGCGCCGCGCGGACGCGTTCAATCGCGCGCTGTCCATCGTGGACGCTCCGCCCAGGATACGGCCTTCCACCGTCGCTTTCGGCGGATGCTTCGCGTTGCATCACGAGCTCACCGAGAAGGTCGGCTTCGACCCATGGGTGTTCCGCGGCGAGGACATCGACTACGTCATCAACGCCCGCCTGCACGGCTACCACGTGTTCCTGGACGGCGAGTGGCGCATCTTGCACCAGCCGCCCGAGGTGCCCAGCGAGTCGCTCAAGTTCCGCCAGAGCGGCTTCAGCTTCATCTACGGGCATCGCAAGCTCGAGTTCGCCCGCTCGCAGGTGGACCTGCACCGCATCACCACGAACCAGCTCATGCCGTACCCCGGCGAGTTCCTCACCGGCTCCATCACCTGGCGCGCCGCGGTGACCGCGTTCCTGCGCGGGTTGTCGGGCCAGGGCGGCGAGGGCGGGTCGTACTTCCGGGTCGCTCGTGAGCTGCTCACGGAGGCCAACCGCTACGCCCGCGAGAACTGCGACCGCTACCTGGCGTTCCAGCGCCGGTGGCCCGAGCTCATGGAGCGCATCCGCGAGGACGTCGCGCTCAAGTCGCTGTACACCGGCGAGCGTCGCGTGGACCGCTCGGCCATCACCGGCCGGTTCCCCGTCATCCGCCCCGATGGCACCCCCGCTGACGAGACCGACGGCCCCGCGGGTCCCGCCTCGGCCGGGCCCACGGGCTCGGAGGAGCCCCGGGGTTAGCCCGCGGTGACGGGGATGGCCGCAGCGGCGGCGCTCGCGCAAGTCGCGGTCGGGTTCGCCACCGGCATCCTGTCCGGCATGTTCGGCATCGGCGGCGGCATCGCCACGACGCCGGCCATCCGGCTGCTCCTGGGCTTCCCCGCGCTGGTCGCGGTGGGCACACCGCTGCTAGTCGTCTTGCCCACCACGCTCACCGGAGCGTGGTCGTATCGCCGGAACGGCCTCGCCGACTTGCGCGTCGGCGTGACCGTGGGCCTGTGGGGCGCGCCGGCGGCCGCTGTGGGCGCGGCAGCCACGCGCTTCGTGGGCGGCACCGTCGTGCTCCTGCTCACCGCGGCGCTCATCGCGTGGGTAGCCGGCGACATGCTGTGGCACGCGTTCCGGACCCGCGGCGGTGCAGGCGGCCGCGCCGTGTTCGAGGGCGAGGAGCCGGTGCTCGTGGACCTCGACGCCGCGCCGGACGAGTCGTCGGACGCGGCGACGCCCGGGCCCATCGCCACGGACCGGGCGCCGGGCGAGCCTGCGCGGCGCCGCTGGTGGCAGTGGGCTTTCCTGGGGCTGGCGACCGGCGTCTACTCCGGCTTCCTGGGCCTGGGGGGCGGCTTCGTCCTCGTGCCTCTGCTCGAACGGCGCGCCGGGATGCCCATCAAGCGCGCGATAGGCACTTCGCTCGTGGCCATCAGCATCCTCGCGATCCCCGGGATCGCCACACATTGGTACCTGGGCCATATCGTCCCGACCCTCGCGTTCTGGCTCGCGGTGGGCTCCGTTCCCGGGGCGCTGCTGGGCGCCCGGATCACCCGCGGCGCCAGCGACCGATGGGTCCGCGTGGGCTTCGCGGTCATGCTGCTGGCGGTGGGCGCGTGGCTGGCCGTCGCCGAGATCGCCACCCTGGTGAGGTGACGCCGTGACTCTGCGCCAGCCCACCCTCGAAGAGCTGCACGAGCTCGGGATCGTGGCCGCGCAGGCCGGCGTGTTCGACTCGGTGGACGACCTCGTGGCCTTCTGGCGCGGCGGCCCGTGGCGGGTAGTCGCCACCCCTCAAGGCGACGCCGCGGTGCTGGAGCGGTGGCGCGAGCATCTGGACTGGCTGGCGATGCGCGCGGCGTGGGTGGCGCCCCGGCGCCTTTCGGGGGTCGTGGACGACGTCCGCGAGCTCGCTCGCGAACGCGGCTTTCGCACGGTGCTCTCGCCGTTCGTGGGCGAGGACCGAGTGGCGCCCTGGGTGCGCGCCGGCATGCGGCCGCTGCTGCGGGTCGCGATGCTGCGCCGCGAGCTCGGCACGGCCGATCTGACGGCGCCGTTCGACGTCCCACCCGGCTTCACCCTGGCCGAGGGCGGCCCCGAGGACGTCGACCGGCTCCTGGCCCTGGACGCGCGGTGCTTCGAGCCGGAGTGGGCGTACGACCGGGAGCTCGTGGAGCGCTACGTGGCTCGCGACCGCGTCGTGCTCGCCCTGGACGAGGCGGGCGAGCTGGCCGGATACGCGATGGCGGGCCGCGCCGGCGGCGAGGCGCTGGTGGGCCGGCTGGCCGTGGGCGAGCCCTGGCGCCGGCGCGGGTTGGCCCTCGCGTTGCTCGCCCAGATGCATCGCGGCCTCGCCGCGGCCGGAGCGCCCTACGTTACACTCACCACCCAGGCCGAGAACGTGGGCGCGCAGCGTCTCTACGACCGTGCCGGCTACCACAGGCTGCGAGGCCAGCTGGTGGGCCTCACCGTCCCCGTCTGAAAGGTCCGGTCTCACGTGACCGACCGCATCCCCAAACTCGATCTCGACCAGCTGCTCTCGGGACGCTGGCGAGCGGCCGCGGACCTCGTGGCCGTCCTCGCCACGCTCACGATAGGCGCGACGGCGCTGCTGGGCAGGCGTTTGGGCCTGCCGCCGGGCGCGGATCTGGCCGCGATCCTCGCGCTCACCGCGCTGGCGCTGGGCAGCGTGTGGGCCCGGATGGTGACGCGTCCCGACCACCTGCGCGCCCAGCAGAGCGAGCGGATCTTGGATATCGCCAACCAGACCATCGGGCACCTGCGCAAAGGCCTCAACGCCGACACCGCGCAGGTCGTGTGCCGTCTGGTGCTGGCGCAGACCGACGCCTCGGCGGTGGCCATCACCGACCGCGAGACCGTGCTCGGGTTCGCCGGCCTCGGCGAGGATCACCACATGGTGGGAGGCCCCATCATGACGCGGGCCACGCTCAACGTGCTGGAGACCGGCGAGCACGAGGTGCTCGAGAGCCGCGAGGAGATCGGCTGCCCGCGCGCGGATTGCCCGCTCATGGCCGCCGTAGTCGTGCCGCTCATGGTGCGCGACGTGCCCGTGGGCACGCTCAAGTTCTACTACGACACGCCTCGGCTCCTCACCGAGAGCCAAGTCGCCCTTGCCGAGGGCCTTGGCGCCCTGCTGTCCACACAGCTCGAGCTCGCCGAGCTCGATCGTCAGACCGAGCTGGCCACGCGGATGGAGCTGCGGGCGCTGCAGGCCCAGATCAACCCGCATTTCCTGTTCAACACGCTCAACACCATCGCGCACTTCATCAGGACCGACCCGGTGGAGGCGCGACGCCTGCTGCGCGAGTTCGCTTCGTTCTACCGGCGCACCCTCGAGCACGACGTGGATCTCATCACGGTTGAGAAGGAGCTGCGCTTCACGATGACCTACTTGGACCTGGAGCACGCTCGATTCGGCGATCGCCTGGTCGTGACCGAGGACGTGGCCGACTACGCGCTGGGTGTGAGGATCCCCGCGTTCGTGATCCAACCGCTGGTGGAGAACTCGATACAGCACGGATTCACGCCCGACCGGCCTTTGGAAGTCCACCTCGGCTCGGCGATGACGGACGGGGCCCTTACCATCAGCGTGAGCGACGACGGCGTGGGGATCGCCCCCGGTGAGCTGCCCAGAGTCATGGAGCCTGGCTACGGACGAGGGCTTGGCATCGCCTTGAAGAACATAGACGATAGACTGAAGGGCCACTTCGGCCCCAAGAGCGGGCTGTCCATTCGCAGCACGCAGGGCGAAGGGACCACCGTGGACCTGACGATCGACCTGGCCTACGCGGCCGCCGCAGGGGGTGACAGCGATGCCACTCAAAGCACTGGTCTGTGACGACGAGGCCCCAGCGCGCTCCGAACTCAGGTATCTCCTGGGCGAGGTGGGCGGCGTGGAGGTCGTCGGCGAGGCCTCCAGCGGGGCCGAGGCACTGCAGCTCATCAAGGCGCTGCCCTACGACGTCGTCTTCTTGGATATCGACATGCCCGGGCTGCCCGGCATGCAGCTTGCGGAGGTCTTGAACGACCTTGAGAAACGGCCCGCGATCATCTTCGTGACGGCCCACTCGGAATACGCCGTCCAGGCGTTCGAGGTGGCCGCCACCGACTATCTGGTCAAACCGGTGGAGCTCGACAGGCTCAAGCAGGCCATCGGGCGGCTCGTGCCCGCAGCGACGGCCGGTCCCGCCAGGATAGAGCGCATACCAGTGGAGAAGGCAGGCAAGAAGCTCCTGCTCCCCGTGGACGAGATATTCCACATCATGGCTAAGGACGACTACTCCTATCTGCACACCGATGGCGAACGCTACCTCTCCACGATGTCCCTCTCCACACTCGAGCAGCGTCTCGAGCCGCAGGGGTTCTATCGCGTGCACAGGCGGTTCCTCGTCAACCTCTCCAAGGTCTCCGAGGTCCTGCCCATGTACGGCGGGACGTTGCTGCTCACCCTCAAGGACCGCAACAAGACGCAGGTCCCCGTTTCGCGCCGGCGCGTTCCCGCGCTCAAGAAGGTCCTCGGACTCTAGGCTGGGAGCTCGGCTGTGAGCAGGAGCGACGCCCCCACTCCGCCCACCGACCAGCGCCCGAGCGCGCTGTCGCCCTGGCTCATCTGGCTGGACGGCGCCCTGGCCGGCGTCTTTGGCGCCTGGATCCTCCTGCCCACGCTCTTCCTAGTCCCGGGACTGTTCCGGCCCCCGGTGGCAGACATGCACATGCGCCGCGACGTGTTCTGGCTGCTGTACATCGGGATCACCGACCGCCGCGCACTGATGGACGACCCGCTTCGCACGCTGACGGCCGCCGCGGGCATGGTGGCGGGCCTGCTGTGCGTGATCGTGACCGTGCTCGTGATCGTGGCCCTGGTCAGGACGGGGCGCTCGGCCTGGCCCGGCCGCGCCCGGAAGGCCCGGCCGGCGGACCTGGTCGCGATGGCGGGGCTGGCCGTCGCGCTCGTCGCCGTCACGGGAGCCTCGCTCGCCGCCCCGGTGCCGGCGCGTCCCTTCGACTGGTGGTTCCTAGTAGCGGCTATAGCTCTGGCCAGCCAATGGACGGGCGGGCGCCTCGCATGGATGGAGCCGATCGCAGCGCTGCTGGCGGGCGCGGTGACGCTGGGCATCGCGACGGACCTGTCGTGGTCGGCGGGCCAGGCTCTCTACGCTCCCGCCGGGATCGCCGAGGTCGTGGCGCTCGTCGCCGTGCTCGTCGCGACGGTTGGGAGCGTGGCCGTTGCGTGGCGGGACCGCGAGGAGGCGAGGGCGGCGGGGACGAGGACCCCGATCCCGCTCGCCGCGATCGTGGCGTCCGCCATCTTGGGCGTACTGCTGGTCTGGGCCTCGGCCACGGCTTGGTACGAACCGCCGTCACGGGTCTTCGGCGACGTTCGCGGGCGCAGGGTCGTGCTCCTGTCGCCGCATCTCGACGACGAGAGCGCGTTCGCGGGCGAGACGCTGTCGTGGCTCTCGCGCCACGGCGCCGATGTGACCGTGGTGTTCACGACGGACTCGGCCGGCGGGCGCGCGCTGGACAAGCGGCCGGAGTACCTTCGCGGCCGGCACGAGGTATGGGCCGGCGTGAGCCGCGAGCTGGGGATCACGCGTACGTACACGGTGGACACGGTGCGCGACGGCAACCGGATGCCCGGCCCCGAGAAAGTGGAGCTCATCCGCGACTGGGTGCAGACCCACGGGCTCGTGGATCGGGACACGCTCCTGTTCGCCATCTCCGGCACCGGCCAGAGCGACCACCGCGCTACGTTCGCAGCGGCGCGGCTCATCGCCATGGACGAGGGCATCCCGCTCTTCGTGTACTGGGGCTACGACGACTCCCACGACACCATCATGCGCGCCGAGTACGGCGCGCCCATCCGCGCCGACGGCGGCCCGTCCCCGCTGGCTTCGAAAGCGGCCGCCGTGGACTCGTACCTGGCGTTCTACGAAGACCTCTGGCCCAGGACGCTGCCTCGCGTGCTGTTGGCCAGCCGGGGCGCCCACGACACGCTCAGCGTGCTCACCGACGGCGTCATGGACCGGGGCTCCCGCCTGCGAGGGCTCCCGCAACCTCGGCGGGGCCTCGTGATCGCGCCTCGGCAACGGCTGGGCGCGGCCCCCAGGATCGGCCTTGTCGGCCCAGGTCGGGCCGGCGCGACGGTGAAGCCGTGAGCGTGGACGAAGGACGACCCAAGGAAGTGACGCGCGTGGGCCTCATAGCCGACACGCATGGCTCCCTGGACCCCCGCGTTCCCATCGCGCTCGCCGAGGTCACGCAGATCGTCCACGCGGGCGACGTCGGACGCCCCGACGTCCTGCGCAAGCTGGGGCTCATCGCTCCGGTGTCCGCGGTGCGAGGAAACGCCGACGCCGACGACCTTCGCCGCGACCTTCCGGCATGGGCGACGGTGGATGTGGACGGCGTGAGGTTCGTGGCCACCCACATCCGCGGCGCCTTCGACTGGGGCGACGCCGACCGGATGGGCGCCGACGTGTTCGTCTTCGGTCACACCCACGTGCCCTTCGCCGAGGCCAGGGAAGGTGTCCTGCTCATCAACCCGGGGTCGCCGTCGCGCCCGCGGTCCGGCTCGCAGGCGACGGTCGCAGTGGTGGAGGTCGCGGCCGGCCGGGTCCTGGGCTGGGAGATCGTCTCCCTGGGGGGAGACCACGTAGGCTAGCATCGGTCCGGCGACCGCGAAGGGAGACCCCACGCACATGCCTCGGCAGGAGTCAGAGGAGCTCGAGCGCGCCCTGGACAAGGGGAGCGGCGGTGAGCTGCCGCCCAACGTCCCTCCGGGGCTCTTGGGCGAGCGCGGGCTCAACATCCAGAAGACGGACCCGGACAGCCACGGGATGAACGCGGGGCTCACACAGGAGTTGGACGGCCCGGTGATGTGGCTAGTGGTGGTGCTGGCCTACCTGGTCTTCTTCCCGGCAGCCTACTGGATCCTGTGGCGAAGCCGGGTGATCCCGCGGCGCAGCAAGATCGCTGGTACCGTCCTGATGACGGTGGGCCTCGTTGCGCTGGCCCTGTGGTGGCTCTTGGCCCAGCGAGGGCTGTGACGCCCTGCGCGGGGCGACGTTATCGCTCTGTAACCTTAGAGCACCCTCATCCCCGAAAAACTGGCACGCGGGTGGCTCTATGAGTGCCACATCTCGGATGGGAACCGAAGATGGCATGGACCGCGGAGGCGCCTCACCCTCCGTGCCAAGACTGAAAGCCCCGCGAGTGGTGTCGCGGGGCTTTCGTCATGTCTGGGGACGGGCGCGTTCGACGGGGCCGCGGGGCCACCGCGCTGCGTGGCGCGCTACCTGTCCGCCACCGCGATCGCCATCGCGCGGCAGAAGGCGTCCAGCGAGCCTGCCGAGGTGTCGGGCAGCGACACCCACAACGCCCGGCGGCCGTAGTGCGCCAGCGTGGTGAAGTCGCCGGCCGCCTGTGCCGCGAACAGCTCACGAAGCGTGAACTCGCGCCCGGGCACCTCGATATCCATCCCGGACCGCCCGGTCAGGACGATGAAGACCCCAGTGTCGGGGCCGCCCTTGTGCAGCTGGCCGGTCGAGTGCAGGTAGCGCGGTCCCAGCTCCAAGGTCACCGCCGCGCCTGTCGAGCGGCCGGCCGAGGCGAGCACGTCCCTCAGTTCTCCCAGTGCCGGGCTCTCCTCGGGCACGTACGCGAGCAGCGCCAGGTAGTCGCCCTGGGTGAGCTGGCCCAAGGTCGCGTCCAGCGCCCTATCCAGCGGCAGGGGATCGTCCTCGGGCAGCATGATCGCGGAGACGGCTACCTCCGCGGAGTCCGGCGTGCACACGAGGGCGAGCGGAGCTGGAAGCGATCGATCCAGGATGGCGATGGTGGCCTGCTTGGCCTCGGTCACGTTGGGCTCGTCGAACGGGTTCACGCCCAGCAGCGCGCCCGTGAGCGCAACGCCGTACTCCCAGCGCACGAACTCTGCGCCGAGGTCGTATGCGTCGCTCAAGACGAGGTCCAGCACCGGCGCTCCCGACTCGGCGGCCAGCGACTCGACCGATTCGCGGGTGGCTTCGTCGCCGTCGTAGCGAACGCACGCGACGGCGCGGTCGGGCCACGCGCCCGCGAGCGCCTCGGCGTCCGGCGCGGCCACCGGTACCACGCCCTGGCCGTGTTTGCCCAGCGACTCGGCGATGAGCTGCTCGGTCCAAAGGCCCAGCGACTCGAGCCCGGGGCTTGTGGTCACCACGAGCTTGTCGCGCCCCTCCGAGGCCGCGTCCGTGATGAACGCGGCGAGTCGCGCCCCCGGGCTGTCGCAGGCGGCCGCTCGGCAGGCCACGTCCATCCTGGCGCCGCGTCGCAGCAGCTCGTCGATGTCGAGCCCGAGCAGCGCCGCGGGAAGCAGGTGGAACGCCGTCAGGGCGGAGTAGCGGCCGCCGATGTCGGGCGGCGTGGCGAAGACGGCACGGAAGCCGTCGTCCGCGGCGAGCCGCTCGAGGCTCGACCCCGGGTCCGTGAGCGCGATGAACATGTTGCCGGCGTTCTCCCGGCCGAGCTGCGCGTCGAAGCGCTCGCGCAGGATCGCGTACAGCGAGTTGGGCTCGATCGTGCCGCCCGACTTGCTGGAGACGAGGACGACCGTGCGAGCGGGCGCCGTTCCCTCGAGGACGTCGGCGACGGTCTCGGGGCATGTGGTGTCCAGGACGTGGAGGTTCACGCCTCCCTTCGCGAGCCCGTCGAACGCCCGGGCGAAGACGATGGACGCGAGCGAGCTGCCTCCCATGCCCAGCAGGATCGCGTCGGTCACCCCGCCGTGGAGCAGCTCGTCGGTGATCGCGTTGACGTGCCCGGCCAGGCGGCCGTCCTCGAGGGCGAGGCCGATCCAGCCCAGGCGGTCGGCGACGAGGGCGCCCACCGCGGCGTCGTCCGAGTACAGGGTGGTGTCACCCGACACGAGACGGCGGACGGCGTCGGTTCGGTCGAGGCGGTCGATGGCGGTCATGGTCCCTCCCAGGGGTGGGGCGAAGTTACTGCAGGATACTTACCCGGAGCCTTCCGGGCTCCGAACCGGGTCCGCCCCTCACGGGCTCCCGGCCCCGGCCGCTTCGGGCTCGGGCGCTTCGATCGGGGCCTCCGGCCAGCCCAAGCGCGCCACGGCGAGCCCGGCCACGATCACCATCGCGCCCCCCGTGAGCGTCCAGATACTGAGGGGCTCTCCGAGGAACCAGGCCGCGAAGAGGACGGCGCTGGCCGGTTCGGCATATGTGATCAGGGCCACTCGGTCGGTGCGCACGCGCTTCATGGCCGCGAGGAAGAGCACGCCGGTGAACGCCGTGTGCACGATGCCCAGCACGAGCAGCGCCCCGTAAGCGGTGGCGCCGGTGGGCCCGTCGCCCCGCGCGTACGCGATCACCGTGAACGGCAGCAGCAGAAGCGTCGCGGTCGGGTACTCCACGGCCATGAGCGCGAGGCCGGTCGTGCCCTTGAGCATGTTCTTGGACCGCAGCAGGAGAACGGCGTAGGTCAGCGCCGACAGGAACGCGAGCGCGGCACCCAGCATCTGACCCGAGTCGCGCAGGATCAGACCCTGCGGCCACATGATCACGGCGATCCCGGCGAGCGCGAGAGCGAGAGGGGCCACTATGCGCCGGTCGAACGGCTCTCGCGTGACCAGCGGCGCCAGCACCGCCACGAACACCGGTCCCGTGTATCCGAGCAGCTCGGCCACGGCCACCGTGGTCAGGTCCAGGGCGGTGAGGAACAGGACCCAGTTGACCGTGAGGATGACGCCCTGCAAAGCGAGACGCCCCACCTGGCGGGCCGAGAGAGAGGTGACCTCGGCCGTGCGCCGCGTCGCGAGGAGCCACAGCCAGATGGCAGCCGCACCGAAAACGACGCGATAGAAGACCTTGGCGACCGACGCCCCGTCGGCCATGCGCAGGAACAGGGGGATGGTGCCCCATACGACACCGCAGAAGGCGACGAGGAGCAGGCCGGTGAGCTCGCCGGAAGGCGAGAGGCGGGTGGTGGAGCGCACGTAGGAGAGGATAGCGCAGGCGAGCGCCCCCTCCGGCCTCAGCGCCTGCGGTTCACCGCCCAGAAGAACATCGTGAGCACCCAGGCCACCGCCGCGGCCACCACGACGACCTGGAGCGAGCTGGTGGAGTGCCAGCGGGCATGCTGGGGCGTGACTTCGATGTAGCCGGCGGGGCGGGCCCACACGCCCATGCCTATGCCGCCGCTCTCGCCCACGGAGGGGGCGTCGTCGCCGGGGACCGCCGCGCCGCCGCCACCGCCGCCGCCCCAGCCGACCTTGGCGGCGGGTATGACGGCGCGGTCGCCCATGACGACCGGCTCTCCGTAGACGAGCCTCGTGTCAAAGCCGCGGCCCACGATGTCCTGCAGCAGGCGACTCGCGGCGGGAGAGACCGTCACCCCGCCCGCGGGCGGGTCGTTCTTGTGTTTCTTGGCCATGCCGAGCCTCCTGTCCTGCGCGTGCGGCCGGAGCGGATGCCCGTCCGGCGCACGGGGTCCATGTACCCAACAGGACGCGCGAAGGCCCGGCCGCTACCGGGCCGGGCCTTCGCGGGGCACCGAGCGGGACGGACCCGCTAGCAGATACGGGGAAGCTGCTCGCCGACGAGCATGTCCATGATGCGCTTGGCGCCGAACGCCGTGAGGACGTAGACCTTGCCGGCCGGGCCTTCGCCCACCTCGCCAATGATCGCGGAGTCCTCGCCGTAGGGCGCGCCCTTCATGGCGGCGAGGGCGGCCTCGGCCTGGTCGGCGGGGACGATGGCGACCATCTTGCCCTCGTTGGCCACCTGGAACACGTCGTAGCCCAGCATCTCCGAGGCGCCGCGCACCTGTTCGCGCACGGGTACCGACTCTTCCTCGACGGTCATCGAGACAGCGGACGCGCCGGCGAGCTCGTTGAGCGTGCTCGCGAGGCCGCCGCGAGTGGGATCGCGGAAGCAGCGGACGTCCGGCGCGGCGTCCAGGACAGCCGCGATGAGCTTGTTGAGCGGCGCGGCGTCGGACACGATGTCCGTGCCGAAGGTGAGGCCCTCGCGCTTGGAGATGACCGCGATCCCGTGGTCGCCCAGCGTTCCGGAGAGCAGGATGCGGTCGCCGGGCTTGCAGTGCGAGCCCGACAGCGAGATGCCGTCGCGCACGACGCCCACGCCGGCGGTGTTGATGTAGCACCCGTCGCCGTGACCCTTCTCGACGACCTTGGTGTCGCCGGTCACGATGCGGATCCCGGCCTCCTTGGCCGCCACGGCCATGGAGTCGATGATCTGCTCGAGATCGTCCATGGGCAGGCCCTCTTCGAGGACGAAGCCCACGGACATGTACAGCGGCGTGGCGCCCGCCGTGGAGACGTCGTTCACCGTGCCGCACACGGCGAGCCGTCCGATGTCGGCACCGGGGAAGAACAGCGGGCTGACCACGTAGGTGTCAGTGGAGAACGACAGCCTCCCATCCGGGGCGGGAAGCGTGGCGGCGTCGTCCTCGGCAGTGAGCGCGTCGTCCGCGCCGAAGTGCTTGAAGAAGACGTCTTCGATGATCGAGCGCATCATCGTGCCGCCCGAGCCGTGAGCGAGCATGACGCGGTCCTGACGCATGGCGACCTCCGTGGGGTCGGGTAGACGGGCTTGCAGTGCGGTCTAGCTGACGAGTCTAGCCGTTGCGCTTCCCGTAGTCGGTATAGCGGTAGTACGCGGCGCACGAGCCCTCGGAGGAGACCATGCACGGACCCACCGGGTGCTCGGGCACGCAGGCGCGGCCGAAGAGCTTGCACTCATACGGGAGCACGGCGCCGCGAAGGACGTCGCCGCACTGGCAGCCCTTGTGGTCCTTGGGCGGCGGGGGAGTGACCGGCACGCGCACGCGCGCGTCGAGATCGGCGAACTCCTCCTTGATGCCGAGGCCCGTGCCGGGAATCACGCCTATGCCGCGCCAGTCCGCGTCCTCGGGCACGAAGACCTCGGCCATGCGCTGCAGCGCCGTGGGGTTGCCTTCCTCGGGGACCACGCGCGAGTAGGCGATCTCAACGGTCGGGCGCTTGTCGGCGATCTGTTTGGCGAGCATGTAGACACCCTGGAGCACGTCAACGGGCTCGAACCCGGTGATGACGCTGGGGACGCCGTACTCCTCGGCAAGGAACCGGTAAGGAGCCAGTCCGATGATCGTGGAGACATGGCCGGGAAGGATGAAGCCGCTGATCTGCACGCCGGGGTCGTTCACAAGGGCGCGAAGCGCCTCGGGCACGGTCTTGTGCAGCGAGAGGACGGCGTAGTTCTTCAGGCCCTCATGCCTGGCCTGCAACATGGCGCTGGCCACCGTGGGAGCTGTGGTCTCGAACCCCACGCCCAGGAACACGACGGTCTTGTCGGGGTTGTGGCGGGCGAGGTCCAGCGAGTCCAGCGGCGAGTACACGACGCGGATGTCGTGGCCGTCGCCCTTCTCGCGGGACAGCGAGCTGTAGCTGCCCGGGACCTTCATCATGTCGCCGAACGTGGCGAGGATGACGTCGGGCTGGCGGCCCATCTCGATGGCCGTGTCTATGTCCGCGTTGGCGGTCACGCACACGGGGCAACCGGGACCGGACAGGAGCTTCACGTTCTCGGGCATGACGTCGCGCAAGCCGTTCTTGGCTATGGCGACCGTGTGGGTGCCGCATACCTCCATGAGCTTCATGGGCTCGGTCGCGGTCTCCTGGATCGCGGCCACGAGCTTCTTGGCGAGCTCGGGGTCGCGGAACGCGGTAGTGGTGGCGTCCATCAGCGGTGCTTCTTTCTCGTGACTGCTCGGGGACGGGGTGATCGGATCGGCTTGCGGGCGGCCGGCGGCCGCCGGTCTAGCCCGCCTGCTCCAGGCGCGCCGGATCGATCCCGTCCAGGTCCTCTTCGCTCGGCCCGAGCGTCTTGAGCAGTTCGAGAGTCTCGGCCGCGTAGGCCTCGTCCACTACCTGGATCGCGTAGCCGGCGTGCACGAGCACGAAGTCGTCCACCTCGGCGCCGGGCACGAGGTCCAGGCTGACGTTGCGGGATACGCCCAGGATGTCGACCTCGGCCATGCGGCTGAAGCCTTCGTCGATCTTGACGACCTTGGCGGGGATGGCGAGACACATAGGGGTGTCCTCCTGAAGTCCGGAGCGTCGCTTACCTGTGGGCGAGCGAACCCGATGCCGGTCTGCCGGGACCGTCCGCGGGGAGAGCCCGCACGCCGAGCGTATTGTACGCTCGCCCCATGGGGGAGCGCCAGTGCGCAAGGCCTCCGTCAGTATACCCCAACCGGTATATGAGCTGCGGCGCAATGCCCGACGACCGGCACGCCCGCCCCGCCGGCCCTCCCTGCCGAGGTCCCGCGCCGGACGCCGCATCGGACGCGGCGCGAGTTCGCGTCCCGCTCAGACGGCGCTGTCGCGCGAGGCCCAGCCCACTACCGCCTGGCCGTAGCTGATGCTGCCGTCGTTGACCGGCAGCTTCTCGTGCGTGAGGAACGTCAGGCCGGCCGCGCGGACCCGCTCGGCCACCCCCGCCATGAGGATGCGGTTCATGAACACGCCTCCCGAAGCGGCCACGTGCTCGAGCCCGCGCTCGCGCGCGATCTCGATAGCCACGTCCGCCGCCGCTTCGAGCACGGCACGATGGAAGCGCATCGATATCGTGCCCACCGGGACGTCCGCGGCCAGGTCGCCGAGCATGCCCTCGAGTGCCGGCAGTGGGTCGAGCACGCGAACGCCGTCGCGCTTCTGGATGGCGAGGGTGTACGCGCCGGCCGCCTCGAAATCGGCGATCGCCTCGAGCTCGATGGCGGCCTGTCCCTCGTAGAGGGCGTCTCGACGCACGCCGGTGAGTGCGGCGACGGCGTCGAACAGGCGGCCCATCGATGAGGTCATAGGCGTGTTGATGCGCTTGTCCACCATGGTGGGCAGCGTGGAGCGCTCTTCGGGCGTCAGGGCGTCCATGAGGCTCCGCGCGCCCGGATGCCGCAGCAGGGCCGCGTCGATCCCGGCGAGCACGCCGAACGCCATCCGCGCCGGGCGCCGGACCGCGGCCGCGCCGCCGGGCATCGGCACTTGAAGGAGGTGGCCCACGCGCTCGAACCCGGCCCAATCGGCCACGAGCACCTCGCCGCCCCAGATGGTCCCGTCGGTGCCGTAGCCCGTGCCGTCGAAGGCGAGCCCTACGACCGGCTGGCCGATGCCGTGCTCCGCCGCGACGCCCGCGATGTGTGCGTGGTGGTGCTGGACGCCCACCTTGGGCAGCGGCAGGTTCTTCGCGAACTTCGTGGACAGGTACTCCGGGTGCAGGTCGTAGACCACCAGCTCCGGCTCGATACGGAACAGCCTCTGGTAGAGCTCGAGCGTCTCCTCGTACGACGCCAGCGTCTCGGCGTTCTCCATGTCGCCGATGTGCTGGCTCACGAAAGCGTCGTTGCCGCGCAGGAGCGTGAACGTGTTCTTCTGCTCGGGGCCCGCGGCGAACACGGCGATCTGGGAGTCGAAGGGGACCTTGACCGGGAAGGGCGCGAAGCCGCGGCTGCGCCGCACCGGTTCCGTGCGGCCGGCCACCACGCGCACCACCGAATCGTCGTATCGCGAGTGGATCGCCCGGTCGTGGAGCAGGAACGCGTCCGCGATCGTCGACAGCCGCGCGAGCGCCTCGGCATTGTCCATGGCTATGGGCTCGTCGGACAGGTTCCCGCTGGTCATCACGAGCGGCCGGTCCACGGCGCCGAGCAGCAGATGGTGCAGCGGCGTGTACGGGAGCATCACGCCTATCTCGGCCAGACCCGGGGCCACCCCCGGCGCGAGCACCGGCTCGCCGTCTTCCTCCTGGGCCAGGCGCAGGAGCACGATGGGGCGGACGGTGCCGGTGAGCAGCGCCTCTTCCTCCGGCCCCACGACTGTGATGCGCCGCGCCTCGTCCACGTCGCGGACCATGACCGCGAGCGGCTTGCCCCAACGGCGCTTGCGCTCGCGCAGGGTGCGCACCGCGGTGGCGTCCGTGGCGTCGCACGCCAGGTGGAAGCCGCCCAGCCCCTTGATCGCCAGGATGTGCCCGGTGGTGAGCAGGCGCGCGGCGTGGCGCAGGATCGCGCTGGAGCGCAGCGACTCGGCGTGCCGGTCGCGATGTGGCCGAGGCTCGCGGTCGGCGGCGGCCGACCATACCCAGTCCTCGCCGTCGGGGACACCGGCATCCTCCTGCGGGTTGGGCAGCGTGCGGCCCGGTCCCAGAACGTTGAGGTAGAGCCGAGGCCCGCAGATGAAGCACGCGTCCGGCTGCGCGTGGAAGCGCCGGTCGCCGGGGTCTCCGTACTCCTCGGCGCACTCACGGCACATCGGGAACGGGGCCATGGTCGTGTTGGGCCGGTCATACGGGATGTCGTCGATGATCGTGAAGCGCGGACCGCAGTTGGTGCAGTTGATGAACGGGTAGCCGAAGCGCCGGTCGCGCGGATCGTGCAGTTCGGCCACGCACGCCGGGCACGTGGCGATGTCGGGGGAGATGAGCGTCGCGGCGCCCTCCACGCGTTCCGATTCGCGGATCTCGAAGCCGGCGAAGCCCTGGACGTCCGCGGCGTGCACCGACACCGACTCGATGACCGCCATGGGCGGCGCTTCTTGCTCGAGGCGCACGAAGAAGCCTTCGACGGCCGCGGCGTCGCCCTCCACGTGGATGAACACGCCCTCGGAAGAGTTGAGGACCCACCCGCGCAGGTCCATCCCGCGCGCGAGGTTGTAGACGAACGGGCGGAATCCGACGCCCTGCACGACGCCGGTCACGTGCAGGGCTGCGGCGCGCGCCGCCGTGGCGCTCACGCCAGCTTCTCCCGCTGCACACTGGCCACGTAGCGGTTGTTGAGCAGGACGAACAGCCGGTATGCCTGGTCGAGCAGCGACATCGCATCGGTCGCGGAAGCGGCGCCCAGCGTCTCTCGCGCGCCCCGGAACGGAGAGTCGTGGATGAAGGAGTTGCGCGCCTCTCGCAGCACGCGCCACCTGTGCGGGAAGTCGCGAAAACCCAGCTCGGCCGCCGCGTCCTCGAACTCGTGACCGGTGAGCTCGGGGAAGAGCGTGCCTATCCTGATGGAGATCGAGCGCTGCGAGTCCATGACCACGCGGCGCACCCCCACATCGGCGCCGTGCGCCACGAGGATGCGGTCCAGGATGTCCTCCAGGATCGCCTCCAGGAACGCGGCCACGAGGATGACGACGATCTCGGACTCACCGGCGGCCTGGTAGCCGCGGACGCGTTCGTCGAGCTTGCGCAAGCGCTCCGTGGGAAACGTCCGAGCCCCGTCGGCGGCGTGCTGATGGCAGTTTCGGCACTTGCGGCCCTGGGCGTCGCGGAAGTCCTCGTGCGGGGACAGCCATCCGCACGCGGGGCACTCGAAGTACACCGGCGCTGCCGAGGCGGTCGTCTTGCGGGGGCCTTTGGACATGTCACGATTCTACACACGGACACTCACGGATAGCGACCGCCCGCGACCGAGCGCGCGGCCGTCCGGCGCCGACCGGCGGCTAGGACGGGTCCGGCCGGGGTCGATCGGGCCGTGAACGGCGAGAGCCCGGCGGCCGTCTGGGCCGCCGGGCTCTCGCCGGTACGCTGGCGCCGGTGCGCCCTAGACGAGCTCCACCGTTACGTCGTCCGACGGGTGCTCCTCGAGCGAGTCCAGCGTCTCCTGGAGCTTGGCCCGAGCCTCGCCCAGCAGGACGCCGGCCTGCGCGATCTGCGCGCTGGTGTCGGCCTTCTTGCCGTGGTCGGCGAGGTGGTGGAGCTGCTCGAGCCACTGCTGGGACATCCCCAGCGAATCCACGACCTGGGACACCGACACCTTCAGCTGGTCGTTGTTGATACCGTTCTCGCACATGGTGCGAATCACCTCCGGACGGACCGCCGGGCCGAGGGGGGGCGGTCCTGCAGTAGTGGTGGGTCCTTCTCAGGCTTGCGTGTTCAGCCGAGCCAGGGAGCGAGCTCCTCGGCAAGGCGCTTCTTGTTCATGGCCCCGACGAGCTTCTTGACGACAGCACCCTCAGAGAAGACCAGCAAGGTCGGGATCGACAGGATGTCGTACTGCTGGGCGGTGGCCGGGTTGTCGTCCACGTTGAGCTTGCCGACGGTGATCTTGTCGGCGTTCTCGCCGGCGACCTCTTCCAGCACCGGCTCCATCATGCGGCACGGCCCGCACCACGGGGCCCAGAAGTCCAACAGGAACGGTTTGGGGCTGTCCACGACGTCCGCGGAGAAGCTGGCGTCGGTGACGGTGGAGATGACGTCGCTCATGAGCAGGGGCTCCTTTCGGGGGTCCGGTCGCGTTGTCGGGTAACTGGACCGGACCGGCGGTCCTCATGGATGACGAGTGTATACCCCGCGGGCCATACCGGACATAGCGCGATCCGAGCCGGATCGCCGTCCGGGCAGGCCGAGGGGCGGTCCACTCGGGTTCACGCTAGCGAGCACACCCGATCGGCGGAGTGCATGAAGGCGTTGTAGGCGGCCGTCGCGCCCTGGGCCGCCGCGGTGATCGCCTGTTTCAGCGTGTCGTTCGTGACGTCGCCGGCCGCGTAGAGACCGGGCAGAGAGGTCATGTTGGCCACGTCCACCTTCACGAACCCGCGCTCGTCGAGCTCGCACAGGTCCTTGACCAGGTCGCTCTTGGGCAGGATGCCCACGTAGATGAAGACGCCGTCCACCGGCAGGAGCTTGTCGTCCTCGCCCTTGGTGGACTCGAGCACGAGGCCGGAGACCTTGCCGCCCTCGCCCTGGATCTCCTTCACCGTGCGGCTGAGAACGAGCTCGATCTTGTCGTTGGCGAACGCCTTCTCGGCGATGCACTTGGTGGCACGCAGCTCGTCGCGACGGTGGACGAGGTAGACCTTCTCCACGAAACGCGTGAGGAACGCGGCCTCCTCCACCGCGGCGTCGCCGCCGCCGATGACCGCCACGGTCTTCTCGCGGTAGAGCGCGCCGTCACACACGGCGCACCACGACACGCCTCGGCCGGTGTACTCGGCCTCACCGGGCACGTGCAGTTTGCTGGGCACGGCGCCGGTGGCGAGGATCACGGACTTGGTGCCGATGGGCTCGCCGTCCACGGTCACGACGAAATCCTCGCCGTGCGCCTCGACCTTCTCGACGACGGCGAACGTGCGTATCTCCGCGCCGAACTGCTCCGCCTGCTTGCGCATGAGCTCACCGAGCTCCGCGCCGCTCATGCCGTCGGGGTGCCCGGGGTAGTTCTCGATCCAGTCCGTCGTGACGATCTGGCCGCCGGGCAACCCGGTCTCGAGCACGAGCGTCTTCGCGCGTGCTCGAGAAGCGTACAGACCTGCGGCGAGACCCGCGGGCCCGCCGCCTATGATGACGATGTCGACGATCTCCACGGCTCAACAGCCCTCCCTCTCGAATGCTTGCTTATATGCCGAGCGACCGGCGCTATTGCGCGGGCGACGTCGCGGGGAGTGTCCCGTGGGCGTTGCCGGCGTTGGGCGTCGCGGGGATGCTCGGCGAGATCGTGATCCCCGCGGCCTTGGCGTCGCGGACGACCCCGGCGAGGTTCTCACGCGCAAGGCGGTTGATACCCTGCGCCGTGAGGTCGCCGCCGTTCGTGATGTTGATCGTCTTCTCGAACTGCGTGGCGGCGTTGCGGAAGTCGCGGCGGCCTTGCCAATACATGAGGCCCAGATTGAAGTTCGCTTGGACCTTCTGCGGGTCCACCGCGAGCACCTTCTGGGTCTCGGCGATGGCTTGGTCGGTCTGCCCGTTGTAGAAGTAGATCGCCGCCAGGTCGGTGCGCACGTCCAGGTCGTCGGGACGGACCCTGAGGACGTCGCTGTAGTGCTTGATCGCGTCCACGGCGTAGATCTGGGCGCGCGTCTGAGGGTTGGACCACAGCTCGTAGTACAGGTCGCCCAGCTTCTTGGCGGTGTCGGTGTCGTTGGGGTTCTCCTGGAGCGCGAGCAGGTACGTGAGGATCTGCTGCTGCTGCGCGCTGAGCTGGTCCGTGAACTCCACCGGCACACCGGCCGGCGTGGTTCCCGCGCGGCTGGCCAGCTGGGCTACGTAGACGATGCCGGCGAAGATGGCGAACGCGATCGCGAGGATCGCGAGCGGGATGCGGTAGCGCTGGAACGGCCGGATCACGTAGCGCCTGGCGAAGCTCTGTTCCTCTTCGCTGCGGAACCGCTCCACCTGGATGCCGAGGGCCTGCGCTTTGATGAGCATGTTGAGGTCGGCGGTGAGCAGGTACACGTCCTCGTAGCGGCGTGACAGGTCGTACGCCACCGCGACGATGCGGTCGTCGGCGTTGCGCGCCGATAGCCCCTCGGGCATGTCGTCGACCTTCTCGAACGGCACCACTCGCAGCTCGCCGCCGTCCGGAAGCTCCACGCCCTCGGTCAGCTGGCCGCGCTCCGAGAGCTCGAACAGGATGCGGCTGACCTCGCGCCCCTTGAAGCGCAGGTCGGGGTCTACCCGGGCGGTCTTGAGCTTGTCGAGCTCGGACAGCACCGTCTCCGGTATGACGACTTCCGCCCCGTCCATCGAGCGGATGATGTCCGGGTCGGAGAGCAGTACGTTCGTATCGAGAACGACGGTCTTTACCACTGGTCCCTCGCGATCACATGGTCGTGTATGCGGACGCCTTGCCGGAGATCCGCGGCATCTTCTTCCACCAATCCTTGAACGGCACGCCGGACATCGCGTTGACCAGGGCCCCGTAGGCGATGGTCCCCGTGACCGGAGCATCCGTCCATACCGTCACGACCCCGTTCGCCTGGTCGTACCCGTTGACGTGCACGCCGTGCTCGGTGGCGTAGTTCTCCGCCGCCAGGCCCGGCCCGTTCCTGTCGCCGTTCGACGAGCGCGCGAGCTGCGCGGCCGTGGCCGCGGATGCCCGGGTCACCTCGTCCACGCCGTAGTAGGCCATCAGGTATCGGGCCGTGTCGTTGACGGCGATGGCTATCACCGCTACGACGAGCGCGATGACGATGAGTCGCTTCACTGTGCTCCTGGCTCGGTATTCTCCTGGGCAGCGATCTCGCCGCCGACACCCTCGGCTGGGGCGTCGTCGCCGGCGTCGCCGCCGGCCTCGGCAGTCTCCTCACCGGACCCCCGCGTCGATTCCTGATAGCGCTTGACGCGGCGGCGCACGTAGAACAGCAGGCCCAGCAGCACGGCCACGATGCCCGCGACGATCGCCAGTTGGTTCAAGAACGACGCCCTTACCGTGAGCGAAGTCCTCGCCAACTCAACGCCTGCGGAGTTGGCGGACACCGTCATCCGCCCCGCGAGGCCCTGTCCGAGGTCCACCGGGACGGTCACGAAGCTCTCACCAGGCTTGAGTACCGTGGGCTGGACGAAGGGCCTTCCCACAAGCGCCTTGACCTTCTGGTCGTTGCCCGTGGGGAAGGCGAGCTCCTGCGACGTGGCGACCACGTTGACCTTGAGTTCCTTATTGGACCCGTTCGTGATGGTTATCGGCACGCGGCCGCCGCTGCCCGATAGCGTGACGTCGCCGGTCTGCAACGAGACCTTGCTCAAGACGGCCGAGGAGCTGCGGCGCGAGGCCAGGGCGAACGCGCGCCCCCGATCGGCGAGGCTCCAGTCGCCCATGGGCCCGGCCCAGCTGTAGCTCTCCGACAGCAGGGAGTCCGTCTGGGCCGTGCGGGCGTCGGGGTCCTGGTCGCCCGCCGCCGCCACGAACGCGGCCGCGAGCCGCCGGCTGGTCGCTACGTCCTGCCAGTAGCCCACGGGCGAGGCCGGCTCGCTGGGGATGCTGGCGCGCAGGGTGGCGAGATCGGTCGTGGGCCGGCTCGCCGCCTGCCTCGCCGGCATGACCTCGATCCATCCGGAGCGCGCGGCGTTGCCCAGGGTGGTGACGAGCCGGTCGGCGCGCGCGGGAGAGTCCTGGGCCCAGCTGGACGACGGCCACCACCGGCTCAGGCGTGGTGTCGCCGGACCTGCGCGAGAACAGCGTCTCGTAGAGCGATGCGACATCGGGGGTGGCGCTGGACAGCGCGGCCGAGGCAGGGGAGTCCACAGCCAGCGCGATCACCTTGGAGCCGCGCAAGAGGTACTCGCCCGCGTGGGGCGTCGTCTCTGACGCGCTGGGCGAGATGGAGCTCGTAGACACCACTGCGTATGCGATCTTGCGCTGCGAGAGCACGCTCAGGCTCGACGCCGGGAAAGTGTCGGTCGCGTTGGTCGTGCCCGCGGTGGGCGTAGCCTCCAGCGCCAGGCGATAGATGGAGATCGCACGCGCGTAGTGCAAGGAGAGGTCGGACATGGCCTTGATGCTGGCTAGCCCCGGGAGGTCGGGTGTGCCGTACGGCACCTGCGTGAGCTCGGCCTGAGGACCTTTCACGGTGGCCGACAGGGTCCTGACCGCCGCGGCGTACGACAAGGCGGTCGGGCTGCCTGCGGCCACCTCACGGACCCCTTCCGGCCCCACCGTCGAGTAGCCGCCCGCGATGCGCAGCCATTCCTCGATCATGTACGGGGGCACTCCCAGCGTCAGTCTCGCCGAGGCGTCCCCGTCAAGAGCGGTCGACAGGCCCGTCACCGCGTCGCGGGACGCGGTGTCGCGGGCCGGGTCGGTCACGAAGCGCCCGCTCGGATCGCTCATGGGCGGCCCGGTCGATCTTGGCCACGACCACCAGGGGCACTTTGGGACGCGTCGGGTCCACGACGAGCAGGCGGTCGTAGAGCTCGATGGGGTCGGCTCCTGTGGCGAACACCCTCGCCTCGAGCCTGAAGCGGCCCTCCTTGGTGGTCGTCTTCAGATCATGCAGATTGCGCTCGAAGTGGAAGTCCACGGTGCTCGTCACGTTCGTGTGCGTCAGCGTGCGCTGGTACAGCAGGCTACCGTGCGGGCTAAGGATACGGAGCCGAACCTCCACGTACGGGATGCGGCTCTTGCCGCCGTACTTCACGGCCACGCCGGCCACAAGGGTGGACTCCCGCGTGTACGCCGGCGATCCCTGGCGCAGCGAGGCCGTCACCTTGCCCTGCGTCACCGAAGTGAGGCGGTCGGGGGTGGGTGCGGCGGGCGCGCCCGAGGCGATCCCGGCGACGAGGAGCACCATCACGACGGCGGCGAAGAGGCCCTCGGCACACAGGAGGACGGCCCGGCCTGTCGTAGACAGCGGGTGGAGGGGTCGTCCGATGCTGCTCGAGAGACCCTGGTCAGGTACGCTGCGACCGGCGTTGCGCCGTACCGATCGCGCGCTCCTCGGAGTGCCGGACCGGATGCGTTCGGGGCGCTCGGAGCGCCGGGTAGCCCCATGACCTAAGGGGTAGGTACGATAGCGACTCATCGCTCGCAAGGTTAGCAGACGCCCATGTGAAAGGACGCGCCGCGCAATGGCCGAGGAAGCCCCCGTAAAGATCCCCGATGTCCTGCCTCTGATCCCGCTCAGGGATCTCACGCTGTTCCCGAACCTCGTCGTGCCGCTCTTCGTGGGCCGAGAGAAGTCGATCCTCGCTCTCGAGGAGGCCATGCGCGAGGACCATCTCGTAGCGCTCGTGACCCAGCGCAAGGCGGAGACGCAAGACCCGGGCCCCGACGATCTGTACGAGATCGGCGCCGTCGCCCAGATCATGCAGGAGCTCAAGCTTCCTGACGGGACGGCCAAGGCCCTCGTGGAGGGCCAGGTCCGCTTCCGCATCGCCGAGTTCGTGCAGACCGAGCCGTACGTGGCCGTGCGCATCGAGCAGATCCTGAGGAAGAGGGGACCGACGTCGAGACCGAGGCGCTGATGCGCAACCTCGTCGCCGACTTCGAGAAAGCGGCTCAGCTGGGCAAGCCCATCCCCCAGGAGGTCTTGCTCGCGGCGATGAGCATCGACGAGCCCGGGCGGCTCGCCGACTTCATCACGTTCCATCTCAACCTTCGCGCCGATGAGAAGCAGGTGATCCTCGAGGCGCTCAGCCCCAAGGACCGCCTCAAGCATTCCGCGGACTTCCTGCGCAAGGAGCTCGAGATCCTCGAGCTCGGCGCCAAGATCCAGGGTCGCGTCAAGGAGCAGATGACCAAGACCCAGCGCGAGTACTTCCTGCGCGAGCAGCTCAAGGCGATCCAGCAGGAGCTCGGCGTGTACGACGAGATCACCGCCGAGGTCGACGAGTACCGGGACAAGATCCACCAGTCCGGCATGCCGGAAGACGTGGAAGAGAAGGCGCTCAAGGAGCTGGGCCGGTTCGAGAAGATGCCGCAGGCGGCGGCGGAGAGCGGCGTGATCCGCACCTATCTGGACTGGCTCATCGGCCTGCCCTGGAACAAGGAGGACGCCGAGAAGCTGGACCTCATCGAGGCCCGCAAGATATTGGACACGGACCACTACGGGCTCGAGCGCGTGAAGGAGCGCGTGCTCGAGTACCTGGCCGTGCACAAGCTCACGGACAAGATGCGCGGGCCCATCCTGTGCTTCGCCGGGCCTCCCGGCGTTGGCAAGACCTCGATCGGGCGCTCCATCGCCAAGGCGCTCAACCGTCAGTTCATCCGCATGTCTCTGGGCGGCGTGCGCGACGAGGCGGAGATCCGGGGACACCGGCGCACCTACGTGGGCGCGCTCCCGGGCCGCATCATCCAGTCCATCAACACGGTGGCCACGCGCAACCCGGTGTTCATGATGGACGAGATCGACAAGGTGGGCATGGACTTCCGCGGCGATCCCGACCTCGGCACTGCTGGAGGTGCTGGACCCCGAGCAGAACTACTCCTTCCAGGACCACTACCTGGAGGTGCCGTTCGACCTGTCCGACGTCATGTTCATCACCACGGCCAACCTGCTGGACACGGTCCCTCCGGCCCTGCGCGACCGGATGGAGGTCATCAGCTTCTCGGGCTACACCGAAGACGAGAAGCTGCACATCGCGCGGGACTACCTCCTGCCCAAGCAGCTTGTCGAGCACGGCCTGAGCGACGCCAAGGTGGAGATCGCCGACTCGGCGCTCGAGGAGATCATCCGGCGCTACACGCGCGAGGCCGGCGTGCGCAACCTGGAGCGCATGATCGCTTCGATCCTGCGGCAGGTGGCGCGCAAGGTCGTCGAGGGCCGGCGCGGCAAGACGCGCGTGACGTCGCGCAACATCCACACCTACCTGGGCCCCACCAAGTTCAGCTTCGGCCTTGCCGAGGAGCGCGACTCGGTAGGTGTCGCGACCGGGCTCGTCTGGACCGAGGTCGGCGGCGACGTCATCTCGATCGAAGCCACCACCATGCCCGGCAAGGGCCAGCTCCTGCTCACCGGGCAGCTGGGCGACGTCATGCGCGAGAGCGCGCAGGCGGCCGTGAGCTACATCCGGACGCGTGCCAAGGACCTGCAGATCGACGAGAACTTCCTGGAGTCCAGCGACCTGCACATCCACGTGCCCGCCGCGGCGATACCCAAGGACGGTCCCAGCGCGGGGATCACCATGGCCGCGGCGATGGCGAGCGCGCTCACGGGCTGCAAGGTCCGGCGCGACATCGCGATGACCGGCGAGATCACGCTGCGCGGCCACGTGCTGCCCATAGGGGGGCTCAAGGAGAAGCTCTTGGCGGCGCACCGGGCGGGCATCAAGGAAGTGCTCATCCCCAAGGAGAACGTGCGCGACCTGGAGCTCGTGGCGGAGAACGTTCGCGAGGAGCTGGACATCATCCCGGTCGACAGCATGGACGAGGTCCTCTCGCGGGCGCTGGTGGGCATGTGCGCTCCCGCGCTGCCCGCGGCCAAGGCTCGCGCTCTCAAGCCTGTCGCCAAGCCCAAGGCCAAGCCGGAGCCCAAGAAGGCGCCGGTCCGCAAGTCCGCCGCGTCGGGCGCGAAGCGCGCCGCCAAGGGGCAGCCCACGGATCGCCGGCGCTCGGCGCGCTGACGAGCGGGCGCCGGTGAGAACGCGCGGATGAGGGTCTCGACGAGCGGCTGCGGTCACTCCGCCGGGGACCGCCGCAGACCTCCCGTCGAAAGCGCGCCCGTCGGCGAGGATATCCGGGCATACGAATCGGCCGCGGGAATATATAGTGGGTTGTGGGTCGCCGACGCGGACCGCGCGCGATCCGGATTCGATGTCTCCCGGCTCGAGGGACTCGGTGACCACCCAAGAAGCCGGTTGACACAGGAAGGCCGCCCTTAGGGGCGGCCTTCCGCCGTTTCCGGCCCGAGGACGGCGCCGGCTCTTCGAACCGGAACCTCGGTGACCAGAAGGTGTATCGGCGGCGCGCGCCGGCGCCATGAGAGCCGCCGCGCGGGCGGTCGAGATAGGACATTGGTAGTCTCTTACCGGCATGAGAAGGGTCGCCCGCCCGGCGCGTCTTGCCCGGCGGCCGCACCGATAGACCTGGGAGCAGCATGCGTATCCTCGTGACCGGCGGCGCCGGCTTCATCGGCAGCAACCTCGTGCACGCGCTCGTGGGCGGCGGGCACGAAGTGTCGGTGATCGACGACCTATCCACGGGAACGGTGGGCAACCTTCATCCGGCGGCTACGCTGCGGACCATGGACGTGACCGCCCCCGGGCTCGCCGAGGCGGTCGCCGAGCTGCGGCCCGAGGCGGTCGTCCACCTCGCCGCTCAGGTGGACGTGGCTCGCTCGGTCGCGAACCCCGACAAGGACCGGCGCGTGAACGTGGACGGCACCCGAGCGGTCGCCGCCGCCGCCCGTGAGTCCGGGGCCCGGCTCATGCTCTTCTCCTCTTCGGCCGCGGTGTACGGCGCCGAAGTCCCGGTCCCCACGCTCGAGACGGCGGCCAAGGGCCCCGCCAACCCGTACGGCCTGCACAAGCTCGAGGCCGAGAGCGTCCTGGCCGAGGAGTTCGGCGGCGACGGCCGGGATCTGGGCGTGATGCGGTTCAGCAACGTGTACGGACCGCGTCAGTCCTACACCGGCGAGGGCGGCGTGGTAGCCGTGTTCGCCAACAAGATGCTCGCGGGCGAGACGCCCGTCGTGTACGGCGACGGTGGCCAGACCCGTGACTTCGTGTACGTGGGCGACGTCGTCCGCTTCATCATGGACGCGCTCGACAGCAAAGCGCGTCTGGCGCAGGAGGGCCCGGACGGCCCGGCGTTCAACGTGTCCACCGGCGCATCCACGACCGTGGACCTCCTTGCCGGCCTCATGCGCGAGATCAGCGGCTACGAGGGCGTCGTAGAGCACGCGGCCCAGCGTCCGGGCGACGTGCGCCACAGCACGCTGGACCCGACGAAGGCCCTGGAGGTCCTGGGATGGCGGGCCTCGGCGGAGCTGTACCAGGGCCTGACCCACACCATCGCCTGGTTCGCTCGCCGGCCGCGGAGCTGACGTGGCACGCATGGGCAAGGGCGATCGCTCGGAAGCGCCCGGGCAGCAGGCTCCGGCGGCCGACGACGTGGCCGCCCTCTTCGAGGCCAAGGCTCTGGCGGAGCTGGCGCGTGCCGCGAGCGCGCTGGCGGGAGGGGCGTTCGCCTACGACGGCACGCCGGGGGCGCCGGTCCTTTTGCTCAAGGGCGTTCCGGGTCCCGCGGACGTAGATGCCGAGCGCGCGCTGGCGGGCGCCGACCGGGATGCCGCGGACAAGTCGTTGGCGGCGCTGGGGCTGCCCCCCGAGACGCTCGCGGTCATGACCCGCGGCGCCGGAGGCGAGGCGCCGGCTGCGCGGACGATGAGGACGCTCGTCGCGGCGGCCGACCCTCGTTGGGTCATCGCGCTGGACGCCGAGGCCGCGGCCGACGCGGCTTCGGCGGCGGGGATACACAGTCTGAGCCCGGGCAGGCCGCAGGAGCGTGACGGCAGGGTCTGGCTGGCCGTGGACGGGCTCGAGGCCAGCCTGACCGACCCGGCCCGCAAACGCCGCGTCTGGGCGCAGTTCAGGACCATCGCCGTGTCGGCGGCCGATGCCGGCGCTCCGTCTCAGACCGGCGGCAGCGAGGAGACAGGCGCCGCCGGCCCCTCGGCGCAGGACCGCTAGTCCTCCTCCACGGAGCCGATCGCGGCCATCGGGCACTCCTCGAGGCACGACTCGCACCCCGTGCAAGCGTCCTCCTCGACCACGCGCGCGACTTCGCCTACGAGGTCCAAGACGCCCTCGGAGCACGTGTCCACGCACGTTCCGCAGCCCGAACATTCCTTCTCGTCTATCACCGGTCGCACGTGATGTCCTCCTGGGTCGGATCGGTCGCCCGGCCCTAGGCCGAGGTGGTTGTCGCGGGTCGCCGGCCACGGAAGATACCCACTCCCGGCGGAGCTGTAAAGCGGGGCGCTGGCGGGGCGCTGGCGGGGCGGCGGCTGCGCGGGGGGCGGCGCTCGTCGGCACGATGACCAGGGAAGGTTTCCCACGCGGGCCCGAGGGGTAGGAACCTGCGCGGTTCCCGCCCAACAAACTTGACAATGTTGGACTCAGGTTTGCTACAGTGTGGCTCGGCCCGCTCCCTGCCGGGGGTGCCGGCCCTGATCCACGTTTGCGACCTGGGGCGGCGAGAGGGCCGCCCCCGATCCGATCACGAAGAGGGAAGGAGATCCGAACATGGCGAAGGTCCTGGGTATCGACCTCGGCACCACCAACTCCGCGATGGCGGTGCTGGAGGGTGGCGAACCCACCATCATCATCAACGCCGAGGGCGATCGAACGACGCCGTCGGTCGTGGCGTTCCGCAAGGACGGTGAGCGCGTCGTGGGCAAGCCCGCCAAGAACCAGGCGGTCACGAACCCGACGAACACCGTCAAGTCCATCAAGCGCTTCATCGGTCGCAAGTTCGAAGAGACAAGCTCCGAGCGCGGCACCGTCGCGTTCGAGGTAGAGAAGGGCAAGGACGGCCGCGCCGTCGTGGACATCGAGGGCAAGCAGTACACGCCCGAGGAGATCTCCGCGATGATCCTGCAGAAGCTCAAGGGCGACGCGGAGAAGTACCTGGGCGAGACGGTCAACGACGTCGTCATCACGGTGCCCGCGTACTTCAACGACATGCAGCGCCAGGCCACCAAGGACGCCGGCAAGGTCGCCGGCATGAACGTCCTGCGCATCATCAACGAACCCACGGCCGCCGCGCTCGCATACGGCCTGGACAAGGGCGGCAAGGAGCAGACGGTCCTCGTCTTCGACCTCGGCGGCGGCACGTTCGACGTGTCCATCCTCGAGCTCGGTGACGGCGTCTTCGAGGTCAAGTCCACCAACGGCGACAACCACCTCGGCGGCGACGACTGGGACCAGCGGGTCATAGACTGGCTCGCCGACAAGTTCAAGTCGGACCAGGGCATCGACCTGCGTGAGGACAAGATGGCGCTCCAGCGCCTCAAGGAGGCCGCCGAGAAGGCCAAGATGGAGCTGTCCACCACGCAGCAGACCCAGATCAACCTCCCGTTCATCACGGCCGACGCGTCGGGCCCCAAGCACCTGGACTACACGCTCACCCGCGCCGAGTTCGAGAAGGTCACGAGCGATCTGCTGGACCGGACCAAGAAGCCGGTGGAGCAGGCCATGAAGGATGCGGGCGTGACCAAGGACCAGATCGACGAGGTCATCCTCGTGGGTGGTTCCACGCGCATGCCTGCGGTCCAGGCCGAGGTCAAGGGCATCACCGGCAAGGACCCGCACATGGGCGTGAACCCGGACGAGGTCGTCGCCGTGGGCGCTGCCATCCAGGGCGGCGTGCTCAAGGGTGAGGTCAAGGACATCCTTCTGCTCGACGTCACGCCGCTGTCGCTGGGCGTCGAGACCAAGGGCGGGATCATGACGCGCCTCATCGAGCGCAACACCACGATCCCCACCCGCAAGTCCGAGGTCTTCACCACTGCCGAGGACGGCCAGACATCCGTGGAGGTCGTCGTGCTCCAGGGTGAGCGCGAGATGGCCCGCGACAACAAGACGCTGGGCAAGTTCACGCTGGCCAACATCCCGCCGGCGCCTCGCGGCATGCCGCAGATCGAGGTCACGTTCGACATCGACGCCAACGGCATCGTGAATGTCACCGCCAAGGACCGTGGCACCGGCCAGGAGCAGAAGATCACGATCTCCGGCTCCACGGCGCTGTCCGACGACGAGGTCGACCGCATGGTCAAGGAGGCCGACACCCACGCCGCCGAAGACAAGGCGCGCAAGGACGAGGTCGAGGCCCGCAACGAGCTGGACACGCTGGTGTATGGCACCGAGAAGACCATGAAGGACCTCGGCGACAAGGTCCCCGAGGACACGAAGTCCACCGTCGAGGCGGCCGTCGAGGAAGCCAAGAAGGCGCTCGAGGGCACCGATGTCGAGGCCATGAAGGCGCAAACCGAGAAGCTTCGCGAGGCCAGCTACAAGCTCGCCGAGGTCGTGTACTCGGAGGACGCCGCAGCCGAGGGCGCTCAGGGCGAAGAGGCCGGCGCCGGGACCGGCGGCTCCGACGAAGAAGAGGTCGTTGATGCCGAAGTCGTCGACGACGACGACAAGTAGGTGACGAGATGACACGCATTCCAGTCAACGGGGGAGCGGGCGCCGGCGACGGCGACCCGCTCCGTCGCGCCGAGGAGGCCGTGCCTCGCGCGGCCGCCGAGGACGCGGTGCATCCCGCGTCGGGCGGGGCCGCGTTCGACCCGGCGCTCGCGGACGACATGCCTGCGGAGGTGGAGATGGACGAGACGGGCGGGGTCGCCGCGTGCGACCTGAGCCTGGACGAGCAGCTCGCGGCGGCGCGCGAGGAGGCCGTCATGTGGCGCGATCGGGCGCAACGCTCGGCCGCCGAGTTCGACAACTATCGCAAGCGCATGCAGCGAGAGCAGGCCGACCTGCTCTCGCGCGCCGCGGAACGGGTCGTGTCCGAGGTCCTTCCCGCGCTCGACAACCTCGAGCGGGCGCTGGTCCATGTCCAGGAGGGCGGCGACGCCACCCAGCTGCTGCAGGGCGTGCAGATGACGCACGGGCAGATCCTCGACGTGCTCACCAAGGAGGGTGTCGAGGTCATCGACCCGATGGGGCAGCCGTTCGACCCGATGCAGCACCAGGCGGTGGGCCAACACGAGGACCCGTCGGTCCCCGACCACACCGTCACGGCCGTGTACCTGAAGGGGTACCGCATGGGCGGCCGGGTCGTGCGTCCGGCGAGCGTCGTCGTCGCTACCGGCGGGCCCATCGTGAGCGCCGACACCGACGAGGGCCCGGCACCCGCCGGTCGATGAGCCATGGCGGCCAAGGACTACTACGAGATCCTCGGCGTGCCCAAGAGCGCGACTGAAGACGACATCAAGAAGGCGTTTCGCAAGCTCGCGCGCAAGCATCATCCCGACGCCGGCGGCTCCGAGGAGCGCTTCAAGGAGATCAACGAAGCCTACGAGGTGCTGTCGGACTCCGAGAAGCGCAAGCAGTACGACCAGTTCGGCCAGTACTACGGCGGCGGGTTCCCGGGAGGAGCGCCCGGAGGCCCCGGCCCCGGCGCATACGGCCCGGGCGGGCCCGCCGGTGGCGGCTACCAGAGCGTCAACGTGGAGGACCTCGGCGACCTGGGCGATCTGTTCGGGTCCATGTTCGGCGGCGGCGGGTTCGGCGGCCGCGCGGCGGCGCCCACCCGTCCACAGCGCGGACGCGACCTCGAGTACGAGGTCAGGCTGTCGTGGGACGAGGCGCTCAAGGGCACCTCGGTGAAGGTCGAGCTCCAGCGCGAAGAGGAGTGCCCGACCTGTCACGGGTCGGGTGCCAAGCCCGGCACGAGCCCGGTCACCTGCCCCGTGTGCCACGGCACCGGAACGGTGTCGCAGGGACAGGGTGTCTTCGGCTTCTCGCGGACGTGTCCCCGATGCGGCGGCAAGGGCACTGTCGTGGAAGAGCCGTGCCCCACCTGCAAAGGCAAGGGCACGACCGTGAAGGTCAAGACGCTCACGCTCAACATCCCGGCCGGCGTCACGGACGGCGGCAAGATCCGTTTCCGCGGCAAGGGCGAGCAGGGCAAGAACGGAGCGCCGGCCGGCGACCTCTACGTGGTGACGCACATCAGGCCCCACGAGCTGTTCAGCCGCGACGGCGCCGACGTGCTGCTCGAGCTCCCCGTGACCTTTGCCGAGGCCACACTCGGAGCCACGGTGGAGGTCCCCACCCCGCAAGGCGCGGTGAAGATCAAGATCGCTCCCGGCACCAAGGACGGGAAGGTGTACCGCCTCAAGGGCAAGGGAGCGCCTCGGCTCAAAGGGTCGGGCCACGGCGACGTCAAGGCCAAGGTGCGCATCGACGTGCCCCAGCACCTGTCGGCCGAACAGAAGGAGCTGCTCAAGCGGTTCGCCTCCTCACGTGGAGACGAGCCCCGAAAGAGACTGGAGGAGGCGATGACGTCGTGACCCCGCCACGGCGCGCACGCACGGACCGGCCGCTCTACATGATCAGCGTCGCCGCCGAACTGGCGGGGGTGCATCCCCAGACGCTGCGCATCTACGAGCGCAAGCATCTCGTGTGCCCCCAGCGTTCGGCCGGCAACACTCGGCTGTACTCCGACTCGGACATCGAGAGGCTGCGCCTGATCCAGCAGCTCACGAACGAAGGCGTGAATCTCGCGGGCGTGGAGCACATCCTCACGCTGCGCGAGCAGCTCCAGCAGATGATGGACGAGCTCGAGCGCGCCCACACGCGCATCGTCGAGGCGGACCGGAGGGCCCGTGAGGCCGTCGCCGGCCAGCCCAGACGAGGTGAGATCGTGCTCGTGCGCTCGGGCGGCCTCGCCGCGCAGCGGGGCCCGGGCCAACGTCGCGCCTGACATCGCGGTGGGCGTGGACGCTGAAGGCGACAGGAGTGCCATGGCTGCGGTACGGTATGGGCGAAATCCTATGCTGCTTCGCCCAGGAGGAAGAAGCCATGTGCCATGGTCGCCGTTCCCGTGTGTCCAACGCTCTGATCGCCGCGGCGCTGCTGCTGCTGGCGCTTTCCGCAGTGGCCCTAGCCGGCTGCAACGTGCTCGACCCCGATGGGGGCAAGACCGTGCCGATGTCGCAGTACGCCCCGCCGGAGGTCAAGAACGCGGTGCTCGCCTCCCTGGCGTCCCAGGGCTTCACGGCCGACAACCCGAGCTACGTCTACGTCACGTACGCCAGCGAGACCGACACCGGGACCGTGACGGTGGACGGGACGTTCTTCGGCCCCAGCCAGGAGAAGGGCGTCGTCACGAGCTTCGCCAAGATCTCCGCCACGCTGGACAAGGATGGGAACTGGAAGGTGACCAAGACGACGCAGGGCACCGCGCCGTCCGAGACCACCGGCGAGGAGAAGGGGGCCGGCGAGGCGTCAGCTGACGCCGGCGCGAGCTCCGAAGCAACCAAGTAGCGACGCCCCGCGCCCGTGCGGGGCGCGGAGGTGATCGCTTTGAGACTGGACAAACTCACGGTCAAGGCCCAGGAGGCGCTCGCCGCCTCCCAGGGCATCTCCGAGGAGTACGGACAGCAGATAGTGGAGCCGGAGCACCTGGCCAAGGCGCTCCTGGACCAGGCCGAGGGCATCGTCCGCCCGATACTGGCCAAGCTCGGCGCCAACGGCGAACAACTCGCGTCGGAGGTCTCCGAGCGCCTGGACGCGCTGCCCAAGGTGGGCGGCGCCGGAGGGCTGATGAGCGCTCCGTCCGTGAGCCCCGCGCTCGAGAGCGTCATGGGCGATGCCTTCAAGGCCGCCGAGCGCATGAAGGACGACTACGTCTCCACCGAGCACCTGCTCATAGGCCTGGCCGAGAACCGGGGCGAGGTGGGGCGCATCATGGCTCGGCACGGGGTCACGGCCGATCGGCTCGGCAAGGCTCTCGACGAGCTGCGCGCCGGGTCGCGCGTGACCACCGACAACCCCGAGGCGCAGTTCCAGGCGCTCGAGCGGTTCAGCCGCAACCTGACCGCGGCGGCCAGGGACGGCAAGCTGGATCCCGGTCATCGGGCGCGATCAGGAGATACGCCGCGTGATCCAGGTCCTGTCGCGGCGCACCAAGAACAACCCGGTGCTCATCGGCGAGCCGGGGACCGGCAAGACGGCCATCGTCGAGGGCCTTGCGCAGCGCATCGTCGCCGGTGACGTGCCCGCGACGCTCGCCGACAAGGACGTCGTGGCGCTGGACCTCGGCTCCATGGTCGCGGGCAGCAAGTACCGCGGGGAGTTCGAGGACCGGCTCAAGGCGGTCCTTCGCGAGATCGAGCAGGCCCAGGGCCGGATGATCCTGTTCATCGACGAGCTCCACACGCTCGTGGGCGCGGGCGCCGGCGAGGGCGCGATGGACGCGAGCAACATGCTCAAGCCCGCGCTCGCGCGCGGCGAGCTGCGGGCCGTGGGCGCGACCACGCTGGACGAGTACCGCGAGCACATCGAGAAGGATGCGGCGCTCGAGCGGCGGTTCCAGCCCGTCTACGTGGGCGAGCCCACCCTCGAAGACACGGTGGCGATCCTTCGAGGCCTCAAGGAGAAGTACGAGGTCCACCACGGCGTGCGCATCACCGACGCCGCGCTCGTGGCCGCCGCGCAGCTCTCCGACCGCTACATCGCCGACCGGTTCCTGCCCGACAAGGCGATCGACCTGATCGACGAGGCGGCCAGCCGCTTGCGCATCGAGATCGACTCGATGCCCACCGAGGTGGACGTCGTCGACCGCCAGCTGCGGCAGATGCAGATCGAGGAGGCGGCGCTGTCCAAAGAGACCGACGAGGCGTCCCTCGAGCGCCTCGAGGCGCTGCGCGCCGACATGGCCAAAGCCACGGAGGAGCTGTCGGGGCTCAAGGCGCGCTGGCAATCGGAGAAGGCCGTCATCACGGCCGTAGGCGAGCTCAAGGCCAAGCTCGACGAGGCGCGCATGGACGAGGAGCGTGCCGAGCGAGCGGGCGACCTCGAGCGCGCCGCCGAGATCCGCTACGGCCGCATCCCCGAGCTGGAGAAGTCGATCGACGAGGCCGACGCCAAGCTCAAGGCGCTGCAGAGCGGCACTCCCATGCTCAAGGAAGAAGTGGGCGAGGAGGACGTCGCCGAGGTCGTCTCGGCCTGGACCGGCGTACCGCTCTCACGGTTGCTCGAGGGCGAGATGGCCAAGCTGGCACGGCTCGAGGACCACCTCCACGAGCGCGTGATAGGCCAGGACGAGGCGGTCAACGCCGTGGCCGCCGCGATCCGGCGCTCGCGTGCCGGGCTCTCGGACCCCGACCGCCCCATCGGGTCGTTCATCTTCCTGGGCCCGACCGGCGTGGGTAAGACGGAGCTCGCTCGTGCCCTGGCACAGTTCCTCTTCGACGACGAGCGCAGCATGGTGCGCATCGACATGTCCGAGTACATGGAGAAGTTCAGCGTGCAGCGCCTCATCGGCGCGCCCCCCGGCTACATCGGCTACGAAGAGGGCGGTCAGCTCACGGAGGCCGTACGGCGCCGCCCGTACAGCGTGGTGCTGCTCGACGAGATCGAGAAGGCGCACCCGGACGTGTTCAACATCCTGCTGCAGGTGCTCGACGACGGGCGGCTCACCGACGGGCAGGGGCGCACGGTCTCGTTCCGCAACGCCATCGTCATCATGACGAGCAACGTGGCCAGCAACGTGATCCAGGAGTTCGCGCGCGCCGATATCGACGAGTCCCAGATGAAGGCAGCCGTGGAAGAGGCGCTGCGGCTCACCTTCCGGCCCGAGTTCCTCAACCGTGTGGACGACATCGTCACGTTCGAGTCGCTGAGCATGGACGCCGTGGGCGAGATCGCTCTTCTGCAGCTGGAGAACGTGCGTCAGCGGCTAGCCGAGCGCAAGATCACGCTCGAGCTCACGCCGGCGGCCCTGGAGCGCATCTCGTTGGAGGGCTTCGACCCGGTGTTCGGGGCGCGGCCGCTCAAGCGTGTGATCCAGCGCGAGGTCGTGGACGCCGTGGCGAAGGCGCTCATCGACGGCCGCGCGCACGAGGGCGACACCGTCGTCATAGACATCAACGAGGACACCGGGGAGCTGGGGATCCGCTAGGGCCTAGGCTCCACCGCTCCCGCGACGTACGCGCCGCCGGCTACCAGTCCAGCAGCCTGTGCTGACCGGTGAGATCGCGCACGTGAGTCGCGTCCTGCGTCACCTCCAGGCAGCCCGCGTAGGCGCCGTCCGGCTCTCGCAGAGCGTGGTACTCGATGTGCACGAAGCGGCCTTCGAGCTCGATCCAGAACTCGGCTATGTCGCGCTCGCCGGCCCGGAACGCATCCAAGATCCGCTGCACGATGTGCACGCTCGCGGGAGGGTGGCAGTTCTGCACGGCGCGCCCGATGACGGCGGGTGAGCGCGGGAAGACCCGCTTGCCTTCCGAGTAGTAGCGCACCCGGTCCTGTGCATCCACGAACGTCACATCCACCGGCAGCGTCCGCAGCATCAGATCCAGCTGGCCGAGGCTGAGCGCGCCCGTGGTCAGGTAGAGCGGGAGCCCGCCCGGCTCGGGAGCGGGGGAGCCTTCGCCCACGCCGATCGCCGGCGCCGGCGGGGTGCCTGCCTCGGCACCGGCCGCCACGCCCGGGAACGCGGCTTGCGGGCCCTCGATCCAGGCGAACCCGATCTCGCCTTCCCCGTGCGCGACCGCGGCCCAGTCGGTGGCCGAAAGCGTCTCGAGCGCCAGGGGGAAGAGGATGCGCTCCTCTTTGAACACCATGTCCTCCACCTTGCCCAGGACCGAGCGCACGGCCTCCGTGGCGGCCTGGGCATCGCGGCCGTCCAGCAGGGCCCGCGCTTGCTTGAGCTCGGCTCGGATCTCGTCGTGCACGGCCCACATGACCTGCGTGGGGCCGGTCACGCCGTGTTGCTCGAGCAAGGGGAAGAGCTGGTTCTCTTTGCGGGTGTAGTGCGTGGACACGTCCGCGAGCCGGTCGAGCAGCCGGGCGAGCCTGCTCCATGCGCTCGGGTCCGTCGCCAGCGCCTCGGCCTCGCAACCTGCCTCGAGCACGAGACGCTCGATCTCCTCGTTCTCCAGGCGCATCGTGTGGATCGGGTGACCCGGCGGCACCTCGCCGGGCTCGGGAGGCTCGGCCAGGGCGTCTTCGAAGACGGTCACGTGCACGTCGCACAGGCGCTGGACCTCTTCGACCGGGAGTCCTTCGCTGATGAGCTCTTGCTCCATGGCGGCGATCTGGGCCCCGTCGACCTCGGAGGCGAGCCCCGCGAAGCGTGCCTTCACGTCTTCGACCGTCGCGCCGGCATGAAGGTCCCGGATGATGGCTTTCATCTCGTCGTGGCGCCGGCGGGCGCCCAGGTCTTCCGGCTCGCCGAGGTCCGAGGGCTCCTCGGTTTCCTCGGGACCGGGCTGGGCCTCGGGGTCGAACAGCGGTACCGTGCCCGCCGCGTCCACGGTCTTGCGGGAGGCCTTCTTGCGCCCCGGGGCGGGACGGCCCTCCATGCGGGCGATCTCGTCCACCACGCGCGCCACCAGCGCGGACGGGTCCATGCCGGTCATGGCGGCCGCGTCGGCGAGGGTGACCCGGCGCGCCACGGTGCGGCGCACCACGGGATTGGACAGCCGATGGAATCGTTGGTCCACGGTGGGCAGCCAATCGGCCAGGGGAGGGTACCGATCGAGCAGCTCGCCAACGTTCGTCCGAGCGTCGATCTCCATGAGTGCTCCTTCTTGCCGCGGGTGCCTGAGCATACAGATACCCGACTGGGCTGGTCGATGGCGAACGGCGCGGGTCCGGAAGGCCCCCGGGCGCGTGTCGCCCGGGGGCGCCGCGGGAAGGAACCTCACGCGGAAACCCGCACCACACGCTCACTCACCCGGAGGTGGACCGATGGCGATATCGAGATGGGACCCGTTCGGGGAGGCGCTGCGCGTGCAACGTGAGCTGGACAGGGTGTTCGGCGTTCCGGTGTTCCCGGCGGCCGGCGGCTCGCTGATGCCCGCCATGGACGTGCGCAGGGCCGGCGACGACATCGTCGTGTCGGCGGAGCTGCCTGGGGTGAAGCCCGAGGACATGGACGTCTCGGTCACAGACGGCGTGCTCGCCATCAAGGGGTCGCGCGACGAGACCACGAGCGAGGAGTCGCAAGGGTTCGTCGTGCGGGAGCGCCGAAGCGGCAGCTTCTCGCGGTCGATCATGCTGCCCCAGGGGGTGGACGCCTCGACGATCCGTGCCGACTACTCGGACGGTCTGCTGGAAGTGACGGTGCCGGGCGCCGCCGCCATCGAGAACCCGACGACCGTGCGCGTGGGCGTCTCGGCTCCGGCCTCCGAACCGGCGAGCATGGAGCCTGCCGCCGCGCCCGCCGTGCCGCCGGCTGCCGCTGCGCCAGACGTTGCTGCCGCGCCGCCGGCCGCGCCCGCCGGACCGCCGGCCGCGGCCTCCTCGGGCGCGCCCTACGCACCCGCACCTGCTCCCGCCACGACGTTCGGGCAGCGTACGATGCCGGGCACTCCGGCCGCCGCACCTGCTCCCGCCACCGTGCCGGCGCCTCCGGCGTGGACCGCGCCCGCGCCGCCCACGCCCCCGGCACCCGGCAGCGTCGAGACGCCCGTGCCGGGCGCCGCGCCGGCTCCGATACCCCCTGTCGCCGAGGAGGCGCCTTCGGCACAGCCTCCTACGACACCGTGGACCGTACCGGCTCCCGGCGCGCCCGGCGAGACCGGAGTGGCGCCCGTCGTGCCCGCGTCCGGCGCGCCTGCGCCCGCGGCTCCCGCCGCGCCGGACACCGCCGTGTTCCCGAGCACCCTTCCGGGCTCGGACCTCGGCGGCCTTCCGCCGGCACAGCGCAAGCCGTACGAGCCCGGCACCTGATCGACCCTGTCGACCATCGGAAAGGGCCGCCCTCGGGCGGCCCTTCGCTTCGCCTTGAGCGGGCGCCGGACCGGCGCCGGTCGTTCAGCGTCAACAGCCGGGCTCCCCGTAGTTGCCGCAGCAGTCCTTGCCTGTCCGGACCTTCGTCCATTCGTTGCGCAGGGCGACACGGAGCTTCTGCCAGAAGGGGAGGTCGGACTCGCGCCAGTTGCGCAGCGCCGCAGACGGACTGGGCGGGCCGGGCTCGCTGCTGCACATCGGTCGCCTCCTGCTACGGGGTCGGTCTTCGGCAGGAGCATATGTACCCCTTGACGACGCGGGCGCCAGCGTCGCGAGGCGCGAGTCGGGTACGATGCGGTCATGAGCGCCAACGAGCATGACAAGGACGAGCGCGCCGCGGGCCACCCCGGCGGCCACCCCGGCGGCCCGCCTCCAGGGCACCCCGGCGGCCCGCCGGCCGGGCATCCCGGCGGTAGCAAGCCGGAGCACGAGGTGTTCCATCGGAGCTACTCCGGAGAGCAGGCGGCGCCCTGGGACATCGGCCGGCCGCAGCCGGCAATGATCCGCGCCGCCGACGACGGTTGGGTTCGCGGTCGCGTCCTCGACGTCGGGTGCGGCACAGGGGAGAACGCGCTCTTCTTCGCGCAGCGCGGGGCCACGGTCTTGGGCGTGGACGTGGTCCCGGCCGCCATCGAGGCCGCCCGAGCCAAGGCGCTGGAACGCGGGGTCAACGCGGTTTTCTTCCGGGCCGACCTCGTTGCGGACGACACCAGCCTCCTCTCCGAAGAGAAGTTCGACACCGTCACGGACGTGGGCTTCTTCCACGCCTTGTCCGACGAGTCGCGGGCCGTGTGGCTGCGCCGGCTCGCCGGGCTCCTCGCGCCGGGCGGCTCCTACGTGATGCTGTGCTTCTCGGATAAGGTCCCGGGCTCGTTCGGCCCGCGCCGCATCTCTCAGGCCGAGTTGCGCGAGGCGTTCACGCCCCAGGCGGGATTCGCCGAGTTGTCCATCGAGGCCGCTCGACTCGAGGCCAACGCAGGCCCGGGACGGGTAGACGCCTGGCTCGTGAGGGCGGTCCGCGCCACCGCATGATCGCGCGCTCGACGTCCTGACGAGGCGCCGCGGCCTCAGGACGAGGCCGGCCGCGTTGCCGGGAACGGGCCGCGCTCGAGGGTCGGTCGGGTGTGCCGAGGGTATACCCGCAGCATGGCGGCCGGACCGGGCAAGGAGCGCGCGATGACCCCCAAGACGCTGACCGGGATACGCGGAGTGCTGCTGGACATCCAAGGCACCGTGCTCGATGCCCGCAACGAGGCGATCCCCGGGGCCGCGCGGGCGGTCGCCGCGCTTCACGCGGCCGGGCTGGCGGTCCGCTACGTGACCAACATCGACTCGGTGAGCGTGGCCACGATCGCGGCCCGGCTGGAGCGCGCCGGGATCTCCGTGGGCGCGGGGGAGGTCTTCTCGCCGGTGGCGGCGCTGCGCGCGTTCCTCGAAGGCAGGCGCAAGAACCGCTGCCACCTAGTCGTCCCGCCGGAGCTCGAGCCCGACCTCGCCGAGTTCGCGGCCGCCCCCGGGGAGCGCGCCGACTTCGTGGTCGTGGGTGACTGCAAGGACGGCTTCACCTACGCGCGCCTGAACGAGGCGCTCCGGCGCCTCATGGACGGCGCGGCTCTCGTGGCCCTCAACAAAGGCCGCTACTACCTTGCCGAGGACGGTCCGGTGCTGGACACGGGCGCGATCGCGACCAGCCTCGAGTACGCCGCGTCCACCGAAGCCTACGTGATCGGGAAGCCGTCCACGGAGCTCCTGCGCCTCGCCTTGGAGGACATGGGAGTCGAGCCGCGAGACGCGGTCATGGTGGGTGACGACGCGGCGGCCGACGCGGGGGGCGGCCACGCCGTGGGCGCGCACACCGTGCTGGTCCGCACGGGCAAGTTCACGGAAGGCGCGCTCGCGCGGGCCTCCGTGCGGCCGGACGTCATCTGCGATTCGCTCGCCGACCTGCCCGGCGTGCTCGGGATATCGGACTCGTGACGCCGGGCGAGAATGCTTCCCTCGGCACGGGGCTTGCGCGGTAGACTCGTTAGTCGGCTTCGCGGTTCGGACTGGCAGCTCTCGCGTGCTTTCGGACCTCGCGGCGGCCGACGTCGTGTCGCCACATCCCGGGAGTGCGGACCGTGAACGAATCTAGCTCCAGCGCGCTGATAGAGCTGCGCTCGCTCGTGAAGGTGTACGACACCGGCGAGGTGCCTTTCGAGGCGCTCAAGTCGGTGGATCTCGACGTGCACCCCGGCGAGTTCGTAGGGCTCATCGGCAAGTCGGGATCGGGCAAGACCACGCTCGTGAACATGGTGACCGGCATCGACCGGCCCACGTCCGGCTCGGTGGTAGTCGACGGGACCCCTGTCCACGAGTTGGACGAGAACCGTCTCGCGCGGTGGCGCGGCAAGACGGTGGGCGTCGTGTTCCAGTTCTTCCAGCTGCTCCCGACCCTCACCATCGCCGAGAACATCATGCTGCCCATGGACTTCTGCCGCACGTACCCGGCGAGCGAGCGGCTCGAGCGCGCGATGCATCTTCTGGAGCAGGTGGAGCTCGCGGACCAGGGTCACAAGCTGCCGGCATCGCTGTCCGGTGGTCAGCAGCAGCGCGCGGCCATCGCCAGAGCGCTGGCCAACGACCCGCCGATACTCGTCGCGGACGAGCCCACCGGCAATCTGGACTCGCGCACCGCCGAGTCGGTGTTCGAGATGTTCGAGCGGCTCATCGAGCGGCACAAGACGATCCTCATGGTCACGCACGACAACGACCTCGCCAAGCGGGTCACGCGCGCGCTGCACGTGCACGACGGGGAGATCGTGGACGATGTCGTGCATCGTCCACGAGGCGGGGTCCGGGCGGGGCACGGCGCCGGCGAGATGCCGCCTCTGCCCGACCGGTTCGCCGAGCCCGAGCCCGAGGCCGGCGAGCCCGCCGGCGGGCCCATCACCGGCGATTCGGAGGACCCGGCGTGCGCGGACGCGTGACGGCGCTAGACGCCGCGGCTCGTCCGAGGAGCCCGTCGTGGACCTGACGCATCCACGCAGGGCCAAGGTACTTCGCGACCTGACGCAGCATGCCGGGCGTTCGGCTCTGGTCGTGTTGTCCATCGCGGTGGGCATCTTCGCCGTCGCGGTGGTCCTCGGCGGCAGGGCCGTCCTCGTGCGCGAGTTCGAGAAGTCGTTCACCGTGTCCAACCCCATGAACGCCACCATGTCCACGGCGCCCTTCGACGACCATGTGCTCAAGCGCGTGAAGGACTGGGCCGGGGTCGCCGCGGCCGACGGCCGTCAGATAGACACGATGCGCTTTCGCGACATCGCCGCCGCCGATGCCGCGCGGTTGAGCGACGCGGACATCGAGGCCCTCAGGAGACGAAGCGGCCTGGGCGGCTCGAGCGTGGACCAGCGCACGATCGATATCGTGGGCATCCGCGACTTCAGCAGCATCCAGGTGGACAAGTTCACACCCGAGCCCGGCGCCAGCTGGCCGCCCAAGCCCGGAGAGATCCTGCTCGAACGCTCGGCACAGCAGTCGGGGTCCTTCAACGTGGGCGACGAGCTGCTGGTCGAAAAGGCCGACGGCACGCGCGCCGTCCTGCGCGTCGCGGGTTTCGCCCACGACATCAACCAGGTCCCGGCCATGTTCCAGGGCAAGGTGACCGGCTTCGTGGGCTGGGACACGTTGCCCATGCTGGGTCTGCCCCAGACGTACAACACGCTCGCCCTCACCGTGAAGGGTCACGACCCGACCCGCCTGACGGCCAGCCGCGTTGCGGCGTCCGTCCGTGACGACCTGCTCTCGGCGGCCGGCGTACGCGTGTTCTCCAGCTATGTGCCCGAGCCCGGCAGCCACTTCCTGGGCGACATATTCAAGGCGGTGTCCGTCCTGCTCCTGGCGCTGGGGGTGCTCTCGCTGGGCCTGTCCGGCTTCCTGGTCGTGAACACGATCAGCGCGCTCATGGCGCAGCAGGTCAAGCAGGTGGGGATCATGAAGGCCATCGGCGGCCGGCGCCTGCAGATCATCCTGATGTACCTCGCGCTCGTGGTGATCTACGGGGTCGTCGCCATCGCCATCGCGATACCGGCGGGCACGGCCGCCGGCAGATGGTTCGTGGACTTCGCCTCGGGCCTGCTCAACTTCAAGATCTACGACTACTCGGTCCCGTGGGACGTCGTCGCCATCGAGGTGGCGGTGGGCCTGCTTGTGCCGGTGCTGGCCGCCCTGGTGCCGGTACTTTTCGGCGCGCGGATCCCGGTGGCGCGCGCGCTTCGCGAGACCGGCGTCGACGCATCGTCGTTCGGCCACGGGCTCATCGACCGCGTGCTCGGCTCGCTGCGCGGGCTGCCCCGGCCGGTGGCTCTGTCGCTGCGCAACACGTTCCTGCGAAAGGGACGCCTCACGCTCACGCTCACGACGCTGGCGCTCGCGAGCGCGGTGGTGATGTCGGTGCTCTCGGCGCGTGCCAGCATGCTCAACACAGTCGCCGAGGCCGACCGGACCTGGGGCTACGACGTGGTCTCGACCTTCTCCCAGCCGGTGAACGCCGACGCCGTAGCGCGCGTGCTCGCGCGTGTCCCCGGCGTACGCGTCGTGGACGCGGTCGCGCTGGCCTATCCGAGCTACACCCGTCCGGACGGCTCGGAGAACGAACGGCTCATCCTGTTCGGCATCGATCGCAAGACGACACTGCTGCGCCCCAAGATCTCGGACGGCCGCTGGTTCACTCCCGGCGCGCGCGACGAGGTCGTGCTGTCCACGGACGTGATCCGCGACGAGCCGTCACTCAAGGTGGGGCAGACCATCCCTCTCAAGGTGGTGGACACCACTCGGCAGTACAAGATCGTGGGGCTCGTGTCCGGCCAGCTGCAGGGGCCCGTCATCTACATGGACCGGGCCGCCATGGACAAGCAGCTGTCGCTTGGCGGCGGCGTGAAACGCATCCAGATAGAGACCAAGAGCCACGACGGTAACAGCCAGGCGATCTCGCTCATGCGCATCGAGAACAAGCTCAAGGAGAACGGCTACACGGTAGCGAGCTCCACCACCAAGACGCGGACGCTCGACGCGGTGACCAGCGAGTTCGGTGTGCTCGTCGTGTTCCTGGCCCTGATGGCGGTGCTGCTGGCGATGGTGGGCGTGATCGGGCTCGCGGGCACGATGAGCATCAACGTGCTGGAATCCACGCGCGAGATCGGCGTGATGCGCGCCACGGGCGCCGGGCACGCCGACATCTACCGGATCTTCATCACCGAGGGCGTCGTGATAGGCCTCATAGCCTGGGCCATAGGCGTCGTGGCCGCCTACCCGCTGTCACAGTGGCTCACGAAGCTCATCGCCGATGCGATCACCACGCCGCTGGCCTACGAGTTCTCGTGGTCGGGCGTGGCGCTGTGGTTCGCCACCGTGGTCGTGGTCAGCGCGCTGGCCGCGCTGCTGCCTGCCCGCAGGGCCTCGCAGGTGTCGGTGCGCGACGCCATCGCGTACGAGTAGGGGCCCCGGCTGCCTAGCTCTCGGGCTTTGCCACGCCTCGGCCTATCTTGAAGGCGTCGGCGACCTTGGGCGTGAGCCCGCGGTACTCGCGGGTGCTGGGGATGTACACGAGCGGATCGAGCGCGTCCACGTTCACGCGGCCGGCGTCGTCCAGGACGTCCTCGTCCGCCTGCGTCTCCACGATCTCGCCGATGACGAGCACGTACTCGCCGTTGGGGATCTCCTGGACCACGCGGCACTCCAGGTTGAGCGGGCACTCGGCCACGATGGGGGCCGCCACGACGGAGCCGGGCACGGGCGTGAGCCCGGTGTCCTCCCACTTGTCCGTGTTGCGCCCGGACACGATGCCGCAGTAGTCCACGGCCTCGGCCAGCTTCACGGAGGGCACGTTGACGGTGAACTCTCCGCTCTCGCGGATGAGCGCCAGGGTGTGCCTGGTGGAGCGGATGGCCATGACCACTGACGACGGTGTGGATCCGGCGATCGCGATCCACGCCACGGCCATGACGCCGATGCGGTCGCCCGACCCTCCAGCGACGAGGGGCGTGGGCATGGGGTAGAGGCGCTCGGTGGGGCCGAGTCGTCGCTTCATGAAGCCTCCTGTAGGTCGGTCACGATGGGCCGCCGGTCACCAGCCCATCGACAGCATCTCGATCGTACGCTTCCAGGCCAGGCGGATGCCGCCCGCTTGAAGCCAGTATTTCACATAGGTCACCCGCTTCATGAAGATAGCGGGGATGCCGGTGAGGTTGGTCCCGTACATCCACCCCACACCCCAGCGGGGACCGACGCTCACGAACTCGCCGCGCAGGTGCGGGCTGAACGCTTCGGTCGCGTGGCCTCGCGCCTCGCGCAGGATGTTGTCCGCGGCGTGAGGGCCCTCCTGGATCGCCATCTGCGCGAGCATGGGCAGGGTCCGGTTGTCGGTAGGGTGCCGTGCCGCGGCCACGTCTCCCACGACGTAGACGTCGTCGACGCCCTGCGCCCGCAGGTCGGGCCCCACGAGCAAGCGTCCCCCGTTGTCCGCGGTCAGCCCCCAGTCCATGGCGTGCGGGTCGGCCTTCGCGCCCGCCGCTACGACGAGGACCCGGGCGGGCACCCGTGAGCCGTCGGCCAGCACGAGCTCCTCGTGCTCGACGCCGGAGACCATCTGACCGGTGACCACCCTGGCCCCCATGCGCTCGAGCCGAGCCACCGCTCGCCCGCGCTGCCGCTCGGGCAGGTCGTACAGGATGCTCGGGCGGCCCTCGACCAGCGTCACGCGAAGGTCGGCGGGGTCCAGACCGGCGGCCCGCATGCGGCGGGGGAGCAACTGAGCCAGAGTGCCCACGACCTCGACGCCCGTGGCGCCGCCTCCCACGACGGTGAAGCTCAGGACGCGCCGCCGCTCTTCGCGGTCCGCCACGGTCGCGGCCTTCTTGAACGCGGCCGCCGTCCGGCGCTGGAGCTCCTGCGCGTCTTCCACCGACCACATCGTGAGCGCGGAATCGGCAAGGCCGGGGACGGGCGGTATGGCCGGGACGGCGCCGGTGGCGAGAACGAGGCGCCAGTACTTCACGCGCTCCCCGTCCCAGCCGCCGAGCACGATCTCGTGGGTGGTGGGCTGCACGTCGGCCACGCGGTTGTAGCACACGGTGACGGGAAGCTTGCCGAACACCCTCGGATACCACAGTTCGCAGAACTCCGGTCTGGGCGGCCCCGCAGCCACGAGGTCCAGCTCGGAGAGCGCCTGCTGGCAAGGGTTGGGCTCCACGATCACGATCTCGATGCCGTCGTCGGGGCGCATCTTGCGGGCGAGGCGCACGGCGGTCGTGGTGCCGGCATAGCCGCCTCCCGCGATGATGACGCGACGGCCGCCGTCTTCCCCGATGCTGCTCTGCGTGCCGGTCCTCATCCGCCCTCCGCGTCGTGCGCGAACGCTGTGTCACCCGCGGGCCCCGCCGGCCTCCGTATACTGGTTCCCATGTTCGACCTCTCCACGCCCGACGACCTGGTCATCCTCGGCGACAACGCCGAGGTCCTCCCGCGTCTGGACAGCGGCTCGGTCACGCTGGCGTACGTCGACCCCCCGTTCAACACCGGCCGCGCGCAGGTACGAAAGACGATCCGCGCGGTACGGGTGGCGGGCGACGAGCCGCTCCAAGGCTCGCTGCTGGGCTTCAACGGCGCGCGCCATGTGCGCGAGGAGACCGGCCGCATGTCCTGGGACGACGCTCACGACGACTACCTCGGCTTCCTGATCCCCCGCCTTGCCGAGGTCAGAAGACTGCTGGCGGACGACGGCACGCTCTACGTGCACGTGGACCCCCGCGAGAGCCACTACGTGAAGGTGGCGCTCGACGGCCTCTTCGGCCGCGAGTGCTTCTTGAACGAGGTCATCTGGGCCTACGACTTCGGCGGACGGCCGCGCCGGCGCTGGGCGCCCAAGCACGATTCCATCCTCGTGTACGTCAAGGACCCTGAGCGCTACTGGTTCTCGTTCGACGAGGTGGACCGGGTCCCGTACATGGCGCCTCATCTCGTGGGCGAGGAGAAGGCGCAGCGCGGCAAGCTCCCGACCGACGTGTGGTGGCACACGATCGTGCCCACCAACAGTGCCGAGAAGACCGGATACCCCACGCAAAAGCCGGTCGGGATCGTGCGCCGCGCGATCGCGGCTTCTTCGCGGCCCGGAGACCGGGTCTTGGATTGCTTCGCGGGCAGCGGGACCACGGCCGCGGCCGCCAGGGCGGCCGGACGGCGATTCGTGATGGTCGATGCCAACCCCGAGGCGGCCCAGGTCATGCGGCGCAGGCTGGGCGAGGACGGCGTCGCGTACCTGGACGCGCAGGGCGGACCGCTCGGTTAGATCGCGGTCCGATCGCGTCTGGGTTTCTGAACTGCGGGTGCGGTTCCAAGATTCACGGGTTGCACTTCTTTATGCACGCCGGTGGTCGAGCCATATTGCCCTTCAGTAGGAAGCGCCGCAGCCAGTTAAGACTACTTCATGACTGCATGCGGTTCGCGGTCGAATCGGACCATGTGCCCAGCTAGAGGACCATGCCCGAGCCCTAAAGTGCATCCGAAGCGATGCCGAAAACACCATAGACCTCGGCTGGAATATGCGGGGTGGCGGATAGGTCCGGATGGAAGGCCTGTCCGTGTGATGGGGCTACTTCGGGAGGCGCAGGAACGTGAATAGGGTCTTTCGCGCCCTGCGTGCCGATGCGGGGTTCACCATCGTGGAGATGGTCGTCGCGTCGTCCATCTTGTTCACCGTGCTCATGGGCGTGGTAGGCGCGCTGATGTACAGCGGGGCCTCGATGCAGATGCAGCAGCGGCGCGAGGAAGCCACGAGCATAGGGAACGCCCGCCTCGAGGCCGCCAGGAACCTGCCCTACGACCAGCTGGGGACCGTGGGGGGCAACCCGCCCGGCGTCGTAGCGGCGACGGAGAGCGAACGCGGCTACTCGATCAAGACGACCATCACGTGGCAGCAGGACCCGACCACTCACAAGCGCACGGACAAGAAGGTCGCCGTGACGGTGTCGTGGCTGATGCCGATCCCGGGCAAGGTGGAACTCGCCACAGATGTGTTCGGGAAGAGCTTGCTCGTGAACGCCGGCGACGTTCGAGATCCACGCCCGCTACAAGTCCAGCGGCGACCCCGTTCCCGACGTGACCTTCACCATCGCCGGCATCAACGGCGTGACCGGTGCGAACGGTGTCGTCTTCATCGGAGCCGTGCCCATAGGCACGTACGATATCGCGGTATCGGGTGTGCCGTCGGGCTACGCCTACGACCCCGCCGACGTCACGGGCAAGGTGGTCGTCGCGGACGACCTGACCACCGTGGTCGTGAACTTCGGCAGACCTTCCACGGTCAACTACACGATCACGGACTCGGTCACCCACAACGTGATCCCGAACGTCGCGGTGACGCTGGTCAACAGCGACGGGAAGACCGTGGGCACGGCGCACACGGCCGCGGACGGGGTCGCCACGTTCACGGGGCTGCTCATAGGTACGTACAGCGTCCAGTTCGACGCCAACGGGTACAACTCGGCCACTCAGCCGCTCTCCATCACGCAAGAGGACAGCACGCAGAACATCCCGGTGAGCTTGGCTCCCAAGCCCACGACGGGCAGCGTCGCGGTGACCGTCAAAGACAGCAACGGGACCATCCTGCAAAACGCGACGGTCGTCTTGCGGAACAGCTCCACCGGCGTGCAGACCACACTGCAGACCGCGAGCAACGGCGTGGCCACCTTCGCGAACATGCCGCCCGGCGACTACACCGTGCACTGCTCCATGGCGGGCTACTCGTCACCGGCCGACTCGAGTCTCACTCTCAACGCGGGTGACGCGCTGTCGCTCACCGTGATCCTGTCGGGGAGCAGCGACACGGGGCTCGACATAGCCACCTACAAGCAGGGGCTGCTGGGCGGGATCCTGCTCACGCCGGGCATCCGGGTGATCGTGAGCGGGCCGGGCTACTACAACGACTCGCTGACGTCGTCGTTCTCCCTCATCGGCCTGCTGTTCCCGAGCCACATCCGAATCACCGGGCTGCTCCCCGGCACCTACACCGTGCAGACCTACACGAAGCCCCTCAGCGTGGTCACGGTGATCGTGACCGGTGGACACATCAGCAACTGCAGCGTGGTGCAGAAATGGTGACCCGGCTGCGCGACGACGCCGGCTTCTCCCTCGCCGAGTTGCTGGTGGTGAGCACCCTAATGGTGGTCGTGCTGGCCGCGGCGTGGATGGCGTTCGGCGCCGTGAGCGCGAACCTGAGCGCGGTCTCCGCCAACACGACGCTGTCCAACGACTCCGACCAGGCCATCGACGTGGTGAGCCGAGAGCTGAGGCAGGCCCAGGAGGTCAAGGACGGCGAAGGCGTGTTCGTGTCCGCGGCCGGCGACGACGTCACCTTCTACTCGCAAGTGAACAAGGGCGACGTGCCCGAGCGGATCCACTACTACCGTCAAGGGAACGCCCTGTTCAAGACCGTGGATGAGCCGCAGCCGGGTGTGTACCCCTACGAGTACGTCACCGGGGCGCCCCAGACGGTCATCGACAGCCTGGCCGCGACGACGACCCCCGTCTTCTCCTACTACACGAACGACGTGCCGCCTTCGCAGATAGCGACGCCGGATGCGACGAACCTCAACCGGCTGTCCATGGTCGGCATCACCATCACCACTCAGGAGACGGTTCCCGGGTCGGTCCCGGTCACCCATACCACCGCCGCAAAGGTCAAGATCCGCTCCATGTTTGGCTCCTTGAACTAGGGGATCAGCCATGAACAGCACCATCAGGCACTTGTGGGACGACGACGAGGGAAGCGCGCTGCTCACCGTCATAGCGATGAGCGTGGTGCTGTTCATGCTCGTCGTGGGGCTGCTGGTGATACAGCAGTACTACACGGGGACGGTGAAGCTCAGGACGCAGCGCGTCGACGCGACCCACGTGGCCGACGCCGGGCTCAACGACTACCTCGTGGGGGTCAAGCGAGACAACAAGTACTATCTGACGGTCCCCGACACGGGCTGGGTGGACTTCGAGGGCGGCCAGTATCGCGTGACGGCGGACCCGCCCGAGAACGGAAGCCCGCTCGTATTGCACGCCACAGGCAGGACGGACGAGACCGTGACCATCGCTGCGACCGTCCGGTATCCGACGTTCGCCGACTACATAGTGTTGTCCGACAGCAATTTCACGATCGACAGCGGCGACACCGTGGGCGGCGAGGTCCGCTCCAACGGGAGCGTGACCAACAACGGCCACATCACCGGTCAGACGTACGCCGTGAACACCATCGGCGGGACCGGGACGTTCGACCAGGGCAAGTACGCCGGCTACGCGCCCGCGGACTTCAACCTCGTGGGCGTGAGCAAGGACGACGTCATGAGCGCCGCCATCTCGGACGGCAGCTACTTCGGTCCCGTCACGACGGGCGTCAGGGGCTACAAGGTGACCTTCACGGGCACTTCGTACGCGGTGGAGAAGGTCGCCGACGACAACGGCGTCAACACGGGCGTCCTGAACACGACGCCCGTGGGAACCTACACGATCCCGGGCGACGGGGCGGTGTTCTTCGACGCCCCGGTCTTCCTCTCGGGCGACTACGGCGCGAACGTCGCGATCGCGTCCAGCAGTGACGCCTACCTGATCGGGTCCTTCGAGCGCACGAGCGACGTGGGCAAGTACACGTGCGGGGTCATCGCCAACGGGAGCGTGATGATCCCGATGGCCTACGCGACCGTGCCCCAGGACATGGTCGTCGAATCCGCGATCGTGGCGCAGAACGGGAAGTTCACGGCCATCCTGACCAGCGGCTCGACGAGGCACTCCCTGAGCGTCGTCGGGTCGGTGGCGTACAAGGACGCCTCCGGGTCGTTCCAGCTGTTCGATCCGTTCACGGGGCTGATCCTCGTCTCCGGGTTCCAGACCTACAACCTGGACTACGATCAGCTGCTCGACATGCAGGCTCCGCCGTTCTACCCGTTCACCGGGGACAGCGCGCTCAAGGTCGCGACCTGGATCGAGGACGGTGGCGTCAACAAGTAGCCGCCGCTAGCCCTCGGCGGGCGGCTGCGTCTGTTCGGGCGCGGGCGGCTGGGCGGGCTGGGCGGGCGTGGGCGCGGGCGGCGAGGGGTAGAGCTCGGCCGCGAGGCGCTCGGCGTCCGACAGGGGCGTGCGGCGGGCGAAGGCGATCAGGACGAGCGACCCGAGGCCCACGGCGCCCGCCGCCAGCGCCACGAGCCAGCCCAGGAAGGGGATCACGCTCACGAAGCCCAAGAGCACGACGCCCAGCGCCATGGTCAGCAGCGGATGGTTGCGGTGCGAGGAGAAGCGCTCGAGCAGCCAGCGCGCGAGCGTCATGGCCGTGACGACGTAGCCGACGACGGAGGCCACGACGAGACCCACCAGTGCGAACAGCGCTATCCACCAGCCGCCCAGGAACACGCCTGCCACGAGCACCACGCCCGAGGCGAGCGGGATCGCGAGCATGGTGAGCAATCCCACCCCCAGGCTACGCCACGGATCCGCCTGGACGTGGCGCTCGGCACGGGTCATGGTCCCCGGTGCGAGCACCACGAGCAGCAGTCCGAAGAGCAGCATCCCGATGATGCTCTGAAGCCAAGCGAAGAGCCCGCCCAGCAGCGCCGCGACCGGATTGACCGCCGACGTGTTCTCGCGGGGCGCGACGCGCGTCACGTGGCCGGAGACGACACCGGCCGGGATCGTGGCCTCGCGTCGCGAGATGTACGTGAGATCGCCGCCGACCTTGGCGCTCGAGGATATCTCGAGGGTGTCGACCTCGGCACGGACGTTACCCGCTACCTGCGACGACAACGAGAGCGTGCCACCGGAGGCGAACAGGTCCCGGCCCACCGGTCCCGCGACCGCCATGGTGCCGCCCGCGATGGCGGCGGAGCGTCCCACGCCCGAGTTGCCGGTCATCTCGAGCTGGCCGCCGGCGGCGAACAGCTCGCCGCCGATGGGGGCGTCGATGCTGACCTGACCGCCGACCGCGTAGACGTTGCCCTTGAGCTGGGCCCCGGAGGTGATGTCCACGGTGCCGCCGGAAACGAAGACGTCACCGTCGACCGTTCCCGAGATGGTCATGCGGCCGCCGGCGACGAAAAGGTTGCGGTGCGCCGTCCCGGAGAACTCGACGGTGCCGCCGCTGGTGAAGACGTCGCCGGTGAACGTGCCGGCGAGCGACACCGAGTCTCCGCTGCCGAAGAACGTGTCGTTGATGGTCTCGGTCTGACCCACCGAGAGTGGATTGCCGGACCGGGTGACGAGCGCCGCCGCGGGCGTTGCCGCGAGCGCGACGATCACAGCGGTCGCGAGGATGAGAGCCGCCAGCCGAGGCGCCGTCCGATGGGCTAGACGCATGTCCGGTCCTTTCGTGTCGCCTTGCGCGGGACGGTCCCCCGCCTACCGGCTACGTACTACCCGACCCCACTTCCGGTCAAGCCGCCGGCCGTGCCCCCGAGCGCCCCGGCGTGGGACGCGCCGGCCGCGTGCCGCGCCGGATTCCTCGGCGGACCGCGTGTTGGCCACGTGGGGCGCCCCCTTGAGCCGTCCGCACCCACTATAGCGCCGTTCGTCCGGCCTTGCGGCTTGAGTCGTGCCGTTCGGGGCCATGCGCAAGGAGGTGTCCACGCCGTCCAGGGGGACGCGACCGATGACCACGATGCCGGACACCGGGGCGGTCTCCGAGGAGAGGCCGCGCCGGTTCAAGATAGGCGTAGGGGCGAAGTTCTTCGCCTCGGCCGCCGCCGCCACTCTGTGGGTGGTCGCGGCCATGGTGGCGAGCGGACCGTGGATCGCCACGCTCGCCGGCCAGGTGGGCGCCGTCGCGGCGGCGGTGATCGTGACGCTCGTGGCCGTCGTGCCCGGGTGGCTGGACATGTTCCTGGCGTTCAGCCTCGTGCAGGACGAGCGGCCCCGCTCGCGGGTGCGCGTAGGCTACCCGCGTCTGTCCGTGGTGGTCGTGGCCAAGGACGCCGAGGCCACGATGCACGACACGCTCCAGTCGCTGGACGCGCAGCGCTATCCGGCTCGGCTCGACGTGCTGGTCGTGGACGCCGGCTCCCGGGACGGCACGCGGGACGCGGTCCACGCCGGCGTGGAGGACTTCCCCTCGCTGCACGTCCGCCTCATGGAGACATCCTCGGCGACGAGGGCGGACGCCATGGACGCCGGTCTGCGCGGCGCCTCGCACGAGTACGTGGCGTTCGTCGATGCGGGTGACTGGGTCCATCCCGACGCGCTTCGCCGCGTGACGGCGCGGCTCATGGCCGAGCCTCCCAACACCGCGTTCGTCTCCGGGGCGGTCCTCGTGCGCAACTCGCGCGACACGCTGATGTCGCGGGTGCAGGAGTGGGAGTACTTCCTCGCCCAGGCTTCGGTGAAGCGTCAGCAGGCGCTCTACCAGGGGACCCTGGCGGCGCAGAGCGCCTTCGCGCTGTACCGGCGCGACATCGTGATCGCCGTTGGCGGGTGGCCCAGCGCTCGCGGCGAGGAATACGCGCTCACCCGCAAGGTGATCGCGGCCGGCTACCGCGTCGGGTACGAGGCCACGGCGGTGGTCTTCACTCGGGTTCCGACGGGACTGCGCGAGTTCGTCGCCGAGCGCCGTGATTGGGCCCACGGCGTGCTCGAAGGGATGCGCTCAGCGGGCCCCGTCACCTCGAGCCGCGAGCTCGGCAGCATCCTTCTGGCCACCGACGTGCTCGGGCCGCTCCTGGACCTCACCTACACGCTGCTTCTCGTGCCGGGGGTCTACCTCGCGTTCACCGGCCGGTTCTGGCTCATCGGGCCCATGCTGCTGTTCGTCCTGCCTGCGACCGCGCTCGTGACGTGGGTGACCTACCGGGAGCAGCGACGGGTCTTCGACGACTTGGGCCTGCGGATCCGCCGCAATCCGCTGGGCTACGCGGGGTACCTCTTCTTCTACCGGGCGTTCACGGCGCCGTTCGAGGTCCTCGGCTATGCCGAGGGCGTCCGGGCGCCCTCCAGCCACCGGTAGCGCGGCTGCGGGAGCGCCCGCCCCACGGCGTGCCTCGCCGCCCCGGCGCTGGGCGCCGGCGCATGCCTTCGTGTCACAGCCCTGTGCTAGTCTTCGGCCGACCCGAAGGGCCGCGCACGAGGGGAGACGGGATGTCAGCACGAGGGTTCGCGAGCGACAACCAATCGGGCGTCCACCCCGCGGTGCTCGAGGCGATAGCCGCCGCCAACGCCGGCCACGTGCCCGCTTACGGCGACGACGAGCACACGGCGCGCGCCGCCGGCGTGCTGCGCGGCCATCTCGGCTCGGATGCCGAGGTCTTCTTCGTCTTCAACGGGACGGGCGCCAACGTGACCGGTCTGGGTCACGTGCTGGACCGGTGGGGAGCCGTCGTGTGCGCGTCCACCGCGCACATCGCCACCGACGAGTGCGGGGCGCCCGAGCGCTTCACCGGGGCCAAGCTGGTCACCGTGCCCACGCCCGACGGCAAGCTCACCCCCGACCTCGTGGCCCCGGCGCTCACCGGCTTCGGCGTGGAGCACCACGCGCAGCCGCAGGTGATCTCCATCACCCAGGTGAGCGAGATGGGGACCGTATACACCCCCGGCGAGGTGGCGGCGCTCGCCGACCTCGCCCACGGGCACGGGATGCTGCTGCACATGGACGGCGCTCGGCTCGCCAACGCCGCGGTCGCGCTGGGCGTCCCGTTCGCGGAGTTCACTTCGGGCGCCGGCGTGGACGTCCTGAGCTGGGGAGGAACCAAGAACGCGATGCTGGGCGGCGAGGCCGTGTGCTTCCTGGGCCCGCTCGCGGGTGAACGGGCCGCCTCGTTCCGCTTCACGCGCAAGCAAGGGGCCCAGCTGCCCAGCAAGTGCCGCTTCATCGCCGCGCAGTTCTCCGCCATGTACGAGGGGGACCTATGGCGGGAGTGCGCCGGCAACGCGAACCGCCGCGCCGCCGAGCTGGCGGCCGCCGTCGCCGACATCCCGGGCGTAACGATCACGGCTGCGGTGGACGCGAACGAGATCTTCGCCACCCTGCCCTCGGCGTCGATCCCCGGCCTGCAGGACGCCTACCCCTTCTACGTGTGGCGTGAGGGCCTTCCCAACGATCGTGCCGAGGTCCGGTGGGTAGCGTCGTGGGACACGACGGACGCCGATGTCGCCGGGTTCGCCGCTCAGCTGCGGGCCGCGCTGGGGGAATAGGAGCGGGCGGTCTCGAAGCGGGGATCCCGGGTCCCGGCATGGCGTGATGCCGCAGGCCAAGGGCGCATCGGCGCACACATGTTCGCTATGCGGCCCGGGAGTTGCTATCATATGCGTGGCGCTCACCGCGGCCGGCCGTATGCCGGCCGTTCACGTATCAAGGACTAACCCGTCCGGAGCGCCCCTCTTGATTGCGGCGCGACGGGTAGACGGTGAGCGAACAACATGGCTTTCTCCGCACTGGGGCTCGACCCCGCCCTTTCTTCTGCCGTGAGCGCGATGGGCTACGAGCTGCCCACGCCCATCCAGACCGATGCCATCCCGGTGGTCCTCCAGGGTCACGACGTCGTCGGTTGTGCCCAGACGGGCACCGGCAAGACGGCTGCGTTCATGCTGCCCACGTTGCAGCGCATCGCGCACGGGCACGGCACCCGTGCTCTCGTGATCACTCCCACTCGTGAGCTCTGCCTCCAGATCGAGGAGGTCGGTCGCGCGCTGGGCCACCACACGCGTCACAGCGTCGTGGCCGTCTACGGCGGAGTGGGCTACGAGCCGCAGGCCAAGCGGGTGCGCAAGGGCGCCGACCTCATCGTCGCCACGCCCGGCCGCCTGTTGGACATGATGAACCGCCGCGACGTGGACCTGAGCCACGTCGAGGTCCTCGTCATCGACGAGGCCGACCGCATGCTGGACATGGGCTTCTGGCCCGATGTGAAGCGCATCCTTCGCGCCGTTCCCCCCGGACGCCAGAACCTGCTGTTCTCGGCCACGATGTCGCCCGAGGTCCTGCGCGTCGTAGGTGACACCTTGCACGAGCCGGTCCGCATCGAGGTCGCCAGGGCCGGCACGACCGTGGACAAGATCGACCAGTCGCTCTATCCCGTGAACGCCATGCAGAAGACCGACCTGCTCGCAGCCCTGCTCCAGCAGTCGGGCTGGGACAAGGTGCTCGTGTTCGCGCGGACCAAGCACCGCGCCGATCGCATCGCGCGCCAGCTCACGAACCGCGGCGTGAAGGCCGCGCCGATCCACGGCGACCGGAGCCAGGGGCAGCGCCAGGCCGCTCTCGAAGCGTTCAAGAACGGCAAGATGCCTGTTCTCGTGGCCACCGACATCGTGGCCCGCGGCATAGACGTGGAAGAGATCAGCCACGTCATCAACTACGACCTCCCAAACAATGCCGAGGACTACGTCCATCGCATCGGCCGCACCGCGCGTGCCGGTCACGATGGCTCCGCGGTATCGCTCATGGCTCCCGAGGAGGAGACGCAGCTGCGCGATATCGAGCGGCTGATCAACCTCACGCTGCCGGTCCGGGATCTCGAGGGGTTCACCTACGCGGACCGCGTGGTCCCAGCCGCGGATCGCGACGCCAAGAAGCGTTCGCTGGCCTACGGCGGCCGAGTCATGGGCCGCCGGCGCCGCGGTCCCAGCGCGCGCAGGCGCTAGTCGCCCGCCGGCCGCGGACGCAAGACAGCACGCGAGAGACGCCCCGGAACGAGTTCCGGGGCGTCTCTGTTCGTGCGGGCGTCAGCAGGGGACCCGCGTGATCGACAGCCAATGCACCCTGTGAAGGGCGGACTCCAGATCGCCGGCTTCCGTGACGATGGGCTTGAGCCGGTTGAGAAGATCCTCGCGTATCGCCGCGTTGCGGGCTTCCACGATCTCGAACCTCTCGGCGCTGTCGCAGTCAGCGACCGTCGCCAGATGCGCGCGCTCGAGGTCAGCCGTAGAGTCCTCGATGATCCATCGCATGGGGGCACCACCGATCATCCGTGTTCCGCCGCAGTGTCGGGCAGCGAAGTCTCGCACAGATGGGTTCATACCCGTTAAGGAACCGCTCAGACACGGATGTCACGGCGGGAGCGTCTTGACCTCACGTGGTTGCGAGGCTCACGGCCCGCGCGATGATCACACCCAGGATCGCCAGCGCCAGCGCGCCCTCGATCGCCATCAGCCCCTTCGCCGTGCGCGAGTAGGGCATCGCGTCGGTGGGCCCGAAGGCGATGGCGCCCGTGAACGCCAGATAGAGGTAGTCGCCGAAGCACGCGCGCCATTCCGTCGAGGCGTTGTGGTCGTCGGTCTGCTGCGGGAACACGAAGTCGAACGCGATCGGGCCCAAGCCTGCGCGGGTCTCCGGTCCTCCACCGTCGACGACCCAGTACGCGAGCCCGAAGACCATCACGTTCATGAACCATAGGACGGCACCGCTGAAGAGCAGCTCCATGGCGCCCGGCGCTGCGTCGAAGAACGCCTGGGCGCCCAGCGCCACCAGGTTGAGCACGTTGGCGAGGATGAGCAGCCATACGAGCCCCATGCGAAGGCCCGTGTGGGTCTTGCCCCCTTGCCCGGGGATGAGCCGCACGAAGAGCAGCGCGGCGATGAGCGCGACCGCGGCCAGCCGCAGACCCCACTTGGTGGGGACCCTGAGCTCGTCCATGATCCACCACTGGCACACGAGGATCGCGATCGCGACGACGGTCGCGAACACTTCGTCGCGCAGGCCGATCCTTCGCGAGCCCGACACGGACATCTTCGCGGTCACCTCCCTGCTTGTGCGTACCCTTGGGTGCCGCGCGCGGGGCGCGCGGGCTGACGCGGGCGGGCGAGCGCGAAGCGCGACGCTACCGCGGGTCTAGCCTGTACACGCGGCCGCCGGCGAGATCGCATGCGTAGAGGTTGCCCTCGTCGTCCTGGCCCAAGCTCGATATCGCCCAGCCGAGGTCCGCGACCTTCTCGCGCTGCCACCCTCCGCCGGGCAGCTGCCGCATCGCACCGAGCCACTGCTGGACCTCGTCGCCGAAGAAGTAGAGGCCCTTCCAGGCCGGCGCCGCTGAGCCGCGGTACCGGTAGCCGCCTATGACCGCCTCGCCGTAGGGATGGGGGTACTCGGCCACCGGGAACGTGAAGCCTGGCCGGCTCCGAGTGGTGCCCGGCGGGTAGGGATGGTCGCCCTCCCACAGGCTCCAGCCCATGTTCAGGCCGCCCGCGCCCCTCGGCACCAGATCGATCTCCTCCCACAGGTCCTGACCCACGTCGCCGATCCACAGGTCGCCTGTCTGCCGGTCGAACGAGAACCGCCACGGGTTGCGCACGCCCACGAGCCAGATCTCCGGCAGGTAGCCGGGCCGCTTCGCGAACGGGTTCGTTGGCGGGATGAGGTACAGCTGCGAGCTACCGGACTTCGCCGCGCCCTCCGGGTCGATGCGCAGCATCTTGGCCAGCAACGTCCCGGTGTTCTGGCCGTTGTCGGACGGGTCGCCCTCACTGCCGCCGTCGCCCATTCCCTGATACAGGTAGCCGTCCGGACCGAACTGCAGGCACCCGCCGTTGTGATTGCCGAAGTTCGGATGCGCGATCTTCAAGGCCACCATGGGCGCGGACCCGTCGGCGGAATCGGCGCCGGGCGCCGCGTGATATCGGGCTATGACCGTGTCGCCGTTCGTGTCGGTGTAGTCCACATAGAAGCGTCCCGACCGCGCGAATCCTGGTGGGAACGCGAGGCCCAGGAGGCCTTGCTCGGAGCCCCCGCTCACGAGCCCCGATACGTCCAGGAAGGGCTTGGCCAGCAGCGTCCCGTTCTTGACCACCCGCACGGTGCCCGTCTTCTCCACGACGAAGAGCCGGCCGGTGCCGTCGCCGGCGCCGGTCGCGAACACCGGCTGGGACAGTGACGAGGCCACCGGCGTCAACGCGACCTTGGGCCACGCGGGGACCGGAGCCGGCGCCGCGGAAGTGCCCGCGGAAGAGGTGGCCGGCGTGCCGGTCGCCGTGCCCCCCGCCGAGGGCGGGGCCGGGGCCTGCGCGGCGCACCCCCCGAGCGCGACAAGGACGCCGAGCACGGCCGCGGCGGCGACCGTCGCGAGGGTTCGATGGCGGCAAGACGGAATCACGGGGGTCCTCCTGGGGTCTACGACGCTCTTACCCGGCGGGCCCGCGGCGCCGCTCTAGCGGTCGCGACCGCCGGTGGGCGATCCCGCGGCGTCGAGCGCGACGGCCGCCGCGAGTGCGACGCCGGTCATGAGCGGGGCGGCGCGCGTGAGCGGCGTGTGCCGCCGGAGCGCCGACCGGGCCCAAGTGGCGTAGCCCTCTTCGCCCGTGGCGGCGAACAGGCGTGCCGCGTTCTCGGCCATGACCGCACCGGGGGAGGGGACCGGGTCGTCGGTGACGTCGAACGGACGGACCGGCAGGTCGTTCTCCGCGAGCGTCATGAACACCGCGGGGCCCTCGGCGAACCGATCGAGCGAATCGGCGTGGAGCTCCCGCGCCGCGTGGAGCAAGGCGCCGTCCCCCGTCGCCTCGAACGCGGTGAAGACCGCGGCCGTGAGCAGGGCGGCGTCCTCGGCAAGGCGCAGATCCTGCTCGCGCTCGTCGCACAGGACGCGGGTCACTCCGTCGGAGCGCACGGCGGACTCGAGCATGAAACGGGTGAGCGCGACGCCGGCGGAGAGCATCGAGTCGTCGCCGAACACCACGCCGGCCTCCACCAGCCCACGGGCCGCTATGGCGTTCCACCCGGTGAGCACCTTCTCGTCGCGGTCGGGCTGCGGGTGCTCGGCGCGCAGCTCGAGCAGGCGCGCGAGCAGCGCGTCCACCGCCGAGTCCTCGGCGTCGCGCGGGCCCGGCCGCACGAGGATGGTGTGCTTGTGCCAGTTGCCGTCGGGCGTGACGCCCAGCCGCCGCTGCGCGAGGTCGAGCTCGGCCGGCGTGAGCGCCTGGGCCAGCTCTTCGAAGCCCCACACGTAGGTCATGCCCTCGACACCCAGCGCGTCGGCCGACAGCGCGGCGGCGAAACCGCCGCACGGCATCTCGAGGTCGCGCGCGAGGAATCGGGCGGTGCCTCGCGCGGCCGCCGCGTACTCGTCACGCAGCGAGCCGTCCGCGTGCGGCAGAGCCGCCGCGCCCGCGAGAGCCGTCAGCAGGGAGCCGTTGTCGTAGAGCATCTTCTCGAAGTGAGGCACCAGCCATTCGTCGTCGGTGGCGTATCGCATGATCCCGCCGCCGGCGTGGTCGTAGATGCCGCCGCGCAACATGGCCGTGAGCGTGTGGTCCACCGCCTCCACCAGCCGAGGGCTGCCGGCGCCCCGGTAGCGTGCGATGAGGAACCGCAGCGCCCCGAGCTGCGGGAACTTGGGCGCGCGACCGAATCCGCCGTGCTCGCGGTCGTACCCGGCGAGGATCGCCCCCGTGGCGAACGACAGCAGGCTCTCGTCGATGGGGTCGCCCACCTTGGCCTGGGCGCTGCGGTCGAGGAACTCGCGCACGCGCACCAGCGCGCCGGTCACCTCCACGTCCTGGCGCTCCCAGGCGTCGGCCACCGCGTCGAGGACGTCGCGGAACCCGGGCGTGTCGCCGGCGGCCCGGGGCGGGAAGTACGTGCCCCCGAAGAACGGCAGGAGGTCGGGCGACGTGAAAACGTTGAGCGGCCAGCCGCCGCTGCCGTTGGCGGCCGTCACGTAGTCCAGGTAGACCTTGTCGATGTCCGGACGCAGCTCGCGGTCCACCTTCACCGGGATGAAGCGCTCGTTGAGCACGGCCGCCACGCCCGCGTCGCGGAACGACTCGCGCTGCATGACGTGGCACCAGTGACAGGCCGAGTAGCCCACGGACAGCAGCAGCGGCCGGTCCGTCTCGCGAGCCTCGGCGAACGCCTCTTCGCCCCAGGGCCGCCAGTCCACGGGGTCCTCGGCGTGCATGCGCAGGTACGGCGAGTAGGACCGGGCTAGACGGTTGGGCGACATGGGACTCCTTTGGGGGCGGATCGCGCGGCCGGTGGGGCCGCCTCCGGCCCATGCCGAGTCAATCCCCTCGGGAACGGGGATGCAATCCCATCCCATGTCCGATGCAAAGGAGACGACCGATGAGGATCATACGTGGCGCACTCGTCTTGGCCGCGGTGGTCGCGCTGGCTGTGGCCGTTGCCCTGATTGCCGGGTGTTCTTCGGGGACCGCGCCGTCCACGGGCGGCTACACCGCGCCCGGCACGGGCGGCGGCTCGGGCGCTTCTACGGGCGCGTCGTCGACCACGGGCGGGGCCGCGGGCGGCGTGGCCATCACGGTGCAGAACTTCGCGTTCAGCCCCAACCCGGCCACGGCCAAGGTGGGCGAGGCGGTCACTTTCACGAACCAGGACAGCGTGCAGCACAACATCGCGGTCAACGGTCAGGAGAGCGGCCCCATCGGCCAGGGCCAGTCTTGGACGGTGAAGATCGACAAGGCCGGCACGTACCCGATCACCTGCAAGATCCACCCGTCGATGTCCGGATCGCTCGAGGTCAAGTAGCGCGATCGGTCGCGCCATCGCACACCCGAAAGGGCGCCTTTCCGATGGGGCGCCCTTTCCCGCGTGAGGGTCGCCCGCGCTCGCCCCGGCCATCGTTAGGCGCGAAGGTTGCTTGCGCAGGTGTGGTTCGTTGCCTCGTGTCGGGGCAGGTCGATAGAATGCCCCCACAGGCCGGCTCGCCGCACCGACCGGTCGTGAGATGAGGAAGGGCAGGATGAAGGACTCAGATCCGACGCCGTCCGATGGACTGGCGCATCAGACCGCCGAGTGCTGTGACCTGCGCTTCGCGACATCAGCCGAGCGCCGCGAGTGCGACGGCAAGAACTGCATCTATTGGCGTGTCCTCGAGCATCTGGACGTCGATCGCCCGGAGGCCACGGGGTGCGCCATCAGGTACTTCGGCATGCTTCACGACGCGGACCCCGAGGTGGGGAAGTGGCTCCTGTCGGTGAAGGAGCGCATGGACGCCCTGAATGCAGAGGACACCGCGCAGGACAGCCCGGCGCGCTGACCCTCGCTGGGGCTCAGGCGCGCACGCCCCCGCGGATGAACGCCCACGTCTCCAAGGACACGTCTTCCAGCGCACGCTCGGGGTCGAACACCAGCCAGTCCAGCGCGGCGGTCGCGATGGCGCCGAAGATGACCGACCCGTCGCGCAGCGGGTCCACATCGGACCGGAAGCTCCCGTTCTCCACTCCCCGGGCCAGCACGGTCTCCACGCAGGAGACGTAGTCCTGTCGCAGCATGACGAGCGCTTCGCGCCAGACGCGATCGGCGCGCCACAGCTCGGACATGAGGAGCTTGGAGAACGCCTGGTAGTCGCGGATGAACCGTAGTTCCGCCTCCACGATGCACCGCAGGGCTTCGACCGGGTCCTCGTTGGCCTCCACCTCTTCGCGGAAGGCCACCGACAGCCTGTCCAAACCGTCTTCGAGAAGCGCTTGGAAGAGCTCCGTCTTGCCGGCGAAGTGGTAGTAGACGGTGCCCTTGGCCACGCCCGCGCGCTCGACGATGTCGTCGACCGTCGTACCGTGGTAGCCGCGCTCGCCGGTGAGTTCGACGGCAGCTTCGAAGAGCTTGGCGCGTGTTGCCTCGGAGCGCTTGGACATCGATCGTCTCTCCGATCTGTGTGCGATGTGCTGGCGAGTGGCTCCCCGGTCAGTATGACGCAACGAGCCGACCGGTTGGTGCGACAAAGCGGTGTCGCGGTGGCTCGCGCGACCGGGCCGGAGGTCGCGCACCACGACGAGCGTCCGGCTCAGACCTCGAGCACCGGCTTGAGACTCGACATCGTCCATTCCCGCCGTCGTGACGCCGCCAGGGTCGTGACCGCGAGGGCCCCTGCGCCGAACGCCGCGATGACGAGCATCTTGCCGGCCACCGGTCCGCCGCCTCCCGAGACGGCCGTGCGCAGCCCCGCCACCGCGTAGCTCATGGGCAGGCATCGGCCCACCGCCCCAAGCTGGGACGGCACGAGCTCGATGGGGAACGTCCCTGCCGAGCTGGTGAGCTGCAGCATGAGCAAGACGATCGCGCCCAGCTTGCCGGCCGGGCCCAGCGCGGCGCCGAGCGCCTGGAGCATGGCGGTGGCGGTGAGCGCGAAGACGGCGGCGAGGGCGTACGTCGCGAGGGAATCGACTGGACGCAGGCCCAAGATGAGCTGGAGCACGGCGACGAGAACGGCGGACTGCACCACGGATAGCAGTGCGGCGGGCCACCAGCCCGCGAAGGCCACGATCACCGACGGAGCCGTGGACGCGAGCGCGCGGCCGGACAGCGGCTTCATCACGAGGAAGATGACGAGCGCCCCCACCCACAGCGCCAGCGGCACGAAGTAGGGCGCGAACCCGGTGCCGTAGGTGGAGACGGGATCGATGCTGCGCTCGGCGAGCGCGACCGGCTGAGCGAGCACGGCGGCGCGCTCGGCGCGGACGTCCTCGGAGTCGTGGGGGAGCCGGCGTGCGCCTTGCGCGAGGCTGCGCGCGAGGGTGGCCGAGCCGGCCTGCGCGGTGAGCAGGCCGGTGTGCAGGTCTGCCGCGCCGCCGGCCAGGACCGTCGTGCCGCCTGCCAGCTCGCGCGAGCCCGTGGCGGCCTGAGTCAGGCCGCCACTCGCCAGCAGGGTGCCGTCCGAGAGGGTCCGCGAGCCGGCGGCGACCGCATCGGCACCCACGGAAGCCTGAGCCAGGCCCGTAGCCAGCCTCGAGGCGCCGGCTGCCACCTGGGAGGCGCCGCCGGCGAGCTCCTTCGAGCCCGCGCGCACCTGCCGGACACCGGCCGCCAGCCCCGAAGCGCCCCCGGCAAGGCCGGCCACGCCCTCGTCGAGCCTGCCGGCCCCGGTGGCCGCGCCGTCCACTCCCGCGGCGTACGCCGACACCCCCGCCGCGAGCGAGGATCCGGCGCCCGCGGCCTTGGCGACCCCGGCCCGGTACGAGGTGATCCCGTCGCCGAGCGCGATCGCCCCGTCCTGTGCGTCCGACGCACCGGTCACGAGCGCGGCCGCGTCGGACTTCGCGGCGTCGAGCTCATCGGCGAGCGAGGCCGCGCCCGGCGAGGCGGCCTGGATGAGGCCTGCCGCCCGGGCGAGCTGGGGGTCGTGGGCCAGTTCCGGATGCGCGTCCATGAACTCGGCGAGTGCCGCCGACGCCCCTTCTGCGGCGTCGGCGACCTGGCGGGCTCCGTCGGCGGCCTTGCCCAGCCGGTCGTTCGCCGAGGCCGTGCCCGCGGAGAGTTGACGCGCGCCGGCGGTGAGCCGGGCCGCGCCGTCCGACAGCGCGGCACCCTGCTCGTCCAGCGAAGCGAGGCCCTGCGCAAGGTCCTCGGCGCCGGAGCGGACCGTGCCCGAGGACGCCGAGAGCTTCGTGAGGCCGTCCGAGAGGCCGGCCGCGCCCGCGCGCGCGTCCGCCGCGCCGGCGGTCGATCCTGGCGGAGCCGGACGCGGCTTCGCCGAGCTTGCCGGCGAGCAGGGAGGACCCCGAGGAGACGCCGCGGGCCCCACCGGCTAGACGCGCGCTCGAGTCCCGCGCGCCCGCGAGCCCGGCGTCGAGGGCCGACGCGCCCTGCGCCAGCGTGCGAGCCCCGTTCGCGAGGCGCGCGCCCCCGTCGGACAGCCGGGCCGTGCCCTCGGCCAGGTCCGAAGCGCCGGCGCGTGCCGTCTGGAGCCCGTGCGCGAGTCGGGCCGAGCCGTCACGGGCCGTTCCTAGTCCCGACGCCAGGGCGCCGGCCCCGCCTGCGGCGTCGGTCATGCCGTCGTGAGCCGTGTTGAAGCCTACGAGGACGTTGCCGGCGAGCTGGGCGCCCACGGTCGCGGACAGCGCGGTGCGCACCTCGGCGACCACACGTTTGCCTATCTGACCGGCCAGCATGTTGGTGGACTCGGCGTAGGTGGCATCCAGCCGGGCAGGCACGGGCCGTGGGCCGCCCGCGGTGCCTATCCGCGCGCTGAAGTCGGGCGGCACGGTGACGACGAAGTAGAGGGAGCCGTTCGCCAGGCCCGCGCTCGCGTCATGGGCCGAGACGACGTGCCACTGGACTGCGGTGCTCTTGCGCAGCTCCCGCACGAGGTCGGCGCCCGCGTGCACGTTCTGGTCACCGGCGGGCACGTGCACGGTCACCGAGCGGTCCTCGTTCACGAGGCCCACAGGCAGGCGGTCCATGTGGCCGTACGGGTCCCAGAACGCCCAGAGGTACAGGGCGCCGTACAGCAGCGGCACCGCCACGACGGCCACGAGCGCGGCGACGAGCATCGGGTGCCGCGCGAACCCCCGCAGCTCGAGCCTGCCGATCCTAAGCGAGCGCACCGGCGGGCACCTCCTCGGTGAGCGTCGCGGGCACCCGGTCATCCCCGATCGGGCCGAGGGTGGCGGCGAGGACCGCCCCCGCGGCGGCGGCAGGGTCGCTGACAGCGGCGATGATCGTGGGCCCGTCCTGCGCCAGCTCGGCCAGCACGCCGAAGAGCGCGTGACTCTGCGCGGGAGTGAGGTCGCGGTCCGCGTCGTCCACGACGACGAGCCGGGGGCTCGACACGAGCGCCAGGGCCACACCCGCGAGCGTGCGGTCGAGCCTGCCCAGGTCCCCCGCGAGCGTGCCGAGGCCGGCCGCGACCTCGGCCCTGTCCAGGAGCGCTCGCGCCTCCGGCGCTCGCAGGCGCACGCCGGCCAGCAGCGCGGTCTCGGCGAGGTGCTCACCGAGCGTGCGGGTAGGGGACAGCTCGTTCACGCGTTCGACGATGCCGAGTGCGGCGAGACGCCGGACCGCCCGAGCCTGCGCCGGGAGCTCCAACCCGGCTACCGACAGCGTGCCGCCGGTGGGCCGCATGCGCCCCGCCACGGTGAGCAGCAGGCTGCTGCGCCCGGAACCGCCCGGCAGGCGATCGCGGCTACCGACCCGGGCTCGACGTCCAGGTCCACGGCGCGATACACCCATCCGCGCCGGGTCCGCAGGGCGAGCCCCCGCGCGGTCACCGAGGCGCCTCGGCAGTCTTGGGCGAGCATAGGTCGTTGCCTCCTTAGTAAACTGACTAGTCAGTACAGTAACGGTGGGCCCGAAAGGCTGTCAACGGAGCCGGCGGGGCAGGCAACGATGGATCCCAGCGAGGGTCGCGGGCGTGATGTCACACGGCTGCGTTACGATGAACGCCGTGCTCTTCCTCGTGGACGGCTACAACGTGACTCGTTCCGACCCGGCGACCCGAGCCAGCGACCTCTCCGAACAGCGGGATGCCCTTGTCAGGCGGCTGGCCGCTCGCGGAGCGGGGCTGCTGGGGGCCGGGGAGCTCGTGGTCGTCTTCGACGGTCGCGGGGTTCCGAGCTCGCGGGAGCGGCACGGCCCGGTGACCGTGCGGTTCGCCGCCGATCACGACTCCGCAGACGACCTCATCGTCACGCTCGCGGCCAGGGCGACCGGCCCGGTGACGCTCGTGAGCAGCGACCGCGAGCTGGCCGAGCGGGTGCGGGCCCATCGGGGCACGCGACCCGTGACCGTGCTGCCTCGGGAGCGGGTCTTCGAGGCGGCGGCGCCGGCGACGGGGCGAAAGGGCCGCAAGGCGCGAGGCCTCGGCGGCTCGACCGCCGGGATGCCCAAGGGCGCCAACCGCATAACGGCGGAGCTCAAGGATCTGTGGCTGGAAGCGGACGACACGAACGACTGACCGACGAAGGAGAGCGATAGTGCCGGGACTCGGCGTCATCTTCAACGTGGTGACCATCATCATCGGCACCGCTATCGGGCTCGCGTTCGGCGGGCTCATCCCTGAGCGCATGCGGGAGACCGCTTTCAAGGCGATCGGCCTGTCCACCATCGTGATAGGCGCGTCCATGGCCCTCGGCGGCCTCGCTGACCTCGGCAAGTCGCGCCTGGGGCCGTACGCGGCGCTCGTGCTCGTGGGCGCGCTCGTGGTGGGCGCGATCATAGGTGAGGCCATCAGGATCGAGTACTGGCTGGAGCGTTTTGGCCAGGTGCTGCGCGACATGGCCCAACGATCCAAGTGGTTCGGGCCCGCGGCGCACGAGAACGACAAGCACGGCCACACGCTGGTGGAAGGCTTCTTCACGGCGTCGCTGCTGTTCTGCGTGGGCGCCATGACGGTTCTGGGCTCGATCCAAGACGGTCTGGGCAAGCCCGCCACGCTCATGCTCAAAGCCACGCTCGACGGCTTCGCGGCCATCGCGCTGGCGTCGACGCTGGGGATAGGCGTGGGGCTGTCGATCATCCCGGTCATCGTGGTCCAGGGTGGGATAGCCCTTGGAGCGTCGCTGGTCGGGCCCGTCATGACCGCGCCGGTGATCGCCGGGATCCAGTGCAGCGGCGGCGCGCTCATCTTGGCGATAGGCCTGGACCTCACGGGTATCAAGCGACTGCCCTACGGGAACATGCTGCCCGCCATCCTCGTCGCGGCGGTGCTCGCAGGCATCTTCGGGTAGGGAGACGAGCCCAGGGGGAACGCAAGGAGCATGAACCAGCTTCTTACAGTCGTCATCCCTCTGTCGCTCGGGGCAGCCGTGAGCCCGACCGTGCTGGCAGTCGTCGTGCTCACGCTCACGAGCCGGGTGGCGCCGCGCGGGAGGGCGTGGGCGATCACGCTCGGCATGGCCGCGGGCCTGCTCGCGTTCACCGCGTTGCTGGGGGTGCTGGCCAAGTTCGCGGCCGACGCCAAGGCGGATCCGCGGCTGCTGGGCGGGATCGACGTGGTCGCGGGGCTCGCGCTGTTGGGGCTGGGGATCCGGGACGCGGTCAACCTGCGCAAGCCCTCAGTGAAGCGCCGGTCCAAAGAGGCGCAGGCCCGGACCAGACCCGAACTGCTGGCTTTCCTGGGGATCGGCTTCGCGTTGATGCTCACCGACGTGACGTCGATCGTCCTGTATCTGCCGGCCGTCAAGGCTATCGTCGAGTCCTCGATCGCCGCCGCTCAGAAGGTGATGGTCGCGCTCATCCCGTTCTTTGCCGTGCTCGCCCCGGCGCTGTTGCCGGCGGCGCTGGCCACCGCGGCCCCGAAGACGGCGGACCGTGTGCTCACGCCGCTCAACTCGTGGGTGACCAAGAACGAGCGCGTGATAGGCATGGTCGTGTGCTTCGTCTTCGGCGTGTACCTGCTCGTCAAGGGCGGATTGGGCGTCATGAAGTAGGCCCGGCCGGCGCTGGCCGCTGGCCGCGAGGCTTGCAGCGCGCGCGTGGTCACAGCGACTCGCGCCACCCCTTGACCTTGAAGGCGCTCGGGCATAGCTCGGCCACGACGCACGCGCCGCAAACCGGGCGCTTGGCATCACAGATGGCGCGCCCGTGGTCGATGAGCCGGTACGTGAGGTCCATCCAATCCTCGCGCGGGAACAGCGCCATGAGGTCGCGCTCGATCTTGACGGGGTCGTCCTGCTTGCTGAACCCCAGCCGGTGCGACAGCCGCGTGACGTGCGTGTCCACGGCGACGCCGTCGATGATGCCGAACGCGTTGGCGAGCACGATGTTCGCCGTCTTGCGCGCGACCCCCGGCAGGGTGATCAGGTCCTCCATCGTGTCGGGCACGCGGCCGTCGTACTCGGCCACGATGCGCTGGGCGGCGCCCATGATGTTCTTGGTCTTGTTGCGGAAGAACCCGGTGGCCTTGATGATGCGCTCGACGTCGGCGGGGTCGGCCGCGGCCAGCGACACCGGGTCCGGGTAGGCGGCGAACAGGTCGGGCGTGACCTTGTTCACGCTCACGTCGGTGGTCTGCGCCGAGAGGATCACCGCCACGAGCAACTGGAACGGGTCGCGGTAGGTGAGCATGATGTGCGCTCGGGGGTACTCCCGGCCAAACCGCGCGTAGACCTCGGCCGCGCGCTCGCGATCGGCCTTCGTGTACCGGCGCGCGGCCGGTTTGCGGGCGGCATTCTTCCTCGGTTCGGCTGGCGGCATGCGGCTGCTCCCGTGTCGTTCATGGCCCTGCCGAGGAGCCGCTGCGCGCGGTCCTCGGCTTGGAACACCGATGAGTATGCCCGGTCGCACCTCGGCCCGCACCGTGCTAGGGTAGGTGACTCGACCCCGCCGGCTTGCCGTCGCGGGGCTTTCGTGCTGTTTGCGACCGGAGGAACCACCGCACATGCCGCTGCTCGACCAGCTTCTGCCGCACTTGGACCACGCGCCCGCGATCGCCGGCACCATCGCCGCGATCGAGCGCGGTGACGACCACACCATCGCGGCTCCGGGCCTCGTGCGCCCCATCATCACCGCGGCGCTGTTCACCGCCGCGCCCAGGCCCACGCTCGTGGTCATCTCGGGTGAGGACGCGGCGGAGCGCTACGCCCGCCAGCTCACGACATGGCTCGGCCGCGATTCGGTGCTCGTGCTGCCCAACCGGCGCACGATGCCGTGGGACGACGAGCACAACGACATCACGGGAGCCGGGCGCCGGGCCAGGGCACTGCACGCGCTGCACCGGGGCCGCGAGGTCGTGGTGGTGTCGAGCGCCGCCGCGCTGCTCAGGCAGGTGCCGCCCGCCGGCGCGCACGTGTTCGACCCGCTCGAGCTGGCCCAGGGTGCGTCGCTGGACCTGGAGCAAGCCGCCGAGCGCCTCGCCGCCATGGGCTACGAGCGCACCGATCTTGCCGAGGAGCGCGGTCAGTTCGCCATCCGCGGCGGCGTGATCGACGTCTTCGGGACGGACGCGCCGTACCCGGTCCGCGCCGAGCTCTTCGGCGACGAGATCGAAGAGCTGCGCCGTTACGTGCCCTCCACGGGCCAATCCATAGGCACGATCGACCGGATCGAGCTGTATCCCGCGCGCGAGATCGCGCTCGGGACGCGGGCCTCGGGCAACGCGCGCCGCGAGCACGGCCGCGCGGCGCTCAGCGACCTGGACGTGGCCCGTGAGCTCGAGCTTCTCGAACAGGGCGTGCTCTTCAACGGCGTCGAGGCGTGGCTGCCCTCTCTCTACAACGCCGAGGGTCAAGCCACCGACTACCTGGCCGCGAACGCGCTCGTCGAGGTCATCGAGCCCCGGTCGCTGTTCGACGACGCCTCGCGCGAGTACGACCGCGTGGAGGCGCTGGCCAAGCCGGCGGGCCGCGACCTCGAGGGTCTCTTCGTGTCGGCCGCCAAGCTCGATCTGGGCCAGCGCCAGCGCGTCACACTCCTGTCCCTCATGCGCGCGGGTGGTGTCGTGGACGCCGAACTGGCCGCCCGCCGCCCCGAGGTGGCCGGCGGCGAAGACCGTTTCGTAGGCGGCGTCCGAGCCCTGATGAAGTCCGGCCACCAGCTCTACGTCACCGCCCGCGACCACCGCGTCCTAGAGCGCCTAGGCAACACCCTGGTAGACGCAGGCATCTCCATAGAACTGCTGGGGTCTGAGGGCGAGCCGGGAGTGGACGACGGCGGAGCGGGCGGGCGGCCCGAGGGTCGCAGCGAACACTCCGCAGTGAGCGAAGCGAGCGAGGACCGTGAGCGGAGGCCCTTGGGTGCCCGCCCGCGTGCAGCGGCGGGAGCCGCCAAGCTAGCCCTGGCCGATGTCCCTGCGGGCTTCGTCATCGACGACGCGGCACTAGCCGTCGTCTCGGTGGAGGACATCTACCCCCGCGCCGGCACGGCGCGTCGCAGCGGCAGCATCGACGCCTCGGCACCGACATTCCAGTTCAAGCCGGGCGACTACGTGGTGCACTCCACGCACGGCATCGCGCTGTTCCGCGAGATCGTCCGTCGCGAGCTGCTGGGCACCGAGCGCGACTACCTGCTGCTCGAGTACGCCAAGGGCGACAAGCTCTACGTGCCGGTGGACCAGCTCGACCGCGTGACCAAGTACGTGGGCCCGGACGCGAGCGCGCCGCGCATCACGCGCCTGAACACGAGCGACTGGTCGCGCGCGACGGGAAAGGCGCGGACCGCCGCCAAGAAGCTCGCGTTCGACCTCGTGGACCTCTACTCCCGCCGCAGCGCGGCGAGGGGCTTCGCGTATGGCCCGGACACGCCGTGGCAGGCGGAGATGGAGGCGATGTTCCCCTTCGTGGAGACGCCCGACCAGCAAAACGCCATCGACGAGGTCAAGGCCGACATGGAGTCGCCGGAGCCGATGGACCGCCTCGTCTGCGGCGACGTAGGCTACGGCAAGACCGAGGTCGCCATCCGCGCCGCGTTCAAGGCGGCGCAGGACGGCAAGCAGGTCATGGTCCTGTGCCCCACCACCATCCTCGCGCAGCAGCACTTCGTCACGTTCTCCGAGCGTTTCGAGCCCTTCGCGCGTGACCGTGGAGGTCCTGTCGCGTTTCCGCACCAAGGCCGAACAGGCCGAGGTGCTCGAGCGGCTTCGCCGCCGGCACCGTGGACGTCCTCGTGGGCACGCACCGGCTGCTGACGCCGCGACGTCGCTCCCAAGGACCTCGGCCTGGTCATCGTGGACGAGGAGCAGCGGTTCGGCGTGGAGCACAAGGAGCACCTGAAGAACCTGCGCGAGCAGGTGGACGTGCTCACGCTCACCGCCACGCCCATCCCTCGCACGCTGCAGATGTCGCTGTCGGGCGTGCGCGACATGTCGGTGATCGACACGCCGCCGCCCAACCGGTTCCCGGTGACCGTGCGGGTGGGCGAGTACGACCCCGACGTCGTGGCCGACGCGATCCGCTCGGAGCTGCACCGCGGCGGCCAGGTCTACTACATCATAACCGTGTCATGACGCTCGACGAGGCGGTGCGACGGGTGCAGGAAGCCGTGCCCGAGGCACGGATCGCCGTCGGCGCACGGCAAGATGTCCGAGCACCAGCTCGAGAAGGCGATGGAGTCGTTCTCGGCTGGCGAGATCGACGTGCTCGTGTCCACCACCATCGTGGAGAGCGGCATCGACAACCCCCACACGAACACGCTCGTGATCGAGGACTCGGAGCGCTTGGGCCTGGCCCAGCTCTATCAGCTCAAGGGGCGCGTGGGCCGCAGCCACGTGAAGGCCTACGCGTACTTCCTGTTCACCCGAGGTCGTACGCTCACCGAGGAAGCGACCGCTCGTCTCGAGGCGATCAACGAGCTCACCGAGCAGGGCAGCGGCATCAAGGTGGCCATGCGCGACCTCGAGATCCGCGGCGCAGGCTCGCTGCTGGGCGCCGAGCAGCACGGCCAGATGAGCGCGGTGGGCTTCGAGCTGTATGCGGAGATGTTGCGCCAGGCCGTGGCCGAGGCCCGAGGCGAACCAGCGGCAGCGCAGCTCGATATCCGGGTGGACCTGCCCGTTCCCGCGTTCCTGCCCGAGGAGTACGTGCCGGCCGTGGACGACCGCGTGCGCCTGTACCGGCGCCTGGCCTCGGCACTGACGCCCGAGTCGCTGGGGCGCATCCGCGAGGAGTTGCTGGGCGAGTACGGCGCCCCGCCGGCGCCCGCTGCGAACCTGCTCGCCGTCGCCCACGTTCGAACCCAGGCCGCGATGCTGGGCATAACCGCCGTCACGGTGGTCCGCAATCGGCTCCAACTGGCAGGACTCGTGCTCACATCCAGGCAGTCGGGGGCTCTGGCCCGCCTGGCGCGGATCTACTCGGAGGGTGACCGCAAGCTCGCCGTTCCGATGACGCCCGGGACCGGTCCTGCCGAGGCGGCTGAGCAGGTCATCGATGCTATACTCGACGCCGTTACGCCGCCCCAAGGAGGAGATTCGTAGATGAAGTCCGCTCCCCGGCTGATCGCAGCCGCGCTCGCGACCCTCATGGTCGCCGTCGTGCTTTCCGGCTGCAGCGCGCAGAACGCCGCGACCGTGAACGGTCAGGGTATCCCGCTGTCGGACCTCCAGACCAAGTTCCAGCAGGTCAAGAACCAGTACCCGCAGATGTTCAGCGGGCCCGACGCCAAGACCCGCGAGGCGGACTTCGCCAAGAAGCTCCTGGACCAGATGGTGGACCAGGCGCTCGTCGCTCAGGCGGCGGCGCAGATGGGCGTCTCGGTGAGCGATTCGGACGTGGACAAGCAGCTCGCCCAGATCAAGAGCCAGTTCAAGGACGACAAGGCGTGGCAGGCCGCGCTCGCGAACTACGGGACCACCGAGGCGCAGATCCGCGACCAGATCAAGCAGCAGCTCCTGCTGCAGGCGGTCCAGGCCAAGCTCGGCAAGGGCACGGCTCCGACGCCGGCCGCCATCGAGGCCTACTACAAGAAGAACCAGGCCATGTTCAAGCAGACGGCGGGCAAGCGCGTGGCGCACATCCTCGTCGCCACGAAGGACAAGGCGCTCGCCGATAAGACCCTGGCGCAGCTGCAGGGCGGCGCGGACTTCGCGTCGCTCGCCAAGCAGTACTCCATCGACAAGGGCTCCGCGGCCAAGGGCGGCGACTTGGGCTGGCCCACGACGCCCTACGTCCCCGAGTTCCAGGCCGCCGTGGACAAGCTCGCCAAGGTGGGGCAGCTGTCGCCCATCACCAAGAGCTCGTACGGCTGGCACATCATCAAGCTCGAGGAGACGCGTCCCGCCAAGCAAAGGACGCTTGCCGAGGCCACCCCGCAGATCAAGCAGATCCTCACGCAGCAGGGCTCGGCCGACGCCTACCAGGCGTACGTGGCCAAGCTGCGCAAGGAAGCCGAAGATCTCCAGTGGATCAGAACGTGCTCGACCAGCTCGTCGCGAGCGCGGCTTCGAAGTCCGCGACGTCCACCGGCAAGTAGCGACCTTCCCGGTCGCATCCGGCCGCCCAGTGGCGCACGTATCGATAGCCGGTCTGCCCGGCTCGGCGGGGGAGGTCCCCGCGCAGCTGGCGGACCGGCTTCGTGCTGCTCAGGCCGTCTTCGTGGCGGACCCGGGCGGAGCGGCCGCGGGCCTGCTGGCCGCAGCCGGCATCCCCGTTCGTCCGCTGGCGGAGCTCACCCAAGGTGCCGACGACCTGAGCGCGGCACTGCGCCGGTCCGCCGCCGGCGACCCGCGCGCGGAAGTCGTGCTCGTGGTGGACGGCTACCTGCCCGTCACGCCGCTGGACGCGCACCCGGCGTTCGCCGAGCTCACACGCATCATGCAGATCCTGCGCGGGCCCGGCGGCTGCCCATGGGACCTCGAGCAGACCCACGCCACCATCAAGTCCAACATGATCGAGGAGGCCTACGAGGCGGTCGAGGCGATAGACGAGGCCGACGACACCGCGCTGGCCGAGGAGCTCGGCGACGTGCTCCTCCAGATCGCGTTCCACGCCCAGATGGCCGCCGAGGCCGGCACTTTCACTATCGACGACGTGGCCCAGGGGATCGTGGCCAAGCTCGTCTTCCGCCATCCTCACGTCTTCGGCGACGTCGAGGCCGGCACCGCCGCCGACACCCTGCGCCGCTGGGACCAGCTCAAAGGCATAGAGAAGCCGCACCGCACCAGCGCGCTCGACGGCATACCGCAGGGCCTGCCAGCCCTCATGGCCGCCCAGAAGATCTCGCGCCGAGTGGTCGACCGCGGATTCGAGTGGGAGGATACGGCTGGGGTCTACGACAAGCTTGCCGAGGAGATCGACGAGCTGAGGGCGACCGAGCCGGGCACCCCCGAGGCCGCCGAGGAGATCGGCGACATCCTGTTCACCGCGGTGAACCTTGCTCGCCGTTACGGCGTTGACGCCGAGGAATCGCTGCGCGGCACGAACGCCAAGTTCGAGCGGCGCTGGCGTCACATGGAGCAGGCTGCCCTGCTCGCCGGGCGGTCCATCGACGACCACGGCATCGGGGAGCTCGAGGACCTTTGGCAGGCGGCCAAGGACAAGGAACGCACGAACGACGAGGCGTGACCCGCCTCGGCAAGGACCGAAGAGGGGGGCGGGGGGCCGTGCGGTCCCGGCGCCCGGACGAGACAAGGAGCGCCAGTGAGCTTCATCAGCGACATGCACGCCCGTGAGATCCTCGACAGCCGCGGCAATCCCACCGTGGAGGTGGAGATCGCCCTGGACGACGGTTCATGGGGCCGCGCGGCGGTGCCGTCCGGCGCGTCCACCGGCGCGTTCGAGGCGGTGGAGCTGCGCGACGGCGAGGTCAAGCGCTACGGCGGCAAGGGCGTGCTCACCGCGGTCCGCAACGTCAACGACGTGATCGCGCCCGAGCTCGCGGGCATGGACGCGACCGACCAGCGCGCCGTTGACGCGCTGCTGCTCGAGCTGGACGGCACGCCCAACAAGGCGCGCCTGGGCGCCAACGCCATCCTCGGCGTCTCGCTGGCGACCGCGCGTGCCGCGGCGATGTCCACCGAGCTCACGCTGTACAGCTACATCGGCGGCGCCAACGCGCACGTGCTGCCGGTCCCGATGATGAACATCCTCAACGGCGGCGCGCACGCGGACAACAACGTGGACCTTCAGGAGTTCATGGTCATGCCCGTGGGCGCGAGCACGTTCGCCGAGGGCCTGCGCATGTGCTCGGAGATCTACCACGCGCTCAAGGGCGTGCTCAAGGAGCGCAAGCTCGGCTCCGGTGTGGGCGACGAGGGTGGGTTCGCCCCCGACCTCGGCAGCAACGCCGAGGCGCTCGACGTCATCTCCGCCGCCGTGGGCAAGGCCGGCTACTCGCTGGGCGACCAGATCGTGTATCGCGCTGGACCCGGCCACCACCGAGATCTACGACGCGGATCGCAAGGTCTACATGCTCAAGGGCGAGGGCCGCGAGCTCGACGCCGCCGGCATGGTGGACTTCTGGAAGGACCTCGTGGACCGCTACCCCATCGTCTCCCTCGAGGACGGCATGGCCGAGGAGGACTGGGACGGCTGGAAGCTGCTCACCGACGCGCTGGGCGACCGGGTGCAGCTGGTGGGCGACGACCTGTTCGTCACGAACACCGAGCGCCTCGTGCGCGGTATCGAGCATGGGCGTGGCCAACTCGATCCTGGTCAAGGTGAACCAGATCGGCTCGCTGACCGAGACGCTGGACTGCATCGAGACGGCCAAGCGCGCCGGGTACACTTGCGTGATCTCGCACCGCTCGGGCGAGACCGAGGACACCACCATCGCGGACATCGCCGTGGCCACCAACGCCGGCCAGATCAAGACCGGCGCGCCGGCCCGCTCCGACCGCGTCGCGAAGTACAACCAGCTCCTCCGGATCGAGGAGGAGCTCGCCGAGTCGGGTAGCTACCCGGGCATCAAGGCGTTCTACAACATCACTCGCTAGCGCGGCTTTCCGAGACGGCGCGGGGCCCGGTCGCCGAAGGCGGCCCCGAGCGCGGCGAGGACGCAGGGGACGCGTCGGCCGGAACGAAGCGGAGGGTCCGTGGTCAAGGATCGCAGAAAGGGCGCGACGCGCGGTCGGGCGGACCGTTCGCGCGTGCTCGGCATGCCCATGGACACGGCCATGGCCAACCGCGATCGCCTGGCGGCCGAGATGGGTGTCGAGTTCGGCAAGGATCTCGTGTTCCCGGAGCTGATCGAGGCGCTGCTCGCCGAGCTGCCGGAGGGAGGCCGGATCCTCGAGGTGGGGGCGGGCACCGGGGCGATCACGCGCGAGCTGCTCCCACATGCCGGGATGCTCACTGCGGTGGAGGTCTCGGAAGGCATGCTCAAGGTGCTCCTGTGCACCGATCTCGCCGACGCGCCCAACCTCCGCCTGATGCAAGGTGTGATCGAGGACCTTCCCTACGAGGTCGAGTTCGACGCGGCGGTGGTCACGTTCACCCCCAGGCGAGGGCACGCGCTCACGGCGCTCGTCACCGAGCTGGTGACACGGGTGTTCGACCGCATCGTGGTGGTGTTCCCCGACGACCGCGCGCTGGACTGGGCGTACCTCGCCCGGACCACCGCGGCGCAGGGCCTCAAGGTCACGCTGCACATGGTCAACGGCCCGGGCGACCACCGCGGCGTCATCCTCGTGGCCGAGGTGGAGGGCTACCTGCCGGTGCCGTCCGGCGATGAGGAGGAGTGGACGGTGGACGCTCGCGAGGTGGACGTGCCGTATCCGGCCCCGCGCGGCACGGCCGCGCGCCTCGTGCGCTACTTCCTCTCGGTGGGCGACCGCGCGTTCAACATCCGCACCGACAAACGCGGCATGCAGCGCCTTTACGGCAACCTGCGCACGGCCGCGCATCGGCTGGGCAAGGGCGAGGTCACCGTGCGCCTCCAGGACGACGCCATCCAGATCCTGCGTCTTCCGCGCACCACCGAGGACTGACCCGGGCCCCTGCGCGCGAGCATCCGGCGCCGGTCGGGTACGTTCCATCACATGCGCAGGACCAAGATAGTCGCAACGATAGGGCCGGCCACGGCGGACGCCGCGGTGCTGGACTCCCTTGTCGCCATGGGCCTCGACGTGGCGCGCCTCAACGCGAGCCACAACGAGGAGGACGAGCTCGCCGCCGCGCTCGCGGCGGTACGGGCCGCGTCGGAGCGGTCGGGCAAGCTTCTGGGCGTCATGGTGGACCTGCCGGGCCCCAAGATCCGGATCGGGGCCGTTGCCGAGGGCAGCTTCCTGACCTCCGGCGCCGCGTTCGACCTCGTGCCCGGGGACTGCATGGGCGACTCGGAGCACGCCTGCGTCACCTGGCGCGGCATGTGGCGCGACCTGTCGCCCGGCGACCGTGTGCTCGTGGACGACGGGCGGATCGTGCTCGAGACGCTTCGCGCCGACGAGACCGCCGTGCACACGCGCGTCGTCGAAGGCGGTCCGCTCAAGAGCCGCAAGGGGGTCAACGTCCCCGGGGTGCGCCTGTCGGTGCCCAGCATCACCGAGCGCGACCTGCGCCTCGCGGCCTGGGCGCGCGACGCCGGCGTGGAGTTCGTCGCGCAGTCCTTCGTCCGCTCGCCCTCGGACGTGGCGCGGGTGCGCGAGGTTCTGGGGCCGGACGGGCCCGCCCTCGTCGCCAAGATCGAGAAGCACGAGGCCGTGGCGGCGTTGGACGCCATCATCGCGGCCGCGGACGCGGTCATGGTCGCGCGCGGCGACCTCGGCGTGGAGATGCCCGTAGAGGCGGTTCCGGTCCTTCAGCGCCAGATCGTGGCGTGCGCGCGCTCGAGCCGCAAACCCGTGATCGTGGCCACGCAGATGCTGGAGTCGATGATCCACGAACCCGCTCCCACCCGTGCCGAGGCCTCGGACGTGGCCACCGCCATCTTCGAAGGCGCCGACGCCGTGATGCTGTCGGCCGAGACGGCGGTGGGGGACCACCCGGTCGAGGCTGTGGCCATGATGGCGCGCATCGCTCAGGCCGCGGAGGCGGCGTTCGAATCGCCGCCGCGCACCTCATCGGCGCGTTCGCGCAACGTGGCCGCCGCCGTGTCCGCTGCCGTGGTCACCCTCGCCGAGAACCTGGACGTCGCCGCGATCGTCACAGCCACACGGTCGGGGTCCACCGCGCGTGCCGTCGCGGGGCTGCGTCCGCATGTGCCGGTGGTGGGCGTGACCACGGAGATAGAGACGGCGCGCCGTCTCACGCTCGTGTGGGGCGTCACCCCGGTGCTCGTCCCGCCGCAGCCCACGGTGGACGAGACGTTCGCCGGCGCTGTCTCGGCCACGTGCGACGCGGGCCTGGCAAAGAGCGGGGACCTCGTGGCGCTCACCGCCGGCGTGGCGGTCAACGTCAGCGGCACCACCGATCTCATCCGCGTGATCACCGCGTAGACACACTCGCTGACCTGCGGTTACGCGGCGCCGGCATTCGCCGGCCCCCGGTCACGGGCCGCTGGTCACCTCGACCTTGACCAGAGCTGGAGACCGGCGGTCTTGTTCGGCTGCGCTGTGCTATCATCCTGGTCGTGGGCGGCGTACGTGAGCTGCCCGAACGCGGACTAGGGAGCACTCGTAGCACTGATGGCAGCCCGATCCCGGAACCGCACATCGGCCACAGGGGGGACCAAGACCTCCGGCCAGCGCCGCTCGGCCGCGGTGGGTTCACGCGCGCCGCAGCCTCGGCGTTCCTCGGCAAAGAGCAAGAGTGCCGCGCCGCGCGCCAAGAAGGCCGCCGCGGGCTGGCGCCTGCCGGGCAACGCGCTCGTGTGGACCGTTTGCCTGGGTGTCGTCCTCGCGGCCTGGTGGGTCTACCCGGTCCTCAAGATGCACTACACCGAGCAGCGCCAGCTGGCTTCGCTCACTGCGCAATACAAGGCCGTGACCTCGCGCAACGCCACGCTGCGCAAGGAGGTCGAGCAGCTCAAGACGCCGCAGGGGATCGAGTCTGCGGCTCGCGAGACGCTCGGGCTCGTTCACCAGGGCGAGAACGCGTACGTGGTCATGCAGCAGGGCGCCAAGAAGAAGAGCGCGCCGTCGGCGGCGAGCCTCGCCTCCGTCGCGCCCACGGCTCCCTCGGACCCGCTCACGGCGCTGTTCGACGCCTTGTTCGGCGTCCGGGCCGGCGGCAGGTGAGCCGCCGCGGGGCACCGGGCGAGCTCGCGTCACCCTACCGCGACGTGGTCGCACGCCAGCTGGGCCGCGAGCCCCGGGGATCGTGGCGCATCGGCGCCGCGTGCTCATGGGGCTATCCCTCGATGATAGTGACGGCGCCCGTCCTGGCCGATGGGACGCCCTTCCCCACGCTGTACTGGCTGACGTGCCCATGGCTGGCCGAGCACGCGGCGCACGAGGAATCCGGAGGGGCCGTCGCCGCCGCAGCCGAGCGCCTCGCGGCCGACCCGCTGGCCGCGGCCGCCTTGGAAGCCTCCGACGCCGCTTACCGCGAAGCGCGGGCCGCGGAGGCCGGCGGCACCGACCCCTGCGCCGGCACAGGCATCGCGGGCCAGAAGGACCCGCTCGCGGTGAAATGCCTGCACGCCCACGTTGCGGCCGCGCTCGCGGGGACCGGCGACCCGCTCGGTCTGGAATGCATGGGGCGCTGGGACGAGGCGTGCCCCGATGAACGCTGCGCCTCACAGTCACCGGGGCCGTCCCCGCGGCTCTGCCCTCCGGCGCGGTAGAATCCCCACCATGAGCCAACGACGCGCAGCGATAGACATCGGCACGGTCTCCACGAGGCTTCTCGTGGCCGATGTCGACGGCGAGGACCTCAAGGAGGTCGTGCGCCACACGCGCATCACGCATCTGGGCAAGGACCTCTCCGCCACCGGCCGGCTCTCGCCGGAGGGCGCGGATGCGGTCGCCGGCGTGGTGGTGGAGTTCCTTGCCGAGTGCCGCGAGCTGGGCGTCGAGCGCGTGGACGCCGTCGCGACCTCGGCGATGCGCGACGCGGCCGACGGTCCCGAGTTCGTCGAGCGGCTGGCGGCCTTGGGCGCCAGGCCGGCGATCATCTCGGGGGACCGCGAGGCGTTCCTGTCCTTCCGAGGGGCGACGTGGGGCATGTGCGAGCTCGACCCGGTGCTCGTGTGCGACCTCGGCGGCGGCTCCACCGAGCTCGTCTCGGGCGTGTGGTGCGATCGCGGCGACGGCGGCGAGCCCGTGCTGGACCTCGAGGCCGCCCGGTCGATCGACTGCGGCTCGCGGCGGGTGACCGACATGTTCCTGAAGTCCGATCCGCCTGCCGCGTCCGAGATGGACGCCGCCGCGGCGTGGGTGACCGAGCAGTTCAGGCCGTATTTCGGGGCCCTGGACCAGCGTCCGTCGCGTCTGTTCGCGCTCGCCGGGACCGCGACGAGCCTGAGCGCCATACGGCAGGGCCTCGTCGACTACGATCCCGCGGCTGTGCACGGGTCGCTTCTATCAGGCGGGGACCTCGCGGATCTGCGCGAGGACCTCTCGGCGATGACGCTCGAAGAGCGCAAGCGCGTGCCCGGCCTGGATCCCGGCCGGGCGGCAGTGATCGTCGCCGGCGCACTCGATCCTCGAGACGGTGCTCGCGATGTCGGGGCTGGACACGGCCGTCGTGAGCGAGCACGACATCTTATACGGCATCGTGCTCGAGGGCGCGTGAGGCGGACGGCTTCACACCCATCACGGGCCGGTGGCGGAACTGGCAGACGCAGCGGCCTTAAAAGCCGCGTCCCGAAAGGGAGTGAGGGTCCGAATCCCTCCCGGCCTACCACACGAGCCATCATAGAGGGGACGATGCCGACGCGGCGACGATCCGGACGCGGCCAGGGCGCCGTGACGCCGCGACTCGAAAGGGGGGCGCGTGAACGACGAGGCGTTGACGCTGCTGCGCGCGCTCCTTGCCGACGACACCCCCGCCGCGCTCGCCTCGGTCGAGCGCTGCCGCAACGCGGGGCTGTCACGCTCGGAGGTGCTCGAGCGCGTGCTCGTGCCCGCGCTCGCGACTCTGGGAGAGCAGTGGGCACAAGGCGCCGTCAGCGACGACGCCTTCGCGTCCGCCGGCGTGGCCGCCGACCAGGTCATCGCGTTCGCCGCGCCGCCGGAGGTGGCCCTGGACACGGGCATCACGGTGGTCGTGGGGACGCCGCTCGGCGACGGGCATGCGGGCCTCGGGAAGATCGTGGCCAGCACTCTGGCCGTGGCCGGCCATCGCGTCATCGACCTGGGCGACGAGGTCCCCGAGCTCGCGTTCGTGGAAGCCGCCTCGGCGGGAAGCGTCACCGCCGTGCTCGTGTGCGTGAGCGACACCCGAGGTCTCACCGGCCTCGCCCGTACCACGGCCGCCCTGGCCGAGGCTCAGGCGGCCGGGCCCGCCGTCATGGCGGTGGGACCCGCCGCCGCCGCGGACCCCTCCGGTGCCGCCGCGGCGGGAGCGACCTACGTCGCGCGCGACGCGTCACGGCCATGGCCACCGTGGCCTCGCTCGGGAGCGCGTTCCTCGGCCGGAGGTGCCTGACGTGGGCGCCGTGTGGTCGGAGATCTCGATGCTCGCGCGCTCCGGCGACCTGGAGACCGCGCTCATCTGGTCGCAAAGGGCCCTTGCCGAGGCGGGAGAGAGGCCGGAGGCGTCGCTGCTGGCCGCGGCCGCCATCGCCGCCGCCGACGCGGGGGCGTGGCGCGACGCCTCGGACCTTGCGACCCGCGCGATCCGGATCGACCCTTCCTACGTGCCGGCGTACCCGGTGCTGGGCCTGGCCTACGACCGCCTGGGCGGGATGTCGGACCGGTCCATCCTGGTGTGGGGCGAGCTCGCCGAGCTGAGGCCCGACCTCGCCGTCGGTCACGTCCTGGGCGGTGAGGCGCTCTTCGCCGCCGGGCTGGCGGCCGAGGCCCGCGAGGCGTGGGACTCGGCCGCATCCCTGGAACCGGGCGGGCGCGGCCCATGGAACCTCGCGCTCCTGGACCTGCTGGAGGAGGGGCTGCCGGCGGGGCTCGAGGCGCTGCGGACGGCGTCCTTCCCGGACCCGACGGAATCGGACCTGTTCCTGTCCTCGATGCGCGCGCGGTCCGACCTGCGCGCCGACGTCAGGCACGCCCTGGACCTCGTCGCCGCCGACGATCCGCTGGTGCTGCTCGCCGCCGCGCGCTCGGTGCTCGACTCGAGCCCGGACGATGCCGGCGCGCTCTCGCTGGCGGGCTTCGCCATGCTGGGGTTCGCGTCGGACAGCGAGGCTCTCGCGAGCTCGCTGCGAGCGCTCACCGTCTCTCCCGGCTTCCCGCCCGCGCTCGCGGTGGCCGGCATCGGCTTCGCGCGGCGCCCGGGTCTCGCCGCCCACGCGGCGGCGATCTTCGAGGGTCTCCTCGGCGCCATGCCGGACGCCGCTCACGCGCGGACCCTCCATGCCGAGTCCCTGCTCGCTGCAGGTCGCTACGCCGCGGCGGCCCCGCAGGCGGCTCGCGCGGTCGGGTCCGATCCCGGTCTCGTGCGCGCGCGCTACGTCCTAGCGGCGTGCCTGCTCATAGCAGACCGCCACGCCGAGGCCTGGTGGCACGTGCGGCGCGCGGGGGACCACGAGCTCGCCGGCGAGGCCACCTTGTGGGAGATCCTGAGCGGCCACGAAGAGGCGGTGGGTTCGTGAGCGCGGCTACTGGCCGCGGGCCGCTCGCGATCGGCGCCGCGCTGGCGCCAACCGGCTCGCCCGGGTCCTACGGATCCGCGGCCGCCGCCGATCTGGCCGCCATGGCCGAGGCGGGCCTTGGAGCCGTCCGCCTCTACGTGTCTTGGCCCGCGGTCGAGCCGCAGGTGGGCCGCTACGACGACGTGGCCCTCGACGACCTCGCCGCCACGGTCGCCGAGGCCCACGGCCTGGGTCTGGCGCCCACCGTGTGCCTCTTCGCCGACCTCGGCGACGGGCGCCTGCTGGACCTCGCATGGGCCGGGCGCCGCGACCTGCGCACGGACGACTACGTGCTGGAACGCGCTTCGTCGTTCGCCGGCGCGGTCGCCGCGCGCCTCGCCGCCGAGCCGAGCCTCGAGGCCTGGCTCCTCGCCGACGAGGCGTTCCTCCACGGTTTCGCGAGCTCGGGCGCGCTCGAGCGCTGGGCGCGGCTCATCACCGACGCGGTGCGCGAGCGCGATCCGGACCGGCCGCTCGGCCTGGGCGCGGACACCGAGTCGCTCCTCGTCACCTCGGGCATCGACGCGCGAGCCGTCGCGGACCGCATGTCGCTGGCCGCCGCGGCCGCGACGCCGCGGGCGCTCGCTGCGATGGCGCCGGGACCCGGGCTGGCCGGCGCGGCGACGCACTGCCCGAGCTTCCTGACCCGGCTCGCCCGCAAGGGCCTGCCGGTGGCGGCTGACGGTCTGCTGCCCCCCGCACCCGAGCACTCGCTGCCGGAGGTTGCCGGCCTCGTGCGCATGCGGCTGTACGGCGCTCTCGCGGACGGCACGGGCTCGGCGCAGTTGGGGCCGTGGCGGCCCTCGGACGCCGCGCGGCGCGTGCCGTTCTACCGCGGCCACGGAGAGTCGCTCGCCGCGCTGCTGGACGAGGACGGCGGCGCGACGCCGGCGCTGGGCGCCGCCACTCTCGTCTCCGCCGTGACCAGCGTGCTTGGCGCGGGTCCCCTGGAGCCGCTCCCCGAGAGGGTCGCGGTCCTCGTGCCCGCCCAGCGCTACGGGCCGGGCCCCTTGGGCCTCATCTCGGCGCGTTCGTCGCTCGCTGCGTTCTCCCTGGCCACGGAGGCTCACCTGCCGGTGGACGTCATCCGCGAGGGCGAAGGGCTCGAGGCCGTGTCCGTGCTCATCGTGCCCTCGGCTCGTGGATTGGAGCCCGAGACGTGGGCGGCCGTGACCGCGTTCGTGGCCGAGGGCGGGACGCTCGTCGCGAGCCACGGCGGCGCCGAGCCGTCCGAGGAGCTGCGCGCGCTGGCCGGCGTGGACTTCACCGGCGAGGCGGGGCCGCGCGATTCGCTGACCTGCCGCATCGCGCAGCCTCTCGTGCTGGGCGACCTGACGTCGTTCGAGGCCCCGCTCAGGATGCCGTCGTCGGCGCTGCTCGCGCCGGGCCGGGCCACCGTGATCGCCGCCGACGGGGCGGGAAGGCCGCTCGTCACGGTGTTCCGTTCGGGCCGAGGCCGGGTCTACTTCGTCTCCGCGCCACTGGAGCGCGCCATCGGCGATCTCCCGCACGACGAGGTCCCCACCGCGGCCGCCGCGCTGGTCTCCGCCGTCTATCGGGCGGCGGCCTCCTCGGCAGGGGCCGCCGGTCCCGTGGACTGCGACCGTCGCAGCGTGCGCACGGCGGTGCTCACGAGCGACGCCGGGCCCGTGCTCGTGCTGGTCAACCACGCGCCGGTCCCGGTGACGGCGACGCTCACCTGGGAGCGCAGGGTAGCTGCGGTCACGTCGGCGGGCGGCGCGCGGGTGCCCGTGGGCGGCCTCACCTTCCGGGTGCCGATCGCCGGGCACGACGGGGTCGTGCTGCGCATCGAGGAATCGTAGGGGCGACCCGCCGCCTGGCGCCCGTACCCGTGGACGTGCCGCGCCATCTGCCGTTATGCTGGTCAAGGTGGCCGTTCGGCCATTTCGCGGAGCATCCGTAGGGGGGAAGACGACGGAATGACGGTGACCCTCGCGAGCGCTCAGGACGTGAGACCGGCCCCGCGGTCGTCGTCACGCCCCGGATCGCCTCTTTGCACGGAGGCCGCCTCGTGACGCCGGGACTCGACCGTCCGGGAGACGAGGAAGCCTACCGGTTCGCGGACCGTCACGTGGACTCGTTCGCGGCTTGGGACCTTCTCGTGTTCCTCCACCATCGGCCCGAGACGATCGAGGACGCCGCCGGCTTCGCGATGCTGCTGGGCAGGAGCGAAGACGACCTGGCCAAGGCCCTCGAGCACCTGTCGCGCAGCGGAGCGGTCGTGATCGTGGAGGCGGGGTCCGACCCGCGCTACCAGCTCACTGACGACGGCGAGGTCAGACGGTCGCTGGAGGCGTTCGTGACTCTTTGCTCGATCAAAGAGTGCCGTCTCGAGATAGTCCGCCGGGTGCTCTCCGGCTACCCGCGCGACTGACCACGCCCACCGCACCAAGGATCGCGAGAGGAGGGCAGCCATGGAGCCCGTTCGCTTGACGCAGCTCTCGACGAAGTCCGGTTGAGCCGCCAAGTACGGTCCGGCGGACCTCAAGGCCATACTCGACACGCTCGCCCCGGGAGTCTCCGCCGACGTGCTCATGGTCGGCTTCGAGACGTCCGACGACGCCGCCGTCTATCGCTGCTCGACGACTCAGGCCGTGCTGCTGACGGTCGACTTCTTCACGCCCATCGTCGACGACCCGTACGACTTCGGGCGCATCGCCGCCGCCAACGCGCTGTCCGACATCTACGCGATGGGCGGACGCCCGCTCACCGCGATGAACCTGCTCGCGTTCCCGTGCGCGATGGACTGCCGGTCTCGATCGCCGACGGTGCTCGCCGGCGGTGCCGAGGTGGTCACGGAGGCGCGGAGCGCGTAGTCGTGGGCGGCCACACGATCGACGACGAGGAGCCCAAGTTCGGGCTCGTCGGTCCTCGGCGTGGTCGCACCCCGACCGCGATCGTGCGCAACGTGGGCGCGCGCGCCGGGCGACGTGCTCGTGCTCACGAAGCCGATCGGCACCGGGCATCATGACCACCGCGCTCAAGCGCGGGCTGGAGACCGAGGAGTCGCTGCGCGACGGTGATCGAGTCGATGGCGCACCTGAACCGCGCCGCCGCCGAGGCGATGCTCGAGGTGGGCGTGAACGCCGCCACCGACGTGACCGGCTTCGGGACTGCTCGGGCATCTGCACGAGATGATGAAGGGCTGCGGGCGCCGCCGCGACGAGCTGCGGCGCGCTTCCGCTGCCCACGTGGCCTGGGACGCTCGGAGTACGCCGCCGACGGCGTGTGGCCCGGGCGCACCGAGGACGTGGTCGCGTTCCTGGACCGCTCACGCGTGGACTGGGGAGACGCGGCGTATCGAGTGGCGATCGCTGCTCGCCGACCCGCAGACGAGCGGCGGACTGCTCATGGCCGTGGGCCCGGACCGCGCTCCAGTGCTGCTGGACGCGCTCGCGGCGCGGGGCGAGACCGGCGTCGTCATCGGGCGACGTATCGACGGGCAGCGCCGGACGCATCAAGCGTGCGCTGACCGGTCGGCCTGCCACGCCGGACAAGGAGACGCCGATGGAGACTGGGCCGAACGCGTATCTCGTCACGTCCGACACGCTCGGGCGACGGCGACGAGGAGCTCGGCGCGTTGCTCATGCAGCAACTTCCTGTACTCGCTCGCGCGCGCCGGAGACGCCCGTCGCGCGCTGGTGTTCATGCAACGACGGCGTGCGGCTCGCGTGCGAGGGCTCGGAGCTCGCTCGACGACCTCGCGCTCCTGGCCGAGGCGCGGCGTCGCCGATCAAGTCGTGCGGCACGTGTCTCGACTTCCTCGGGCTCAAGGAGTCGCTGCGAGGTCGGCGACGTGGGCGACGATGGCCGAGCTCGTCGCGCGATGCTCGCGAGCGACGGCGACGTGTCACCGTCGCCTGACGGCTAGCGACGTGGCTCGGTAGAATGGGACCATGGACACGCAACTCGCTCCTGCGCGCGCTCCCCAAGGTCGACGAGCTGCTCGAAGCGCGACGACGTCGCCGAGCTGCTCGCCGCCGCATCCGCGCGCGCTCGTGCTCGACGCCGCTTCGCGAGGCGATCGAGGACGCGCGCGCCGCGGTCCTCGCCGGCGACGAGCCGCCGGTTGCCGAGGCCGACGTCGTCGCGCCGCGCGCGCGACGCTCGCTCGCGGCGGCGGCGCGCCGTCGCTGCGCCGGGTCATCAACGCGACCGGCATCGTCGTGCACACCAACCTCGGCCGCAGCGCTGCTTGCTCCGACGCCGCATCGCGGCGGTCGCCGAGGTCGCGGGCGGCTACTCGACGCTCGAGTACGACGTGGACACGCGGCGAGCGCGGCAGCCGCCACGTGCACGTCGAGTCGCTGCTCACGCCGGCTGACCGGCGCCGAGGCCGCGATGGCCGTCAACAACAACGCCGCCGCGGTGCTGCTCGGCCTCGCGGCGCTCGCGCGCGGGCAGGGAGGCGATCGTCGAGCCGCGGCCAGCTCGTGGAGATCGGCGGCTGCTTCCGCATCCCCGACATCATGGCGCGAGTCCGGCGCCCGGATGGTCGAGGTCGGCACCACCAACAAGACGCACCTGCGCGACTACGAGAGCGCGCATCACGGCCGACACCGGGCCTGCTGCTCAAGGTGCACTCGAGCAACTTCCGCGTGGTCGGCTTCACCGAGGAGGTCGTCGCTGGCCGAGCTCGTGCGAGCTCGGCGCCGCGCCACGGCATCCCCGTGTTCGAGGACCAGGGCTCGGGCGTGCTCGTCGACCTGGCGCCGTACGGGCTTGCCGGACGAGCCGACCGTCGGCAGCGTCGATCGCGGCGGGCGCCGACCTCGTGTCGTGCTCGGGCGACAAGCTGCTCGGCGGGCCGCAGGCGGGCATCCTCGTGGGCAAGTGCGCACGTGATCGCGCGCCTCAAGAAGCACCCGCTCGCCCGCGCGCTGCGGCTCGACAAGATGACGCTCGCGGCGCTCGAGGTCACGCTGCGCGCTCTACCTCGACCCCGAGCGGGCGCGCTGCGCGAGATCCCCACGCTGCGCATGCTCACCGCGCCCGCCGTCCGAGATCGCGCGTGCGCGCCGAGGCGCTGGCGGCGCGCATCGCGCCGACGCTGTCGGCGAGGCCGCTGACGAGGTCGCGTCGCCGACGACGTCTCGCGCGCCGGCGGCGGCGCGCTGCCGCATGGCCGACATCCCCACGGTCGTCGTGGCGGTGCGACCCGCGCGGCATCAGCGTGACGGAGCTCGAGGCGCGCCTGCGGCCTGGGCGAGCCGCACGTCATCGCGCGCATCCACGAAGACCGCCTGCTGATCGACCCGCGCACGCTGTCCGCCGACGACGAGGCGGTCGTGGTCGAGGCGCTCGCCGCCGCGCTCGCGGAGTAGGCCACCGTGAGCGAGCCCACCGCTCCGTCGCTCGTCCTCGGCACCGCCGGGCACATCGACCACGGCAAGTCCGCGCTCGTCAAGGCGCTCACCGGCACCGACCCCGACCGCCTTGCCGAGGAGAAGGCGCGCGGCATCACCATCGAGCTCGGGTTCGCGCAGCTCGACGCTGCCCAGCGGTCGTACGATGGGCGTCGTCGACGTGCCCGGCCACGAGCGCTTCGTCCGGCAGATGGTGGCGGGCGCCACCGGGATCGACGTCGTGCTGCTCGTCGTCGCCGCCGACGACGGCGTGATGCCGCAGACGCGCGAGCACCTCGCGATCATCGACCTGCTCGGCATCGACCGGGGCGTCGTCGCCATCACGAAGACCGACCTCGCCGACGCCGACTGGATCGAGCTCGTCCGCGAGGACGTCCGACGACTCCTGGAGGGGACCTCGCTCGAGGGCGCTCCCGATCGTCCCGGTCTCGCGCGCGTACGGGCGCGGGCCTGCCCGAGCTTCTCGCCGCGCTCGACGAGGTCGCGGCCGAGCGCCGCGGCGCGTCAGCGAGCTGGCCGCTGCGACTGCCCGTCGACCGCGTGTTCACCATCGCCGGCGCCGGTACCGTCGTGACCGGCACGCTGTGGTCGGGGACCGTGCGCCGCGACGACCAGCTCGAGGCGCTGCCCGGCGGGGCGCTGGCCCGCGTGCGTTCGCGTGCAGGTGCACGGCGAGACCGTGGCCGAGGCGGTCGCCGGCCAGCGCGTGGCGCTCAACCTGGCCGGCATCGACAAGGACGAGATGGACCGGGGCGACATGCTGGCGCCGCCGGGCACGCTCACGAGTCACCGACCGGTTCGACGCGCGACTTCACCTACCTGGGCGGTCTGGCGACGACCGGCCGTTCGAGACGGGCGCGCGGGTTCACGTGCATCACGGCACGCGCGAGGTCCTCGGCCGGGTGCTGCTCATGGACGACCGCGGGCAACTGCAGCCAGGCGAGTCCGCGCTGGGCGCAGCTTCGGCTCGAGGAGCCGCTCACGCCCGCGCTACGACGACCGCTTCATCGTGCGCTCCTACTCGCCGGTGTACACCATCGGCGGCGGCGTGATCTCGGACGTCGAGCCGCCCCGGCGCACGCACCTGGATCCCGCGGAGCGCGAACTGCTGTCCGCGCTCGCGGGGCACGACACGGCCGCCGCCGCCGTGGGCCTGCTCACCGCGCGTGGCGTCCCCATGACGTCGGCCGCTGTAGCCGCGTCGCTGGGCGTTCCCCGTGCCGAGGCCGCCGTGGCGCTGGATCGGGCCCAGCTGGCTCGGCTCAAGGCAGGCGGCGAGACGTGGTTCATGGACCGTCCGGCCCTGGAGCGGGTAGTCGAGGGCATCGGCGCCACGCTCGTGGCCTTCCACGAAGCCGACCGCACGGCTCCGGGCATGGCCACGGCCGCGCTTCGCGATGCCGTGGATCGACCGCATCCCGCCGCGCGTCTTCGACGCGGTCCTGGCGCTCGCCGCCGAACGCGGCGCCGTGCACGTGGAGAAGGGGCTGGCGAGCCACCCCGCCGCGGGTGCCTCGGCCGCCGCAACCGAGGCCGAGGTCGCGGCCGCGGTCTCGGCTCTGCTCGAGGAGCAGGGGCTCGCGCCCGCGGCTCCCGAGGCGCTGGCCCGGGAGACGGGCGCCGATCCCGGCGTCGTGCGCCGCGCGCTCGGCGCGCTGGAGAGCCAGGGTGGGGCCGTGCGCGTGGCGCGCGACCTCTTCTTCGCGGCGTCCGCCGTGGACGTGGCCCGATCCCGCATGACCGTCTACCTCGCGGAGCACGGGACCATCCTCGCGAGCGATGCGCGCGATCTGCTGGGGACCTCCCGCAAGTACGTGGTGCCGCTGCTCGAGTACTTCGACGCTCAGGGCCTCACCAAGCGCGAGGGCGACGTGCGGACCTTGCGGCGCGGCTAGCCGCTTGGTCACCCCGGTCCCGCCCGGACGCACCGAGGCCCGGGGGTGGGGTTCGCCCTCCGGGCCTCGACAATGAAGCGAGCGCGGCGCGTGCGCGCCGGGGTGGGGGTCGCTAGTCCCCACTGGGCCCCGTCGCCGAGCTATGGCACTTCGCGCACGTGTAGGTGCTGTAGCCGTTCGGATGGCAGTCCGTGCAGCTCAGGTTCTGGATGTCCATCGGGACCTGCGGGTGGTTGAACGTGGTGCTGGCGAACGGGACGGTGGGCTTGTGGCACCCCGCGCAGTCGGCGCCGAAGTGGCCGCTGGGCGGGTTGTGACAGCTCGAGCACGCACTGGACGACGGATGCCCGAACGCCCACGAGACCCCCGCGTCGTGGTGGCAGGCGGAGCACTCGCCGGTGCGGTCGGGCCCGTGGTTGGACGGCCGGCTGTGGCAGCCTTGGCACGCCGACCCCACGAGCGAATGGTTCACGGTCGCGTCCTTGAACGCCTCGCTGGGCTTGTGGCATGCGGAGCACGGGCCGGTGAGATGGTTCCGCGGAGGGTTGTGGCACGACGCGCAGTCGGTGCTCCCCGGATGCAGGAACGCCCAGGAGGCCGACGGCTTGTGGCACGTCTGGCACACGTGGGTGGGGTTGTGCGTGTTGACCGCGCCCGGGGCGTCGTGGCATTGCAGGCACGGCCGCCCGTTGTGGGTGAAGCTGGCCTGCGAGAACGGGACGCCCGGCACATGGCAGGCCGCGCACTTGGTGCGTAGCGCGTGGGTGCCCGTCGTCGGCTTCGGGTGGCAGGTCGCGCAGTCGGACCGGACCTTCTGCGACGGGTGGACGAACACCCACGACGTACCGGGCTTGTGGCACTGGTTGCAGGCGCCGCGATCGGGATGAGGCGGCGTGTGGCAAGACGCGCAGGCGGTCGAGTCGGGGTGCACGAACGCCCAAGGCGTGGGGCTGGGGTCCGCCCGGTGGCACACGATGCACGGCCCGCGAGAGTCGTGCGGTCCCGAGTGGCATGAGCTGCAGGCGTACGTCGTGTGGCACCGCGTGCACTCGATGGCCTTGTGGTTCGCGGCCCGATCGGTCTTAACGTTGCCCAGGACGGCCGAGGCGCTCGTGTTCTCGGCCACGCGCACGGAGGAATCGCCGAACGTGGCCGCCTTGGTGTTCAGCACCCCCGCCGAGGCCAGCGCCTCGGTCGTGACCTGGTGACCTACGTCCGAGTGGCACCGCGAACACGCCAGCGCGCTCGTGTGCTGGGCGTGGTCGAACCCGTTGGTGACCGGCAGCGACCGGTGGCACGCGACGCAGCGGGCATCGGGCACGCTCACGTCGGCGAGCGGGAAGGAGGGCTTCGTGGTGAAGTGATCGGCGACCTCTTTGAGCGAGGCCACCTTGTGCGTGACCCGCGACACGAGGCCTGGGTCGACGTGGCAGTCCACGCACTGGATGCCCTTGTGCGGCCCTGCGTCGAACGCCGTGTAGAACGGGGTCATCTCGTGGCACGTCGCGCAGAACCCCGGTTGGTCGGTGGCCGCGAACGACGCGGGGACGGCGATCAGAGCGAGCAGCGAGACGGCGACAGCGGCGAGGATCCAGACCCGTCTCGGGATCCGTCTCGTTCTCTTCGGCTGCTCCTCGTCCGGGGGGCGGTGGCTCGGCCCATCCGGGCCACCGGGCTCCTCGTGCTGCATGGGTCGCTCCATGATCGCCTGCGTGCGCGGGCGATACCGCGCGGTATCGATTGTCGCGCCTCGCGATGAGAGCGGCATGAGCGGTCCGTGAGACTGCTCTAACGTTCTGAGCTGCGCCTTCCTTGCCCGGGCACCGCGGCGAGACACGCCGAGCGGCGCGGGGCCTGCGCCTCAGTCGCCGCCGCGCGCCGCGTGGCAGGTCTGGCAATCGGCGGTCGCGAACCCCTTCGGATGACACTGCGTGCACTGGAACTGGCCGTGGAACGCCGGCGCGTCCACGGCCGGGTGCGTGAAGTCCGGCTGTGTGAACGGCTTGCCGGGCTTGTGACAGTCCAAGCAGGCGGCGGCGGGGTGGCCCGCCGGCGGGTGGTGGCACGTCGCGCAGTCGGTGCGCGCGGGGTGGTTCGCTCCTGCGAAGGTCGCGCCGGGCTTGTGGCACGTCGAGCAGTCTCCTGAGACCGCCGGGTTCTGGTGCGGGGACGTGTGGCAGGCCTTGCAGCCCATCTTGGGCATCGGGTGACAGGCGCTGCACACGACGGCCTTGTGGCCCACGATCGCCCCGCCCGCGGGCCGCAGCAGCGCCGCGGACTTTCCCTGCACCACGGTGCGCTGGACGGCCGCGGTGGCGGGGTTCAACGCTCCCGCGGCAGCCAGGGCGGCATCGGTGACGGCGTGCCCCGAATCCACGTGGCACTGCTGGCACGTCACTCCCTTGCCGTGCTCGGCGTGGCCGAAACGGATCTCGGGATAGGGGTTGGTGGGCGCCGCGGCCTGCGAGCCGTCGTGGCAGTACAGGCACCGGGCGTCAGGGATGACAGGTGGCGTAGCCAGCGGGAACTTGCCCTGGCCCGTGAAGTGGCCCCAGACCTCGGCAAGGGCCACGAACTTGTGCACCACCCGGTTGGGGTAGCCCTGGTCGACGTGACAGTCCAGGCACGACACGCGGTCGTGCGCCCCCTTGGTCCACGCGTCGTGGAACGGGGTCATCTCGTGGCAGGTCGGGCAGAACGAAGGGCTGTCGGTCACCGGGAACACGACGCCCAGCGTGAGTGCGGCCGCGATCACCACGGCGCCCGCGGCCCAGGCCGCGATCACGGCGCCCTTGGGCCACTCGGAGGGCCGGCGCCACCCCGGTGTGGCGGCCTTCCGGGGCTGCGGGCGTGGCTTCAGCTTCACCGCGGGATGCTTCTTGCTCGCCGGCTTGCTCACGAGGCACTCCTTTTCCCGCCGCCGTCCGCATTGTTCCTGGTGCCCGGGATCCTGCTCGCCAGCGGTCTGCGTGCCGGCCCCGGCGTCGGAATCGCCGGCAGGACCATGGTGAACACCGCGCCGCCGAACTCGCGATTCGTGGCCCGGACAGCGCCACCGTGCAGTTCCACGAGCCGCTTGGTGATGGCCAGGCCCAGCCCCGAGCCCCCGGTGTCGGCGGGCCTAGGCCCCTGCGAACGGAAGAACCGGTCGAACACGCGCTCGAGGTCCTCCTTGCGAAGACCCGGGCCGTCGTCGGCGACGTTGAGCACGACCCACACGCCGTCCCTCTCGCACGTCATCGAGACGAGGCCGCCGGGCTCGGTGTGGGACACCGCGTTGGACAGGAGGTTGAGGATCGCCTGAAGCAGCTGGTCGGGGTCGCCGTGCACCCACGAAGGCAGATCGTCCGTGCGGAAGTCGAAGTCGCGCTCGCCGAGGCTGCTCGCCTTGTCCATAGCGTCCCGCGCCAGCCCGCACAGCTCCACGTCCTGGTACTCCCGCCGAGGCCCGGCCTCGAGCCGAGCCAGCGCGAGCAGGTCCTCGACGAGGCGGCTCATGCGCGCGAGCTCGTCGGCCACGAGGTCCAGCGTCTCGCGCTGGTCGGCGTTGAGCTCGTCGCCGGCAGCCACGGCGAGCACGTCGAGGTGGCCGCGGACGATGGTGAGCGGCGTGCGCAGCTCGTGGCTCGCGTCGGCCACGAACCGGCGCTGCTGCCCGAACGCCGCCTCCAGCTGGTCGAGCATGCTGTTGAACGCGGTCACCACGTGCCCGACGTCGTCGTTGGGCCCCTCGTAGTCCACACGTTTGGAGAGCGAGCCCCGCCCCACGGCCATGGCGGTCGCGGCCACGTCGTGGAGCGGGGCCAGAGCGCCGCGCGCGACGAACGCCGAGAGTGCGGCGCCGGCGAAGACGATGGCGAGGCCGGTGAGCGCCAGCGCGAGTCCCACCTGCTGCGCGATGTCCTGCACCGGGCCTATGGGCAGCGCGGCCTGGAACACCCCCACGGGGGAGCCCGAGGCGTCGTCGATCGGGACGGTCGCCGTCCGGTACGTCTGCCCCTGGTACGCCACCGTGCCGAAGCCGCGCGCCGCGCTCGTCACGTCCAGGCTCCTGGCGTTGCCGGGAGCCGTCTCGAGCGCGATGTCGGAGTTGGAGATCACGCGCCCGTCGGGGAACCGGACGATGAGGATCGGGGCGATGCTCGACGGCCTGCGTCCCCGCGCGGTCAGGTAGCTGCGGGAGGCCTCGGCAAGGGACGCTGTGGTGGACGGCGGCTGCGAGTTCATCGCGGCGGCGTAGGCGTCCGCCTCGCGCAGGAGGTTCTGATCCACGTCCGTCATGAGCCGGTTGAGGACGATCCCGTAGCCCACGAGAACGAGCGCCACCACGCCGATGGCGAGGACTAGGGTCACGGCGAGCGCGACCCGCGAGACTGCCGAGAACCTGCGTCGCCTACTCGGCCCTGACACGGTAGCCCGCTCCACGGACCGTCTCGATGATCGAGGGCCCGTCCCCCTGGTCGAGTTTGCGCCGCAGGTAGCTCACGTAGACGTCGACGACGTTGGAGTCGGTGTCGAAGTCGAAGCCCCACACGGCGTTGAGCAGCTGCTGGCGCGTGAGCACCTGGCCCTGGTGACGCATCAGGTACTCGAGCAACGCGAACTCGCGGGCCGGCAGGTCCACGTGGACGTCGCCGCGCGCCGCGACGCGTGTCTTGGTGTCCAGCTCCAGGTCTCCGCTACGAAGGACGTCGCTGCGGGTCTGTCCGGCCCGCGTGAGCGCTCGCACGCGCGCGGCCAGCTCGGCGAAAGCGAACGGCTTGGTGAGGTAGTCGTTGGCGCCGGCGTCCAGGAGGTCCACCTTGTCGTCGATGTCTCCCATCGCCGAGACCACGAGCACGGGCACGTCGGAGTTCTCGGCGCGGAGGCGCTTGAGCACGTCGCGGCCGTCGCCGTCGGGCAGGATGAGGTCCAAGATCACGAGATCGTAGTCGCGGGTGAGCGCCAGGCCGGTGGCCTCGGCCACGGTCGAGCCCCTCTCGACCGTGTGGCCCTCGGCGGAAAGGCCCTTCACAACGAAGGACGCTATTCGGTCCTCGTCCTCGACGAGCAGGATCCTCACGCCGGCCTCCCTCTTCTCTTCGCCTCACGGGTCCGTCGAGCGGGGAGTTCGCGTTGCTCCGGCGCGCTAGTGTTCGCTGGAGCCGCCTTCGCCGTCCGGGTCACCGTGGTTCGACCGCTGTTCGTCGCCGTCGTGGCCGCCTTCCTCGCGCACGGGAGGTTCCACGACCTCTCGCTGGGGGGGCGAGTCCACGTCACTGGTATTCCCTTCCTGCGGCTTCGCGCTACCCGCCGGCGCACTCCCGGCGCCTGCCCCGGAGCCGCTGCCCCCTGAGGAAGCCCCTTGCCCCGCCGAGGATCCGCTCCCCGCCGCGGGTGCGGGCGCGGGCTTGGGCGCCACCGGCTTGGGCGTCACCGTCGCGATCCGGGAGGTCGCAGGTGCGGCGGAGAGAGTGGCGTCGACGCTGGCGGTGGGCAGCTCCACGGTGGGGAGCCGGTTCTTCGGGCTCTCGCTCGAAGGCGCGCTCACGAGGCCGTAGGCGGTGGCGCCCAGCACTACCGCGCCCAGGCCGAAGGCGGCCACGACAGCCCAGCCGGCCATCCGCAGCTTGATCGCACCCGTGTCGCCCAGCTTCGTCACCCGGCCGCCTCGTGTTCCCTAGTCTTCACGCTTCGCGATCCACACCGGCGGCTCGGTGAGCCACCGGCTCATTATATGGAGCGTACTGGTAAGGGCGTGGTGAGAAGCCTGTGAGACTTCTCTAACTTGACGGGCGGGCGCGCCGCGTCGCGCGCCGCGCCACGCCGCGGGCGCCCGGTCCGCGGGCCGCTCGCCGGCGGTCCCGGTTGACCCGGCGGTGCCCCCATCGTCAGAATCGCCCGCGGAGGCGGATGGGTCCTGGTGGGCCCCGCGGTCTTCAAAACCGTAGTGGGGCGTGAAGAGCGTCCCGGGTGGGTTCGATCCCCACACGCTTCCGCCATAGCCTGCGCGACGGAGCCCCGGCATCCCTGCCGGGGCTCCGTCAGTCCGATGTGTCGTCGAGGACGATCAGGCCGGAGTAGGCATGGCGCCCGAAGTGCTGTGCCTCGCGTGCATCTCGCCGTGGTACTCCGACTTCCCGAATCCGAGGATCGGGAAGAACACGATCGACAACAGCCACAAGCCGAAGAAATACCCGACTCCGTGGCCGAATGCCTTCGAGACGTTCCACAGCAGCACGAGCCCGACGATGAAGTTCAGGATCGGGACGAAGAACGCGATCAACCACCAGCCAGACATCCCCCCGATCTTTAGCAGCACGTACACGTTGTAGAGCGGAACGAGGGAAGCCCATCCCGGCCAGCCGGCCTTCTCGAACATCGCCCACCACATGAACGCCCAGACTGCGAGCGCTACCGCGATGTATACGATCAGCATCGGCAGCGCCGCGGCCGTGAACAGGCCGCTCGACGACTGGTCCAAGGTCTGTACAGGCATCACTGACACCTCCATCCCCCCGGATGACCCGTCACGCGGCCACGGGCGCCGCATGCGAGTGGGACCGGGAACGTTCCAAACCAGGCTTGGCTTTCCCGGGGTTCCGCCGGTCGCCGCGCCGTGTGAAGCTAAGCCGACGAGCGGCTCCGTTCACCTGCCGAGGTCCCGCCGGTCGCCGGTCGGTGTGAAGACGACCCGATGAGCGGGTCCCTACAGCCGGGCGAGCCGCCCCGGGCTTCGAAGCGCGATGATGGGGCGGGTATCGACTCGGGTAGGGCACTCCGCACGGTCGCGTGTGCGGTCCGTGCTCCCGCGCAAGACAGAAAGGACCGCCCATGACCGACGCAATGGAGTGCATCCTCGGCAGGCGCAGCATCCGCAGGTTCACGGATGAGCCTGTGGACGAGGCCACCTTGGACCGGCTGCTGCATGCCGCGATGGCCGCGCCCTCGGCAGGGAACCAGCAGCCGTGGCGCTTCGTCGTGCTCGACGACCGGGAGGTCCGCGTCAAGGTCGCCGAGTGCAGCCCCTACGCGGCTATGCTGCCCGATGCCCCGATAGCCGTGGTCGTGTGCGGAGACACGGTGGGGGAGAAGCACCCGGGCTACTGGGTGCAGGACTGTGCCGCGGCCGTCGAGAACACGCTGCTCGCGGCTGGTGCGCTGGGTCTGGGCGCCGTGTGGCTGGGCTTCTACCCGGACGAGCATCGCACGGTGTGCTGCCAGGAGGTCCTCGGGCTTCCCGAGACGGTGAAGCCGCTGGCGGTCATAGCGATCGGGCATCCGGCCCAGGCCAAGCCGCCGGCGGACCGCTACGACGCCACGTTCGTCCACCGAAACCGCTGGCAGGCCTGAGCCCGTGCTCCTCGACGCCAAGGGACTGACGTACTCGCGGCCATCGGCCCAAGGGCCGATCCCCGTGTTCGAAGACCTCGACTTCTCCGTGGCTCAGGGCGAGCTCGTGGACATGCGCGGGCCGTCCGGCTCAGGCAAGACCACGCTGCTGCTGGCCCTCGCGCGCTTGCTTCCCGGGGCCACCGCCGGCAGCCTCGAGCTCGACGGCCGGCCGTCGAGCGATTGGCGGCCGGAGGAGTGGCGGGCCGCCGTGGCCCTGCTCCCTCAGAAGCCGGCGCTCGTGCCCGGCAGCGTGCGCGACGACCTGCGCCTGCCGTGGACGCTCAAGATCAGGGTCCAGGGCGCCCCGCCGGCGGACCCGGCGCTGCGCGAGGCGCTGGACTCGGTGGGCCTCGACGACGTGGAGCTCGAGCGGGACGTCGCGCGCCTGTCCGCGGGCCAGGCGGCCCGGGTGGCGCTGCTCAGGCTCGTGCTCGCCGCGCCCCGCGTCCTGCTGCTCGACGAGCCCGACGCCGCGCTGGACGACGAGTCCGCGGAGCTCGTGGGCAAGGTCGTGCGCGGTTTCGTCGCCCGGGGCGGAGCGGCCGTCCGCGTCCGGCACCTTCGCGTGGACGCCGCCGCCGACCGGCGGCTCAGCTTGCACGAGGGACATCTCACCGAGGTGGCCTCATGAACCTTCTGGCCTCGGTGACCACCACCGCCACCACCGCCGGGGGCGTCGTGCCCATCGGCTGGTTCCAGCTCGTGCTCGCGTCGCTGTTCATGGTCGTGACCGGCGCCATCTCCGTGGCCTTGTCGCTGGGCATGGTCAAGGACCTCGCGTTCGCCACGGTGCGCACGTACCTGCAGCTGCATCGCCTCGGCCTCGTGCTGCGCTGGGTGTTCGCCAACGACGCGTGGTGGATCGTGCGTCATCCTGCTGCTGCGTCATGGTGGCCGTGGCCACGCGCATCGTCATCCAGCGCGTCGCCCGACGCGCCGCGCGGGCTGTCCTCGGCAGCTCGGCTCGTCTCGATGGTCGTCACCGGGGTCATCGTGTCACGTTCGCGGTGACCGGCGCTCGTCATCGGCGTGCAGCCGTGGTACCGGGCCGCAGTACGTCATCCCGATCGCCGGCATGGTGCTCGGCAACTCCATGACCGGCATCGCGCTCGCGCTCGAGCGCGTGTTCGCGGACCTCGACTCGCGCGCCGGCGAGATGCTCGCGCTCGCTCGCGCTGGGGGCGACGCCCTGGGAGGCGGCGCGGGGCAGCGTGCGCACGGCCCTGCGCGCCGGCGCTCATCCCCACGATCAACTCGATGGCGGCAGTGGGCATCGTCTTCATCCCCGGGATGATGACCGGGCAGATCCTCGCCGGCGCCGACCCGCTGGCCGCCGCCGAGTACCAGATCGTCGTCATGCTCATGGTGAGCGCGGCCACCGCCATCGGCTCGATCATGGCGGTGCTGCTCACGTACCGCCGGCGCTTCTCGGCCGACGGCGTCTACCTCGAGAAGGGACTGCGCGAGGAGCCGTCGTCGTGATCCCTGAGGGCCCGGTCTCGGCCTCGGGCTGGCGTGACCCCCGCTGCGTCGCGCGGTTCGTGGATGACCGGTCAGCGCCCCGGGCGAAGGTCCGCTACCACTAGCGGGGCCGTACGCCCAGCGCGAGGAGGCGTCATGACCGGTTTCGAGCTCTATCTCAAGCGCAACGCGCAAGAAGTTCGACGCGTACCTGGCGACGTTCTTCGAGCAACGGGCCACGCCGACATGGAGCGCTACCTCTACGGGCTGCTGCGCGACTACACGGACGAACGCGCGGCAAGCGGCACCGCCCGCTCATCTGCCTGCTCGCGTGCGAGGCGGTGGGCGGCGACCCGAAGCGCGCGTGGCCCTCGGCCGCGGCCATCGAGCACTTCCACACCGCCGCGCTCATCCACGACGACATCGAGGACTCCTCGCTGACGCGGCGCGACGAGCCGTGCATGCACATCACCGAGGGCGTGGGCCTCGCCATCAACGCCGGCGACCTCGCGCTCGTCGCTCGTGTGCGGCACGGTGCGTCCACGACGCCGACCTCGACGACCACGCAAGCTGCGCGTGCTCGCCGAGCTCGTGGACATGACCGACGCGCACCATCGAGGGCCAGGCGCTCGACATCGGCTGGGCGCGCGACGACCGCTTCGACCTCACCGTCGACGACTACCTGCGTCATGGCCAACCACAAGACCGCCTACTACTCCGGCGCGCGTGCCGCTCGCCGTGGGCGCCATCATCGGCGGCGCGCACGCGAGGAGCAGATCGAGGCGCTGCGCGCGTTCGGCATGGCCGCCGGGCTCGCGTTCCAGATCCAGGACGACGTGCTCAACCTCGTGGGCACGAAGGAGTCCACCAAGAAGGACTTCCGCAGCGACATCACCGAGGGCAAGCGCACGCTCGTCGCCATCCACGCGCTGCGCCACAGCTCGGACGCCGCCGCGCTGCTCGAGGAGATCTTCGGCATGCACACCACCGATCCCACCCTCCTCGCCGAGGCCGTGGGCATCATGGAGGGCGCCGGCTCCATCGACTTCGCGCGTGAGTACGCGCGCGACCTCATCCTCGCGGCCAAGCGCGAGCTCGTAGACGCGGTGCCCAAGTCCGAGCGCGAGACCTCCTCGTGTCCATGGCGGACTTCTTCGTCAAGCGGAGCAAGTAGGCCCCCGAACGGCCCTGCCGCCGCTACCAGCGGGAACGCGCGGCCCGGCCGTCACGCACTTGTTAGGCGCCCACGAAGGGCGTAGACTCACGCACGTTCAGGCAAGCAGGGCGGCCGTGTCTCTCACGCCCCTCTCTGCGCCGCCGGTGCCCCCGCACCGGTCCATGCACGTGTCAGAGGAGGCCACACGTATGGACACCAGGTTCCCCATCCGGGCGCTGCTCATCGGGCTCTTCGTCTTCGCCGTCGCGGCATCCCTGGCCCAGATCGCGCTCACGCACTAGCTGCGTTCTCCCCATGCGGTACGCCCGGACGGCGATCGTCGTCGTATTCGTGCTGCTCGCTGTCGGCTCCGCCCTATGGGTGAGCCGCCGTTCACCGGGCTGGGGTCAGGACGCCTCGATGCGGGACGGGCTCGAGCTTCGGCTGCAGGTGCCGCCGGTGGCGCTCCACGACGCGAAGGTGCCGTTCTCGGCGACGCTCACGAACCACTCCGGTGCGCCTGTGAGCCTGAGCGTCTCCTCCTGGATGGTGCGAAGCGGCTCGGTGGGTCTCGGCCATCCAGGCCGCCACTGGACGCGGAACGTGGTGGTCTCGCTGCATTCGGGTGAGTCCACGACGTTCGCCGGATACCTGCCCAGCGGTCTCGCTCAGGAGCGGGCCGAGGAGCGCGCGTACGGCTCCATGACGACCTTGAACGCGAGCTCGGATCTCTCTGCTCGCTGGGGCTCCAAGAGCATCTGGCTCGTCACCCCCTTCCAGGGCATCCGGCTTCAGTGGACGGCCCCATGAGCCGTCGGCACGCCCGCCTCGGGTAAGCTCTTCACCAACGCGCCTCGGCCCGAGCCGTGCGCAAAGGACGCGAAGGAGGACTCCGATGGGAGCGGTACCGGTATCCGACGGGATCTGGTGGGTCGGCGGGATCGACTGGAACCTGCGCGACTTCCACGGCTATGAGACACCTCGGGGCACGACGTACAACGCGTACCTCGTGAAGGGCGGCGACAAGGTCGCGCTCATCGACACGGTCAAGACGCCGTTCGTGGACGAGCTGCTGCACCGCGTGTCCACGGTCGTGCCGCTGGACGCGGTGGACCACATCGTCGTGAACCACGTGGAGCCCGACCACAACTCCGGTCTCAGGCTCGTCATGGACGCGATGCCCCAGGCGTCCGTGGTGGCCAGCCACAGCGGCGTCGCGGGAGTCGCGGCGTACCACGGCGGCCTCCAGGTGGGGGAGGTCGGCGCCGACGACGTCATCGACCTCGGCGGGAAGACCCTCCACTTCATGCCGGCGCCGATGGTGCACTGGCCCGACTCCATGTTCACCTACTGCCCCGAGTCGGCGACGCTCATGCCCAACGACGCGTTCGGCCAGCATGTGGCTTCCTCGGCACGGTTCGCGGACGAGCTGGGCATGGACATCGCGCTCGAGGAGCTGGGCATCTACTGGGCCAACATCCTGAACCCGGTGAGCAAGCAGGTCGTCAAGACCGTGGACAAGCTCGCCGAGCGCGGCTGGGAGCCCGAGGTCATCGCCCCGTCGCACGGTGTGATCTGGCGTGGCGCCGAGCAGATCGACCGCCGCGATGGACCGCTACCACCGCTGGGAGTCGGGCCACACCACGCCCACCGCGATCGTCGCCTACGCCACGATGTGGGGGTCCACCGACCTCATGGCCCGGGCCATAGCCGAGGGCGTGGCCGAGACCGGCGCGCAGGCCCAGCTCTACGATCTGGCCCAGACGCCGCTGGCCTTGATCACGTGGCGGCTGCTGGAGGGCAAGGCGCTGCTGCTGGGGTCTCCAACGCTGCATCACACCATGCTCTATCGTGTTCAGGGATACTTGGCTTACCTTGAGGGCCTCAAGCCGCAAGGCAAACTGGCAGGTGCCTTCGGCAGCTTCGGGTGGGGCGGGGGAGCTATCGCCCGCATGACCGCGGACCTGGAACGGATCGGCTTCGAGCTCCCGTTCGAGCCGCTGGGCCAGAAGTTCAAGCCCGAGGCCCCGGATCTGGAGACCTGCCGAGAATGGGGAAGGGCAGCCGGCCGCGCCGTCTTGGACGCAGCCGGCGACATGCCCTCGCGGGACTGACGGCCGGCTGGGGAGGAAGACATGGCGGACCAGGGATTGCACGCGCTCAACCAGAGCCACCGCTCACTGACCGAGCGGCTCTTCTGGCTGTGGCTGATCATCGCGTTCTTGGTGGGCCTGCTGCCTGGGCTCGCCCTTTGGTACTACCAGCGCACCACCGCCAACGCGCGGGCCACGAAGCAGTCGGAGTACATCGCTCTTCTCAGCTCCAAGGTCAACGACCAGACCAAGCAGATAGCGAAGCTCCAGTCGGACGTCACGAGCGCGCAGGCGAACGCGGCGGCCTCGGCCGGCAGTGCGGCCGGCGGGTCCTCGTCCGCGGGCGGAGCTTCGGGCACGGCCGCACCGCCCACGCCCGCGCCCGGAGAGGTCACGTTCGGTGCGAGGACCATCTCGCCGGATCCGGCAACCGCCGGTTCTCCTGTCGCGTTGTCCGTGGTCATCGCCGGCCCCGCGACCGACGCCTACATGCAGTTCAAGGGCTCCGGCGGCTCCAAGATCTGGCGCCTGAAGGCGGGAGCCAAGACCGCCAACGGTCAGACTTGGGGACGTACGGACGCCAGCGCACCCAAGACGCCGGGCACGTATACCGTCATCACCTGGGCTTTGGTGGGCACGAAGACCTTCACGATGAAGCCGTCGACGGTACTTACAGTCAAGTAGAGCCTTAGGTAGAGACTCGCGGCCGCTCCGGAAGGTGCGAAAGGCTAGTCGCCTTGCCCCTCGTGGCGCCATCGGGCCAGCACACGGGCGGCATCTTCAACCGAGAGCTCCGGTGCCGGGGCCTCGGGATCGATGCGCCGAAGGCGCGCGAACAGGTCGGCCAGCACGGGCGGCCTGATGTTCGAGGCGCTCAGCAGGTCCGCCTGAGCGAACAACTCCGCGGGGGTGCCCTTCAGGGCGATCTCACCGCCGGCACGCAGGACGTAGACGTAGTCCGCGAACTCGGGGACCGCGTCCATGTCGTGAGTCGTGAGGATGACGGTCACCCCGCGCTGCGCGAGATCGCCCAGCAGGCTCACGAACCCCTCCCGAGCCGCGGGGTCCAGTCCCTCGAAGGGCTCGTCGAGCACCAGTAGATCCGGCTCGAGCGCCAGCGCGCCGGCCATGGCGACCTTGCGCTTCTCGCCGCCCGACAGGTTGTGCGGGACCCGGTCGGCGAGGTGCGCGATCCCCAGAAGGCCAAGGGCCTCGGAGACGCGCGCCTCGACCTCGGCCTCGGGCAGGCCGTACTGCCTGGGAGAGAAGCCCACGTCCTCGGCGACGGTGGGGGCGAGGAGCTGTTCGTCCACCTGCTGGAGCACGACGCCCACGCGCTCGCGGATGAGGGGCCACTGCCGCGAAGGGTCCGCGCCAAAGACGCGGACCAGACCCTCCTGCGGTCGCAGGATGCCGAGGATGTGGAAGAGCATGGTGGTCTTGCCGGAACCGTTGGGCCCGATGACCGCCACGCGAGACCCGGCGTTCGCAACGAAGTCCAGGCCGCACAGGGCCACGGCCGTGCCGTCCTCGTACGTGTGCCGCACGCAACTCACCCGCACGACCTCTTCGCCGCCGGGCACGTCACCGGCCGCGTGGTGGTGGTGCTCGTGCGCGGGGACTTGAGCCTCTCGGGTGGCGGTCATAGGTCTCCTCCGGTGGTACGGGGATCGTTGGCGGATGCTTCGCGTGACCCCGTCACGAGCGCGGCCACCGCGGCGGCGAGCAGCACGGCGAGGGCCGCAAGAGGCGGGACCCACGAATACGGGCCCAGTACCGGCCATGCGACGCGCCAGGCGATGCACGCGGCCGACAGCACGATCCCGGCCGCGACGACGCCGGCGTCCGCTCGCGGGTCGCGGTGGTGCGGCATGCGTGCGCGCAGAGCCCGCTCGTAGCCGCGCACCCGCATGATGTCGTACGTGCGCTGTGACAGGTCGAACGTGTACAGCACCAGTGCGCCCAGCGCGCGGGAGAGCGCGCGAGCGGATCTCACCGGATGCCCGCGGACCACCCCAGACCGCAGGCGCGCGGCGCGCAAGAACTCGCTCAGCTGCACGAGCAGCAAGAAGAACGAGCGGTACGTGAGCAGGAGGGCGTCGCCCACGACCGTGGGGAGCACCCGTTGCACCGGCGCGAAGACCTGCGGATACGGTGTCGTGAACATGAGGATGATCGCGCACATGGCCGCGGTGAACGCCTTGGCCACGATGAGCGAGCCGGACAGCGGGTCCGGAGCGGCCGCCCAAGCGAACAACAGCGCGAACAGCCCGGGGTAGGCCGCCAGCCCCAGGATCGGCCGCGCGGGAAGCCGCAGGCCCACGACCACCGCCACCAGCGTGATGCCCACGGCGGCGACGACGAGCACGTTCGTGGACACGACCACCCCGCCCAGCACCAGGACGAAGGCGACGAGCTTGGGCACGGGGTCGGCCCGATTCAGTGCCGAGGTCCCGAGCGTCGCGGACGCGTCGATGCTCTGCAGCTTCATCGCGTGCTCACCTGTGCACCTCTTCGTGGCCCACGATCGACCGCGCGTCGGCCACGGTGCCGCCCCCGTAGACGAGGGCGGGCCGCACCTTGGCCACGAACCCGATGATGCCGGCCGTGATCGCCGCCTCCAGCGCCCAGCCGATGGGCCCGAGGATGAACACCACCGTCGCGAACCGGGCGATAGGCACCGCCGGCGCCGTCTCCTTCTCGGGCGCGACCAGCCGGCTCGCGAGGAAGCCCTGGGCGATCGGGTTGCCGAACCGCAGCGTCGAGGGGTCCAGCGCCCCCGAGTCCCGACGCGCCGCCAGCGGCCCGCCCAGCGCCACGACCCCCACGAGCATGAGCGTCGTGATCGCGAGCGTGACCACGGTCGTGCCGACCGCCACGAGGCCGGGCCTGCGTCCTCGGCCTACGATGAGCGTGATCGCGCGGAACAGCGCCCAGCCGATGATCATCTCGGACCCGATCATGATCGTGTTGAGCCCCACGACGGTCACGCCGCCGTGTCCCACGAGGGCGAGGATCAAGTCCACGACGAACGCCGCGATGATGGCGAGCCAGGGCCCGAGCAAGATGCCGGCGACCACCGTCAGGTTGATGTGGTAGGCGATGGGCACGACCTCAGTGGACATCGCCACGAGGACAAGCGCGGACACCACGCCCAGCAGAGCCACCCGGCGACGCTGATCCTCGTCGGCGGCCACCCGCCGCCCGGCGAACCACAGAGCCGTCAGCGCGATCGCCCAGCCCAGCAGCACGAGCCACCACGGCAGGACCCCGTCCGGGATGTGGAGATGCGACATCTCCTAGCCGTCCTTCCCATCGCCCGTGCTCGCGTCGCGGCCGCAGCAACTCGGGCACAGGCCGTAGAGCCGGACCTCGTGCCCGGTGACGATGAATCCGTCGCGCGCAGCCACCGCTTGCAGGCCGGAGTCCAGCGGGCACTCGGTCGCGATCGTCGCGCCGCAGCGCGTGCACACGAGATGGTGATGATGACGTTCGCCCGCACCGCATCGAGTGAACAGCGCGGTCCCGTCGCGCTCGCCCACGCGCTCGAGCCAGCCCGACTCCACCATCGCCGCCACGGCCCGGTACACGGTGGCGACCCCCGTGCCCGGCCGCCGGTCGCGCACGGCCCCTGCAAGCGCGTCCACCGTGAACGCGCCGGGCATCGCCTCCGCCACCTGGGCCACGAGGTCGCGCGCGGCGCTTCGCCTGCCGCAGTACGGACCTGCCGAGGCCGCGCCGTGTTTCTGGTCGTTGGAAGTGATAACGGTTCTCACGAACGCGACTATACCCCGTACTCCCGCGGGTGAACCGCGCCGCGCCGCTTCTCCCGGTCCGCAAAGGACCGGGCAGCCGGTGGCCGAAGTCCGCTAGGTAGGTGTCGTGCCCTGTCCCGGCGGCTGCGGCCGTACGGCGTCGGCGCGCCGCCGAGTGTGCATAATGTCCTGTTGCCGGGTCAGTCGCCCGGAAGGTGTCCCCACAAGAAGGTCACGATTGAACATCTCCCAGCTCAGGGCATTCGTCGCCGTCGCAGAGCATGGCTCGTTCTCGGCCGCGGCCCGCAGCCTCGGCATCTCGCAGCCGGCCGTGACCATGCAGGTCCGGGGTCTGGAAGCGGATCTGGGCACGACGTTGTTGGACCGCCGCTACCGCGTGAACGAGCCCACCGAGTCAGGACGCGCCCTTCTCACGCACGCACGCCTCATCCTCGCCCAGATCGAGGAGGCCCGCGATGAGATAGACAGGATGTCCGACCACGTCGGAGGCCATCTGCACATCGCGGCGTCCACGACTCCGGGCCAATACCTCATGCCCAGGCTCCTGGGCGGCTTCCTCGATCGCAATCCCGAAGTAGGAGTGACCCTCACGATCGCGGATTCGACCGAAGTAGCCGCCGCGGTCGACGCCGGGCGCGCCGCCCTGGGCATGACGGGCGCCGAGGTGCGCACCGCGCGTTCCGCCTCGGAGCCGGCCGGCTCCGACGAGGTCGTGCTCATCGCCCCTCCCGGCCATCCGGCGACCCGGTCCGCGAGCGCCGCCGATCTCGCCCGCTGCCGCTTCATCATGCGCGAGGGCGGATCCGGCACCAGACTCGTGGCCGAGGAAGCGCTCCGCGGCGCGGGCCTCGAGCCGGACGAGTTGGACACGGCGTTGGAGCTGGGCACCAATGAGGCTATCGTGAATGCCGTCGAGGCGGGTCTGGGCATCGGCCCGGTGAGCCGATGGGCGGCCGACAAGGCGCTCGAGCTCGGCACCGTGGAGATCGTTCCCGCCAAGGGGTTCCCGGTACGCCGGCCGTTCTTCGTGGTGGTCCCGCGCGGGCCGCTGTCGCGTGCCGCCGAGGCGTTCGTCGCACATCTGCGAGAGGAGCTTCAATGAGTCGCCGCACCGTTCTCATCACCGTCCTGACGGCGTCGCTGATGGCGCTCCCCGCGATCGCGGGATGCGCCGGCGGCACCAAGACCGTCGCTCGCGAGACGCCGGTATCGGCAGGTGACGCGCGGGCCGCGGTGGTCGTCGCCGTGTCGCCGGCGGTCCAGGACAGCGGGATCGCGGACCAGATCCAGAACGGGTTCGCGGCGACCTACCCCCAGTTCCGGATCAGGGTCGTGCAGATGTCGCCCAAGGCAGCCGTCACGGCGCTCAAGAACGGCCAGGCCGATGTCATGATCGAGCCCGACACACCGGACGTCGCGGCCTTCGTCGGTGGGGGCTTCGCTTCGTCCAGCAAGCCCCTCATGCAGGACTCGGCAGTGATCATCGGGCCCAAGGACGACCCGGCGCAGGTGCGCTCGGCCTCGAGCCCGAGCGCGGCTTTGGCGGGGATCGCGGCGCGTGCGTCGGGCTTGTCGAGCCCCGGCGAGGTGCCGGTGCGCTTCTACTCGGGCGGCGCGTCGAGCGCCACCGCGGCGCTTGAGTCGGCCCTCTGGAAGCAGGCGGGCGCCCGGACCGACGGCTCGTGGTTCACGACCGTCGAGGGGTCGCCCAGGGCACTCGTGTTCGAGGTCGCCAAAGGTCAGGGATACGCGATCATCGAGCGGGCTGAATTCCTTGCGCTCTCCGACACGTCCGGGTCGATAAAGGTACTCCGTTCAACCGGTCAGGCTGGAGTCGAGCGATACGCGGTCATCACCGCGGCGGGTGCCCAAGACGCCGATGCGGCAGGGATGTTCGTATCGTGGCTCAAGGGTGCCGCGGGTCAGGCGATCACCGCCCGGACAGGTGTCTCCTCTTACGGAGAACCCCTGTTCACACCCAGTGAACCGTAGGATGCCCGGACGTTCACGCGCCGCCGGAAGGCGCCCCCAGACCTCATGACTGTGTCCCGCGATTTCATCGTCTACGCGTTCGACACCACGCGCGACGCGATGGCGGCTCACCGCACCCTCCAGGACGCCGGCGTGGAGGCCAAGACCATCCCCAGACCGGTCGCCTTCGGGGCCGATTGCGGGGTGGCCGTGAGGGTGCCCGCGGGAGCCGCCGCCGCCGCCGAGGATCGGCTCACGCTCGAGGGCTTGCCCTGGGCTGCGAAGGGCTCCATTCGGGACTTGTGAACAGCGAGTTCATGCTGCGCAAGGCGCTTCGGTGCGATGTTCGCTAGCAGCGCGCGAAAGGGCGCCGAACAGCCCCTTCCGAGATTGACACGGCCAGCCTCACGGCCCTATCGTGTGTAACTGCTGTTACAAAGTGTGGCATGTTGCGCCTCGGGCCCGGCAGTACCGAGGGCTCTACCTGCGACAAGGACTCGCCGCATGATGTGGCTCGGTGGTCGGACCGGCGTGCACAAGCCGGCGGCCGAATGTGCCCGGACCAGGGGAAAGGAAGGGTGGTTGCAGCCGTGCTCACCCAGGTGAACGTATGGATAGACGTAGTCTTCACTACCCTCTATCCCATCATCCTTCTCGCACTCGCGGCCCACTTCTTGGGCAACGTCCTCACGAAGCGCGCATATCGCCGATTCGTGAAGGGAGAATGGCCCCAGCACGAGGGCGGACCGATCCCGGTCCTCCCCAAGTGGCTCCACTTCGAGCACGTCGCATGCATGATCCTGCTCGCGATGTCGGGGCTCTTCATCCGCTTCCCCACGCTGGAGTACAGCCGTACGCCCATGCAGTGGATCCACTACGTCGCCATGATCGTGGTGGTCCTCAACCTGATCTGGCGACTGCGGTACGCCTTCCTGTCTCCGCGCCGGGACTAGCGGGAGTTCGCGATCACCGGGCGCGACATCGTGACCGCGCCCAAGGTCATCCTCTACTACATCTTCGTCAAGCCGAGTAAGCCGCACCTCGGCAAGTACAACGTGATGCAGAAGTCCACGTACATCCTGTTCGTGCCGCTGCTCATCATCCAGGCCATCACCGGCTTCGCCCTGCTGACCCAGACCCTCCCGGTCCTGGGCCTGTCGGCGCGTCAGCTCATCTTGGGCTGGACGATCGCGCCGTTCATCGGGGGCGTAGCCGCCGCCGGCGCCTGGGCCCGCACGATCCACTACCTGATCAATTGGCTGTTCATCGTCCTCACGACGATCCACGTGTACCTGTCCGTCACCGAGGACTTCCCGGCGTTCCTGGACTTCTTCGGCATGGGCGGTCATCACGAGCATGAGGAGGAGCACGGCCACGCCGTGGAGCCCCAGCCGGGCATCGTGCCGCTACCGGGGACGGACGCACCCATCCACGGGGGGATCACTTCGGCGGTCGCGACCGACGCGGTGCCCATCCAGGATCACGAGTAGCGCGGCCACGACGACGGCTGATCCCACATGCCCAAGACCCTGCGCATAGCGCTCTTCACGATGTTGGCGGCCCTTATGATGGCCGCCTTCGTCGCGCCTGCGCATGCCGCGCCCGCTGCGTCGAGCAGCGCCGCGACAGGGACGAGCGGCTACAACATGAGCCTCACACTCCCCACGTACGGCAAGTCGGGCTGCATGGTCTGCCACGGCGATCCCAATCTGGTGCGCATCAAGAACGGCAAGATAGTCAGCTACTACATGGATCAGACCCGGATCGATCACTCGGCCCACGCGAAGGTCGCCTGCACGGGGTGTCATCCCGATTACGCGTCCAACGCGACGACGAGCGCTGTTCATCAGGTGCAAGGGGACTGGCAGGCGACCGCGAAGTCTTCTTGTAAGACATGTCATCCGCGCGAGTGGGACACGTACGCGAGTTCGGTCCACGGGCCTACCCCGACGACGCCGGGGCAGAAGAAGCCCACGGGTCCCAAGCCGTCGTGCGGTGACTGTCACGGGGGGCACTACATCGGAAGCGCGAGCACGGATCCGGCCGCCAAGGCCGCGCTCCACGCGAGCGCGCAGAGCATGTGCGGCGACTGTCACAAGGACTACTGGACCAACTACGACGACTACTACCACGGCGCGGCGTATCGCAAAGGGGCGGCTGACGCCCCAGCGTGCTGGCAGTGCCACGGAGCACACGACGTACTTCCCACGAAGGACCCCAACTCGCACACGAACCCCAACAAGCTCGCGGAGACCTGCAGCAAGTGCCATCAGGGCGCGAGCGACTCCTATACGCAGTACGCGACGATCATCCACAGGAAGGACAAGGTGCTCGAGGCCAACCCGGTGTACGCGGCGATCCGCCAGACCGGTGAGACCATCCAGGGAGCTCTCGAGGATCTCGTCAACCAGATAAGGTCGGTATTTGGAACGCAGCAGGCCAAGGCGGAAACGCCGTAGTCAGGCACGAGTCAAGGGGTAAGGGGACGCCATGTCGAGGAACGGTCGCATAGCAGCACTCGCGTTCGTCGCGTTCGTGGTTCTGCTCACGCTTCTGTGGTCGTCGGTCGCATTCGCGGCCGTCATCGACCCGAACGGCGGCGTCTACGAGGAGAACTGTCAGGGGCAGTGCCACGGCACGATCTACGGCCCCACGATCTCGATGTCGGAGATCAACTTCAGCCACGGCTATCACTCGGTGTATCAGTGCTCGTCATGCCACGGCACCCAGTTCGTCCACAACCAGAACGGGACGATCAAGCCCGACATGAAGCTGTGCTGGTCCTGCCACGGCCTGCAGCACGGCCCGCAGGGAGAGATGGCCACCGGCAAGTGCGACGCCTGCCACAAGGTCCCTCGCAGCCAGCTTCGGCCGGCATCGCATACCGCCGACTGGGCGGGCAAGCCGCACGCCGGCCCCGGCGCCACACAGCTCCGCACGAAGTGCATGATGTGCCACACGGGCGACCAGTGTAATTCTTGCCACGTCAAGAAGGGCGTGAGCTGGCAGCCCAAGGACGGCATCTGGGCGTACGACTCGGGCGACGGGTGCCAGCAGTGCCACTCGCTGTCCACGCTGCGCAAGGCCGTGGGACAAGTGAAGGCCGGCGTGACGTCCCCGCTCGAGAAGTCGTTCCAGGTGACAGGCGTCGATACGTCGGTTCACCGCAGCCTCACGTGCGGCAACTGCCATCCGGACTTCACCTACTCCAAGACGTCGGCGCAGGGTCTGACCAAGGTCTGGGCCATCAACGCCGCGCTCTCGTGCCAGAACTGCCACAGCGAGAACAACCCCAACGCATCCTCCGGCACCAGCGCTACGGTGCCCCCCAAGTCCGCCATGGTCGCCGCGGTCTACGAGAAGTCCATCCACGGCCAGCTGCTGGCCAAGGGCGACATCCGTACCGCCACGTGCGCGAGCTGCCACGGCGGGCACGACATCCAGAAGCTCGACACGCCGCAGCAGAAGGCGGTCATGCACACGGCTGCCGACCAGGTCTGCGCGCAGTGCCACTCCAAGGAGTACGCGTCGTACAACGACTACTACCACGGCGCGGCGTACAAGAAGGGCGCTGCCGATGCGCCCGCGTGCTGGGATTGCCACGGCGCGCACAACGTCATGAAGGTCAACGATCCGCTGTCCCTCGTCAGTGCCGACAATGTGGGCAAGACGTGCGGCGGCGCATCGGCGAACGGGCTCACGTGCCATCAGGGCTCGGACGCGTCCTTCGGTGCTCAGGCGGGGACGTTGATCCACCAGCAGAAGACCATCTACAACGACAACGTCATCGTCCGCCTCATCGCCGCTATCCGCGCGATGCTTCCTGGCAGCTAACCTGCTGATAGAGCGGTGGGGCGAGGGGCCCCTCCGATCGGCCCGACCTGGGACCGGGTGAGAAATGAAGGCTCGCAGGATCATCCTGTGGGTCGCCGTGGTGGGGGTGGCGGCGGCCGTCGTGCTGCTCGCGGGACCTCTCCGCGGGGGCTTGGTCGCGCGCGTGAACGCCGCGACGAACACGTCCTCGGCAGGGAACACGAACCCGGCGGTGGCTCTCGATCTGACGGCTCCCGTCACGGCTGTGAGCTGTCAGCCGTGTCACCTCACCACCGCCGAGGGCAAGACCCCCGGCCTGGTCTTCCATCACGCGACCCACTTGGCGTTCCAGTGCACCGCGTGCCACGTGCGCAACCCGCACCTCGGGGGCGGCACGGCCGTGCCGCCGATGGCCGTGTGCTACAACTGCCACGGCGTCTATCACGGCCCGCAGGGACAGCTCGCGACGGCACAGTGCAGCCAATGTCACACCGTCGACTTCAACCTGAGGCCTAGCACTCACACCGCGGACTACGCTGAGAAACCGCATGCCGCCGCCGTGAAGGCTGCCGGGACCCTGGGCGCCAACCAGTGCATGATGTGCCACGTCGCGTCCAAGGACTGCGACGCGTGCCATCGCGAGAAGGGCGTTAAGGTGGGCCCGATGCCCTCGGCGTACCAGCCCGTGTACACGCAGCAGCCCATGGTGGCGGCCGTGACCATCCATCCGGATCAGCCCACGTCGATGGGGCAGTGCGTCCAGTGCCATCCCAACATCGACGCCTACAACCAGGACAAGGTCACTTTCCAGCACGCGCAGCACCTCAAGCGGGGCTACGCGTGCACGGCGTGTCACCCGGACTTCGCCCACCAGGGCGACAAGATCCTCAAACCCGACATGCAGTCGTGCTACCGCTGTCACGGCCTGACGCACGCCGCGTCGGGTACGATCGCGACGGTCGACTGTGCCAAGTGCCATCCTTCGACGTTCGAGCTCAAGCCCACCAACCACGACACGCAGTTCGTCCAGAAGACCCACGGACAGTGGGCGACCAAGGACCCCGCCTATTGCGGGATGTGCCACCAGATCAAGTTCTGCGCGGACTGCCACTTGGGCCGCAAGTCGGCGAGCTGGCTGCCTGCGGGATCCAAGGTGGAGCCGAACGACCACAAGCTCGTAACGTGGCAGAACCTGCATGGCAAACTCTTCATGCAGGGCAAGGGATTGTGCGCGAGCTGTCACGACGGCCCGTCCTGCCAGCAGTGCCACAAGACCCCGATGCCTCATCCGGAAGGCTGGCTCGCTTACCACGGCGGCAAGAACGTGGACAAGAACGACTGCAACATCTGCCACACGGACCGCACGGCGTGTCAGAGTTGCCACCACGACAAGATCAAGAACGCGCCGCTCATAGCCTCCACGTGCGTTGGCTGTCATGCTGAGATGAAGCAGACGCCCGCGACCAGCATCCAAGACAAGGAATTCGCGGAGCACGCGGTGCACTTCAACGTTTACAAGACCAAGGGCGAGCCCTACCGTTGCGACGACTGCCATGTCGATTTCGGCTCCACGGCCGCCGAACAGGCGGCTGCGAAGCAGCAAGGGCACGACCTTCGCTTGTGCTACGGATGCCACGGCGGTCTCGACTATCAGAACCGGATCATCGCTCCGTACCCTGGCGCCGAACTGTGCCGTCGTTGCCATAAGAACCTGAACATCTGATGGCCCCCGCCGTCAGCGACCGCAAGCAATAAGGGAAGGAAGCCAGACCATGACCGAAACGGGACTTCCGGCAGAGTCTCAATTCGCGCCCGCCTCGGGAGGAGACGCTCACACGAGCCCTCCGAGACGCAAGAGCCGCGGCGACGCGATGATGACGATAGTGATCGCGATCGCCGCTACCGCACTTGTGGCCCTGGGTGTGTGGTGGGGCTACAGCGCCTGGGTCGCCAGCCAGCAGCAGGCGCTCTCTACGCCGGCCGCCCGCGCGATCGAAGCGCTCAAACAGCGCGTCGCGGCCACGCCTCGTGACGTGGCCCTGAGGATCCGCCTTGCGGAGGCCCTGGGCACGGCTGATCGCACCGACGAGGGGATCCAACAGCTTCAGCAGGCACTGAACATCGACGGCAAGCACACGGGCGCGTGGCTGGACATGGGCCTTCTTCTCGTGGACAAGCAGGACTGGACGGGCGCGCAGACAGCGTTCCAGAAGGTCGTAACCTACACCGAGGGCTCTGACATGCAGGATGTGAACCAGCGCCGCGAGACCGCGCTGTTCTGGCTCGGCAAGCTCGCTCTCGAGGACAAGCGCTATTCGGACGCGGAAAGGTTCGTGAAGGGCGCGCTGCGCATCCGGCGCGACGCATCGGACTCCTACGTGCTTCTTGCCGAGGCATATCGAGGAGAAGGCAACAAGCCCAAGGCCCTGCAGAACCTGCGCATCGCGCTCACGTTCGATCCCAACTTCGCCCAGGCGAACTTCGACCTCGGCCTCTTGTTGAGGGACAGCAAGAACCTCAACGACCAGCTTCTGGCGGCGCAGCATCTGCGAGCGGCGGCCAAGGCACAGCCCGATGCCGAGCCTCCCGCGACCGCTCTCAAGCAGATGGGTCCGGTATCCAAGTGGGTGACGCAGGCGCAGGCTGCGGCCGCGGCGGGCGACACCAAGACCGCGCTGACCAAGATCCAGATCGCGCTGGCGATCGATCCCGCCAACACGCCGGCGGCGCTGGTGTACGCCGGCCTGCTGGAGAAGACGAACAAGGCTCAGGCGCTTCAGGCCTACAAGCAGGTGCTCGAGACCGACGCCAAGAACGCGGCGGCCCTCGCGGCCGTCAAGCGCCTCTCGGCCAAGTAGGCCCTCGCACGACGCTCACGCACACCGTCACCTTCACCGTCAACGAAAGGCGGAAGTCCGTTCATGCCTCGAATCAGTGGTAAGCGCATCCGGCAGATCATCCTGCTCCTGCTCCTTGTCGGAGCGATCGCGATCGTCGGCGCTCTCTATTACAACTGGTCTATCAGCCGGAACACCGGTCTAGACCTGCGCACGCTCGGAGCCGCCGGCAACACGGATCAGATCTCCACCCCGCAGTTCCTCTATGCGTTCGCCGGCGGTTCGGCCGGCAACGAGCTCAAGCAGCCTCTCGGCGTCTACGTCGACGGGGACCGGGTCCTTGTCACCGACGGCATGAGGAACCTCGTCTTCGTGTTCAGGTCCGACGGCACCTATCTGTCCACGTTCGGCAAGGGCAAGGTGCAGGTCCCCCTGTACATCAGCAAGAACCCGCTCACCGGCGACTACTGGATCACCGACCGCCGCACGCGGTCCATCCACATCTTCACCAGGGCCGGTGTCTACAAGGGCGACTTCGATCCCAAGCTGCCCAAGAGCCAGTTGCCCAAGTTCAAGGTCCCGAAGGGGATCCAATGGGAGCCCTTGGCCCTCGACTTCGCGCCTGACGGCACCCTGTACGTGACGGAGATCCTCAATGGGCACCGGCTGCTGATCTTCGACAAGAACGGTACGTTCCAGAAGTCAGTGGGTACCGCGGGCCTGGTCACGCAGAGCGGTGCCGGCCCGACGATCTTCCAGTTCCCGAACTCGGTGAAGGTCCATGCCGGCGAGGTCTGGGTGTCGGACTCCAACAATCGCCGGGTACAGGTGTTCGACCGCAAGGGCAACTTCCTGCGGTTCGTTCAGACCCAGGGCCTGCCGCGCGGTATCGCCTTTTTCCCGGCACTGGTTCCAGGCTCCGCGCCCACCACGGCATCGCCCAAGGTCTTGGCCTCGTCCGACGCGACCGGCGTTCCAGGCAAGCTCGTCGTCGTGGATGTGCTCGCCCACGACGCCACCATCTGGGACGCCTCCTCGGGGTCCAAGGTCCTCTCCTGGGGCAGCCAGGGCGTCGCCGACGGTCAGTTCTCCTATCCCAACGACGTCTCGATAGACGCCAAGAACCGCATCTTCATCGCCGACACGGAGAACGGGCGCGTCCAGGTGTTCGGCTGGCCCACTCAGCTCAACCCGATCCCCACTCCTCAGACTCCCGCGCAATGGGCCCTGTGCCTGTCTCCGCTGCTGCTCCTGCCGTTCCTGCTGTTGCTCAGGCGCAAGCGATTCTTCGCGACGCCGGACTTCATCCAGGCGATGCTGGCGGCCGGCCTCCTGAGCCTGATGCCGGGCGGCCGCCGCAAGTGGGTCGTGACGCAGGAGACCTACGACATGTTCTTGGACGTGGAATCCGAGGGCATCAAGCTCGGTGAGCTGCTCGAGGCCACCCAGTTCTCGGAATCCGAGGCTCACGCCATCCAGGATCGCTTCGAGGTGACCTGGCCCCAGGCGGTCGATCTCGCCATCGCCAAGACCGCGAAGGTCTTCTGCACCGAGAATCTCGAGCTGCGCCGGCTCGCTCGCACCATGGATATCGACACGGTCGACCGCGAGGAGTACGTCCGCCGCTACGGCGACAAGGCGACTCCCGGCGGCCCGGCGGGGCCCGGCGGTCGTGGCCGCGGCGCTCCCGCGGACGACACTTACTATGTGCCTCCCGCGGCACCGGGGCCCATGCCCGCGCCGCCCGCGCCGCCCTCGGCACCCGGCGGCAATCCCTACGGCCAGTCGTAGGATGTAGTCTCTGACCTGCCGCTATGCGTGCCGAGGGATACGCCCTCGGCACGCCGGCGGCAGTGAGAGGCCGGGACCACAGAGGTGGGCCCGGTTGCGTACCGGAAGCGGTTGTTGACATCATGTGAACCACGGTCCTATTCTGTGCGAGGACCGTATGTAACAGCCGTTACAAACCGGTCGGACGCTTGATAACCACCGACGGGTAAGGAGCCGGCACTCCGCCTAGTCGGAAGCGTGGTAGAAGCGGTGATCGCCCCCCGATCGCCGCAGTCCTTAGGGGTAAGGGCTCACACTCTTTCGCCTGGTCCGTGTGTCGCCTCCGCCGTCTCAATGAGGAGATGGGCATTCAAGGAGGTGGCCCCCGCACGTCCCGCTCCTCAGCAAGTAAGGTCCATGCGAACTTCTGAAGGAGGAGTGTGAGGCATGGCTATCACCAGGCGACAGTTCGTCACCCGGCTCGGTGCCCTGGCTGCGGCCGTCGGCATGAGCCAAGCGGACCTGTCTAAGGTGACCGAAGCTTTCGCGCACAGCGCGCCCTGGACGGGCGGCTGGGCGGCGAAGCCTAAGGTCATTTGGGTCCACGGTGCAGAGTGCACCGGCTGTTCGACGTCTCTTCTGAGCCTCTTCGAGGATGCTACGGCTCCCGCGATCGTCGGGTCGACCACGACCACTCTTGACGCTCTCGGCCTGATCGTGGGCGGCAACGCCAACGTCCTCGGCTCGAACGGCGATGCGACCCACCCGTTCGGTCATCGCACGATCCACAACTCCGCTGCCGTCACCGGCGTCGACTTCGACTCCACGGCGAACGCGGGCGCGGCCACGATCGTTACGATCCAGGACGTGCTTATCGACTTCATCGACCTGCAGTACCACGAGACGGTCATGGGCATGGGCGGCGACCTCGCTTACCAGTGGCTCAAGGACAACATGGCTGGCTCCGCCACGCCGTTCGTCCTCGTCGTCGAGGGTGCCACGCAGGACTCCGGTAACACCGGCTACTGGAACGCCGCTGGCACCACCCCGTGGTGCTCCATCGGCCAGGACGGCAACGCCGGTACCGACGCCGCGTTCGACGACGTCGTGTACTCGCTGGCTGTCCAGGCCAACTGCAAGGCCGTCATCTCCATCGGTCAGTGCGCCAGCTTCGGTGGCTATCCGGCGGCTTGCTCGCCGGTGCTCAAGGCCGACGATCCCGGCACCGCCGTCATGGGCGGCACCGGTTCCCACAAGGCGGGCTCCAACACGGACGCCAAGGGTACCTACGACTTCCTGATGAGCAAGGGTGCCCCCGGCATCACTGCCGCCGGCAAGGTCGTCAACGTCCCCGGTTGCCCGACCAACCCGTGGTGGTTCGTCCTCACGACCGTCGCGTGGCTCGTGGACTTCGTCAACGGCCCCGCTGTCGGTACCGCCGGCCCGCTCGGCATTCTTGCCTCGGACGGTTCCATCAACGCGGCCGCCGTGGACGTCAGCCGTCGCCTCAAGGCGGTCTACAGCTTCCCGATCCACACCGCGTTCTGCCCCCGCTACCAGGACTACTGCGATGGCAACTTCGCCACCAAGCCTGGTGACCCCGGCTGCCTGAAGCCACGTTGGCTGCAAGGGTCCCGCTACGAATTCGCTGTGCGCTGTTCATGGATGGAACTCCATGCAGCCGTACAACAACACAGCGTGGGAGAACGGCCAGAACACCATTTATGGCGCGCGCGGCAGCTTCTGCGTTTCGGCCGGCCACCCCTGCATGGGATGCACCGAGCCCGGCTATCCTGACAGCTTCGTGCCCTTCGTGGTGCGCTGATCATAGGAAAGGAGGCTACGATTCATGGCAACTAAGTACGTCGATCCTATCTCACGCATCGAGGGTCACCTTGGCGTGAACCTCACCGTCACCAGCGGGCGAGTCACCGAGGCCGATGTCCACGGTAACCTGTGGCGCGGTTTTGAGAACTTCCTGGTCGGCCGGGAGCCGAACGACGCCATCACGTTCGTGCAGCGTATCTGTGGTGTGTGTCCTGTGCCTCACGGCATGACCAGCACGTTCACCGTCGAGAACGCCCTCGGCTACAACACGGGCTTCCAGACGTTCTGCACCACAGGAACGAACCCTGGCGGTTCCGGTGTTCCGGAGAAGGCTCTGCACATCCGCAACATCATCCTCGCCGAAGAGTTCCTGATGTCGAGCCTGACCCACTTCTATCACCTGGCTGCTCCTAGCTACATCCAGGGTCCCAATGTTCCGCCGTGGACCCCGTACTTCGCTGCGAGCTACTACAACCCGCTGCTGCAGTCCACGACCTCCGTGGGTACTGGCGACCTCGCCACCGGTAACGGCGGCAACGGCATCGCCGGCGCCACCCTTCCGGCCAACGCTGCCGACGGGTTCTCCAAGGACCTGTGGTCGGCAGTCATCAAGCAGTACGTCCACGCGCTGCGCATCCGCCGCCTCACCTTCGAGGCTGGCGCGCTCTTCGCCGGTCGTATGCCGATGACCTCCGCCTACATCGCCGGTGGTACGGGCGTCAACAAGAACGACAGCCTGTCCGCCAAGGTTGCGCAGTGCAAGACGCTGACCAAGGAAGTCGCTGACTTCATCGTCACCGACTACATCCCGGTCGTGCTTGCTCTGGGCGCGCTGTACCCGAACTACGACAACCTGGCCAACGCCACCACGCTGAACGCTGTGCGCTCGGACCTGTGGACCGCGTTCAACCAGGACGCTGCCGGCGCTCCCGGCGCCACCAACACCGGTTGGGGCGCGGGCGTGGGCAACATGCTGGCTTGGGGTGGCTTCCCCCAGATGGACGGCACGCTGGCTCTGCATCGTGGCTACATGCCCAAGGCTGATGTCGTGGCCAAGAACCCTGCGACGGCCATCACGATCGCCAACGTCAAGTCGAACCTGCGCGAGCACATCGCTCACAGCCGTTACTCGGCTGACCAGGCCAACGACAACGGCGGCGTCGCCAACCCGGCCGGCGTCACCGACCCGTTGTCGGAGACCCGCACGCATCCGGTGCGCAACGACTCGGCCAAGTACTCTTGGCTCAAGGCCCCGCGTTGGGCCGGCGCTGCTGCCGAGGTCGGTCCCATGGCTCGCATGTATGTCAACGGTGTCCTGAAGGACGGCGACACGCTCGCCTCTTCGGTCCCCGGCTACACGCTGTATGCCAAGGGTACCGGTCTGAACCCGGCTCTCGTGAACCCGGATCTGGCCGTTGCCTGCATTCGTGCCGGTATCGCGACCCTGTACTCCGGCGGCACGACCTTCGGTGAGGGCGACGCTGTCGACACCAACACTCAGACGACCATCGTCGGTCTGACGCATGGCCAGATCGTCGGGGCGTACATCGATCCCACCGCTGAGATCCGCGGCACCGTTGCTGCTTGGATCCTCAACCTGAAGGCCGGTCTGTCCACGATGGACCGCCTGCGCGCTCGCGCCATCGAGTCCCTCGTGCTCGTCCAGGCCATCATGGGCCCCATCACGGGCTTTGCGACGGTAGGCGGCGGCACGTACGGTACCGGCGGTTGGGCGGACGCTCTCGCGGCCGCGACCGGCGACACGTACACCCAGATCCCAGTCCCGAAGACCGCGACGGTCGGCATCGGTGCTGCTGAGGCCCCCCGTGGCGCTCTCATGCACATGATCCACACCGACAAGGGTGTCATCACCGCTTACCAGTGCATCGTTCCGACGACCTGGAACGGGTCGCCGAAGGATGCCGCTGGTAACCGTGGTCCCATCGAGGAGGCCATCGTCTCCGGCGGTAACCTCCCGTACTCCACGGCCGGCGGTTCCTACAAGAACCAGGCTGGGACGATGACGTCTACTGAGGGTGGCGTTGAGGCCTTGCGAATCGCCCAGTCCTTCGACCCGTGCATCGCCTGCGCGGTCCACTAGGAGGTGTGAACACGTGAAAAAGATCACTTTCATCCTCCTGGCGGTCGCTGTTCTCGCCCTGCTCATGTCGGGCACGGCACTCGCGAACTTCGGCCCTCACGGAGGCTACGTGACCGACACGGACTCGTGCGCCGGCTGCCACCGCGCCCACTCGTCCTTCTCGACGGTCCAGTGGACGGCTACGCACACGGTAAATGGTCAGACCATCTCGACCAACCACTCCGCGTTGCTCGTCTCTGGTGCAACCACCATGAGCGAGTTCTGCTACGCCTGCCACGGTGACGGTGCCCCGGGTGCCTCCACCAACGTTATGAGCGGTATCTTCGACTCCGGTCCGTCGGCGTCCTCGACTGAGACCGTGGGCACGAGCCCGCACGGCGTCGTGACGGCGTACCAGACCGCGTCGACCTTCGGTGCCGAGCTCAACGGCGGCGGCTTCGTAAGCGTGCCGACCGGTGCCGGCGGATCGGCCACCGCGGCCACGTCGCAGCACAACATGGACCTCGGTCCCGCCACCGACCCCCTCTGGGGCGCTGGCAACTCGGTCCCCGCAGGTACCAACCTGACCTGCACCGACTGCCACGATCCGCACGGCAGCTCGAACTATCGTCTGCTGAAGGACGTTGTGGCCGGCGTGACCGTCGGTGGCTACAGCTCGGACGGCTCCGACACTCCGGACCCGTGGGTCATCTCGAACGAGACCAACTACCCGACCGGTGGCTGGCTCAAGCATGCGGCTGGTGCCGCGCAGATGGCTGCGTACGTTCCTAACTACACTGCGGTCAACTACGCGCAGACCAACATCTCCACGCGGAACATCTCCGCTTGGTGTGCGGCTTGCCACACGCAGTACGACCAGAAGAGCAGTGCGTACGACTACGGTGGAATCACCGGCATGGGCGGCAACGCTCTGCGCCACCGTCACCCGGTGAACACGTCGGTCGACGTGGGCTTCGCGGATGACACCGTGCGCGATCTCGCCGTCAAGCTGCGCCTGGACAGCTCGATCCCGCTCGAGCGTCATCCTGGCTCCACGGAGCCCCAGGGTGTGAACGACGAGCAGGACTTCATCGGCTGCCTGACGTGCCACCGTGCACACGGTACGGACGCTCAGATGTCCGGCTGGGCGAGCGCATCGCTCAACGCTGCCGGCTATCCCGTCCGCGACTCCAGTGGTGGAGTCAGTCCTAACAACACGAGCGCCCTCCTCCGCGTGAACAACCGCGGCGTTTGCGAGAGGTGCCACAACAAGTAGTGCGTGGACCGGGGCCCAGCCCGGTTAGCATCTAGCTCGTTCCACGCAAAGGGACCCCGGAGGACCGCACGCCTCCGGGGTCCCGCCTTGTTCGGGGAAGTTCTTGCGCAGGCCTCGCCCGGGACCTGTTCTCCCAGGTGAGTGCACAAAAAGGCGTTAAGGCCGTATACTTGCTAATCACGCGTGTAAGGGTCGGGGACCGGCAAAGCCCCGTCCGTGGACTGCACCTATCCGGGCAATAAAGGGGTCTGCTCTTGTCTGCTAACAACGAAACCGCGGGCCTCGACGCCCGCACCGACGATTGCGGTCTGGTGATCAACCCGTTCAGGGCGTCCAGGCTGTACCACGATGACCCAGTGGGCATCGAGGTAGTCACCCACGTTGCGGCCGCCCGCGTTCTTACGGCGGTCCGGCGCTCGGCGGACAGCGGTACGTTCAAGCCTGTCTGGATCGAGAAGGGTGAGCTAGTCGCGAACTTCTACTTCGTAGTCGCTCTCTCCGAGATGATGGCGCTCGGCAAGCCAGACGGCCCTCTGGGCCTCCTCTTCGCTTACACTCCGCTGCCGTTCATGAAGACGGGTCGGATCCGCGCCCCCCTCAACGGCCTGGCGGAGAGACTGTCGGGGCCGTCGTTCCCGCGGACACTGGGCGGGTACGCGGCCGCAGTCCTCGCAGACCCGGACGAGACTCTCCCTGAACATGCCGCGCTTTCGGCGGGGGATCTGGACGGCATGCGCACCCGGTTCGAGGAAGATCCGGCGGGCACGGCCGACGAGGTCTTCGGAGCGTACATGCTCGACCGCACACAGTCCGAGGACCCCGAGATGCTCATGCGGGTGACCTCGGCCAGGATCAACGCCCTCGAGAAGGATCCGTCCGCGGACGATGACACGATCGACGCCGAAGCGGAGAACGTCGCGCTGGAAGATCTTGTCGTGGGAGCCGCTCCGCTCCCCCTCAGTGCGGAAGAGGAGGCCGAGGTGGCCGCGCTCGAGGCCCACTACGCCGAGCCGGCCGTCAATCACGAGTACAAGGATGATGTCGCCGACTACGTGGTGGCCCACGCAAAGCAGCATCTGTCGCCTGTGATCGCTCGCGCCATCGCGACCTACCGCGACCAGGGTGCCAACGCCGCTACGCAGGAGTTCAAGGTCACTAAGGCCCCGCGCAAGACGCTGACGGCGCTCGGCAAGTTCGCCAAGCATGGCTGGTCTTCGGTAGTCCTGGTGTTCGATCAGTTCGCCGACTGGGACCGGATCGCGCAGGACATGCGGCTCGAGATCGCTGCCTCGCTCATGGAGATGCGCTGGGCCCTGGAGGGCTCCGGCGTTGTCGTGATCATGGCCGAACCGGGAACGGTGCCCGAGATCGCGGAGCAGTTCGCTGCCGCAGAGCGCGCGTCGTGGGAGATGCCGGAACTCGACGGCCTGCTGGGCGAGGATCCGCCTGTGGACGACATACCTTTGCAGTCCTGGCTGGATGCCTGCACCGTGTGCGGGCCTTCGGTCTCGGCCGATGACCCCGTGTTCGCTACGATCCGCGATCGGGCTCAGGGTAGTTTCAAGCGGTTCGCCGAACTCGCGGGGGCAGCCTGTCATGACGCTATCCTGAGGGGCGCTGACCGGTTGGATGAGGCGTCGATCAGCGAGGATGCTCTTGCTGCCGCCGCTGGGGGAGCGGAGGGGGAGGAAGGTAGCTAGCGCTTGCCTCCCTCGATAGATAGGCGTCTTCGCCGTCTAGCGACCGTCGTCTTCCTGATCACGCTCGCCTTCGCCGCTTACGGCGGAGCCGTCGCGAACGCCGAGACGACCGGTGTCACCATCCCACACCTATCGCAGAACGCGGACACGGACGTGTGCGCGATGTGCCACCGCGCACACACGTCTGCCGGCACCGTGGAGTGGGCCGCTACGCACACCACTCCCGCGGGTAGCCTGACCACGACGCACAGCGCCCTCACCGTGGGTACGCCCCAGATCAGCGGCGACACGGGCCTGTGCTTCAGCTGCCATGGCGTCGGTTCCCTGGGATCCGGCGAGGACGTGCAGACGCCGTTCAGCAACGAGTCCTCACATGCGCTCGAGCCGCAGATCGTCCCCTTCGGCCTCACTACGACCATACAGTGCAGCACGTGCCACGACTCGCACGGTGCCGCCCGTGACGCTTCGGGCAACGTCTATGCGGCCCTGCTCAGGGCCGGGACCGCGACGGATATGGTGTACCAGGGCGACCAGTACTGCGCGACCTGCCACAAGGGCGATCGCGCGGCCAGCGAGTTCGACGGCCTCACCGTGTACAAGACCACTCCCCATGCCACGGAGATCGCGCCGCCGCAGTCGGGGACCGGCATCACGTGCTCCGCGTGTCACGAGCCCCACGGGTCGCCGCTGCCCGCGCTCGTTCGCACGACCGTCACACCGCCCTCGGCACCCGACACGGTCACCGTCACCGGGGACGACCGCACCCAGTGCTTCGCCTGCCATTCCGCGGCCGACGCGACCTGGCCGGGCGCCACGGGCTACACGTCGTCGCATGCGTCGACCCCGAAGTCCGTGGCCATCGACGCCGAGTGGGCCAACCAGTACGGCAAGGCGTCTCAGGTGGCGACCCGCGCGGTTGGCGAGTGCGAGAACTGCCATGACCCGATGGGCCGAGACGACGGCACGGGCGTGGCCCTGCCCAAGCTCGTGAACCGGCCCGGTTCCACGCTCTGCTACCGGTGCCACACGTCCTCGGGGCCGGCGGCGACCGACTTCGACTCGCTGGCTTACCGGCACTCGCCGCTGGATCGACAGGTGGTGGTCGGATGGGCGCCCAACGACCGGACCGCCGACTACGGTCGCGTCGCCGTGTGGACGGCGGACGCGAGCTCGACCCCCGGGGCCATCATCGGGCCGCGCGAATACCGGCCCTCGGGCACCACCGGCGCCCTTGCGACCGGCGACGTGAACGGCGACGGCCGCGATGAGGTCGTGGCGGCCGAGCGTGGCACCGCGGCGATCGACATCCTGGCCACCGACCCGTTCACCGGTCTCAAGCAGGTGACCGCGTCCGGTCTGACGATCGGCGGACCAGCCGAGTACATCGCGGTAGGCCGCTTCGTGAACGATGGCGCCGGCCGCGCGCAGATCGCTGTCGTTGACAGCACCGCGGGCCTCTTGCGCCTCTACGAGTTCAATGGGACGTCGCTGTCCCAGATAGGTACGGACCTGCCCGTGGGCAACGGCGCGTCGGGCGTCGCGGTCGGCGACGTGACCGGCACTACCTCGCAGGATCTCGTCGTCACGGCTGCGACCGACGACCAGTTCCGCATCTTCTCGGAGTCGAGTGGAGCACTCGTGGCGAACGGGCCGTACGGGACCTCGGCAGGTCCGCGCGGGCCCAGCATCGGGCCGGTGCTCGACGGCACCGCGGCAAACGGCATCGTGATCGCCAACGGCGGCGTCTCCGGCGGCGTGGGCGGCATCTCCATCTTCCGCGGCGACGGGACCAAGGTGGGCGACCTGGACACGACGCCGGCTTCGCTGGCGCCGCGCGCCACGGCCGTGGGCGACATCCTGCCCGCGGCGCCCGGCGCGGAGATAGGCGTGGCGCTCGACGGCGCTACCGGGTCGGACGGCTACGTGGACGTGTTCTCGCGGCCCAGCGGCGGCGGGGCGTACGGCTCACCGCAGGCGATCAAGATCGCCACGGACGCGCATCCCTCGGCTATCGCCGTGGGCGATCCCGACGGTGACGGCGAGGCCGAGCTCGTGGTCGCGAACGCCGGGCTCTGGGACCCGTCCGCCACCGGGATGGACGCCTCGGTGTCGGTGCTCCAGCGCGACACAGTGAACGGGAGTTCCATAGACAACGCGCTCACCAAGCAGCTGTGGGCGGGAGGTCGTGAGCTCGCGGGCGGCATCCCGACCCTGGCCATCGCCGACCTTGGAGCCGTGGGCCCGTCTCGTCATCCGATGGACGCCGGCGCCGCGAGCCATGATTCCACCGAGGTCGGGTCTCCCACGCCTCTCGCGCGCCATGTCGTGTGCACCGACTGCCACAACGTCCACACGGCCACGGACGCCGTGGCCACGGCTCCCGTGGTGCCCGGCCCGATCGTCGGGACGTGGGGCGTCGCCGTGACCAACAACAGCGTGTCCTCGATCACTTACACGGAACAGCGCGGCATCCAGTACGAGTACCAGTTGTGCTTCAAGTGCCACTCGCCCTGGGCGGACCTGCGGGGCGGCCGCAACGTCGCGGCCGAGTTCAACACGAACAACGCCTCCGTGCACGCGGTGGAGAGCAGCACCACCAACTCGGCCGTGCCCGACGGGACATGGACGCCCGGGAAGAGCCTGAGCAACACCACGCTGCTCTACTGCATCGACTGCCATGGCGACAGCGTCAGCAGCCAGGCGCCAGGCCCGCATCGGTCCAACGACGCTCCGCTGCTCGTCTCGCCGCTGCTGGGGGTGCGCGCAACGGACACGAGCGGGTTCTGCTACGGATGCCATCTCAAGGCGGTCTACTCGGACGGCGCGAGCCCGGCCTCGCTGTTCTCGAACGGCACGACCTCCGAGCATGCGCTTCACGTGGGCACCGGCGGCTTCAGCTGCACCGATTGCCACGTGTCGCACGGCTCGTCGGCCAATCGAGCGCTGCTCAGGGACGACATCGGCTGGGTAGCCGCGTCCAACGGCGGGTCGTGCGCGAACTCTTGTCACACCTCTGGCGCGTCGCATGCTTATACCAGGTAGGCGGCAGAGGACGGGCGTCGTGACCTGCTGGTTAGGAGCGGGTGTGAATCCTCTCATACTGCCGTTTGACCGTTGTTGGAGCGGTGGCGTGAACCTATAGTCACATGTGGGTCGACTAGACCCCGTGCGCGTCGGCACCGGTAATGCGGACGTGCACCGTAAACGATCGGGGTAAGGCAGTGGATCGAAAGACACTCTTCCGGATCTTGGGGATCGCCGGCGGCGTGGTCGTGCTCGCGCTGGTGATCTTCGCGGTCGCGGCCATCTCCTCGCCCAAGGGCGGGGTCGGGGACCTGCCCATCATCAAGTCGTTGGTCGGAGGCTCGCAGCCTCCCGTGACAGACCCCTCGGGCAAGCAGTTCCCGGGCACCCAGGCCAGCACGACCACCGTGGGTGCGGGCGGCGCTTCGGGAAACCTGGCGACCACCACCGCCACGAGCGGCGGCGGTTCCGGGGGCTCGGGAGGCACCGGCGGCGGCGGCGGGAACGGCGGGAACGGCACCGGAGGGACGCCCCCCGATCCGAAGTCGATCTCGTTCGCCCCGATCAGCCAGCAGATCCCCAAGTCGGTGACGGGCTACAGCATGTACCGCCCGTACACGACCAAGACCGAGTCTATCGTGACTCTGGATCCTACCAGTAGCGACAGAGCGCAGGTGGCTCGCGTGCAGCTCACAGTTCACGACCGGGGGACGACCGCGGCCGCGCAGCGATTCATCGCGGGCGTGAGTAAGAGTGTCTACCCGAAGGACGCGGCCTTGTTCCCGGTGACCGGCGTCACCGGTGTCACGGGAGCAACCGGGTACTTTGGCACGGACGGCAATCTCATCGCAACCGCAGTCTGGACTGTCGACCGATATGTCTACGAGGTTAACGTCACCTCTGCCAATAATCAGCCAGCTGGGCTCAAGGCCATCGGGCAGAAGCTCGCCGAGACATTCCGGCCCACCGGCAAGTAGGAGGTCTTCGATGACCGCACGTGATCGATTCATAGGTGTCGCCCTGGTCGCATGTGTAGCATGGGCGCTGAGCACCGCCACCGCGCTGGCGGTGGATCCGCAACCGCCGCTGACGCCAACGACCGTGATCGCCTCGGACTTCGAGGGAGCGTATCCCGCGGGGTTCACCACGTCGGCCACCCATGGCGCCACCTCGTGGTGGGGTCCGGTCGCCGGACACGGCGCGGGCGAATCACACGGGCCTATGGTGCGCCGGCACTCACGGGACGTGGCCCAACTACCAGCCGGCCACCGGCGGCGCCGAGGGCACCCAGGGCTTCGCGACCGTGGACCTTGCCGCATTGTCTGGGTTCTACTCAGCCAACCTGGCATTCGACTACACGATGCCCTCCCTGCTTCCCAAGGACAACACGGGGCTCTTCGCGCCATTCTCGCTCACCTGGGATTACGTACCGACCAATGGCCAGCCGACCGTCGTCGGGCTCCCCATCGTGGCGAGTTGGGTGCACAAGACCTACTCGCTGTCGCAGACCGGTGGCGATGTTGCGTTGTCGAGGCAACCCGGAACGGCGGTCTTCTCGTTCGCGCAGGCCCAACTCGGAGGCGCTTCGGGGTCGGGCCAGGGGCCAACGATCGACAACGTCGCGGTGACGGGATGGAAGTACGGTCCCGTGCGTAGTCTGATGACGACCGGTACAACCAGCCTCACGTGGAACCGTCCGTGGAGGTCCACGGCGGCCACATCCACCGAGGACCGGACCATCAGCTACCGCGTGTGGAAGAAGACCTCCGGACAGGGCGACTGGACCGAACTGACCGCCTCGGGACGTCTGACCGGCGCGGGTGACAGCGTGACATACGATACGCTCGCGCCCACGAGCGGCGTCGCGTTCATCGTCCAAGCGTGGGATTCGGGAACGGGCGATGGCTACGGCCAGTACGTCCGCATCGGCAACGCCGTTCCTCCGGTTGTCCGGCTTGCCGGCGCCACTCGCTACCAGACGGCCGTCATGGTCTCTGAGCATCAGTTCTCCGCGGGATCGGTCGACAATATCATCATCGCGAGCGGCGAGAATTATCCCGACGCTCTGTCTGCGGCTGGCCTCGCCGGCGCCGCGGCCGGCCCGGTCCTGCTGGTCCCGCCGGACGCCGTCATCGGCAATCGTCCCGCAGCTGTCGCCAGCATCACGGCCGAGATCAACCGCATCAAGTCCGGAACGCCCAAGCTCTGGATCGTAGGAGGGACAGGCTCGACCAAGGCGCCGGTCGTGCCCGATGCCATCGTCAACGTGATCAAGCAGAAGACGGGCATCACGGTTACCCAGCGCATGGGAGGCATCGACCGCTACGACACGTCGCGACAGGTGGCCGTTCAGGTCAAGACGCTCGTCGGCGGCAGCTTCGCCAACACGGCGTTCGTAGTGGACGGCAGGACGTTCCAGGACGCCCTCACGGTCGGCCCGGTCGCGTACGCCCAGAAGTGGCCGGTCATCCTCACTGCGCCCACGTCGCTGAGCACCTATACGTCACAGGCGATCACCGCGAACACCGTCCACACGGTGTACATGGTGGGCGGGTCGTCGAACATCAGCACTTCGGTCGAGAGCGCGATCAGAGGAGTCTCAGGTGTCACGCATGCAGAGCGGATTGTGGGTCAGTCGGACGCCTACGCGCGCACGGCGGCGTTCGGCACCTGGGCCCTCGCCCATGTGCCGGGTACTGCCATGATGGCCACCGGCATCTCGTCCGGCGCCCTCTTCCCGGACGGACTCGGTTCATCCTCGCTGCTCGGGTCCAGCCACGGCGTCGGGCTCCTCACGAATCCGACCTCCTTGTCCGCACCCGATTCGAGCTTCCTTACCACCAACAAGTCGTCCGTCGGCACGCTGACGATCTTCGGAGGCACCGGAGCGGTCAGCACCACGGCGGAGAACCAGGCGAAGGCGGCGGTCCAGTAGCCGCCCGCCACCACGCACGCCCCTCGAGCCCACCTGGCGCCCACATGCCGAGGTCGTGAGCGGCCGCAGCGGGCCACACGGCAAGCAACAAGACGCGGGGCCCCGGACCTGGAAGGTCCGGGGCCCCGCGTCTTGTTCTGTTGTCTCGGCTCGGCCTCGCATCGGTGTCCCGTGCGGGCTTCGGCCTGACGCGCGTCCAGCGGCCGGTGCGACGGCCAGCTACCTCATGATGTAGACCTGAGTCCCGATGGGCACGAGCGGGAAGAGCGCCTCGATGTCCTCGCGGTGCATGCGCATGCACCCGTGTGAAGCGGCCGATCGCCCGACCAGTCGTTGCTCGTACCGTGGAAGCGGATCCCGGGAGCGTCGAGGTAAAGAGCACGGGTACCGAGCGGCGCGCTCGGCCCAGGGCCAAGCGTCTCGGGCATACCGGCCGACCACGACGCGTGCGGGTTGTGCCACACGGGGTTCTTGACCTTGTCCACGATCTTCCACTTGCCCAGCGGGGTTGGGTAGGAGGCCGTTCCCACCGCGACCGGGAACGTGACCTCGAGCTTGTCCTTGTTCCACAGCCACATGCGACGCTCGCTGCGCACCACGGTGATCGTCTTGCCGAAGCTGTCGATGGTGACCTCGGGCTTGATGACCGTCACCTTGAGCGCGACCTGGTGCTTGTTGTTCTTGATGGCGTCCAGCAGGATGGCCTGCGTCTCCTTGCGGCTGATGGAGTGGCCTTCCTTGGACTTGGAGATGGTGAGCTTGCCGTCCGGGAAGACGGTCATCGTCGAGTCCACGGCGGGCGTGCCCACCTTGGCCTCGAGGTCCTTGGACCACTGGTAGAGCTTCTTGGTGTCCACGCGCAGCGCCAGCGGCACCTCTACCGTGATGGGCTTGTCGGCCACCCGGCGCGCGATGCGCTCGGGCAGCGAAGACGCGAGCCACGGCTGCATGGCCAGCTTCACCATGCTGTCCACGTTCACCGACGCGAAGTCGGCGGGATCGAACTGGTGCTTGCCGGTAGGCCCGCCGTCGATGGCGACCTTCTCCATCAGGGGATCGACCAGCTGAGTTTGGATGGCGGCCTTGGCCTGCTCCTTCGTCATGCCGCCCAACTGCACCGGCTGCTGGCCGGGGACCCCTAGAGCCACCGCACCCAAGGGCACGATGTCCCGGTCGGCGTAGTCCTGTGCCACGGCCCATGACATGCCCACGGACAGCACGATGAGGGTGAGCGCGACGAGGAAGGCGATTATGCGGGTGGCTTTCATGGTCACTTCCTGCTGGACGGCCGGATACGCGAGCGGTATCAATCAAACAAGTATATGTACCCCCAGGTCAGGGGCAATGATGCGCCGATGAACGCGCTCCAGGGAGTGCGGGCGGCCCGATGGTGGTGACCGGCGGGGGTGCTTGTCGCCGCACGTAGCAGCGAACGCCCACTTCATATGCCATGCAGGGTACCCTAGACGACAGCCCACTACGCGCCCGGATCGTGAGAAAGGCCACTCGTGGCAAGGACAATCCTGGTCGTCGACGACGCAGCGTTCATGCGGATGATGCTGCGCGACATCCTCACGGACGCAGGCTATGCGGTTCATGAGGCCATCGACGTCGAGGACGCCGTGGCCAAATACCGCGAGATCGGCCCGGATCTCGTGACCATGGACGTGACGCTGCCGGGAGAGGACGGCATCGACGCGATCTCGGCGATCAGGGCGGCTGATCCGGCGGCGCGCATCCTGGTGGTCTCCGCGCACGGCGAGAAGCGGACCGTGGACGCCGCGATGAACGCCGGCGCGCTCGGCTACCTCGTGAAGCCGTTCCAGCCCGACAAGGTCGTGGAGCTCGTGAGCGCGTGCATCAACGCCGCCCCGCCCGCGCCGCGCCAGCGAAGGACGTAGCCCCCACCGATGCCGAGCACTGACGACTACCGCGAGCTCTTCCTGTCGGAGGCCGCCGACCATCTGCTGTCGATCGTCGACGGTCTGCTCGCGCTCGAGAACGACCCCACCGACGCCGAGGCCGTGGAGTCGGTCTTCCGCTCGGCGCACAACCTCAAGAGCATGGCCGCCGCGATGGGATGCGACCGCACGTCCCAGCACGTGCACCGTATGGAAGCCCTCATGGACTCGGTCCGCCGAGGTGCCCGGCCCGCGGATCGCGGGCTCGTGGACCGCATGCTCCGCTCCGTTGACGAGGCCAGGCGCCTGATCGAGGTCGAATCGGGCGGTGAGCTGCCCACTAACCTCTCCGGGCCCGCGCCGGACTCGCTGTCCGGGCCCACCGATTCCGGCCGCCGTCTCGGCGGGCACCGATGCGGTCGTCCGGGTGTCCGTGGGCCGGATAGACGAGATAGCGGGACTCGCGGCCCGAATCGAAGAGATCGTCTCGCGTCTGCCCGCGGACGCGGCGCCCGACGCCGATCCGGCCGTGCCGGAGGCGGTAGCCGACCTGCACGAAGCGGTTTCGGCCCTGAGGCGGGAGATCATGCTCACGCGCACCATCGCCGTAGGCGACCTCTTCAGGCGCTATCCGCGCATGGTCCGTGACTTGGGCCGGGAGCTCGGCAAGGATGTCGCGCTCATGCTCGAGGGAACCGAGGTGGAGCTGGACCGCGCGGTGGTGGCGCGCATCGCGGATCCCATCGTCCACCTGCTCCGGAACGCCGTGGACCACGGCATCGAGCGTCCCGCCGAGCGTGTGGCGGCCGGCAAGGCCCCCCGCGGCACCGTGCGCTTGGGCGCCGCGCTCAGCGGAGGCGACGTGCTGGTGACGGTGAGCGACGACGGCGCGGGAATGGACGCTGAGGAGATCTGGGAAGAGGCGCTCCATCGCGGTCTGGTCCACCCCGTCGAGCGGGCTCACTACGACGAGGAGGACGTGCGCCTTCTCGCGTGCCGGCCGGGATTCACCACCGTGCGAACCCCCACTCACGTATCGGGTCACGGGGTGGGTTTGGATGTCGTCGCGGGCACCGCCCGAGAGCTCGGGGGCACGCTGACGGTGCGTTCGGTCCCAGGCCGAGGCACCACGTTCTCCATGCGTCTGCCGCTGTGGCTGGGGCGCGGAGGGCGAACGGCCGGAGCGCCCACGCTCTTCCCGGCCGACTGATCCCCCGGACAGGCGGGCGGGCCGTATCCGCCCAGGCGGGGACCGGTGTATAACAACGTAGAGAGGCCCGTCAGGGCGCGGGGAGGATCATGACGACGGGACGCACACCAGGCCAAGACGCGGTTCCCGGCGGACCCGCGCAGCCCGTGCAGCGCGAGGGCGGCGAGCCACCGCGCGATAGCGGCATGCCCAGGGTGCCGGCGCCGCCTGCCCGTCCCGATCCCGGCTCCGCCTCGGATGCGAGGCGCGTCACCGTCGCCGTCGTGGGCGGCACCTCGCGGGTAGCCGACGCACTGCGAGCGCTGGTCGCCACCGAAGGCGTGGACGTGCGCATGCTGGCGGGCGCGTCCGTGGGCGGTGCGGCCTCGGACGCCGCCGTGTCGCTGGGCATCGCCATGGACCCCTCGCCCGCGTCCGTTTGGACGGTGCCGGGCGTGAAGCTCGTCCTCGACCTGTCCGACGACCCGGTCGTGGGATCGTCGCTCGAGCGATCGCGCCCTCAGGGCGTGGAGCTGCTGGGGACCGAGGGATCGCGGCTCGTCTGGGACGTCGTGCGCGCGCGCAGCGAAGGGGCCGAGCAAGCCCGGCTCTTCTCGGAGCTCAAGGAGGCCTACGAGGTCATCCGCGTGCAGGAGTCGCGTCTGCGCGCGGGCACGGAGGCGCTGGAGCGCACGAACGAGGCGCTCGAGCACAGGCTCGCCGAGATCTTCTTCACTCACGAGTTCTTCCGCGCGCTCACGTCGTTCAGCGGTGTCGCCGACGTCGCCAGTCTCATCGTGGACGGCGCCAACGGGATCTTGGGCGCCGAGATCTCGGCGGTATACCTGCTCGACGAGACCGCGGGCCGTTTCGACCTTCTTGCGAGCCAGGGCCGTACGCAGGAGGCTTTCGCCGCATCCGTGCCCATCCGCACCACCATCCTGGCGCGAGCCATCTCCAACGGCGTCGTCCAGGATCAGGAAGTGGATTCCGCCGGTGACTCGTCGTGCTGGCTCGCGGATCCGGCATCCGTGGCCTCCCAGGCGGCTGTCCCGCTGCGCAGTGGCGAGGGCACCGTGGGCGTGCTCGTCGTGGCCTCGGCCCGGCAACGGATGCTGCTGCCGCCCGAGGTCGAGCGCCTGTCCGCCATCGCCGACCAGGCATCGCTCGCTCTCCAGAACGCGCTGCTCCACGAGGAGCTCGAGCGCCTGTCCGTGACCGATCGCCTCACGGAGCTCTACAACCACGGCTACTTCCAGCAGCGTCTGGAGCAGGAGATCGCGCGCGCCAATCGTTTCGGACATCGTCTGGCGCTCGTCATGTTGGACATCGACGACTTCAAGTCGTTCAACGACACGTTCGGTCACCCGCGCGGGGACGACGTCCTTCGCGCGGTGTCGGCGATCATCCGCGCGACCATGCGCGACATGGACGTCGCCGCGCGCTACGGCGGCGAGGAGTTCGTCCTCATCCTTCCTGAGACGGCGGAGTCGGGCGCACGATCGGTGGCCGAGCGCATCCGTTCCGATGTGGCACAAGCTCGGTTCACGGGCCGGCGACACGGACCGCCGGTCGCTCGCACGGTCTCTCTGGGGGTGGCGGTGTACCCCGACGATGCCGCGACGAACACCGCCCTCATCGAGGCCGCGGATGCCGCGATGTACCGCTCGAAGCGCGCCGGCAAGGACCGCGTGAGCACGGCGGGCGAGGCGCGTCGCGAGGCGCTCGAGGATCTCGCCCAGGGTCGGCCGGTCCACGACGAGCAGGCCGATCTCCCGGCGGCCGGGCCGGGGGAGCCGGGCGGACCGGCGCCTGCCCCAGGCGGCTCGCCGCCTGCGCTGCGGATCGTGACTCACGAGCGCCCCGCGCAGTCGCCGGAACCACCCGTCCAGGCCCACGACCATCCGTCGGATGCTTCGCATCTCAAGGCGCGACTCGGCACGCCGATAGGTAGAGAATCGGGCATGAATATTCCTGAAGGGAGGCGACCGTGGGACTCGCGGCGGCGATGAGCCTTATCGGGGACGATCGTTCGACCACGTCGACGATGCGCGACGTGCTGTCGGGCCTGACGGCCGCGCCCGGCCGGTGGTTCACCGAGGCGGAGATCATGCGGCGCTCCCTCTACGATCGCGACGCGGTGGCGGCCGTGCTACAGGCTCTCGTGGCCGGCCGTGTGCTAGACTTCGAACCTGCCTCGTCGAGCTATCGGTACAACCAGGACACGGTGCTCGACCTCGAGGTACGGCGGTTCCTCCGCCACGCCGACGGCAACGAACGCGCGGTCCGTACCAACGTGGACCGGTTCCGGCAGCGCTACGGGGCAGGCTAGTCCCCAGGTCCCGCGCCGGCCCACTCTACTCGGCGCGCAGTACGCGGGAAGTCCAAGTGAGACCAGTCCGACCCTCCGATCGCGGCTCTGCCGTCGAAGACATCCAGCGCCGCCTTCTCACGCTCGGCTACGACCTTGGGCGGAGCGGCGTCGACGGGGTGTTCCTGGGCGCTACCCTCGCGGCGGTCAAGCACTTCCAGCAGGCCAACGGCCTTGCCGAGGACGGCATCGTGGGCCCGGAGACTTGGTCCAGGCTGGTGGACGAGACCTTCACGGTCGGCGACCGGCTGCTCTACCTGCGATTCCCGTATCTGCACGGTCGCGACGTCCGCGAGGTGCAGGGCGCTTTGAACGCGCTGGGCTTCCCGTGCGGCGAACCGGATGGGATCTTCGGCACGATGTCGGAGCGAGCGGTTCGGGATTTCCAGCGAAACACGGGTCTGACCGAGGACGGCATCGTCGGGCTCGAGACGGTGCGGGCCCTGGCCAACCTGCGTCACGTCTGGGGAGACAAGGAACCGAGGTCGGCGTTCCAGCGCACGATCGAGCCCTCGCGCTCGGCGGACGCGCTCGCCCTGCACACGGTGGTGCTGTCGTTCTCGGATGAGGGCGGGCAAGACCTCGCATTGCGGGTCACCAGCACGGCGAGGGCGGCGTGCGAAGGCTCGCGTCTGGTGGACATAGCCAGCGGGCGGCCGGTCCCCGAAGACTCCCGGCTCACCATCGTGATGCTGCCGCACGGGGCCCAGCGGCCCGACGGCCAACCCGCGGTGGACGCTTCGCGCGACCAGTCCAAGCTGGCCGAACACGTCTTCGCCGCCGCCGCCGCCGCCCCCGTGGGCAGCAGCGTTTCCTTCGTGATGCCGGCCAGCATGGACGACCATGGGATGCAGCGGATGGCGGTCGCGCTGCTCGACGGGCTGTGCGCCGCGTTGTCGGCGCCACAGACCCCTATGTTATAATCGCTCGAAGCGATCCGACGTCCATTCGCCTGGGAGGAACCAACCCTGACGAAGAAACGCCTCGCGCCGATCATTGCGCTCTCACTCGCGCTTTCCTTGGTGCTTGCTCCAGCATCCACCGCCTTCGCATCGAAGCTGACGGATAAGCGCGCGCAGGCTGTCCAAGTCAAAGGACAGGTCGACGCCCTCAACACCAAGGTCGAGATAGCGGCTGAGAAGTACAACATCGCTACCGACCATCTGGAGAAGGTCTCCGCCAGCCTCGCCAAGAACGAAGCGAAGCTCGCCAAGCTCACCGCTCGGCAGAAGCAGGTGCAAGGTCGCCTGGGCACGCGTGCGACCGACATGTACCGCACCGGCCAGGTCGGCTTCCTCGAGGTGCTCGTGGGCTCGAACTCCTTCGAGGAGTTCTCCTCCAACTGGGACCTGCTGCGCTCGATGAACGACAACGACGCGCTCATGGTGGGTGACGTCAAGGAACTCCGCTCGCAGGTCACCAAGGTCCGCAACGACCTCAAGGCTCAGAAGGCCGACGCGGACGAGCAGGTCAAGATCCGCCGCCAGACCCGCAAGTACGTCGAGGCTCAGCTCGCCAAGCGCAAGACGCTCCTCACGGGGATCCAGGGCGAGATCGCCAAGCTCGAAGCCGAGGAGGCGGCGGCCGCGGCCGCCGCCGCGAGGGCTGCGGCGAGAAGGGCCTCGTACGGCGGAGGCAGCGGCTACAGCGACAACTTCCCCGCACCGACGATTCCGGCGCACGGCAGCGTCGTCGACTACGCGAAGTCCCGTCTCGGATGCCCCTATGTGTGGGCGGCCGACGGCCCCAACTCGTTCGACTGCTCCGGCCTGACGATGTGGTGCTACGCTCAGATCGGCATCTCGCTGCCGCACTCGTCGCGCGAGCAGATCAACTGCGGCCAGCGCGTGTCCGCAGGCCGATCTGCAGCCGGGCGACCTGGTCTTCTTCGGCTCGCCGATCCACCACGTGGGCATGTACGTCGGCGGCGGCAGATGATCGACGCGCCGTACACCGGCGCACGTACGTCGCGTTACGCGACCGCTTTCCGCAGCGACTACGCGGGAGCCTGTCGGCCGTAAGCGCACGCACGAGCGCGGCGACGCTCGCGGGGGAGGGCGTTGTAGCTGCATCGCCGGCGATCGACGGACCTGCTCGAAGCTCATGACCGAGCGCGGGGCTTCGGACCTGCACATCAAGGTCGGCAGCCCGCCGGCGATCCGCCTCGCACGGCAGGCTCGTCGTGCTGGCCGAGATGCCGTCGCTGACGCCCGAGGACACGAGGCCCTGGCGCGGTCCATGATGGACGAACGCCAGAAGCGCGACGCTTCGAGCACCGCAACGAGGTCGACTTCGCCTACTCGCTCGCCGGCGTCGGCCGCTTCCGCGTCAACGTGTTCCACCAGCGCGGCAGCGTCGGGCATGACGCTGCGCCGCGTCGCCACGGAGCGCGCGAGCATCGAAGAGCTCGGCCTGCCGCCGGTCATCCGGCGGCTCGCCGACGAGCCGCGCGGCCTCGTGCTCGTGACCGGCACGGCCGGCTCGGGCAAGACGACGACGCTCGCGGCGATGATCGACCACATCAACAACACGCGCGAGGGCCACATCGTCACGATCGAGGACCCGATCGAGGTCCTGCACCAGGACGAGAAGTGCATCGTCAACCAGCGCGAGATCGGCATCGACACCGAGAGCTACGCCGACGCGCTGCGCCACGTCGTGCGCCAGGACCCCGACGTCATCCTCATCGGCGAGATGCGCGACCACGAGACCGTCTCGGCGGCGCTGACGGCGGCCGAGATCGGCAACCTGGTCCTCTCGACGCTGCACACCATCGACGCCACCGAGACCATCAACCGCATCATCGACTTCTTCCCGCCGTACCAGCAGAAGCAGATCCGCCTGATGCTGGCGGCGACGCTCAAGGGCATCGTCTCGCTGCGGCTGATCCCGTCGATCCAGGGTGGGCTCGTGCCGGCGGTCGAGGTGCTGGTCATGACCGGGACCGATCCGCGAGTACATCATCGACCCGGACAAGACCTACCTGCATCCGCGACGCGATGGAAGAGGGCGAGTACTACGGCATGCAGACGTTCGACCAGTCGCTGCTGCGCCTGTACCAGGACGGCAAGATCACGCTCGACGACGCGATCGCGATGGCGCACAACGCGCACGACTTCAAGATCAAGGTGCGCCAGCTGGGCATCGACCCCACCACGGCGGCCCAGAGCGGCATCTACTGAGGCCGGTGCGCAACTGACGCCGCCGGCCCGCGGACGCGCGGGGGACTTCGTCGCCGTCGCGGTCTCGGCTGCGTGCTTCAGCACTTTGGCGATCCTCACCAAGCTGGTGTACGCCTACGGCGTGCGCCCGTTACCTTTGCTCACGTGGCGCTTCGCGATCGTGTCGGTCCTCATGGCGGCATACGTCGCCATCGCGGCCCCTTCCGAGCTCAAGGTGCGCGCGGGCGATCTCGGACGCTTCGCCGCGCTGGCTCTGCTCGGGTACGGAGCCGCCTCGGTGTGCTTCTTCCTCGCGCTCAAGTTCGCCAGCGCGTCGGTGGTCGAGATGCTGCTCTACACGTATCCGGCGATGGTCGTGGTGGCGTCGGCTGCGTTTCTCAAGGAGCGGCTCGACGCCAGGCGCATGGGCGCTGTCGCGCTCTCCTTCGTCGGCTGCGCTCTTGTGGTAGGAGTCCTGTCGGGCGCGTCCGCGGTGTCGTGGCCCGGCGCGCTCCTGGGCCTGGGGGCAGCGGTGGGATACACCGTCTTCACGATGCTCTCGTATCGGTGGATCAAAGACCGGCCCAGGTCCGTCCTGATGACGTACACGTTCGGGATCGCGGCCGTGGGCATCGGCATCCTGTCGGTCGCGAGCGGCGAGAGCCTGTCGCCCGTGGGATGGCCGTGGCAGGTCTGGGGCTGCTCGGGCTCATCGTCCTGGTGCCCACTTTCGCGGCCGTTGTGCTGCTCTTCCGCGGGATGAAACGCCTGGGCACGAGCCGCACCGCCATCATCTCCACGCTCGAGCCCCTGTTCACCATCGCCCTGGCCGCCCTCCTGCTCGGCGACCGCCTCACCATGGCGCAGTGGCTGGGGGCCGCGCTCGTGATCGTGGGCGTGCTCCTTGCCGAGTGGCGGGTCCCGAAGACCGGCATGGACGACATGGCTGCCGTGTGATGGACCACTACCGCACGCTTCAGGTGAGCCGCGACGCGGAGCCCGAGGTCATCGACCGGGCGTATCGCGCGCTCGTCCTCAAGTACCATCCCGACCGCGCGGATCCGGCCGAGCGCGAGCGCGCGACGCGGAAGCTGCAGAGGGTGAACGAGGCGTACAGCGTGCTGTCCGACCCGGTGAAGCGCCGGGCTTACGACCGCACCCTGCCCAGCCCTGAGGGCGAGGCCTGGGAGCGCTTCATGGACACCGGCCTGTGGGGGCTGTTCCAGGACTGGGTGAAGTCGCGCCCGCCCCGATGAGGTGCGTCAGCCGGTGAGGACCCGCGCGAGCCATGGGCGCTTCAGCCGCACGACTTGCGGCGGGCACAACTCGGCGCAGCAGTAGCAGCGGATGCACTTGTCGTAGTCGATGACCGGCCGGCCCTCGGACATCCGGATGGCACCGGCCGGGCAGTTGGTCGCGCACGTGCCGCAAGCGGTGCACCCTGATGGATCGGCGAGATGCGGCCGGGCCGTCACCGCGCCCTTGATCCTCTCCACCAGCCACGGCGGCATGCCCCGCGACAGATCGTCCCGTGGGACCACGAAGCCCGGTGGGGCCACGTCGCGCCAAGCGACACCCGTCACGTCCACCTCGTCCACCGACGAGGGCCCCACGCCTCGGCGAGCCGCCGCCGCCGCGACCGGGGCCTGGTCCACGCTCAGGCCGGCCATCGCCGTCATCACGGCATCGAGCGCGAACACGTCGGGGGACGCGAGCAGCGCTCCTATATGCCTGGGTGATCCGCCGGCGGGGCCTTCGCCCTCCATGCCCACGACGGCGTCCATGATGGTGAGCTCCGGGCGGCAGGTCAGGGCGAGGTCCACGAGCATGTCGGCGAAGTCGGTCCGCTCCGGCACCTTGACGTGGAACTGGGCCTTCTCCACTCCCGGGATGCAGCCGAACAGGTTCTTCACGCCGCCCGTGAGCGTCATGAACCCGTGGGTCTTGAACTTGGGCAAGTCGATCAGCACGTGGGCTTCCACCGCGCGCCTCCCCAGCGTGAAGGCGCTGTACAGCGCCTTGTCGTCGCACTGCACGCGGACCGTGTCGTCATCCAGCAGCACGAGCTCGATGCCGTCCTCCTCGGCGACCGAGGCGAGTCCGGCGGCCTCGAAGATCTGGCGTGCCGAGGCGGCCGAGTTGCGTCCGCCCGGCGAGTCGCCAACGGCCGGCACGCCGCCGGCGGCGAGGACGGACCTTGCCACCGCGCGCACGAGCGCAGGATGCGTGGTCACCGCCCGATCGGGCTGGGCCTTGGACAGCAGGTTGACCTTGAGGAACACCGTGTCGCCCGGACGAACGAAAGCCTGCATCCCGCCGAGGGGGCGCAGGCTTTCATCAAGGGCGTCTTGCAGGAGGTCGGGATCGTATCCGGGGCAACGAGCGATCGAGACCACGCCGCGTTGCGCCATGTATCACGCCTCCGTGGACTTGGCCGCCTCCAGCCGCTGGCTCACGGAACGGAGGATGGCCGGGTACGAGACGGCTCCGTCGTAGAGCGCGACGCCGTCGATGACCGTAACAGGGTACACGAGACCGCGTTCGCGGAAGTCCGAGATGGCCTCGGAGTGGTCGCGGATCACGGTCTCCTCGGACACGTCCAGGTACTTGACGTCTACCACGTCGCCGAACCGTCGGCCGAGCTCGGCGGCGACTATAGCTGTGATCTCCTCCGGAGACCAACTCGGGCCTCAACCGCCGCTGAAGCAGGCGGTCGCGGCCGGCATGTCGAAGACGGCCACGTTGACTTGGGGCTCACTCATCGGGTCCGATCCTTCCGTTGCTCAGCTGACCGGGGCTTCTCGCGGATCCATGCGCACGGCGCGCATCGGGCACGCCCTCACGCAGATGCCGCACCCGGTGCAGCGCTCCTGGTTCACTTTCCACCCGGTCGCGCGCGATCCCTCGACGGCGCCCTGGGGGCACACGCGCGCCACGGGACAGACCGGCGACCGGTCGCACATCATCGTATCGATAGAAGCGACGTACAAGGTAGCTCCTCCTGGGCTGGTTGGTTGGCACTAACCGCCCGAAGTATACCCCATGGGGTATCCCGCAGACAAGACCGTGCCGAGGGGAAGCGCCTGTGCGGGCCGCCCCGGCAGCTGCGTCGCGTTGCCGGCCGAACGCCCGTTCATACCTCTGCTCAGCACGACGCGCTCGTGTGGCGCGATGAGCGGGTTGCCCTCCGCCGGTCCGGCAGCCCGTCGCACGACGAAGAGGAATCGGGTTGGGATACGCGAACATCGCGAGGTAGAAGGAGTGGTCTGCGGCGACCGTGCGGGGACGCTTGTGATCAGCAAAACTTACTGCCCATTAACGCTGGCAAGCAAACCTAAGGTCCGTTTACAGGGACCCTGCCGCCGTCGTATATTAGCGTTGTGTTAGTGCGCGTGTACCCTGTGGTCCATCGCGTGCGGCACGCGTCGTAACACCTCTGTCCGGGACGCCCATCAGGCCAAAGAGGAGTCGGAATGGCAGACGAGATGCAGGCCGCCAATCCCCAGCCGAGACCTGTGAAGAGGCCCAAGAAGCGCGGGCGTATCAAGGCGTGGTTCACCGAGCCCAACAAGCGGGCACGCCTCATCATCTGGGCCGGAGTCGGCGTGATGGGGTTCGCCGCCTTCATCATCGTGGCGCTGGGCGCCACCTCCAGCTACTGGTTCTGCGCCAACGTGTGTCACGTGGTCCAGGACGACACGATCATCGCGTACAACCGGTCGTCGCATAACCACATCTCGTGCATCGCCTGCCACATGCCGGTCAACGCCGACCCGGTGACGTTCCTGCTGCACAAGGCGAACGGGCTCATAGAGCTGTACCAGGTGGTCAGCGGCCAGGCGGAGTTGCCGCTCAATCCGGAGGACGAAGTCGCCAAGACGATGCCCTCGGCACAGTGCACCCAATGCCACTCGGACAACCGTCAGTACACGACGACTCCCGGCATCATCATGAATCACGAGGCCCACGCCAAGAACGGCGTCACCTGTCCTACCTGCCACAACCGAGTGGCTCACAAGGAGGACTTCAAACTCACGCTTGCCGGCAACCGCAAGCACGAGGACTGGATGAAGATGGAGGCGTGCTTCCGCTGCCACAGCCTCGACCCCAATCAGAAGGGCCTGAACGGGCTCAACGCGCCCGGCAAGTGCTCCACATGTCACCCCGCCAACTTCGAGCTCAAGCCCGAGAACCACGCGGTCGCCAACTTCGTGAACCCGGGCCCCGCGGCCATGGCCGCTCTCAATGCGACGGGGTCCGCCGAGACGAGCATCCCCACGGGACACCCGGGTCTGTACAAGTCCAAGGGTCCCGGCTACTGCTACATGTGCCATGACCAGCAGACCTTCTGCAACGCGTGTCACGGCACGCCCATGCCGCACTCCGAGGACTTCATGACGAAGTCGCACGGCGACACCGCCAACAAGCCCGGCATGCGCGCCAAGTGTGAGATGTGTCACCAGCAGAGCACCACGAAGTTCTGCGACAAATGTCACCACGGCACCCAGAGCGCGGGTTGGAGCTACGACCCCAAGACGCCGTGGCAGCAGCAGCACCCCGCCGCCATCGCCAAGGCGGGGGACACCAAGTCCTGCATGGTCTGCCACAAGGCCGAGTTCTGCGCCGCGTGCCACACGAACAACCACGTCATCCCGGCGGATCACAACGCGGCGACCTGGCTGCGTCCGCCCGACGTCAAACAGGGGCATCCGGGCGCCGCGACGAAGTCGCCGGCTTCCTGTGAGATCTGCCACGGCACGCCCATCCCCAACGCGCCGTTCTGCAAGAGCTGCCATCAGATGGACATGCCGCACGGGGGCGATTGGAAGACCAGCCACGGTCCGCTGGTCCAGCAGGGCAAGCCCGCCAAGGCGGTTTGCATCAACTGTCACGCCCAGGCGTACTGCGACAGCTGCCACCACCAGGGCTCGAGTTCCACGACCTCGTGGCTGCAGGTGCACCCAGGCGTCGTGAAGTCCAAGGGTTCCGCTGGATGTTTCCAGTCGTGCCACCAGGAGGCGTTCTGCTCCAACTGCCACGTGCACCTCGTCAACGGGGTTCCGACCACCCCGTACTAACGTGCGGCCGGGCTCAAGAGGCTCGGAAGCGAGATCACCAGGGCCTGCCGGCGATTCGCCGGCAGGCCCTGGTGTCCATTCTGTGGGACTACCTGCGAAGGCGCAGCTCGCGGGGGTTCCCAGTCTAGGGGCGTGTGTGTATTATTACGGCTCGCCGGGATGTGGCTCAGCTTGGTAGAGCGCTGCGTTCGGGACGCAGAGGTCGTGGGTTCGAATCCCGCCATCCCGACCATTCGATCCCCTGGAACGGCAGGCCCCGTGCCTGCCGTTCTTTGCATCCTTCCGCCCCTCGGGAGTCGCGGAGGCAGGTCATGATAGAGAACCTACTCCTGTGGCTCGGCTACGGCCTGTGCCACCAGCTCCCGCAGCGATCGTTCTTCGGCGGCGCATATCAGGTGCCTGTGTGCGCGCGCGACACGGGGATCTACCTCGGGTTCGTCGTGTCGTTCCTCATCGTCGTCGCATTCGCTCGCGGTGGCCGGCCCGCCATGGCGCCGGCGCGCTGGCTGATCGTCGTGGGGGTCGTCCTCATCGCCGCCATGGGGGTGGACGGCCTGACGTCCTACGCGGGGTGGCGTCCCACCAGCAACGAGATCCGCCTGGCCACAGGCATCGGCGCCGGCTATGCCGTGGCGCTGTTCATGGCGCCGATGCTCAACTCGGAGCTGTGGCGGTTCTCAGGTGGACGATCGCGGCCCCTGGAAGGGCCCTGGGCCTCGGCCGTGTGGCTCGTGTCCATGCCCGTGCTCTACGCGGTCACTCTGTGGCTGCTCCCGTTCCTGGGGCTCGGCTACCCGCTGATCGTGTCTCTGGCGATACTCGTCACGTTCACGGTGGTGAACCTGGTGCTCGTGGCGCTGGTGTGGCCGCAGGAGCGCAGGCCGGAGAAGGCCTCTCAGACGGTGCCGATGGTCGCCGCCGCCTTCCTCTTGGGTGCTTTCGAGGTCGCGGGCGCCGCCGCTCTCAAGGCGTGGATGGTGAGTCTCGCGAGCTACGCCGCCCGCCGAGGCTGACCCGCTAGCGGTACGAGGCCGAGGCGATGACCGCCCCGTCGCTCTGAGAGAAGACCCAGACGCGCCTGCCGGTCATGGGCCCGCCGGCTCGGCCGGTAGCCTCGAGCACGATGTAGGCGGGCATCCCGTCCACGTTCGCCGATTCCACCCGCACCGGAACCGCGAGCGTGTCCGCGGGGAAGCCCTTCGTGAGATAGTCTGCGACCTTCTGGCCCTCGGCACCGTGACGACGCAGGGACGCGAGCACCTGCTGGCGCACCTGGGGCGCCGCATCGGCGCTCGTTCCGGAGATGGCCCCCAGGCTGGCTGAACGGGCAGCTTCCTCGGCCTGCGCTACGGTGTACGAAGCGGACTTGTTGACGAGGGTGACGTCCGGCCCGGCGGAGCAGGCCGCGACCAGAAGTGCGGCGAACAACGCGGTGGCTACCGCGAATCCGCGAAAGGGAATCCAAGAACGGTGACCCACGGACAAGCCTTTCGACTCAGGAACGTCCGCACGAGTATACGGTGAGGGGACCAGCCATGGCAGATGCCGCTACGCGGACCGCGAGGAGGACGCATCAGTGACGCCCATCGTCTGCTTCATCTCGGACTTCGGCCTCGGAGACACGTGGGTAGGGGTCGTACACGCCGTCATCATCCAGACCCGGCCTGAGGTGCGCGTGGTCGACATCTCGCATGACGTGGAGCCGTTCGACGTCCGGCGCGGCTCGATCCTCGCGGCATCGGCCGTGATCCAGCTGCCGGGGCTCGTGCATCTCGTGGTGGTCGACCCGGGCGTGGGCGGTTCTCGCAGGGACATCGCGCTCGGCACCGCCAACGGTACGGTGCTCGTGGGCCCGGACAACGGCGTGCTCGCTGCCGCGGCGCGCCGATGCGGCGGTGTCGTGGAGGCGGTCGCGCTCGATCCGGCGCTCCTGGGAAGGCCGGAGCCGCTGCCCACCTTCCATGCCCGTGACGTCCTCGCGCCGGCTGCCGCCGTTCTCGCGGCCGGGGCCGACATGAAGTCCTTGGGCGAGTCCGTGGATCCCGCGTCCCTGGCCGGTTCGGCCTTCCCGCCGGCGTGGAAGGAAGGGGACTGGATCGTGAGCGAGGTCCTGGACATCGACCGGTTCGGCTCCATGCGCTTCGGGATCACACCGGAGGACCTGGACGGGACCACGCAGCCCGGCGGCGGCATCGACGTCTCCTCGGGCCACACCACGCTCCACATCCGCTTCGGTCGCACCTTCTCGGACGTCCCAGAGGGCGACCCCGTGGCCCTGTTCGACTCCTCCGGCTGGCTCACGGTGGCCGTCAACGGGGAGAGCGCCGTAGAGCGGTACGGGTTCGAGCCCGGGCATCCGGTGAGGGTGCGCCCCGCTCCCTGACGGCACCGGCGGCGCCGGGGTCGTGTCAGACCGCCCGGCTACGCTCGCTTCATCAAGCAGATTGAGCGGGCGACCCGGCGGGTCGCGGGAGGTGGTCGAGTTGAAGCGGCAGTTCCTCGGAGAGCTACGACCTGGCGACAAGGTGGACACCACCGCGTGTGTGCGCTCTCGCGAGATGCGTCTGTCGCGCGGCGGAGCGCCGTATCTGTGGATGGAGCTCGGTGACCGAACCGGTACGCTGCAGGCGGTCAGGTTCGACGCGGACCCGGTAGCGCCCCTCGTTCCCGAGGGCACGGTCGCAGAGGTCCGTGGAAGCGTCACGTCGTGGCGTGGAGAGCCGCGTATCAAGGTGTCCGCGCTCGCACCGGCTCGTTCCTACACCCGCGAGGACCTCATGGCGACCTCCAGCCGTGACATCGACGAGCTCAAGGTTCGCTTCAAGCGCCATGTGGCGGGGATGCGCGACCACGAGCTGCGAGCTCTCGTCCACCGCGTTTTCGCCGCGCCCGGCTTCGCGACCCGTTTCGCCGAGTGCCCCGGGTCGGCTGACGGCCATCACGCATGGCTCGGCGGGTTGCTCGAGCACACGGTCGCCGTTGCCGGGCTCGTCCGGACGATGGCCTCGGCGTATCCCCACGCCGATACCGACCTCCTGCTCGCTGCCGCGCTCCTGCACGATGCCGGGAGAGTGGATGAGCTGGAATTCGACACCGGCATCGGGGTGGGGCCCACAGGCCTCTTGGCGGGCCACGTCCTCCTGGGCCTGCGCCGCGTCGACGCCGCCGCCTCCCCCTCGTACCTTCCCGCGGCGAGGCTCGAGGCGCTGCGGCATGCGATCGCGGCGCACGGCGCGACAGGCGATGTGCGTGCAGCAACGCTCGAGGCGATGCTCCTTGCCCATGCAGATCGCATAGACGCGGAGGCATCGGTCTTCGTGACCGTTGCGGGTGAGGCTTTGCGCTCGGGTCGCAGTCGCACGGGCGCCGACAATCCGCTCGGTCGGGCTCTCGTCCCCGGCCCGGTCTGGGCCGGGCCGGGCCGTCAATCGATGTCTAGAGCAGGCCGGGTGAAGGCCGATGGCTCTGGCCCGCGCACCTACCTGCCCGCGGCGGGGTAGGGTTACACTCACCTGTACCGTTTCCCGGCCCTTCGTCTCGGGCCCGCACCACAGGAGGAAGCCCCAGCATGGATGCCCCCCGCGCCGAGATCGCCGTGTTCGGAGGAAGCGGATTCTACAAGCTTCTCGAAGATCCCTACGAACACAGGACCAACACGCCGTTCGGGGCTCCGTCGGCGCCGATCACGATAGGAGAGATCGGCGGCAGGTCCGTCGCCTTCCTACCGCGCCACGGCCGTGAGCACGACCTTCCGCCTCACATGATCAACTACCGTGCGAACGTCTGGGCCATGAAGGAACTCGGCGTCACGCAGGTCATCGGTCCCAACGCCGTCGGGTCCCTCCAGGCTCACGTACAGCCGGGCGACTTCGTCATCTGCGATCAGTTCGTCGATCGGACCTCCGGCCGCAAGGACACCTTCTATGACGGCCCGGTCGTGACGCACGTGTCCTCCGCCGATCCGTACTGCCCCACGATGCGCAAGGTCGCGATAGACAGTGCTGCCAAGCTCGGCATCAAGGTCCATCCGTCCGGCACGGTGGTCGTGATCCAGGGCCCGCGCTTCAGCACCCGGGCAGAATCCAAGTGGTTCGCGTCGCAGGGCTGGGAAGTCATCAATATGACGCAGTACCCCGAGGCGTACCTGTGCCTGGAATTGGAGATGTGCTACTGCAACATCTCACTCGTGACGGACCACGACGCGGGGGCCGAGGGGATAGAGCCCGTGACCAATGAAGAGGTCATCCGCGTGTTCAACGAGAACAACGAGCGGGTGCGCGAGCTCATCTACGAGATGATCCCCGCCCTGCCCGAGACCCGCGACTGCCCTTGCGCAACCGCGCTCGAGGGAGCCGCCTTCTAGCCGCGAGCGGCCCGGACGGGCCACAAAGGACGCCTGTTGTTCAGTTTGCCCTCGCTTCGCATCGGACGCTGGTTCGGCATCCCGGTCGAGCTCAACCTGAGCTGGATCGTCATCTTCGTGCTGATCGCCGGAACGCTGTCGTTCGGGTACTTCCCGGCCGTTCCCGCATATCGTCATCTTCCGGTGCTCGCGTGGATCGTCGCCGGCGTCTTGACGGCGGTGTTGTTCTTCGTCTCGATCCTCCTGCATGAGCTGAGTCACTCGTTGGTGGCGCGCTCCTTGGGCATACGCATCGAGCGGGTGACCCTGTTCGTCTTCGGCGGCGTGGCCCAGATGGAAGAGGAGCCGGCCACGCCCCGGGACGAGCTGGTGATGGCCATCGCCGGCCCTGCTATGAGCATCCTGCTCGCTGCAGTGTTCTACCTCCTGTGGGTGGGCCTCTACGTCGCGGGCGTTTCGGAGGTCTTCTGGGCGCCGCTTCAGTATCTGTCGATCATCAATCTCGCCGTGGGCCTGTTTAACCTCCTGCCCGGGTTCCCGCTCGACGGCGGTCGCGTACTCAGAGCCGCGCTTTGGGGGATGACCCACGACCTGCTCAAGGCGACCCGGTGGGCCAGCCGCGCCGGTCAGTTCTGGGGCTGGCTGTTCGTGCTGTTCGCGTTCATCAGCCTGTTCACGGGCAGCTCCACGGTCGACGCGGTCTGGTTCGCTCTTCTCGGTTGGTTCCTGATCTGGCTCGCGGGAGCTTCGTGGCGCCAGCAGCTCTTTCACACGCGTCTGGCCGGCGTGACCGTGGACGCTATCGCCTCCCGGCCTGCAGTGGTGGTCCCCGGGGACGCGACCGTGGAGCAGATCGTCGCGGAGCACATCATCGGCGGGACGCACAGCAAGTACCCGGTCACGCTCGACGGGAGGCTCGTGGGGATCCTCAGCCTCAACCACGCCAAGGCCGTCCCGCGTGAGCGCTGGGACGCGGTCACCGCTGCTGAGCTGGCCGAAGGCGACCTCCATCAGATCGTCGTGCCGTACTCGATGACGCTCGAGGCCGCCCTGTCCAGGATCGACCCGGCGCACTCCGGCATGTTGGTTCTAGAGCGAAACGGCATGCTCGATGGCGTCGTCACCCGGCACGATCTGCTGGAAGCCCTGCGCCGGATGGCGATATTGCAGGGCTGAGCTGGGCACATGCGGCCGTCCGTCGGGCGCTTGCTGGACTTTGTAACTGTCGTTACAATCAGTGTCGGACCGAATCCCCCTACGAGCCGAGGGCACTCACCGGCATGAGACCCGACCAACGGCCGATACCGGGCGGCGTGATCGAACGCCTGCCCAACTACCTCAACGCCCTGGTGCAGCTGCGCCAGGAGGGGCACACGACCGTGTCGTCCTCCCAGCTCGGCGCGATCACCGGCGTGAACCCTGCTCAACTGCGCCGTGACCTGGGCCATCTCGGCTATCTCGGACGACGAGGTGTGGGCTACGACGTAGGCACGCTCGTCTCTACCATCCAGCGCTTCTTGGGCTCCGACCACACGAACAGGCTGCTTCTCGTGGGGGCGGGGAGCCTCGGCTCCGCGATCGCTCGGTACCGGGGCCTTCGCAATCACGGTTTCGTCGTGACAGCGGTCTTCGACAGCGATCCGCACAAGGTGGGCTCGCGCATCGGCGACCTCATCGTCAAGCACATCGACGAGTTGGAGCGGGCGGTCCAAGAACAAAGGATCCGCATCGGCGTCGTCGCGGTGCCCCCCGAGGCCGCGCAGGACGTCGCCGACCGCCTCGTGGACGCCGGGATAGAGCTCATACTCAACTACGCGCCGGTGATGGTGCAGGTACCGCCGCCGGTGTTGCTGCACAACAGCGACCCGGTACAAGAACTGCTGCACACGCTGTACTACTTGTCTCGTCCTGATGGCATGGCTACCGCTCGGGATGCGGTGCTATCCTAGCGTTCGGCTCTACCCGGGCACCGTCCGGCAACGGACCCGGTATCCAAGGAGGAACATCATGTTCATGAACCCACTGAAGGACTCGCTCGGCCTCATCGTCATCGTCGTGATCATCCTGGTCATCTTCGGCCCGAACCAGCTCCCGAAGCTCGCGAAGATGTTCGGCAAGACCATGAAGGGCGCTCGCGATGCCATGGAGGGTAAGTACGAAGAAGAGGACGAGGTTGTGAAGGCAGCGCCGGCTAAGGCGGTCGCGGCCGACAAGGAAGCCACGTCAACCGAGGCATAGGCTGTGCGGACCGAAAGACCGTCGGACCTCGTTTTAACGGAGAGATGAGATGTTCATGAACCCACTCAAGGACTCGTTGGGGCTGATCGTCATCCTGGTGATCGTCCTGGTCATATTCGGCCCATCTCAGCTGCCCAAGCTCGGTCAGATGTTCGGCAAGACCATGAAGAGCGTGCGCTCGGGCATGGACGGCACGGGTGACGAAGAAGAAGAGGCCCCCGCCAAGCCCAAAGAGATCAAGGCCGAGGAGGCCGAGGCTCCGGCCAAGAAGAAAGAGGCCGACAAGGTCGCCGAAGAGGACGCCGAGTAGCTCGGCGCCGAGTTCACTACACCGAGCCGGGGGAGACGCTGACAGCGGCGTCGCTTCCCGGCTCTCGCCTTTCCGGGGACTCATCCGTATAATGCCGTGGACGCCGACGCCGCCGACTCCGATGCCCAGGCGCGGCCGCGGTGGCAATATCACCGACTTACCGTCACGGAGCTGCACGAATGAATAAAGAGTACGCCCTCACCGAGGAGGGTCTGTCCCGCCTCGAAGACGAGCTGAAGCATCTCGAGACGGTTCGCCGTCGCGAGGTCGGGGAGCGCATCAAGGAAGCCAAGGAGTTCGGGGACATCTCCGAGAACTCCGAGTACGACGACGCCAAGAACGAGCAGGCGTGGGTCGAGAGCCGCATCATCGAGGTCACCCAGATCCTCGCGCGCGCGACGATCATCGACGCGCCCAAGAAGAACGACAAGGTCACCCTCGGCAGCAAGGTCGAGCTCAAGGACGGCGAGCGGTGGCGAGCGCACGTCTACCAGGTCGTGGGCTCGGCCGAGGCCGACCCTGCCGACAACAAGATCTCGCAACGAGTCGCCGGTCGGCTCGGCGATCCTCGGCCACAAGAAGGGCGACATCGTCGACGGTGACCACTCCGTCGGGCAAGGTGCTCGAGTACACCGTCGTCGTCGATCACCCGCTAGTCCGATGAGCCGACGAGCAGCGCATCGCCGCCGCATCGCCGCGTCCGCGGACGCCGATCGCGGCGCCCGTCGACGGACGACCCGCTTCGCCGTTCGCCGCGCCAAGCTCGACGCGCTGCGCGAGGCGGGCGAGCAGCCCTACGTCGACCACTGGGACGTGACCGCCCGCGCCGCCGAGCTCGAGGCAGCGCTACGCGGAGTCTCGAGCCGACGGAGACGAGACCGAGGACGTCGTCAGCGTCGCGGGGCGCCTCGTCGCCAAGCGCGACCAGGGCAAGATCGTCTTCCTCGTCATCCGAGACGCGACCGGCGATCTGCAGCTCTTCACCCGCTCAACCTCTCGGCGACGAGGCGTTCGAGGCGGTCAAGGACCTCGACCTCGGCGACTGGGTGGGCGCGTCGGCACCGTGCTGCGGACCCGGCGAGGCGAGCTCTCCGTGGCGCCTACCGAGGTCACGCTGCTGTCCAAGTCGCTGCGTCCGCTTCCCGAGAAGTACCACGGGCTCTCCGACACCGAGACCCGCTACCGGCAGCGCTACGTCGACCTGATCGCCAATCCCGAGGTACGCGACGTCGTTCGCGACGCGCTTCGAGATCGTCGCGGCCGATCCGGCGCTACATGGAGTCGCGCGGGCTACCTCGAGGTCGAGACGCCGATGCTGCAGCCGATCCCCGGCGGCGCGACGGCTCGGCCGTTCGTGACCCACCACAACGCGCTGGACATGGACGCTCTACCTGCGCATCGCCCCCGAGCTCTACCTCAAGCGGCTGCTCGTGGGCGGCTTCGAACGCGTCTACGAGATCAATCGCTCGTTCCGCAACGAGGGCATGTCGCATCACGCCACAACCCCGAGTTCACCATGCTCGAGGCGTATCAGGCCTACGGCGACATGGAAGGCGATGATGGAGCTCACCGAGTCGCTCATCACGACGGTCGCTGAGGAGGTCCTCGGCACGCTGGACATCGCGTATCAGGGGACCGCCGTGTCGCTCGAGAGCGCCGTGGCGCCGGGCCACGATGCTGGAGCTGGTGTCCCGAGCGCGTCGGCCGCGAGAGTCAGCTTCGGCCACCCCACTCGAGGAGCTCCGAGGCCTGTGCGCCGCGCACGGTATCCCTGCCGAGGACGAGTGGGGGCCGGGCAAGCTCGTGACCGAGCTGTTCGAGAAGCTCGTCGAGCACACGCTCGTGGAGCCCACGTTCGTCACCGAGTACCCGCTGGAGACGTCGCCGCTCGCTCGGCGCAAGGCCGGAGACCCCGACCTCACGGACCGTTTCGAGCTCATCATCACGGGACGGGAGTTCGCGAACGCTTTCTCCGAGCTCGTCGACCCCGATCGACCAGCGGGGGCGGTTCGAGGCGCAGGCCGCGGCAAAGGACGCCGGCGACGACGAAGCCATGTGGGTCGACGAGGACTACCTGCGAGCGCAGGAGTACGGTATGCCCCCCGCGGGCGGGATGGGCCTCGGCATCGACCGCCTCGTGATGCTGCTTACGGACTCGCCTTCTATCCGAGACGTGCTGCTGTTCCCGCAATGCGCCCGGAAGGCGGATCGGAGTAGGTATCACCTTTCGCCGGAGCCGCGTCGATACTCGAATGGCGGCGGCCGAGAAGGGCCCGAGCATAGGCCCCGGACCATCACCGCTGGTCGCGTGCCGAGGTGCGTCGATATCTAAGTGTCCCACACTCAGATTCATGGCCGTCTCGGCATCGGCCTTGCTGAACTGAAGACACCCGCGTCTGCAGTCCCGACGCACCGACATCGCGCCGAACGGAACGTGTCAGACAGCGGGATATACTCATCGTATAGGCCTTCGGCGGGCTGGGAAGACTCGCCGGGCATCAGGAGGAGGAAGCCATGTTCGAGCGATTCACAGAGAAGGCTCGACGTGTGGTCGTATACGCGCAGGAAGAGGCGCGTATGCTCAACCAGAACTACATCGGGACCGAGCACCTGTTGCTCGGCCTTATCCGCGAGCGCGAGGGCGTGGCCGCCAAGGCGCTCGAGAGCCTGAACATCTCGCTTGACGAGGTCCGTGGCCAGGTCGAGGACCTGATCGGCAAGGGTACCTACGTGCCCACCGGTCACATCCCGTTCACGCCGCGCGCCAAGAAGGTGCTGGAGCTGTCGTTGCGCGAGGCGCTCCAGCTCGGCCACAACTACATCGGGACCGAGCACATCCTGCTCGGGCTGATCCGCGAGGGCGAAGGCGTTGCGGCCCAGGTGCTCATCAACCTCGGCGCGGACCTCGAGCGTGTTCGCTCGGCGGTCATCCAGCTGCTTTCCGGCTACTACGGCAAGCAGGGCGAGACCGAGGAGCGCACCGGCAAGGGGAGCCCGCTGCTGGACGAGTTCGGGCGCAACCTCACGAGGCTCGCCTCCGAGGGCAAGCTCGACCCGGTCGTCGGGCGGCTCACCGAGATCGAGCGCGTCATGCAGATCCTGTCTCGCCGCACCAAGAACAACCCGGTGCTCATCGGCGAGCCCGGAGTGGGCAAGACGGCGGTCGTCGAGGGCCTCGCACAGCGGATCTCGCGCGACGAGGTCCCCGAGACCATCCGCGACAAGCAGCTCTACACGCTCGACCTGGCGGCTCTCGTCGCGGGGAGCAAGTATCGCGGCGAGTTCGAGGAGCGTCTCAAGAAGGTCATCAAGGAGATCCGGGAGCGGGGCGACATCATCCTGTTCGTGGACGAGATGCACACGCTCGTCGGGGCGGGCGCCGCGGAAGGCGCGATCGATGCCGCCAGCATCATCAAGCCGGCGCTGGCCCGTGGCGAGCTCCAGACGATCGGTGCCACCACCCTGGACGAGTATCGCAAGTACGTCGAGAAGGACGCCGCGCTCGAGCGGCGCTTCCAGCCGATCATGGTCGGCGAGCCGTCCGTCGCCGAGACGGTTCGAGATCCTCCGCGGCCTGCGTGATCGCTACGAGGCGCACCATCGCGTGTCCATCACCGACGGCGCGATCGAGGCGGCCGCGAACCTCGCCGACCGCTACATCTCCGACCGCTTTCTGCCGGACAAGGCGATCGACCTGATCGACGAGGCCGGCGCCAAGATGCGCATCAAGATGATGACCGCGCCTCCCGGCGTGAAGGAGGTCGACGACCGCCTCCGCGCCGTGCGTCAGGAGAAGGAAGCGGCCATCGAGGCCCAAGAGTTCGAGAAGGCGGCCTCGCTGCGCGACAAGGAGAAGACAATCATCTCCGAGAAGCGGGCGATGGAGGACGAGTGGCGCAAGCCCGAGTCGCGCCGTCTGGTCGAGGTGACCGAGACCGAGATCGCCGAGGTCGTCGCCGTGTGGACGGGCATCCCGGTCACCAGCCTCACCGAGGAGGAGACGGCCAAGCTCCTTCGCATGGAGACCGCGATCCACGAGCGCATCGTCGGTCAGGACGAGGCCGTGACCGCTGTGTCCAAGGCCATCCGCCGCACGCGTGCGGGACTGAAGAACCCGAACCGGCCCGCGGGCTCGTTCATATTCCTCGGCCCGCAGCGGCGTGGGCAAGACGGAGCTGTCCAAGGCGCTCGCGGAGTTCCTGTTCGGCAGCGAGGACTCGCTGATCCAGCTCGACATGTCCGAGTACATGGAGAAGCACACCGTCAGTCGGCTCATCGGTTCGCCTCCCGGCTACGTCGGATTCGACGAGGGCGGCCAGCTCACCGAGCAGGTCCGCCGCAAGCCGTATTCGGTGATCCTGTTCGACGAGATCGAGAAGGCGCATCCGGACGTGTTCAACGTCCTGCTGCAGATCCTCGAGGAGGGGCGCCTGACCGACGCACAGGGCCGCCGCGTGGACTTCAAGAACACCATCGTGATCATGACCAGCAACCTGGGCGCCCGCGATATCGTCAAGGGCCAGGCCCTCGGCTTCGTCGTGGACACCGGCGCCGGTCTTTCGCACGGCGAACTCAAGGACGGGTCACCGGCGAGCTCAAGAGCGTGTTCCGGCCGGAGTTCCTGAACCGCGTCGACGAGATCATCGTCTTCCATTCGCTCACCGATGACGACATCGGGCAGATCGTGGACCTGATGATCGGTCGCCTGCGCGAGCAGCTGGTCATCCAGGGTATCGGCATCACGCTCACCGAGGGCGCACGCCGGAAGCTGGCAAAGGCCGGTTTCGACCCCGCCATGGGAGCCCGCCCGCTGCGCCGCGCTATCCAGCGCTTCGTCGAGGACCCGCTGTCCGAGCAGATCCTCGCCGGACAGTGGCAGACCGGCGACGTCGTCGAGCTGATCGCTGAAGGCGATGAGGACCTCTCCTTCCGCAAGGGCGAAGGGACGTTCGTCCCGCCGGCGCCCAGCGAGGAGGAGACTGTGCCCGGAACCGCCACCGCGTCGATGCCGCCGCGTTCGCGCGGGTCGCGCGGTCCCGCCGCCGGCGGCGCGGCGCGGCGGAGTAGGCGCGTTGGCGAAGCAGCGCACCTACTGGCAGTGCTCCGACTGCGGGTGCGCCGCGCCACGATGGCTCGGCCGCTGCCCTGAGTGCGGTGAGTACGGGACACTTCAGGAGGCCGAGGAGCCCACCGGGTCCTCGGCCTCTTCGTCCGCGATGGCTGCGCCGTCGCCGACGGTCCGCCTGGGCGATGTCGACGCCGCTGCCGAGGAGCGGCTCGCCACCGGCGTCTCCGAGTTCGATCGCGTGCTCGGCGGCGGGCTCGTCCACGGGTCGCTGGTGCTCATCGGCGGCGAGCCGGGCATCGGCAAGTCCACCCTGCTGCTGCAGGCGGCGGCGGCCCTCGCCGAGCGGGAGTCGAGCGTCTTGTACGTGTGCGGCGAGGAGTCGCCGGCCCAGGTGCGCATGCGCGCCGATCGCATCGAATCGGATGCCGCCCGCGATCGATCTTCTGCGCCGAGGTGGACATCACCCGAGTCGAGGCGACCGCCGTGCGCCATGCGCCCGGGCCTGCTGGTCGTCGATTCCATACAGACCGTCTACGACCCCGATGCTGGCGGGGCGGCGGGCAGCGTGGCGCAGGTGCGCGCCTGTACGGCCAGGCTCATGCGTCTGGCTAAGGACGAGGGCATCACCACGGTGATCGTCGGGCCACGTGACCAAAGAAGGCTCGATAGCGGGCCCTCGAGTCCTGGAGCACATGGTGGACACCGTCCTGTACTTCGAGGGCGATCGCGACCACGCGTTCCGGATCGTGCGCTCGGTGAAGAACCGGTTCGGCGCCGCGGATGAGATAGGGGTCTTCGAGATGACGACGGTGGGCCTGCTCGGCCGTGGCCCAGGCTTCCGCGGCGCTGCTCGGCGAGAGAGCCTCGGCGCCCGGCTCCATCGTCATGGCGGCGATGGAAGGCTCCCGCCCGCTGCTCGTCGAGATCCAGGCGCTCGTGACGCCTAGCTATCTCCAGATGCCCAGGCGCCTCGCCAACGGGCTCGACACCGGACGGCTCCTCCAGGTCCTCGCGGTGCTCGAGCGGCATGCCGGGCGTGTCGTTAGGCCAGCAAGACGTCTACGTAGCGGTCTCGGAGGGCGTGCGGCTGGCGGAACCCGGCGCGTCGACCTTCCGCTCGCGCTTGCGCTGCTGTCCGCCCGCTCAGGGCGACCGTTACCCGACAGTCTGGTGGCATTCGGCGAGATAGGCCTGACCGGCGAGGTTCGCGGCGTGCATCATGGTGAGGCAAGGCTTCGAGAGGCGGCCAGGCTCGGCTTCACCGGCGCTCTGACAGGGCGCGGGCGGGCGCTGGACGCTCCCGTGCCGGCGGGTATCCGGCTTTCGCAGGTGGGGGCGGTGTCCGATATGGAGTCCGCTCTCGCGCAAGGCTCGGGTGCTTGGATGTGATGTCTGGACCGCGTACACGGGTGGCACAATCGTTCAAAGACCACGAAAGGACCGCGGATGCCCCCCACGGACCGCATGCGTGAAGCTCTGGAGAAGGTGGCGCCGGGAACCCCGCTTCGGGAGGGCCTGGATCACATCATCTCCGCCAACAACGGTGCGCTCATCATCATCGGTGACGAGCCGGCCGTCGGCCGCGTGTGCAACGGCGGCTTCACCATCGATATCCCGTTCACGCCGCAGCGCCTCTTCGAGCTGTCCAAGATGGACGGCGCGATCATCCTCGACGGTGCCGTTCGCACGGTCCTTCGCGCGAACGTCCACATAGTCCCGGATCCGAGCCTGCCCACATCCGAGACGGGCATGCGACACCGCACGGCGGAACGCGTGGGCCAGCAAACCGAGGCGCTCGTCGTCTCCATCTCCAAACGTCGCGCGGTGGTCACGCTGTACCTCGGCCGCGAGAAGATCATCCTGGAGAACACCGAGGTCCTGCTCGCCAAGGCCAACCAGGCGTTGCAGACCCTCGCCGGCTACCAGTCGCGCCTCCAGGAAGTCTCGTCACACCTGTCGGCCCTCGAGTTCGACGACCTCGTCACGGTGGGCGACGTCGTGCAGGTCGTCCAGCGCACCGAGATGGTGCTCCGGGTCGCTCGTGAGGTCGAGCGCTACATCGTGATGCTGGGCACGGAGGGCCGCCTCGTCCGGATGCAGGCCGATGAGCTCATGGGAAGCGTGGACCCGGAGTTCACGACCCTGCTGCGCGACTACGCTCCGGACGACCGCCCCCGCCGCATCAGCGCCATCCGCGCGAGCCTCGCGGCGTTGTCGAGCGACGCGCTGCTCGACGGCTTCACGGTGGCCGAGGTCCTGGGCCTTCCCACCGGCGCCGACGCGCTGGACGCGCACGTTCGTCCGCGAGGCTACAGGCTGCTGGGCAGGATACCGATGCTACCAGGGCCGGTAGTCAACCGGCTCGTCGAGCGTTTCGGTTCGTTGAGCAAGATGCTCTCGGCCGACGAGAACGCACTCGACGATGTGGACGGGGTCGGCGCACGACGGGCGAAAGCGATCATCGAAGGCCTTCGCCGGATGCGCGAGCGCGCAAGCTTGTAGCTCCGGACTCAAGGTAGGGGGCGAGACCGTCGCCCCGCAAGCACGACCGTCTTCCCACTCGGGAAGGCCGAAGGGAGGTGGCAGACGCGGCGCGGGCGGGTGGCCCGCGCTGACCGTCGGATCATGATCGAGAGACTCACGCGACTCCTGCTCATAGCAGCCGGGGCGTTGGTGGGGCTCACGGTAGCGAGCATCATCCCATGGACACAGCAGTACGGCTTCTCGGAAACCTTCGTCATCATCATCTTCATCCTACTGGGAAGCTCTATCGGCTATGTCATGGGTGGCATCGTAGGTCGCGAGATCGAAGCGGCCTACCGGTCCATCGAGAACCGGCTCAGTGAGGTAGCCGTCACCGACATCTCGCTCGGTGTCGTCGGCGTCATCCTCGGCCTCGTGGCTGCCGCGCTCGTCACCATCCCGCTGCGCTTCGTGGACCAGCCCCTGCTCGGGCTGGTCATAAGCCTGCTCGTCTACATAACGTTCGCCTACACGGGCCTGCGCATAGCACTCGTGAAACGCGCCGATGTCCGGCGTGCGTTCCCCAGGCTGGACCCCGACCACAGGGGTGAGCCGCAGACGCCCACGCCCGGCCAGCCGGCCTCCGACCCCAAGTACCTGGACACGAGCGCCGTCATCGACGGCCGGTTCGCGGAGCTGATGCGCGCCGGGCTGCTCGAGGGACCGGTGCGCGTGCCTCGCTTCGTGCTGGCCGAACTCCAGACGCTCGCCGACTCGGCTGACGACACGCGGCGTGCGCGCGGACGCCGCGGCCTTGACCTGCTCGAGACCGTCCGCGGCGGGGACCATCCGGTCGAGATCTTCGAGATCGACTACCCGGACACGCCCAAGGTGGATGAGAAGCTCCTCAGGCTGTCCGTGGACGGCTCCGGGGTGCTAGTCACCACCGATTTCAACCTGACCAAGGTGGCACGCGTCCAGGGCATACCCACCGTGAACGTGAACGAGGTCGCCTCGGCCCTGCGGCCCGTGCTGCTTCCGGGCGACGGCCTCAGGGTCCGCCTGGTCAAGGACGGCAAGGAAGCCGGGCAGGGCGTGGGCTACCTGGAGGACGGGACCATGGTCGTGGTGCAGGACGGCCGCGACGATGTGGGCAGTGAGGTCGGCGCTGTGGTGACCTCTGTGCTCCAGACCGCTGCCGGCCGGATCGATCTTCGCCCGGATGGAGGCGTGACGCCGTGAGCCCGACGACAGCGTGGGCGGTCATCGTCGCCGGAGGCACCGGCGAGCGCTTTGGCAGGCCCGGCGGCAAGCAGCTCGCGGAGGCGGGCGGGCGTCCCATCCTGGACATCACGCTCGAGGCGTTCGAGGCGGCCGCAACGGTGGACGGCATAGTCCTTGTCTGCGCGCCGGGGCGAGAGGCCGAGTATCGTGAGGCCTGCGCGACCGCCGGCGCGGGCAGCAAGGTGAGCGAGGTCGTAGCCGGGGGCGAGTCGCGTCAGGACTCCGTCGCGGCCGGCCTGGCGGCCGTCCCCGGGCATGTCGAGATCGTCGCCGTACATGACGGCGCGAGGCCGCTCGTCCCCCCATCGGCGATCGATGAGGCGATCGACGCGCTGATCTCCCATCCCGAAGCGGACGCCGTGGTGATGGGACACCCCGTGTACGACACGCTCAAGAAGGTCGCCGCCGATGGGGCCACGGTCGAGGCTACCGTGGACCGCGACCTCCTGTGGGTGGCCCAGACGCCGCAGGTCGTCCGGGCGCCCGCGTTTCGCGCGGCCCTCGCGCGTGCGTCGGAAGACCACTTCGCGGGCACCGACGATGCCTCGCTCATCGAGCACGCGGGCGGTCTCGTCCGCATGGTCGCCGGGCCACGCAGTAATCTGAAGGTCACCGTCGCCGAGGACCTCGCCGTCGTAGACGCGGTCTTGCGGGTCCGCACGGAGAACAGGGAGATCTGAGAATGGGAGACATGCGTATCGGTCTGGGCCACGACGTGCACGCGTTCGTGGAGGGACGCCCCCTGGTGTTGGGCGGGATCGAGGTTCCCTACCGCGCCGGGCTAGGCGGCCACTCCGATGCCGACGTGCTCGTGCACGCGCTCATGGACGCGATGCTGGGCGCCATGCGCGAGGGCGACATCGGCAAGCTGTTCCCCGACACGGATCCCCAGTGGAAGGACGTGTCCAGTCTGGACCTGCTCTCCCGCGTGGCCGACCTGGCCGGGCGCCGCGGTTTCCGGCTGGTGGACGCGGACTGCGTGCTCGCTCTCCAGGAGCCCAAGATCTCGCCGCTAAGGAACGCCATGCGCTCCGCGATCGCCACCGCGGCCGGCGTGGACATGGACCGGATCGGCCTCAAGGCCACCACCACGGAGGGACTCGGGTTCGCGGGCCGAGGCGAGGGCGTGGCCGCTTGGGCGGTCGTCATCATGGAGCGCATCGCGTGAGCGACACGCCCGCCGCAAAAGGCCCGGCCGGAGCCGACCACACCGACGCGCCCCAGCGCGTCCGCTTCTCACCCGCGCCCACAGGCAGCCTTCATCTCGGGGGCGCGCGCACCGCGCTGTTCAACTGGCTCGTGGCCCGGGCGTCCGGCGGCACGTTCATCGTCCGCATAGAGGACACCGACGCGGACCGCTGTGACGCCGACTGTGAGGCCGGTATCGCCGAGGACTTGGCTTGGCTCGGCCTGGACCAGGACGAGGGCCCGCAGGCGGGCGGTCCGCACGCGCCGTACCGCCAGTCCGAGCGGGCCGACGCCGGCATCTACGGTGACGCCCTCGGCCGGCTGAAGAGCTCGCGGGCCGTCTACCCATGCTTCTGCACGACTGACGAACTGGAAGCCTCGCGATCCGCCGACGAGACCGAGGGTCGCGCACCGCGCTACGGCGGTGGCTGCCGGGACCTCTCCCAGGACGAGGCTCGCGCCCGGCTCGATGCGGGTGAGCAGGCCGCCTGGCGCTTCCGCGTGGAGCAGGGCGATCCGGTGGAGTTCCACGACGCGGTCCACGGGCCGATGCGGTTCGAGCGCGGCGACATCGGCGATTTCGTCGTGGCGCGTTCCGACGGCACCGCCGTGTACGATCTCGCGGCGGCCGTCGACGACGTGGCGATGGGCATCACGCTAGTGCTGCGCGGCGACGACCACCTCTCCAACACGCCTCGGCAGATCCTGCTCATCGGGGCGTTGGGAGCGCAGCCGCCCTCGTATGCACATGTCCCGCTCATCCATGGCGCCGACGGCCGTCCTCTCTCCAAGAGCCGAGGCGCCGCCGGGATAGCGGAGCTGCGCGACCGGGGCTATCTCCCCGAGGCAGTCATGAATCACCTCGCCCAGCTGGGCTGGTCCGACCCGGGGCATAGAGACGTCCTCACGCGCGAGCAGCTCGTGGAGAGCTTCACGCTGGGCCGTGTCAGCCGGTCGCCGGCGGCCAGCGACGAGGCGAGGCTGACGTGGCTCGATGAGCAGCATATCCGCGCCCTGGCGCCCGAACGCTTCCTGCGTGAGCTGGCCCCCGTTCTGCCGCGTCCGCTACCGGAGTGGTTCGACGTGCGCGCGTTCGCGGCCGGTGTTCAGGGCGAGGTCTCCACCCTGGGCGACGCCGCGGCCCTGGCCCGGCCGCTGCTCGAGCCGGACACGCTCGATGCCCAGGCGGCAGCGATGCTGGGATCGTCCTCGGGGCGCGTCGCCGCCGCAATCGCGACGGCGGCGTTCGATGCGGGCCTCTCGCACGGAGCCGAGGTCGTATCCGCCGTGAAGCGCGATCTCGTGGATTCCGGAGTCCCCGCGCGGGAGGCGCTCCCGGCGATCCGCGCGGCGCTCACGGGCCGTGCTCACGGGCTTCCGCTGGCGCTCGTCCTGGATGTGCTGGGCCCGCTCGAATCGCGTAAACGCCTGCTTGAGACTAGTATGTGAACGAGTCGGCGCGCGGCTTGCGTGCACGATGGCAAGTGCGGGCTCCGGTGCCCGCGGCGGGCAAGGAAGCGAGAAGCTCACGATGTTCTCCCGCATCCGCGACGACATACGGGCGGTCAAGGAGCGCGACCCCGCGGCGACCTCCACGATGTCGGTCGTGCTCAACTATCCGGGCCTGCATGCCCTGTGGTGGCATCGGCTCACGCACCGTCTTCACGGTGCCGGATTCGTGTTCCTCGCGCGCCTCGTGAGCCAGTGGGTCCGCTTCTGGACCGGCATCGAGATCCATCCCGGCGCCACGATCGGGGATCGCTTCTTCATCGATCACGGCCACGGCGTGGTGATCGGGGAGACCACGATCATCGGCAACGACGTGACCTTGTATCAGCAGGTCACGTTGGGCGGTACCGGCAAAGAGACCGGAAAGCGCCACCCGACCCTCGACGACAACGTCGTCGTGGGCGTGGGCGCGGTGGTCCTGGGCAACATCACCGTCGGACACTCCACCAAAGTTGGCGCGGGCGCAGTGGTCGTCAACGACGTGCCCGCCAACTGCACGGTCGTGGGCGTCCCGGGGCGCATCGTCGTCCGAGAGGGCCAGCGCATCGAGGCGGTGGACCTGCACCACGAGGACCTTCCGGACCCCGTCGTGGAGATGTTCCGATGCCTCCAGCACCGCATCGACCGCATCGAGGAGCGCATCGTTCGCGACGAGGGCGTCTCCGAGGAACGCGGCGTGTCGTTCGCCAGGCCCCGTCCCGCCGAGGCCGCGGCCTCGGCAAAGGACCGCGCTCCCGGCCACGCGGGGGTCGCGTCCGGCCCAAAGGACGACGCATAGCCCCTCGTTCTGCGAGAATCAGCGGGTAGTCCTTCGACCCCAGGAGCCGTAGTGGCGATCCGCATCTACGACACGATGTCGCGCAGCAAGCGCGACTTCGAACCCCGCGAGCCCGGCAAAGTCGCCATGTACGTGTGCGGGCCCACCGTCTACAACCACATCCACATCGGGAACGCACGCACGTTCCTGTCGTTCGACGTCATCCGTCGCTACCTCGAGCACCGGGGCATGGACGTGACGTTCGTCCAGAACATCACCGACGTGGACGACAAGATCATCAAGGCCGCAGCCGCCGAAGGCTGCACCGCTGCCGAGGTGGCCGCGGAGTACACCGACGCGTTCCTCACCGCGATGGCGGACCTGGGCGTCGAACGACCTACGATGCAGCCGCGCGCCACCGAGGAGATCGCACCGATGATCGCGCTGGTGCAGCGTCTCATCGACCGCGGGCACGCGTACGTGGTGGACGGCGACGTCTACTTCGCGGTGCGCAGCTTCCCCACGTACGGCCGGCTGTCGCACCACAACATCGACGAGCTGGAATCCGGCGCGCGCGTGGATGTGGACGATCGCAAGCGCGACCCGCTCGACTTCGCGCTGTGGAAGGCGGCCAAGCCCGGCGAGCCGAGGTGGGATTCGCCTTGGGGCGAGGGCCGTCCGGGGTGGCACCTCGAGTGCTCGGCCATGAGCGAGAAGGAGCTCGGGCTGCCGTTCGACATCCACGGCGGAGCCACCGACCTCATCTTCCCGCACCACGAGAACGAGCGCGCGCAGTCGGAAGCGGCTACGGACACCACCTTCGCCAACTACTGGGTCCACGGGGGCTTGCTCCAGATCAACCAGGAGAAGATGAGCAAGTCGTTGGGCAACTTCCTCCTGCTCCGCGACGTGCTGGAGCGCTTCCCGGCGCCCGTCGTGCGGGTTCTGATGCTCCAGACGCACTATCGCAGCCCGCTCGACTTCTCCGACGAGCGCCTGCTCGAGGCCGAGACCTCGTACGAGCGCCTTGCCACGGCGGTGAAGAACGCCGACTGGCTGGCGTGCGCGGCCCGAGGCGCGGGCGCGCCCGAAGCCGCGCGCGAGGAGTTGGCCGCGGTCTCGGCCGGCGCCGCGAGCGGTTCGCTGCCGAGATGGACGACGACTTCAACACCGCCGGGGCCCTCGCGGCCGTCTTCGACCTCGTCCGCCACCTCAACGCGTTCTCGGCGCTCGCGACCGAGCCCAGCGACGCCGACGCACAGGCCCTCATGGGCGCCCGCGACACGATCGCCGAGCTTCTCGCGGTGCTCGGCGTGACCCTGGAGCCGGGCGAGCCGCAGGTCCAGTACCCGATCGAGGTCGTCGCGTTGGCCGCGGAGCTCGCCGGCTACGAGGGTGTCGACCCGTTCGCCGCGGCCGACGCGCTGCTCGCGGCACGCGCCCAGGCGCGCAAGGACAAGGACTGGGCCCGCGCCGATGCGGTCCGCGACGGTCTGACCGGTCTCGGATTCACCATCGAAGACACCGCGCAGGGCGCGCGCGTGGGCTTCGAGCCCGATGCGGGCTAGGGGCGCGCCGTGTCCGACCTGATCGAGGGACGCAACGCGGTCCTCGAGGCACTCAAGGCGGGCGTGCCGCTGACGGAGGTCCGTCTCGCGCGCGGCATGGACCGCGCGGGTGTGCTCGAGGAGATCGTCCAGCGAGCGCGCAAGGCGGGATCCCGGTCAAGAGCGTGGACCGGCGCGAGATCGAGGCGGTGTCCGCCCGCGGCGCGCATCAGGGAGTCGTGGCCGAGGCGGCCGCGTTCGGATACGTGGCCCTGAGCGACATCATCGCGGCCGGCGTCCGTGCCGCGCAGCCTCGTGGTGGTCCTCGACCACATCACCGACCCCGGCAACCTCGGCGCCGTGGCCCGCTCAGTGGAGGCCGTGGGCGCGTCCGGTCTCGTGATCCCCGCCAAGCGATCTGCCGAGGTCGGTCAGGTCGCTCGCAAGGCCGCAGCCGGCGCGCTCGAGCATCTGCGCGTGGCCAAGGTCGCGAACCTGTCACGCGCCCTCGATGAGCTCAAGCAAGCCGGCTACTGGGTGGCGGGCGCGTCGGAGCACGCCACCGAATCCGTGTGGGAGGCCCGGCTGGACGACCGCCTCGTGCTCGTGATGGGAGCAGAGGGATCGGGGCTCTCCCGGCTCGTGAGCGAGCACTGCGACTTCCTCGTGTCGCTGCCCATGGCCGGCCGCGTGGGTTCCCTGAACGTTGCGCAGGCCGCGACGGTCCTTGCCTACGAGTGGCTTCGCCGGGGAGCGTGACCGGCCGTGCGTCCGCTGCTGGTCGTGGACGGCTACAACGTGCTCCACGCGGACCCCACGTACCTCGAGCTCGCCGGGAGCGACATCGATGTCGCCAGACGCCGCCTCGTGGACGACGTGACACTCTTCGCGACAGGCCGCTTCGACGCGGTGGTCGTCTTCGACGGAGCCGGCAACGACCCGGTGCCCCATCACGGCGTTCGCGTTGAGTGGTCGGGCGACAAGGACGCCGACACCATCGTGGAGGCGCTCGCGTTCGAGGCGCGGCAGTCCGGCCGGCCGATGCCTCGTCGTCACCACGGACCGTGCCACCCGCGAGGCCGTTCTGGGCCGAGGTGTCGAGGTGGTCTCCTCGGCATCGATCCTGGGGCATCTGGACGAAGCACGCGCCGAGTGGCGGGAGTCCGCTCCCAAGAAGCGCCGCGTGACACTCGCCGAGCAGATCGATCCCCGCGTGCGCCGGCGGCTCGACGGCTTCGCGCGCGGAAAGCCCCAAGAGGAGGGCGAAGAGGGGGACGGTCCGGCCGAGGGGTAGGTCCGCGACCGGGTGGCCCGGCGTCGGGGGTTCTTGCGAGGCCGCCGGCGCGACGACGCCGGTCGGCGGAGACGGCGCCCGACCCCGGAAATGGGGTCCCCCATTAACCGCCGCCGCTCGTCGCCATATCGAAGGTCTTAACACGACCTGAGCACAGCCCTAGTGTGAATTCAATATTGTTAACGGTTCCGAAACCTCTTCACCGGCGGACTGACTAGGAGTACGGTCGAGGCACAAACCACATGGTCTTCCCCTGCGTGGGGGCGCAACAGAGGAGGCTGACCGTGGGTGCTCAACAGGGCGTTCGCCTGCCGGGGCGAACGCAATCAGAAGACGCCATGCTCGTTCGCATGGCGCAGACGGGCGATGAGTCCGCGTATCGGGAGTTAATTTCTCGATACAAGGGATTCGTGCGCGTCAAGAGTCGTGGCTACTTCCTGGTCGGGGCCGAGCACGAGGATGTCGTGCAAGAGGCCATGATCGGGTTGTTCAAAGCCATACGCGACTACGACTGGGAGCGGCAGGCGAGTTTCAAGTCCTTCGCGGACTTGTGCATCACTCGCCAGTTGATCACGGCCATCAAGGCGTCCAGACGCCAGAAGCACGTGCCTCTCAACGGCTACCTGTCGCTGTCGCAACCGTGCAGCCGTGAAGACGGCTACGACCGGGACTACGAGGACGTCCTTCCGGCGAACGAGAACCTCGACCCGGCCGAGATCGTCATCTCCACGTGGCAGGCGGCGGAGCTGCGCAAGGGATTCCTCGACGATCTGTCTCCACTGGAGACGGACGTCCTGCGTCTCTACGCGGCCGGTCGCAGCTACCAGGAGATAGCCGAGGGGCTGCACAAGCAGGTGAAGTCGGTGGACAACGCTCTGCAACGGGTGAAGCGCAAGATGCTGACGCAGATGAGTCGCCAGAACATGTGCTGATCCGCATCGCCGCTCAGGGCTTCGCACCGTGGCCAGTCGAGACACCTCTCGGCTGGCCTTTGGCTGGAAGGATGCATCCGCCGCACGTACAATCGGCCTGCTCGCGTGCCGGCGTAGCTCAATCGGCAGAGCAATGGTTTTGTAAACCATAGGTTCGGGGTTCGAGTCCCCGCGTCGGCTCCATGAAACGAACACGGGTCCCGGCCGCTGCCGGGACCCGTTCGTGTCTCATGACGTGCTTTGGCCCTCGGAGTCGGGAGGCGCGGCCGCCGGCAGCGGCTGGGGGCCGGGATGCTCGTTCGGGGCCGGCCACGACTCGTCCGTCCAGCGGATCTCCGCAACGCCCAAAGACGTCCCGTCCGAGAACGGCAACGATGTCGCGAGCGGCGAGTGCGGCACGCCGGGCGCCGCATCGACGGTAGGCGCGAGGGCGAGGAGCTGCCAGGGACCCGCGAGCGCTCGTACGGAGGCCGCCGCCGTCAGAGCGGGGCCGTCGGCGGGCCGGCCGAAGCGATCCACCAGCAGCCGGCCCCCGCAACGCCCACACGCACGGGGGCCGACGGCGGGGACTCGGTGCGCGACATGATCGCCGCCGCGCGCAGCGCGTCGATGCCTGCCGCCAGCGCAGTGAGGGGATCGTCGAACGCCGCGGCGACCGCGCCGCGCCCCGAGGTACCCCGCGCTGAGTACGGCGCCAGAGCCGAGATCACCGCGGCCATCGGATCGGGCTCTCCCTGGCCGGGCGCCGGCACCGCCTCGGCGATGAGCACGGTCGTGCCCTCGGGCGCCTCAGTGAGCAGGGAGCGGGGCTGACGCAACGCCCGCACGAGGGTATCCGCGGGCAGCAGCGGTGCCACGACCGGGATCGCGGGCGAGGGGGCGTCGGGCAGCACCACGATCTGCATCTTGAACACCAGCTCCCAGATCAGGAGCCAGGCGAGCGCCACCACCACCGACGCCCCGCCCGTCATGACGATCATGGCCAAGCCCGCCGGTGACTGCAGTAGCCCGCCGGCGACCGCGATGAACACCGTGAGAGCGACGGCGCCGCCCGCCGCCGCGACCAGCGCGCCTATGACCCGCTCGTTCATCTTCGAGAAGCGGTCGCCCACGAGGCCGGCGATCACGCCGGCGAGCGCCCATGCGGCAGGCTGGGCGATGAGCAAGATGGTGCTCTGAGCTCGGAGGACCGCGGCCGGCAAGGACCCCAGATCGAATCCGCGCGCGGCCGCGGAGAGCCGCGCCACAGAGAAGGCGACCGGTGCTGCGGCCGTGAGCGATCTCACTATCGAGGCCACACCGCCGGTCGCCTGTGCGCCCAGGGACGGAAAGCCCGCCACGAGCCCTATCAGCTCGATCAGCACGCAGGCGATGGCCGCGGTGAGCGCTCCGTCCACCGCTCCTAGGAGGTAGCCGGCGACGATAGCCATGGACCACTCGGCATGGATGGGGAGCAGAGCAACGGCCCCGGCGATGAGGAGGAAGCGCAGGGCCCCGCGGCTGCCCAGCCAGACCGTGGCGGAGAGTCCTGCGAGCAGCAGGACCAGCCCCACGACGAAGTTCGCCGTCAGGACGGGGACGGATACCGCGATGACCGCCGCGATCACGGCGGCGGGAGGGGAGAAGACCGAGATAGCCCCTGCGGCGACGGCGATGGCGCCGGACACCGGGATGGGGAAGGCCCGCATGGCGAGCAGCGGCACGGCGGTCACGGCCACGAAGGCGGCTGCGCGCAGCCACTGGATGTACTCGGCATACCGCCGCGTCACACGCACCGGTGACATGCGCTCTCCTTGGGAGGCGGGGACAGGCTCGCGGCGTAGTCGCCGGCGTGTCAATGGAGCCGCAAAACCGCGCATCGCGCAATCGTTCGTTCGAGGCCGGTGCGCGGCGGGTCCGCGGACGCGTCCGCGGAGGGTCTGGGAGCGGGGCGTGGATAGCCGCACAACCGCAGGTCAGAGCTTCATCTACATAGCTACACCCGGGGGCGTGGTTGTCGTTGACACCCCCCGACCGGCCTAGTAGTATGACGTTCGCCTTTCGCCGGGCATGCAACTTGAGAAGTGCATAGTGCGGCTTTTTTCGTGTTTCATGGGGGTGTGCCCGAGTGGCTAAAGGGGACGGGCTGTAAACCCGTTGGCTACGCCTACCCAGGTTCGAATCCTGGCGCCCCCACCATGAAATACCAGACGGGACCGCGGTAGCGGTCCTTTCGGCATGCCCACATAGCTCAGTCGGTAGAGCACTTCCTTGGTAAGGAAGAGGTCACCGGTTCAAGTCCGGTTGTGGGCTCCACGATCATCACGGCCCGGTGCCAGCGAGCCCGGGCGTCGCGGCGGTGTAGCTCAGTTGGTCAGAGCACACGGTTCATACCCGTGGCGTCGCTGGTTCGAGTCCAGCCACCGCTACCAGCCGAGTGACACGGTCCCGACGCGGGGCCGTGCGGGAATAGAGAACCCTCGCGCCGCGAGGGACGCAGACAGGATTCATGACGGGCCGGACCGGCCCGGAGCGCGACAGCGCCCCGCCGGCCGGACGTCTCAGGCCCCGAAGGAGGAGACTGATGGCGAAGAAGAAGTTCGAGCGTACGAAGCCCCACGTTAACGTGGGAACCATCGGCCACGTCGACCACGGTAAGACGACGCTGACCGCGGCGATCACGAAGACCCTGGCCGAGAAGGGCTATGCGGACTTCACGCCGTTCGACCAGATCGACAAGGCTCCCGAGGAGCGCGAGCGCGGTATCACCATCGCCATCGCTCACGTGGAGTACGAGACCGACAACCGCCACTACGCCCACGTCGACTGCCCGGGCCACGCGGACTACGTCAAGAACATGATCACGGGTGCCGCCCAGATGGACGGCGCGATCCTCGTGGTCTCCGCCGCCGACGGCCCCATGCCGCAGACGCGTGAGCACATCCTGCTCGCCCGCCAGGTCGGCGTCCCCTACATCGTCGTCTACCTCAACAAGACCGACATGGTGGACGATCCCGAGCTCCTCGAGCTCGTGGAGATGGAGGTTCGCGAGCTTCTGAGCGAGTACGAGTTCCCGGGCGACGACACCCCGGTCATCAAGGGCTCGGCTCTCAAGGCGCTCGAGGGCGACGAGGAAGCCAAGAAGTCGATCTGGGAACTCATGAACGCCATCGACACCTACATCCCGGAGCCGGCTCGTGACATCGACAAGCCGTTCCTGATGGCCATCGAGGACGTCTTCACGATCACCGGCCGCGGCACCGTCGCTACCGGGCGTGTCGAGCGTGGTGTGGTCCACGTAGGCGACGAGGTCGAGATCGTCGGCATCCACGATGAGACCAAGAAGACGGTCGTGACCGGCGTCGAGATGTTCCGCAAGCTGCTGGACGAGGCCCAGGCCGGTGACAACATCGGTGTTCTCCTGCGCGGTATCGCGCGCACCGAGATCGAGCGCGGCCAGGTCCTGTGCAAGCCGGGCTCCATCACTCCCCACACGGAGTTCATGGGTCAGGTCTACGTCCTGACCAAGGAGGAGGGCGGCCGCCACACGCCGTTCTTCGACGGCTACCGCCCGCAGTTCTACTTCCGGACCACCGACGTGACCGGCGTGGCGCACCTCCCCGAGGGCACCGAGATGGTCATGCCGGGCGACAACGTCGAGATCCGCGGCGAGCTCATCAACCCGATCGCCATGGAGGACGGCCTGCGCTTCGCCATCCGTGAGGGCGGCCGCACCGTCGGCTCCGGCCGAGTCACGAAGATCATCAAGTAGCACCCCCTGGTGCGCTTGCGATGGGAGGGGCCCGGTGCGAACCGGGCCCCTTTTATCGGCCCCAGCGCGTTTGACGTGCTTGAACGTGCGACGTAAACTCTGCTACCGCGCCGCCCCATGGAACCCGCCGGGTTCGGTGTCGCGGCTCCCGTAGGAGGCTTCGATGAGAACGCTCGTCACGCTCGCGTGCACTCAGTGCAAGCGGCGCAACTACACGACCAAGAAGAACAAGCAGACGACTCCGGACCGTATCGAGTTCAAGAAGTACTGTAAGTGGTGCCAGACTCACACGGTCCACAGGGAGACGCGCTAGTCGTACCAAGGGGGCGACCCCACATAGGGCAGTAGTTCAGCTGGTAGAACGTCGGTCTCCAAAACCGAAAGTCGCGGGTTCGAGTCCTGCCTGCCCTGCCAGAGAACCAGTGTCGCCGCCGTCGGCGGTGACGTGAACGACCGGGCCGCTCGTGCGGTGGCCCCGAACCACGATCGAGGGGATCAATGGCCAGCGATCAGACCAAGACGGCGAAGGGCGCGGACAAGGCCTCGGCCAAGTCTGGGGCCAAGCCGGTCAAAGCGTCTGCGGGCAAGCCCGCCAAGGCGGAGAAGCCCAACCTCTTCGAGCGGATAGCCAAGTACTTCCGCGACGTGCGGGTCGAGATGCAGCGCGTGGTCTGGCCAGGCCGCGAGGAGATCATCCAGTCCAGCCTCGTCGTGGTGGTCGCGCTGTTCTTCTTCATCATCTACGTAGTCATCTGGGACTCGCTGTCGCAGTACTTGTTCATCACGCTCCCCTCGCTCCTCTCGGGCAAGGTGGGTTAGCCGCATGGCGCGCAAGTGGTACGTCATCCATACGTATTCGGGCTACGAGAACAAGGTCAAGGCGAACCTCGAGCACCGCATCATGACCATGGGCATGGCCGACAAGATCTTCGACGTGCTCATCCCCAAGCAGGTCGTGACGGACTACAAGGGCGGCGGCCGCAAGACCACGTCCGAGAAGAAGGTCTTCCCGGGCTACATCCTGGTCCAGATGGAGCTGACCGACGACTCGTGGTCGGTGGTGCGCAACACGCCGGGCGTCACCGGGTTCGTCGGCTCCGAAGGCAAGCCCGTGCCGCTGTCTCGTGCCGAGGTGGAGAACATCCGCTCGGCCAGTACCGAGGCGGAGAAGCCCAAGTTCGTCACCGATTTCACCCTGGGCGAAGCGGTGAAGGTCACGCACGGCCCGTTCGCCGACTTCGACGGCGTGATCGCCGAGGTCAACCCTGACCAGGGCAAGGTGCGCGTCATGGTTTCCATGTTCGGCCGCGAGACGCCCATCGAGCTGTCGTTCGATCAGGTCAAGAAGATATAGAAGGCATCGACGCGACCCCCGGCGAGCCGGCCGCGAGGCCGGACGCTTCTCCGCCGGGAGGACGCTGGCGATACGTTGATACGGAAGCGGGCCGCGTGCCCGCCCCATGGAAAAGGACGTGAACAGAAGCGATGGCCAAGAAGGTCGTAGGTTTCATCAAGCTGCAGATCCCGGGTGGCCAGGCCAACCCGGCTCCTCCCGTGGGCCCGGCCCTGGGCGCGCAGCAGGTCAACATCATGCAGTTCTGCGCTGCGTTCAACGCCGCTACGCAGGACATGATGGGCACCATCATCCCGGTCGAGATCACGGTCTACGAGGACCGCAGCTTCACCTTCATCACCAAGACCCCGCCGGCCGCGGTGCTACTGCGCCAGGCCGCCGGCGTCGACAAGGGCTCGGGCGAGCCCAACAAGAACAAGGTCGCGACGGTCACGCGCGCGCAGGTGCGCGAGATCGCGGAGACCAAGATGCCGGACCTGAACGCCAACGACGTGGATGCCGCGATGAAGATCATCGAGGGCACCGCGCGGTCGATGGGCTTCAACGTCCAGGACTAGTCGCAAGCACTGTTCGCAGATCGGCCGCGCCGCGGCCGCGGAAGTGGGAGGGCCTCAAGGCCCGTTGACCACAAGGAGGCAACGAGATGACGAAGCTCAACAAGCGTGAGAAGAACGCTGCGGGCAAGATCGAGCACGATCAGGTGTATGCGCCGCTCGCCGCGGTCCGCCTGGTCAGGGAGACCGCCACCGCCAAGTTCGACGAGACCGTCGAGGCGCACTTCCGCCTGGGTGTGGACACCCGCAAAGCGGACGAACAGGTCCGCGGCAGCGTGAACCTGCCCAACGGCTCCGGCAAGAACGTGCGCGTGGCCGTCTTCGCCCAGGGCGACAAGGCCAAGGAGGCCGAGGCCGCCGGCGCCGACGTGGTGGGTTCCGACGATCTCGTCGAGAAGATCTCCGGCGGGTTCCTCGACTTCGACGCCACGGTGGCGACGCCGGACATGATGTCCAAGGTCGGCCGCCTCGGCAAGATCCTGGGTACGCGCGGCCTGATGCCGAACCCGAAGCTCGGCACCGTCACCAACGACGTGGCCAAGGTCGTCTCGGAGCTCAAGGCCGGTAAGGTCGAGTACCGCGCCGACAAGTTCGGCATCGCGCACGTCGCGATAGGCAAGGCCAGCTTCGACGAGCTGGCTCTGGCGCAGAACTACGGCGCCGTGCTGGACGAGATCGTCCGTGCCAAGCCGGCCTCGGCAAAGGGCCGCTATATCAAGTCGATCACGCTCGCTTCCACGATGGGCCCCGGTGTCCGCGTGGACACGACGCGTACCCGCAACGTCACCGAGGAGTAGGGGCCGGTTCCGCGCGTTGACGCGCGCGGGTGCCGATGCTAGCCTGCTCAAGCTTGAAAACCGACCGTAACTCGTCGCCGTAGACAGCCGGTGCCGGTCCACGAGACCGGCCTAAGGGATCGCTAGACCGCGGTCCGCCCGCCGAGGCAGACGCCAAAGGACTCCTTATCAAGGAACCTTCGTGGCCTCTGCCGGGACTCCGGCAGGGGCCACTTCGTCACCGGGGCTACTGCTCCGGAACCGGCCCCATGCTCGGGCGCAGCGCGCCCGGCGAGGGCAGGTCACACGAAAGGAGGGGATAGGATGCCCACACCGCAGAAGGAAGCGACCGTCGCGGAGATCCGCGGCAAGCTCGAAGGCTCCGCGGCCGTCATCATGGCCGAGTACCGCGGCCTGTCGGTCAAGGAGATGCAGGCCCTGCGCCGCAACATGCGCGCGGCGGGCGGCGAGGTCGTCGTCTACAAGAACAGCCTGGCGCTCATCGCGGTCCGCGATCTGGGCCTGCCCGAGGAGTTCGGCGAATTCCTCGTGGGCCCGACGATGTTCGCGTTCGCGGCCGAGGAGCCCGTGGCTCCGGCCAAGGCGCTGGTCGACTTCGCCAAGGAGCACGAGGCGCTGGTGGTCAAGGGCGGGCTCGTGGAGAAGGCAGTGGTCGATGCCGCCGGTATCAAGGCCGTGGCCTCGCTGCCGAGTCGCGAGGAGCTCGTCGCCAAGCTGCTCGGCACGATGCAGAACCCGATCACAGGGTTCGTCAGGGTCCTCAACGGCCCGGCCGGCGCGTTCGCGCGCGTGCTTCGCGCCATCGCCGACCAGAAGGAAGCGGCGTAGCGCCGCACTCAACCAAGACATGCGCTGCCGCCGTCGCGCGGCACGGATCATTGACTAAGGAGAGAGAACAGAATGGCCAAGATCGGCAAGGATGAGATCATCGAGGCTGTGAAGGAGATGCCCGCCCTGGAGCTTTCCGAGCTCGTCCACGAGCTCGAGGAGACCTTCGGCGTGTCGGCCGCCGCTCCGGTGGCCGCCACCGCCGTAGCCGGCGGTGGCGGCGAGGCTGCCGCCGAGGAGGAGAAGGACTCGTTCGACGTCGTCCTCACCGCCGCGGGCGACAAGAAGATCGGCGTCATCAAGGTCGTGCGCGAGCTGACCTCCCTGGGCCTCAAGGAGGCCAAGGACGTCGTCGACGGCGCCCCCAAGGCCGTCCTCGAGGGCGTCAACAAGGAGAAGGCCGAGGAGGCCAAGACCAAGCTCGAGGACGCCGGCGCCTCCGTGGAGCTCAAGTAGCTCCAGCTTCGTGCTTCGCCAGGACGCCCGGCGATCCGCCATCCGGTGGGTCGCCGGGCGTCCTCGTCTCGTCC
>CAVYJL010000006.1:0-35287 GCA_963768865.1 uncultured Coriobacteriia bacterium | reverse complement strand
CTGCACATCAACGCGGGCGAATTCGTGGCCATTGTCGGCAAATCGGGCAGCGGCAAGACCACGCTGATCAACATGATCACCGGGCTTGACCGTCCCACCGAAGGCGAGATCCTGGTCGGCGGCGAAACCGGTCGAAAAACTGAACGAGAACCAGCTCGCCATCTGGCGCGGACGCACCATCGGCGTGGTCTTTCAGTTTTTTCAACTGCTTGCCCACGCTGACCGCGCTCGAAAACGTCATGCTGCCGATGGATTTCTGCGCCACGCCCGCCTTCAACGAACGCCGTGCCCGCGCCATGGAACTGCTGCGCCTGATGGAAATCGACGACCAGGCCAACAAACTCCCCGCCAAACTCTCCGGCGGACAGCAGCAGCGCGTCGCCATTGCCCGTGCCCTGGCCACCGATCCGCCCATCCTGGCCGCCGACGAACCGACCGGCAACCTCGACTTCGAAAACCGCCGCCGCCGTCTTTGCCCTGTTCGAACGCCTCACCAGCCTGGGCAAAACCGTCCTGATGGTGACCCACGACCCCGACCTCGCCCGCCGCGCCGGACGTCAGCTCCACATTGCGGACGGGGTGATTGTGAATGACGTGAATGGCAACGGTCGAAAGTAGTCAGGCCGCCATGACCGAATTCGTGCATTGCGACATACCGAAAGGACTCCATGACCCGCTGGACAAAAGTCTACCGCGACCTGTGGAACAACCGCTCGCGCACCATCCTGGTCATTCTCTCGATTGCCGTCGGCGTCTTTGCCATTGGCATGATCGGCGCGACCCAGCAGGCGTTGACCACATCGCTTGCAGAGCCAATATGCCGAAATGCGTCCCGCCGATGTCATCATCCAGACCGAGCCGATGCTGGATGATGATTTTGTCTCCTCCATCCGCCACATGAGACGGCGTGGACGAAGCCGAAGGACGCCGCGCGCTTGCCCTGCGCATTTCGCTCGACGGCAAAGGCGACACCTGGCGCGACCTGACCCTCTATTCCCTGGCCGACTACAACGACCAGCGCCTGATGAATGTCTGGCAGCAGAGCGGAAACTGTCCCGCCTGAAAAAGGCGAAGTGCTGCTGGAACGCGCCTCCATGGCCTATCTCGGACTCGAACCTGGCGACGAGATTCTGGTCAAGACACCCGATGGCAAAAAATACACCTTGCGTGTTTCAGGCGTTGTCCACGATTTGTATCGCATCCCGCCCGTGATCGAAGGCTGGGTGTACGGCTACGTCAGCATGGACACCATCCGCTGGATGGGAGAGCCCGAAGGCTACAACGAACTTTATCTCGATGGCAGCGCGACCACCGACGCAGAAACTCCTCGATCTAGCAGAGGAAGTCGAAGACCGCATCGAAGGCGAAGGCTTGCCTGTTTACCAGAAAACCCTGCCCGACCAGGGAGAACATCCGCTGAATTACATCATCGACACCGTGTTGATTTTGCTCGGGTCTGCTGGCCGCGCTCTCCATGTTCCTGAGCGCCCTGCTGGTGGTCAACGTCATCTCGGCGCTGATCGCCCAGCAGGAAAAACAGATCGGCATCATGAAAGCCATCGGCGCGCGCTCCTGGCAGATCATCGGCCTGTACTTCGGGATGGTGCTGTCGCTTGGACTCGCCGCCTGCGTGCTTGCCATCCCGTTCAGCAACTTGGGCGCGGATGCCCTGGCTGCTTTCGTGGCCGAACTGATCAACTTCGACCCGCCCAAAGTGGAGTTCACGCTCTCAGCGCTGCTGCTCCAGTTCGGGGTCGGGTTGCTGGTCCCGCTCATCGCCGCCGCGCCCTCCATTTTGAACGGAACCAGAGTCTCGCCGGCGAAAGTCCTGAGCGAGTACGGCATCAACCAGGTCTGGCGCGGCGCGGGCCTCGTGGACTCGCATCCTGCGCCGCTTCCCCCGGCTCACCCGCGACATGTTGCTGGCCCTGCGCAATCCCTTCCGCAAACGCGGGCGGCTGATCCTCTCGCTGGTCACGCTGACCTTTGCGGGAGCGGTCTTTATGGCCATCGTCAACCTGCAAGCTTCGCTCAACTCCGCCCTCAACCGAGATGTTCGGTTTCTGGCGCTACGACGCCTGGCTGATGGTGGATGGACACGTGCCCGCCGAGCGGCTGGTGAACATCGCCAAAGCTGTGCCTGGCGTAGCGCAGGCCGAAGCCTGGGGCTTCACCATCGGGCGCTACGTCCGCCCGGATGGCTCCGAAAGCGACAACCTGTACCTGATGGCTCCGCCTGCTGGAACAGCGAATTGCTCGACCCGCCCATCATCGAAGGGCGTGAACTGCAGCCGGCGATACCGATTCCATCCTGGTCAGCCCCGGCTTGCTTGCCAACGAACCGACCTGCACCTGGGCGGCCCGATGACGATCAAGATCGAAGGGCGCGAGCAGACCTATACCATCGTCGGGCGTGATGAACATGATGGGCAACAGCACCATCGGCTACTTCACCGTCATGGATTACGACGCCTACACCCGCCATGTGCGCGAACCCAACCGCGCCAACGCCATCATCCTGACCCTCGACGCCGCGCGACATCGCCGAACACAGCGCCATGACCAGCGCCGTCGAAAAGCGATACGACCGCGCCGACATCGAGTGCTCTCCAACTTCCTGATCACCGAGGAGCGCGAAGAAATCGATGGCGCCTTCGCCATCATCGTCGCCCTGCTGATGGTCATGACCGTCCTGCTTGCCACCGTCGGCGGGCTGGGGCTGATGGGCACGATGAGCCTGAACGTCATCGAGCGCACCCGCGAGATCGGCGTGATGCGCGCCTTCGGAGCATCCAGCGCCGCCGTCTTCCGCATCGTCATCATCGAAGGTCTTTTGATCGGGATGATGAGCTGGATTCTGGCGATTGGACTTTCCGTGCCGCATCAGCATTGTCCTGGCCCGCAACATCGGCGCTGTCGTTCATGGACTACCCGATGCCTGCCATCTTACTCCCCCGGCGGAATCTTGGTCTGGGCTGCCCTCGTCATCGTCATCTCGATCGTCGCCAGCCTGTTCCCCGCCCTGCGCGCCGTGCGGCTGACTGTGACCCAGGTGCTGGCATACGAATAAATACGCATCCGTCCATGAGCGTAAGACGAAGATCGATCTTGCCGGACGAGCTCGCCCTTCGATACGCTCATGGCGAAGAAATAAAAGGAGTTCATCATGAAAAAATCAATTCTCTTCACTCTCATCCTTCACGCTTTCCTTCTCACCGCCTGTGGTGGGACAGCCACTCCCGCTCCCACGCTGGAGCCAGTGAAGGAAAACAGGATTCAATCGTCGTTGCCGAAGGGACTCTTGCTCCCCGATCCCTCGGTTGAGTTATCCTTTGCCCAGCCTGGCATCCTCGCCGAGATGCTTGGTCTCCGGAAGGCGACCAGGTGACCGAAGGTCAAATCCTCGCCCGCCTCGAAAACAGCGAAGCCCTGCAAGCCGAAGTCGCCCGCGCCGAGGAAGCCTACCTGACGGCGGAACAAGCCTTCAACACATCCGAAGCGGCGGCATTGCGGGAGTTGTCCGATGCGCACGAAGCCCTACGCAAAGCGGAACTTGCACTTCGATAACTTCGATGTCCCGTCAGATTTGCGCGAGATGACCACCCGCGAGGCGATGGAATACACCTACGCCAAACTCGAAGAGGCGCGCACGAACTTCGAGCCGTACAAATATCTCGAAGAACGCCTTGAATGGGAAATGCGAAGCCCACCCCGAGGAGCGGCTGCTGCGCGCGATCTTCGGCGAGAAGGCGCGCGAGGTGCGCGACACCTCGCTGCGTGTCCCGCACGGTGAGACCGGCCGCGTCATCGCGGTGCGCAAGTTCGCCCGCGAGAGCGGCGACGAGCTGTCGCCCGGCGTGAACCAGCTGGTCCGCGTGTACGTGGCTCAGAAGCGCAAGATCCAGGAGGGCGACAAGCTCGCCGGCCGTCACGGCAACAAGGGCGTCATCTCCAAGATCCTGCCCATGGAAGACGTCCCCTTCATGGCCGACGGCACTCCGGTGGACATCATCCTCAATCCGCTGGGCGTCCCGTCCCGAATGAACATCGGGCAGCTGCTCGAGACGCATCTGGGCTGGGCCGCGCAGGTGGGCTGGAGCGACGACGCCAAGAGCAAGGAGCCGGTCGAGGGCCCGATGCACGTGGCCACGCCGGTGTTCGACGGCGCGCGCGAGGAGGAGATCTCCGAGCGGCTCAAGGCCGCCACCCGCAACCTCGAGCTCAAGATGGCGGAGCGCTACGGAAAGCATGCGAACCGGGAGTTCCTGCCCGAGGTCGACGGCACCGGCAAGGCGCTCCTGTTCGACGGCCGCACCGGCGAGCCGTTCCGCGAGCGCGTGGCCGTGGGCGATATCTACATGCTCAAGCTGTTGCACCTCGTGGACGACAAGATCCACGCCCGTTCGACCGGCCCGTACTCGCTCATCACCCAGCAGCCGCTGGGCGGTAAGGCGCAGTTCGGCGGCCAGCGCTTCGGCGAGATGGAGGTCTGGGCTCTGTACGCGTACGGCGCCGCCTACGTGCTCCAGGAGATCCTGACCATCAAGTCCGACGACGTCCTCGGCCGCGTGAAGGCGTACGAGGCCATCGTCAAGGGCGAGAACATCCCGGAGCCGGGCATCCCCGAGTCCTTCAAGGTGCTCGTCAAGGAGATGCAGTCGCTGTGCCTGGACGTCGAGATCCTCCAGACTCCGGCGAGCAGATCGAGCTGCGTGACGAGGACGACGACGTTCTCCGCGCAGCCGAGGATCTGGGCATGGACCTGACCGGGCTCGGAGAGCTCGACGAGGATCTGACCGCGGAGGGCATCGAAGTCGGCAGCCTTGCCGATCTCGAGGGCTTGTCCACAGGCGCCGGCAGCGGCCCCATGGGCGGTCCGACCGAGTCGTTCGAGATCGAAGTGGATCTCCCCAAGGACGACACGAAGTAGGGACCGCAGGCCTTTCGGTGGCGTACCCGGGCGGCGCACAACGGCGACCGCCCGGTCGCGATAAGGAGGAGACACTTAGGTGCTCGACATCGACGTCAACAAGTTCGACCGCCTGCGCATCGGACTCGCGTCCTCTGAGCAGATCCGGCAGTGGTCCCGGGGCGAGGTAAAGAAGCCCGAGACCATCAACTACCGCACGCTCAAGCCTGAGAAGGACGGGCTCTTCTGCGAGAAGATCTTCGGTCCCACGAAGGACTGGGAGTGCTACTGCGGCAAGTACAAGCGCGTGCGCTTCAAGGGCATCATCTGCGAGCGCTGCGGCGTGGAGGTCACGCGCTCCAAGGTGCGCCGCGACCGCATGGGCCACATCGAGCTCGCCGCCCCGGTGAGCCATATCTGGTACTTCAAGGGCGTCCCGAGCCGCATGGGCTATCTGATGGACATCACGCCCAAGGATCTCGAGAAGGTCCTGTACTTCGCCAGCTACATCATCACGTCCGTCAACGAGGAGGACCGCGAGGCCGACCTGGCCGAGCTGCGCCTCAAGCTCGAGGAGGACATCGCGGCGCTCGACGCCGAGAAGGTCGAGGAGATCGCCGCCCTCGAGGCCGACCGCGACCGCGAGATCGCGATTGCGAAGGGCGAGATCGAGCCCGACACCCCCGAGGCCCCGCTGGCCGAGGGCGAGGAGCCCGTGGCCGTCGAGACCCGCGTCAAGAAGATCAACGATCGCGCCAAGCGCGAGATGGCGGACGCGGAAGAGGAGTACGAGGAGCGCGCGCTGCTGCTCAAGGCGGCGTTCGACGAGTTCCAGAAGCTCTCCGTCAAGCACCTCATCAACTCCGAGACCCTCTACCGCGAGCTCAAGCTGCGCTACGGCAACTACTTCAAGGGCGGCATGGGCGCCGAGGCCGTCAAGGCCCTCCTAGCCGACATCGACCTCGAGGAGCTGGCCGAGGAGCTGCGCGACATCATCCGCGACGGCAAGGGCCAGAAGCGGCAGAAGGCCATCAAGCGCCTCAAGGTCGTCGCCTCGTTCAAGGGCTCCGAGAACCGTCCCGAGTGGATGATCCTGGACGCGATCCCCGTGATCCCGCCGGACCTGCGACCGATGGTTCAGCTCGACGGCGGCCGCTTCGCGACGAGCGACCTCAACGACCTCTACCGCCGAGTCATCAACCGGAACAACCGCCTCAAGCGGCTCCTTGACCTCGGCGCGCCTGGAGATCATCGTGAACAACGAGAAGCGGATGCTGCAGGAGGCCGTGGACGCGCTGTTCGACAACGGCCGCCGCGGGCGTCCCGTCACGGGCCCCGGCAACCGTCCGCTCAAGTCGCTGTCCGACATGCTCAAGGGCAAGCAGGGCCGCTTCCGCCAGAACCTGCTGGGCAAGCGCGTGGACTACTCCGGCCGTTCGGTCATCGTCGTGGGCCCGGAGCTCAAGCTGCACCAGTGCGGTCTGCCCAAGGCCATGGCGCTGGAGCTCTTCAAGCCGTTCGTGATGAAGCGGCTCGTGGACCTCGAGTACGCGCAGAACATCAAGAGCGCCAAGCGCATGGTCGAGCGCGGCAAGAAGGAAGTCTGGGATGTCCTCGAAGAGGTCATCTCGGAGCATCCCGTCATGCTCAACCGCGCGCCTACGCTGCATCGTCTGGGCATCCAGGCCTTCGAGCCGGTGCTCGTGGAGGGCAAGGCCATCCGCATCCCGCCGCTGGTCACCACCGCGTTCAACGCGGACTTCGACGGCGACCAGATGGCCGTTCACCTGCCGCTTTCCGCCGAGGCCCAGGCCGAGGCCCGCATCCTCATGCTCTCGGCCAACAACATCAAGTCGCCGGCACACGGCCGTCCGCTCGCGACGCCTACGCAGGACATGGTCATGGGCATCTTCTCGCTCACGGCGGTCCGACCTGGGGCGCACGGTTGTGTGCCGCTTGCGAAGGACGGCTCGCTGGACATGAGCAACGTCGTCAAGGGCCGCTTCTCCGACGGCGAGGACGCGATCCTTGCGTACGACAACCGCGAGATCGACCTCCAGGCCGAGATCGAGGTGAGGCTCGTCTCCGACACCATCGTGGAGGACAAGCCCAACTCGTTCACCGACTTCAAGGCAGGTCAGCGTATCCGCACGACGGTGGGTCGAGTCGATCTTCAACCGCGCGCTGCCTGTGGACTACCCCTTCATCAACCACGACGTGGACAAGAAGGGCGTGTCGCGCATCGTCGAGGATTGCAGCCGCAAGTACTCCACGACCCAGATGGGTGTCGTTCTCGACGAGATCAAGCGACTGGGCTTCCACTACGCCACGCGCGCCGGGATCACCGTGTCTGTCTACGACGCCGCGGTCCCGGCCGAGAAGCAGGACATCCTCGACACCGCCGACGGCCATGTCGCGCGCATCGAAGAGCAGTACGACATGGGTCTCATCACGAGCGCCGAGCGCCACCGTCAGATCGTCGAGGTCTGGACGCGAGCCACGGACGACGTCGGTGACGCCATGGCCAAGAACTTCGTCGAGAACCACGCGTTCAACCCGATCTACATGATGGCCAACTCGGGAGCCCGAGGTAACATCAAGCAGGTCAGGCAGCTCGCCGGCATGCGAGGCCTCATGGCCAACCCGAAGGGCGACATCCTCGACCGACCCATCAAGGCCAACTTCCGCGAGGGTCTGTCCGTTCTCGAGTACTTCGTGTCCACGCACGGCGCCCGCAAGGGTCTGGCCGACACCGCCCTGCGTACGGCCGACTCCGGCTACCTCACCCGCCGCCTGGTGGACGTCGCACAGGACGTCATCATCCGGCACGAGGACTGCGGGACCGACGACGGCTTCACGTATCGCATGGCGGACGACGAGGGCACCCTGCTGCCCTACGCGGTGGAGAAGCTCACGGGCCGAGCGCTCGTGCGCCCGGCCGTGGTCCCGGACACCGGCGAGGTGCTCGCCGACTCCGGTTCGTTCATCGACGGCGAGGGCATGCTCATGGAGCTCGCCGCGGCCGGCGTGCGAGAGGTCACGGTACGCACCGTCATGACCTGCCGCAGCACCTACGGCTTGTGCCAGACCTGCTACGGCTGGGACCTGGCCTCGAGTCGCCCGGTGGACCTCGGCACGGCTGTCGGAATCATCGCGGCGCAGTCGATCGGCGAGCCCGGCACCCAGCTCACGATGCGTACGTTCCACACCGGCGGCGTCGCCGGCGAGGACATCACGCACGGTCTGCCGCGTGTCACCGAGCTCTTCGAGGCGCGCAAGCCTAAGGGCCAGGCCGCCATCGCGGAGATCAGCGGCATCCTCTCCGTAGAGGAAGAGGAGAAGACCCGCACGCTCACGCTCATCGATGCCGAGGGCACCGAGAAGGCATACACGGTCTCGCGCCGCGCGCGGCTCAAGCCGGGCGTCGTGGATGCTGCCACGATCGAGGCGGGCACGCAGCTCACCGAGGGCTCCGTGAACCCGCACGACCTGCTGGCCATCAAGGGCCCGTCGGACACGCTCGCGTACATCGTGGAGCAGGTCCAGGAGGTCTACCGCAGCCAGGGCGTAGACATCAACGACAAGCACGTCGAGGTCATCGCGCGCCAGATGCTGCGCAAGGTCTCGGTCACCGACGCGGGCGACACCGACTTCCTGCCGGGCTCGCTCGTGGACCGCTTCGCCTTCGACCAGGCCAACGAGCGCATGCTCGCCGAGGGTCTGCAGCCCGCGACGGCCGAGCCGGCCCTGCTGGGCATCACCAAGGCGTCGCTGGCCACCGACAGCTACCTGTCCGCCGCCTCCTTCCAGGAGACGACGCGCGTCCTCACCGACGCCGCCATCGCCGGCAAGTCCGACGAGCTCGTGGGCCTCAAGGAGAACGTGATCATCGGTAAGCTCATCCCCGCCGGGACCGGCATGAAGGAGTACCGCAACGTCCGCCTGACCTACAAGGGCAAGACCGCCGAGTGGGACATGGCCGAGGGCCGCACCGGCCCGCTGCCCGAGTTCGCTCCCGAGGAGCTCAAGGAGCTCGAGGCGCTGCTGCCCGAGGCTCCGCCGCCCTTCGACGAGTCGATGCTGGGCGAGGACGCGTCGCTGTCGTTCTTCGATTTCGGTTCGGTGGCCAGCTTCGGCGGCCACGACGACGAGGAGGAGTTCGACGCGAGCGCCTACACGGGCACCGTGTTCGATCCCAACGAGGAGGCCAAGGCAGCTGCCGCCGCCGAGGAGGCCGAGGCCAAGGAGGCCGCCGATCCGAGCGGGCCGAGGAGGCTTCGCCCGCGGTCCGCGACGTGGCCGACGAGCCGGAGCCCTGCGCGGCGACCACCGCGAGCGGCGCCCCGTGCAAGAACCACGCGCTCCCGGGCTCGCGCTACTGCCGCACTCATGAGGCTCTGGCCGAGACCGATGGCCTGTGCAAGGCGCTCATGAAGAACGGCAAGCCGTGCCCCAAGAAGGCCAAAGAGGGCTCGGACTACTGCGGACAGCACGCCAAGCTGGCCGAACAGGTCTAGCGACCTGCGCTGATCGCAACCGAGGCGCCCGCCGCGCAGTCGCGGCGGGCGCCTCGCTGTGAGACCCGGAGCCCTCCTCGGCGATGGGGGCGGGCTGCCGCTGCTAGCAGGGGAACCAGTCTGGAGGGGGATTGGATACGCCCGGCAGCGTTGTCTGTTTGACACGGGCGTGAGCAGCGGGTAACCTACCGCTTTGCGACTGTAGCCGGGCCGCGGTGCTGACGCGTCCGGACGAGATAGAAAAGCCAATCCGGCTGGATAGGAGAACGAGGCCGAATGCCTACCATCAACCAGCTGGTCCGCAAGGGCCGCAAGCACGCCGTTTCCAAGAGCGCCACGCCGGCGCTCAAGGGCAATCCGCAGAAGCGCGGAGTGTGCACCCGTGTCTATACGACCACGCCCAAGAAGCCGAACTCGGCTCTTCGGAAGGTCTGCCGCGTGCGCCTGACCAACCAGATGGAAGTCACCGCGTACATCCCCGGCATCGGCCACAACCTGCAGGAGCACTCGATCGTGCTCGTGCGCGGCGGCCGAGTGAAGGACCTTCCGGGTGTCCGCTACAAGGTCATCCGCGCGGCGCTCGACTGCGCCGGCGTGTCCGACCGCAATCAGGCCCGCAGCCGCTACGGCGTCAAGAAGGGCAAGTAGCGCCTCGGCGCCGCTTCCTTCGTTACCGAGGAGAATCACTCATGCCCAGGCGTGGAGCACCGACTCGTCGCGAGGTTCAGGCCGATCCGGTCTACAACAACCGGCTCGTGACGCAGCTCACCAACAAGATCCTGCTCGACGGCAAGAAGAACACCGCCGAGCGCATCGTCTACGGCGCCTTCGACATCGTCGAGGCCCGCACCAACCAGGATCCGCTGTCCGTGTTCAAGAAGGCGCTCGACAACGTGCGCCCCAACCTCGAGGTCAAGCCCAAGCGTGTCGGCGGCGCGACCTACCAGGTCCCGGTGGAGGTGAACGCTCGCCGTTCCACCACGCTGGCCATCCGTTGGATGGTCAACTTCTCGCGCAAGCGTCGCGAGAAGACCATGGCCGAGCGCCTCGCGGGCGAGATCATGGATGCCGCCAACGGCGCAGGTGCGTCGGTCAAGCGGCGTGAGGACCTGTTCAAGATGGCCGAGTCCAACCGCGCGTTCAGCCACTACCGCTGGTAGCGGGCGCGAGATAGACGAAGGAAGCGAGAGTAGCTCCGCAGATGGCGAAGTACGATCTCAAGAAGACCCGCAACATCGGGATCATGGCGCATATCGACGCCGGCAAGACGACCACCACCGAGCGGGTCCTGTTCTACACGGGCAAGACCCACAAGATCGGTGAGGTCCACGAGGGCGCCGCGACCATGGACTGGATGGTCCAGGAGCAGGAGCGCGGTATCACCATCACGTCCGCCGCTACCACGGCGTTCTGGAAGGACCACCGCATCCAGATCATCGACACCCCCGGCCACGTCGACTTCACGGTCGAGGTCGAGCGCTCGCTGCGCGTCCTCGACGGCGCCGTCGCCGTGTTCTGCGCGGTCGGCGGCGTGGAGCCCCAGTCCGAGACGGTGTGGCGTCAGGCCGACCACTACGGCGTGCCTCGGCTCGCCTACGTGAACAAGATGGACCGCACCGGCGCCGACTTCTTCAACGTCGTCCAGATGATGAAGGACCGCCTCAACACGCGGCCCGTCCTGCTGCAGCTCCCCATCGGTGCCGAGGACCAGTTCATGGGCATCGTCGACCTCGTCGAGATGAACGCCTGGTTCTTCAACGAGGACGACAAGGGCATCAACCCCACCATCGGCGAGATACCGGCCGACCTGGCCGACGACGCCGAGATGTACCGTCACGAGATGGTCGAGGCCGCCGCCGAGTACGACGACGACCTGCTCGAGAAGTTCCTCGCCGACGAGGAGATCAGCGTTCCCGAGCTCAAGGGTGCGCTCCGCAAGGCCACTTTGGCCTGCGCCGTCACACCCGTCACCGTGGGCGCCTCCTTCAAGAACAAGGGCGTCCAGCCCCTGCTGGATGCCATCATCGACTTCCTGCCGTCGCCGCTGGACGTCCCGCCCATCAAGGGCGTGGACCTGAAGACCGGCGAGACGGTGGAGCGCCCCGCGGATCCCAAGGCGCCGTTCGCGGCGTTGGCCTTCAAGGTCATGACCGACCCGTTCGTGGGCAAGCTCACGTACTTCCGCGTCTACTCGGGCACGCTGTCCGCCGGCTCGTACATCCTTAACTCCACCAAGGGGCACAAGGAGCGCATCGGCCGGCTGCTCGAGATGCACGCCAACCACCGAGAGGACATCCAGGAGGTCTCCGCGGGCGACATCGTCGCCGCTGTGGGTCTCAAGAACACCACCACCGGTGACACGCTGTCCGCCGAGAACGCCCCGGTGCTCCTCGAGTCCATGGAGTTCCCCGATCCGGTCATCGACATCGCGATCGAGCCCAAGACCAAGGTGGACCAGGAGAAGCTGGGCACCTCGTTGGCCAAGCTGGCCGAGGAGGACCCGACGTTCCGGGTGCGCACCGACGAGGAGACCGGCCAGACGATCATCGCGGGCATGGGCGAGCTCCACCTCGAGGTCATCGTCGACCGCCTCCTTCGGGAGTTCAAGGTCGAGGCGAACGTGGGCAAGCCGCAGGTCGCCTACCGCGAGACCGCCGGCAAACCCACTCAGCAGGACACGAAGTTCTCGCGTCAGACCGGTGGCCGCGGCCAGTACGGCCATGTGGTGATCAACCTCGATCCACAGGAGCCGGGCGCCGGCTACGTGTTCGAGAACAAGATCGTGGGCGGCGCCATCCCCAAGGAGTACATCCCTGCCGTGGACAAGGGGATCCAGGAGGCGCTCACGACCGGCGTTATGGCGGGCTACCCCGTTGTGGACGTCAGAGTGCAGCTCGTGGACGGCAGCTATCATGAGGTCGACTCCTCGGAGATGGCCTTCAAGATCGCCGGTTCCATGGCCATCAAAGACGCCATGCGCAAGTCCTCGCCGCAGTTGCTCGAGCCGATGATGGCCGTCGAGGTCGTCACGCCCGAGGAGTTCATGGGCGACGTCATGGGTGATCTCTCGGCACGCCGCGGCCACATCGAGGGCATGGAGCCGCGCGGCAACGCGCAGGTCATCCGCGCCAAGGTGCCGCTGTCCGAGATGTTCGGCTACGCCACCGACCTTCGCAGCCGCACGCAGGGCCGCGCGATATACACCATGCAGTTCAAGGCATACGAGCCCGTTCCCAAGAGCGTGGCCGAGGACATCGTGAGCAAGGTCCAGGGCTAACGCCCCGGCACCGGTTGACTCCCTTACGGAGGGCAGAGCACGTGGCTACCAAGCAGAAGATCCGCATCAGGCTCAAGGCCTACGATCACGAGCTCGTCGACAAGTCGACGAAGAAGATCGTGGACACGGCCGAGCGTACCGGCGCGAGCGTGAAGGGACCCATCCCTCTGCCCACCGAGCGCAACCTGTACACGGTCGTTCGCTCGCCGCACGTCAACAAGGACAGCCGCGAGCAGTTCGAGATGAAGACGCACAAGCGCCTCATCGACATCGTCGATCCCACGCCCAAGACGGTCGAGAACCTCATGAGGCTCGACCTGCCGGCCGGCGTGGACATCGAGATCAAGCTGTAGGAAGTAAGCCCATCCGCCCGAGGGGGGCGGATGACGGTCCGCTGGAAAAGGGCATGGCCGAGACTCGGCCCGCTGCGATCCATGACCGGTGATAAGGAGCTATGAAGCTATGACCAAGACGATACTCGGCAAGAAGCTGGGCATGACCCAGGTCTGGAGCGATGACGACCGGCTGATCCCGGTCACCGTCGTCGAGGCCGGCCCCTGCGTCGTGTCCCAGATCAAGACCGAGGAGACCGACGGATACGCCGCCGTGCAGATCGCCTTCGGGGACCTGCCCGAGCGCAAGGTCAACAAGCCCACCGCGGGCCACTTCAAGAAGGCCGGCGTAGAGGCCAAGCGCCACCTGACCGAGATCCGCACCGACGCCGACGACTCGTACGAGCTCGGCCAGGAGATCACTGCCGAGGCGTTCGAGCCCGGTGAGCCCGTGCACGTCACCGGGCGCAGCAAGGGTAAGGGCTTCGCCGGCGTCATGAAGCGCCACAACTACAAGGGTGGCCCCGGCGGCCACGGCAGCCACTTCCACCGCGCTCCCGGTTCCGTGGGCCAGGCTTCGACGCCGTCGCGCGTCTTCAAGGGCCTCAGGCTCCCGGGTCACATGGGTGACGAGAACGTCACCGTGCGCAACCTCGAGGTCGTCCGTGTGATCGCGGACCAGAACCTCCTGCTCATCAAGGGCGCGGTGCCCGGTGGCAAGAACGGCCTGCTGACCATCCGCTCGGCTCGGTAGCCGGGTCTCGTAGGGAAGGACGCTCATCAAGATGGCGACGTTCGAGATCAAGGACACGAAGGGGAAGAAGGCGGGGACCGTCGAGGTCGCCGACACCGTCTTCGCCATCGAGCCCAACACTCACGTCGTGCACCAGGTCGTCCGCAGCCAGATGGCTGCGCGCCGATCCGGCACGCATGACACCAAGACGCGCGGCCAGGTCTCCGGTGGCGGCGCCAAGCCGTGGAGGCAGAAGGGCACGGGCCGCGCTCGCGCAGGCTCCACCCGCTCGCCCATCTGGACCGGAGGCGGCACCGTCTTCGGCCCGCATCCGCGCAGCTACGCGTTCAAGGTGCCCAACAAGATGGTGAAGCTGGCTATGCGCTCCGCGCTCTCCGACAAGGTCGCGGCCGGTCAGCTCCATGTCGTGGACGCCTTCGGCTTCGACAAGCCGTCCACCAAGGCGGGTGCCGAGGTCATCAAGGCGCTGGGCCTGGAGGGCACGAAGGTGACCGTGGTCGTCGCCAACGACGACGCCAACGCGGTGCTGTCGCTGCGCAACCTTCCCAAGGTGCGCGTGATCACGACCACCGATGCGAACACCTACGACCTCGTCGACAACGTCGCCGTGCTCGTCACGAAGCCGGCGCTCGAGTACCTCGAGGGGGTGCTTTCGTAGTGGAAGCTCGCGATATCATCATCCGCCCGATCGTGTCCGAGAAGTCGTACCGGATGATCGAGCAGAACCGGTATACGTTCGAAGTGGCGGTGACCGCGTCGAAGATCGAGATCGGCAAGGCGGTCGAGGAGATCTTCGACGTGTCCGTCACCAAGGTGAACACCATGCGGGTCAACGGGAAACCGCGCCGCGTGCGGGTCGTGAAGGGCTACACGAAGTCTTGGAAGAAGGCGGTCGTGACCCTGAAGGAAGGCGACAGCATAGAGCTGTTCGCCGCGCAGTAAGCCGGGTCCGAACCGGCGGCGGAGGTACTCTCTGCCGCTGTTCTAGGAGTCGCCCGGCACCGTGGTAGGAAGTCCGGTGTCGGTCCGCATCAGTGCTGGCGGACCGGCGAGCGGACGAAAGGAGCGAGGATGGCACTCAAGAGGTACAAGCCGACGTCGCCTGGACGGCGCTTCCAGACGGTCTCGGACTTCGCGGAGATCACGAAGTCAGAGCCGGAGAAGTCGCTGCTGGCGCCGTTGTCCAAGAAGGGCGGCCGCAACAACAACGGCCGTATCACGACGCGTCACCAGGGCGGCGGTCACAAGCGCCGCTACCGTGTCGTGGACTTCAAGCGCAACAAGGACGGCGTGCCGGCCAAGGTCGCCGCGATCGAGTACGACCCCAACCGGTCGGCACGTATCGCCCTGCTGCACTACGCCGATGGTGAGAAGCGCTACATCTTGGCGCCGCTCAAGCTCAACGTGGGCGACACGGTGCAGTCCGGGCCCGGCGCGGACATCAAGCCGGGCAACGCGCTTCCGCTGAGCGACATCCCGCAGGGTACCGTCGTGCACGCGGTGGAGCTCCAGCCGGGCAAGGGCGCAGCGCTCGCGCGTTCGGCCGGAACGAGCATCCAGCTCATGGCCAAGGAGGGCGACAAGGCGATCCTGCGCATGCCGTCCTCGGAGATGCGCATGGTCCCGCTGACCTGCCGCGCCACCGTTGGCGTCGTGGGCAACACCGAGCACGAAGGCATCCGCGTGGGCAAGGCGGGCCGCGCCCGCTGGAAGGGCAAGCGCCCCACCGTGCGTGGTACCGCCATGAACCCTGTGGACCACCCGCACGGCGGTGGCGAGGGCAAGAACAAGTCCGCCGGTCGTCACCCTGTCACTCCCTGGGGCAAGCCCACGCGTGGTTACCGCACCCGCGCCAAGCACAAGACCTCGGACAGCCTGATCATCCGCCGCCGCAAGAAGTAATGCGGCTACTACCAGCGCAAGGAGCGTAGTCAGAGCCATGAGCAGAAGCCTCAAGAAGGGCCCCTTCATCCAGCCCGCGCTCGTGAAGCGCATCCGCGAGATGAACGAGGCCGGCGACAAGAAGGTCATCAAGACCTGGTCGCGCGCCAGCACCATCTTCCCGGAGATGGTCGGGCACACGATCGCGGTGCACGACGGCCGCAAGCACGTCCCGGTCTACGTGACGGAGTCGATGGTCGGTCACAAGCTCGGCGAGTTCGCGCCGACCCGGACCTTCCGCAGCCACGCGGGCGACAAGAAGAAGGGCAAGCGCTAGATCACGGTCGGCGCCCGCCGGGCGCCGGTACCGATGTGACGGAGGAGATCGATGGAAGCACGAGCGACTGCGAAGCATGTGAGGGTGAGCCCGCGTAAGGCTCGCCAGGTCGTCGACCTGATCCGCGGCAAGTCCGTGGGCGAGGCCGACGCTATAGTCACGCTCACGCCGCGGGCCGCCGCAGAGGACGTGGGACGTGTCCTGCGCAGTGCGGTGGCGAACGCCGAGAAGAACCATGACATGAAGGCCGACCGGCTGTTCGTTTCGGAGGCCTACGTCAACGAGGGCCCCACGCTGAAGCGCATCCAGCCGAGGGCCATGGGCCGCGCGTTCCGCATCCGCAAGCGCTCGAGCCACATCACGATCGTCGTCAAGCAGCGCGAGGAGGCGTAGCACATGGGTCAGAAAGTACATCCGTTTTCCGCGCGCCTCGGCATACATGAGGACTGGCGCTCGCGCTGGTACGCCGGTAAGGACTACCGCCGTAACGTTGCCGAGGACATCCGCATCCGCCGATTCCTGGAGCGTCGCCTGCGCCGCGCCGCGGTCTCCCTGGTGGAGATCGAGCGCAAGGGCGACACCACGTCCGTGAAGGTCTCGACCGCCCGCCCGGGCATCGTGATCGGAAAGAAGGGCGCCGAGGTCGACGCTCTTCGCAAGGACCTCGAAGTGCTCTTGGGCCACCCGGTGGCCGTGGAGATCATCGAGATCAAGCGCCCGGAGATCAACGCGGCGCTGGTCGCGCAGAGCCTCGCGGAGCAGCTGGAAGCTCGCGTGAGCTTCCGCCGCGCCATGAAGAAGTCGGTCACCGGCGCCATGAAGGGCGGCGCGCTGGGCATACGCGTCCAGACCACCGGCCGCCTCGGCGGCGGAGAGATGAGCCGCCGCGAGTGGTATCGCGAGGGTCGCGTGCCGCTGCACACGCTGCGCGCCAAGATCGACTACGGCACCGCCGAGGCCCGAACCACCTTCGGCCGTATCGGCGTGAAGGTCTGGATCTATCGCGGCGAGGTCATCCCCGGCCGGGAAGACCAGTTCGCCGAGCCGGACGGGCCCGCCCGTCCGCAGCGCCCGTCCCGTCCGTCCCGTCGTCCGGCTGGCGCCGCCCGCTAGGGCGCCGCGAGACGACCTGAACGCAAGCAAGGAGGACCGACATGCTTCTGCCCAAGCGTGTGAAGCACCGCAAGGTGCAGCGCGGCAGCATGAAGGGTGAAGCCAAGGGCGCCACCACCGTCCACTTTGGCGAGTACGGGCTGAAGGCGCTCGAGCGCGGCTGGATCACCAACCGTCAGATCGAGGCCGCTCGTATCGCGATGACCCGCTACATGAAGCGTGGCGGCAAAGTGTGGATCAACATCTTCCCTGACAAGCCCGTGACCCAGAAGCCCGCCGAGACCCGCATGGGTTCCGGTAAGGGCAACCCGGAGAAGTGGGTGGCCGTGGTCAAGCCCGGCCGCATCATGTTCGAGGTCGCCGGCGTGCCTGAGGATGTGGCCAAGAGGCCATCCGCCTGGCGCAGCACAAGCTGCCCATCAAGACCAAGTTCGTGAGCCGCGAGGGTGGTGAAGCGTGATGAAGGCCGACGAGATCCGCGACATGAGCGATTCCGACCTGGAATCCAAGCTCAAGGAGAGTCGCGTCGAGCTGTTCAACTTGCGTTTCCAGCACGCGACCGGTCAGTTGGACAACCCTGGCCGCATCGGGGCCGTGAAGAAGGACATCGCCCGCCTCCACACCGAGGTCCGGGCCCGCCAGATCGCTGCCGAGCGCGAAGCCGCCGGCACGAAGGCGTAAGGGACGAGGAAGGGATCGGAAGCGATGACTGAAGAGCGCAAGAGGCGCAAGGTCCGCGAGGGTGTCGTGGTCTCCGCAGCGGGGGACAAGACGGCCGTCGTTCGGGTCGAGAGCCGCAAGAAGCACTCGCTGTACGGCAAGACCATGACGGTCTCGACCAAGTTCCACGCGCACGACGAGGAGAACGCCGCCAGCGTCGGCGACCGCGTTCGCATCATGGAGACGCGTCCGCTCTCCAAGCTCAAGCGCTGGCGCCTGGTCGAGGTCGTGGAGAAAGCCAAGTAACGGCGGATCCTGCAGACACGCGCTGCGCGCGTGCAGCAGATCCGTCGACCCACCTGGACCTAGAGGAGACCCGAGATGATCCAGCAGGAGAGCCGGCTGAAGGTAGCCGACAACTCAGGCGCCCGCGAGGTGCTGTGCATCCGCGTGCTCGGCGGCACGCGGCGCCGGTACGCGCGTGTAGGCGACACGATCATCGCCACCGTCAAGGAGGCGACCCCCAACGCGCCCGTCAAGAAGGGCGACGTTGTGAGGTGTGTGGTCGTTCGCACCAAGAAGGAGACCCGCCGACCCGACGGCAGCTACATCCGGTTCGACGAGAACGCGGCCGTCGTGATCGATCAGCAAGGCAACCCGCGCGGGACGCGCATCTTCGGCCCGGTCGCGCGCGAGCTGCGCGACCGCAAGTTCATGAAGATCGTCTCGCTCGCCCCGGAAGTCCTGTAGGAGGTGATGAGCATGGCCAAGTCCCTGACCATCAAGAAGAACGACAAGGTCCGGATCATCGCCGGCAAGGACAAGGGCAAGGAGGGCCGCATCCTGCGCGCCTACCCTGAAGCCCAGCGTGTGGTCGTCGAGGGCGCCAACTACATCAAGAAGGCGCAGCGTCCCACGCAGAAGAACCCGCAGGGCGGCATCCTTCAGCGCGAGGGCACCATCCACGTCTCGAACGTGATGCTGCTCTGCCCGAGCTGTGGCGAGCCCACGCGCGTGGGCCGCAAGCGCGAAGAGGGCGTGCGCCTGCGCGTGTGCAAGAAGTGCGGCAACCCGGTGGACAAGTAGGGGACGCGTTCGCGTCCTCGTGAAGGGGTCGGGCGTCGGGTCGGAAATCCGGCGCCGCGATATGACCCGAAAGGAAGGTTCCTTCGTGGCTCCCAGGCTCAAGGAAAAGTACAGAGAGCAAGTAGTGGTACAGCTCGTCGAGCAGTTCCAGTACGGCAACGTCAACGAGGTCCCGCGCCTCGAGAAGATCGTGGTCAATATGGGTGTCGGCGGCGCGACCCAGGACTCCAAGCTGCTCGACAGCGCCATGGGGGACCTGACCATCATCACCGGCCAGAAGCCGGCGGTGACCCGCGCCCGCAAGTCCATCGCGGCCTTCCGGCTGCGCGAGGGGATGCCCATCGGCGCCAAGGTCACGCTGCGCGGCGATCGCATGTGGGAGTTCCTGGACCGTCTGCTGTCCACGGCCCTTCCTCGGATCCGCGACTTCCGTGGCGTGAAGGCCACGTCGTTCGACGGCCGAGGCAACTACTCGCTGGGCTTGGATGAGCAGCTCATCTTCCCTGAGATCGACTACGACAAGGTTTCCCAGGTGCGTGGCATGGACGTCACCTTCGTCACCTCGGCGAAGACCGACGACGAAGCTCGCGCGCTGCTGGCGGCCTTCAACTTCCCGTTCAAGCGCTAGGGTCGCGGCCCGCGACACCCTAAGGAGGTAATGGTGGCCAAGAAGTCGATGATCGCGAAGGCGAACCGCCAGCCCAAGTTCGCCGTGCGCCAGGTCAACCGCTGCATGCGCTGCGGACGGCCTCGCGCGTATTACCGCAAGTTCGGCCTGTGCCGCATCTGCCTGCGTGAGCTCGCCAGCCGTGGCGAACTCCCGGGCGTGCGCAAGGCTAGCTGGTAGCACAGGTCTTTACCGAGGACGGGCCCGGAGAGGCGCGCGCGCTAAGGGCGTGAGCGAACCGACGGACCGCCATCCCCGGATCAGTAGGAGGACAGCCATATGACAATGACCGACCCCATCGCCGACATGCTCACGCGTGTCCGCAACGCCAACTCGGCGTTCCAGGACGACGTGACGATGCCCTCGTCTAAGAAGCTCGTGGAGATCGCGCGCATCTTGAAGGAAGAGGGCTACGTGGACGACTACGCGGTCACGAACGATCCGCCCCAGGGATCGCTCACGATCACGCTCAAGTACCGTGGCCGTCGTGAGCGCACGATCTCCGGCATCCGCCGGATCAGCAAGCCCGGCCTTCGGGTGTACGCCAAGAAGGACGAGCTTCCGCGGGTGCTCGGTGGCCTGGGTGTGGCCATCATCTCGACGTCCAGCGGTGTCATGACCGACAAGCAGGCCCGCAAGGCAGGCGTGGGCGGCGAAGTAGTCGCCTACGTCTGGTAGGCCAGGACCAGGAAGGAGAGGACTGCCATGTCTCGTATCGGCAAGCAGCCGATCCCGGTCCCGGCCGGGGTGGAGGTCAAGATCGACGGCGAGCACGTCTCGGTCAAGGGCCCCAAGGGCGCACTCGAGTCTTCGTTCGACCCGTCGATGAACATCGAGCTGGCCGACGGCACGATCACCGTGACGCGTCCGGACGACAGCCGTCAGCACCGCTCACTGCACGGCCTGACCCGTACGCTCGTGGCCAACATGGTCGCCGGAGTGTCCGAGGGCTTCAGCAAGACGCTGGAGATCCAGGGCGTGGGCTATCGCGCCGCGATGAAAGGTTCGGACCTCGAGATGCAGCTGGGTTTCAGCCACCCGGTGCTCGTGACGCCGCCCGCCGGCATCACGTTCGAAGTCCCCGCGCCCACGAGGATCATCGTGAGCGGCTACGACAAGCAGAAGGTCGGTCAGATCGCCAGCGAGGTCCGCGGCTGGCGTCCGCCGGAGCCCTACAAGGGCAAGGGTGTGCGCTACGAGGGCGAGTACGTCCGCCGCAAGCTCGGCAAGACCGCTAAGTAACCGAGTCGACCAAGCCAAGGAGTCTCGTGAGTCATGGATAAGAACGTCGCCAAGGCAAACAGCCTGGCTCGGCGCCAGCGCCGGGTCCGCGCCAAGGTCACCGGCACCGCCGAGCGGCCGCGCCTGCGCGTGACGCGCAGCAACACCAACATCTACGCACAGCTCATCGACGATCGTGCGGGAGTGACGCTCGTGTCGGCGTCCACGCTCGAGACCGAGCTGCGCGAGAAGCTCGCCACGGGCTCGACCGTGGCAGCCGCCAACGCCGTGGGCGAGGCCCTCGGCAAGAAGGCGACCGAGAAGGGGATCAAGCAGGTCGTCTTCGATCGCGGCGGCAACCTGTACCACGGGCGCGTCAAGGCGCTCGCCGAAGGCGCCCGCGGCGCCGGCCTCGAGTTCTAGGAGGAACGAAGCCATGGCACGATACAACGCGCCGGTCTCCGAATTCGAGGAGAAGGTCGTTTACATCAATCGAGTGAGCAAGGTCGTCAAGGGCGGCCGTCGCTTCTCGCTGTCTGCTCTCGTCGTCGTCGGTGACGGCAAGGGCCGCGTGGGCGTGGGCATGGGCAAGTCCCAGGAAGTGCCCGTCGCCATCAAGAAGGGCGTAGAGGACGCGAAGAAGAGTCTCTTCGAGATCCCGATCGTCAACGGCACCATCCCGCACGCCATCATCGGCGAGTTCGGTGCTGGCCGCGTGCTGCTCAAGCCCGCCGCTCCCGGTACCGGCGTCATCGCCGGCGGCCCCGTGCGCGCTCTGCTCGAGCTCGCGGGCGTCAAGGACGTCCTGTCGAAGTCGCTGGGCTCGGACAACTCGGTCAACATGGTCAAGGCCGCGGCCGAGGGCCTCAAGGGCCTGCGCAGTGCTGAGTCCATCGCGGCCAAGCGCGGCAAGACGGTGGCCCAGATCTACGGCCTCACGGAGGAATGATCGCATGACGGCTAAGACCAAGACACTCAAGATCACCCAGGTGCGCAGCGCCATCGGGTGCCCCAAGGACCAGAAGGCCACCGTGCGCGCGCTGGGCATCCATCGCATGCACGAGACGGTGGAGCAGGCGGACTCGCCACAGATCCGAGGCATGATCTTCAAGGTCAAGCACCTCGTGGAGGTCCAGGAAGGTTAGACTGTCCGAGGCGCGCGGGCTCGACGGCCCGCGGCTTCGGGTGGGGGGCCCGTTCGTGGCGCCCCAAAACGACCAGTCCGCCGGCGGCGAGCGGCCGGCGGTCGTCCGGGCTCAGGTGCCCGAACGGCGGCGAAAAGGAGTCGAGAAGAATGCAGTTGCACGATCTGTCACCGGCCCCCGGGTCTCGCAAGGACCGCAAGCGCGTGGGCCGTGGTCGCGCCAGCGGGACCGGCACCACCGCCGGCCGCGGCAACAAAGGTCAGAACTCTCGCGCCGGCGGCGGCAAGGGACCGGGCTTCGAGGGCGGGCAGATGCCGCTCCAGCGGCGCGTGCCCAAGCTCCCCGGCTTCAAGAACCGCTTCCGCAAGGAGTTCGCCCCGGTCAACGTGGGCCGGCTCGAGGGACTCTTCTCCGCTGGTGACGTCGTAGACGTCGCCGCTCTTGTGGAGAAGGGCGTGATCAAGTCCATCCAGGTGCCGGTGAAGGTCCTGGGTGACGGCGAGCTCACCAAGGCGCTTACGGTCAAGGTGGACAAGGTGTCCGCCGGCGCCACAGAGAAGATCACCGCGGCCGGAGGAAAGGTCGAGTAGTGCTCTCAGCTATCGCGAACGCGTTCCGCGTACCGGAGCTTCGCAAGAAGATCCTGTTCACGCTCGGCATCATCGCGATCTATCGCATCGGCGCACACATCCCCGTGCCCGGTGTGAACCCGGCCGAGATCGCGAACGTGATCAACAGCAACACCGGGGCGCTGGGCCTGCTCAACCTGTTCTCGGGCGGCGCCCTGTCCCAATTCGCCATCTTCACGCTGGGGATCATGCCGTACATCACGGCGTCGATCATCATGCAGCTGCTCACCGCGGTCATCCCCAAGGTGGAGGAGTGGCAGAAGGAAGGCGAGACCGGCCAGCGAAAGATCGTCCAGATCACCCGGTACATGACGCTGGGTCTGGGGCTAATCGAGTCGGTCGGCCTGATCAACCTGTTCCAGTCCACGCTCAAGGTCAGGTTCGATCCCTACCAGGACGTGCTCATCCTCATGTCGCTGCTGGCCGGCACGGCGCTCATCATGTGGCTGTCCGAGCTGATCACCCAGCGAGGCATCGGCAACGGTATGTCGCTGCTCATCTTCGCGAGCATCGTGGCGCGTTTTCCTCAGGCAATCGTCCAGTCGTTCCAGCTCGCCAGTCCGATCCTGGTGCTGGGCATCATCGTTATCCTTGGATTCGTCATCGTGGCCGTCGTGATCATGGAACGCGGCCAGCGGCGGATACCGGTGCAGTATGCCAGGCGAGTCGTGGGCCGCAAGGTATATGGCGGCACCGGCACGTACATCCCGCTCAAGATCAACGGCGCGAACGTCATCCCGATCATCTTCGCGAGTTCGGTGCTGTACATCCCGCAGCTGCTTCAGCCCCTGTTCGTCAACAACCAGTTCGTGACGCAGGTCCTGAACTTCTTCAAGCCGGGAGCCGTTCTCTATCTTGCGATCGAGGCGGCGCTGATCATCTTCTTCACGTACTTCTACACGGCGCTCGTGTTCAATCCGATCGACCTGGCCGACAACCTGCGCAAGCAGGGCGGTTTCATCCCGGGCGTACGACCGGGGAAGGCCACCGTGGTCTACATCGAGAACGTGCTCAACCGGATCACGCTCCCGGGCGCGGTGTTCCTAGCCTTCATCGCGATCCTGCCGTCGATCCTGTTCGCCTACACCAACGTGCCCATCCTGCAGAGCTTCGGCGGCGCGTCGATCCTGATCATGGTGGGCGTCTCGCTCGAGACCATGACGCAGCTCGAGAGCCAGCTCAAGATGCGTCACTACGACGGCTTCTTCAAGTAAGGGCCGGGTCACACCGGTCGAGTAGTGAATAGGTGGGGGCGGCGCCGCGATGCGGCGCCGCCCCCGTCCCACTGACAGGGGGAGGGGCAATGAACATCGTCCTGCTCGGAGCCCCGGGTGCCGGCAAGGGCACCCAGGCAGCCCGCATGGTGGAGCGCTACGGCGTCCCGCACATCTCCACGGGCGACATCTTCCGAAAGGCCGTGGGTGAGGGCACCCCGCTGGGCCTGGAGGCCAAGAAGTACATGGATGCGGGCCAGCTCGTGCCCGATGATGTCGTGATCGGCATCGTCGTGGATCGCCTGGCCGAGCCGGACGCCGCGAAGGGCTTCATGCTCGACGGCTTCCCGCGCACCGTGGCGCAGGCCGATGCCCTGGACGCCGCCTTGGCCCGGTCCGGCCGCAAGCTCGACGCGGTCGTCCTAGTGGACGTCCCCGACGAGGCCCTGGTGGAGCGTCTCACCGCGCGCAGGCAGTGCCGCGAGTGCGGCCGCATCTACAACGTCCTCGTGGACCCGCCGGCCGTGGAAGGCGTCTGCGACGTCTGCGGCGGCGAGGTCTACCAGCGTGACGACGACACTGTCGAGACCGTTTCCAAGCGTCTGGCCGTGTACAACGAGCAGACCGCGCCGCTCATCGAGTACTACCGTGAGCGCGGCGTTCTCAAGCCCGTGGACGGGACCAAGTCCATGGACGAAGTCTTCACTCAGATCGTCGGCGTCCTGGGCTAGGACAGCAAAGCCTCACATGATCATCCGCAAGTCACCCACTGAGATCGCGACCATGCGAGAGGCGGGACGCGTGACCGCCATGGCGCTGGCCGCCGTGGGGGAAGCCGTAGCGCCCGGCATGACCACCGCCGAACTCGACGCCATAGCCGAGGAGACCATCCGGGCGCAAGGCGCCGCCCCGGCTTTCAAGGGCTATCACGGCTTCCCGGCGACGATCTGCGCTTCGCCCAACGAAGTCATCGTCCACGGCATCCCCGGCGAACGTCGCCTTGCCGAGGGCGACATCTTCTCGGTGGACGTGGGCGCGATCCTGGACGGCTTCTACGGGGACAGCGCGTTCACGTTCCCGGTGGGCGAGGTGAGCGACGTCGCGCGGCGCCTCATGGACGCCACGCGCCGGCCTGGAGGCCGCCATCGCGGAATGCTGGCCGGGCAGGCGTCTGGGTGACGTGGGCGCTGCCGTCGAAGAGGTGGCGAGCAACGCCGGCTTCTCTGTGGTGCGCGAGTACGTTGGCCACGGCATCGGTCGTGCCATGCACGAGGACCCGAGCGTCCCCAACTACGGCAAGCGTGGCCGAGGCATAGAGCTGGCTGCGGGGATGGTCTTGGCCGTCGAGCCCATGGTGAACGCCGGCACGGCGGCCACCTGCTCGCTCGATGACGGATGGACGGTCGTGACGGAAGACGGACGGCTGTCCGCGCACTTCGAACACACCATCGCCATCACCGAGGCGGGGCCTCAGGTCCTCACGGTCCTGTAGCTCTGGACGGGTCGTTAACGCTGGGTCCGAGAGCAGCGAAAACGAGTCTGGACTCATTGGTGGGTTACCGATATACTACCGCTTTGCGCACGTTCGGCACCTGACGGGAGTCAAGGGGACTATTGGGCAAGAAAGACGACGCTATCGAGGTGGAAGGCACGGTCATCGAGCCGCTGCCTAACGCGATGTTCCGTGTCGAGCTCGAGAACGGCCACAAGGTGTTGGCCCACATCTCCGGCAAGATGCGGATGCATTACATCCGGATCCTACCTGGCGACCGCGTCGTCGTAGAGCTCTCCCCGTACGACCTCACCCGCGGACGGATCACCTACCGGTACAAGTAGCCTCTCGTACCGGTACCAGTGGCTACGCCCGGTGCCGTGATTATGGATGGACGCCCGTGCGGCTGCGGCGCGCCCCTCCTGTTAGATGAACGACCAGGATCGAAAGGCAATGACGATGAAAGTGCGACCCTCGGTCAAGAGGATCTGTGAGAAGTGCAAGATCATCCGCCGCCATGGCCGGGTACTCGTGATCTGCGAGAACCCGCGTCATAAGCAGCGGCAGGGGTAACCCAGGAGGTTTGAGCCTTGGCGCGTATCGCTGGCGTCGACCTGCCGCGTGAGAAGCGAGTAGAGACGGCTCTCACGTACATTTATGGCATTGGGCTCACCACGAGCCAGAAGGTCCTGCGGGAGACGGGCATCGAGCCCGACACGCGGGTGCGTAACCTGACCGAAGAAGAAGTGGTCAGGCTTCGCGAGTATCTCGATCGGAATCTGAAGATCGAGGGCGACCTTCGTCGTGAAGTGAGCCAGAACATCAAACGTCTCATGGAGATCGGCTGCTACCGCGGCCTGCGGCACCGCCGCGGCCTGCCGGTGCGCGGTCAGCGCACGCACACCAACGCGCGCACCCGCAAGGGTCCGCGTCGCCAGATCGGCGCGAAGAAGAAGGGCAAGTAGCCATGGCTGGTAAGAAGAAGACCACCAAGACTCGCCTGCGCCGCAGCGAACGCAAGAACATCGCGGTGGGCGAGGCGCACATCAAGTCCACGTTCAACAACACGATCGTGAGCATCACGGACCCGTCCGGGAACGTGATCTCCTGGCAGAGCGCCGGCACCGCGGGCTTCAAGGGCTCGCGCAAGTCGACGCCGTTCGCCGCGCAGGTGGCCGCCGAGGCCGCTGCGAAGGCCGCCATGGAGCACGGACTCAAGAAGATCCAGGTGTTCGTGAAGGGCCCGGGCTCGGGCCGCGAGACCGCCATCCGGTCGCTGCAGGCTGCCGGCCTCGAGGTGGTCAGCATCCAGGACCGCACGCCCGTCCCTCACAACGGCTGCCGGCCGCGCAAGCGCCGCCGCGTGTAGCCGTCGTTCCCAAGGAGTCTTTAGACAGATGGCACGATACACAGGAGCCGACTGCCGGCTGTGCCGGCGGGAAGGTATCAAGCTCTTCCTGAAGGGTGACCGCTGCTACAGCGCCAAGTGCGCCGTGGAGCGCCGCCCGTATCCTCCGGGTATGGCCGGCCGCAAGCGCGTCCGCGACTCGGAGTACCGCGTTCAGCTTCGTGAGAAGCAGAAGGCCAAGCGCGTCTACGGCGTGCTCGAGAAGCAGTTCCGTGGCTACTACCAGGTGGCGAGCCGACAGACGGGCATCACCGGTGAGAACCTGCTCCGGATCCTCGAGACCCGCCTGGACAACGTCGTTTACCGCCTCGGCTTCGCGGCCAGCCGCGACGAGGCTCGGCAGCTGATCCGGCACCGTCACTTCACGGTCAACGGCCGCGTCGTCACGATCCCCAGCTACCGCGTCCGGCCCAGCGACATCGTCGCCGTGTCGGAGAAGGCCAAGGACTTCACTGTGATCAAGGCGGCGATCCTGTCGTCCGCCAAGATCGAGGTCCCGGGCTGGCTGGAGGTCGACGTGGAGAATCTGGCCGGCAAGGTACTCTCGCTGCCGGTCCGCGACCAGATCGACCTTCCCGTGCGAGAGCAGCTCATCGTCGAGCTCTACTCGAAGTAGCCCCCTCTCGTACCCGAGCCTAGCCCCAAGGAGGCCCACTACATGACCGAGTTCATGAAGCCGCAGGTGGCCGTCGAGCAGATCGACGATCATACGGCGCGCTACATAGTCGAGCCGCTCGAGCGCGGCTTCGGCTATACGCTCGGCAACTGCATGCGCCGCGTCCTGCTGTCCTCGCTCCCGGGGGCCGCTGCGACGTCCATCTACGTCCACGGCGTCCTTCACGAGTTCTCGCAGATCGAGGGCGTGACCGAGGACATCACGGACGTGGTGCTCAACATCAAGTCCGTCGTGTTCCGGCAGCTGGACCCGGAGGCCGACGAGGCCACCATGACGCTGTCGGTCAGCGGGCCCGCGGTGGTCACGGCCGCCGACCTCAAGCAGGTCAACGAGTTCGAGGTCGTGAACCCGGAGCAGGTGATCGCGCACCTTGCCGACGGCGCCACGCTCGAGATGAGCGTGTCCATCGGCACCGGACGCGGCTATGTGACCGCCGACCGCAACAAGCGTGAGGGTGATCCCATCGGCGTGATCTACGTCGATTCGCTCTTCTCGCCGGTCGCGCGTTGCGCGTACACGGTGCAGAACACCCGTGTCGGTCAGCGCACCGACTACGACAAGCTCACGGTGGAGCTCGAGACCAACGGCGCCACCGATCCTGCCGACGCGGTCGCGCGCGCAGCGCAGATCATCGACGAGCACATGATGCTGTTCGAGGAGCAGGCCGTGACCCCTCTGGCCGAGGAAGGCATCTTCGCCGTCGCGGCCGAGGAGGGCGACAGCGTCCTCGACATGCCCATCGAAGACCTCGACCTCTCGGTGCGCAGCTACAACTGCCTCAAGCGCCAGGGCGTCAACACCGTCGGCCAGCTCGCGGAGTGCTCGGAGACCGATCTGCTCGGCATCCGGAACTTCGGCGCGAAATCGATCGAAGAGGTCAAAGACAAGCTCCAGAGCAAGGGCCTGGGCCTGAAGGCCTAGCCCGCGCCCCGTACCCAGGAGACCAGAGAAGATGAGACACGCCAAGAAGGGCCGCAAGCTCGGCACGGATGCGAGCCACACTCGCGCGATGGCGCGCAGCCTGGCCCGTGCTCTGTTCGTGAGCGAGCGGATCAAGACTACAGAGACCCGCGCCAAGGAGATCCGTCCGCTCGTGGACAAGATCATCGGCTGGGGCAAGCGCGGCGACGTGCATTCCCGCCGCCTGGCCATGGCCGAGCTCGGCGACAAGGAGCTCGTGCACAAGGTCTTCGCCGAGGTTTCGCCTCGGTTCGCCGAGCGCAACGGCGGCTACACCCGCATCCTCAAGCTCGGCCCGCGCAAGGGCGACGCCGCTCCCATGGTCATCATGGAGCTCGTCGACTAGCACCGGCCGGCTTCGAAGAGCACGTTTTGACGAGGGCCTCGCCGCTGGCGGGGCCCTCAGTCATAGAAAGGACGAGACCGCCCGCATGATCCGGTTCGACGACGTCAGCTTCGCCTACGAGACGGGACGCCCGGTGTTGTCGGGCGTCTCGCTGTGCGTCGAGCCTGGTCGGATAGTCGCGGTGGCCGGCGCCAACGGGTCGGGGAAGTCCACGCTAGCGCTGCTCGCCAACGGCCTGCTCGCGGCGGATGCGGGGCGCGTCACCGTGGACGGCATGGACGCGGGCGACGACGCGGCTGTGTGGGCGGTCCGCGAGCGAGTGGGGATGGTGTTCCAGAACCCCGACGACCAGATCGTTGGCGCGCTCGTAGAAGAGGACGTCGCGTTCGGGCCCGAGAACCTGGGCGTGGAGCGCTCCGAGCTGCGCGCGCGTGTGACCGAGTCGCTCGCCGCCGTGGGCCTCACCGGCTTCGAGCGGCGCGAGCCGCACGTGCTGTCCGAAGGCCAGAAGCAGCGTCTGGCGCTGGCGGGGGTGCTCGCCTTGAAGCCGTCCTACGTGGTGCTCGACGAGCCCACTGCGCTTCTCGACCCCGTCGGGCGAGAGGCGTTCGGGCGGCTCGTGGAACGGCTTGCTCGGCAAGACGGCCGAGGGGTGCTGCTCATCACGCACCGCGTGCCCGAGCTCGCGCTCGCCGACGAGGTGTGCGTCCTGGCTGGCGGGCGGGTGACGTGGAGCGGCCCTCCGGAGGAGCTGCTGGCCGATGACGAGCGCCTGCGGGGCGAGGGCCTCACCGCCGCGCCGGTCACCGCGTTGGCGATCGCGCTGAGGGCCCAGGGCCTCGACGTCCCGGCGTGCGCTCAGCGGCCCGAGCGGATCGTGGAGGCGCTATGGCCCTCGACCTGAAAGGCGTGGGGCTGGTCTACGGCGTGGGAGATCGCTACGCATCCCGCGCGCTCGCCGGCGTCGACCTCGCCGTGACAGCGGGAGAGCTCGTGCTGGTGCTGGGTGCGACGGGCTCAGGCAAGTCCACGCTGCTGCGTGTCGCCGCCGGCCTGCTCAAGCCCACCGAGGGAACGGTGACCGCGGACGGGAGCGCGGACACCGGCCCGCTGGCGGCCGATCCCGCCCGCCGGACCGGGCTCGTGTTCCAAGACCCCGAACGTCAGCTCTTCGCCGACACGGTCCTGGACGACGTGGCCTTTGGCCCGCGCAACCTGGGAGTGGACGACGCCGAGCTGGTGGCCCGGGCGGCGATGGAGGGTGTGGGTCTGGACCCGGCCGTGTTCGGCCCCCGCAATCCGTTCACGCTGTCGGGCGGCGAGGCGCGCCGCGCGGCCATCGCCGGCGTACCGGCGATGCGACCCCGCTATCTGCTGCTGGACGAGCCCACCGCCGGACTCGATTCCCTGGGCCGCCAGGCGGTGATCGAGTCGATCCGAGCAGCTCGCACCCACGCCGGGATACTGCTCGTCACCCACGACGCCGAGGAGTTCCTGGCCGAGGCCGATCGCGTGGTCGTGCTCCAGGAGGGCCGCGTCACGTGGGCGTGCGCGGCGGCTGATCTCGTCGCCGACCCGGCGCCGCTGTACGCGGCGGGGCTCGCGGCGCCCGACGTCCTCGCGGTCCAGATGCTCGCACGCGACCGTGGCACGAACGTGGGCGCCTTCACGCTCGACCCGCTGGAGGCGGCAAGACGGCTGGCGATGGCGCTGCGGGGTGGGACGGCGTCCGGCGCCGGCAAGGTGGCCGGGGCATGAGCGCCAGCACGCTGGGCATGTACCTGCCGGGCGACACGATCGTCCACAAGCTCGATCCGCGGGTGAAGCTGGCGGTCGCGCTCGTCTTCGCGGTCGTGCTGTTCTCCATCCACTCGTGGTTCGCGCTGGGGGCGTTGGCGGTCGCCGTCCTGGTCGTGATCGCCCTGGCTCAGATGCCGCTGCGCGCGGCCCTCACGGGTGTAGGGGCCGTGTCCGTCATCCTCGCGTTCACGGTCGTCGCGCAGGCGTTCAAGTGGGAGCCGGCGACCGCGATCGTGCGGATGGGCCCGCTCGGGGTCACGGCGGCCGGCCTGGCGGCGGGCCTCTTCTTCGCGGGCCGGATCGTGTTGCTCGTGGTGGGGACGTCGGTGGTGACCCTGACGACGACACCCGTGGAGCTGACGGACGCGCTCGAGTGGTGCATGCGTCCCTTGTCGGCGGTCGGGTTCCCCGCGCACGACGTGGCCATGATGCTCACGGTGGCGCTGCGCTTCGTGCCGGTGACCGCCGACGTGACCGAGCAGGTGCTCATGTCGCAGCGTGCCCGCGGAGCTCGGCTGGACAAGGGCGGCCCGGTCGTCCGTGCCCGGGCGTGGGTCCCCGTTCTCGTACCGCTGTTCGTGGACCTGTTCCGGCGGGCCGATCGGCTGGCGCATGCCATGGAGTCGCGCTGCTATCGCGGCGGCGAGATGCGCACGAGGCTCAACGCGCTCGCGATGCGACCCGTGGACTGGGCGGTACTGTTGGGCGCCACCGTAGCGCTCGTGGCCGTGGTTGCGGCGGCTTGGGGGGCACCATGGGTGGCGTGAGCGTGTTCGCGACGGTCGCGTACGACGGCGCCGGCTTCCACGGGTTCGCGCGGCAGGAAGGGCTGCCCACGGTGCAGGGCGCGCTCGAGGAGGCCCTCGCCGTGACGCTGCGCCGCGAGGTCCCCGTGACCGGCGCCGGGCGCACCGACGCGGGCGTGCACGCGCTCGGGCAGGCCGTGAGCTTCGCCGCCGACGAGTCCGAGCTGCCCGAGCCAAGGGCGCTCGCGCGCTCGCTGGACGCGCTCACGCCGGACGGGATCGCCGTGAGCGCCGTCCGGCTCGCTCGCCCGGACGCCGACGCGCGCTTCTCGGCCGTGTCGCGGCGGTACAGGTATCGGCTGAGCGCGGGAGGGCCTCGGCCGGTGTTGGCGTCCGGCCTGCTGTGGCGGGTGCGAGGGGGACTGCAGCTGGAGCCGATGCGGCAGGCTGCGGGGGCCCTGCTCGGAGAGCACGACTTTCGCTCCTTCTGCGTTGCCCCGAGTGCCAAGGGCAAGCGCACCATCCGGGACGTCGACTTGCTCGAGATAGCAGCCGGCGAACTCGCCGGGCAGCCCGTCGTGGAGGTGGTGGTCGAAGGCAGGTCGTTCCTGCACTCGATGGTGCGGATCATGGTAGGGACGCTCGTCGAGGTGGGGCGCGGGGCCTGGCCGCCCGAGCGGGTGGCCGACGCGCTGGCGGCGCGCGACCGCGCCGCCGCGGGACCGACCGCGCCCCCGCAAGGCCTCGTGCTCGAGGCGGTTCGCTATCCTGATGACATCTGGTTGCCCTGAGCTGGGCAAACGCCTCCGAACGGCGCCCCGGCCCGGCCTCGGCAAGGGGAGGGACACGCCCGGACCCGTTGCCATGTTGACGGTGGTGGGGGACGTGGTTATAGTCAACAGGTTCGTTTCAGGAGCCCCGTGAGCCCCGTCACTTGCTCCCGATCGAAGAGAAGGAAACGCTGGAACATGAAGACGTATCACGCAAAACCCGGCGAGGTCACCCGCGAGTGGCTCGTCGTGGACGCTACCGGAATCGCTCTCGGACGGCTGTCGAGCGAGGTCGCGAAGCTGCTGCGAGGCAAGCATAAGCCGCAGTTCACGCCCCATGTGGACACGGGCGACTTCGTGGTCATCGTGAACGCCGACAAGGTGAAGATCACCGGTAACAAGGCAGCGAACGAGGTCAAGGCGCGCCACTCGGGCTACCAGGGCGGTCGCAAGGAAGTCACCCTCGGCCATCTGCTCGAGAACGATCCGGAGCGACTCGATCGAGGGCGCGGTGAAGGGCATGCTGCCTCACAACACCCTCGGCAGGGCCCAGGGCAGGAAGCTCAAGGTCTACCGCGGGCCGGATCACAAGCACCAGGCGCAGAACCCGCGCACGATCACCCTGGAGGTCTAGGCATCCATGGCTGTTGAGACGACCGACTACATCGGGACCGGCAGGCGCAAGAACGCCGTGGGCCGCGTGCGGCTCCGCCCGGGTACCGGCAACTACACCGTCAACGGCAAGTCGTTCGAGGACTACTTCGGCGCCGCCGCATCCAAGGCGTTCGCCGAGTCGCCGTTCCGCGTGACCGACACCGTGGGGCGCTTCGACGTCATCGCCACCATGAACGGCGGCGGCGTGTCCGGCCAGCTGGGCGCTCTGCGTCACGGCATCGCCCGTGCGCTGCTCCAGGCTGGCGGCGAGGACTATCGCGGCGAGCTCAAGAAGGCGGGCCTCCTGCGCCGCGACCCCCGAATGGTCGAGCGCAAGAAGTACGGCCTGAAGAAGGCTCGCAAGCGCCCGCAGTTCTCCAAGCGCTAAGCGCTGGAAGACCCCGCTATCGAACTGCCGAGGAGGCTCGCCGTCACGGCGGGCCTCCTCTTCATGTGAAGGGAGAAGCCCGGCTCCATGAGTACCAGACTGTTCGGCACGGATGGTGTGCGCGGTGTCGCGAACGAGGAGCTCACGCCCGAGCTCGCGCTTCGCCTGGGCGAGGCGGCGGGACGCTTCCTGTGCGACCGCGGCACCGGGCGGATCGTCGTCGGGCGCGACACGCGCCGCAGCGGCCCCATGCTCGAGGCCGCGCTCGTGGCAGGCATCACCGCGGCGGGCGGCGACGCGCTCGTGGCGGGCATCGTGCCCACGCCCGCGGTGGCGCTCCTTACCCGCGAGCTCGGCGCCGAGGGCGGCGCCGTCATCTCAGCGAGTCACAACCCCGCCGAGTACAACGGCATCAAGTTCTTCGACCGCGAGGGCTTCAAGCTGCCTGACGAGCTCGAGGACGAGATCGCGGCGTTCGTCGCGGGGCGCGAGGACCTAAGCGACCGCCCGGTGGGCGCCGGCGTGGGCGACGTGACGCCCGTGGCCGATGCGGTCGAGCGCTACGTGGACCACGCGGTAGCCACCATCCAGGGTGATCTGGCGGGTCTCAAGGTCGCGGTCGACTGCGGCCACGGGGCCTCGGCCACCACGACTCCGGAGGCGCTGCGGCGTCTGGGCGCCGAGGTCACGGCCATCAACTGTGACTGGGACGGCATGGACATCAACCACGAGAGCGGTTCCACGCACCTGGGCCGCCTCGCCGAGGTCGTGGCCGGCGACGGCTTCGACGTCGGGATCGCCCACGACGGCGACGCGGACCGCGTGCTCTTCGTGGACGAGAACGGCGTGGAAGTCGACGGCGACGCCGTGATGGCCATCTGCGCCCGTCATATGAAGGACGCGGGCACGCTTCCCAAGAACACGCTCGTGGCCACAGTGATGAGCAACATGGGCCTCGAGGTCGCGATGCGCGACCTGGGCGTTACGCTCGTTCGCACCAAGGTCGGGGACCGCTACGTCCTCGAGCAGATGCAGGCGATGGGCGCGGGCCTGGGCGGCGAGCAGTCCGGCCACGTCATCTTCCTCGAGCACAACACCACGGGCGACGGGCTCATCACGGCGCTCCAGATGATGGCGGTCCTGAGGGACGCTAACGCGCCGCTTTCAGAGGTCGCCAAGATCATGCGCCGCTACCCCCAGGTTCTCGTCAACGTGCGCGTGGCCGACAAAGGCCGCATGGCCACTAGCGCGGCTCTCGCCGCGGCCATCCACGCGGCCGAGGCCAGGCTCGACGGCGACGGACGCGTGCTCGTGCGGCCGAGCGGCACGGAGCCGGTCGTGCGCGTGATGGTCGAGGCCGGGGAAGAGGCCCTGGCGCACGCCGTCGCCGACGAGCTCGTCTCGGTCGTGGAGCGCGAGCTGGCCTAGCACGGGCGGATGGCTCGCCGGGCCTCGGCAGGGACGGCTGCCGTGAACGTCCCGTCACCGGTCCGCGACCTGGCCGGGCGGCACGTCCTGCTACACTTGCCCGGTCCGGTGAAACGACGACCAGCGCCGTGAAGGAGGCATGCCACGGGCGCGGTGGCAAGAAGCGCCGGGCCTGCGTGATGCGCGCGAGCGCCAACGCAGGTGACGAGGTGAGGGCTCATCGAAGGATTCGGCGGATGGCCCTCCGGCTCGGCACCGGGGTCGTGACCTGACCGACAAAGCCCGCGGGCGACCGCGGAGACAAAGCGGATCAGGCACCGGTGGCACGCGAGTCTCGCGTGCGTCATCCAACGATGCGGTCGTTCACCAGCGAGGAGACCGGTCTCCACGCGCCGCATCGGATCTTTCGGAGGTACTGCGCCTATGTGCGGGATCGTAGGTTACGTCGGGCCCAAGCCCGCTGTCTCTGTCTTGATGGAAGGCCTTGCGAGCCTCGAGTACCGGGGCTACGACTCGGCCGGAGTGGCCGTTCTCGAGGGCGACACCATGGCCGTCGTGCGCCGGGTGGGCAAGCTCGCCAATCTGCGCGAGGCGCTGGACGGCAACGCGCCGGAAGGCGTCATAGGCATCGGCCACACCAGGTGGGCGACCCACGGCGCGCCCAGCGAGTGCAACGCGCACCCGCACACCGATTGCAGCGACCGCATCGCGGTGGTGCACGACGGCATCATCGAGAACTTCCTCGAGTTGCGGGCCGATCTCACGGCCGCCGGCCACGTGTTCAAGAGCGACACGGATACCGAGACCATCGCGCACCTGGTTGAGTCCTACTACAGCGGCGACCTCTCGGACGCCGTCCTCAAGGCGGTCTACCGCC
>CAVYJL010000005.1:0-185837 GCA_963768865.1 uncultured Coriobacteriia bacterium | reverse complement strand
CGAGCAGTATGACGACGAGTATGCTCATGCCGAGGCTCAGGACGAACTTCGCCTCGACCGAGGTGCCTTTCCAGAAGAAGAGCCTCACGAGCGCGAAGCCGGGCACGAAGAAGATCAGTGGGAGCCCGAATATGTAGGCGAGGATGCTTCCTGGGAAGGCCAGCAGGACGAGGATGGCGACGATCGAGAACGCCGAGACGATCAGCCTCTGACCATTGTGACTCTCTGAGAAACGAGTCGCCCGGTCTAGGAAATCTGGAATTGGCTCGGATTTCATGCTCGTCGCGGTAGTAATCGTTCAGGGGTATATCTGTTTGTGCGCCATCGCGCCTTCTTCGGAATCCGGCCAGTAGGCGGCGAGAATGATGGACAGTCGGTTCTTCGATCAAGTGGCCAGATGTCGAATCACGACATCGAGTAGCAATGTTTTTAAACAGCAAGACCAATGTTCAATCTCCGACCCCCGGAACAGTGAGATTTATGCCTAAGAAATCAAAACCTGTGGAACCCGAACCTGAGGTAGTCGAAGAAGAGCAAGTCACGTGCCCAGTGTGCGGGAAGCCAGTCGGCCTGGATGTCGCTGCATGTCCTAACTGCGGTGCTGAGTTCGAGGAGGAGGAGGTCGAGGAAGAGCAGCCAGAAGTGGCAAGCGCCAAGCCTGCGAAGGCCGCGCCAGCCGCTCCCCCCAAGGAAGAGGTCCAGGCCGTGGCCGAGGAGGAGACGGCCGAATGCCCGGTCTGCGGGAAGTCCGTGGGCCTTTCACTATCCACCTGCCCCAACTGCGGTGCGGAATTCGAAGAGGAAGAGGTCGAGGAAGTAATCGAGGTCGAGGAGAAGGAGGCCCCAGTCAAGGAGCCCGAGGTGGAGGAGGAGGAGCAAGAGGCCATCCAAGTGGAGGAGCAGGAAGCCTCTGTATCGCATCCCACGAGCGTGATCGACCTCAGGGTCATAGGCGTCGCGTTGATCATCCTGGGTATCATAGGGTCACAGATATCGGCCATGATCAAGTGGTACTGGACCTGGGTCCCACCGATCAAGTCGAACCTCGGCATGTTCATCGGCGTAGCGGCGGTCGTCATAGTCGTGGGCCTGCTCGTCTACATGCTCGTCCAAAGGGCCATGTCATCGGGCAAGAAGGTCCCCAGCATGATGCCGAACCTATCGCTCTCGTTGTTCCTGTTCGGGATATTCGCCCTGATACTCATAATGCTCTGGAGCCCGATCAACTCGGCCCTACAGCACTCGAGCCTGGGTGTCGCTGGCGCGTTCCTGGGCATCTTCGATCGTCGGCGTGCTCGCGATGATCATGGGCCAGAGGATGACCGACAAGGCTGCATCGGCCGCCTGAGCGCTGATCTTCGGAAACCCTTTCGTAATTCACTTTTCTTGGCAAGCCCTTCGATCCGCTATTGTCTCTCGAATGAGCGCTGCATCGAAAGATCGGGCATAGGTCTCTTCCAAGTCTCTTGACTTGGAATCGCCAGGCACGCGATATGGCCAGCTTTTGTGCGAGAACCGACCAAATAAAATATATACTCATACCCCGATATATTGAAGGCGAAGCAGAAGGGATGGACCAGCGCGCGCTGTGCGTTGTTCTCAGCGGCCAATCCGCCTCTTCAGCAGATGCGAACGAAAAGGAGTGAAGAAGGATGGAGAAGAAAATCATAGCGATAATGGTCGCGCTTGTGGTCGTCGCGATGGTCGTGGTGGCCGCAGTCACAGTCGGAATCGGTGCGGGCGGGTCGCGTGCAGGCGGGTTCACGGCCCTGTTCGACAAGCTGACCAACAGCGATGTGAACGGCACATACGATCAGCACCTCAATCTTCCGACCAACTGGAAAGAAGGCGGACCAGAAGACCGTAAGCGACACGATCGTCGACATGTGGTATGACCGCACGACCGTGGGCCAGACCCACGTGTACACGACGCACTTGATCTTCGCCTACCTGGGCGAGAAGTGGAACAACCCCAAGCACGGGACCGCTGTTCTACGTGCCCCAGGACATCCAGGGAGATCCCTGGTTGGAAGTCAGCCACGGGCAGTTCCAGATAGATGTGTCGTCCGCGACGAACCTAACCGCGAAGTACAGCATCGGGGACACGATAACGCTCACGACAATGCTGTCGATCAACTCGCAACGCCCTGCTCGCGTTCGGGGAATGGCAGGTCGCCAACACCATCTAGATGGTGCTCGGCCAGTACCCAGCCGCGAGCGTTCAAACCTCTTCCATTCTCGCATTTTCCTGATTGGATCCGAGCCGGTTTCCCCGTTCCTGGCCCTCATTCTTGATATATCTACCTTCCTACCTGCGTCGATATCAAGTTTGATACGACTAGCAGAAAGCATATTATAAACGCAGCCAGAAATGTGATACTTGCGAGTAGGACGCATGAGAGCGTAGGGCATCCGCTGCTTTTGTCAGGCGGTCCATTGCGTGCATAGTGAGGGGGGAAAGAAACCTCCTTGCAAAAGCGATGCCAGACCACATGCAAACGGCGAGAGGTAGATCGTGCGCGCGAGCAGGACGCATCGATGGGACAGCACAGGACGCTGTCCCAGACAGTAAGAACTCCCCAGTGGGCATCATCTACCTCAGAGTTCTCGGCGAAGGGCAAGGTCAACGGTCTGGGCAGGCCCAAGACCGTGAACAGCTCAGGCTTCACGAACGGACGCACGAATGGTCGCACGAACGGTCGCACCAATGGCAGGACCAATGGACGGACGAACGGACGTACCAACGGGCGAACGAATGGACGGACGAATGGACGCACCAACGGTCGCACTAATGGGCGCACGAACGGTAGGACGAACGGACGGACCAACGGACGCACAACGGCAAGACCAACGGGATGACCAATGGTAGTGCGGATCGAGGGCGCCGTTGGCGGGACTGGGCACTCAGGCGGTTCAGGCCAGCCAAAGAAGGGCGTCACGAACGGCTTCGTCAACGGTGCGGGCGCCGTCAACGGCTTCCGGTTGTCCTACCAGCAGAGGAAGTTGAGGGTCGAGGATGTCACACTCACCAAGAAACTTGTCGTGGTCATCCTGCTGGTCGCGCTCATCATCGCATTGCCCTACGCGCTCGTCTACACTTTTCCGAAGGCGGCCGTCAACATCGACGGCTATTTCATGGACTGGCTCAAGGTGCAGAAGTATCACGATGTCCCCGACTCCGCCAATCCCGGACATCTCCATCTCAGAATACGCGATGAAGTACGATGGCAGTGGGACATACTTCTACCTCGAGACGCAAGGTCAGCTCTTCTCGGGTAGGGGAGGCGGAGCTGATGGCTTCTTCATCTTCGTCGATAGGGACGGGAACTCCCAGACAGGCTACTCCGTACATGGACTGGGCGCAGACGCCTGCATCGAGCTCATCGGCTGGAACTCGAGCATCGCCAGTCAATCGACGTATTTCTTCGACCCGGATGCGAACACGACGGACTTCGGCGGGTTCCATTCCGGCGTCCGAGCCAAGAGCGGCATTCTACGGCGGCCAGATGGAGGTCGGTGAGAAGTTCTCGACCAATGCGAACTCGAAGGTCGCGATCGAGGCCCTTCACACGAACATGTCCGGCGACTGGACGGACTGTGAACTTCCGGGCAAAGGGGCCATCGATTGCCGTTGACGGAGGACCAGAACGGTCCGTCCATCATCTCGAACTACTCGGAGCAGCGGGTCATGACGATCACAGTCGCCGGGAAGGGAGCGCCCTCCGTGCTCGATGGATTCAAGTTCGATTTCCTGGGCAATGTCACTCCCTTGGCCCTTGCTGCGATCAATAGCGGAGGGAGAACTGGCCTCATCCAACGACTCGGTGCTCTCGTTCTATGATCCGATCACCCTCAATCCCGATTCAGAGTTCAGCTTCGACGTCCTGGTCACGTCTGCCCTCGACTCCTGTCACTGGGTCGTTCGGCCTGCAGCTGAACAGGACCGACGGGATCGTGGCTGATTCGAATGTGACCTGGCTGCTGGACACGATCCAGACAGGGGCCACGGGTGGCCTATCTCGGCTCGGCCCCATCGAGCGTGGTCATCGACGGCGCCTTCGGGGACTGGTCGTCCAGGATGGGAGTCGACGATGCCCTTGGTGACGCGCACTCGAGCTCAGCGAACGACAACAAGAGCGGGAATGTCGATATCGCGACCGTGAAGACCGCCTCGACAGTCGATGTGGCGTCCTTCTACATGTCCGTGAACGGCACCATGCTCGGTGGCTCCAGCGTGCCGAAGAGCATAGTCCGGTTCGTACACCGCCTCGGTCCCGCCGGGAACGTGACGAACATCACACAGTCGATGTACGGCGACGATTTCGCCTTCGTGTTCATCGATACCGACGGTAACCAGAGCACGGGGTCGCCGATCGGGGTGCGGAGGCAGCGATCGCGATAGTCGGGAAGGACAACTCGATCACGTCCAGCTGGAAGGCTCGTACGCGCTGGCCGTCGTGAGCACCGATCACCCCGACCTCATCGTGGCAGCCCGAAAGGACTCGCCGCTCATCCTGGGTCTGGGCGAGGGTGAGAACTTCGTCGCCAGCGACATCCCCGCCGTGCTCAAGCACACGCGGGAGATCGGCGTGCTGCGCGACGGCCAGGTGGTGGCAATCACCTCGGCGGGGGTCCGGCTCATCGCCGGAGACCCGGAGCTCGAGGTCATCCACGTGGATTGGGACCTCGCCGCCGCAGAGAAGGGCGGCTACGAGGACTTCATGCTCAAGGAGATCTTCGAGCAGCCCCGGGCCATCCGCGAGACCCTTCGCAGCCGCCTGAGCGAAGACGGCATCGTGCAGATGTCCGAGATCGACATGAGCCCGGAACAGGCGGCCGCACTCGAGCGCGTGTTCATCGTCGCCTGCGGGACGAGCTACCACGCGGGTCTCGTGGCCAAGAACCTCATCGAGCGATGGGCGCGTGTCCCGGTGGAGGTCCAGGTCGCGAGCGAGTTCCGCTACAACGACCCCATCGTCGACGACCGCACTCTCGTGGTGGCCGTGTCGCAGTCGGGCGAGACCGCGGACACGCTCGCGGGCGTGCGCGAGGCGCGCTCGCGCGGCGCGGGCGTCGTCGCGGTCAGCAACGTCGTGGGCAGCTCCATCACGCGTGAGGCCGACGGCGTCATCTACACCCACGCCGGTCCCGAGATCGGCGTCGCGGCCACCAAGACGTTCACTGCGCAGATCGCCGCGCTCTACGTGCTGGCGCTCTACCTCGCGCAGGTGAAGGGCACGCTGCCCACGGAGCGCATCGTGGAGCTCTTCCGCGAGCTCGAGACGATCCCCGACGTCGTGGACACGATCCTCGCCGACGGCAACGTCCTGGAGCTCGAGGCGTGCGCCGCCGCCTACACCCACGTCAACAGCTCGCTCTTCCTGGGCCGAGGCATCGGCGTGCCCGTCGCGATGGAGGGCGCGCTCAAGCTCAAGGAGATCAGCTACATCCACGCCGAGGCCTATGCCGCCGGCGAGATGAAGCACGGTCCCATCGCGCTCATAACCGACATGGTGCCGGTCGTAGTGGTCGCCACCGACAGCCCCGTGCTCGACAAGGTCCTGAGCAACATCCAGGAGGTCCGGGCGCGCAACGCCAAGGTCATCGCGGTGGCCACCCAGGGCAACGAGGACATCACCCACTACGCGGAGCACGTGCTGCGGGTACCGCACACGTCCGAGGAGATGTCCCCGATCCCGGCGGTGGTCCCGCTCCAGCTTCTCGCGTACTACATCGCCAAGCTCAAGGGCTGCAACGTGGACCAGCCGCGCAACCTCGCGAAGTCGGTCACGGTCGAGTAGCGTGGCCTACCCTCACGACATCGTCTCGTCCCCAGGCCGCCGACCATGATCGGCGGCCTTGGGGTCGACATCGTAGAGATCGAGCGTATGGCGCTCGCGTTGCGGCGCACGCCACGGATGAAGGAGCGCGTCTTCTCGCCCGAGGAGATCGCCTACTGCGACTCGCGGTCGCGTCCCGAGGTCCACTACGCGCTGCGCTTCGCTGCCAAAGAGGCAGTCCTCAAGGCCCTGGGCACCGGCTTCTCGGGCGTGCGTTTCCGTGATGTAGAGGTGGCACGCGACGATCGAGGCAGGCCGGAGCCGTTGCTCCATGGGCGCGCGGCCCAGCTCGCGCAGGACGCGGGCGTGCGCGAGCTGCACCTCTCACTGTCGTACACCGCCACCACGGCGGTGGCCTCGGCGGTAGCCATCATGGGGGAGGCGCCGGTGGCCGAGCCGGCGGAGCTCACCGCCCGCGAACAGGTCGCCGCTATGTTCAAGGCGTCGCGCGACCTCCTGGACGAGATCGACCAGGACGTCCGCGAGCAGTCCGAGGCGGCCCCCGGCGAGGCGGCCCCCGGCGAGGCGGCCCCCGGCGATCCCGTGCCGGACGGGACCGCAACCGTCGCACCCGCTACCGGCGGGTGCGACGACCCGTCGCCGGACACCGGTGGCCCGGGGGAATCAACCTCAGCGTAGGCCGCACCGATCTCGAGGGGGTCCGCCGTGCAGCTAGCGCTCACATCCGCCCTGACCAGGGGCGCCGAGGAGGCCGCGGTCAGAGACGGCGCGGACCTCTCATCACTCATGCAGCGCGCCGGCGCCGCCGTGGCGCGCGAGGCCGGCATCATCGCCCGTGAGGGCCGGATCCTCGTCCTCGCGGGTCCCGGCAACAACGGCGGCGACGGCTGGGTGGCTGCGCGCGAGCTCGCCCGGTCGGGGCGCGACGTACTGGTCGTGACCACCGTCGATCCGGACGGCCTGCCGCAGCCCGCGCTCGCCGCGGCGGCCGCGGCGCGCGAGGCCGGCGTGGCCTGGCGTCCACTCGGCGGACTGTTCGACCTGGAGCGCGACCTGGCCGCGGCCGAGGCGGTCGTGGACGCGCTGCTCGGCGTGGGTGTGAGAGGCGAGCTGCGCGACCCGCTCAGCGCCGTCGTGGCCGTCGTGAACGACGCGGGCCTTCCGGTCATCGCCGTGGACGTCCCTACGGGCGTGGACGCCGACTCCGGCGCCGTGGCCTCGGCCGCGATCCGGGCCGACGTGACGGTCACCTTCGGCACCGCCAAGACCGGGTTGCTGCAGTACCCGGGAGCGGCGGCCGTGGGCACGCTCACGGTGGTGGACATCGGGCTTCCGGCGCCGGTGACGGGGCCCGGCGCGGTGGAGATCTGGGAGGCCGCCGACCTTGCCGAGGAGCTCCCCGCGACGCCCGCCGACGCGCACAAGGGCTCGCGCGGTCGCGTGCTGGTGGTGGCGGGCTCGGCCGGCATGAGCGGCGCGGCGGTGCTCGCGGCCTCGGGGGCGCAGCGCGCGGGCGCGGGCTACGTGACGCTCGCCGTCCCGGGATCGCTGCTGGACGTCGTCGACGCCGGCGCGCTGTCGGCGGTGACGCGCCCCCTGCCCGAGACGCCTGGCCGAGCGCTCTCGGCCGAGGCCGCCCACGAGGCGCTTCGACTCGCCGCGGCCGCCGACGCGGTCGTGATAGGCCCGGGGCTGGGCACCGACCCCGCGACCGCCCGAGCGGTGGTGGACATCGTGTCCGCCAGCGAGCGGCCGATGGTCGTGGACGCCGACGCGCTCAACGTCCTCGCGGGCGTGCCCGAGGTCCTCGCTGGGCGTACGGCGCCCACGGTGATAACGCCGCATCCAGGCGAGGCCGGGCGGCTTCTGGGCAGCGACGCCGCGGGTGTGCAGGCCGACCGCTACGCCTCGGCCCGAGCTCTCGCCGGCCCGGGACGGGCAGCGTTGCTCAAAGGGGCCCGCACGGTCGTAGCCCTGGGCGACCGCACGGCGGTGAACATGACCGGCAACCCCGGCATGGCCACGACGGGGACGGGCGACGTGCTCTCCGGCGTGATAGGCGCGCTGCTCGCACGCGGCCTGGCCCCCTACGAGGCGGCGGTCGTGGGCGCGTATCTCGACGGCCGCGCGGGCGATCTTGCGGCGCTCGAGCTCGGCCCGGTGGGGTTCGTGGCGCAGGATCTCTTGACGCGGCTGCCTCGGGCGATGTCGGAGCTGACGGCCGCAAGCCGCTGAACCGTGTGATAAGGTGACGCGCGCGTCGAGGCTTCAAGGCCGCGAGCGCATCGGACGGAGGGATCATGGCTGAGATCACTGCACGCGACGTCATGACGCGGGACCTCGTGACGGTCACGCCCGAGACCTCCGTGAAGGAGGCGGCCAAGATCATGGCGGACAAGGGGTTCGGCGCGTTGCCCGTGGTCGCCGACGACAAGCTCGTGGGGCTGGTCACCGAGGGCGACCTGATCATGCAGGACGTGCGCGTCCGGTTCCCGACCACGATCCACCTGCTGGACGCCTTCATCTTCTATCCGCCTTCGCAGGACAGGATGGAGAGTGAGATCAAGAAGGCCGTCGCCGCCACCGTGGGCGACGTCATGTCCTCCTCGCCCATCACCGTCCAGGGGAGCGCTACCATCGAGGACGTCGCCACGCTCATGGTGGATCGCGACGTCAGCCGTATCCCTGTGCTCGAGGACGAGCAGCTCGTGGGCATCGTGTCCAAGGCAGACATCGTGCGCTCGATCGCCAACCAGGGGTGAACGGCGTGGGTCTCACTCGCGACGCATGGCTCGAGATCGATACCTCGGCCATCACGGCCAACGTGCGCGCGCTCAAGGCGCTCACCAAGCCGGGCACCCTGTTCATGGCGGTGGTCAAGGCCAACGGCTACGGCCATGGTGCCGTGCACGCGGCCCGGGCCGCCGTGGCCGGAGGGGCCCACCGCCTGGGCGTGGCCACGGTGGCCGAGGGCGTGGCCTTGCGAGAGGCCGGCCTGGATCTCCCCATCCAGATCCTCTCCGAGCCCCCCGCCTCCGCCGCGGCCGAAGTGCTCGCCCACGACCTGACGCCCACGCTGTTCCTGCCGCACACAGCCTCGGCGCTGTCGCAGGCCGCCGTGGAGGCCGGCCGCGTGATCGGCTACCACCTGAAGGTGGACACCGGCATGAACCGCATCGGCGTCCTGGCCGAGGAGGCAGCCGAGAGGGCGCTCGGCTTCGCGGCCCTGCCAGGGCTGGCTCTCGAAGGCGTGTTCACCCACTTCGCGACCGCCGACGTGCCCGGCGACTGGGACTTCGATCGGCAGATGGAGCGGTTCGCCTTCGCGCTGGACGAGCTCAAGGACAACGGCATCAAGCCCGGGACCGTGCACGCCGCGAACAGCCCCGCCACGATCCTGCATCCCGAGTCTCACCTGGGCATGGTCCGGTGCGGGATAGCCGTCTACGGATTGCACCCCGCGCCCACGACTCACGATAGGGTGCACCTGGAGCCGGCGATGTCCGTGAAGGCCCGTGTCTCCAACGTGCACCGCGTGGCGGTGGGGGACGGCGTGAGCTACGGCCTGACCTGGCGCGCTTCGACCCCGTCAGACGTGGCTACCGTTCCCATCGGCTACGCGGACGGGCTGCACCGCATCCTATCGGGCAGGATCCGCGTCCTTGCCCAGGGAACGGCGTGTCCGCAGGTGGGACGCATCTGCATGGACCAGTTCATGTTCGAGGTCCCGCGCGGGGTCCGCGTCGCGCCCGGTGACGAGATAGTAGTGGTCGGAGGCCAAGGCCAGGAGCGGATCCCGCTCGAAGAGGTCGCAGGTCACGCGGGCACGATCAACTACGAGATGGCCACCGCGTTCGGCCTCAGGCTGCCCAGGGTCTACGTCTGACGCGTGCGGCGGTCCCGCAGCCCGCCCGCCATTCACCGGACTCGCCCTTTTTCAGCCGTTTGCCGTGCAGGAACCGGCTTCCTCTTAGAGAACACCTTCAAAGGGACGCGCGTGCTGACGTGTGTCCGGATTCGGGGGCCGTCCGGCCCTCGACCGCGATCCATCAGGGGGTGTCGCGTTGGAGGACGAAGGCAAGAAGCTCGACGGGATCCGCCAGCGGGAGGCGCTCATCGACCAGGATGCAGCGACCCCGCTGCACCTTATCCGCGAGAAGGAGCTCGAGCTCTCGGGCCGAGTGCTGCAGGCGCGCGAGAAGGCGGCCGAGTCGGTGACGGCTGCGCGCCGGCAGGCGGCCGAGATCATCGCGCAAGGCGAGCGCGACGCGGATGCCGAGGCGAAGGCGTGGGAGGAGCAGCGTATGGCTGCCGCCCGTGCCGAAGCGGAGGCGGTGCGATCCGAAGTAGCCAAGCAGATCGAGGACCTGAACGCGCAGGTCGCCGGGCGTAAGGCGGCGGCTATCGACGCGGTCGTAGAGCGGGTCGTGCGGATCTAGCAAAGCGTCGTGTGCGCCCTGGGTGGCGCACGAGGAGGTGGGCGGACGTGCTCGTCCCAATGGCGAAGGTCGAGATAATCGGGCCGAAGAGCTGCTTCTTCGACCTCGTCAGCCTGTTGCACGAGATCGGGACGCTCCACATCGAGGACCTCGGCAAACACATAAGTGAGGGCGAGCTCAATCTCGAGCGCATGCAGCCCTCGGCCGAGCGCCTCGATGATATCGAGAAGGAACAGGACGTCCTGATCCGCGTGCGGGCGATCATCAAAGCGTTGACCCGCCCCGGCAGCGAAGTGGACCCCGCTTCGCGCCAGCGTCTCTACGACAGCATGTGGGCGATGGACGACGACGAACTGGCCGCCGAGGTCAGCCGGATCGTGAACGAGGTGGAGGACCGGACCGCCGCGCTGGCGACCGAGAAGTCCTCGCTCGAGAGCGAGATGGCGATGCTGGCCCGGTACGAGCCGGTGCTCCAGAAGATCCAGCCGCTGGCCAAGCAGGTCGTGACCACCGGGTCATACGATTCCTTGGCCCTGCTGGTCGAGCGCCGCTACAAGGGCGCGCTCGAGGAGCTCAAGAAGGAACTCAACAAGATCACGCACAACCAGTGCGAGATCGTCTCCACCGACGTGGACGAGGAGACTACCGCGGTCATCGTGGTGTTCTCCCGCGCCTACGCCGACCCGGTCCACACGTTCCTGTCGGCCGAGAACGTGAACCAGATCCGGCTCCCCTCCGAGCTGCAGGATGTCCCGTTCGACCAGGCGTACGGCACCGTCGTCGAGCGCAGGGCGAGTCTGCCCGGCGAGCTCGAGGGGATCCGCAAGGAACTCGACGAGATGTCGGACCGCTGGCTCCTCAAGCTCACCACCGTGCGCGACGTCCTGGCCGACCGTCTCGCCGAGGTGGATGCGATCCCGAAGTTCGGCCAGACGTCCTACGCGTTCGTGGTGACCGGCTGGGTACCCGTGGAGGACATGCGCGACCTGCGCGAGAAGGTCCGCGACAAGTTCGGCGACAAGCTCGTCATCGAGCAGCTGGAGATCAAAGACGACGAGATGGACGAGACCCCGGTCGCGCTCAAGAACGCGAAGGTCCTCAAGCCGTTCGAGTCGTTGCTGTTCATATCGGGTCAGCCCAAGTACGGGACCATCGACCCGACCTGGATGATCTTCATCTTCTATCCGCTCTTCTTCGGCATGATCGTAGGTGACGTCGGTTACGGCGCGATCATGCTCGGCATCGTCTTGTGGGCGCGCCTGCGCTACAAGGAGAACGCCAACGTCCAGCTCGCGACGTCCATCCTGGGCCCCGCGGCGACCATGGCCGTTGCGTTCGGCTTCATCTACGGCGAGTTCTTCGGGAACTTGGGCAACACGATCGCCGCGTCGATCACCGGCAACCCGGAGGCGCTGTTCCCGCTGTCGCTGTTCCCGCGGACGTCCATGGTCACGCCGCTGATCATCATCGTCGTGATCGTGGGTCTGATCCAGGTGCTCTTCGGCCTCGTGCTCGGCATGATCAACGGGGTCCGGACCAAGCATCCCAAGCACGTGTACGAGAAGGGCGGAATGCTGGCGTTCCTCGTGGGCCTGTTCGGGCTCGTCGGGTTCTTCATCATCGCCGCCATGCCGTTCATGGCGTTCTTCCAGCAGTTCCCGCTAGCGGGGTACGGCGTCCAGGCGGTCCTCGCCGGTCTGATCTTCTTCGGCCTCGCATTCGCCATCAAGGGCGGCGGCATAGTCGGCCTTGTCGAGTCGGTGTCGGCCTTCGCCAACGTGTTCAGCTACATCCGAATCATGGCCGTGGGCCTCGCCGGTGCCATGTTCGCGGACGCGATCAACGAGCTCTTCGTGAAGATGGGCAACCCGATCATCGGACTGCTCATCGCGATCCCGCTGCACATCCTGAACTTCGCGATCGTGGTGTTCAGCCCGAGTATCCATGCACTCCGACTCAATTTCCTTGAGTTCTTCAACAAGTTCTATGAGTCGGGTGGAGAGAAGTACGAACCGTTCCAGAAGACCGGAGGTGGCGCATGAGAGCGTCGAAGCGTTTGTGGTTGTTCCTGTCGGTGTTCGCCATGACCATGGCCGTGCCGGCGATAGCGTTCGCCGCCGAGACCGCGGCCACGGCTCCCCAGAACCCGACGGCTGTGGCAGGCAAGGCGATCGGCGCTGCGCTGGCGATCGGTATCTCGTGCTGGGGTGCTGGCTATGCCCAGTCCCGCATCGGCGCCGCTGGTGCCGGCACGCTTGCCGAGCGGCCCGAGGCCGCGACGTACGTCATCGTCCTGACGGCGCTTCCTGAGATCATCGCGCTCCTCGGCTTCGTCATGGCGTTCCTCATCAACAGCGCCGCCTAAGTCCGAGCCCCTTCAGCGGGAGTGAGCCGCACATGGCGATAGAAGACATTCTCAAAGCACTCGACGATCAGGCGCACAGCGAGTGTGACCAGATCCTTGCCGAGGCCGATGCCGAGGCAAAGGCGATCGTAGACGAGGCAAAGGTCCAGGCCGAGCGCATCCGTACGCAACGCATGGACCGGGTCAAGCAGGTCGCCGAGCCCAAGGCCCAGCAGCTGGTGAACGCCGCGCGCTTGAGCAACCGGCGCGAGCTCGAGTCTGCGCGCATGCAGGCCGTGGACTCGGTGTTCGAGGACGCGAAGCAGCGTCTGGTAGCGCTCAAACAGGATCCGGGCAGATACGAGCCGGTCATGCGGTCGCTTCTCAAAGAGGCCTCCGTGAACTCCAACGGCGACTCCGCGGTCCTCATCGATCCTGCGGACGAGGAGCTCGTCCGCCGGCTCATGACGGACATGGCGCTGACCTGTTCGGTTCAGACCGTGGCCACGCCTTACGGCGGTGTGACCCTCACCTCGCATGAGGGTAAGATCGCCCGGCGCAACACGCTGGACGACCGGCTCGAGCTCGTACGCAGTTCCAGCCGTGCGGCCGTCGCGGAGATGCTGTTCGGATGACGGTGACCTCAAGACGGCTTTCACCAGCAGGCCCGCAGATCGGCGCCGGCGTCACCGGCTACGCGTACTCCAACGCCCGCATCCGGGGGATGCGCTCGTATCTCCTGAACCGGTCTCAGCTCGAGGCGCTGTTGGGTAGCGTGGACCTCACGCAGGTGATCTCCTCTCTGTCCAACACCGAGTACGGGCCTGAGATCGAGGCCGCGGTCCTCCACGGCCGCAACGCCGCCGACGTGGACTTGGGCCTGAAACACGACATGGTCCGCGCGTACCGCAAGGTGCTCGGGTTCATCGCGGACGAGTCGTACGAGATCCTTACGACGCTCCTGGGCAAGTGGGACATCTTCAATCTGAAGACGGTCATGCGCGGTGTGAACATGCACCTCGATCCCCAGGAGATCGACGAGGGCCTCGTGGCCGCCGGACAGCTGTCGGAGAGCGACCTCGAGGAGCTGGCCAAGCTCCCCGACGTCAAGGCCGTGGTGGACACGCTCCTGACATGGGGTGTCCCGTACGCCCGCGTGCTTTCGCGCGCCTATCCGCAGTACCTCGCGGAGAACGAGCTCTCGGGGATGGAGCTGGCCCTCGACCGCTACTACTTCGATTGGGCCAAGCAGCGCCTCGCGGGCGGCTCGTCCAACATGAAGCAGGCGCGCCAGGTGCTCGGTGTCCAGGCCGACGTCACGAACCTGCTCACCGTGTTCCGCGCACTCAAGGCGGATCTGAGTGGCGTGGATCCCACGACCTTCTTCCTTGAGGGCGGGCTCTACGTCAACCAGGCTCTGTTCACGGAGCTCGTGGGCATGTCCGACATCGACGAGGTGCTCGACCGCGTGGGACGCACCCCTTACGGCAGCTCGCTCGACTCGGCCGCGATGGCGTACCTCGAGGAGAACGCGATCTCCACCCTGGAGCGCGCCCTTGAAGAGGTGCTCATCCGCAGGGCGGTGGCGCTCGGCTCCGCCGACCCGTTCGGCGTCGGGATAGCGATCAGCTTCCTGTGGGCCAAGCAGAACGAGGTCACGAACCTTCGCATCATCGTGAAGGGCGTGTCCGCCGGGCTGCCCGAGGATCGCATGAGGAGGGAGCTCATCCTTGTATAACCTCGTCGTCCTCACGGATCCCGACAACGCCGGCGGCTTCAGGCTCGCCGGCGTGGATGTGGTCATCGCCGACGGCATCACGGACGCGCGCGCCAAGCTCGCTTCCATGCTGGATGACGACGAGACCGGGATCATCGCCATCAACGAGCGTCTGACCGAGGCCATCGACGAACGTCTGGCCCGGAAGATCGAGTCGATCTACCGGCCCATCGTCGTCTCGCTGCCTATACGCGAGAGGCTCGAGGTCGCCAGCGACCACCAGGCATACCTCGCACGGCTCATCCGCCGCGCGATCGGATTCGACATAACGCTGAGAAGAGGATAGTGACCATGATCATCGGGACGATCTCAAAGATCACGGGCCCCGTCGTCGTGGCCGAGGGCATGACCGGCTCCCGCATGTACGACGTCGTGCGCGTGGGCAAGGCCGGCCTCATGGGCGAGGTCATCCGACTCGAGGGCGACCTGGCGACCATCCAGGTCTACGAGGACACGTCCGGCCTCACGTTCGGTGAGGTCGTGGAGTCCACGTCCGGACCACTAACGGTAGAGCTGGGTCCTGGCCTGCTCTCCTCGATCTATGACGGGATCCAGCGTCCGCTGCCCGTCATCGCGGCTGAGCACGGCGACTTCATCACGAGGGGCACCGTCGTCCCGGCACTGGACCGCGCCAAGAAGTGGGCGTTCACGCCGAGCGTAAGCCCCGGCGACGAGGTCGTCGCCGGCGACGCCCTGGGAACGGTCCCCGAGACCCCTACGGTGCTGCACCAGATCATGATCCCCCCGGGGCTGCGCGGGCGCATCGCGACCATCGTCCCCGAGGGCGAATACACGATCGACGACGTGATCGCCACCCTGGAGAGCGGGCAGGAGGTCCGGATGAGCCAGAAGTGGCCGGTGCGCCAGGGGCGCCCGTACGCCACCAAACTCGATCCCTCGACCCCGTTCATCACGGGGATGCGGATCCTCGACACGTTCTTCCCTATCGCTCAGGGCGGCAACGCGATCATCCCGGGCGGCTTCGGCACGGGCAAGACGGTCACGCAGCAGTCGCTGGCCAAGTGGGCCGGTGTCGACATCATCGTCTACATCGGTTGTGGCGAGCGCGGCAACGAGATGACCGAGGTCCTGGCGGAGTTCCCGGAGCTCGAGGACCCGCGCACCGGCGCGCCGCTCATGAACCGCACCGTGCTGGTCGCGAACACGTCCAACATGCCGGTGGCCGCGCGCGAGGCGTCGATCTACACCGGCATCACCATAGCCGAGTACTACCGCGACATGGGCTACAACGTCGCGATGATGGCCGACTCCACCTCCCGATGGGGCGAGGCCCTGCGTGAGGTCTCAGGCCGACTCGAGGAGATGCCGGGCGAGGAAGGGTACCCCGCGTACCTCGCGACCCGTCTCGCGAGCTTCTACGAGCGCTCAGGGCGCGTCACGCCGCTCGGCGGCAAGGGCGAGCGTGTGGGCTCCGTCACGATGGTCGGCGCCGTCTCTCCGGCCGGCGGCGACATGTCAGAGCCCATGACGCAGAACTCCCTGCGAGTGACCGGCGCCTTCTGGGCCCTGGACACCTCGCTGGCCCATCGTCGCCACTTCCCGGCGATCAGCTGGACCAAGAGCTATACGCTGTATATCAGTCAGGTACACGACTGGTTCATGGAGAACGTCGCCGAGGACTGGAAGGAAGGTCGCGACCAGGCGATGTTCCTGCTCCAGAAGGAGACGGAGCTCCAGGAGATCGTGCAGCTGGTAGGACCGGACGCGCTTCCCGAGTCCGAGAAGGTCATCCTAGAGGTCTCGCGCATGCTGCGTGAGGACTTCCTCCAGCAGTTCGCGTTCGACGAGATCGACGCGTACTGCCCGCCCCAGAAACAGTACCTCATGCTCAAGGCGATCCTCGCGTTCTACGACGCGGCTACCTCGGCACTCACGAGGGGCGTCTCGCTGCGCCAGGTCCTCGAGATGCCGTACCGCGACCAGATCGCGCAGATGAAGACGACGCCGCACGACGAGGCGATCGCCGGCATACCCAAGCTCATCGACGAGGTCTCTACCGAGATCGCCGGAATCGAGGTGATGTAGCGTGGCCACGAACGTGCTGTCAGACAACGCATCCCTGCTCTCCACCGAGTACCGCACGCTCTCGTACGTCACGGGCCCGCTCGTGTTCGTGCAGAACGTCCAGGGCACCTCGTACAACGAGATGGTCCGGATCATGATGCCGGACGGCTCCGAGCGTTCCGGTCAGGTCCTGGAGATCTCCGGCGACACCGCGGTCATCCAGGTGTTCGAGGGCACGCAGGGCATCGACATCGCCGACACGGGCGTGCGGTTCCTGGGCGAGGTCGCTCGAGTGGACGTGGCGAGCGCGATGCTGGGCCGCATCCTCAACGGAGTGGGCAACCCCATCGACGGCGGGGCGCCGATCATCGCCGAGGAGCGCCTGGACATCAACGGCTCGCCTATCAACCCGTACAGCCGTGAGAAGCCGGCGGACTTCATCGAGACGGGCATCAGCGCCATCGACGGCCTGAACACGCTCGTGCGCGGTCAGAAGCTCCCGATCTTCTCCGGTTCGGGTCTGCCGGCCAATGAGCTCGCGGCGCAGATCATCCGCCAGGCGCGGGTCACTTCCGGTGAGGAGTTCGCCATCGTGTTCGGCGCGATGGGCATCACCCATCGTGAGGCCGCGTACTTCATGAACCAGTTCGAGACCACGGGCGCGCTGGAGCGCGTCGTGTTCTTCCTGAACCTGGCCGACGACCCCACCGTCGAGCGTCTGCTCACCCCGCGCTGTGCGCTCACCGTCGCGGAGTACCTGGCGTACGAGAAGGGCATGCAGGTGCTCTGCGTGCTCTCGGACATGACGAACTACTGCGAGGCGCTGCGCGAGGTCTCCACGGCACGCGAAGAGGTGCCGGGACGCCGCGGCTATCCGGGTTACATGTACACCGACCTGTCGCAGCTCTACGAGCGCGCCGGCCGCATCAAGGGCCGCGTGGGCTCCGTGACCCAGATCGACATCCTGACCATGCCGGACGACGACATCACGCACCCGATCCCGGACCTCACGGGCTATATCACCGAGGGCCAGATCGTGCTCTCGCGCCAGCTGCACCGGCGCGGACTGTATCCGCCCATCGACGTGCTGCCGTGCCTGTCCCGACTGATGAACCTGGGCATCGGCGAGGGCAAGACGCGCGACGACCACCGGGCCGTCGCGAACCAGCTCTACGCCGCCTATGCGCAAGGCCGCGACCTGCGCAGACTCGTCGCGATCGTCGGCGAAGAGGCGCTGTCGGACACGGACCGTCGCTACCTGAAGTTCGCCGACGACTTCGAGAAGGTGCTCGTGGGCCAGGGCGAAGAGGGCCGCTCCATCGAGGACACGCTGAGCCTGGGCTGGGAGCTCATGTCGGAGCTGCCGCTGGGCGAGCTCAAGCGCGTGCGCGACTTCATCCCCAAGTACCACCCCACCGCCGGCACCGCAGCCAACGAGGCCGCCGCCGCCGCGGAGCTCGCCAAGGCCGGACTCCAAGCGCCGGCTCAGGAAGTCGTGGCCGAGGAAGTCGTCCCTGAGGCAGCCGAGGATCCCGCGGTCGCCGTCGAAGCCGGCGAAGCCGGCCAAGGTCCCACCGAGTAGCGGCGCCCAGGGAGGCGAGACGTGGAAGAGGTACTTCCCACTAGATCCGAGCTCCTCGAGCGCCGCGCCCAGATCGCGCTCGCCGAGCAGGGCATGGACCTGCTCAAGCAGAAGCGTGACGCGCTGCTCATCGAGTTCATGTCCGTCATGGATGAGACGTTGCGGCTCTCGGGCAACCTCGAGAAGAACGTGGCCGAGGCCCAGTACTCGCTCACCATCGCCAAAGCGGTGGACGGTGAGGTCGCCGTGCAGTCGGCGGGGTTCGCGACCAAGGGCCGCATCCAGGTGGAGATGACCGGTACCAAGATCGATGGGCGTGTCGGTCCCGGTCGTGACCAAGGCCGAGTCGCCCGTGCGCTCGTCGTTCACGCGCGGCTACGCCATCACAGGCGTCTCCTCCCGTATCGACGAGACCGCGGAGAAGTTCGAGAAGATCTTGGACGTCATCATCGAGTACGCCGACATCGAGACGCGGCTCAAGCGCCTGGGCGAAGAGATCCAGAAGACGAACCGGCGCGTGAACGCTCTGGAGCAGATCACCGTGCCGGGTCTCAAGGAGCAGGTCGCCTACATCCGCATGACCTTGGACGAGCGGGCCCGGGAGGACCTGTTCCGGCTCAAGAAGGTCAAGAAGAAGATCGAGACCAAGAAGAGGGCGGCCGCGCTAGCGAACTAGCGAAACGCGCCCCTCGTAAGACACCGAGGCCCGGGCGACAGCGCCCGGGCCTCGGTGTCTTACAGCGTAGCCTGTTCCACGCTACCCCAGGGATTCGCCCATCTTGTCCAGCACCGGACCCGGGGTGTGGGTCTTGGCGAGCTCCGTGGACATCTCGAGCAGGCGGTCCACGTCGTCCATCTTCCGCGAGCTGAAGCGAAGATCCTCCCACTGGGTGTGCGGGATATGGCCCCACAACTCGCCCAGGGCCCAGCGCAGCTTCTCTATGTCGCTGACCTTGAGCTTCTTCCAGTCCGGGCCAAGCCCCTTGCGCAGGCGCTCGAGGGCGCGCTCGACCGCCTTCCCGCGACGGATCTCCACGGAGCGACGGCCGATGTCCTCATCGGTGACGTCCGGGTGATTGTTCACGTTCATGCTCAATTCGGGTCCCCCTGTCGAAGTGCGCGCTCGGCGACGCACCGACTCACAGCGTATCGGAGTCTGTGGAGTACTTCGACGCGCACACGCGGCGTTCCTGTATGCGCCGCCGAGCGGCTCGCGGCCGCACGACGGCACGTCGGAGGCCCGGGGGCACAGCGGGGCGGCCGGTGGACGGCGGTATAGGCGACCTTCGCCTACAATCGGGAGCCGGAAGGCGCGCGGTCGGACCCGCCGCCGCGGGCCGCGAACGGAGGTCGCATGGAGTTCAGCGAGGTCATGAGCAAGCGCCGGAGTGTCCGGCATATGAACGGTCGCCTGGAGGTGACCGACGCCGACGTCCGCGCGCTCCTGAACGCCGCGGTAGCGGCCCCCACGGCCGGCAACATCCAGCCCTGGCGCTTCTACGTCCTGCGCAGCGAGGAGTCCCGAGAGCGCCTCGCCGGGGCCGTCCAGCAGCGCTGGGCCGCGCGCGCGCCTGTGGTCATCATCGTGTGCCTCGACCCTCGGCCGGTGGCGGCCAGGTACGGGGACCGTGGCTCGCGGCTGTACGGGATCCAGGACACGGCGGCGGCGGCCGAGAACATCCTGCTCTCGGCCGTGGACCGCGGGCTCGCGAGCTGCTGGGTGGGCGCGTTCGACCCGGTGGCCGTGGCCGAGGCACTGGGCATCCCTTCGCCCATCGAACCCGTGGCCATCCTGCCGGTGGGACACTCCGCCGAGTCCGCGGGCAGGCCAGCGCGCCGGCCGCTCGAGGAGGTCGTGACCTGGCTGTGAGCACCGCGTACGAGGACAGCGCCGCGCGCGCGGTGCACGCCGGATCGCTCGACGAGCTGCGCGAGCTCATGGGCGACTGCCGGCGTTGCGTACTCGCGGGCACCAGGAACAACCTCGTCTTCGGGGTGGGGGATCCTCACGCGCGACTCATGTTCATCGGCGAGGCTCCCGGCAAGAACGAGGACCTCAAGGGCGAGCCGTTCGTGGGGGCGGCGGGCAAGCTGCTCGACGAGCTGTTCGCCGGCATTGGGCTCACGCGTGAATCGGTGTACATCGCCAACATCCTCAAGTCGCGGCCGCCGGGGAACCGCGACCCGCTTCCCGAGGAGATCGACGCGTGCACGCCGTTCCTTCGCGAGCAGGTCCGCCTCGTGGATTCCGACGTCATCGCCACCTTGGGCAACTTCGCCACCCGGTTCATGCTGGGCCGTGCCGAGGGCATCACCGCGCTGCACGGCAAGCTCTTCCGCGTGGAGGGCCGGCTCGTGCTGCCCATCTTCCATCCCGCGGTCGCGCTCTACGACCCCAAGAAGCGCACCGTGCTCGAGGACGACTTCAAGCGCCTGCGCACCGTGCTCGACCGTGTGGAGAGCGGCGAGCTGCCGCCGGAGGGACCGGCTCGCGACGATGCGGGGGGCGCACCCGGCGAAGCCTCGGGACCCGGCACCGCGCCGGAGCCCGCCGCGGGCGACCAGGACGCGCACGAGCCCGTGCAGCAGCATCTCGACGGGTTCGACGCATTGTGAGCGGCGGGGGCGTGATCGCCACCGGTTCGGCGGCCGAGACCGCGAGCGCGGGCGGGCTCCTCGCGGGGCTTCTCGAGCCCGGTGACGTCGTATCGCTCACGGGCGACCTCGGCGCGGGCAAGACGACGCTCACGCAGGGTGTCGCCAAGGGGCTCGGCGTGGCGGGCCCCATCGTGAGCCCGACGTTCAACATCCTGCTCGTCCATCCGGGCAGGGACCTCACCCTGTATCACCTTGATCTCTACCGCCTCACGCGCGTGGAGGACCTCGACGACATCGATTTCTACGGCACGCTCGAGGCCGGGGGCGCTGCGCTCATCGAGTGGGGCGACCGGTTCCCGCGCGCACTGCCCGCGGACCGGCTGGAGGTGGCGATCACACTCGGCGGCGGCGACGGCCGCACCATCGAGGTCGAGGGCACCGGGCCGCGCGGGGCGGCGCTGGCGGCCGCTTGGCTTCATGCGTGGGCGGGCCGATGAGCATCGTCGTCGCGTTCGACACCGCCACCGAGGTCGTGGCGCTGGGAGTGGCGGAAGTGGACCCCGAGACGGGCGCCGCCACGCTTCTCGCCCAGGAGACCCTTCTGGCGCCGAGGATGGCCAACGCCGTGCTCCTGTCGCGCCTCAAGCGATCTGCTCGAGGTGTCCCGCGTCGCGCCTGCCCACATAGCCGCGGTCGTAGCGGGCCAGGGCCCCGGTTCGTTCACGGGCGTCCGGATAGGCCTGGCCACCGCCAAAGGCATCGCTCAGGGGCTCCGGGTCCCGCTCGTGACCGTCCCCACGCTCGACGCGATAGCTTGGGCGTCGTGCGCCCGGGAAGGCGTCGTCGCGGTGGTGGGCGACGCGATGCGCGGCGAGGTCTACCCCGCGCGCTACCGCACGGACGGCCGCACCGCGGCCCGCGTGGAGGCGTCGTTCTCCGTCGCGGCACCGCAGACCGTTGCCGCCACGTGGGCGGCCGAGGGCGCCGGCACGCTGGCTCTGGCCGGCAACGGGCTCGCCAAGTACCTCGACGTGTTCACGGACGCGCTCGGCGACAGGGCGCTCGTCCTGCCCGAGGAGTCGTGGCGGCCCTCGGCGTGGGAGCTTCTGGCCTCGGCACGAGGCGGGCTCGTGGCGGCGTTCGCCGATCCGGCGACAGGGGACCCCGCGTCGGCGCTTCCGATCTACACGCGGCTCTCAGACGCCGAGGAGGCCGAGGCGGCCAGGTCGGGGCGTGCCGCCGGCTCGGCCGTCCCCGACAGCGGCGTCGTGGGCCCCGCGGAGGGCGACGGCGGCGGTGATCGGGCATGACGGCGCACATCCGCCCCATGGAGCCCGGCGACATCCCCGCCGTGGCCGCGATCGAGGCGGCGACGTTCGCGGACCCGTGGACCGAGTGGATGTTCACCGAGGACCTGTGGCGGATCGACTCCAGGATCTGGCTGGTAGCCGAGGCCGGCGGCATCGTCGTGGGCTACGCGGGGATCTGGCTCGCCGAGGCTACCGACACTCCCGTCGAGCCCGCTCGCTCGCCCTTCATCGCGCACCTGCTCGACATCGCGGTGCGGTCGGATCTGCGTGGCCGCGGACTGGGCGTGGCGCTGTTGTCGGCCGCCATGGCCGCTGCGCTGGAGCGGGGCGCGGACCGTATGACGCTCGAGGTCAGGCCGTCGAACCGCGTGGCCCTGGACCTCTACGCGCGGGCCGGCTTCCAGACCGTGAGCGTGCGACGTGGCTACTACACGGAGACCGGCGAGGACGCGCTCGTCTTGAGCACCGAGCGATTCGACTCGGGGGCGGGTCATGCGCTGCACACGGAGCTCGCGCGTCGCGGAATGCGGGCCCTCGCCCTGTTGGACGATGCCGCGGCCGCGACTCAGCCCGAGCTGATCCTGGCCATCGAGACGTCGTGCGACGAGACGGCGGCGGCCGTGATGCGCGACGGCCGAGAGCTCCTCTCGAGCGTGGTGGCGTCCCAGGTGGACTTCCACGCGCGCTTCGGCGGAGTGGTGCCGGAGATCGCATCGCGCAAGCACACTGAAGCGCTCGTGGGCGTTGTGGACGAGGCGCTCGAGCGCGCGGGCGTCGGGATGGACGACCTCACGGCGATAGCGGTCACCTACGGCCCCGGCCTCGTGGGCGCGCTCGTCGTGGGGGTCGCCTACGCGAAGGGCCTAGCGTTCGCGACCGGTCTGCCGCTGGTGGGCGTGAACCACCTGGAGGCGCACCTGTTCGCCGCGCTCCTGGGCGATCCCGAGTGCGCGCCCCCGCTCGTGGCGCTCGTCGTGTCGGGCGGGCACACGTCGCTCGTGCACATGAGCGCATGGGCGTCTTACCGCACGCTGGGGTCCACGCTCGACGACGCCGTGGGCGAGGCGTTCGACAAGGTGGCCAAGGCGCTGGGTCTGCCGTATCCGGGCGGGCCGGTCATCTCGCAGCTCGCCGAGACCGGCGACCCCCGCGCGATCGCGTTCCCCCGAGCGATGATCGCCTCGGGCACGTTCGACTTCTCGCTGTCGGGACTCAAGACGGCGGTCGTGACGCACATCCGCGCCGAGCGCGAGGCCGGCCGCGAGATAGACCTGCCGGACCTGGCGGCGTCGTTCCAGGCAGCCGTGATCGACGTCCAGGTGGCCAAGGCCGTCGCGGCGGTGCGCGAGACCGGGGTCAAGACGTTCGTGTTGGGCGGGGGCGTGGCCGCGAATCCGGCCCTGCGAGCCGCGCTGGTGGAGGCGATGACCGCCGAGGGCGTGCACGTGAGCGTCCCCGAGCTCGCGCTTTGCACCGACAACGCCGCGATGGTCGCGGCTGCCGCCCACTTCCGGTTCCAGCGCGGCGACCTGCTCGGCCTCGACGCCGAAGCGGTTCCTGACCTGCGGTTGGATCTCGACGGCGAGTCGTGATGCGCTGAGCTGGTCGTCCGCCGCAGACCTGAGCGCGAGACCATCAGATTCACCCATTTGTTACGTCCGCGCTGTTGCGGGGCGCGGGGTGCTTGGCTAGAATCGCCTCGGCAGTTAGCAGTCTGCGGGGCCGAGTGCTAACCACGAGGGGGACGAGTGGGTACATACCTTCCCGCGTCCGCTCAAGGCGGCTCCGCGACATCAGTCCCGTCAATCAGCCAGGAGGGTAGCGAATGAAGCTCAAGCCATTGGGCGATCGTGTGGTCGTTCAGGCCACCAAGGCCGAGGAGCAGACCAAGTCCGGCCTCTTCATCCCGGAAACCGCCAAGGAGAAGCCGCAGAAGGGCACCGTCATCGCCGTAGGTGACGGCCGCTGGGACGACGAGGGAAGCAAGCGCATCCCCCTCGACGTCAAGGAAGGCGACACCATCCTGTACAGCAAGTACGGAGGTACGGAGATCAAGCTCGACGACGTCGAGTACCTGATCCTCTCCGAGCGCGACATCCTCGCGATCGTTTCCGAGTAGACAGACATCCCGCGTGGCCGCTGCCTGCGGCACGCTTCCGACTGGATTCCAAGGAGGGAGAAGACTCATATGGCCAAGGACATCAGGTTCGACGAGGAGGCTCGCCGAGGCCTTGAGGCCGGCGTGAACAAGCTCGCCGACGCCGTGAAGGTGACGCTGGGCCCGCGCGGCCGCTACGTCGTGCTCGAGAAGAAGTTCGGCGCTCCGACCATCACCAACGACGGTGTGACCATCGCCAAGGAGATCGAGCTCGAGGAGCCCCTGGAGAACATGGGCGCTCAGCTGGTCAAGGAAGTCGCCATCAAGACCAACGACGTGGCCGGTGACGGCACCACCACGGCGACGCTGCTTGCGCAGGTCATCGTTCGTGAGGGCCTTCGCAACGTGGCCGCCGGCGCCAACCCGCTGGCGATCCGCCGCGGCATCGACAAGGCCGTGGAGGCGGTCGTGGCCCACATCCACGACGTCGCCAAGGAGATCGAGACCAAGGAAGAGATCGCCGACGTGGGCGCCATCTCCGCCGCGGATCCCGAGATCGGCGCCAAGATCGCCGAGGCGATGGACAAGGTGGGCAAGGACGGCGTCATCACCGTCGAGGAGTCCCAGACCTTCGGCATCGACATCGAGACGGTCGAGGGCATGCAGTTCGACAAGGGCTACATCTCGCCGTACATGATCACGGACCCGGATCGTATGGAGGCCGTGCTCAACGACCCCTACATCCTGATCGCCAACCAGAAGATCGGCGCGATCAACGACATCCTGCCGGTGCTCGAGAAGGTCATGCAGGCCGGCAAGCAGCTCCTCATCATCTCCGAGGACGTCGAGGGCGAGGCGCTCCCCACGCTCGTGCTCAACAAGCTGCGCGGCACGTTCACCTCGGTAGCCGTCAAGGCGCCCGGCTTCGGTGACCGCCGCAAGCGCATGCTCGAGGACATCGCCATCGTCACCGGCGGCGAGGTCGTCTCCGAGGAGCTGGGCACCAAGCTCGAGAGCGTGACGCTCGAGAGCCTGGGCCGCGCTAAGACCATCAAGGTCACCAAGGAGAACACGACGATCATCGACGGCGCTGGTTCCGAGGACGCCATCAAGGCGCGCATCAACCAGATCAAGACGGAGATCGACAACTCCGACTCCGACTTCGACCGCGAGAAGCTCCAGGAGCGCCTGGCCAAGCTGTCCGGCGGCGTAGCCGTCATCAAGGTCGGCGCTGCCACCGAGGTCGAGCTCAAGGAGAAGAAGCACCGCATCGAGGACGCCCTGCAGGCGACCCGTGCGGCCGTCGAGGAGGGCATCGTCGCCGGCGGCGGCGTGGCTCTCGTGGACGCGCTCCCCGAGCTGGACAAGGTCGAGTGCGACGACGCGGAGCTCGTGGGCGTGGGCATCGTCCGCCGCGCGCTCACCGCGCCGCTCAAGACCATCGCCGACAACGCGGGCTTCGAGGGCTCCGTGGTCGTGGAGAGGGTCAAGGACCTGGGCGTGGGCCAGGGTCTCAACGCCGCTACCGGCGAGTACGGCGACCTGATGGCGATGGGCGTCATCGACCCGGTCAAGGTCACGCGCTCGGCGCTGCAGAACGCCGCTTCGATCGCGAGCCTCATCCTCATCACGGAGGCCACCGTGGCCGACCTCCCCGTGAAGGACGACGGAGCCGCCGCCGCGGCCGCCATGGGCGGCATGGGCGGGATGATGTAGGCGCTCGCGCGACCTACTGAACACGCTTCGAGAACGAGGCCCCCGGGAGCGATCCCGGGGGCCTCGGCACGTCTACACGGGCATCTCGTAAAGGCGCCAAGTCTTGTAGCAGCGCCCGCCCATCTGCTCGCACGCGCGCCCGATGAGCACGTTGTCCTCGAGCAGCATCGAGCAATCGGCCAGCTGGTAGCCTTCGAGCGCCGCCGTGCGCCGGGTCTCCTCGTAGAGCACGGCGTCGATGCCGAGGTTCCGGAACTGCGGCCGCACGCCGAAGAACATGAGCCGGCCGCGCGGGATGTGGTGGCGAGCTGCCATGAGACGCGCCATGCGCGCCATGTCGGTGTCCTCCATGGCGTGCCACCGCGGACGGATCACGTAGTAGGGGTCCGGGATCGCGCCGAAGATCGCGGCGGGCTCGCCGTCCACGTAGCCGTAGCGGATGAAGGCCGGGTCCACGATGGGGCGCAGCTGCTCGGCGAGGGTGTGCGCCTCCTCGGGAAGGACGGGGAGGAAGCCCCAGTTCTCCTTCCAACTCTCGTTGTAGAGGTAGATGAGCAGGTCGATCTCCTCGTCCAGGCGCGCGAGGTCGGCGGGGCGGGTCGTGATCTCGGGATGGCGCCGGCGCACGAGGCCGGCAGTGCGCACGATCTTGTCCGGCGGCGGCGCCTGCACGTCCACGAGGTAGGCGACGTAGTCCTTCACCTTGGTCAGGCCGTACGCCTCGATCAGCGGGCCGTAGTACGGCGGATTGTGTGTGAGCTCCACCATGGGCGGGTACTCGAAGCCCTCCACGAGCACGCCCTGGCGCTCGTGCGTGGCGCAGCTGTACTGCCCGGGGCCGCGCATCGCGTCCATGCCCCGCTCCGCGATCCACGCGCGCGCCGCGTCGAGCAGCGCGTGGCCCGCCTCGTAGTCGTGCGCGACGTCGAAGAAGCCGAAGAACCCCAGCTTGGTGCCGTGGTACTCGTTGAAGCGGTGGTTGATAGCGGCCGAGATGGTGCCCACCGGCTCACGACCCCGCCATGCGATCCAGTGCGTGACCTCGGCGGTGCGGTGGTAGACGTGCTGGGGCGTGAGAAGGCCCACCATGCGCAACGCCCGGTTGCCCAGCAGGTCGGCCTTGAGCGGCGGCGTCCAGTTGGGGTCGCCGCGCATGAGCTTCCACGGCACGTCCACGAACGTCTTGAGCCGAGGGCTGCCCAGCTCGATCTGCTCCAGGGTGACGGCGGGGTCCACGCTCGCACCTCCGGGTGCCGAGGTCCGCGTTGCTGCCTTGATGGTTTCCGAAACGGGGACGCCGGACGCGCGGCCGTGAGGTCGACGCACAAGGCACGGGCGGGTACCCTATCACGGCGCCGCGCGCCTGCGGCGCCCAGCGACCCCTTCAGACCACTCGAGGAGCACGCACCCGTGGCCCTTTCCATAGGCATCGTCGGTCTGCCCAACGTGGGCAAGTCCACGCTGTTCACGGCGCTCACCCGCAAGTCGGTGGGCGCGTCCAACTACCCGTTCTGCACCATCGAGCCCAACGTGGGCGTCGTGCCGGTGCCCGACGCGAGGCTGGATCGCCTGGCCGAGCTCGTGAAGCCGCACCAGGTGCTGCCGGCGGTCGTCGAGTTCGTGGACATCGCCGGCCTCGTGCGCGGAGCGAGCGCAGGCGAGGGCCTCGGCAACCAGTTCCTCGCAAACATCCGCGAGACCGACGCGATCGCCGAGGTCGTGCGCTTCTTCGAGGACGAGGACGTCATCCACGTGGACGGCAAGGTGGACCCGGCGGCCGACGTGGACACCATCAAGACAGAGCTCGTGCTCGCGGACCTCGGCACGGTGGAGAAAGCGCTGCCCAGGCTCGAGAAGGAAGCCAAGAAGGACAAGGCGGCCGAGGCCAAGGCGGCCGCGGCGCGGCGCATGTACGAGCATCTGAGCGCGGGGCATCGCGCCCGCAAGATGGAGATGACGGCCGAGGAGCGCGAGGCGCTGCGCGACCTGCACCTGCTCACCATGAAGCCGATGCTCTACGTCGCCAACGTCGCCGAGGACCACCTGGACGAGCCGCTGCGCGACATCGACGGCGAGCATCCAATCCCGATATCGGCCCGCGTGGAATCCGAGCTCGCGGAGCTCGAGCCGGCGGAGGCCGCCGAGTACCTGGAGTCGCTGGGGCTTGCCGAGCCCGGCCTGAACACGCTCATCCGAGCCGCCTACGAGCTGCTGGGGCTGCAGAGCTACTTCACCGCCGGCGAGAAGGAAGTGCGGGCCTGGACGGTGCGCAAGGGTGCGAAGGCGCCCGAGGCGGCCGGGGTCATCCACACCGACTTCGAGCGCGGGTTCATCAAGGCCGAGGTCATCTCGTACGCCGACTACGACGAGCTGGGAAGCGAGGCCGCGGCGAAAGCCGCCGGCAAGCTGCGCATCGAGGGCAAGGACTACGTGGTGCAGGACGGCGACGTCGTGCACTTTCGTTTCAACGTGTAGGGCCTCGGCGGCTCCAGCGCGCGTCGAGCCGCGTGGCCCGGCGCGTACCGGGTCCGCGGTGTGGCCTCCCGGCTATGCCGCCTTACGGCTCGTACGGAGCCGGACCCGGCCCCTGCGCGGGCGCGGGCGCGATGCGTTCGTAGGCCCTGGGCTCCGCGATACCTGCCGTGCGCGGGCCGAACAGGCTGCCGGAGGGCGAGCCGCGCAGCGACTTCACGATGGCCGAGTCCACGAGCGGGCCTATGGCTGCCGGGCCGCTAATCATCGTCGCTGTCGCCATGCGGGTGCCCGGGTTCTCGAGCACCACGCGCACGGACGTAGGAATCGTGCGCTGCTGCGTGAACACGAGCGGGCGCACAGAGCGGCCCGAATAGCACGCGGCGAGCACCGAGAGGAGCTGGTTCGTCGTGGTCGTGAACACCGGCGCGATGCGTCCCGACCCGTGGAAGGACTGCAGGACCGCCACGTTCGTCGCGTAGCGGTCGGCGCCTGCGTACCGGGTCGCGCGGGGCAGCAGGGCGAGCGTGTTGGGCGCGATCACCGAGGTCCCGCCTACCGCCACCGTGTCGCCGGCGCGCAGCGAGGCGATGGCCGAGGCCGCGACGGGCGGGATGCCCGTGGGCGTGAGCAGCATCAGCGGCGCGCCCTGGTTCGCCGCCTCGGCACCGGCCGTGACGGCGTCGGGGCTTCCGCTCACCGCCGCGAAGATGCGGCGTGAGGGCTGCAGGCCCAGGCGCCGCGCGAGCCGCGCCGCGGTGGCGTACTCGTCGGCGCCCCCGTACCACTCCACCGTGGAAGTGGGCACGTGGGCGGCCGCCGCGACCGCGACGATGGCGGTGGTGTCGAAGCTGCTCGCGCGCCCCACGGTCACGACGCGAGTGGCCTTGAGGCGGGTGAGCTCGGCTGCTGTAGCCGCGGGGATCGTGCCGGATCGGGTGAACAACACCGGCGCGTTGATGCGGCGGCTCAGCGTGGGCACCGCGAGAGCGTCGGGCCAGTGATCGGCATCCACGAGGATCACCGCCGCCGAACCGGTCTTGTACACGGCGCGCGAGATCGAGGCCGCGGCCGCTATAGGCTCGTCGGCGCCGAGCCGGCCGAAGTGCCGCCCGGGCGCGTCCCACTGGAAGTACTGCTCGAGCCCGCCGGCTACGGCGGTCACCCACGTTTGCCTGCCGGAGGTGGACAGCAGGTAGCCGCGGTCGCCCGGGTTCGAGATGAAGCCCGCCTCGATGAGGGCCGATGGCATGTTCGACCACTTGAGTACGTAGAAGCCCTCCTGCTTGATGCCGCGGTTGACGAGCCCGGTGTCGCGGACGAGCCGGCCCTGGAGATAGGCGGCCAAGGTGGCTCCGTCGTGATCCTCGGCCGTGTACCAGGTCTCCACGCCGCGCGCGGCGCTGCTGTCCATCCCGTTGCAGTGGATGGAGATGAAGGCGTCGGCGCCGTAGCCGTTGGCGATGTCGGCCCGGCCTTGGAGATCGTCGTAGGGGGCGGCGGAGCCGTAGCTGGCGGTGCCGTCGCGGCGGAACGCCCAGACGCGCTGGTCGGCCAGGTAGTGCCAGGTGGGGATGTCGTTGAGCGTGATGGCGGTGTCGGTGTACCTGGTCATGTACACGGTGAAGCCCAGTGACTGGAGCTTGGCTCGCAGGTCCTTTGCGAGCTGCAGGTTCACGTTCTTCTCCAGCACGCCTGCCGAGCTCGCGTTGTTGTACGGTCCGCCGTGCCCCGGGTCGATGACGATGACTCTGCCCACGTTGGAGGCCGGGGCCACCGGCGTGGCGGTCGCGCCCCAGGCGACCGACGGGGAGACGGCGGCGACTAGACCCGCCGCCAGCGCCGCCGTGACGAGCACGGTCAGCCTGTGTCGCGGTCGTCTTGGCGCGGATCCAAGCACTTCGGGTTCCCCCCTGGGCGGTACCGGGCGCGCGGCCTCGAGCCGCGGGCCCTGGGTCGTCGGACGCCGTCCCGCCGATTCTAGCGGTCCCGGGCCGGGGGGCCGGGATGGACGGGCCGCCCGTGGCCGAGGGCCATGGAGCCGCGCCGGTCGCGAGACCGGGCCCGCAGACCGGGAACGGCCGCGTGACGCAGGTTCACGAACGGGTCGCGCTCCCGTAGAATGTGCGCACCGGGGGCTGGGCCGGCCGCGCCCGACGGTGACGATCGGCTTCTTCGCAGCACATCATCGGACCAGGCAGCTCGCGGGAACGACCCCGCGAGACCACGCCTGGTCGTTTCGTATATACGGCGTCGGGCTTGCTGCGGCGCCCCTGGCAGGACGTTACGGGACATGCCCCGAAAGGCTCATTTCAAGGAGGCCACCGGTTCTATGGAGATCGAGATCGGACGAGGTAAGACGGGTAGGCGCGCGTACGGATTCGACGACATCGCAATAGTGCCCTCACGACGGACGCGCGACCCCAGGGACATCAACGTGACCTGGGAGTTCGGCTTCAAGGGCCGTTCGTACTCGTTCGACCTTCCGGTGCTCGCCTCGGCCATGGACGGCGTGGTGGACCCGGCGTTCGCCGTGACGATGGGCAAGCTGGGCGGTCTCGCGGTCCTCAACCTCGAGGGCATCCAGACCCGCTACGAGGACGCCGATGCGCAGCTGGACAAGATCGGCGGCTTCGACAAAGCCGACGCCACCGCCCGCATGCAGGAGATCTACACCGAGCCGGTCAAGGCCGAGCTCGTGAAGCAACGCGTCAAGGAGATCAAGGACGGCGGCGTGATCACCGCCGCGTCGCTCACGCCTCAGAACGTGGAGCGGTTCATCGGGCCTGCCATGGAGGGCGGCCTGGACGTCCTCGTCATCCAGGGCACCGTGGTGTCGGCCGAGCACGTGTCCAGCTACGACAAGCCCCTGGACCTCAACGCGTTCATCCGCGACCTCGACCTGCCGGTCATCGTGGGCGGCTGCTGCAGCTACCAGGGCGCTCTTCATCTCATGCGCACCGGCGCCGTGGGCGTGCTCGTGGGCGTGGGCCCGGGCCACGCGTGCACATCGCGCCGCGTGCTCGGGATCGGGGTGCCGCAGGGCACGGCCATCGCGGACGCCTCGGCGGCCCGCATCCGTCATCTGGACGAGACGGGCACGTACTGCCACGTCATCGCCGACGGAGGCATGCGCACCGGCGGGGACCTCGCCAAGGCTATCGCGGTAGGCGCCGACGCCGTCATGATCGGCTCGCCGCTCGCAAGCGCGAGTGAGGCGCCCGGCCGCGGCTACCACTGGGGCATGGCCACGTTCCACCCCGAGCTGCCCCGCGGCACCCGCGTGCGCGCCGGCACCAAGGGCACCCTGGAGGACATCCTGCTGGGCCCGGCGCACGAGAACGACGGCACGCTCAACCTCGTGGGCGGCCTGCGTACGAGCATGGCCACTTGCGGCTACGAGAACCTCAAGGCGTTCCAGAAGGCCGAGGTCATGGTCGCGCCCTCGCTGCAGACGGAGGGCAAGACCCTCCAGCAGAGCCAGGGCGTGGGGATGGGGGCGTAGGCCGGACCGCACCGACGCGCCGCAGACTCGAGGTCACGGCGCGGATCCGCGACCGACACATGCCAAGGAGCACCGCGTGACGCAGACCGAGCAGCCCACCGTCCTCGTACTCGACTTCGGCGCGCAATACGCGCAGCTGATCGCACGCCGCGTTCGGGAGGCGAGGGTCTACTCGGAGATCGTCCCGTTCGACATCACCCCTGCCGAGGTCGCCGCCCGCCGTCCGGCCGCGCTCATACTCTCCGGCGGTCCGGCCTCGGTCTACGCCGAGGGCGCGCCTCATATGGACCCAGCCATTTTCGGGCTGGGCATCCCGATCCTCGGGTTCTGCTATGGCATCCAGGAGATGGCTGTGGCGCTGGGCGGCGACGTGCCGCGCACCGACATAGGCGAGTACGGGTTCGCCGAGCTCACGGTCACCGATCCCACGTGCGCCCTTCTCGACGGCGTGCCCGAGACGAGCCGCGTGTGGATGAGCCATCGCGACAGCGTGGGAACGCCGCCGGCGGGCTTCGTGGTCACCGCGCGGACCGGCACCACCGGTGTTGCGGCGATGGAGGACCGCGAGCGGGGCTTGTTCGCCACGCAATTCCACCCCGAGGTCGCGCATACCGACTACGGTCAGCACATCATCCGCACGTTCCTGCATGAGATCGCGGCCATCCCGGCGCAGTGGACGATGGTGAACATCATCGACGACGCCGTGGATGCGATCCGCGCTCAGGTGGGCGACGCCCGTGTGATCTGCGGACTGTCCGGTGGTGTGGACTCGAGCGTCGTGGCGGCGCTGCTGCACCGCGCTATCGGCGACCAGCTCACCTGCGTGTTCGTGGACCACGGAATGCTTCGGCTGGACGAGGCCGAGCAGGTCGTCCACACGTTCCGCGACACGTTCAAGGTCAACCTCGTGGACGTGGACGCGGCCGACCGCTACCTGGACCTGCTCGAGGGTGTGACCGACCCCGAGCTCAAGCGCCGCATCATCGGCGAGGAGTTCTGGAAGGTCTTCTTCGACGAGGCGACCACGCTCGAGGGCGTGCAGTTCCTCGCGCAGGGCACCCTGTACCCGGACGTCATCGAGTCGGGCAACAAGCACGCGGCCAAGATCAAGAGCCACCACAACCTCATCCCGTTCCCCGAGGGCGTCCACTTCGAGCTCATCGAGCCGCTCAAGACGCTGTTCAAGGACGAGGTCCGCGCGGTGGGCGCCGAGCTGGGCCTGCCCGACGAGATCGTGCACCGGCAGCCGTTCCCGGGTCCCGGGCTCGCGGTTCGGATCATCGGCGAGATCACGCGCGAGAAGCTGGACACGCTGCGCCGCGCCGACGCCATCGTGCGCGAGGAGATCGGCGCGTGGGACACGGATCGGGAGGTGTGGCAGTACTTCGCGGTGCTTCCCGACATCCGCTCGGTGGGCGTCATGGGCGACGAGCGCACCTACGGGCACCCGATCATCATCCGGGCCGTGGCCAGCGCCGACGCCATGACCGCCGACTGGGCGCGCCTGCCGCACGACCTGCTCGCGAAGATGAGCAACCGCATCATCAACGAGGTGGACGGGATCAACCGCGTGGCCTACGACATCACGAGCAAGCCGCCCGGCACCATCGAGTGGGAGTAGCCGGGGCCTGGCCCGTACGCGGCGCCGATGCGTGAAGGGCGCGGCCCCGGGACCGGAGGCGTGCCAGCATCGTCCCGGAGCGGCTACAATGCGCCACACCGCTGCGAAACAGCGGCTCACCCCGTCGCGCAAGGAGCTAGATATGGCCGACAAGCCCAACGAAGCGCAGGAGCGCATCAGCGAGATCCGCGGTCGCATCGATGAGATCGACTGTCAGCTCGTCAAGCTTCTCAACGAGCGCGCCGCGTGCTCGCTCGAGATCCGGGGCCTGAAGCCCGGCGTCCACTGGGGCCTCTACGATCCCAAGCGCGAAGAGGAGATCTTCGCGAACCTCGCGAAGTGCAACGAGGGCCCGATGTACGCGGACGAACCTGCGCGAGATCTACGAGAGCATCCTTCACGTCGCCGAAGGAGATGAGAGGCTGATGGCCGCCGGCAGCACCCGCCGCGGGCGCCGTCGGTGCGCGACGGGGCGGTCACGCATCATCGCCGGCCCGTGCTCCGTGGAGAGCCGCGAGCAGATGCACGAGGTCGCGGCGGCGCTGCAAGGACCTCGGCATCCGAGTCCTGCGCGGCGGCGCCTACAAGCCCCGCACCTCGCCCGTTCTCGTTCCAGGGGCTGGAGGAAAAGGGCCTGGAGCTGCTGCGCGACGCCGCCGACGCCTACGGGCTCCTTGTCGTCACCGAGGTCACGGACTCCGCCCATGCCGAGGTCGTGGACGAGTACGCCGACATCATCCAGATCGGCACGCGCAACATGGCCAACTTCTGCCTGCTCAAGAGGATCGGCCAGGTCACCGCGGACTCGCGCAAGCCCGTGGTGTTCAAGCGGGGCATGGCGGCGACCATCGAGGAGTGGCTGCAGGCGAGCGACTACATCACGATGCTCGGCAACGAGAACGTGATCCTGTGCGAGCGCGGCATCCGGACCTTCGAGACGGCCACGCGCTTCACGCTCGACATCACCGCGGTCCCGGTGGTCAAGAAGCTGTCGCTGCTGCCCATCATCGTGGACGTCTCGCACCCCACCGGACCGCGCCGACCTGGTGCCCGCGATCTCGCGCGCGGCGGTGGCGGTGGGCGCCGACGGCATCATGGTCGAGGCTGCATCCGAACCCGCGCGAAGCGCTCTGCGACGGCCCGCAGTCCCTGGATCTGGATCAGCTCGCCGCGCTCGTGGAGGATCTCAAGCCCATCGCCGCGGCGGTCGGGCGAGACATCGCGTGACGCTCATCCGCCGGCGGGGCCGTGAACGGACTGCGGGGCAGGAAAGCCGCTATGTTAACGCGAAATGAACGCGTGTGGCCCGTGTTGCCGAGCGCGGTGTCCCAGGCCGGCTGAGTTCTCGCGTGACGCAGGGAGGACTGCCTGCGTGGCTGTAGATACGCGTGGCGTCATGCGCTACTGCTTTCACTGCGGTGCCCCCAACGTGCGCCGCCTCGGCACGTGCAAGGTGTGCGACGAGGCGGTGTGCGAGCGCTGCGGCAACACCCAGCACGTCAAAGGGGAGTGCTTCGTCGTCCACGATGCGTGCCAGCGCAAGGACGACGACTCCGGCTTCTCGATGATCAAGTTCGTGAAGTAGCGTCCGGCGGCTTTGCCGTGTCGGGCTTAGTGCCTGGTTCCAGAAGTCCGCGGGCATTCGGCCGGCGCTGCGCGCGGCTGGCGGCGTTGCTCCTCCCTCAAATACCTGGAGGTATTCTCGGTCGTCGCGCCTAGCCAGCCCCACGCGGCGCCAGCCTCGGTGCCTCCCGGACTTCTGGAACCAGGCACTAGCCGCTACACTGGCTCGGCTATGACTCTGGACCTCACCGAACTCAACCCCGCCCAGCGCGACGCCGTGCTCGCGACCGAGGGCCCGCTCCTCGTGCTCGCGGGCGCGGGATCGGGCAAGACGCGCGTGCTCACGTACCGGATCGCGCACATCGTGGGCGACCTGAACGTGCCGCCCGACGACGTGCTCGCCATCACGTTCACGAACAAGGCCGCGGCCGAGATGCGCGACCGGCTCGAGGAGCTCATAGGCCGAGTACGCGCGGTACATGTGGGTGTCCACGTTCCACGCATGTGCGTGCGCATGCTGCGCCGCGACGCCGAGCGTCTGGGCTTCAGCGCGCGACTTCACGATCTACGACGCCGACGACGCCAAGCGCGTCGCTGTCGTCGATCCTCACGGACTGGGCAAGGACCCGAAGCGCTTCCCGCCGCCGATGGTCGCCTCGCGGATCTCCTCGGCAAAGAACGAGCTCATCGGGCCCGAGCGGTTCGCCGCCGAGAACCGCGACTTCATGTCCGAGGTCGTGGCCGAGGTCTACAAGGCCTACCAGGAGCGTCTCGTGCGCGCTAACGCCATGGACTTCGACGACCTGCTCGTGCGCGCGCACGATCTGCTGGCGAGCGACGCGGAGGTGCTCGCGAGGCTACCGGGAGCGGTTCCGCTACATCCTCGTGGACGAGTACCAGGACACGAACCACGCCCAGTACAGGATCGTGAACCTGCTCGCGGGCGGGCATCGCAACCTCATGGTCGTGGGCGACGACGACCAGTCCATCTACTCGTGGCGCGGCGCCGACATCCGCAACATCCTCGAGTTCGAGCGTGACTATCCGGACGCGACGGTCATCAAGCTCGAGCAGAACTACCGCTCGACCAAGACCATCCTCGCCGCGGCCAACGCCGTGGTGGCGCAGCAACGCGGGACGCAAGCCCAAGACGCTGTGGACCGCCAACGTCGAGGGCGAGTCCATCACCCGCTACACCGCGAGCGACGAGCGCGACGAGGCCCGTTTCGTCGTCGGGCGAGGTCGAGCGCCTGCTGCGCGACGAGGGCCGCTCGCTATCCGACTTCGCCGTCTTCTACCGCACCAACGCCCAGAGCCGCGTCCTGGAGGACGCGTTCATGCGGGCGGGCGTGCCCTACAAGATCGTCGGCGGCACCCGGTTCTTCGAGCGGGCCGAGATCCGCGACGTGCTGGCGTACCTGCGCACGGTCGTGAACCCCGCGGACGAGGTGTCGTTGCGCCGGATCGTGAACACGCCTCGGCGGGGCATCGGCGACGCGACGGTGGACAAGATCGCGGCGCTCGCGTCGCAGCGCGGCACAACGTTGCTCGCCGCGTTCGAGGCGCGCCGTCGCCGAGGGACTGCTGGGCAGCGGCCCGGCCGCCAAGGTCGCGGGCTTCCTGGAGCTGCTGAGCAAGATGCGCGAGGTGTCAGGCTTTGCGCTGCGGGACACCGTGCAGGACATCGTGGCGCGTCTCCGGCCTCGTAGACGCCTTGCGCAACGAGCGCAGCGACGAGGCGCTTGGACCGGATCGAGAACATCGAGGAGCTCTACGGCGTCATAGGCGAGTTCGACGCCACCCACGAGGGTGCGACGCTCGGCGATCTGATGGAGTGGTTCGCGCTGCGCACCGACCTGGACTCGCTGGTCGCCGGCGAGCGCTACGTGACGCTCATGACGGTGCACACCGCCAAGGGCCTCGAGTTCCCGGTCGTGTTCATCGCCGGGCTCGAGGACGCCATCTTCCCGCACGTGAGCTCCATCGCGGACCCGCAAGGGATCGAGGAGGAGCGCCGCCTGGCGTACGTCGCCATCACCCGCGCCCGCGAGCGGCTGTACATGAGCCACGCGCTGCGCCGTTCGCTCTACGGCCGCGAGCAGCACAATCTGCCCAGCCGTTTCATGGAAGAGGTGCCCGAGGAGTTCGTCGAGGTCACGGGCGTGGGCTGGCCGGCTACTCCGGCGAGTCCTACCGCGGCGGCATGGGCCGGCGCTCCGCTTCGGGCTCGCGCGGCGCCGCGTCCTCGCCTGGGGAGACCACGCGCTTCGGCGGCGGCTTCGGCAGCGGGGGAGGCGGCTCCGTCCCCGCGGGCGGCGGTCGCGTCTTCGGGTCGGGCGCCCCGCGTCCCAAGCCTGCCGAGGAGCAGCCGCAGCTCGCGGTGGGCGACCTCGTGGAGCACAAGGTGTTCGGAAGGGGCAAGGTCAAGGAGGTCGAGGGCGACAAGGTCACGATCTCGTTCCCTGCTCCCGCGGGCACCAAGAAGGTACTGCTGGGCTACGCGCCCATCCGCAAGATCACCGAATAGGCCGGGATGGGGCGCCGCGATGACGCCGTGCGGCGCCGTGCGGGCGCCGGCCCTGGGCCCGAGTCCGTTCGAGTAGCTGGGAACCAAGACACATGAGCGACGTCCTCGTATTCGGCCACCGGAATCCGGACAACGATTCGATCTGCTCCGCCGTGGCTTACGCGCATCTCAAGAACGTAACCGACCCCGCGCGCCGCTACGTGCCCGTGCGCCTTGGCGAGGGCCCCGCGGAGACCGCGTGGGCGTTCGAGCGTTTCGGCGTGCCGCTGCCGGCGGTCGTGGATCACGTGCGCACCCGCGTGGCCGACGTCATGACGTCCCGCGTGGTGACGGTGGGCCCCGAGGACACGCTGCTCACGGCCGGCAAGCTCATGGTCGAGCGCTCGGCGCGCACGCTCCCGGTCGTGGACGAGGCCGGCCGCTGGGCGTGGTCACGTCCATCGCCATCGCCCGGCGCTACCTCGTGGATCTGGAGGCTCCCGGCTTCACGCGCCGCCCCGTCACGGTGGCCCGCATCGCCGAGGTCCTGGGCGGCACCGTGCTCGTGGGCGATCCGGCCGCCGAGCTCAACGGCGGGGTGGTCATCGCCGCCGCCGAGCCGTCGACGTTCGAGAGCCGAGTCGCGCCGGGCGACCTCGTGATCATGGGCGACCGCGTGCGCACGCAGCCGCTCGCGTTGCGCGCCGGCGCTGCGTGCCTCGTGGTCACGGGCGGGGCCACACCGGTCCCCGAGGCGCTCGACGCGGCGATCACACGGGGGGCCGCCATCGTGGCCACCGGTCACGATACCTACGGCGCGAGCCGGCTGGTGGACCTCGCCCACGCCGCCACCGAGGTCATGGCCGCCCAGGACGTCGTGGTCCACCCCGACGACCTCCTTGCCGAGGCCGCGGGCCCGCTCCTGGACTCCGCGACCCGCACCGCGTTCGTCGTGGACGCTGAGAGCCGGCTAGTGGGCATCTTGTCGCGTACCGACCTGGCTCGCGCGCAGCGGCGCGAGGTCGTGCTCGTGGACCACAACGAGACCGTGCAGTCCGCGGACGGCATCGAGGACGCGAGGGTCATCGAGATCGTGGACCACCATCGCATCGGCGACGTGCAGACCGCGGCTCCCATAGGCTTCTTCAACCTGCCCGTGGGCGCCACCGCCACCGTCGTGGCCGAGCGGTATCGCGAGCTGAGCGTGGACATCCCGCGTGACATTGCCGGCCTGCTGCTCTGCGCGATCCTTTCGGACACGGTGCTCTTCAAGTCCCCCACGACGACCGACCTGGACCGGACATGGGCGACACGACTCGCCGAGGTCGCGGCCGTGGACCCGCTCGCCCTGGGAGCCGAGATGTTCGCCGCTAAAGCCGCGGCAACGCCGTTCTCGACGGCGGGCGTCCTCGAGGGCGACCTGAAACGCTTCGAGTCGGGTGGCCTGGCCATCGGGATCGCTCAGTTCGAGGCGACCGATGCCGGCCCGGTCCTAGAGCATCTGGACGAGCTGAACGAGGGCCTTGCGGAGCTTGCGGCGCGAGAGCGCTACGACCTCGCGGTGGCCCTCATCACGGACATCACTCACGAGGGCAGCTGGGTGCTAGCTTGCGGGGCCACGGGCGTGGCTGAGGCTGGCCTGGGCGTACGCGGCCTAGGCACGGAGCCGCAGTGGATGCCCGGCGTTCTCTCGCGCAAGCAGCAGGTGGCAGCCCCCATCGTCGATGCCGCCGCACGCGGAGCGGGCCGATGAAGTCCCCGCTCCCGCTTCTCGCGCTCATGACCACCGAGCCGCGTGGCCACACCGCCAGACGGCTCGCCGAGGTCGTGGAGGACCACGGCCTGGCGCTGCGGACGCTGGACCCTTCCAACTTCGACCTGCTCGTCTCGGCCCAGGGATCCCAGACCTACTATCGCAACAAGCGCCTGGAGCCGCCTGCGGCGTTCCTGCCCCGTACCGGCAGCGACACCACCGGGTTCGCACGAGCCGTCATCTCGCACATGGAGGCGACTCCCGGCGTCGTGGTGGTGAATCGCGCCGATGCCGTGATGGCGTGCAAGGACAAGCTGCACGCCCACCAGCTGCTTGCCGCCGCGGGCATCCCGTTCCCGCGCACCGTGCTCGCCCGCCAGCCTTCCGACGTGTCCAAGATGGTGGGCAAGGTCGGGGGGCCGCCCGTGGTGCTCAAGCTCATCAGCGGCACCCACGGCAAGGGCGTGATGCTGGGCAAGGACATGGACGAGATCCAGGCGGCACTCGAGACGGTGTGGTCGCTCAACCAAACGCTGCTCATCCAGGAGTTCGTCGCGGAGAGCTCCGGGCGCGACTTGCGCGTGCTCGTCGTGGGCGGGCGCGTCCTGGGCGCGATGGAGAGGGTGGCCAAGCTCGGATCGTTCAGGGCCAACGTTCACCAGGGCGGCTCCGCTCGGCGGGTAGAGCTCACCGAGGACATCGAATGGCTCGCGCTGCGAGCCACCGAAGTCATGGGATTGGACATCGCGGGGGTGGATCTCGATCGGTGCGCAAGGTGGCTACCAGGTGATCGAGGTCAACTCGGCACCGGGATTCGAGGGATTCGAGCGAGCCACCGGCATCGACGTAGCCAAGGAGATCGCCGGCTATGTGCGCTTCAGGATCGGCTGAGCGGTGCGGGACCGGATCGGGCGAACGGAGATAGCGCTGGGAGTCGTGGCGGTAGCGGCGCTTGCCGTCTTCGCCGATCTCGCGTGGGGTATCGTTTACGGCGTGTCCATCCGCGCCCGCGACCTGGACGTCGCGTTCGACGTCTCGCACATCCGGATCCCCGCTGCCGATGTCTTCTTCCGCTGGCTGACGCACCTTGGCGACACGTGGGTCGTGACCGGGATGGTCATCGTCGCGTTCGTGGTCTTGTGGCTGCTGCATCGGCGCAGCGCGGCGCTTTTCGTCGCGCTCACCGTGGCGAGCGGCGCCCTGCTGAACAGCGGGCTCAAGACGCTGGTGGACCGCACCCGGCCGCCCGCGATGCTCGCCGTGGCGCCCATCCCGGATTCGGCGAGCTTCCCGTCGGGGCACACCTCGGCCACGGTGATGTTCTTCGGGGCGCTGCTCGTGGTGGCGTTCGTCGAATGGGGACCCGGCTTGGAGACCGCGCTGTTCGCCGGCGGTGCCGTGGCGCTCAGCATTCTCGTGGGCGCGTCGCGGCTGTACCTCGGCGTGCACTGGTTCACAGACGTGATCGGCGGCCTGTGCTTCGGCATCGCCTGGCTGGTGCTGTGCACGATCGTTTGGCTGGAGGTGAGACGGCGGTTCCCCGCCGGCCGTGGCCCCGCGGCGGAGGCGGCGGAAGCTCAGAGCACTTCGGCGAAGACGTCGAGGTAGTCGCTGAGCATGCGGGTTATGAGGAACCGCTCGCGCACACGTTCGCGGCCCGCGGTGCCCATGGCGTCGGCCAGCTCCGGGTTGTTGAGAAGGCGGATGATGGCGGTGGCCGTGCCGTCCAGGTCGTCGGGCTCAACGAGGATGCCTGTCTCGCCGTCCACCATCTGGAGCGGCATCCCGCCCACCCTGGACGCGACCACAGGCCGTCCCTTCCACATCGCCTCGGCCACCGTTAGGCCGAACCCCTCGCGCTTGGACTTCTGCACCACGACTGCCGAGGCCCGCTGAAGGGCGTTGATGGTCGCGCTCGGGCTCTCGCGCGAGATCAGGACGATGTCGTCGCCGTGGGGTCCGTTGGCGACCTCCTCCATGACCTGTGCGAACACCCTCGAGGACTCGGGGTCGTCGCTGGCCGTGGCGCCCGCGAGCACGAGGCGGCAGTCGCACTCCTCGCGGACCTTGCGGAAGACCCTGATGACGCCCACCGGGTCCTTCCAGGAATCGAACCTGGAGATCTGCGTGACCAGCGGCTTGTCTCGCGGGACTCCCGCTTCGGCCACGAGCCGGTCCACGTCTTGGTCGGAGAGGTCGTGGTTCTTGGGGGCGAGCGGGTCGATCGCGGGCGTGACGACCCGCTGGCCGATGCCGATGTCGCTGCGCCGGTAGTCCGGGTGCGAGACGAGCATGAGGTCGTAGCGCATCACGTAGCAGCGCAGGTAGTCCCACAGGCCGGGATCGGGGTTCGTGAGGTCGATGTGGCACTGCCAAAGCCAAGGCTGGCGCTTGCGCACGTAGCGGCTCAGCGCGAGGGGCTGCGGATCGTGGACGAGCACGACGTCGCGGTCGATCTGCGCGAAACCGGCGAACCGCTCGTTGACGGACTCGTACCGTTCGCGGCGGTCGGCCGACAGGTCCATCGGCTGGCCCTGCAGCCCGTTGTGGAAGGACTTGGTCACCTCGAAGAAGTCGTAGTTGCCGGGCAGGATCCGCCAGTCGCTGTCCACGCCCACGTCGTTCGCGAGCTCCACGATCGAGCCCAGGAGCTCTGCGACCCCGCCACCCTGGTACGTGGCGTTGATGTGCAACACACGACGTCCGATGAGCCGTAGCGCCTTGCGGCGTATCTCCGCGATCGCTTCTTCGCCGGCGAAAGGCTCGTGCTCTTCCAGGGTGATCATGGTGCCTCCCCGTCTATCATCCGGCCGAGCAGTGACCGCACGACCTCGGTGGACCACATGTGGTACTTGGCGCGCGAGTCGTCACCGCCCACCCGGACCGTCCATGAGTTCTCGGGCAAGACGGCGAACATGTCCTCGTCGGTGATGTCGTCGCCCACGGCGAACACGAAGTCCCAAGGCTCGCCCAGCAGGTGGGCGATCGCGTCGCCCTTGGTCGTGCCGCTGGGCCGCACCTCGAGGATCTTGTGGCCGTCCACGACCGTGAGGGCCTCGTTCTCGAGCATGGGGCCCAGCGCGTAACGGAGCTGCCTGACGCGTTGCTCGGCCAGGGTGGGCTCGGCACCGCGGAAGTGCCACACGAGCGCCTGCTCCTTCTCCTCGATGGTCGCTCCCGGCGTGCGATCGCGGTACGCCTCCAGGACGGGCAGGACCGAGGCCTTCCAGTCCGGAGGTCCCTCGGCTCCCTCATGCCACTCGTCTTCGCCGGGGCGCTTCCAGAACGCCCCGTTCTCCGCCACGAAGCCGAGGCCCAGGCCGCCGAGCCAGCGCTCGAGCGTGGCCCGGTCACGTCCGGAGGCCACGAAGACCTCGTTGTGCGGATCGCGGGCGAGCGATTCGAGGATGTCCAGGAGGCCTTTGTCGGGCACGACTCGGCCGGGGGAGACCTTGAAGCGCATCAGGGTGCCGTCGTAGTCGAGCAGCAGCAGGCGGTGGCTCGCCGCGCAGTACTGGCTCATGAGGTCGTCCGCGGCGCCGTTGGAGAGCAGCTTGGACTGCAGCTCGTCGCGCTCGCCCGCGGCCTGGTCCAGCGAGCTCAGGAAGTCCGCCACCCAGCGGCGCACGTCGTAGCGCCGGAGCCGGTCCACCATGTCGTCGAGCCGCTCGGCCTGCTCTTGGATGGGCATGCCCAGAGCGCGTTCCAGGGCCCCTGTGAGCGCCCCCTCGTCGTACGGGTTCACGATGAGCGCCTCGCCGAGCTCGTGGGCGGCGCCCGCCCGTTCCGACAGCACGAGCACCCCGCAGCCCTGCGTGCACGCGGCCGCGACGTACTCCTTGGCCACGAGGTTCATGCCGTCCACGAGCGGGGTGACCATCATCACGTCCGTCGCGAGATACAGCGCGATGATCTCATCGAAGGTCCGCGACCGTGTGATGTAGCTGATGGGGGTCCAGTCGGTCTCGCCGTAGGTCCCGTTGATGCGGCCCACGATCTCGTCGAGCTCCCGCTTGAGCTCCTGGTATTGCGCCACGCCCGTGCGTGACGGCACCGCGACGGAGAGCATCGTGACGCGCCCGCGCCACTCGGGGCGGTTCCGGAGGAGCGCCTCGAAGGCGAGGAACCTGCGCGGCAAGCCCTTCGTGTAGTCCAAGCGGTCGACGGAGGCCACGAGGCGCGAACCGGGCTCGATGGGCGCCTTGATCTCGGCCGCGCGCGCGCGGATCGCCGGGTCGCGGGCGGCGCTCGAGATGCCCTCGACGTCCACGCCTATCGGGTAGGCGTCCACGTGCACGCGGCGTCCGGAACACATGATCGTCCCCATCGTGCTGGGCAGGCCGAGCATGCGAAGGCATCCGGAGAGGAAGTGGCGCACGTAGTCGTACGTGTGGAACCCCACGATGTCGGCGCCCAGCAGCCCGTTGAGCAACTGCTCCCGCCAGGGGAGCATCTGGAACACTTCCGAGGTCGGGAACGGGATGTGGAGGAAGAACCCGATCGCGGCCTGGGGCAGCCGGTCGCGCAGGAGCTTGGGGAGCATCAGGAGCTGGTAGTCGTGGATCCAGATGCGGTCGCCGGGCCGGTACTGCTGCGCCACGGTGTCGGCGAAGGCCTGGTTGACGCGCAGGTACGCCTCCCACCAGGGGATCTCGAACGACGCGTACTGCGGGAACTCGTGGAACAGCGGCCAGATCGTGTTGTTGGAGAAGCCTTCGTAGTAACCGGCGACGTCGTCCTCGGCCAGCTCCACGGGGATCACGGCCCGGTCGGAGAGCTGCGCCATGAGCGCCGGATCCATCTGTCCGGCAGGCAGGCCCGGCCAGCCCACCCAGACGCTCGAGCCGATATCGGCCGCGTCCAGAGCGGTCGCCAGCCCGCCCACGCTGGGCACCAGAGTGACGAGACCTTCCTCGTCGGCCTGTGCCGTGACGGGGAGGCGGTTGGACACGATCGATCGTGCGTCCGCTCAACGAGGAGCCCCCTTCTCGCGCGGGTATGCGCGGGGAGGGGCGGCCATCCCGGCATCGGCCGCTGTCCTGCGCACGTGGGCGTGTCGCGGCGGCCGAGGCGCGCCACGAGATGGTCTTTCATTACCCATCCGGCCGGGTCGCGGCGCTCGGGCGGTTCGGGGGTTCCACCGCCCCTGCGGAGAATGCCGAGGTCCGGGCACCTATCCGGGCCGGTCGGCGGGCTTGGCCCGTGTCGCCGTCCGGCCGCGCTCGACGTGTCGCGCGCCGCGCCGCCGCGGCGCGCGAGCCGTCCCGCGCCCTACGCCCTGGGCAGTTCCAGCGTCACGGTCGTGCCCGCGCCCACCTCGGAGGAGATCTTGACGCTGCCGCCGGAACGCTCGGCGATATGCCGCACGAGAGACAGACCCAGGCCGGTCCCGCCGGTGACGCGCGTGCGCGACCGATCCACGCGGTAGAAGCGCTCGAACACCCGGGGCAGGTCCTCGGCTGGGATGCCTACGCCGGTGTCGGTGACGGCTATGGCCACGGTGGACCGGTCGGCGGACACGCTCACGGTCACCCCGCCCTGGTCGGTGTACGCCACCGCGTTGTCCAGCAGGTTGTCCAGCGCCACCGCCACGTCGGTGGGGTCGGCGTAGACGTACACGTCCTCGCCCGCCACGGGGCCGAGGTCGGCGGAGAGCTCCAGGCCCTTGAGCCGCGCCGCGGAACCGTGGGCCATCGTGGACAGGTCCACCGTGTGGCGCACGTCGGCGATCGATCCGGGTTGCGGCGCGGTCTCCAGACGCGACAGGTCCAGCAGGTCGGCGACGAGCCGGCGCAAGCGGTCGGCCTCGCTCTCGATCTGGCTGAGGAACGCCATCGCGGTCTCGCCGTCCCCGTCCGCGGCGGCCGTGCGCGCGCTCTCGGCAAGGAGCAGGATCCCGGCGGTGGGGGTCTTGAGCTCGTGGCTCGCGTTGGCCACGAAGTCGGTGCGCATCTTGTCCAGACGCATGCGTTCCGTGGTGTCGGTGATCATGACGAGCCTGCGCACCGCCGCGCCCTGGGCCGGGCGAGGCAGCGGCAGCACAGTGACGCGGAACCAGCGGCCCGTGGGGTCGGGGCCCACGTCCCTGGCGAGCGGCTTGCGCGGCTCGTCGTCGGCCGAGGCGAGGAGCAAGCCCTGGACCACGGCCGACAGCGACGCGGGCATGACACGGTCGTCCAGCGCCCGTCCGGCCCAGCCGCCGAACGGCGCCTTGAACATGGCCGAAGCGTTGTCGTTGGCGAGCGTCACCACGCCGTCCTCGATCAGGAACATCGAGTCGGTGAGCCCGTCGAGCACCGCGCGCAGGTTGCGGCGCTCCGCCTCCAGCCCCTGAACGCGGTCGCGCATCTGGTCGCGCAGGTCCGTGAGTGCCGAGGACAGCTGACCCAGCTCGCCGGGCGCCTCGGGTATCGCGCCGGACAGGTCGCCCTCCGCCATGCGGTGCGCCGAGTCGGCCAGCGCGCTCACCGGCTTCGTGGCCGAGGTCGCCAGCCGCCACGCGACCGCCCCCGTGATCAGGAGCGCGAACGCGAGCGCGAGGAGTCCCACCGACCGCGCCTGTCCCACTTGGTCGTTGAGGGTACGCAGAGGCTCGGACAGCCTCACCACGACGTGGGCGCCGCCGCGCGTGGCGGGCACCGCCACGTAGAGCTGCTGCACGTGCGTGGTGCGTGAGAGGCGTTCGTCGGAACCGGTGCGGCCCGCCAGGGCCGCGGCCACCTCCGGCCGGTTGCGGTGGTTCTCCATGGTGGCCGGGTCCGCCACCGTGTCCACGAGCACGTCGCCCTTGGCATCGATCACGGTCAGGCGCCAGCCCGTGCCGGCCACCAGCCCCTTGGCCGAGCTCTCGTCGAGCACCGGCATCGCGGCCACGACGTTCGCGATGCCGCGATCGACGGCCGTGAGCGCGGTGCGCTGCTGCTCGTGGATGGCGGCATCGAGGGGCCCGAAGAGGCTGGCCGCCCACACGACGGCGACGAGCACGACCACGAGCACGTAGCCCAGGACGAGGCGCGCCCGGTAGGAGCCAAGCAGGGTCCTGAGCCTGGTCACCTAGTCGTCCTCGAGCGGGGCCGCAGGCGCGGGCGCGCCATCCTTGAGCTGGGGCTCGAGGCGGTAGCCGAGCCCGTGCACCGTGTGTATGTAGTAGTAGTCCGAGGGGCCTTCCACGGCCTGGCGCACGCGCCGGATGTGGACGTCGATCGTGCGCGACGACGGCATGAACTCGTAGCCCCAGACCTCCTCGGCGAGTCGCTGACGGGTCATGAGGGTGCCGGGCTTCGCCGCGAGAGCGAGCAGCAGCTGGAACTCCTTGAGCCTGAGCCGCACGGATTCGTCCTTCACGGTCACCCGGAACTGCGAAGGCTCGATCTCGATGTCGCCCACCTTGATGCTCTCGTCCTTGGCAAGCGCCGAACGCTCGCGCACGCGGCGCAGGTTGGCGCGCACCCGCGCGAGCAGCTCGTCCATCGCGAAGGGCTTGGTGATGTAGTCGTCGGCGCCGGTGTCGAGGCCGTGCACTAGGTCACGAGGCTGGTCCAGGGCCGTGACCATGATGATCGCGACGTCTTCGTCGGTCGCCCGCAGCTTCTCGGCGAAGGTCGAAGCCGTCCATGCCGGGCAGCATCACGTCGAGCAGGATCAGGTCGGGCGTCTCGTTGCGGGCGAGGTCCAACGCACGCGCGCCGTCGTCGGAAGACGACGTCTCGAAACCCGCCCTGCGCAGGGCATACTCCACCGTTTGCCTGATGACCGGGTCGTCTTCCACGACGAGGATGTGAGCCATGTTCCGCCTGACTGTGATCGCCGCGGGGAGACCGCCGCGGCCCGGGAGGCACCGCCCCCGGGTGTCCATGACGCGGACATCATGGCAGGGGCGACCGCCGGGCCGAAGTCATTTCACAAACGTTTTACACGAGTCCGACGCATTTTACATGCATGCAACCAGCCGTGCCCGTCTCCGCCGTACGTTCAGCGGGCGAGGCGCGACCCCTCCCCGGACCACCTCGCGAACTCCTTGAGCACCCCGGCCCCGCCCCCCGCGGCCGGGGTGCTGTTGCATGGCGGCCGGGGCTGGGGCCGGCGCACCGGCCGCGACCGGGGCACCCGTTCGCCCAGGAGAGACCGGGCGCGAGCACGGCGGCGGCGGCCTCGGCCGAGATGCGCGAAGAGTTTTACAAACATGCAACCAATAGGTCGCAACCTACCCCTACTATCGGCCGCGGCGGCCTCGCGAACCGCCATCGACTCGCCCTTCACTCGGAACAGAGGAGAACCAGTGAAAAGCGTACCATCGCGCTCGGACTCGCAGCCACGCTCGGCGTCGGGCTCCTGTCCGCCGCTGGCTGCAGCACCGGCAGCAGCACGTCCGGTTCGACCGGAACCGCCTCAGGCACCGCCTCGGCATTCCAGGGTACCGGCCTCGTGGGCGCCGGCGCCACGTTCCCGGCACCCGTCTACAGCAAGTGGGCCCAGGACTTCGTGACCGTCGAGCCCAACGCCAAGGTCAACTACCAGGCCATCGGCTCGGGCGGCGGCATCCAGCAGTTCACCGCCAAGACCGTCGACTTCGGCGCCACCGACGTGCCGCTCAAGGCCGCCGAGGCCGCCAAGATCACCGGCTCGTACATCGAGTTCCCGACGTGTCCTGGGCGCCGTCGTGGTCTCCTACAACCTGACGGACGTCACCACCCCGCTCAAGCTCGACGGTCCTACGACCGCCGACATCTTCCTGGGCAAGATCACGAAGTGGAACGACCCGGCGATCGCCAAGCTCAACCCGGGCGTGACGCTGCCCGGCCACGGGCATCCAGGTCGTGCACCGCGCCGACGGCTCCGGCACGACCGGCATCTTCACCGGCTGGCTCAAGATCGAGAGCCCCGAGTGGTCGACCAAGGTCGGCTCCGGCAAGTCCGTGCAGTGGCCGATCGGCCAGGGCGGCAACGGCAACGCCGGAGTGGCCGCTGCCATGAAGCAGACCGCCGGCTCCATCGGCTACCTCGAGCTACCAGTACGCGATCTCCACCGGCCTGGGCGTCGCGTCGATCAAGGCCCCCGACGGCCAGTACGTGGCACCGTCCGTGGACAGCGTGACCAAGGCCGGTGACGGGCCTCACCTTCCCGATCACCGAGAAGACCAACATCCTCGACTCCAAGACGCCGGGCGCCTACCCGATCTCCAGCACCACCTACATCCTCATCTACACGGATCAGACCGACAAGAGACAAGGCGCAGACGCTCGTGGACTTCTGGACCTGGGCCTGACCAAGGGCCAGGCTGCCGCTGGCGGCGCTCAACTACGCGCCACTGCCCACCAAGGTCCAGACCGACTCCGCTTGCCGAGGTCGCCAAGATCTCCAGTAACGGCACGTCCGTGACCCCGTCCGCCTCGGTGAAGTAGCGCAAGTTGACAGAAGACCCGAAGCTCACAACCGCACAGAACCGATGCGGAGGCGCCGGTGCGGCGTCCTCCGCTTCGGCGATTCCGTGATGGGCGCTGGGACGATCATCGTGGCCCTGGGCCTGATCGCCCTGCTCGGCGTACATGCTGGTGGTCTTGATGCAGGGGGCGCTCCCGATCTTCCAGGCATACGGCCTGAAGTTCTTCACCGGCCGCCAGTGGGACCCGGTCACGAACCAGTTCGGGGCGCTCCCGTTCATCTACGGGACGCATCGTCACCTCGACGATCGCGATCGCACTCGCGCTCCCGATATCGATCGGGCTCGCGCTGCTGCTCAACGAGGTCAGAACGGGCTGGGTCCGCAACCCGCTCACGGTGCTCGTGGACCTTCTGGCGGCGATCCCCAGCGTCGTGTACGGGCTGTGGGGACTCTTCGTGATGGCGCCCGTTCTCAACACGTATCTCGAGCCGTTCCTGGGTGCGACGCTGGGCCGGATCCCGGTGGTGGGAGCGCTGTTCCAGCCGACGCCGTCCGTGGGGAACATGCTCAACGCCGGCATCATCCTGGCGATCATGATCATCCCGATCATCACAGCCGTGACTCGCGAGGTGATCGCGACGGTGCCGCGTGACCTGCGGAGGCGGCGCTCGCGCTCGGGCGCCACACGCTACGAGTCCATCCGCATCGCCGTGCTGCCGTACGCCCGCAGCGGGATCGTGGGCGCCACGATGCTGGGGCTGGGCCGCGCGCTCGGCGAGACGATCGCCGTGTCGATGCTCATCGGCAACGGGCTGGGCATGAGCGCGTCGCTGCTCGCTCCCGGCTACACGATCCCGGCGGTCATCGCCAACGAGTTCCGGGAGGCGACCTCGGTGGGCCTGCAGCACTCCGCGCTGCTGGCGCTCGCCATGATCCTCGTCGCGATCGCGCTCATCCTCGCGGCGCTGTCGCGGCTTCTCGTGAGCCGGACCGGGGTGCAGCTGAGCGCCATGGGCGCTGCCGAGGAATCGGCCGCGAGGCCCGGGTGATCGCGTGACCACGAACCGGAGCGAGTCATCGGCCAGACCCCGGTCCCTGGCGCTACGCAAGGCCAAGAGCAGTGTATTCATGGCGCTGCTGTGGGGCGCAGCGGGCGTCGCGCTGGTCCCGCTGTTCCTGATCGTGGGCTACGTGTTGTACCTCGGGGTTCCCGCGCTGAACGCTGGACTTCTTCACGGCAGACCGCGCCGCCTCCGGGCGTGCCCGGCGGCGGCATGAGCCAGGCGATCGTGGGCACCGCGCATCATCGTCGTGATCGCCACGGCCATCTCGGTCCCGCTGGGCATCCTGACGGCGGTCTACCTGTCGGAGTACGGCCGAGGGCGTCTCGCCGCCGTCGTCCGGTTCGTCGCGGAGATCCTGCTGTCCACGCCCTCGATCGTGGCCGGCGCCTTCATCTGGGCGGTCGTGGTCATGGCCATGCACTCCTTCTCGGCGTGTGCGGGCGCCATCGCGCTCACCGTGCTCATGTGGCCGATCATCACTCGCGCGACCGAGGAGACGCTGCGGCTCGTTCCCAACGAGCTGCGCGAGGGCGCGCTCGCGCTGGGCTCGCCGCGCTGGAAGATGGTGCTGCGCATCGTGATGCCCTACGGCCGGATCGGGCATCCTGACCGCCGTGATGCTCGCGGTCGCGCGCGGCCTCGGCGAGACCGCTCCGATCCTGCTCACGTCTCTCGGCAACGACTTCATGAACATCGACCCGTCGCAGCCCACGGACGCGATCCCGCTGCGCGTGTACAACTACGCGCAGAGCGCGTATCCGGCCTGGCAGCAGCTGGCGTGGGGCGGCGCTATCGTCTTGCTCGTGACGGTGCTTGTGCTATCCATCGTCGCCCGCATACTGTCGGACCGGCAACAGACGGAGGCTTGGATGAGCGGACTGCTGGTGGACGGCCTGGACGCCTGGTACGGGGCGGACCAGATCCGTCGCAACGTGAAGGTGGAGATCGACGACGCCTCCGTGACGGCGATCATCGGTCCGTCGGGCTGCGGCAAGTCCACCCTGCTGCGTTGCCTCAACCGGATGCACGAGGAGGTCCCGGGCGCGCGAGCCTCGGGGCGCTTGATCTTCGACGACTGGGACGTGTACGCGCGCGAGACCGACCCCGTGGACGTGCGCCGGCACATCGGCATGGTCTTCCAGCGGCCCAACCCGTTCCCGACCATGACCGTGTTCGAGAACGTGGTCGCGGGCCTGAAGCTGCAGGGGCGCTACGACCGCGCCGGCCTGCAGGAGCGTGCCGAGAAGGCGATGCGTCACGCGGGCGTGTGGGACGAGCTCAAGGACCGTCTGGGCACCCCGGGAGCCCGGCTGTCCGGCGGCCAGCAGCAGCGCCTGTGCATCGCGCGCGCGCTGGCGGTGGAGCCCAGGTCCTGCTCATGGACGAACCGGCCTCGGCACTGGACCCGATCTCCACGCAGCAGATCGAGGACACCGTGCAGAAGCTCAAGGAGACGGTCACGATCGTGATCGTCACGCACAACATGCAGCAGGCGGCCCGCATCTCGGACAAGACCGCGTTCATGCTGCGCGAGCGCATGGACCAGCCGTCGCAGCTCGTCGAGTACGACGACACGCGAGCGATGTTCACCAACCCCGGGGATAAGCGGACCGAGGCCTACATCACCGGCCGCTTCGGCTAGGCGCCGCGCGAGGCGTGCCCACCGGCCCGGGCCGCCGTCCCACCGTCCCCGGGAGGCATCCGTGACCGAGCCGCTGTTCACCGTGGGCCCGCTCGTGGCGGAGCCCTTGGACCCCGAGGATGCCGAGGCGCTGCGCGAGCTGTTCGCCTCCTGTGACGGTGCCGAGGACCTCACGTGCGGCCTGCCCGCCGGCACGTCCGACGACCCCCGCGACACCGACGAGGACGCGCCGGTGGCGATGTCCATAGGGTTGTTCGAGCGCGAGGACACCGCCGGGATCGTGGACATCGTGCGGGACCGGCCGGCGCCCGGCGTGTGGACGATAGGGCTGCTCATGATCAAAGGCCGGCCTGCGCGGCGCCACGCTGGGGCACGAGGTGCTCGCGGCGTTGGGTGACTGGGCGGCGAGCCAGGGAGCCTCGCGTCTCCTCGTGGGCGTTCCCGAGGCCTCCGAGTCGTTCTGGTACGAGGCCGGGTTCGAGCCCGCCGACATCGCTTCGGACGACCCCGTCCGTGCCGAGGGGCTCGTGGTGCTCGAACGCGAGCTGGGTTAGCGCGCCCAGGGGGCGAACGGCCGTCAGGCGTGCTCGCGCGGCCGCGCGTCCGTGCTCGCCGGGGCGGGGGTGCCGGCGCGCTGGCGCGGATCGCCCTCGGCGACGATCGTGGCGAAGGGGGCCACGAGGTCGGGGTCGAACTGGGTGCCCGCTCCCTCGGCGAGACGGCGCAACGCCTCCTGCTCGCTCATCGCGCTGCGCCACGGCCTGTCGCACGTCATGGCGTCGAACGAGTCGGACACCGCGATGATGCGGGCCGCCAGTGGGATGTCCGTGCCGGCGAGCCCGTCGGGATAGCCGTCGCCGTCCCAGCGCTCGTGGTGTGAGCGGATCCACGGGGCGAGCTCGGCGGCTTCCGTGGCCCCGAGCATCTGCGCGCCCAGCTCCGGGTGCGACCGCACGGCGCCGCGCTCGGCCGGGGTCAGCATGCCGGGTTTGTGCAACAGCGAGTCGGGCACGCCGATCTTGCCCACGTCGTGAAGCGACGCGGCCAGGCGCACCCGCTCCACCTGGGCGTCCACCAGGCCGAGCTTGCGCGCGAGCGCGGCCGAGAGCAACGCCACGCCCAACGAGTGCGATCGCGTGTCGCGGTCCGCCGCGTCGATACTCGCGGCGAGCACCTGGAGCGACCGGACCGCGTCGGAATGCTCGCCGTGCTCGTGCGCGCGTTCCTCGGCATCGATGCCGTACTCGTAGACGGTGACGCTGCCGTCGGTCTGCCGGCCCGCCCACCTCGCGGCGATGTCGGCGTGGCGGATGAGCGTGTCCGCGTCCGCGGCCTGCTCCGGGTACGTCGCCAGCCCGCAGGCGAAGTCTATGACCGGGTCCAGCCGCTCCTCACGATGCAGGGCGTCCACCACGGCCCGGCACGTGACGTAGGCGTCGAACGCGCTCGCGCCCTCGAAGAGCACGGCGAAGCGCCCTCCCTCCACGCGGAAGACGTCGGCTTCCTCCGGTGCCGAGGCGGTCACCCGCTCGGCCACGACGCGCAGGGCGGCGTCTCCGGCCTCGTGGCCACCGGCCCCGTTGACGACCTCCAGGCCTTCGACGTCCAGGAACGCCAGGGTCACCGAGCCCTCAGAGGCCGTGTCCAGAGCCGACGACAGCTCCTCGGCGAAGTGCCGGATGTTGGGGATCCCGTGAGTGCGTCGGTCACGGCGTTGGCCGAGGCCTCGCGCACGAGGGCGCGGCTCGTGATCAGTCGCGCGCCTATCGCCGCTCCCAGCAGCCCCCCTGCCGCGAGCAGGATGCCCAGCGTCGCGGGGCCCGAGGCCGCGTGGGCGGCGACGAGGAGCACCGGCACCACCACGAGCATCACGCCGGGCACCACGAGGTCGCGCCACGTGCGATCCGCCGACATCGTTGTATGCGCGAGCGTGGGCAGCGGCGAGTTCGCGACCGACAGCCGGTACGCGGCCGCCACGAAGAAGAGCAGATAGCCCGCGATCCACGACAGCTCGAACAGCCCGGTGAGCACGACGTTCTGGCTGATCGGCTCGAGCGTGGCAAGGAGGCCCACGTCGCCGATCAGGAAGAAGCCCACGCCGGCCACCATGAGGCTCTCCCAGGGGAACCAGCGCGTGCGCTTGAATCCGAGCAAGACGAGGGTCGCGGCGCCTATGAGCGTGACGTCGAGGAGAGGGTAGATCAGCACGGTCAGAGCCGTGGTGACCGGTGCGCCGGCCGGCGACGGGGCGACGGCGAAGCCGTAGAACAACGCGAACGCGGCGGCGACGACCGCCCCGAGATCCAGCAGGCGGGTGAGGCGCTCGGCGCGCGGCATGTGGCGCTCGGCGACCATCGTGAGGACCGCGCCGACGAGAGCGGCGTAGCCGAGGACGTAGAGCCCGTCGGTGATCGAGGGGGGAGTGGGCCCTCCCGGCTGCACCACGGTCCCGTACCACGAGACGTATGCCTCGCCTATCAGGAAAGCGAGGCTCGCCGCGAGGACGAGAGCCCAGAACGTCCGGTCGGAGTGGTCTGTGGTAAGACCCAGGACGAATGAAGCGCCCGCGACCGCCAGGGCGGGAGGGAGGAGGTACAGGTAAGCCAAGACGAGCGTGCGCGTCGATGCCGGGATCGGCACTACGAGCGCTATCACGTACGTCACGAAGATCACGGCGGCCAGCGCCCACGACGCCCGGCGCGTGAACGTCGGGCCCAACGATCGCCGGTCCCCCGTTATGGCGGCGGTCTGCGGCATGGCCGTTATCCTATGCGCGTTGTGGGGATGAACGGAACCCTTTGCACGACCGGCGGGACAAACGGCTGCTTGAAGGACGTTTGAGGGGACTTCCCGAGCGCCGGCGGCTGCCGCCTTCAAGAAGCCGGGCCGTGTCCCCCGGCCGGGCGACGGGGGTACCTACCGTGCGAGGGCTCCGACACGACGCCCGCTGCCCGAGCCACACTCGTTCCCAGGAGGCGCCCCATGGACGCATCGACCGTGCCCGGCGGCACGAACCCGGAGGTCATCATGTACTGCCGCTCGTGGTGCGGGGACTGCGCCCGCGCCCGCAGGTGGCTGGATGCGCACGCGATCGCCTACCGCGAGATCGACATCGAGCGCGAGCCGGAGTACGCCGCCACCGTGCGCGGGATCGCCGGGAAGACGATCACGCCCACGTTCGAGATCGGCGATGAGACATGCGTCGACTTCGACGAGCCGAGGTTGCGCACGCTGCTCACGGTCTCGGACTGAGAAGGCCGTGCGGCGCCGGCGGTGCGGTGACAGGACTTACCAGACCGTTCGCATCTCATTCGACACCGTTGGTCTGACTGCGCCGCCGCCCGGCGTGTCATGGCTGCGCGCGTCGCTCGGGCGGCCGGGCTGTGACGGTGGTCACACAGTCACCGACGCTGGAAACCGTTACCTGTTGAAGCGACGACTGTCGGCGGTTCACCCAAGGGACCCTGCCATCCCGAACCGCCGGCGGTCGCCGGACCTTCCTCCAGCATCGGGGTCGGGGCCGGGTTCGTTGCGACGGCTCGCCCCGACCCGATGCGACGCCGGGCAGGCGGCGCGGGGGGATGGCTAGATTTCGGCCGCCGTGGATGTCCGCCACGGCGGCCGATCCTCGTCCAGGCTAGGAAGGCTCGGTGGCCAGCCACTCGCGCACGGCCGTCTCGACCGCCACGCAGCCCGAGTCGACGACGCGCGCGAAGCGCTCTTCGTGCTCGTCGAGCTCGGCGAGCGCCCGAGGGGCGCACGCGCCTTCGGGTGCGAGAGCCTGCACCGCCGCGAGCTGCTCGACCCCGGACAGGGCGGCTACCTCGGCGGGAAGCGGATCGGCGTACGGGATGCCGGCCAGGGCCTTGTAGACGTCGGCGACGAACTTGGCCCAGTGGGCGGTGGACACGACCAGGACCGGGTCGTCACCGCGCAGCCGCTCGGCAACCTCCCAGGCCACGGCCGTGTGGGGGTCCAGCAGGTAGCCGTGCTCCTCCCACACCCTGCGCACCGTCGCGAGCGACTCGTCGTTGCTCACGAAGTCGGCGGACAAGAGGTCCCGGACCTTGCGGTACGTCTCGCGGTCCACCTTGAAGCGGCCCTCCGCGGCAAGTGAGCCCATCCACTCGCGCGCGGCGTCGGGCCCCGCGAGGTGGTAGAGCAGCCGCTCCAAGTTGCTGGAGATGAGGATGTCCATGCTCGGGCTGGGCGTGGACACGAAGTCGCGCCCAGAGATGTCGTAGACGCCCGTGGCGATGAAGTCGGTGAGCACGTTGTTCTCGTTGCTCGCGCACAGCAGCCGCCCGATGGGCACGCCCATCTGCTTGGCGTAGTAGGCCCCCAGGATGTTGCCGAAGTTGCCCGTGGGCACGCACACATCTATGGGCTCGCCGGCCTTCACGCCGCCGTCCGCCACCATGTCCGCGTAGGCGGAGACGTAGTAAACGATCTGAGGCATCAGCCGGCCCCAGTTGATGGAGTTGGCGCTGGAGAGCCTGCTTCCGTGGCGCTCGTGCAGCTCGGTGTTGAACGCGTCGTCGGAAAACGCGGCCTTGACCGCGCTTTGGCAGTCGTCGAAGTTGCCGCGCACGCCGTAGACGACGACGTTGTCGCCGTGCTGCGTGACCATCTGCTTGCGCTGGATGTCGGACACGCCGCCTGCCGGGTAGAACACGGCGATCCGGGTGTGGGGGCGGTCGGCGAACCCGTCGAGCGCCGCCTTGCCGGTGTCGCCGCTCGTGGCCACGAGCACGAGGAAGTCGTCCACCGCATCGCCCGCGGCGAGCCGCATCTCGATGGCCTCCGAGAAGAAGCGCGGCATGCACTGGAGCGCCATGTCCTTGAATGCGCTCGTGGGCCCGTGCCATAGCTCGAGCACGTGGGTGTCGGCCGCCACTTCCTCGATGGGCGCGATCAGGGGCGTGTCGAAGTTGGCGCCGTAGGCGGCAGCCATGATCTCGGCGACCCGCTCGGAAGGCACGTCGGTGCGGAATAGGTCGAAGATGCGCGCCGCACGCTCGGCATAGGGGAGCGACTCCAGCTCCAAGATCTCCTCGAGCTCCAGCGTGGGCAGCTCGGTGGGCACGAAGAGGCCGCCGCCGGAGCCGATGCCCTTCATCACGGCGGCGGTGAACGTGTAGAGCTGGGGGTCCAGGCCGCGGGTGTCGCGGTACATGATCCGATCGTTCATGCCCGCTAGGGTAGCAGAGCGCCGCGTGAGCTCAGGACACCTCGGCGGCGTCGGGCCCGCCGTCCTCGGACTCGCCGTGGGCCGGCTTGGCGGCGCCGGCGCCGTGCCGTGCGGCGAGGTCCTCCGGGAGCATGTCCAGCAGGACGTTGTCGTGCCACTCGCCGTCGTCGCCGCGCTCGTAGCAGCGCGCGAGGCCGATCCGCTTGAAGCCGGCCTTCTCGTAGGCGCGCACGGCGGCCCGGTTCTCCGCCGCGGGATCGATGGTGATGCGGTGGAAGTGGTGCTCCGTGAAGAGCCAGTTCGCCGCGGTCCGCAGCGCATCCGGGCCCAGGCCCTTGCCTCGGCCCGGTTCGAACAGGGCGATGTCCAGGCTCGCGCTTTCGTAGTCGGGGTCTTCGCGGTTGGACGACGCTTGGATAACGCCCAGCGTGAGGCCGGGATGCGCGCGCTCTTCGATCACGAACACCATGGTGTGGGGCTGCTGCTGCAGCCAGTGGCGGAGTTTGGCCGCATTGGAGCTCCACCATCGGGACACGCCGGGATCGGCCGCCATGCGCGCGACCACTCCACGGAGCTCCTCGGCCTTGAGCGGCCTGAGGTGCACTCGTTCGCCCGTGAGCACGGGCTTGCGCGGCACGGCGAACGGGTCGGGCGGGATGCTGTGGGTACCAGGCACGTCGAGGACTCCCAGCACGTCGGGTACTGTGTACACGTTACCCGTAACCGTGAGGACCCCGAGGCGGAGCCGATGAAGTACTGCGTGGTCATCCTCGATGGGGCGTCCGGCTGGCCGCACGACACGCTCGACATGCGCACGAGCCTGCAGGCCGCCCACACGCCCAACCTGGACCGCCTGGCGCGCGAGGGCGTGCTGGGCCTCGCGCGCACCGTGCCTCCCGGCGAGGAGCCTTCCTCGGCAGCGGCGTGCACGTCGATCCTGGGCTACGACCCGGTCGCGGACTGGGTGGGCCGAGGCGCGATCGAGGCGGCCTCCCTGGGCATCCGGTTGGGGCCCGACGAGGTGGCGCTGCGGCTCAACCTGGTGACCCTCGAGGACGGCATCATGCGGTCGTACTCGTGCGGACACATAGACTCGGCGGAGTCGCGCGCTCTCGTCGAGGAGCTCGCCCGGAAGGTGAACGACGACCGCTTCACGTTCTATCCGGGTGTCGCGTACCGCCACATCGTGGTGGTGAAGGGCCACCGGGAGCTGATGGGCATCGAGTTCACGCCGCCGCACGACATCTCCGACCAGCTCGTCGCGGAGCACTACCCGAAGGGGTTCGGATCGGGGCTGCTGCTGGACCTCATGGAGCTGGCGCACCCGATACTCGCCGCTTCGCGCGTCAACGCCGCCCGGGTCGCGCGTGGGGACCTGCCCGCTACCGACGTTTGGCCGTTCTGGCCGGGCGAGGCTCCCGAGGGGATGCGGCCGTTCCAGGACGTCAGGGGCCTTCGCGCCGCCATGACCTCCGGGGTGGACCTGCTCAACGGGCTCGCCGTCCTCACGGGCATCGACCGGCTCGAGATCCCCGGCGTGAGCGACGGGCCCGACAACGACTACGCGGCGCAAGCGGCGGGCGCGCTCGTGGCGCTCGCGGACCACGACCTCGTCGTGATCCACGTGGAGTCGCCTGACGAGGAGGGCCACGCCGGCGACTCGGCCGGCAAGGTCGCGGCGATCGAGGCGATCGACCGTGAGGTGATGTCCCGCGTGAGCGCGTTCGCCGCCGAGACGCCCATGCGCATCCTCGCCATGCCCGACCATCCCACGCCCGTCCAGATCAAGACCCACGTGGGCGAGCCCGTGCCGTTCCTCCTCTGGGGCCCCGGCGTGGGCGGCAACGAGGGCGCGGCGTTCGACGAGTCCTCGGCCGCGGCGACGAATCTGTCGGTGGATCCCGGCCGCGGTGTCATGGACCTCCTCCTTGCCGAGGTCGTGCACTTCAACGGAGCCGGCGACCCTGACGGGGGCGGGGATCAGGCCGTGCCCGGCCCCACCTCCGGTCCCGACACGCCCGAAGCCGCCGGCCGGTGAGCGCCGGGCGCGTCGCGTTCGTGGTCCGCGCGTCGCGCGGCGGGATGGCGCGCCACGTCCTGGAGCTCATGGCTCGCCTGCCCCGAGAGCGCTACGAGCCCGTCGCGCTGCTCGCTCCCGAGGACGATCTCATGCGCGCTCGCGTGGCCGCGCTTGGCATCCCGTTCGTCCCGGTGCCCATCGCCGACCGCATCGACCTGCTGGGCGATCGCGCGAGCGCGGCACACATCGCCGCGCAGCTCGAGGCCCTGGCGCCGGACCTCGTGCACCTCCACTCCAACAAGGCGGCGCTCGTGGGCACGGCCGCGCTGCGGCGCATGGCCTCGGCACCGGCGAGCGTGTTCACCGCGCACAACGTGCCCAGCTTCGAGCGGGCCGGCTTCCTGGGCCGCACGATGGGGCGCCGCGCGCTCAAGGGCATAGGCGCCAGCGTGGGGCACACCATCGCGGTCTCGTACGCGCTGGGGACCCGCCTTGTGGAGGACGCCGGCTTCGACGAGGCGCGCGTGAGCGTAGTGCACAACGGTGTGGACGCCGCCGCCATCGCCGCCGAGGTCGCGGCCACCGACGGCGCGGCGTTGCGCGAGAAGCACTCGATCCCCGCCGATGCCGTGGTCCTGGGCACGGTAGGGCGACTGGTGGCGGACAAGGGCGTGGACGTGCTCTTGCGCGCGGTGGCCGCGCTCGATTCGCGGTATCCGGCGCTGCACTGCGTGATCGTGGGCGACGGCCCCGACGAGGCCCGATTGCGCGCTGTGGCCTCCGAGCATGGTTTGGCGCACCGCGTCACCTTCGCGGGATTCGCCGAGGACCCCTACCCGTGGCTCGCCGCGTTCGACATCTTCGTGATGCCAACGCTGCTCGAGGCGTTCGGGATGGCGGCGCTAGAGGCGATGGCGGCGGGCCTGCCCGTGGTCGCCTCCAACGTGGGCGGTCTGCCGGAGGTCATCACCGACAACTCCGACGGCCTGCTGTTCGAGCCGGGCAACGTCAGCTCGCTGTGCGACACGCTGGGCTGGATGCTCAGTGAGCCCGCCCTGGACGCGCGGCTGCGCGCCCAAGCCGCCGCCACGGTACGCGAGCGCTTCACCCTCGAGCACGTGGCGCTTCAAACCGCGGCGGTCTACGACGAGACGCTGAAGGCGTAGCCGGGCGAGCTACTCCGTGAACTGCGCGTCGTGCAGGGAGCGGAACAGGCCGCCGGCGGCCATGAGTTCGGCATACGTGCCACGCTCCGCGATGCGACCGCCGTCCACCACGACGATGGAGTGGGCGTCGCGCACCGTGGACAGCCGATGCGCGATCACGAACGCGGTGCGGTCCGCGAGGATGGCGCGCAGGGCGTCCTGGATCAGCGCCTCGGTGAGCGTGTCCACGGAGGACGTGGCCTCGTCCAGGATCAGGATCGCCGGGTCGGCGAGGATCGCGCGCGCGAACGCGATGAGCTGACGCTGGCCCGTGGAGAGTGTGGAGCCTCGCTCGCCCACCGGGGTGGCGAACCCGTGCGGCAGCCGCTCGATGAACCCGAGCGCGCGCGCGGTGGCGGCCGCCTGCACCACCTCGTCCTTGGTCGCGTCCAAGCGCCCGTAGCGGATGTTCTCCTCCACGGTGCCGGCGAACAGGAAGGGCTCCTGCAGCACGATGCCCAGGTTGCGGCGCAGGCTCGCGGTGGTCACGTCACGAAGGTCGTGGCCGTCCACGAGCACGGCGCCCGACGTCGGATCGTAGAAGCGGGCGAGCAGGTTCACGATCGTGGATTTGCCGGCCCCAGTGGGCCCGACCATCGCAAGCGTCGTGCCCGGCTCGACGTCCAGCGCTATGTCGTGGAGCACCCTGGGCCCGTCCCCGTAGCTGAAGCACACGCCGCTGTACCGGACCCGGCCCTCGATGCGGCCGAGCTCCAGCGCCCCCGGCTTGTCCGCGACCTCCACGGGGGTGTCCAGCAGCGTGAAGATGCGCTCCCCGCCGGCGAGCGCCGCCTGCGTGTCGGCGTAGAGGCTCGAGACCTGCGACACCGCGTTGAAGAACTGGCGGGAGAACCCGAAGAACGCGACCACCACGCCAATGGTGATGAGCCCGCGGGCCGCGAGCAGGCCGCCCACGCCCGCGACTATCGCTAGCGAGATGGCCGAGATCACGCCCAGCACCGGCGAGAACGCCGAGGACACCGCCGAGGCCGTCACGGACGCGTCGCGGTTCTCCGCGTTGCGCACCTCGAACTCGGTGCGGTTGCGGTCCGTGCGCCCGAACGCCTGGGCGACCTTGATGCCGCCCAGCTCCTCGGCAAGGGTGCTGGAGATGTCGCCGAGGGTCTCCTGGCGGCGGCGGAACGCACGGCGCGCGATCCACCCGAACAGCCGCGAGGTCGCGAACATGAGCGGCACTACGACCAGCGTTGCGAGTGCCAGGCGCCAGTCCACCCACACCATGGCGATGAGCATCGCCAGCACGCCGAAGCCCGACCCGAGCAGGCGGCGGAAACCGGTGGAGAGGAAGCTGTTGATGGTGTCCACGTCGTTGATGAGCGTGCTCATGAGGTCACCGGACTCGGCACGTTCGAAGAACGCCACCGACAGGTCCTGCACCTTGCCGAAGACCTGGGCGCGCACGTCGAGCAGCGCGCCTTGACCCACCGCTCCCAGCATGAGGATCTGCTGGCGCTGGGTGAGCCAGCCCACGACGGCGACCCCCACGAGCACCGCGAAGGGCAGGCCCAGCTGGCGCACGTCCTTGGTGCTCACGGCCACGTTCACGATCCAGCCGGTCACGGCCGGGGTGGCGGCGCCGGCCGCGGCGCTCGCGATCACCCACACCATGCCGGAAGCGATGACGGCGCGCTGCGGCGTCAGGTAGGCCGCGAGCCTTCTGACCGTGGGCCACGTGGCCGAGGGCCGCTCGTCCTTGGCCAGCGAGCTCAGGCGGCCGCGTCCGCCTCCGCGCGGGCCGCCCATCAGGCTCCCGCCTCCCCGGGCCGAGGCCTGTCCACGAGCTGGCTGGCGGCGATCTGCGCGTAGAGGTCGTTACCGGCGAGCAGCTGGGCGTGGGTGCCGCGAGCGACGAGCTCGCCGCGGTCGATGAGCAAGATGACGTCGGCCTTGCGCACGGTGGACAGGCGCTGGGCGATCACGAAGGTCGTGCGGCCCGCCATTAGGCGGTCGAGCTGTTCTCGCAGGGCCGCCTCGGTGGTCGCGTCCACCGACGACGTGGAGTCGTCCATGATCAGGATGCGCGGGTCCACGAGCAGCGCACGGGCGATGGCGACGCGCTGGCGTTGCCCGCCCGAGAGCTTCACCCCGCGTTCGCCCACGCGGGTGCCGTAGCCCTGGGGCAGCGCGAGGATGAAGTCGTGGGCCTGAGCCGCGGAGGCGGCCGCCTGGATCTCTTCGTCGGTGGCGCCGGGGCGGCCGTAGGCGATGTTCTCGGCAACGGTGCCGCTGAACAGGACCGAGTCCTGCATGACCACGCCCACGCTGCGGCGCAGCGAGTCCAGCGAGAGGTCGCGCACGTCGTGGCCGTCGACGAGCACCGCGCCGCCGGTGACGTCGTAGAAGCGGGGGATGAGGTTGACGATGCTCGTCTTGCCGGACCCGGTGGCGCCTACGATCGCCACGGTCGTGTCCGGCTCCACGGAGAAGGACACGCCGCACAGCGTCTCGCGGTCCTCGCCCGGGTAGCGCAGGGAGACGTCGCGGAACTCGACGGCGCCTCGCGGCGACGCCAGCGGCACCGCCTCGGGGCGCTCCTCCACATCGCCGGCGGCGTCGAGGATCCTCCCACAGGCGCACGGCGCTGGCCCCGGAGCGCGCCACCTGCTGGGCGCCGAAGCCGAGCGTGAACAGCGGCGCGAGGAGCAGCGACAGGTATGCGGTGAAGGCGACGAGCTGCCCGGTGGTCAGATGCCCGAGCACGATCATGGCGGCGCCGACGCCCGTGACGATGGCGATGCCCAGGGAGCCCACGAAGGACTGCAGCGGGAACGCCGCGGCGACGGTGCGCTGCACGTTCATGCCCGTGTCGTAGAGCTCCTCGTTGGCCACGCCGTAGCGTTCGCGCTCGAAGTCCTCGCGCGCGAACGCCTTGACCACCCGGATGCCGGCGATGTTCTCCTGCAGCACCGAGTTGAGTGCCGAGAGCCGGGCCTGAGACAGACGGAACATCGGCCCGAGCTTGCCCACGAACCGGCCCAGGACCCAGATGGTCGCCGGGATCACGACGAAGGACACCAGCGCCAGCGTCACGTTCATGGCCAGCAGCAGGATCACCGCGCCCACCAGCAGGATCGCCGCCGAGATGGCCGACACGAGCCCGCCGCCCACGAAGTCCCGCACCTGGTCCACGTCCGAGGTCACCCTCGTGATGAGCTGCCCGGTCTCGGCACGGTCGTGGTAGCTGAACGACAGCGTCTGCAGCTTGCCGAAGATCTCGTTGCGCATCTGGTAGGCGGCGCCGTAGCTCGCTTTGGCGGACCAGTAGCCCTCGGCGAAAGTGGCGACGCCGTCGAACACGGCGACCCCGATGAGGGCGAGCGATCCCCACAGGATGATCTGGCCCTGGGCCCCCGAGATGCCCTGATCGATGATCACGCGCAGGATCTGCGGCGCGACGAGGTCGGCGATGGACGCGACGAGTACCGCCAGCACGGCCGCGGTGGCGGTGAGGCGGTACGCGCGCATGAAGCGCAGTGAGCGCAGGATGGCTTGAAGCATGGTGTGTGGCGCGCGGTGGGGCCGCGCAAACACTCGTGATGCTACCCGTAAACGTGAACGGGAGCGGACTCCCGTCTTGCGGGGGTCCGCTCCGTCGAGTCGCCGCCGGGGGAGGAGGGAGGGTCCTAGCGGCGCAAGGCCTCTACGATGCGCTCGTACTGATCCGGGTCGATGTGCCCGTTGTGGAGCTGCTTGCGCGCGTGGCGCAGCGCGCGGTCGCGCTCGTGGTCGTGGTGGTGATGGGCGGGGGCGGCGTCCTCGCCGGACCGCTGCACGACGAACAGCAGGACCCCGACGACGACGACGAGCAGTACGACTATGAGCACCACGATCACCTTCCCAGCGCCACTGGCATTCGGGTGAGGTCGCCGGGCCCCCATACGAGGCTCGAAGCCCGGCAGGCCTCGCCGTTCAGGGTTGCAAAGGTTCTGCCAAGGCGGGTCCGCGGGGGTGAGGCGGGGTCACGCTTCGGACCACCGGTCGCGAGGGGGAGTCAGCGGCCGGTCACGGGGCGCGCCGCGTCCTCGGCAAGGTCGGGGGAGGGCGAAACCGCACGTCGGCGCGTTGACCCGCGGACCGGCGGGCCGTACCCTGAGACCCGAAGCCGACCGCACTCGAGCCTCTCTTCCCGGCGTGCATCTCAGCCCGGGCGAGGGGCTTCGTCGTCACGGAGGTCGCTCGTGGCCAAGACGCTGGGAAGAGATCAACGCGCGCATCGCCGCAGGTGAGGCGGTGGTCGTCACTGCCGAGGAGTTCGCGCAGATCGCCGCCGCCGACGGCGTGAAGCGCCGCCGCGCGCAAGGTGGACGTGGTCACGACCGGCACGTTCGGCCCGATGTGCTCCACCGGCGCGTTCTTCAACTTCGGGCACTCCGACCCGCCGATCAGGATGGGCGCGATCTCGCTCAACGACGTGCCGGCGTACGGCGGTCTCGCGGCGGTGGACACGTACCTCGGCGTCACGAACCGTCCGAGACGCGCGGGATCGAGTACGGCGGCGCGCACGTCATCGAGGACCTGCTCCGCGGCAAGCGCGGTGCGGCTCAAGGCCAGCGGGCACGGCACCGACTGCTACCCGCGCACCGAGATCGACACGTGGGTGACGCTCGAGGACCTGAACCAGGCGTACCTCTTCAACCCGCGCAACGCCTACCAGAACTACGCGGTGGCGGTGAACCGGAGCGACCGGACGCTCTACACCTACCTCGGCACGCTGCTTCCCGCACCTCGGCAACGCGACGTACTGCTCGCGCCGGTGCGCTCTCGCCGCTGCTCAACGACCCCACGTACCGCACGATCGGCGTGGGGACGCGCTGCTTCGTGGCGGGCGCACCGGGCTACGTCGCCTGGCAGGGCACGCAGCACAACCCCAACCAGACGCGCGACGACCACGGCGTGCCGGTGGCGCCGGCGGGCACGCTCGCGGTGATCGCCGACCTCAAGCAGGCCGAGTCCGGAGTTCTTCGCGGCGGCGACGTTCACCAAGTACGGCGCGAGCGCGTTCGTGGGCATCGGCATCCCGATCCCGGTGCTCGACGAGGACATCGCCGCCACGCTCGCGCTCACCGACGCCGACCTGACGGCCACCGTCTTCGACTACGGCGTCAGCGGCGCGAAGCCGCCCGGCGCTCGGGACGGTCACCTACGCGCGAGCTGCGCAGCGGCACGATCGAGATCGAGGGCCGCAAGATCCCCGCCGGGCCCATCAGCTCGCGCGCGAAGGCGCGCCGGATCGCCTCGACGCTCAAGTCGTGGGTGGCGGAGCGCCGCTGGACGCTCACCGAGCCGCTCGCGCCGCTTCCCGGCCCGGGCGAGCAGGGGACCAAGCCGCTGGAGATACGCGGCCCCGACGGTGCTCAGGGCGGGCCCGAGGAGCCCCCCATCGAAGGCACCGACGAAGTGGAGGAGGTGCTAGATGGCTCGGCGACGCCTTGACCTGAGGTTCCCTCCCAACCGGGCGACCCGGCCGGTCACGTACCACCTGGTCAAGGACTACGACCTGACGCCCAACATCCTGCGCGCCCACATCGAGCCGGGCCAGCAGGGACGCATGCTCGTGGAGGTCACGGGCAAGAAGGAGGACATCGACGCGGCGGTCGCGTTCCTCGGCAAGGAGGGGATCAGGTCGCGGCCGCGGCGAGCGACATCGTCCTCGACGAGGAGCGGTGCGTGGTGTGCGGCCTGTGCACCGCCGTGTGCAAGCCCTCGGCGCTGACGCTGTCCGCCGAGGGCGGCCTCGTGTTCGACAAGGACAAGTGCGTCTACTGCGAGGCGTGCGTCATCGCGTGTCCGCGGCGGGCGGTCACGCTCGAGTTCTAGGCGGGCACGAGCCGGCCCGAAGGAGCGACGCGGCGTCGGCCTCGCACCATACGACGTAAAGGAGAACGCTCGTGCCGGACGTCCTCAAGCAGAGCGGCCAGCGAGATCCTGGTCGTCGACGGGGCGATGGGCACGATGCTGCAGCGCGCAGGGCCTGCCGCCGGGCAGTGCCGCGGAGCAGCTCAACGTCACCGCGCCGAGATCGTGATCGGCAGGTCCACCGCGACTACCTGGTCGCGGGCGCGGACTGCGTGACCACCAACACGTTCGGCGGCTCGCGGCCCAAGCTCGCCGAGTACGGGCTCGCCGACCAGGTCGTGGAGCTCAACCGCGCGGCCGTGCGCATCGCGCGGCGAGTCCGGCGCCGCAGCACGTGCTGGCGACGTGGGGCCGACCGGGCTCGTGCTGGAGCCGCTGGGCCGCGCGACGTTCGACGAGGTGTTCGACGCTGTTCGCCGAGCAGATCGCCGCGCTCGCCTCCGAGTAGCCCGACGCCATCGTCCTCGAGACGTTCACCGACATCGCCGAGGCCCGCGTGCGCGCTGCTGGCCGCGCGCTCGGTCACCGACCTGCCGGTGTTCGTGTCGCTGTACGTTCGGCCTGTCGGGGCGCATGGAGCTGTCGGGCACCGACCCCGAGACCGCGGCCGCTGATCCTCGAGGCGCTGCGGCGCCTCGGTCGTCGGCATGAACTGCGGCCTGGGCCCGGAGCAGATGCTGCCGCTCGTGCGGCGTCTGGCGCGCGGCCACCGCGCTGCCGATCGATCGTGCAGCCGAACGCCGGGCTGCCGCGGCTCGTGGACGGCGCGACGGTGTTCCCCGGCACGCGCCGACGGAGATGGGCGAGTACGCCGCGCGCTTCGTGGACGCGGGCGCCGCGCTCGTCGGCTCGTGCTGCGGCTCGACGCCGGCGTTCACCGGCGCGATCTCGGACTTCGCGATGGGCGGCCGTGCGCCGATCGCGCACGGGCCCGCGCGGGCGTGCGCGTGCGCCGGGCCGCGCGGCATGGCTGCGACCATCGGCGGCGGGCAGCGCCGCTCGCGATCGATCGGCGAGCGCATCAACCCGACCGGCAAGAAGGCGCTCGCCGAGTCGCTGCGCGCGGGCTCGCTGGATCCGTCGTGCGCGAGTACGCCGTCGAGCAGCAGCACGCCGGCGCGGACCTGCTCGACGTGAACGTGGGCGCCGCCGGCGTGGACGCCGCGGCGATGCTGCCCGAGGCGGTGCGCGCGCTGTCCGCGCTCGCCGACCTGCCGCTCGTGCTCGACACCACCGACCCGGCGGCGCTCGAGGCCGCGCTCAAGGCTCTATCCCGGCCGCGCGCTCGTGAACTCGGTGAACGGCGGCGAAGAGTCGCTCGCGTCGGTGCTGCCGCTCGCGGCGCGCTACGGCGCGGCCGTCGTCGTGCTCGCGCTCGACGACGACGGCATCCCCGAGACGGCGCGACGGCCGCGTCGCGATCGTCGAGCGCGTGCGCGAGGCGGCACATGCCGCGGGGCTCACCGACCGCGACCTGGTCGTCGACTGCCTCGTGCTGACGGCGGCCACGCGAGCCCGACGCCGCGGCGGTGACGCTCGAGGCCGTGCGTGCCGCGTTCGCGCGACCTGGGCCTGGCGACGATCCTGGGCGTGAGCAACGTGAGCCACGGCCTGCCCGGCCGCGCGCCGCTCAACGCGCGCGTTCCTGGCGCATGGCCGTCGGCGCGGGCCTCGACGCCGCCATCGTCGAACCCGTCGCGACGTCGAGTCGATGCGGGCCGTCGCGGCGGCCGACGTGCTGCTCGGCCGCGACGAGCAGCGCCGAGCGCTGGATCGCCGCACGCGTGCCGAGGACGGCGGATCGCGCGCGAGGCCGGCCCCGCGGACGTCGCGGCGCGCTCGAGGCCGCCGGCGCCGCGCCGGTCGCGGCGCCGGCCGACCGCCGAGCGCCTCGCGCGCCGCCGCGATCGAGCGGGTGACGCCGACTCCGCGCCCGAGCTCGTCGACGAGCTCGTCGCGCGGCGGCAGCGCGCCCGCAGCGACGTCATCGCGCGACGTGCTCACGCCCGCGATCCAGCGACTCGGCGACGCGTACGGCCGCGGCGAGGTCTTCCTGCCGCAGCTGATGGTCGCCGCCGAGGCGATGAAGGCGGCCGTCGACGCGCGCGAAGACGTACCTGCCGGAAGGGGAGCGCGCTCGACGAGGGCCGCGTCGTGTTCGCGACCGTGAAGGGCGACATCCACTCGCATCGGCAAGGACATCTGCGTGTCGCCTGCTGGAGAGCCAGGGCTTCGACGTGGACGACCTCGGCGTCGACGTCGCCGCTGGACGCGTCGTCGAGGCGCGCCGCGATCGCGGACGTCGTGTGCCTCTCGGCGCTCATGACGACGACGCTGCCGGCGATGGAGCGTACCGTGCGCGCGGTGGCCGAGAGCCCGCGACGCTGCCGGTCCTCGTCGGCGGCGCGGTGGTCACGCGCCGACTGGGCGCGAGCGATCGGCGCGGGGTACGCGGCCGACGCGCCGGGCTGCGTCGAGGCGGTAGCGCTGCGGTCGGCTGCCGGGAAGGCGAGCGAGCATGATCATCACGAAGCCGCGCGACTGGGCAGCGCATCGACAGCCAACCTCGAGTGCGATCGGGCGCCAAGCAAGGTGTTCATCATGGGCTGCGGCGAGTGCGCGACCGTGGCCGAACACCGGCGGCGAGCACGCAGGTCCTCGAGACGAAGGCGCGGCTCGAGGCCGGCGGCCGTACGAGGTCACCGGCTGGACGGTCGGCGAGGTCGCCTGCCACTCCGGCGGCACCAAGCTCGACAGCTGCGCAAGCACGCCGGCGCAGCTGGAGGCCGCCGACGCCGTGCTCGTGCTCGCGTGCGGCGCGGGCGTGCAGACCGTGGCCGATGCCACCGCGAAGCCCGGTGTTCCCGGGACTCGAGTCGCGTCGTTCCTCGGCAACGTGGTGCGCCACGGCGTGTTCGAGGAGCGCTGCCAGCATGTGCGGCGAGTGCGTGCTCGACCGCACCGCCGGCATCTGCCCGGTCACGACGTGCCCGAAGGGCCTGCTCAACGGCCCGTGCGGCGGGATGTGGGACGGCATGTGCGAGGTGCTCAGCGCGACCGCGAGTGCGTGTTCGTGCGCATCCACGGTCGCCTGCGAGCCAGGGGCGCGCGGGCGCGAACGAGATCTGCCGCCCAAGGACTACAGCGCGCAAGCTGAAGCCGGGCTCCGTCGACGTGCGCGAGGCGCGGGCCAAGGCTCCAAGGGTGGCGCCCGACGAGAAGGTCGCCGGCGGAGCACGCGGGCGGGTCCACGACCGGCCCGCAGCAAGGAGGCCGCGACGAAGGGCCTGGTGACCCGGGCGCCCAAGGACCGGCGCAAGGGCGAACGCCGCGCCGGCGGGCCGGGAGGCGCCAGATGAGCCGCCTGCGCGACGCGCTCGAGGCCGGCGAGTTCGTCGTCACCGGCGAGGTCGCGCCGCCGCTGGGCACCGACCTCGACGCGATGGACACACGGCGCCGAGACCCTCGGCCCGGTGTGCGACGCGCTCAACGTGACCGACAACCAGGGCGCGACGCTGCACCTGTCGAGCCTCGCGGCGTCGCGCGTCGTCGCTCGAGATGGGCTATCGAGCCGATCTTCCAGCAGACGTGCCGCGACCGGAACCGGCTCGCGCTGCAGTCGACCTGCTCGCGGCGTGGACGCTCGGGCTCGAGAACGTGCTCATCGTGACCGGCGACGACCCGCGCAGCGGCGACCACCCGCAGGCCAAGGGCGTGTTCGACCTCGACTCGACGCAGCTGCTGCGGCTCGCCGCCGGCATGAACGACGGCCACGACATGCTGGGCCGCGAGCTGAGCGGGCGGCACCGACTTCTACATCGGCGCCGCGATGTTCCCCGAGGCCGAGCCGTGGGACATCCAGCTGACGCGAGCCGAGCAGAAGGTCGCCGCCGGCGCCCGCTTCTTCCAGACGCAGGCGATCTTCGACTATCGACAAGCTCGCGCGCGCGACCGAGGCGATGCACGCGCGTCGGCGCGAAGGTGATCGCGGGCGTCCTGCTCCTGCGCAGCATGCCGGGTGATCGACTTCATCAACGACCGGCTCGCGGGGCTCGATGGTCCCGACGACGATCGCCGCAGCGGATCCGCGAGGCTCCCGACGCCGGGCGAGGCGGCCATCGACCTCGCCGTCGAGCAGGTCCGCGCGTGCCGCGAGATCGCCGACGGGGTGCACATCATGCCGCTCGGGCTGGACGAGGCGGTGCCCGGCATCATCGAGCGCGCCGGCGTCACGGTGTGACCCGGTGAGCATCGACACGATCGTGATGCCCACCGACGGGTCGGAGCCGGCGCGAGGCGCCCGCCCCGTCGCCGCGGACATCGCGCGGGGCCTGGGCGCGCGCGTGGTAGTCGTCGCCGTGGTGGAGCCCGAGAACTTCGGCGGGGCGCCCGACCAGAACCTCGTGGACTCCATGGAGGAGTACCTTCGCGGCGTCGTGGCCGAGGACGTCGCGTGGCTCGCGGACCAAGGCGTGGAGTCGGTGGGCCGGGTCACATGCGGGCCCCGGGTGTGGCAGTCGGTCCTCGACGTCGCCCAGGAATCCCACGCCGGCCTCGTCGTCATCGGGAGCCACGGCCGCACGGGGCTCGCTCGGACCGCGTTGGGCTCGGTCGCGGACCAGGTCGTGCGTCACGCCCGCGTCCCGGTCACCGTCGTCCCGCAGCAGGCCTCGGACCCCGGCTAGGGCGCGGCAGGGACGCCCGCGCGGGACCCCCGGCGAGGGCGGGGCTGCGCTACACTACTGCGACACACGGCAGCTCTCGACCCGTAAGGAGCATCCATGCGCGTCATCGTTCTGGGCGGCGGGCCCGGCGGCTACTCGGCGGCGTTCGAGGCGGCCCGCCTCGGCGCCGAGGTCACGCTCATCGAGCGGGAGCAGCTCGGCGGCACGTGCCTGAACTGGGGCTGCATCCCCACGAAGACCATCCTGCGCTCGGCGCACATCGTCGCCGACACGCGCGAATGCGGCCGAGTTCGGCCTGGACGCCGCAGTCGCGACGGTCGACATCCCGGCTCTGCGCGCGCGCAAGGAGGGCATCGTCGACGAGCTCGTGGGCCAGATCGAGTCCACCGCGAAGCGCCTCAAGGTCGAGGTCGTCTACGGCGAGGGCGGCTCGTCGGGCCCGAAGACCGTCGAGGTCGCGCTGGTCGACGGCGACGCCGAGACCATCGAAGGCGACGCGTCATCCTCGCGACCGGCTCCGTCGTCTTCAAGCTCCCGAACATCGACCACGACATGCGACGGCGTGTGGACGAGCGACGACGCCGTCGTCGCTGCGCGAGATCCCCGACGAGCATCGTCATCATCGGCGGCGGCGTCATCGGCCTGGAGTTCGCCTGCGCGTACGCGGCGTTCGGCAGCAAGGTCACGCGTCGTCGAGCTCATGGAGCAGGTGCTGCCGGGCAACGACAAGCGCGTGGTCAAGCACGACGCAGGCCGCGCTCGAGGAGATGGGCGTCGAGTTCCACCTCGGCGACGCTGTCGAGCGGTCGAGCAGGTCGGCGACCGCATGCGCACGACGCTGCGGAGCGGCGCCGTGCTCGAGAGCGACATCGTGATGTGCGCCGTGGGCCGCATCCCGAACTCGGCAGGGCTTCGGCTTCCCGAGGCCGGCATCGAGATGGACCGCGCCGCCGTCAAGGTCGACGAGCACTTCCGCACGAACGTCGCCGGGCGTCTACGCGATCGGCGACCTCATCGGCGGCATGATGCTCGCGCACGTGGCCGACGAGGAGGGCGTCGTCGCCGCGCGCAACGCGGTCGCCGAGTTCAAGGCCGCCACGGCGAGTGACCGGCCAGTCGCATCTCGAGACCGTCCGACTACGACTGCATCCCCGCGTGCGTCTACACGTTCCCCGAGGTCGCGCGTCGTCGGCAGCACGCGCGACGGCGCCAAGGAGCGCGGCCTCGACGCGGTCCAGGCCGTCGCGAAGTTCGCCGCCAACGGCAAGGCGCTCGGCGAGGGCGAGGCCGACGGGTTCGTGCAGATCGTCGCCGAGAAGGGCACCGGGCGCATCGTCGGCTGCCAGATCGTCGGGCCGCACGCCGTCGAGACCATCCACGAGGTCGCGCTCGCGATGAAGCACGGCATCACCGTGCGCGAGCTCGCCGAGACGGTGCACGCGCACCCGACGGTGACCGAGGTCATCAAGATGGCCGCGTCCGACGCGGCGGACAAGTGCGGCTAGGCGCCCGTGACCGCGACTATCCGCGCATGACCTACGAGCACGGACCGAAGCGCGAGCGCATGCCCGCGTGGCTGCGTCGGCCCATCGCGCGCGCCAGGCCGCTACGCGCGAGGTGTCCGAGACCCTCGACGAGCTGCGCCTGAACACGGTCTGCCAGCGCCGCCAGTGTCCCAACCGCGGCGAGTGCTTCGCCTCGGGCACGGCGACGTTCCTCATCATGGGCGACGCCTGCACGCGCGGCTGCCGCTTCTGCGCGGTCGAGACCCGCGCGCCGCGAGCCGCTCGACGCGGACGAGCCGCGCGCGCCTCGCCGAGGCGGCCGCGCGGATGGGCTCAAGCACGTCGTCGTCACCACGGTGACCCGCGACGACCTGCCCGACGGCGGCGCGGCGCACTTCGTGGCGGTCGATCGCAGCGCTGCGCGATGCGGTGCCGGACGCGCGCGTCGAGGTGCTCACCAGCGACTTCGGCGGGGAACCTCGACGTCGGTGGACACCGTCGCGGACGCGCGCCCCGACGTCTTCAACCACAACGTCGAGACCGTCCCGCGCCTGTACGCCGAGGTGCGTCCCGGCGCGGACTACAGCCGCAGCCTCGCGCGTGCTCGCGCGCGTCGAAGAGCGCCGCCCCGAGCTGCCCACGAAGTCCGGCCTCATGCTCGGCCTCGGCGAGACGCTCGCCGAGGTCCTCGAGGTGATGGCGCGACCTGCGCGCCGCCGGCGTGCGACCTGCTCACGCTCGGGCAGTACCTGCGGCCGAGCGCCAAGCACCTGCCGGTCGCGGAGTTCGTCGACGCCGGAGGTGTTCGCGAGCCTGCGCGCGCGACGCGCAGCGAACTCGGCTTCGCGGCGGTGGCGAGCGCGCCGTTCGTGCGCAGCAGCTACCACGCGGGCGAGCTGCGCGACGCCGCCGAGCGCGCCTAGAGCGAGGCCACCACAGCGGTCGCGGCGCGGTCGCGGCCCATCGATTTCGCCTCGTGCAGCGCGCCGTCGGCGGTAGCCAGGATCCTCGTCCACGGGCCGCGGAGCCGCGCCGCGCGGATCGGCGACTATCGCCGAGCCTATGCTCACCGACACCGGGAGCTGCGCCACGCTCGCGCTGGGCACCGCCAACCCTCTGACCAGCGACAACACGCGCTCGGCCACGGAGCGTACCTCGTCCACGTCGGCCTCGGGCAGCAGCGCGATGAACTCGTCGCCGCCGTAGCGCGCCAGCAGGTCCGAGGTGCGCATGGAGCGGCGGATGACGTCGCCGACCTCGGCAAGGACGCGATCGCCGTAGCCCTGGCCGTAGTCTTGGTTGATGCGCGCCAAGTGGTCCACGTCTATGAGCATGACGCCCAGCGGGTGGCCGTAGCGCGCCGACCAGTTGGCCCAGGGGTCCAGGTGGGCCAGGAGCGCGTTGCGGTTGACCATGCCGGTGAGAGGGTCGTGCGTGCTGGCGGCCGCTTCGCGGGCGCGGTTGGATTCCCACGTGCGGCGCAAGACACGAGCCAGGAACGCGGCGAGGTCGCCGCGCTCGGATCTCGTCTCGATGGCGGCGAAGAGCCGGTCCAGGTGCTCCTCGTACGCCGCGCGATGGCGCTGGGCCGTGGCGGGCCCGCCCAGGTCCAGCAGGTCCCCGAACACCGGGTCCAGCAGGAAGAACTCGAGCCTGCCCGCGACCTCGAGCATGTCGCGGGTGCCCATCTGGCGGTAGTCCGCGACCTCGATGCGGCGGACGTCCGCCACCACGCCGAGCATCTCGTCACGCACGCCTTCGGTCTCCGCGAAGATGTCCGGCAGCAGTCCACGGTCCCACTGCTCGACCAGCGACATCCACCACTCGACATGGGTCTCTTCGTCCCGGCCCATGGCGCGGAAGACCGACGCTGTAGTCTCGTCGCGGCAGTTGCGGGCGAATTCGCCGTACGTGTGGCGCGCGAGTTCCTCGGCATCCACACACAGCTCCAAGATGTGACGCATGAGCTCCTCCGTAGGCGCGGCGGCAGGGGGTGACCGGGGCTGGTCGCCGCGCGCCTATCATCTAGGTACCCTTGCCCCCCGGGTCCGGCACGGCCTTGTCGCTGTTGAGCTATGCAGCAGGCCGCGCATCCCCATGCGGCCGGTTCGTCTTCACTATACGAGTATCGGCGACTGCCACGCAGCTCGAAAGCCCACTTGATGCGGGACGCCTGAGGGCGGGCACGGCGGGCCGCACTTGCGCGCGCGCGCCGCCGCATGCAGGATTCGGGAATGCCCTACGAACCGCGACTCTACCGCGACCTCGTGGAACCCGAAGGCCTCGTGGGCTTTCAGGCGATGGTGCGCGAGACGGATCTCCACGTCTTCGCCCGCACCGACCTCACCGCGGCCGCACTCGAGCTCATCGTGGACGCGCGCGACCAGATCGAGGGCCACATCGCGCTCGATCCCCGTTTCGCAGAGAGCTTCGTGCCCGTCCAGGTACCTTGCACCGCCCCTATCCTGGTCAAACGCATGGCCGAGGCCGCGTTCGCGGCCGGTGTGGGACCCATGGCCACCGTCGCCGGGGCCGTGGCCGAGTTCGTGGCGCTGGGGCTCGCGGCCCTCTCCGACGAAGTGATCGTGGAGAACGGCGGCGACGACTTCATCGTCACCTGCCGGGAGCGCATCGTGAGCATCCATTCGGGCGCATCCCCGTTCTCGGGCCGCATCGGCCTGCGGATACCTCCGGGCCGCTCGCCGCTCGCGATCGCCACGTCCTCGGCCACCGTGGGGCCCAGTGTGTCCCTCGGCCGGGCCGATGCGGTCACCGTCATGGCCCGCAGCGGCGCTCTCGCCGACGCCGTCGCAACGGCGGCCGGCAACCGGGTGCATCACGTCGAGGACATCGAAAAGGCGATAGGCGTGGCCAGCTCCGTGGAGGGCGTGACAGGCGTCGTGGTGGTAGTGGGCGGGGCCATGGGGGCTTGGGGCGACATCGACCTGGTGCCGCTGGACCCGGCGGGCGCGCCGGCGCCCTCGGCACGGTCAGCAAGGCCTCGCACTCTGGGATAATGAATGACGGGGCTCACGCGCGGAGGCGGATCCCGCCCGACCGTGCACCGACCCGTCTTGGAAAGGACGCCCATGGACAACATCGACGAGCTCGACATGTCACGAAGCGGAGCTGCGGCTCAAGCTCTATCGCGAGTACGAGGACGCGGCGAGCGTGCTTCACGTACTACGTCGAGACCGAGCTGCGGGCCTACCTGGCCAACGACGTCGACGTCGAGCCGCGAAGGCGAGCGACGGCGGCGCGTACTTCAAGGTGCACGCTCACCGACGTGTGGATCTACGAGGCCGAGCGTCTGCAACCGGTTCGTGCCGGAGGTCGACGATCTACTCGGTCAACGACGTCCACGTGCAGCGGCTGAAGGACGAAGCGTAGGTGAACGGCCTCCGCAGGTGCACGGCCGGGAACGTTCCCGACGACCCCCAGGCCGCGGCGGCACGCGCCGCGGCGCTGCGCGCCGAGATCGAGCGGCACGCGTACCTCTACTACGTGCTCGACGCGCCCGAGATCATCCGACGCCGCCTACGACGCGCTCATGCGCGAGCTCGAGGCGATCGAGGCCGCGTACCCCGAGCTCGTGACGCCGGAGTCGCCCACGCAGCGGGTGGGGGCGCCGCCGTCGGCGGCTTCGCGCCGGTGCGGCACGCGCAGCGCATGTACTCGCTGGACAACGCGATGGACCTCGACGAGCTCGACGCGTGGCTCGAGCGCGTGGACCGCGAGCAGTCGGCGGCGGCGTGCGGCGTTCGTCGCCGAGCTCAAGATCGACGGCAGCTCGCTCGCGCTCACCTACGAGGACGGCGCGCTTCGCGCGCGGCGCCACGCGCGGCGACGGCGCGCACCGGCGAGGACGTCACCGCCAACGTGCGCACGGTCGCGCGCCGTGCCGCTCGCGGCTGCGCGAGCCGGTCCGGGCACGTGCCCGAGCCGCCGGCGCCATCGAGGTGCGCGGCGAGGTCTACATGCCGAAGGCGACGCTTCGAGCGGCTCAACGACGAGCAGGACGAGGCCGGCGCAGCCGCCGTTCGCCAACCCGCGCAACGCGGCGGCCGGCGCCATGCGCCAGAAGGACCCGGCGGTCACCGCGTCGCGCGACCTGTCCGACGTTCATCTACCAGATCGCCGAGCCCGCGCGCCGCTGGGCCTCGCGTCGCAGTGCGGACGCGCTCGCGTGGCTGCGGCGCGCGGGCTTCCGCGTGAACCCCGACATCGAGCTGTGCGCACGACGCCGCCGACGGTGCGCGCGTTCTGCGCGCGCGCGCTCGAGCGCCGCGACGACCTGCCCTACGAGATCGACGGCGTGGTGGTGAAGGTCGACTCGCTCGCGATGCAGGACGAGCTCGGCTACACGAGCAAGGCGCCGCGCTGGGCGATCGCGTTCAAGTTCCCGCCCGAGGAGAAGACGACCAGTCCTGCGCGACATCCAGGTGTCCGGTGGGCCGCACCGGCGCGCTGACGCCGTTCGCCGTGTTCGAGCCGGTGCTCGTCGCGGGCTCCACCATCGCGCGAGGCGACGCTGCACAACGAGGACGAGGTCGCACCGCAAGGACGTGCGCGTCGGCGACACGATCATCGTGCGCAAGGCCGGCGACGTGATCCCCGAGGTCGTCGGGCCCGGTGCGCGAGCCTGCGCCCGACGGGCGCCAGCGCGGTGGGACGATGCCGCACACGTGTCCCAGCTGCGGACAGCCGGTGTGGCGCGAGCCGGGCGAGGTCGTCACCCGCTGCACCAACGTGTCGTGCCCGGCGCAGCGCCTGGAGCGGTTGCGGCCACTGGGCCGGCCGCGGCGCCATGGACATCGACGGCCTCGGCGAGCGAGATCGTCATACGCCTGATCGAGACCGGCCTGGTGCGACGACGTCGCCGACTTCTACACCCTTGCCGAGGCCGACCTCGCGGCCTCGGACACTCGGGCGCGAGAAGAAGGACGGCACCGGCGTCACCCTGGGCGACACGATCGCCGCGCAAGATCGATCGCGAGCATCGACGCGTCGCGCGACCGGCCGCTGTCGCGACTGCTGTTCGGCCTGGGCATCCGGCACGTCGGCGCCACCGTCGCCGAGGCGCTCGCCGCCGCGCTTCGGCGACGATCGAGCCGCATCATGGCGGCTCCCGAGAGACGATCTCGCCGCGGTCGAGGGCGTCGGGCCCGGCGATCGCCGCGAGCGTGCGCGCGTTCTTCGCCAACGAGGACAATCGTCGCGGCTGTCGCGCGGCTTGCGCGAGCGCGGGGTGCGGACCCGGCGACGAGGCGCGGACCGGCCGCAACGGCCCCAGACGCTGGCGGGCCTCACCTTCGTGCTCACGGGCGGCGCTGGACGCGCTTCCGCGCGACGAGGCAGGCGCCGCGCTCAAGGAGCTCGGGGCCAAGGTGAGCGGGTCCGTGTCAGCAAGAAGACGTCGTTCGTGGTCGTGGGCGCCGACCCGGGCATCAAGTACGACAAGGCTGTCGAGCTGGGCGTCCCCATCCTGGCCGAGGCCACGTTGCTGCGCGTGATAGAGACGGGCGAGCCGCCCTCGGCGGGGGAGGCATCGTGACCGACGAGCCTAGCTACCGCCCCAAGCGCGGCAAGGACGGGGAGGAAGCGCCTGCCAAGCCGCCCGCGAGCGAGCGGCTCCGCCGGATGATGCGCCCCGAGCCGGAGCCCGCCTCGCCGGGCCCGGCGCCCGCGCCGTCCGCCGGGGTCGCCGCGATCCCCGCCACCCAAGAAGCCGCGGTGCCCGCCGGGCCCGCACCCGCCTCGGCCCCGGCCATCACCGCCTGGCGGCCCGCCAGCGGATGGTCGCTGCCCGAGATCGGAGCGGTGCTGGGCGCCACGGTGCTCGTCTCCGTGGTGGAGGGCGTTCTGCTGCGCTCGCAGACGGTGACCTCTCTGCCCGTAGACGACCAGCTCATCGTGCGCGGCAGCGTCGTGATCGTGTACTACGTGATCCTGCTGGCGCTCGTGTGGTGGCTTGCCGCCCGCCGCGCGCGCCCGTTCGCTCCGGCGGTGGGCCTGCGCTCCTTCGAGGTCGGGCGCTCTGTGCTGGCCGTCGTGGGCTACCTCGTGGCTGTCCGGGCCGCGACCGTGGGCTACGCCGTGGTCTTGTACCTGCTCAACGTGAGGATCCCGGGCTCGGAGACCGATCTCACGAGGCTCTTCGGCCTATCGGCGACGGGTCTTCTGGTGACCGTGCTCATCGCCGGCGCCTTTGGCCCGTTCGTGGAGGAGATCGTGTTCCGAGGTGTCGTGTACGGCGGCTTGGCGGACCTCATGCCGGACTGGCTGGCGGTCCTCGTCTCGGCCGTGCTCTTCGGCGCCCTGCACTTCAGCCTGTACCTGTTCGTACCGGCCGTGTTCGTGGGCATCGCACTCGCGCTGATCTACCGGCGCTCCGGCTCTTTGTGGCCGGCGATCATGCTCCACGCGGCGTACAACCTCACGTCCATCGTGCTGGCGTACTCGCTGCCGTACTTCGTCAAGGGCTTCTAAGGCTGATAGCCGGCGCCGGTCTGACCGCCCGCTCCCACATCGGCCCTCTCACTCCCGCCCGATACCGCCCGCGCGCGGGAGGCGCCGCATGTAGGACCGCCTCGTACGCGGGCGGTCGAAAGACGGTCTAGCGGGCATGGAACCGGTAGGTGCTAAGGTTTCTTCGCACCGCCGAACCATGTGCGGACGGGGGTGCTCGTGATGAGTCCGCTCAGCTTGCACGCGGGCCGAGGCTACGGCGCGCTCGCCGTTTCCTGCGTCGCTTTGATCCTCTCGCTTCTCCTTGTGGCCGCCGCCGGTGCGACGGCGGTCGTGCGTCCGGCGGTGGTGGCGCCCAGCGTCGTGCGCATCGCCGGCCTGGACCGGTACGGGACCTCGGCAGCGGCGTCCAAGGAAGGCTGGACGTCGGCGCCGTGCGTCGTGATCGCCACCGGCTCGGACTTCCCCGACGCGCTCGCCGCCGCGCCGCTCGCGCACGCGTGCGGCGGGCCGCTGCTGATGACCCAGAGCAGGTCGCTGCCCGCATCCATCTCCGCTGAGATAGCGCGGCTCGGGGCCACGGAAGCCGTCATCGTGGGCGGGACGGGCGCGGTGAGCAGCACGGTCGAGTCGTCCGTGGCCACGCTGGTGGGCGGAGCCGGACACGTGAAGCGGCTCGCCGGGGTCAACCGGTACGACACCGCGGCAAAGATCGCCCACGAGCTGGGCCTGCGAGCCCCACTCGGCGGCCGAGTGATCGTCGCCACCGGCGAGAGCTACGCCGACGCGCTGTCCGCCGCTCCCTTCGCCGCGTACAAGGCGTATCCGATACTCCTCACCCGCAAGACCACGCTGCCTCCCGAGACCATCGCCGCCCTGGGCTCCATCGCGCCCAGCGGCACGATCGTCGTGGGCGGCACCGGGGCTGTGTCGGCCGCCGTGGAGGCGTTGCTGCCGGCTCCCGAGCGCATCGCGGGCGTGAACCGCTACGACACGGCGCGGCGGATCGCGGAGTACGCGGACGACCACGGGTGCGGCTTCAGCGTAGTCTCGGTGGCCGCGGGCACGGGGTTCGCCGACGCCTTGTCGGGCGGACCGCTTGCGGCGAAGTCGGCCGGGCCGGTACTGCTCACCACACCCAATACCCTCACCGCCGAGGCTCGCGCGTGCCTCGAGGCCCATGCCGAGGCCGTCGGCCGCGTGTACGTGCTGGGCGGCACCGCGTCGGTGGCGCAGGGCGTGTCCTCGGCACTGGAGAGGATCGCGAACGGGTCCGCGATGCCGGTGTTCTCGGAGCAGCGGCGGATCTCGCAGGGGCTGGATTCCAACGACATCCGCGAGGTGGACACGGACCCGGGTCCGGACGGTGCGCTCCACATCGTGTGGCGGGAGAACAAGTCCATCCTGTACCGGCGGCTGGACCGGTTCGGCAACACGGTCGTGGCCACGGTCAGGCTGCCTATAGGAACGACCGGCTTCTCGAGCTACGGCTACCCGGTCGTGGCCGCGGTGCCGGGTGACGGCGCCGTGGTCCTGGCCCGCTCGCCGGGCCTGTGGGTCTGGGCGCTCAAGCTGGACGAACAGGGCCGGCTGGCCGCGGGGCCCGTGAAGGTGTTCTACGGTACGACGCGGTTCCTGGACGCCGCGGGCGACGAGAAGGGCCAGGTCCACGTGGCGAGCCGGAACGACGAGGACCGCGTGCTCTATGGCGTCTTCGACGCGGACACCCTTCGGGCGCGCCTGGCGCTAACCCCTGTGGCGAGCCCCGCGCTCGATCAGCTGGACCAGGTACCCGCCGTGGTCGCGTGGCCCGGCGGCACCGCCGACCTGTACTGGTTCGACCACCGCGACTTCCCCACCGACAAGACCACCTACCACATCTACCGAAGCCGGTTCTCGTTCGCGAACGACTCCGGCCCGTATCCTCCCGGTCCCGCGAACCTGGGCGAGAAGAAGCTGACTACCAGGGCCCAGGGGTGGGACACGCTGTACTCCGAGAGCAACGCCCCTTCGGACCAGCGCCAGCCGTCCGTGTCGTTCGCGGCCGACGGCTCGCACCAGGTCGCATGGATGGACGGTGCCGAGCGGCTCGCCTGGGCCAAGTTCGACGCGGCCGGCAACCAGCTCGTGAGCGAACGCATCCTGCTGGACACGCTCAACGTGTTCCCGCACCGCGTGCGCGTCGCGATGCGCAACGACGGGGGAGCGGACATCGTCACGCCCATGTACTTCTCGATCCCCGGCCTTCTCGACGGACGCCGGCTCGCCTTCGAGCGGCTCGCCTCGGACGGGACCACGCGCGTGGCGCCCACGAGGCTCGTCCAGGCCGGGCTGCAGTGCCAGGACTTCTGGTTCGGCAGGGCCCAGGACCGCGACCACTACCAGCTCGTCTACAGCGCGGGCGTCTCGGGCAGCAACGAGCGGCTGCAGTACCTGGACACGGCGCGCGATCCGTCGAGCCAGGACCGCACACGCTGCGATCTCGTCGTGGACGACGCCCACGGCGGCAACGTCCCCGGCACCGTGCGTGAAGGTCAGCCGGTGGCCATGACCGTCCAGGTCACCAACGCCGGCTACGCCGCGTCGCCCGCGAGCGTCGTGCGCTTCTCCAAGGGCGCCACGACCGTCGCCGAGGTCCCGATCCCGGCGATGGCGGTGGACGCCACCCGCGCGGTCTCGGCCACGTGGACCGTGCCCGTGGACAACACCGAGGCCACGGCGCACATCACCGTGCGAGTGGACCCCGCCGGGGCGATCGCCGAGACGAGCGAGAGCAACAACGTCGTGGACCACCCCGTCGCGTGCCGGCTGAGGCCGGTGGGCACGAACGTGGCCTTGTGGCCTTTGGATGAGACGCTGGACGAAGCTCACACCGACAAGTGGTGGGAGGTCGACCACTACCACGCGCAACTCTCGGGGACGTCCAGCGAGACGACCTCGCCCGTAGCGCGCACCGTGGACCTCACCGACGTGTCCGGCCCGGTGTACGGGTTCTCGAGCGTGCCGCCGGGCGTGTACACGGTGACCTACTCGGCCACCGGCTACTCGCCGTCCGCGCCGTCGCTCACGGTCACGGTCACGCGAGACCCGGTGGATCCCTACACGATCACGTACTCGCCCTCGATGCCGGTGGAGCTGTGGTTCAACCAGTGGGGGACGATCGTGGGCCAGGTCAGGAGCGGCGCGCCTCTGATCCCCGGAGCGGTCGTGAGCATCCCCGAGCTGTCACGGTCCGTGGTGGCCACCGACGGCAACTTCGTGATCGACGAAGGTCCGGCCGGTCTCGTGCACCTGCGCACGACCGCCGACGGCTACGAGCCCATACGGTCTCAGCCGGTGACGGTGAGCGTCGGAACCACCGCGTCGTCCGGCGCGAACATGGTGGCCACGACCTCGGCGGTCTGGGACGTGCTCGTGACCGGTGAGGACAGCGGTCCCCTCCAGGGCGCCACGGTGCAGATCCACAGCGCGACGCACGCGGTCCTCGGATCGGGCATCACGGGTGCCGACGGCATGGCCTACATCAGCTCGCCCGCCGGCACGGCGGCCCACGTCAACGCCTCGGCGACCTACTTCGTGACGGCCGAGAGCACGAGCACGGCGGCGCCGGTGGCCGGACGCGTCTACCCGGTGGCGCTGGACCTGGCCTTGGACACGAGCGCGGTCACTCGCGTCAACACGGACTGGTCCAAGTGGTGCATCTCATCGGACTACTACTCGCTCGGAGGCAACGACTGGTACGGGCTGTACCGGTGCTTCGCGATCAGGATGGGCGTGGACTACCAGGATGTCGGGCCGGACCGCAAGGTCGTGGCCCTCGACGCCTCGGCAAAGGGCTACGCGTTCATGATGTCGCTCACGGTGGTGCCGGTTGACTGGGACATCGTCGACGGCGGGCCGTTCGGCCTGGGTAGCTACCCGATCCCGTGGGAGACGCCTGAGCGCTCCAACGTGAAGGTGGAGGCGGTCAAGCTCATCGACGCCACTGACGGCTCGGTCCTGTGGCCCGCGGGCGGATCGACGCCCTGGTACTCCCACGACGGCAGCGACGACGAGCTCAAGCAGACGTACGTGATGCCAGCCGGCGGCGTGGTCGTGCCCGACTGGACCAAGGCCGAGGTCCGCATGTGGGTGAACGTCCAGCGAGTGGGCGGAGAGCCGCCGCACTACTGGGAGACCCGTCCGCTGGGCGGCGGCAACGGGCGCGCTGTCATCGTGTATCGCCCGGCTTCGGGCGACGTGCGCATCACACCCTGGCTGGTGGACCCGTAGGAACCGCCACCGGTCGTTCGCGATCGTGCCGAGGCCCGCAGCGGTGCCCCCCGGTGCCGGCGCCGCGGGTTACTGCAGGATGTCCATGACCCTGTCGCGCACGCCCTGCGCGAGTGCGCCCGTGCCGCCGAAGAAGCGGACCGCATCGATGTCCTCGGCAAGGACCGTGACCCGGTCCCGGATGAACGGATCGAGTGAGCTCGGGTTGGTGATCATGAGGAACGTCCCGTCGTTGCCCAGCAGCGGCGCCGCGGCCATGGAGTCCCACGGCGCCGCGCCCGCCGCGAACCCGACACCGGACCAATGCATGCCCAGGACGGCAGTGGCGTAGTTGCCCACGACCACGGCGGTCTGCGGCAGGGTGGGAAGCGAGCAGTCCCAGATCCCGGGGCCGTTGTACACGAGCGGGCACTGCAGGTAGATGTTGATGGCCACCTGCGGGATCTGATACTGGGTGTTCATGGTCATCCGGTCGTAGCCGCCGATGAGCGTGACGGTGTTCACGCCCATCTTGATCAGCGCGTTCTTGGCGTATGGGCTCAGTCCGCCGGGCTGGGTGAGCAGCACCGGTGCGCCGGTGCGGTACGCCAACGGACCGGCGAGCAGCGCGTCGCCGAAGTTCGTCCCGACCGCCACGAAGGCGCGCCTCGAATCCGTGTGTGTGGCCTTCCACTTGGTCCACGCCGCGACCGCCGCCCTCGCGGCCGTGTCGTAGCGGTCCACGCCCGCGTAGCGCGGCGCCTCCTTGGCTCCCGCGAGGCTGCCCTTGACCTGTGTCTCCACCCACGCGTTGACGGCGCCTGCACCGCCTAGGATGAGAGCCCGCGTGGCTCCAAGGCGCTTGATCTCACCCAGCACGGCCGAGGGCACCGTGCCGGTGCTCGGCACGAGGATGATCGGCGCCTGGTACGCGCCGGCCAGAGCGCCGCCGCCCAAGGCGTCGGCGTAGTTCTGGCCCGTCGCGATGACCACCGTGCTCGCGCCGTGCGGGAACGAGGCCTGCGAGACCTGCACGGCCGTCGTGTAGCGGTTCACGCCTGCGAGCGACTGGGGGACCATCGCCGGCCCCTTGTCCAAAACGCGCACGCCGTAGCGGCCGTCGGGCGCGCTGTCTACGTCGTTCACGCTGGCGAACGCCGTGGACGTCGCCGCGGCCGTCCAGGTGATCTGCGACTCGAGCGCGCCGTTGACGCGCTCGTCGTTGGCCGCGACGGGCGTGCCCGAGGCATCGAGCAGGCCCAGCCGCGTGGCCGTGAACATGAGGTAGTCGGTCTGCAGGATGTAGCGATGACCACCCTGCACCGCGAACGAGTGGACGTCCTGGTTGTACGGCGCGTTGAACGAGTGCTCTTCCCAGGCGCCGGCCGCCATGGGCTTGGCGTCTGCCGTCGTGTCGTCGGTCTCGAAAGCGTCGGCCGCATACGGCGCCGCGCCCACCGCCGAGGCCGGGTCCACGATGCCGTAGCCGTACTGGTCGTCGGGCAGACTCGTGTTGAAGGCCGACATGGCCGTGCTCTCCACCTGGTCCACGACCTGTGCCGAGGTCCATCCGGGGTTCCGTGACCAGACCAGGCCCATGGTCCCGGCAACGACGGGCGAGGCCATGGAGGTCCCGCTCATGGTCGCGGTCCCTCCGCCGGGCGCCAGCGACAGGATCTCGTCCCCGGGCGCCGCGAGAGTGATGTGCGAGCCGGCCGATGCGGATCCGTAGTTGGAGAAGTAGGCGAGGCCATGTCCGCGGCTCGTCGCGGAGACCGCGACGACGCCGGGGTACTGGGCCGGGTAGAACGACTGGCTCGACCCGTTGTTGCCGGCTGCCGCCACGACGATGCAGCCGTGGGACTGCGCGTAGGCGACCGCCTCGTCGATCGTCAGATCGTACGACGTGCTGCCCAGGCTCATGTTGATGATGTTGGCACCGGCGGCGGATATCGCGTGATAGATCCCGTTGGCGATCGCGGCGTTGGTACCTTGGCCGTCCGCGGCCAGCACCTTCTCCGCGACGATCCTGCATCCGGGTGCAACACCGGCCGTCGATGTCCCATCGTCTGCCGTTGCGCCTACGATGCCGGCGACGTGCGTGCCGTGCCCGTTGTCGTCCATCGTGTCGTAGTCGTTGGCGACCCAGTTCCAGCCTCGGACGACGTGCCCGGCCAACTCCGGATGGAAGTCGTCGATGCCCGTGTCGACGACGGCGATGGTGATGGAGGGGGAGCCGGTCGTGACGCTCCACGCGTACGGCGCTCCGATGTCGTGCATCCACCACTGCCACCGGTAGAGCGGATCGTTCGGGATCATAGGGGTCGAGGCCACGCCCCACCCGCGCCGCAGCGGTTCCACGTAGGCGACACCGGGACGTGCGGCCAGCGCGCGCATGACGCTCGCGGTCCTGATGCCCGTGGGCTCGGCGACCACGGCGAAGTGCCCGCCCTCACCTCGGCTCACTACTCTGGCGCCGGCCACCGACGTTGTGTCCAACGGCAAGGGCGTCTTCACGCCCACGACGAAGCGGCCGGGGATGTCCACGGCGGCACCCGCCGCGACGGCGGCGCCGTTCGCGGCCGGCTTGGGCAGGTGCCGAGGCTGCGCGTCGCGCCCCGGAGGAAGACCCTGCAAGGTCGTGTCCGCGACGGTGTGCCGCGCTGGCGAGGCGACGGCGGGGGGCACGGTGACGGCCGTTATGAGCGCGGCGAGGGCGACGAGCGACACGAATCGCTTCATTGGGTGGGTTCTCCCGGGGGCCGAGGGTCAGGGGGTGCGCCTTCGGGCACGCGGAGAACAAACTAGCACGCCTCGCCGCCTATGCGCAGCCCACGGGGGGTTTCGGCCGCCCCTCGCTCCGCCTCTCGCCAAGGGAGTGCGGCCGGAATCGCGGACCAGCCGCGACGGCTCCGCACCGCGCCACGCAGCCGCCGACCGCGTCGGACCCCTCGGGTATGATGGTCGGCGTCCCGTGACGACCCGCGAAAGGACCTTGGGCCATGGCCATCTCGGAGAAGGACGTGCGGCACGTAGCGATGCTCGCGCGCCTCGCGGTCACCGACGAAGAAGTCACCAGGCTGTCCACCGAGCTGTCTTCGATCCTGGAGCATATAGGCACGATCTCGGAGCTGGACCTCGAGAACGTGGCGCCCACGGCGCACGCGGTGGCCGTGGTCAACGCGACGCGCCCCGACGAGCAGCGCCCGTGCCTGCCGCGCGAGCTCGCTCTCAAGAACGCTCCCGAGGCGCGCGACGGCGCCTTCGTGATCCCGAAGATCGGCTAGGGGGCCGACCGAACATGCCAGACAGCACTCTCGATCTCTCCAAGCTCTCCACCGCGGCCGTGCGCAACGGTATCGCCGCCGGCGAGTTCTCCGCTGCCGAGGTGACGGCCGCCGCCTACGCGCGCGTCGACGCCGTAGAGGAGCGGGTCCACGCTTTCAACGAGCTGTCGCGCGACCTCGCCGACGCGGCGGCGTCCAAGATCGACGCCATGCGCGCGCGTGGCGAGGAGCTCCCGCCGCTGGCCGGCGTGCCCGTGGGCATCAAGGACAACATGAACCTCCTGGGCACGCACACGACGTGCTCGAGCAAGATCCTCCAGCCGTACGAGAGCGTCTACAACGCTACCGCGGTGGACCGGATCCTGGGCGCGGGCGCCGTCCCGATAGGCAAGTGCAACCTCGACGAGTTCGCCTTCGGCAGCTCCACCGAGAACTCGGCGTTCGGCCCCACCCGCAACCCGTGGGACCTGGACCGCGTGCCCGGCGGCAGCTCGGGCGGCAGCGCCGCGTGCGTGAGCGCGGGCGAGGCCGTGGTCTCGCTGGGCAGCGACACGGGCGGCTCCATTAGGCAGCCCGGCGCGCTCACCGGCACCGTCGCGCTCAAGCCCACGTACGGGCGCGTCTCGCGCTACGGGCTCGTGGCGTTCGCCAGCTCGCTGGACCAGATAGGCCCGTTCGCGCGCAACGTGCGCGACGCGGCCGTGGTGCTAGACGCGATCCACGGCAAGGATCCGATGGACGCCACGAGCATCGACCGCGGCGACGTGGACACCACACCGTTCGTGGACGTGGTGGACACCTACGACGGCTCGCTCGCCGGCATGCGCGTCGCGATCCCCACCGACCTGCTCGAGCTAGAGGGCCTCGATCCCGAGATCAAGGCCTCGGTGCTCGCGACCGCCGACACGTTCGCCAAGCTCGGCGCCACGGTGGGGGAGACCACGCTGCCGCACGCCAAGTACGGCCTGGCCGCGTACTACATCATCGGCCCGGCCGAGGCGTCCTCGAACCTCGCCCGCTTCGACGGCATCCGCTACGGCTACCGCGTCCCCGATGCCGAGGACGTGATGGACCTCTACCTGCGCTCGCGTGCCGAGGGCTTCGGCCCCGAGACGATCCGCCGCGTGATGATAGGCACGTACGCGCTGTCCGCGGGCTACTACGACGCGTACTACGGCCAGGCGCAGAAGGTGCGGACGCTCATCATCGAGGACTTCCGCAACGCGTTCGCGGACTACGACGTCATCCTCACGCCCACGACGCCCACCACGGCGTTCAAGATAGGCGAGAAGGTGGACGATCCGCTGCAGATGTACCTCTCGGATTACTACACGATCCCGGTGAACCTCGCCGGCATCCCCGGGATGTCGATGCCCTCGACGCTCGCTCAGGGGCTACCGGTGGGCATCCAGCTTCTCGCCGACCACTTCCGCGAGGACACCATCTTCCGCGCCGCCGCGGCCCTGGAGGCCGAGGCGGGATTCGACCCGACGCCTCCGCTGGTGCGCGGGCTGGCGTAGGAGTCTCGCCGGGCCAGCCCCTTGTGGCCCGGATGCTGCTGTGATGCGCCTGGGACCGGGTTCCGGCGGATCGAGGTGGCAATGCGCGCGAGATCGCTTGGGGTCGCGTCGACGATCGCCGTCGCTCTGGCGCTCGCGGGCTGCGTTTCTCAGACGTCGCGCGTAGCGGGTCCCTCCGCCAAACCGGTGGTGCCTCAGCGCTGGAACGCGGCAGCCGCTCGCGAAGCGACCGCAGGCGCCCTCCTCGTCGTCCGCGGGCGTGAACTCAAGCTGACGGCTCTGCAGGGCGGACCCGAGACGACCCTTTGGAGCGCGCCGGCGAGCACGACCCCCGGGATCCTCGCGGTCGACCGCGCCGGCGGCCGCATAGCGATCCTGCTTCACGAGGCGAACCCGGCCACCATGCCACCGAGGGAGCGTCGCCTCTACGACCCGACACCTTATCGCGATGCGGGGATCGTCGTGCTCAACGCCGACGGCTCCGCGCCCCGGTTCAAGGTCGACAGTCACGTTGCGCAGGTCCAAGGGACCATGGGAGTGGATGGTCGCGTGGTCGCTTCCGTGGACACGACCCGGGCTGACACCGTGAGCTCGGGAGCCTTTCTCGGACAGGACTTGTTCCTGGGCACCGACGGGCCCACCCAACACTACGGCGGTCCCGGCCGCCCATGGCGGATGACGCCACAAGGTGAGTTCCTGCCCGTCGCGTCGCACGGCGGCCGATGGGATCCTCGCCCGACCGGCTTCGTCCAGATGAGCCGAGGCTATATCGCGACGCTATACACAATGGGGGACCTCGGCGGGGACTTCACGGGTGTGGCCGTCTCGCGTATGGACAACGGCGCGCTCCGGGCGGTGACCGGAGAGATAGGGAACTGGGTCCTGGCCGGCTTCTCCTCTGAGTTCGATGACACCGATCAGGTCGGCGCGAGTTCCGCGACCGACACGATCGCGTTCCCGCAGCACTGGGCGATGGCTACCGGCCTCGGCTCCGCCACCTGGAGCAACGGAGCGTGGCACGTGCGCCACTTGGCGCCGAGACTGACCGATCGCTCTGAATGGACCGACCCCACGGTCGCCGCGCCCCTGCAGGGTCCGGCAGGTTCCTACCTGGTCCCGGTTCGTGGCCGCCTTATGCGCGTCGACGCTGTCTCGGGCCAGTCCGCGAGGACGTCGGTTCAAGTTGGTCCGCCCCTGGACCGTCTTCCGCTCGTGCACTCCTGGGCCTACCTCGGCACAGGGTTCGGAAAGGGCAGATAGCGCCCAGCGCATCCAGGCCGCCGCTGCCTCCGCTCGCGGCCCGCTCACGCCCCCTCGGAGCCGCTCGTCACGTATACCCCACTAGGTTTATCACCTGCGCAAACGGGAACAAACGGGGTGGAAGATAAACCGGCTCAGGTCGATAGGCCGAGCCGAATCCCCTGAAGGGGGCGACTACGATGAAGAGGCCACTGGGTGTGAGCATCATCGCTTGGCTGGCCATCGTCGCGGGCGCTATTGAGGCTTTGATCTCGTTCGGTTATCTGGGCTTCAGCCAGTTGCTGATCCCCGGCTTCACTCTGGGTTCGCTCGCCGCATACGGCGCGCTTCTCGTGGGTAGCGTAGGGGTCGCCCTGCTGGTGCTCGGTATCGTCGGGATCGTGTTCGGCATCGGGGCTCTTGGACTCAGGTCCTGGGCTTGGATGACCGGCGTTATCCTTTACGGTCTCAATGCACTGCTGGCAGTGGTCACTTGGTTCATGACCGGATTCGTGGGTGTGACCCTGTTCTCGGTCGTCGGCGTCGTGATCAGCGTGGCCATCGTGGCCTACCTGTACACGGCGGATGCGCGCGAGGCCTTTGGCCGCGTCCACCACGGCATGGATTCGTCCCACACGACGCACGCGACTCCGGCGTAGGAGTCTCGAGCAGTCTGTGACGCCGGCCTCCCGGCCGGCGCACACCGTCCGCCAAGGGCCGCTCGTGGGAGCGGCCCTTGGCATGCCCGGAGCCGCCCTCGGCCACACGGGCCGCGCCGCCGACCCGGCCCGCGACAAAGGAATCGGGGCCGCGAAGGGGTAACTCACCAGTGAGGAGCGTCGCGGCCGCCGCGGGGCGGTGCACGAGGGGATCGGGGGAGCGGCATGGATCCTAAGACGATCGACCGAGCCGTCGCGGTGCTCGCCGCCATTGGCGGCGTGATCGAGATCGTCGTCTCGCTCGCTTTCTGGGGCGTCAAAGCCCTCTTCATCCCCGGGATCACCGTGGTCCCGCTCTCCACCGTGGGCGAGCAGGGCCCCTACGGCGGGTTCTACGCTGTGGTGCTGCTGGGCCTTGGCATCGCCGGGCTCGTGTTCGCGGCTGGCGCGTGGGGCGGGCATCACTGGGCGCGCGACCTCGGCCTGATCCTGTACCCGCTCAACATCTTCTCGGCCCTCACTTACATGGCGCTGTATCCCAACTTCGAGGGGTTCACGTTCTTGAGCATCAGCGGCGGGCTCATGAGCCTGCTGTTCTTGGTGGTACTGCTCACCGGCGCGGGCACGGCCGCGTTCGAACGCCGCCCGTAGCGCGGCCCGCATGAAAGAGGAGCCTCACATCATGGTCAGCAAGTCCGACTTCACTGCCGAGGAATGGGAGACCCTTGCCGAGGCCGTCGAGCTCGCGATGGGCGCGGCGGTACTCCCCGGCAAGGGCAAGTACGTGGTCGTCAGCGACCTGCGCGTCGCCGACTTCGCGGATCACGCCGTGCCCTACGAACTGCGGCACGACACCTTCCTCCGGGAGCTCAACAGTGAGGTGGAGGCGCGCCACTCCGAACCGCAGCCGCTGGGTAAGACCCGCGAGCTCTACGCGCAGGAAGCCGACATCTGGTTGCGTCACGCCATTCACATCCTGGCCGCGAAGGCGCCCGAGGAGATGCCGGGCTACCGGGAGTACGTGCTGGACATGGCCACCGCCGCGGGCGAGACCACGCAAGACGGCGTGTACGGGATAACAGCGAAGGGTTTGTCAGCGATGGAGGCCGAGGCGATCGAGAAGCTCAAGGACGCCATGGCGTAGGACGTCACAGAGTCGCTGACGAAGATGAGGGGCGGCCCGGCGGGCCGCCCCTTTCTCGTGCGCTCGTGCCGCACCGCCACTACGCCAGGACCGCGAGCACCCGGTCGAGCGCCCAGTCCAGGTCGTCCTCGGAGATCACGAGCGGCGGCGCGAGCCGGATGGTGGTGGCGTGTGTGTCCTTGCAGATGACGCTCTCGGCAAGGAGGCGTTCGCAGTAGGAGCGGGCGGGACCCGCGTCGGGGGCGAGCTCGATGCCGGCCCACAGGCCCTTGCCACGGATCTCGACCACGTTGGGGCCGGCCTCGGTGCGCAGGCGCTGGAGCATCCGCTCGCCCAGCATGGTGCTGCGCTCCTGGTACTCGCCGGTTCGCAGGAGCTCCAGCACGCCTCGGCCTATCGCGCACGCGAGCGGGTTGCCGCCGAACGTGGAGCCGTGGGTGCCGGGCGGTGAGCACGCTCAGGATGTCCTTGCGGCTCACCACTGCCGAGAGCGCGACGATGCCGCCGCCCAGTGCCTTGCCCAGCATGTAGATGTCGGGCTGGACGCCCTCGTGCTCGCACGCGAAGGTGGTGCCGGTGCGGCCGAAGCCGGACTGGATCTCGTCGGCGATCAGGAGGACGTCGTGCTCGCTCGTGCACAGCTCGCGCACCTCGCGCAGGTAGCCCTCGGGCGGGACGACCACGCCGGCCTCGCCCTGGATGGGCTCCACAAGGAAGGCGACCACGGTCGGGTCGCTGTCCAGGATCGCGGCCAGCGCGGCGGCGTCGCCGTACGGCACCGTGACGAACCCGGGCGTGTACGGCCCGAAGCCGTCGCGCGCGGTGGGGTCGGTGGAGAAGCTGATGATGCTGATCGTGCGGCCGTGGAAGTTGTTCTCGCACACGACGACCTTGGCCTCGCCGGCCGGGACGCCTTTGACCTCGTAGCCCCACTTGCGCGCCGCCTTGACTGCGGTCTCCACGGCCTCGGCGCCGGTGTTCATGGGCAGGACCATGTCCATGCCGGCGAGCGCGGCGAGCTCTTCGGCGAACAGGCCGAACTGGTCGTTGTGCATGGCGCGGCTCGTGAGCGTGATGGCGCCCAGCTGGTCCACCGCCGCCGCGATGAGCTTGGGGTGGCGGTGCCCGAAGTTGAGCGCCGAGTACGCGCTGAGCATGTCCAGGTAGCGGCGGCCCTCGACGTCGGTTATCCAGACGCCTTGCGCCTGCGCGGCCACTATGGGCAGCGGATGGTAGTTGGGCGCGCCGAACGTCTGGTCCAGGCGGATGGCGGTAGCGGAGTCGGTGCTGGGCATTCGGACGCTCCTCGGATGTGGCGGGCGGTCGATACGTGCCGAGGCCCCGCGCGAGCACGGGCGTATGCAGTCACCCTGCGCGGTCACGGCGGCACCGGGACACCATAGGGGATACCCGGGGCCCGGGGCCAGGAAGCGACGGCGTTCGGGGCTGGGCGCGGCGGGCACCTCGGCGATGCGACGGCCTGGAGGGGCCGGCGCCCAGACTCGGTCGCGGATGCGTTCGCGGAGTCCAATGGCCGCTTGTGAAGCGCTCGCGTGGCGATTGGGTACGAACGGAAACGACTGCAGGCCACTCCAGCCCCATGGGGACGGATCGTTCAGGAGGTTACCTATGGCAGCCACCGACATGAAGTACTACGTCTTTGGCGGGACGTACGCGTCGAAGGCGGATGCACTCAAGGCCCTGGATGCGGTGAAGGAGCTGCATAGGGCCGGCCGCGTCAAGTCCTTCGAGGGCGCGGTCTACGACAAGGACGCGAAGGGCAACCTCAAGGTCGTCCGCTGGGAGAACCCGCGCGAGGCCAAGGCCGTGGGTTGGGGCGTGCTCACCGGCGCCGTGGTGGGCCTGTTCTTCCCCGCCGCGCTCTTGGGCGTCGTGGGCGTGGGCGTCGTCGGCGGGCTGATCGGTGCCCTGGCCGGTGACCTGAGCAAGGACTTCGGCCGCGGCTACATCAAGAGCATGGGCGACAAGCTGGACAAGGGTCGCTTCGGCGTCATCGTTGTCGCGCATGCGATGCCCAACGTGAGCGCCGCCGCGGTGCTGCCCGGCGCCGCCGACGCGCTGAAGAAGGAAGTCACCGGCCGCCGCGTGGCCGCCGAGCTCAAGAAGAAGGAGAAGGTCGCGGCGAAGGCCGCCGCCAAGCCTGCGGCGAAGCCGGCCGCGAAGGCTGCGGCGAAGCCGGCCGCCAAGGCCCCGGCGCGTGCGGCCGCCAAGCCCGCCGCCAAGGCTCCGGCGAAGGCCGCCGCCAAGCCCGCCGCGAAGAAACCGGCGGCGAAGCCCGCCGCCAAGGCCGCCGCCGCGAAGAAGGCGGCACCGGCCAGAGCGGCCGCCAAGCCTGCCGCGAAGCCGGCGACCAGGACCGCCGCGGCCAAGAAGCCTGTCGCCGCAAAGCCGGCGTCCAAGCCTGCCGCCAAGCCTGCCGCGAAGAAGCCGGCGGCGAAGCCTGCCGCCAAGGCGGCTCCCAAGCCGGCGATGAAGGTCGCGGCCAAGCCCGCCTCCAAGGCCCCGGCCATGAAGGCCGCGTCCAAGAAGTAAGCCATTCCTCCCCAAGAGGATCCGCTTCGCTGAAGGGGGCCCGCCGGAAACGGCGGGCCCTCGGCATGGATGGGGTGGATGGGGGTAGGTAGGTAACGCCCGGCGGTCTCGAGTGAACGGACGATCAGCGATGGACGTCATCCGCTTGTACTTCATGCGCCACGGCGATGCCGGCGACCCGACCGCGTACGCGGGGCCCGACTCGGAGCGGCCGCTGAGCAGCAAGGGCCGGTCGCGCACTCGCCATATGGCCACGCATCTCAAGCACATGGGGCTCAAGCCCGGCCTCATCCTCACGAGCCCGCTCGTGCGAGCGCACGAGACCGCGACGTTGCTGGCCAAGGGGCTCGAATGCGACGACATCGTGAGCATCGACCCGCGCGTGGGCCCCGGGATGGACGAGACCGCCGTGCGCTCGATCCTGGCCGAGTTCGGCGCGGTGGGGGAGATCGTGCTCGTGGGTCACGAACCGGACTTCTCCACGACGATAGGCGAGCTCATAGGCGGGGGCGCCGTGACCGTGAAGAAGGGCGCGATAGCCCGCGTGGACATCTCGCGCCCTCGGATCCCCGACGGGTCGCTCGTGTGGCTGCTGACCCCGGCGACCGTGTAGCGGCCGCTACGCCCTTACCGGCTCCCGGCGCGGCACGGGCGCGAGCACGCGCCTGCGCGGCGGGCGTATCGCGGCCAGGCCCGAGCGCATCGCGAGCGCACGGATGCGCGGGTCGTAGATGGTGGCCGACTTCACGAACTTGCCGCCGATCTCCAGCGACAGCGGCCGCACCTCACGCGCATACCTTGCCGAGGCTCCTTCGAGCCCCGGCTCCAGCGCCGTGGCGAGCGCCTCGGCAGAGCGCAGCGCGTAGCTGATGCCCTCGGCGGAGCTGGGGGACATGAAGCCCGCCGCCTCGCCCAGCAGCATGACGGCGTCGGTGCCGGTGAGCAGCTGCTCGCGCTTGGTGGGTCGCGCGACGGCGGCCGATTCGCGGCCGAGCGGGCGAGTGAGGTCGAAGCCGGCTTGCGTGAAGCGCTGCAGCAGGCGCTCGAAGCGAGCGTTGGCGCCCGGGCCTCGGCGGAACGCGCCGCCAACGAGCAGCGTGTCGCCCTTGGGGATGCTCCAGCCGTAGAAGTCGGTGAGCTCGTCGTCGAACAGCGCGCCGAAGTACGGCTCGTCGCCCGCCGAGGCGAACGTGGCCTGGATGGTGACGTAGCGGTCCGGCGCGGGCAGCGTGCCGAAGAGCTGGTGGCGTATGAGGGAGGCGGCGCCGTCCGCGGCGACGACGGTGCGGGCGCGGGCCACGGAGGGCTCGCCGGCGCGGGGGCGGAAGCGCAGGAGTGTGGTGCCGTCGGTGTCGGGCTCGAGTGCGATGAGCGACCGGCCGAAGAGGCCGTCGGTGCCGTCCGGCACGAGGGAGACGAGCCAGCGGTCGAACGCCTCGCGATCGACGTTGAGGTAGTGGCGCTGATAGAGGCGCTCGACGCCGGTGACCGCGTCGATGGTGCGCACGGCGAACAGCTGCGGGCCGGAGAGCACGTCGCCCGGAACGCCGAGGCCCTGAGCGGCCAGCGCGCGCTGTGCGGCGGGGGCCAGCAAGCCGCCGCACGACTTCGCGGGGGAGGGGCGCAGGCCCCTGGACAGGGTCTCGTCCTGGGCGCGGCCCAGCTCACGGCGGTCCACGAGAAGCACCCGGTAGCGGTCGCCGAGCAGGCGGGCGAGGGTGGCGCCGGCGGGACCGGCTCCGATGATGGCGACGTCGTACATGATGCGGCCTCCGTGACCTGGGAGCGGGGTGGGACTCCACCTACTACCATGCGTCGGGGAGCACCCGTGTGGGCGCTTCGTTACGCCGCCGGGACAGCGCGGTTACCCCGCGGTCATGCTCAGCTAAGGAAGTTCGACATGCCGCCGGAACCGTGAGCTGCAGGAATCAGGAACCTTCATGTAGAATATCCGGTTAGAGTCCCGACGGCTCGAGGGGGAGCCGTCGGGACCCTCTGCGTCCTAGGGCTCTTCGTTGACCTGCTGTTCGTCCAAGTCTTCGGAGGCTGCCTCGTCCGCGGCCGCGGCCAGGCGACGGTAGGCTCGCGCCCGCCGGTCCAGCCGCTGGGCGATCCACATCTTGATCACCGACTGGCGTGTGACGCCAACGCGACGGGCTTCCTCGTCCAGGGCCAACACCATCCAGGTGGGGAAGTCCACGTTCACGCGCTGACGGGGTCGGTTGATGTGGATCCCCGACTCGTGATCGAGGTACTGGACGATGTCCTCTTCGCCTTCGTCGAAGATCCGGTCCAACTCCTCAGCGGTGATCCTCTTTGTGTCGCTCATAGATCTCCACCTCCGTTCGCCTTGATCTGCGAACCGAGATCAGGCGGGTCAAGGTGCCTCGGTTCGTGTAGACCGCGGTCCAGTGCCTGTCCCCGATGCGGCCGAACAGGAAGTACCGCTCCTCTTCTTCCATGTTGGCCGGTTCCTCCCACGAGTCCGGATCGAGCCACAGCTCCTGCGCGGCGATGAAGTCGATCCCGTGCTTGGCTAGGTTGCTTTGGCTCTTGGTCTCGTCGTACACGAATCTCCGGGTGTGCGCCATTACTATACCCTTTTGGCACGGACGGCTTCAGGCACGGGCGGACGGGTCTCGCGCTATCGTGGCGCCCGCGCCCAACCAGCCACTGACTCCGCCCTTACCGGATTTCGTCCGGTAGAATCGGACCCACGCGCGGCAGCGGTCCCGGCCGCACCGGCGCGTCCGCACCCGCCCACCAAGGAGCCGCGCGCCACATGCCCAAAGAGCGCCTCGCCGAGGTCCTCGAGCAGTACGAGGCCGTCATAGGCCTGGAGATCCACACCGAGCTCACCGCGTGCAACACCAAGATGTTCTGCGGGTGCCCGGTGGAATTTGGCGGGGAGCCCAACACGCGGGTGTGCCCGGTGTGCCTGGGGATGCCCGGCGCGCTGCCGGTGCCCAACGAGAAGGCCGTTGAGTACACGGTGCTGGCGGGGCTCGCGACCAACTGCGACATCGCGCTGTGGAGCCAGTTCCACCGCAAGAACTACTTCTATCCCGACATGCCCAAGGACTACCAGATCTCCCAGTACGACCTGCCGTTCTGCAGCGACGGACGCATCGAGGTCACGGTGGAGGGCGCCGGCGCCCGCGAGCGCGTGGTGCGCGGCGAGGGCGTGGAGCCCGCGTCGCCCGACGAGGACCCGGCCACCGGCGCCTACAACGCGCCCATCGGGATCACTCGCATCCACCTGGAAGAGGACACCGGCAAGATGGTGCACCTGGGCGGCACGGAAGGTCGCATCGGCGGGGCCACCGAGTCGCTCGTGGACTTCAACCGCGCCGGCACGCCGCTCATGGAGCTCGTGACCGAGCCCGACATCCGCACCCCCGAGGAGGCGCGCCGCTTCGCGCAGAAGCTGCGGCTCATCTTCCTCACGCTGGGCATCAGCGACTGCAGCATGGAGGAAGGATCCATGCGCGTGGACGCGAACGTGTCCATCCGCAGCCGCCCCGCGCCCGGCGCGAGCGCCGCCGACGTGCCCTTTGGCACCAAGGCCGAGATCAAGAACATGAACTCCTTCAAGGCGCTCCACGACGGCCTCGCCTACGAGATCGTCCGCCAGGCCGATGAACTGGCCGAGGGCGGCGAGATCGTCCAGGAAACGCGCCACTGGGACGTGGGCGCCAAGCGCACGAGCGGGCTTCGGACCAAGGAGACGTCGAGCGATTATCGGTACTTCCCTGAGCCGGACATGCTGCCGTTCCAGTTCACCGAGGAGTGGGTGGATGAGATCCGCGGCTGGACTGCCCGAGCTGCCCGACGCCCGCACCCAGCGTTTCATCGCCGACTACGGCCTACCCGCCCACGACGCCCGCATCCTTGCCGAGGACCTGGCCATGGCGGCGTACTACGAAATCGCGGTGGTGCAGGCCGGGCACGAGCGCGCCAAGGCGGTGGCCAACTGGCAGCTGGGCGAGTTCGCGGCGTCGCTGAACGCGGCGGGCATCAGCGCGAACGAGTCGCCAGTGACGCCCAACAAGCTCGCTGGGCTCGTGACGCTCATCGAGAACGGGACCATCTCCGGCAAGCAGGCCAAAGAGGTGTTCGCGGCCATGCTCGAGAGCGGGGAGTCCCCGGTGGACGTCGTGCAGCGCCTAGGCATGCAGCAGGTCTCTGACACCGGCGAGATCGAGGCGATCGTCGACCGCGTGATAGCCGAGAACCCCGGCCAGGTGGAGGCGTATCGCGGCGGTAAGAAGGGGCTCATGGGCTTCTTCGTTGGGGCCGTGATGCGGGAGACCGGGGGTCAGGCGAACCCGAAGGTCGTGAATGACGTGCTGGGGAGGAAGCTGGGGTAGGGCGCCGGCCGACCCAATCTCCGGCGCCCTACCGCGCCTAGGCGTACTTGTATGCCACCGACAGCAGCGGGTCGTTCTGCCACTGCCACGTGAGCAGCGTGCGCCCGTTTAGATCATCCTGGCGCTTGCCGTAGCCCTCGGTCGCGCTGACGACTGCGAGGTTGAGCCCCGCGACCGGTCGCGGCAGGGCCACACTGAGCCAGATGGAGCCGCCGGTGGCCAACTGGTACTGCGGCAAGGGTGCGAGCGTCGCGAACGTGAACGTGCCGTTGGCATCTGGTCTCACCCTCTCGCGGCTCACGAACTCCAGCAGAATCTGCTGGCCCTTCTTGATCGAGATGTATGTCTTGTGATGCCTGGCGGTCTTGTCGAGCACCTGCGTGAGCGACTCCCTGGCGACGTCAGCAGCTACCCCGGCAGCCGTTGCGGTCGCGATGGCCGCGTCCAGGAACGTCTGCCGATCCGCATCAGCGATCACCTTGCTGGTCATCTCGCGCTTCTCGTCCTTGACCCGAACGACAGGACGATTCGACTCGTCCGGATCGGCAGAAAGGAACGAGATCGGCAGAGACATGTCGTCTTGGTCGTTCTCGATCAACAGCTGCGTGCGAATGACAGCGGCGTCGCCGTCATGCCCATAGCGTGACGTCGGGGCGAAGTCGACCATCGTAGTCTGGCCCAGGATCCGCACGGGCTTCAAAGGTATGATGGCGGTCATGTTGGAGCCTTTCTGCGCTGGCACTCAGGCCAGCGACGCTAGGGGTACTTCCGATCAAAGGAGTGGACCATGTGGTTCGTCGGTGCGCTCTGTCCTCGCCCGACCTACTTCCGCTTGCCTCTCTTCCTCGGGGCCTCCCTCTGGCTGAGGGCGCTTCCGGCAGCTGTCTTCGACGCCTTGCCGGTCCGGCCGTCTCTGAGGACCTTCGACGCCGCAGACGCAGCCTTCTTGCTCGTCTTCTTGGCCATCCTTTGTCACCCCCTTCGGTCAACAAAAAGTTGATAACATGCGCACTATAGCATAGCGTAGTCAACCACAGGGACTACTCAGCAGCAGAAGGAGGCGACCGGGATGATCGGGGAGCGATTGCGAGAGATGCGGCTTGCTCGCGGGCTGACTCTGGCCGAGCTGTCCGAGCTGATGGGTGGCGTAGTCACCAAGCAGGCACTGGCCAAGTACGAGTCCGACAAGGCCTTTCCGCGTCCGAAGACGCTAGTTGCCCTGGCTCAGGCTCTGAAGGTCAAGGCCGCCGATTTGATGCGCGAACCGGACTACGCAATCACGTGCATCGCGTATCGGACTCGAGTCCCTCTGGCTCCGCGCGCGCGAGAGCGACTCGAAGCGACCGTCCGGGCCAATCTGGAGAGACGACTCAGGCTCGAGGATCGGATTACCGCGGGTCAACGTGTCGACTTGCCCAAGCGCACGCTAGTTCACGACCTCGAGGAGGCCGAAGACGCGGCGCGAGGACTGCGCGAACGCTGGGGTCTGGGAACGGACGTGATCTCCAGTATGACCGAGGTCCTAGAGCGTAATTCGGTTCACGTGTTCGAGTACCCGGGCCACCAGGACTTCGACGGCCTAGCCGCCGAGGCACGGACGGAAGAGGGGGAGCTGCGCGCGATCGGGATTGCCGAGAACCCGGATACTGACGGAGATCGCCAGCGGTTCAATCTCGCCCATGAGCTTGCCCACGTCGCAATCCACGCCGAGGGCGACCTCAGCGAAGAACTGGCCGCACACCGATTCGCGGGGGCGTTCCTGGTTCCGCGTGAGTTGGTATTCGACGAGGTTGGCCGTCGCCGTTCGGATGTGTCGTGGGAGGAGCTGCTTCTACTAAAACGACGGTGGCGCGTAGCCATCACATGCATCCTTCATCGCCTGCTCGATCTCGAAGTGATTGGTAAGTCGCAGTACGAGTGGTGGCGTCGCGAGATCAGAGCCATGGGCTATGCGACCACGGAGCCTGGGCGAATCGAGCGAGAGGTATCGACATGGGAGCCCCGACATGTGGCGAGGGCCGAGGCCGAGGGTCTGCTATCGCGCGAGCAGGCAGCCGCGTACCTGTCGGCCGAACCCCGCAGCAGAAGTGGCGCAGGGGAGCTTGACCGTCGAGAGCTGATGAAGCTCCCACTTGAGGATCGCCGTGCGCTCATGCGTGCGCACGCGGACCGACTGATGGAGGAGTACGAGAAGGCTGCTCGCAGCGACTGGATGGAGGCCGATCTTGGCGAGCCCTAAGCGGGACCTGCCTAAGCGAGGTGAAGTGTGGGTGGCCCGGCTCGATCCCACCCAAGGGGACGAGATTCGCAAGACCCGGCCGGTCGTAGTGGTGAGTTCTGATGCGATGGGCATGTTGGCGGTCAAGATCGCCGTGCCATTGACCACCAATCCGAAGGTTGCGGAAGCTCCGTGGGGGGTTCCGATCCACCCTACAGCTCAGAACGGGCTGGACAGGGCGACCGCTGTGGACGCGCTCCAGATTCGCTCACTCGCGGTTGCGCGCTTCGTGAACAGACTTGGTGTTCTCGCGGACGATGACATGGACCAGGTGGCCGCCTCGATCGCGACGGTTGTCGAGTACGTGTAGGGAGGTGAAGATCGTTGCCACATCTCTCTCTGGCGCAGCTCACGACTAGCACTGTCGAGGTCTTGGCCGGCATCGCGCGAATAGCGTGGGCTTTGATTGCGTCACAGCCGGCATTCTCTCTGGTCCTTGCTGCGGGAGCAGCATTGGTGCTTGCGACTGGTAGTCCACGGCGGGCGTAGCGCTTCCGCCAGCCTTCTGGCTCAGGACTGTGACAGTGGACCCCTTCCTCGGCGAACGCGCTGCAGCGAGGGGGTCCTGTTGCGTGTGGCTCGAGTAGAATCAACGTAATGGCTGCTCGAACGCGTGGGGGAACCATTTGAACCACACCGAAGCCGTCAGCTTCATCTGGGGGGTCGCCGACTTGCTACGCGACAGCTTCAAGCGCGGCAAGTATCAGGACGTAATCCTGCCGCTCACCGTGCTGCGCCGCATCGACAGTGTGCTCGCGCCCACGAAGGAAGCGGTGCTCGAGGCCAATAACAAGTACGGACGTGAACTCGACAATCCGACCCAGCTGCTCCGCAAGGCATCCGGCTACGCCTTCTACAACACCAGCCGCTACGACTTCGAGCGCCTCGTCGCCGACCCTCCGAACCTGGCCGCGAACCTGCGCAACTACATCGCCGGCTTCAGCCCCAACATGCGCGAGGTCATCGAGAAGTTCGACTTCGACAACACGATCAACAAGCTCGTCGAGGCCGACCTGCTGTTCCTCGTGGTGGAGCGGTTCAAGAACGTGGACCTTTCGCCCCGACTCGATCGACAACCACGCGATGGGCACCGTGTTCGAGGAGCTCATCCGCAAGTTCAACGAGGCTCTGAACGAGAACCCGGGTGAGCACTTCACTCCGCGTGACGTCGTCTCCCTCATGGTCGACCTCATGCTCGCCGGCGACGCCGAGGCCCTCAAGACGCCGGGCAAGACGGTCACCGTCTACGACCCGTGCTGTGGATCGGGTGGTCTGCTCACGATCACCAAGGAGCACATGCACGCAAGATCAACCGCGGACGTTGGCGCGTGATCCTGTTCGGCCAAGAAGTGAACCCCGAGACCTTCGCGATCGCCAAGTCCGACATGTACCTGAACGACCCGGACGGGCAAGGACGCCGACAACATCGCGTTCGGCACCGTGCTCGCAGACGACAGGCACGCCGGTCGTCACTTCGACTACGTCATCGCCAACCCGCCCTACGGCAAGGACTGGAAGCGCGACGAGGCGGCCGTCAAAGCCGAGTACGACCGTGGGCTCGCCGGTCGCTTCGGTCCCGGGCTGCCCTCGCATCTCTGACGGCCAGATGCTCTTCCTCGAGCACATGATCACCCACATGCAGAAGCCGGAGACGGCGGAAGCCGCATGGCCATCATCATGAACGGCTCGCCGCTCTTCACCGGTGACGCGGGATTCGGTCCCTCCGAGATCCGTCGCTGGATCCTCGAAAACGACCTGCCTCGAAGCCATCGTCGCCCTGCCGGAGCAGCTGTTCTACAACACCGGCATCGCGACCTACGTCTGGGTCATCACCAACCGGAAGGCACCCGAGCGCAAGGGCAAAGTCCTGCTCGATCGACGCCACCTCGTTCTGGACGCCGATGCGCAAGAGCCTCGGTGACAAGCGCCGTGAGATACCAGCGGACCAAGCACGCCAGATCCTGCGACCTCCTCGACGCCTTCGAGGAAGGCGAGCACTGCCGCATCTATCCGACCACGCACTTCGGCTACCGCAAGATCACCGTCGAGCGGCCACTGAAGCTCAACTTCCAGGCGTCACCCGAGCGCATCGCCCGACTCGACAGCGAGAACGCGTTCAAGAACCTCGCCAGTCTCGAAGAAGAAGGACGCCGCAAGGCCAAGGCTGCCGAGGAGGCCGAAGGCCGCAAGCAGCAAGGACGACGATCAGGCAGCTGCTCACCCACCTGCCGGACACGCTCTTCATCAACCGGGACGAGTTCGTGGACGCGCTCAAGGCAGCCGAGAAGGAGACCGGCATCAAGCTCGATGCTCCGCTGCGCAAGGCCGTCCTGTCGGCGCTGGCTGAGCGGGACGAGAACGCCGACGTGTGCCTCGACTCCAGAGGGCAACGTCGAAGCCGGATCCCGAACTCCGTGACACCGAGAACGTGCCGCTGATCGGAGTCGATCGATGACTACTTCGCCCGCGAGGTTACGCCGTACGTCCCGGACGCATGGATCAACACGACCATGCGTGACCCCAAGGACGGCGAGATCGGCAAGGTCGGCTACGAGATCAACTTCAACCGCTACTTCTACAAGTACGTCCCGCCGCGTCCGCTCGACGAGATCGAGGCCGATCTGAAGGCCGTCGAGAACGAGATCCTCGACCTGCTCAAGCGGGTGACAGAGTGACGATACGTGTCGACACCGGCGTCGACTTTCTCGGGACCGTCCCCACGGGCTGGACTTTCGACAACTGAAGCACGTGCTGACGCTCAGCCGTGAGAAGAACGGAAGCAGCCCCGTCGGCAGCATGCTCTCGGTCTCTGAGTACACAGGCGTCTCGCCAAAGACCTACGAGTACGAGGAGCAGATGCGGTCTACGGAGCTGAATCCGGCTGACGATCGCGTTGTCAGGGTCGGTCAACTCGTGGTCAACACGATGTGGCTGAACCACGCTGGCCTCAGGCGTTTCGGACGACGAAGGCTACGTAAGCCCGGCCTACCGTGCCTACTCGGGTTGGGCAGGACTTCGACCGCAGGTATCTTCACCACCTCGTCCGCTCGAGCCGTACGTGGCCCACTACTGCAGCCTCCTGTACGGCATTCGGCCCAACTCATATCAGGTCAAGAGCTCGGACTTCGACGCAACACCACTCCTGAAGCCACCACTGGGCACTCAACAGACGATCGCCGACTACCTCGACAGTGAGACCACTCCGCATCGACGCACTCATCGAGCGCAAGCAGCGTTTCATCGAGCTCGCGATCGAGAAGCGGACCGCCCTCATCACCCTCACGGTGACCAAGGGTCTCGACCCGAACGCGGAGGTGAAGGACTCGGGCGTCGACTGGATAGGATCGATCCCACGTCGCTGGCGGATGGGCCGACTCAAGAGATCTTGCACCGTACGTGACGAGCGGATCCAGAGGATGGGCGCAGTTACTACGCCGACGAAGGTCCTGTGTCTTGCGCATCACCAACCTGCCACGAGGGGGTATCGATCGACTGATGGAAGATGTGCGGCATGTCGATGTTCCCGCAGGTGCCGAGGGGGCTCGGCACCAGGTTCGCGAGGGTGACGTTCTCGTTTCCATCACGGCCGAGATGGGCGCTGTGGCAGTCGTGCCGGGTGGGCTAGGCGAAGCATACGTCAGCCAACACGTTGCACTGTCCAGACCGTCGCCTGGCACCGGCAGCAGGTGGCTTGCGTACGTGATGTCCTCCCGGGTGGCGATGCGAACACTACGAGAACCGGCTGTACGGCGGCACTAAGATACAGCTCTCCTTGGACGACGTCGAGAGACGCCGATCCCGATACCGCCAAAAAGCGAGCGCGAGAGTATCGCCGCCACCTGGACCGCGAGACGGACAGACTCGACGCGCTCATCGACAAGACCCGCAGGAGCATCGACTTGCTCCGCGAGTACCGCACCGCACTCGATCTCTGCCGCTGTGACCGGCCAGATCGACATTCCGGGAACCGAGACCTCGGAGGACGTCGCGTGAACGTCAACGTCAAGGAAGCCGAGTTCGAGTCCGACATCGAGGGCGCACTTCTCACTGGTGGCCCCGACGCACTCAAAGGACATTTCCTCGCGCACGAGGATCCCGCCGAGTATGGCGCCTGGACTCCCGGGCAGCTACCGCAGCCGTGCTGACGCCGACTTCGACAAGGCACTGCTTCTGCTGCCCAAGGACACTCTCGACTTCGTGATGACGACCCAGCCTGAAGCGTGGGAGAAGCTCTCGCAGCAGCACGGCGCCGACGTGAAGACTAAGTTCCTCAAGCGCGTCTCCTCCGAGATCGAGAAGCACGGCCTGCTCCATGTGCTACGCGAAGGCGTAAAGGACTCGGGCTGCAAGTTCTCGCTCGCGTTCTATCCGCCCGCAAGTGGCCTGAACGCCGAGACTGCCAAGCTCTACGAGGCCAACGTCTTCTCGGTCGTGCGCCAGCTCCACTACTCGGAGCGCAACAACAACTCCATCGACGTCGTCCTCTTCCTGAACGGCCTGCCGATTTTCACCGTCGAGCTCAAGAACCAGCTCAACGGACAGAACGTGCAGGACGCCATCAAGCAGTACCGGTTCGACCGCGACCCGCACGAGCCGCTCCTGCGTCCCGGACGCGTGCTCGCTCACTTCGCAGTCGACACCGAGCTCGCGTACGTGACGACCGAGCTTGCGGGTCCCAAGACCGTGTTCCTGCCGTTCAACCGGGGCAACAACGGTGGCGCAGGCAACCCGCCAGTACTGCCGACCCAGAACGGCTACGGCACCTCCTACTTGTGGGAGTACGTCTGGTCGCGTGACTCCGTGCTCGACCTCGTCCTGAACTTCGTGGCCTCACTGGATGTCGAGGACGACAAGGGCAAGAGCACCGGCAGGAAGAAGCTCGTGTTCCCGCGTTTCCACCAGCTCAAGGCGGTGCGTGACCTCGTCGACGACGCGAGGGAGAAAGGCGCTGGCGAGCACTACCTGATCCGGCACTCGGCAGGGTCGGGCAAGTCCAACACGATCGCCTGGCTCGCTCACCGGCTCACGACGTTGCACGACGCCCAGGACGACCGCGTCTTCGACACGATCGTCGTCGTGACCGATCGCCGCGTTCTCGATCGGCAGCTGCAGAAGACGATCCGCTCCTTCGAGAAGACGACCGGCCTGGTCGAGAACATCGACACCACGTCGCGCCAGCTCAAAGAGGCGCTCGAAGGCGGCAAGCAGATCATCGTCACGACGCTGCAGAAGTTCCCGGTCATCGTGAACGAGATGGGGGAGCTTCCCGGCCATCGCTTCGCCGTCATCATCGACGAGGCGCACTCGTCCACGTCCGGCGAGCAGACCAAGGACCTCAAGAAGGTGCTGGCCGCCGACTCACTCCGCGAAGCCGAGGAAGAAGAGTCCGGCGAACCCGAGGACCTACGAGGACAAGATCGTCGCCGAGATGCAGGCGCGAGGGCGTGTGACCAACGCCTCGCTTCTTCGCGTTCACGGCCACGCCGAAGCCGAAGACGCTCGAGCTCTTCGGTCGCAAGACGTCCAAAGGTGAGTTCGAGGCGTTCTCGCTCTACTCGATGCGGCAGGCGATCGAGGAGAAGTTCATCCTCGACGTGCTCAAGAACTACACGACGTACAAGACTTACTGGAAGCTCCTCAAGGCGATCGAGGACGATCCGCACTACGACCACGACAAGGCGAGCTACCTGCTACGCGCCTTCGTCGACCTCCACGAGCATACGATCCGCAACAAGGTCGAGATCATGGTCGAGCACTTCCGCAACAACACGGCGGGGCGCATCGACAAAAAGGCCAAGGCGATGATCGTCACGCGCAGCCGCCTTCACGCCGTGCGCTACAAGCTCATCCTCGATGCCTACCTCAAGGAGCAGGGCTACCCGTACAAGTCGCTCGTCGCCTTCTCGGGCACGGTGCACGATGGCGGTCAGGACTACGCTGAAGCCTCGATGAACGGCATCCCCGAGAAGCAGACCGCCGCGACCTTCCACCTGCCGGAGTACCGCTTCCTCGATCGTGGCTGAGAAGTTCCAGACCGGCTTTGACGAGCCACTCCTGCACACGATGTACGTGGACAAGAAGCTCGCGGGCGTGCACGCGATACAGACGCTCTCGCGCCTGAACCGTATGCACCCAGGCAAGGACGACACGATGGTGCTCGACTTCGTCAACGAGGCCGAGACGATCGCCGACTCGTTCCAGCCCTACTACGAGAACACGATGCTCTCGGAGGGCACCGACCCCAACCTGCTCTACGACCTCGAGACGCGCATCAAGGAGTACGGCCTCTTCGACGACTCAGAGGTCGAGGCGTACGCCAAGGCGCTCTTCGGCGGCAAGAAGATGGAGAAGCTCTACTCCATCCTGAAGCCGGCGGTCCAGCGTTGGGACGACCTCGACGAGGACGAGCAGACCGCTTCGCGCAAGGTCATCATCGACTTCGTGAACACGTACGCTTTCCTGGCACAACTTCTCTCGTTCACCGACGTCGATCTCGAGAAGCTCTACAACTACCTCAAGCATCTGCGCCGGCTGCTCCGCTCGGAGTCCAAGCCGCTGCCGACCGAGGTGCAGGACCAGATCGACCTCGACTCGCTCAATATGCGCCCGACTTTCACGGGCGACATCGAGCTTGAACGTGGCAAAGGCGAGGTCGAACCGGTCAAGAAGCCGGGTCAGGCGATGCCGCTACCCGAGCACCTCGAGGCGCTATCCGCGATCATCGCCGAGCTCAACGAGCGCTTCGGGGCCGACCTCACGGATGAGGATAAGGTCACGATCGGCCATCTCGAAGATCTCCTGCAGGCTGACGAGACCCTGAAGGCGAGCATCAGGGTAAACCCGCCCGAGACCGCGCGACTCGCGTTCGACACGATCGTCCAAGACCGCCTGCAGGAGATCGTGGATACGAACTTCAAGCTCTACAAGCGTGTCGCTGACGATGATGCGTTCGCGCGTGTGCTCGTGGACTGGTTGTATGACCGGTTCCGCAAGGAAGCTGATTAGGCGATGAACACGAGACTGGACGACGCATATCTCGTCTACGACACGCTGCGCAGGGACGTGGCGTGGCGCGGTCGCGCTGATCTCAGTGAAGCCGCAAGCGCAGCATCCGCCCTTGGGGTCCCGCTGACCCGGCCACTTTGGGATGAGTTGGCGAACCTGACCAACGACGAGAGAGTCCTGCCATCGACGGTGGCGGGCTTCCTCGTCGCCATGGCGAGCGCTATCAGGCCGAAGCGCGTTCTCAACCTGTGGTGTGGGGACGGGGCGCTTGCATCGACTCTCGCGGAGGCACTGCCGACAGCCGAACTGACAGCGGTGGAACCGCTAGGTACGGCGTTGGACGTCGCCCGTTACTTCGACACCGAGCGTCGCATCCGGTGGATCCTCGGACGGCCTCGCAACGTCGTCGATGAGCTCACTTCTGGGCAGGATTGCTTCGACCTGCTCGTCTCAACCGCACCGTGGGGAGTGCGACCCGAACGCTACGAGTTCGTTAGAACTGAACCAATGCCCAAGCACGAGTACGGAGACCCCGGCCACTACCTTCAGCAGAAGGTTGTTGAGCGCGTCCTGATCTGGGTCGCGCCCCTGGCGTTCATCGCCATCATCTTCGTGTCAGCAGCAGTCTCGAGACCGCCGCTCCCGGTCCAGCTTGTGATCTTGGCACTGGGAGTTGCTGTTCTGGTGGGATGGAGGACCTGGGACCGAAAGGCCGCGGCGGCGATCGACCCTTGGGTCAAGGGCCGTGACGGCGAGTTGGACGTTGCTGACGCCCTTCGCGAAGCCCTCGGCGACGACTGCTACGTGATCCACGACATCGATTTCGGCAAAGGCAATGTCGATCACGTTGTTGTGGCGCCCTCTGGGGTGTACTCGGTCGAGACGAAGGCCAGTGGGCGCCAGGTGAAGACCCAGGGCGACCGTCTGATAGTCGACCGCTACGACCACACCAAGGAACTCAAGCAAGCGTTTGCGGAGGCAATGACGGTGCACGACTATCTGAGGCGAGTCTCTGGTGGTCAGGACCACTATGTGACTCCGCTGCTCGTGTACACGAATGCCTTCGTCAAGTCGCACGGCAGGTGCCGAGGAGTCTACGTGCTGAACTTGGGCCGACTCACGCACTTCGTCAGCTACAACCGGCAGCGTCTGGACGCCAAGAAGCGCTCGGCCATCGCGGCTGCGCTCGGGCAGAAGGTCACGACCGCCATCGATTAGGCCCGGGCTACCCTCATGCCGATTGTTACGAACAGCAGCGGTGCCGATGGCGAACAGCGCCAGCGCGGCTCCCACGACCCCCGCCTGGGTACAGCCTCCTCGGCACGACCTCCCCTCGGCACGGAACCCATGGAGGCCCACAATGCCCGCGACGCATGGACTGCACGTTCGTGCCGGAGCACGCGCAGCGCTTCCACCGCGTGCTCGCGTCCGTCGACGGGGTGTACGAGCGGTTCCGCTCGGACTTCTTTGGCCGCAGCGGCATCCATTTCTGGTGGGGCGCGTTCGACTTCGCGGTGCTGACTGCTCACCGGTCGCCACGAGTCCGCACCTAACGACAACGGCTACATCATGCGCTACGACCTGGACGCCGAGCACCTCAACGCCGGCTTTGGGTGGGGGATGACGCGAATCCCTCGGCAAGTCTCTACTCGTATCTGGTGCCCAGGCCGGACGGCTATGAGAGTGCGGCGATCCGGCCCGAATGCGCGGGGTGGGTTGAGGCGCTGGGGGAGTGGATGATGCCCTGCGACGCGATGCGCACGCTCGATGATCCGGCAGCGCGCTCGCTGGCGTCTTCAGGGGCGCGTACACGATTGCTCTCGAGGGGGGCGGGTGGGACGCGGTGCAGCTGCCGTATTCCGAGCCGGCGAGGCGGCAGCACGCCCCCTTGCGATAGCATGGGTCACAGGGAGTGATTCAAGTGCCAGTCGATGACGTGCTCGTGGTAATAGGAGCCAACGCTTCGCAGCTCACCAGCCGCTACCAAGTGAAGCGGCTGGCGGTGTTCGGCTCGACCGCCCGCGGGGAGCTGCGCCCCGACAGCGACGTCGACGTCCTGGTCGAGTTCGTCGAGCCCACGTTCGACAACTACATGGGGCTCAAGTTCGACCTGGTTGACCTGCTTGGACGGCCCGTGGACTTGGTCACGGTGGCTGCGCTCAAGCCACGGCTGCGTGACCGGATCCTTGCGGAGGCGCGCGATGTCGCGTGACCGCGAGGTGTATCTCCATGACCTTCTGGAAGCGGCCGACCGCATCCGCGAGTACCTGGCCGACGTGGATCGTGAGCGGTTCCTGGAAACGCCCTTGGTCCAAGACGCTGTGCTCAGGAACCTGGAGATTATCGGAGAGGCCGCGAATCGAATCGCGCCGGATGCCGCGGACGCGATGGCCGGAGTCGAATGGCGCAAGATCGTCGACATGCGCAACACCCTGATTCACGAGTACGCGGGCGTTGACCTCGATATCGTCTGGAACGCCGCGACCGTGAAGGTCCCAGAGGTCGCGAGCGTGGTTCGCGAGTACCTCGAGCGCGGGCAGCTCTGAACTGGGGGCAGCACGTATGCGATCGCCGTGGAGCGTGGCGGCTGGGACGCGGTGGAGCATGCATACGCGAAGCCTGCGGGGCGGGGAGGCCTCCTAGCTATTCGTGGATAGTATTGCAGTAATATGACAACTGTGTCATATTACTGCAATGAAGTTCACTGACCTCCTCGAACTCGTCGGCGACCACCCGGTGTTCGTGTCGTCGCTGCTTCGTGTGGGCGATGTCGATCCCGTCGATGTCGCCAGCCAGCTCTCGCGCTGGGTCGCCGGCGGCAAGCTCGTGAGGCTCAGGCGCGAGGTGTACGCGATCGCGGCGCCCCACCGCCGGCGGGACCCGCACGCGTTCGAGATCGCGAACGCGCTCGTGCGCCCATCGTATGTGAGCCTTGAGTCCGCACTGGCTTTCCATGGGTTGATCCCGGAGGCGGTCTTCACGGTCACCAGCATCACGACGGCTCGCCCGCAGACCCACGGCACTCCGCTGGGCGCCTTCGTCTACCGGCACGTGTCGCCCAGCTTCTTCTGGGGCTACGTCGAGCAACCCCTGTCCGCGGACCGCACCGTCACGGCGCTCGTCGCGCGCCCGGAGAAGGCGCTGCTCGATCTGGTGTATCTGAGGCCGGCCGCCGACACCGACTCGTTCCTGCGGGAGCTGCGTCTGGACCGGCTGGAACTGCTCGACCTGACGCTGCTCGCTACCTATGCCGAGCGCAGCGGCAAGCCCAAACTACAACGCGCCGCCGCGCGCATCGCCAACCTTGCCACCTCCGCGACAAGCGATTGGGAGGACCTGTGAAGGATCGAGCTCTCGATATCGTTGCCTCGCGCGCGCCCGGCCAGAGTGGGACCAACCTGCTGCGCGAGTACGTGCAGGCGCGCATCCTCGGCCAGATGCAGGAGGCCGGCGCCTTCGTTCCGCTCGCGTTCATGGGCGGGACCGCCTTGCGCTTCTTGTACCGCACCCCGCGCTTCTCCGAGGATACTCGACTTCACGCTCGAGCGGGACCGCACTGCGTTCGGATTCAGACGCCTGGTCGAGGAGATCGGTCGCGGGCTCGAACGGGAAGGCTACCGGATCGCGCTGAAGGTCAATGACTCGACGGTCGTTGCCAAGGCGCTCGTCGGCTTCCCGGGGCTGTTGTTCGAGGCGGGACTCTCGCCGCACGCTGACGAGGCGCTCCGGGTGAGGCTCGAGGTCGATGGCAACCCGCCCGCGGGGGCCGAGCTCCAGGTGACGACGGTCGACAGATTCGGTCTGCTCCGCATCCAGCACCACGACCTGAGCTCACTCATGGCCGGTAAGGTCGCGGCTCTCATCGGACGCCCGTACACCAAAGGGCGCGACCTCTTCGACTTACTTTGGTATCTGACGAGGGAGCAGCCCGTCGATTCCAACGTCGTGCTGTTGCGCAATGCCCTGTCACAGGTGGCCCCGGAACAGGCGGCCGCCGCGGCGGCCGATTGGCGGGACGCGCTGCGTGATCGCCTGGCTCGGGTGGACTGGGCGGACGCGCGCCGAGACGTCGCTCCGTTCCTGGAACAAGCGAGGGACGTAGACCTGATCGCCCCTGAGACGTTCGAGCCGCTACTCCGGTCGGGCCCTGGCTAGGGCCGCCGCCAAGACGCCGTGCAAGATGTGTTAACCCGCCACTTGACTGAAACTTGACTCACGCACTTGACCAATCACTTGACTGATGCTTGACTAACACCATGACGTACGAGCCTCGGTACACGATCACGCCCGCCCTGCTCGCCCTAGTCGAGGACATCGCGAGCCTGAGGCATCGCATCCAGGACGCCACCGTCCAGCTCCCCTGGATCCCGGCTCTGCAGCAGGACACCCGCACCCGAAACGCGCACGCGACCACGGCGATCGAGGGCAACCCTCTGACCCTGCCCGAGGTCCGTGCCCTCGCCGACGGGCTCGAACCCGCTACCGCGTCGCGCCGGTCCCAGCGAGAGGTGACCAACTACTTCGCGGCGCTGCGCTACATCGAGCGGCACGCGTTGCGCAAGCGGATCACCGACCGCGAAGTCTGCGAGCTGCACCGTATCCTGGCGCGCGGAGTGATGGACCAGGGCGACGAGGGCAGCTATCGCGCCATCGAGGTGTCGGTGGGCGCCTACATGCCGCCGCGCGCACGCGAGATCCCGGCGCTCATGTCGGAGCTACTCGACTGGTGGAACGGTCCCGCCGCCGGCTTGTCGCCGGTCCTGAGCTCGGCGATCGTGCACTACCGGTTCGAAGCCATCCACCCGTTCGGCGACGTGAACGGCCGCGTCGGTCGCGCGCTCGCGCTGTGGGAGCTGTTTAGGCGGGGGTTCGACACCAGCCACATCTTCTCCGTGGACGAGTACTACTGGGACGACCGGCCCGCCTACTACGCCGCCCTCGCGCGCGTGCACGAGGGCGACGAGGACCTCACGACCTGGCTCGAGTACAGTGCCGAGGGCCTGCGGGTGACCCTCGGCAAGGTTTGGTTGCGGATCAAGACGGTGGCTCCTCCGGGTGCCGTGCGTCTGAACCTTAGGCCCAAGCAGGAGCAGTTGCTTGGGCTGCTCGCGTCGGAGGGCAGCATGGCGCCGTCTGAGATCTGGGACGCGCTGCGGGTGTCCAAGCAAGGGGCGATGGACCTGATCAACCCGCTGCTCGAGGCCGGGGTGATCGTGAAGGTGGGGAGCAAGAAGACCGGCCGGTACCGGCTGAGCGAACCCTCCGATCTGGGCTCGGGGGCTGCTCCGCAGTGAGTGTTGACGGCGGTGGGTTCCAGCTGCCGTCTCGCCGGGCTCTTACTCCAGCCATTCCGGATGCTCGGTCGTCCCGTCGTGGACCAGGGTCGTCTTGTACTTCTCGAGGCTCCCGTCCAGCGCCTCGGGCCTGGCCTTGTCCACCATCCGGCGCTGCTCGTCTTCGGAAAGCGGCTCGAAGCCCCGGGCGACATCGAGTGCCTGGTCCAGGTCGCGCATGGTCTGACATCCCGTGATCGCCACGGCCACGGGCTGCGACAGGGCCCAGCGAAGGAGGTCTGGAGCGGTCAGGCCGGTCGCGCCCACGAGCCTGCCAGGCGCCCAGGGGCTTCATCCCCAGCACGGCGATGCCGTGCTCGAGGCACAGCGGCACCACCCGCTGCCGGAAGCTGCAGAACGACGCGTCGAAGATGTTGATCGGCATCTGAACCACATCGAACACGAAGCCCTCGCGCAGGCCTCGGCGGATCATGGCTTCGTGGATGGCGGGGTCCTTGTGGCCCGTGAAGCCGATGTACGTGATCACACCTTCGTCGCGCAGCTGCAGGAGAGCGTCCATCGCGCCCCCGGGTGCGAAGGCCTCGTCGGGATCGCCGGGCCGGATGACCTCGTGGAGCTGCAGTAGGTCCACGTGGTCGGTCCGCAAACGCTCGAGCGACTGCTCGACCTGGCGCAACAGCCCCTCGCGAGAGTGGCTGTCTACCTTGGTCATGAGGAAGGCGCGGTCGCGGTAGCCGTCGGCCAGCGCTCGGCCCATCCGCCGCTCGCTCTCTCCGTCCGCGTAGTCCCAGGAGTTGTCCAGGAAGTCGGCTCCGCGCTCGATCGCCGAGCGGACGATCTGGACGGCGACCTCGGGGTACGCTCGGGCTTGGACAGATGGAACCCGCCGATGCCCAGCGCGGAGACGTGCTCATCGGCCCTGCCGAGCCCGGCGGCGTTCGATGCGTCCTTGCCTGTGCGACTGCTGCATGGAATGGGGCGACGGTCGTGCCGCCGTCCTTCATCTCCCTCCGGCTGGCGACGCGGGACCACGCTCACGGTCATACCCTGTTGGCCGTCGGGCCTGGACCCGGTCCACGGCGACGCCAGCCGCGAAGAAGGCCGCCGCACCGCTGAGCCAGTGGGGCGGAGTCGAGCGGCGGCACTTGCGGGCGGGCTTGCTCCCGGAGCGAGAACCCCTGAACGCCAGGAATCCCGCCATGAGGCGGGATTCCTGTGCTAGCCATGCGATGTGACGCACGATCAGGGTTTTGCTTGGAAGCTTTTCGTTGCCCTCCTTCGCTCCACTCCTTGATCGGGTCCTCGAGTCTCACTCCTCGGTTGCTCGCACAGCCTAGTTATTTTGTTCCCGGCACGGCGGTGCGCGCACGAACGGGTTGCTCGGCGGCAGTGGCCCCGGTCAGGCGGCCGCGTCCTATCTGGCCGGGGTGGCCGCACCGCGGTCAAGACGTCCCCTCGCCCTACTCCACCGTCAACGTCGAAGGCGACGCCCCCGCCTTCGTCACGCTCTCGGACCCCGTCTTCGCGGTCGCGAAGTAGTGGTAGGTGCCCTTCTTCGATGGCGCGTCGGCCGTCGCCTTCCACGTCTCCTGGTCTCCCGAAGTCGAGTCCTGCTGCAGGTCGTATGTCTTGTAGGTGGAGTTCGAGTCCGGGCCCATGACCTTCATCGTCACCGAGTCGGGGTGGCCGGTGACCACCACGGTCATCGTCATCTGGTCCGACGTAGCCACCGTGCTCGGCGAGATCTTGCGGGACACGACGGTGACCGCCACCTTCTCGGTGTTTGCCGAGGTCGCGGCGGTCCCCGAGGACTTCGCGGCAGCCAGATCCGACGTCAGCTGGGAGTTCGCGGCCGTCAGCGACGTGACCGACGCCTCAAGGCTCTGCACCTGGTTGCTCAGGGCCGCCGCGTTGGTGGCCGCGGCCTTCTCGGCAGCGACCTGCTTCTCTAGGGACGCGACTTGGGCTCGCGTACCGCTGTCCATCAGGTAGGCCAGGCCGCCACCCACCAGGGCGCCGATGAGCACCGACGCGCCGATCAGGACCCAGAACCTCGTCTTCTCGATGCTGTACCTCATGCCGGCCTCCGGTCGCGCGCGGATATCCACCGCGAACATGTTACGTCTTGGCGAGCGGGGATGAGCAGGAAGCAGGGTGAGCAGCAGGCAGAGAGCAGCGGTGGGGGCGCGCACCGGGGAGGGTTCCCGCCCCGGTGCCCTTTCGCTCTAGCCTCTCGTGGCCTAATCTTCACGTGGTCCCGGCGACTGGGCGTCGGGCCGGTACGACACACAGGGGTCACCATGTCGCTCGCTCTCCGGCGCGCTGTTGCGACGCTGCTTTCGACCGCGCTCGTTATCGCACTGGCGCCTGCGCCGGCCTTCGCCCGCTCCGACGTCTCGGACCTTGCCGTCCGCCGCGCCGCCCTCATGGCGCCGCTCACTGCCACGCCGCCCGCGCTACGTGTGGCCGGTCTGGACCGCTACGACACGGCGGTGGAAGTGTCGCGACATGAGTTCACCGGCGCGGACACCGTGGTCCTCGCCACCGGGCGTGACTTCCCCGACGCTCTCGCGGGCGCGCCACTCGCTCACGCGCTCGGGGCGCCGCTGCTGCTCACGGACCGTGGCTCCCTGCCTGACTCCGTGGCCGGCGAGGTCAAGCGCCTGGGAGCGACCCACGCCGTGGTGCTGGGAGGGACGAGCGCCGTGTCGGACGCGGTGGTGACCCAGCTAGCCGGGCTGGGCATCCCGCGTTCAGCCGTGACGCGCCTGCAGGGTAGCGATCGCTACGAGACGGCCGCCAAGATCGCGAGCGCGGTAGCGTCGCGGACCGGCGGGGCGTCTCGTGTCGTGCTCACGACCGGCGCGGACTTCCCGGACGCGCTCGCGGCGGCCGGCTTCGCGGCGAGGGCGGGCATGCCTATCTTGCTCACGAAGCCCACCGCCCTGCCGCTCGCGACCCGCGACGCTGTCGAATCCCTCGCGCCCACGGCGACGCTGGTCCTCGGCGGTACCGGGGCCGTGTCCTCGGCAGTAGCCTCGGCAATGCCTGCGGCCGAGCGAGTGGCGGGCGCCAGTCGGTACGAGACCGCCAGCAAGATGGCGGAGTACGCGTTCGCCCATGGATTCGAGTACTCGACCGTCTTCGTTGCCACCGGCGCGGACTTTCCCGACGCTCTGGCCGCCGGCCCCTGGGCCGCGGCAACGATGGGTCCTCTGGTGCTGACCGCTCCCAACGGGCTGTCCGCGACCACTACCGAGTTCGTGCGCTCTCATTGCAGCTCGATCAAACAACTGATCGTTCTGGGCGGTACGGGGGCGGTGGCCGGATCGGTCGTCACCGCGCTGGAGCAGGCCGCCACGACGGTCATCGCCGGCGGCACGGTGGTCGCGGACTCCGAGACCACCGGGGCGCTGTCGGCGGTAACGAGCGACACGCTCACGTTCAGCTCCAACGACGGGCAGGTGGGCCTGCTCGCGCCGGGCATGGTCCTGGCGTCGGGCCCGACGAGTGCGGCGCCGGAGGGGCTGTTGCGCCGCGTGCTGGGCACGGTCAGCAACCCGGACGGCTCCACCTCGGTGGAGACGACCCAGGCCACACTGTCCGAGGTCATCGAGAACGGCTCGCTCGACATCCGGGCTCCGCTCGGCGACGGGTCCCAGACCTCCTCGGCAACGGCGTCGGGTGGCGGGAGCACCGTTCCCACGGCGGCCTTCCTCAAGGCGGCCTTCGACCAGAAGGTGTCCACGGGACTGGACCTGGATGCGACTCTGCTCGATGCGCTCCAGGTCAAGGGACGCGTCGATTTCGGCGGCACGTTCACCTTCAACGCGCACTGGGAGAGCTTCCACCTGCGTACCGAGGCCAAGGTCAGGTTCGAAGCCGATCTGAAGGCCGACTTGGCCGGCAAGGCCGACCTGTTGGACCTGGAGAAGGAGATCGAATTCGGCCCCAAGTTCACCATCACGAGCGGGGTGTACTGGATCGGGGGCGTTCCGGTTCACATCGGCAGCCACGCGCAGCTCGTGATCGGGGCCAAAGGCAAGGTGAGCGCCGGTCTCAAGACGAGTGTTCACGCGAAGGGTTTCGTCGAGTTCGGGTTCCGCGACACGGCCAGCGGGTGGGAGTACCCGTCGGATCGCGGCCTGTCGGCAGAGTACGAACCGCCGCAGGTGTTCGGGTCCACCGAGGTCAAGGCGTGGGTGGGCGTGAAGGTCGACTGCAAGCTCGACGGCATCGTGGGTCCCTACTTCGTCGCCGACGACTACGTGAAGGTCAAGGCGGACACCACCGAAGACCCCTGGTGGAAGCTCTCGTCCGGAGCCGAGGCCAGAGTCGGAGGCGAGCTGGAGATCCTAGGGCACGAGCTGGGCAAGATCGAGTACACGTTCCAGCTCATCGAGTTCGAGCTCGCCCGCGCGCAGGGCTCTCTGCGGCCCCACCTGGACGGAGCGCAGGCAGTGGACTCGACCCATGTGGATGCGACGTTCTTTGCGAAGGCCGACTTGGATCCGACTTCGATCCAAGCGGGCGCCTTCACGATCCCAGGTCTCACCGTCTCGGATGCGGCGCTGCTGCCCGACGCTCGGACCGTGCGACTCACTACGGCACCGCAATCCGGGGGCTCGGCCTACACGCTGTCGGTGAGCGCCGGTGGCTTCGCGACCAGCTCGGAGCCACCAACGAGGCCGGCGCGGCCCAGTTCACCGGGATCGGCGCCGCCACCGCCACCGCCACCGGCTGATGGCTCCACCGAGCCCATCGGCATGGGCTTCTGGGTGCCCTCGGTCAGTGCCGACGGCCGCTACGTGGCCTACATCGAGAACGGCGACGGTGTGCCCGTCGTGTACGACCGGCTGACCCACGCGACGGAACGGATATCGGAGTACCCCGCGGTGCTCCGCTTTGGCAGGCCCAATATCTCCGCCGACGGCCGTTTCGTCGTGTTCTCGACGACCGCCGCGCTCCTTTCGGCTGACACCAACGGCTTGGAGGACGTCTACCTCTACGACCGCTCCCTGCACACCACGGAGCGCATCAGCGTGGCAGCGAACGGTGCCCAGGGCGACGGCGCAAGCAGCTTCCCCGGGGTATCGGGGGACGGCAGCGTGGTCGTCTTCCAGTCGGGCGCCAAGAACCTGGTGCCTGACGATACGGTCATCGGTGACGAGATCTTCGTGGTGAATCGGACCGCTCACACGGTCTCGCGCGTGAGCCAGGTTGTCGGCACCGACGGAGGGGGCTATTCGCCGTCGATCTCGGCCGACGGACACCACGTCGCCTACAAGTACGCAGGCGAGCGGATCGTCAACGCGTCCACCGGAGAAGTCGAAGCCGCGTTGGGCTACCCGTCGCTCGGCATCGACAAAGAGCAGACCGGTCCCGGCCTGTCCGCGGACGGCCGGTTCCTGGTTTCGTGCACGCCCGTGACCGATCCCGTTCATGGCGGGCTCGGGTCGATGGTGTACGTCTACGACGCGGTGAACGGTACCTACGACGTCGTCAGCTCCGGGTTGACCGGCAGTCCGGACAAGCGATGGAACCTGGAGCCGTCGATCTCCTCCGACGGCCGTTACGTAGCGTTCGAGGCGCGCTCGGACCCCGGCGTCGATCTCGCCGACAGCAACATCTACGTGGTGGACAGGGTCGCCAGGACGACTGAGCTGGTGAGCGTGCCCACCTCGGAGGGACCCACCGCGCAAGGGCCCTTCCAACTCACGGCCATGTCGGGAGACGGAGGCGTGATCTGCTTCACCGGCCCCGGCGGGGAGCCGGGCAGCGAGGGCAGCATGTGGGCAAGGGTCCGCTGGTAGGGGACTCGACTCGCAGGCTCCTGACGCCCGAGTAGCCCCGTGGCCCCGAGCTGCGCGGCGGGCTTCACCGTGCCTCGGCAACGCCCCAGGAGGCCGGCGCCGGCCTGCCGGTCCCCGGCGCGACGGCCTGCGAGTTGAAGCCCTTCACGATGAGCCACACGGCCAGCACCATCTCTTGCAGCGCGAGCGGCATGAGCAGCGGCACCAGATGCGGGCCGAACACGGCTATCGCTCCCGTGGTGAAGTACGCGGCGGCACCCAAGATGCCCCACCCCGACAGCCAGCGCGGGACCAGGCGCGCTCGAAACAGCACGTAGTAGAACATCAGCGCGCCCAGGCTGAAGACCGTCTCCTGGACAGCGGTGATGGGCGCCTGAGCGGCGCCGATCAGGCTCCCGGGACCCGCGGCCTGCGCGGCGGCGGCGGCGGACCCCGCGAGCTGCTGCGCGACGGCGGCGAGCACGAGCCAGCTGAGCGCCACCGCGAGATAGCCGAACGTCTCGAGCGCCCCTCGGAAGATGACGTATCCCACGGCCAGCGCCTCGCTCTGCTTCCTGAGGATCGGGAACATCACCGCGGGGATCATGGCCAGCGCCAGACCCATGACGAGCACGGCCACGGCTCCCATCTGGACCTTGCCGGCGCTCGCGGCCACGGTCGCGAGGGGAGCGTCCAGGATGCCGGCGGTGAAGACCAGGCTGGCGATACCCGCCAGCGTTCCGATGATGTAGAGGACTCCGACCGCGATGGCGGCCGTTCGATGTGTGTTCATGATCGTTCTCCCTTCGCTAGTCCGACCGGGCGTGGCAGCGTTCATGACGGATCCTCCTCGGGGTACTGGAACACTTCATCGAGCCCCACGCCGAAGACGCGCGCGATCTTGAACGCGACTTCGAGGGAAGGGGAGTAGCGGCCCTGTTCGATGGCGATGATGGTCTGCCGGGTGACGCCGATGCGGTCGGCGAGCTCGGCCTGGGTCATCTCGCCCGCGCCGAACCGAAGGGCGCGGATCCGGTTGGTGACACTGGTGGGCTTGACCATGGCTAGAAGCCCCTGCGGTACGCGACGAGGCTCACCATCGCCGCGGTGACCGACGACGCGACGAACCCGAGGTACAACGCGTTGGCGATCCAGAAGTAGTCGGACTGGAGCATCGTGAGCGCGAGCGCCACGACCGCGCCCGCGGCGGCGGCCCAGGAGCCGGCGAGCCGTCCGCGCCGCCGGATATCGGCGTCACGCTCGTCGCTACGGCCGATGTCGTCCATCGAGCCCTCACCCGTGAGCTCGATGGAGATGCCGCGGGAGATGCCGGTGCCGATCCCCATCATGATCGCGCCCACGATCGTGAGCAGGATGTACACGCCGATCGCGACGAGCATCGGCACCTGGTAGGCGATGCCGGCGACAGGAACGCGTCCCAACTGGCCGAGCGTGACCGCGAAGTAGACTCCCGCGACCACCACGGCCGCGATCATGCTGACCCACGTGAACTTCTCTTCGAAAGGCATGGCCGACCACCCCTCGGTGTCGAATATCTTTGACACCGTGAGAGTAAAGGGATGCTGACATGATGTCAAGAACGTTTTACTTGGCGGTCCCGGCGTTCAAGCACCAGGTTCCCCTCTATCGCCCCTGGGTATGACTCACCTCGCAGCGCAAGAGGCGAGGTGAGGTCACGCTCGGCATCGCGCGGCGCGGCCGACCGGCGCCGCCGCTGCGCTGTCTTGATACAGCCAGAGGCAGGCCATGGCTCCTACGACCCACAAACTGCGCACCCCCGACCCTCCCGACGCCGCCGCCGCACGTCGCGCGGCGATCCGGCTGGTGCTGTGGTACGCGGCGGCCTCGGCAGTGTGGATATTGCTGTCGGACGAGCTTCTCGGGCTGTTGCGGCTCCCGCCGGCGGTGACGGTGGCCCTCAGCCAGGTCAAGGGCCTGCTGTTCGTCGTGGTGACGTCGGCGGTGCTCTACTTCGTGGCCAACGACGCCCTGACCAGCATCCGGACCGCCAACACGCGCTATCACCAGCTCTTCACCAACGCTGCCGAGGGCCTCACCTTCTACCGCATCAAGCGGGACAGGTCCGGCAAGCCGGTGGACATGGTGGTGGAGGACGTCAACGACTCCAGGCTGAGGATGTCGCAGGTCAGCCGGGACCAGGTCCTGGGCAAAAGCGTGAGCGTCACTCGAGACATCGAGCCTCAGATCCGCGAGCTCGTGGATATGGTGTGGGCGGCGGTCCTGGCCGACACCTCGCGAGGGCTCGAGCTTCACGACGAGACGCGGGACGCATACCTCCTGGCGGCGGCGTACCCGGTGGACGAGGACCTCTGGGCCCTGTCCCTCGTGGACGTCACCGACGAGCGCCTTGCCGAGAAGGCGCTGCGAGACCAGGAGGAGGCCATCCGCAGCGCGTACGTCGACGTCCTGGACGCGGTCACCGGCGGCAAGCTCATCCTGCTCACGGAGAGCGAGCTGCACGGCCAGCTGGGGGAGCCCACCGGCCCGCCCAACACCATCAGGCGCCCCGAGGAGCTCGCGAACGCGCGTGCGTTCGTGAGGGGAGAGGTGCACCGGCGATTCCCGGCTTCCCACGCAGGCAGGAACCTCGTGCATCCGGTGGGCGAGGCCCTCAACAACGCGCTGAGCCATGCCGGTTCGGGGACGTATCAGGTGTTCACGAAGCCGGACGGGACGGTGCAGGTGGCGGTATCGGACAGGGGCCCCGGCATCGACTTCCGGGGCCTGCCCAAGGCGGCTGCCGTGCAGGGTTTCTCGACCACCGCCACGCTAGGCGCGGGGTTCACGATCATGCTGGCGATGAGCGATCGCGTGCTCCTCGTTACTCGGCCCGGGCTCACGATCATCGTGCTGGAGTGCCAGGAGGGCGCGTGAGGCGCGGGCTGCCAGGCGCCGCGGCCGCCGCGCGCGGGGGGCCGGGCGGTCGCAGCGTCAGTCGCCCGTGGGGCCGCTCGCAGTGTCGTGGCACTTGATGCACGTGTGCGTTGCGAGCCCGTCCGGGTGGCACGACACGCATGCCATCGAGCTCACGTTCATGCCGGGCACGGCCGGGTGGTCGTACTGCGTGCTGGCGAACGGGACCGTGGGCGTGTGGCACGTCGCGCAGACGGGGCCGGGGTGGTTCGCCGGGGGCGTGTGACAGGTAGCGCAGTCCGTGCGCGACGGATGCGTGAACGCCCACGACACGCCGGGGTTCTTGTGACACGCCTCGCAGCCGCTGGTGCGAACGCCGGTGTGGCTCGAAGGTGGCGTGTGGCACGTGGCGCAGCCCGAGACGACGGCGCTGTGGTTCATCTTCGCGTTCGCGAACGGAACGCTGGGCGAGTGGCAGCTCGAGCATTGCGTGCCGAAGTGGTTCGCCGGTGCCGTGTGGCAGGTAGCGCAGTCCGTGCGCGCCGGATGCGTGAACGCCCACGACACGCCGGGTGACTTGTGACACGCCTCGCACACGGTGGTGCGAACGCCGGTGTGGGTCGCCGGCGGCGTGTGACAGCGCATGCACCCGGAGGCGATCCCGCTGTGGTCCACCTTCGCGCTCGTGAACGCGACGCCGACCTTGTGGCAGCTCGAGCACTGCGTGCCGAAGTGGTTCGCCGGCGGCGTGTGGCAGGTGGCGCAGTCGGTGCGCGCCGGGTGGCTGAAGGCCCAGGAGACGCCCCGCGCCTTGTGGCAAGCGTTGCACCCGCTCGTGCGCACGCCGGTGTGATCGCCGGGGTGCGCGTGACACGTCTGGCAGTCGATGCGGGCCGGGTGCGAGAACACCCAAGACACGCCCGGCGAGCCGTGGCACGCCGCGCACGAGCCCTTCCGCGCACCATCATGACCGAGGCCGGTCGCGGTCCCGGATCCGACCGAAGCGGTGGACATCGAGGCAACCGCCACAGCCGCCGTCGCATGGCTCGCCGGCGCGGTGTGGCACGACCCGCAGCTCGTGTCGGTCGGGTGCGCGAACGCCCACGACACGCCTGCCGAGCGGTGGCACTCGATGCACGCCGCGGTAGACCGCGCGGCCGTGTGCGAGGCGGGCCTAGCGTGGCACGTCTGGCACACGGTGCCGGCCTCGGCATGGTTCACTTTCGTGTCCGCGAACGGTGTGCTGGGTGTGTGGCAACCGGAGCATGTGCTGCCGTAGTGCGCGGGCGGCGGCGTGTGGCACGTGGCGCAGTCCGTGCGCGCCGGATGCGTGAACGCCCACGACACGCCGGGGGAGCGGTGGCAGGCGTTGCATCCGCTGGTCCTGGGCCCGGTGTGGTCGGCAGGCGGAGTGTGGCACTTCTGGCAGGTCGTCCCCGCCACGGAGTGGTTCATCTTCGTGTTCTTGAACGCGACGCCTGTCGTGTGGCAGCTGGAGCACTGGGTCTCGTAGTGCGCGGGCGGCGGGGTGTGACACGTCGCGCAATCGGTGCGCGAGGGGTGAGAGAAGGCCCATGAGATCCCTCGCTGCGTGTGGCACGCGTCGCACCCGCTCGTGCGCGGGCCCGTGTGCGAGGCCGGCGGTTTGTGACACGAGGCGCAATCGGTGCGCTGGGGGTGCGTGAACTTCCACGAGACGCCCGGCGACTTGTGGCATGCGGTGCAGGCGCCGCGGTCGGGGTGAGGCGGCTTGTGGCAGGTGGCGCAATCGGTGGAGTCGGGGTGCACGAACGCGAACGGCTTGGGGCTCGGATCCGCGCGGTGGCACGTGACGCACTCGCCGCGAGGCTTGTGCGGAGCGGTGTGGCACTTGGAGCACGCCCAGCCGTCGAGCTGATGGCAGCGCAAGCAGGCCACCTGCTTGTGGTTCGCGAGCCTGTCCGGGTTCGCCAGCGCGGTAGCCGTAGGCGTCTGCGATGCCGAGGCCACGAGCACCGCCGGTTCCTCGGCAGGAGGGGCGTTGGGGTCTAGGACCCCGGCGGCGGCGAGGGCCTCGTTCGTGACGTGATGGCCCACGTCGGGGTGGCACTTCTGGCAGGCCAGGTCCTTGGTGTGGATGGAGTGGTCGAAGCCCTTGGTCACGGGCAGGTCCGGGTGGCACCGCAGGCAGCGCGAGTCCGGCACCTTCACTTCAGCGAGCGGGAACAGCGGCTTGCTCGTGAAGTGGTCCACGACCTCTTTGAGCGAGGTGACCTTGTCGGTGACCTGCGCGACGACGCCCGGATCGACGTGGCAATCCACGCACTGCTGATCCTTGTGCGGACCGGCGTTGAATGCCGAGTAGTACGGCGTCATCTCGTGGCACGTGTTGCAGAACGCCGGGCGTGCGGTGGCGGCGAAGATGGCCGGGGTGGCGAGCGCGGTCAGCGCGACGAGCGCCGCGGCGGTGGCGCTGAGCAGCTTCCAGTGCCTGCGCACACCCGCGGTGATGCGGGCCAGCCGGCCTGGCTGCTCGATGGTCCCTTGGTCCGGGGTTCCGTTGTCTTCGGTGCTCATGCGCGCTCCGATGCGGGGCAGCAGTGCCGGTCAGGCCCTCGGCATGGCGAGAACCTTCACCATCGTGCGCCGCGCGGATGAAGCGGGGGTGAGGGCGTGGTGAGAGTGCTCTAAGGGCGTGGGAGGCCTTGTTGCAGGCGCGCCGTCGAGTCGACGACGCCTCGGCCCGTTGCCCGTTGCCACGGATCGTGGTGATATGGACACATATCGTGGTAATATCACCACAAATAGTGGTAGTAAGGAGTCAGCGATGAACCCGGTGCTTGAAGCGATACTCGGCACACGAGCCGCGGCTCAGGTGCTGCTCTTCATAGAGGCGTACGGATCGGGCTACGCGTTGCGCATGGCCACGACCTACGACGCCCCGGTCACGGCGATGCAGCGGCAGCTGCGCCGCCTGGAAGCCAACGGCGTATTGGTCAGCCGGACGGTGGGGCGGACCCGCCTGTTCGAGTTCAACACCCGCAACCCCACCGTCAGGAATCTCCGGGCCTTCCTCGCGGCCGAGCTCGACTCGATGCCCGAGGCCGAACTCGACGCGTACTACCGCCAGAGGCAGCGTCCTCGCCGCACGGGCAAGCAGGGCTGACGGGGGATGGGACGGATCGACGCGAACACGTCGCTCGAGGAGCTGGCGGTCGTTGTGAGCGGAGCGCTGGAGAAGGCGGGGATCACGGCGACCTTGTCCGGCGGGGCGTCCGTCACGCTCTACAGCGAGAACGAGTACCAGAGCTTCGATCTCGATTTCGTGTCGTCCGCACGCATAGGGGCACTCGCCGATGCGCTCGAAGCCCTCGGCTTCCACAGGATCGTCGGTGCGCGTCAGTTCGAGCACGACGAGAGTCCCTACTACGTCGAGTTTCCGCCCGGGCCGTTGGCATTCGGGGAGACGGTCGTGGCGGACAGTGATGCGACGACGCTCCAGACCAGCTTTGGGCCGGTCCGGATCGTGACGCCTACCCAGGTCGTGATGGACCGGCTGGCGGCGTACGTTCACTGGCACGACAGACAGTCACTCGACCAGGCGACGATGGTCGCTCGACGCCAGGACGTGGACTGGCCCTCGCTTAGCCGCTGGGCACGCGTCGAGCATGTAGACCCCGCCATCATCACTCGGTTGCGAGAGCGCGCCGGCGAGCAGCGCGGCACCTGAGCGATCCGGGCGGTCGCTGAGCGGGTTTCCCTTGCGCCTCGAACAAGGCGCATGACGGGCATAGATACCAGCAGCCGGTCTCTGGCGCGGAAGGACGCCCATGGGTACCCCGACACAGCCCCCGCAGGGTGCTCGCCGTCCCAGGCTGCGCCGGGGGCGGCACGAAGACCCGGGCGCGGAGCCGCCCGCGGCCGCGGCACCGCCACGTTGGCGGCAGCTCGTGACGGGCCGCCGGCTCGTCGAGCTCACCATCGAGGTCCTCGCCATCTATGTCTTGTGGCCGTGGCTCGTGGTCGTGTACTCCTCGGCAGCGGTGCTCTCGTCGGTGGAGCCTCTGTGGTTCGTGGGGATGGCCGTCCTGGAGGTCGTCAGCTTCGTGTGCATGTGGGTGCTGCTGGCGATATGCCTGCGGTCGGCGCGGTGGTTCCTGATCGGGAGCTCACAGGTCGTGGGCAACGCGGTGGGGCTCGTCGTGCCCGGCGGCAACCCGGCCGGAGTGGGGCTGCAGATCTACCTGCTCGCGCACGGGGGCCTCGACACGGCGAGCGCGACCACCGGGGTCTTCGCGGCGGGCCTGATCAACCTCGCGACGCTCTTCGTTCTGCCGGTCCTCGCGCTCCCCGCGATCGTCTCAGGGGTCACGGTGAACCCGGGGCTCGAGCTCGCAGCAGTGCTGGGGCTGGGAGTGTTCGCCCTCCTCGCGGCCATACTGCTCGGCATGCTGCTCTCCGACGGACCGGCCGAGTCCGTGGGCCGCTGGGTCCAGTGGCTGCACGATCTGCTCGTTCGACGGTCGCCGCCCCTCACCGGTCTTCCCGAGCGCCTCGCCGGAGAGCGTGCGGCGATCCGCGAGGCGCTGCAGGAGCGATGGGGTCAGGCGCTGGCCGCCTCGGCCCTGAACTGGCTGTTCGACTACGCGGTGCTCTTGGCCGCGCTCTATGCCGTGGGCGTGCACGTCAGCCCCGCGATCGTGCTGCTCGCGTACACCGCCACGATCTGGCTCGCGATCGTGCCGCTCACTCCCGGCGGTATCGGCTTCGTGGAGGCCGGCCTGTTCGGGATGCTGGTGCTGGCCGGCGTCCCGAGCGCCCAGGCGGCCGTGGCCACTCTCGCGTACCGCATCTTTTCGTACGTGGCTCCCGTGGCCATAGGACTGCCGACGTACTGGTGGTACCACCGGCGAGTCACGGCCACTGAGGCCCAGCCGGCCGCGCGATAGGGAGTCCTCGCAGGCAGGTCACTTGTTGCCCGGCAGTTTACGGTGCCGAAACGTGTACTCCAGCTGGCGTAGTCCGTGCTAAAGCGAAGCATGTGACGGTGCGCCCCGCACCCCGATGAAGGAGGCCTCGGTGTCTGCACGCTTCGTGAAGCTGCTCGTGATATCGGTGCTCGCCCTCCTGGGGGCCGCCGCGCTCGTTGCTGCGGCCGTGGCACCCTCGGCCGTTTGGGGCCTGTTCGACCGGACGGGACACGCGAACGCCGCTCCCGGCGCCGCCGGGCCCGCGACGTCGCAGACGCCCACCGCCTCCGCCGTTCCCACGGCGTCTGCGCAGGTCAAAGGCCCGCGCATCTCGCCCGAGCTGGCAGCCGCGCTGCAGAGGCAGGCGCGGCACTTGGACTCGCTGGACCTGCTGCGCTACGTGGGCGGGGGGATCATCGGGCGCGGCGATCCACGCACCGGAATGGTCGCTATCACGTTCGACGACGGACCCTCGCCCAACACCGAGGCGCTGCTCGACATCCTGCGCAAGGGGAAGGTCCACGCCACGTTCATGTTCGTGGCCGGCCGTACTGTGGGCCGCGAGGGTGCCGTGCGCGACGCGTTCGCGCAGGGCAATGAGATCGCCAACCACACGTGGACACACGCGACACTGCGCCCGATCTCGCCGGCGATCTTCGAGTACCAGGTGATGCAGGGCCAGCGCCTGTTCTCCACCGAGCTCGACGGCTACGCACCCAGGCTCGTGCGGCCGCGCGGCGGCAAGGCGGACGCGGACACTGTGCATCTGGCCCAGGCGCTCGGGGACAACATGCTCGTCGTGGACTGGACCATCACAGGCTGCGACACCGACTTCTCCAAGACCCCGCGTGAGATCGCGGACAAGGTGCTTGCCGATGTCCAGCCCGGTGACATCATCCTGCTGCACGAGACGAACCTTCGCACGGTGGATGCTCTGGCGATGATCGTGAGCGGGATCAAGGGGAGGGGCCTCAAACCGGTGACCGTGTCGGAGCTGCTCGCGGCGTCCAAGACGGTGCAGTACATCCCATACTCGGCGCGGGAGATCCGGATCCCGAGCTTGGATGACCCCGTCGGGATCATGGTGGACCGGTCCGCCGCCACGCGCCCGGCCGCGCCGGTGGCCATCGTGAAGCGGTCGCGTCCGCCGAGCCCGCCCAGCCACACGTCCACCCCCGTCATCGCCCCGCCGGCGACCCCGTCGCGCCCCACTACCGTCGCGCCCACGAAGCCGCGGAGGCGCTAGGCCCTGCGCGGCCGCGTAGTGCCGTACGATAGGCACTGCACGCGGATCCGCGGCGCGGGGGGAGACACTGAAGGCCACTCCGGCATACGAGCGAACGGCTCGGATCTCCTGGACCTTGCTGTTGCTCGCCGCGACCCTCGCCGCGGCGCTTCTCGCCGGCGGCTGCGTGGTCGGTGCCGAGTCCACGTCCGGCGCTCCGTCGGCGGCCTCGGCGGGCTCAGCATCGCCGACCGCCGCCGCGACCGCTTCCACGGAGCCGTCCGAACCCCTGTCGGCCGGGGAACCGGGCACCGCGGCGCCGGTACCCGCGCCCAAGGCGGCCCAGCGCAGCCCTCGGCTGTATCCGAACCCGGCGCTCACGCCCGGCGACGTGATGGCCGGCGTGACACTGGCGCAGATCCAGACGCGCGGCTACTCGGACTCGGTGCGCGACGTCTCCGCGGCCGAGAAGCGCAGCGTCTACTTGAGCTACGGCCTGTCGTACCCCCAGAAGGCCGGCGCGTACGAGTGCGACCATCTGATCCCGCTGTCGCTGGGCGGCAGCAACTCGGCCAAGAACCTGTGGCCCATGCCCGCGCCGGAGTTCCATTGGAAGGACGGCTTCGAGGACTACCTGCTTGCCGCCGTGCGCGGCGGCCGCGTCCCCCTTGCCGAGGCTCAGCGCGAGATGCGCGCGGACTGGTACACGTACTGGGTCCGGGCAGGCAAGCCGGGGTACGCGGCCTGGCAGGCTTCGAAGGCCTTCGCGGTCCCGCCCCCGGCGGCCGGCGGGACTTCGCCCGCCGGTGACGCCGTGGGCTGGAGCGCCGCCGCGAGCGGCAAGCGCTACCACCGGCTCTCGTGCCGATACTGGGCCCAGATCGCTCCCGCGAACCGCCGGACCGGCACGGTGGCCCAGGCCAAGGCGGCCGGCAAGACACCGTGCAAGGTGTGCGATCCGCCGCAATAGGAGTCGCCGGCCTGTCGTGATCTGGCTGTGTGACCGCGCGGGGGCCCCGGAGGCGCCAGGCATCGCGGGCTGCCGTGTCCGCTCGCCGCGTGCGTTTCCCGGGTACGACCCAATGCGGGGCCCGCGTCGCCGCGCGCGCCCTGATCCGGCGACCCGGAGGGGGAGGCCCTCATGCCCGAACACGATGCCTGGCCCGCGCTCCCGTACGAGGAGTGGGCGCCCACCAAGAAGACCCTGCACATGGCTGCGCAGATGCTGGGCAAGACCCGGCTCGCGCTCGCGCCGCCCCAGCCCGAGTGGCTGCACGCGTGTCTGTACCTGGACGCGCGCGGCTTCGCGACCGGGCCCATGCCCATGGGCACGCGCGTGGTCACCGCCGGGATCGACGTGTTCCACGCCACGTTGTGGATCCACGCGAGCGACGGCGACGAGGCCATCGTGCCCCTGGCACACGACCGCTGCGTGGCCGACATCTGGACCGACTACCAGGCCGCGCTGGCGACGCTGGGCATCCAGGCGGAGCTCACCGACGACCCTCAAGAGGTCCCGGACGCGGTACCGTTCTCCCAGAACCGGGAGGGCTGCGCCTTCGTGCCCGAGCACGCGCAGCGCTTCCACCGCGTGCTCACATCTATAGATGGTGTCTACGAGCGGTTCCGCTCCGACTTCTTCGGCCGCAGCGGCATCCAGTTCTGGTGGGGCGCCTTCGACTTCGCGGTGCTCCTGTTCACCGGCCGCCACGAGTCCGCGCCCGAGCGACTGGGCTACATCATGCGCTACGACCTGGACGCCGAGCACCTCAACGCCGGCTTCTGGGTGGGGAACGACTCCGCGCCCTCGGCCAGCTTCTACAGCTATCTCGTGCCGAGGCCCGACGGCTGCGACAGCGCACCCATCCGCCCCGAGTGCGCGGGCTGGGTGGAGGCGATGAGCGAGTGGATCATGCCGTACGACGCGATGAACACGCTCGACGATCCGGCCGAGGCGCTCATGCAGTTCCTGACCAGCACCTACGAGATCGCGCTCGAGAAGGGCGGTTGGGACGCGGTGCAGCTCTCGTATTCCAAGCCGCCCGCGCGGGGGTAGGAGCGCCGCCGACGCGGCGTCGGCGTCACGCCAGCCGCCGCACCGCCATCAGCTGCCCGACGTGATAGGCGCAGTGGTCGGCGGCGACGAGCACCTCTCTCAGGTAGTTCTGCGTCGTACCGTGCGGAACGATGGAGAACAGGTCCACGCCGGGGTCCTGGACCAAGCGCTGGAACTCGGCACGATCGCGGCGGACCGCCTGCACGCTCTCGTCCCAGGCTGCCGGGGAGGGCGGCTCGGCGGTTGGCGGCCAATAGTCGTCAGGCCACGCCTGCTCCACATACTCGGCGTCCTGACAGAACTCCAGGATGTCGCGCTGCGCCAGGCGGATGTGCTCCAAGAGCTCCCATGCCGAGTGGGGTAGCCCCGGCGGGCGGGCGCCTCTCGCCTCGGGCGCGATGCCCTCGACGGCGTCGTCGAAGCTCGTGTGCGCATCGCTGATCTCGAGCAGCCTGGACAGCTGATCGCGCAGCATCCCGGTCGTGTCCATGTCGATCTCCCTCGTCGGATCCCACCGCCCCTCACTGGATACCCGAGCGGCGGCGGCCGGCGCCCGGCCCACCCGCGCCCGGCCGACCCGCGCCCGGCCCACTCGCACTCGGCCCACCCGCACCCGGCCGGTCCGCGCCCGGCCCACCCGCACCCGGCCGGTCCGCGCCCGGCCCACCCGCTCAGCCTGGGTACATCTGTGACGGACACCTACCCTTGCGTCAAAGGAGCGCGCCCATGGCCGAGACCACGCCGGAAGCCGCGACAGCCCAGGACCGCCCAACGCCCTCCGAGCCGCTCCTCGTCATACAGGACCTCCACGTGCGCGTGGGCGGGCGCGAGATCCTCCAAGGTATAGACCTCGCGATAGGCGCCGCGGAGACGCACGTGCTCATGGGGCCCAACGGCAGCGGCAAGACCACCCTGCTCAACACCATCATCGGGATCCCGGGATACGAGGTCGTCAGCGGCTCGATCGTGTTCGCCGGCACCGATCTCGCGCCCCTCACCATCGACGAGCGCGCGCGCCTGGGCGTGGGCGTGGCGTTCCAGCGGCCGCCGGCGGTGCGCGGCGTGCGCCTGGGCCAGCTCATGGAGGTCGCCTCCGCGGGCCGGGCTACCCGACATGCGACTGGCCGAGATCGCCTCCGAGTTGGATATCGAGGACATGCTGGAGCGCGACGTGAACGCCGGCTTCTCGGGCGGCGAGGCCAAGCGCTCGGAGATGGGCCAGCTGCTCGCACAGGAGCCGCGGCTCGCTCTGTTCGACGAGCCGGAGTCGGGGGTGGACCTGGACAACATCGCGGTGGTGGGCGGCGCTATCCAGGAGCTGCTGCGCGGCGCCTCGGCACGAGAGCCCAAGCGCGCGGGGCTCATCATCACGCACACGGGTCACATCTTGCGCTACGTCAACGCCGACGTGGGCCACGTGCTCTACGACGGCAAGATCGCGTGTTCGGGCAATCCCCTGGACCTGTTCGCCGACATCGAACGGCAGGGCTTCGAGAAGTGCGTGGAGTGTGCGCTATGCAACAAGTAGATACGCCCGTCACGGCGCCTGGGGCTTCGGCGAGCACGCTGGCCCGCCTGGAGGAGATCCGAAGTCTAGCCACAGCCGCGCAAGACAAGCCGGGCGCGCTGGGGCCCGACATCGACCTTTCCCAGTTCCGAACGGTGTCCGAACGCCAGCGCATCGATTCGCTCGCCTCGTTGGAGAAGCAGGTGCGCGAGACGGTGCTCATGAGCGGCTTCACCGCGGACGAATCGGAGCGCAGCGCCTCGTACTTCCAGATGGACCGCACGCCCATCTACGAGCGCGTCATGGACGCGTTCGGCGGCGAGGTCGAGGTCATGGGCACCGAGGACGCCCTGCGGCGCTACCCCGACGAGATGGTGGAGAAGTGGTGGTGGCGCGCGGTGGCGCCCGACAAGGACAAGTACACGGCGCTCGTGGCGTTGCACCAGACCGAGGGCTACTTCATCCGCGTGAAGGCCGGCGCGCACGTGGAGAAGCCCATCCAGGCGTGCCTGTTCGTGAGCGAGAGCCACGTGAGCCAGAACCTGCACAACGTGATCGTGGTCGAGGACGGTGCCGAGGCCAACGTCATCACCGGCTGCAACATCTCCACCGGCGTGGGGGAGGGTCTGCACGCGGGCATCAGCGAGTTCTACGTGGGCAAGGGCGCGCGCCTCACGTTCACCATGGTGCACAACTGGGAGAAGGACTTCACCGTGCGCCCGCGCACGACCGCGGTGGTGGACGACGACGGCCTCTTCATCAGCAACTACGTGCTGCTCAAGCCGGTGCGCTCCATCCAGGCGTTCCCTATCGCGCGGCTCGAGGGCGCGCGGTCGCGAGCCGTGTTCAACACCATCGTGGCCGGGCTCGAGGACTCGGTCATCGACCTCGGCACGGAGACGCAGCTCATAGGCGAGGGGTCGCGCTCCGAGGCCATCGCCCGCACCATCTCGCGCGACCATTCCACCGTGTACTCGCGCGGGCGGCTCGTGGGCCGCACCAACGACTGCAAGGCCCACCTGGACTGCCGAGGCATCGTCCAGTCGCCAGAGTCCACGCAGTGGGCGATCCCCGAGCTGGCCAGCGAGGGCGCGCCCGGCGCCGAGCTCTCCCACGAGGCCGCCATCTCGCCCATAGCTGCCGAGGAGGTCTACTACCTCATGGCGCGCGGGCTGCCCAAGGACGAGGCGGTCTCGATGATCACGCGCGGGTTCCTGGACCTCGAGATCCCGGGGCTGCCGCCGGCGCTGAAGAAGCGCATCGACGACGCCATCACGGAGACGAGCAAGGAATCGATGTAGGGGCGGGCCGAGCGTCGCACTCACGTCTAGCGCCGTGGCCGTGGCTCGCGTTGCGACCGTGGCGCCACGCGCATCTCGCACAGAGGGCCGACCCAGATGGGCCGGCCCTCGGCACTTTCGCTTCTTCTGGACCGCGGTGTCGCTACCGCGTGATGCCTACTCCTGTACGGCGGTGTAGGTGATCGAGGCGTTGACGGGCGTGCTCGCCGGGAGGCTGTAGGCGGCGTTCGTGGTCAGGTCCAGCGTGATCGTGCGGGTGTCGTTGGTCACACCGCGGGCCAGGCCGGTACCGAACGCGGTAGTCCCGACGTCGGTCAGGTACGTGCTGAACGGCGCTGTCAGAGCCCCGGCCGTGACCGACGTCTGCGTGGAGCTGTAGTCCCACAGACGGTTGGACTTGACGGTCACGACGGGTGCGGGGGTGCCTACGTAGGTCGAACCTACGTTCACGCTGCCGTAGGCCACCGACGGGTTCGCCACGGACATGGAGAAGGCGTTGTTGACCTGTGCGGTCACGCTGACGGATTGACTGCCACTCGAGGCGAAGGCGTATGCGCCTACCGCCAGCACGATCGCGGCGGCTAGCGCCACGACCAGGATCGGGCGTCTCATGATCGACCTCCTGCTGCGAAGTTGCTACGACGTTGGGCTGCGACATCAGTGCGAAGCGATCGCACACAGATTACGACAACGAACTGCAAGAATCCGGAAAGGTCGTTCCCGGTTTCCGCTTTGCGGACCTCTAGGTCGCCGGGCGGACATGGCGATTCGACGAGGGGTCGCGATGCGGGACGAGCGGCGACCGCCGTGGGTCGAAACTGAGAGTGTCGGGCGGCGCCGGGTCTGCCGGAGTGGACACCCACTGGACGCTGGCACTTGACGCATCACTTGACAGATGTTCGACGGACTAGCCGGCCGCGCGCGAAGACGTCAACGCGCGCTCTTTCGAGAGGGCGCGCCGCCGCATGCGCCTCTGGAGCCGCCACAGCCCCGTGACCTGCGGTGTTAACGTTCTTAATCATTGCCAAGCGAGGTTCACGGGCGTGTAATACCTCTCGAAGCGAAGGCTCGCGGCTCGTGGGGGTCGGCGGCGTTCGAGCGTTGCCATCCGAGCCGCGGCATCGTCCGCCTGGGGAGGCGGACGGACCGGGGGGAACAAGATGACACTGCGTGGGAACCGCCTCGTGCTGCCTGTCCTCGTCGTCGCGTTCATCGCGCTGGCTTTCGCAGTCTTCCCGGGTACGGCTTTGGCCGCCAGCCAGTCGGGGCCGGCCCAGTGGTCGGCCGTGACACCAGCGGACGGAGGCTCGGTCTCCGTGCCCAGGCCGGCCATCTCCGTGTCGGTCTACGACGCCAAGGGCCTGCTGGGTTCGCCGTACTACTCCATGAAGGTGGACGGCGTGGCCCAGACTCCCGCGTTCGCGTTCTTGGCGATCCCGGGCGGTTACGACCGCACGCGGGCCACCCTGTCGTTCACGCCTAGGGCGGACCTCGCCACGGGGACGCACACGGTCTACGTCTCGGTCAGGGACTCGAGCCAGTACTCGACATACATGTGGTCCTTCTCGGTCACCTACGCCCCCAAGGTGGGCACGCCTTCGCCGGCCGCCGACTCGCTGGTTGGCACGGACGGGCCCGCTATCAGCGCAAAGGTGACCGGGGCTGTTACCGGACTCGTGCAGCACGTGGTCGTGGACGGGACCGAGGTGCCTAGCGCCTGGGACTCGGCCAACGCCATCGTTTCGGCGTCGGCCCACGGGCTCGCGAACGACACGAGCCACGACGTCACGGTGACGGTCACCAACAGCATGGGGAACAGCACCTCGCTGCACTGGACCATCGCCGTGCAGATCTACCCCGCAATGCCGGTGGTCACGTCGTGCGTTGCGTGCCACACCGCGTATCCGATGGCCCACCCGATGACCAACTGCCTCGCGTGCCACGGCCCCGGGAGCCCGGTGGGTGAAGGGTGGAACACGCCCGCGTACTCGGAGCACTCGCCGTCGTATCTCAGCGGCCTGACGACGCCGTTGACGTGCACGTCCTGCCACGGGGCGGGGTATGCGACGGTCCCGGCGCTTCACGACCTGTCCACTCCCCAGGCCTCGTACCACGACTCGGCCTCGGCCTGTGCTCCGTGTCACGTCAAGTCGCTCACGACCGAGCACTTCCGCTACGGCAAGGACTGCACGACCTGCCACGACTCTACCGACCCTAAGGTCGTCAATGCGATCGCCACCGGGAGCACCGACTGCATGACGTGCCACTCGGACGCCAATCACGAGGCTCTGCACCAGGTCACGTCGACCGATACCGGCACGTGCGGTGGTTGCCACGCGACCACGAGCCTGACGACGCTGCACATCACGCAGCAGGGCTTGACATGCGATGCCTGCCACAAGAGCACGGACGCTCGCGTCGTCAACGCGATCGCCGGCGGGCAGAAGGCTTGCACGGCGTGTCACGACGCGCATCCGCTGGACACGGCGTTCTGCTACGGCTGTCACGCCGATCCGCTGGGCACGTATCCGGGCAAGGCCATCGCGTCGCTCGTCGCCCATACGAACGTGACGACATCGAGTCTCGCGGACACCGTCTACCCTGGCTCGGGCGCACCCGCGGCCTCGTGCGCCAACTGCCACGGGTCCCACGACGGGTCCACCCGGACCTCGGGCAACACGCTGTGCTACACGTGCCACGATGATGCGGCGCTGCCCGCCAAGCCGGCCACGTACTCGTATCAGGGCCAGGTGGGCTACCTCACGTCTGCCCACGGCTCACCGTCGGTGTCATCCGATCTTCAGCACTCAGTGCTGCGCAGCGATTCGCCCGGCTTCGCCGCGTACGAGTCCACGCTCGCCCCGACTCCGGCGAACCCAGGTGCGCCGCTCGACGCCGGACGCACGGCGGCCCTGCTGTCCGAGGACGCCTCCCGTGCCATCACGTCGTTGGCGCAGGCCACCGGCGACAGCGACTACCAGACGTACCGTTTCAGACTGCCGACCCCTTCGGCGACCGCCGCTCAGGTGGTGGCTCGCTGGAGCGGCTTTGGCGAGGAGATGCCGGGCTACCCGGTGAAGCTCTCCATCTGGAACCGCACGCTGTCCAACGGGGCGGGGGCCTGGGAGCAGCTCTTCTCGGGCGACACGGCTCTTCAGGCGGACATCAAGGCGACCGAGGCCACCGTGAGCCCGTATGCGGACCAGAACGGCTACGTGTGGCTCATGGCATCCGCCAAGAACATCCACGACACCGACATCGTGACGCCGCCGATGACGGGGGCCAACGCACCCACCTACTTCAACGTGTCCTGGACGACGCTGGGCATGACGGACTCGTGGGTGGACTACGGCCCCACCGCGGCCTACGGGTCGACGGCGGGCACGAGCACGCGCTCGCCTTCGCACAGTCTGACGCTCGCGGTGCCGGGTCCCGGCGTGTACCACTACCGGGTCCGCTCCACATCGCGTGACGGCGACACGTACACGTCGCCCGACATAGCCGTCGGGGTCCCGTCACCCACGCTCGTGCCGGTGCCCGACACCGAGATCGGCGGACCGACCGCGATCCCGTTGTCGTGGTCGCAGCCCACGACCGACGGCGCGCCCTTCTCCTACAGGGTGGTAGTGAGGGCCATCCCGAGCGGCAACATCGTTTGGGCGGGCACCACGGTCGATGCGACGGGCACGGCCGTCACCCTGGACCAGGGCTCCTATTCATGGGACGTCACGCCCACCGACAAGAACGGCGTGGGCTACGGCACCTCGGTGGCCGACAGCTTCGCGCTGAGCTATCCCGCCTCGTCCTCGTGCCCCTTCGTCTACACCTGGGACGGCACCGGCTGGCGCTTCGAGGCCGACAACTTCGTGGCCGGCCGCCTCGGCCAGCAAAGCCCGACCGGCTACTCGCAGCCCACGCCCAAGGACGCCTACGTCGTGCGCACGCCGCCGGCGCTCCAAGACGGCCGGCTCCAGTTCAAGATGGTCGAGGAGCGCTTCGAGACGGACTACCTGGACTCGATCAAGCTGAAAGCAGTCGACGTCCCGGCGGGCCTGACCGTCTACGCGGAGAAGCCCGTCATCGGCAAGCCGGCGTCGTATCCGGGCGTGCCCGGCGTGCTGCACACGGTGGCCTCGCTCGCGCCGCCGGTATCGGCCGTGCGAATGGATACCGGCCAGGACATCTCCAGCCAGATAGCCACGGCCGACGGGGACTCCACGCTGCTCAACCCCGACCCCAACACGGTCGCTTACCAGACGCTGGACCTGGACCTTGGAGACGTGGCCAGCGCCCCGCAGGTCAAGCTCGTCATGACGGCGACCTCGGTGTTCCCCACGACACCTGACGGGGCCGCGCTGATCGCCACCTTCGGGCCGCGCACCAAGCTCTCCGTGCAAAACACCGACGGCACTTGGGCCTCGATCCCGGGCACGGTGGACGCGCTGCCCACGCCTCCCGAGTTCCCGCGCCCGTTCGTGTTCGACATCACGAGCGCCGTTCGCGGGCGCACGGGTCACGTGCGCCTCACCTTCCTGTACAAGACCTACGTGGACGCCATCGGCGTGGACACGAGCCCGGACGCGACGCTGACCGTCAGCGACGTGCCCATGGCCTCGGCCACGCTGAGCGCACACGGCGTGGACGGTCGCGACGGGACCGGGGACAACTACAGCTACGTCTACGGCGACCCGGTCGCTGCCGGCCTGCAGTTCCCCGGCGCCTACACCAAGTACGGCGACGTCACCCCGCTGCTCGGCGGTATCGACGACAAGTTCGTCATCCAGGGCCAAGGCGACATGCTGGATCTCAGCTTCACCCCGATCGCCGACCCGGCCCCGGGCACGACCCGCTTCTACGTGTTCGACGACACGGGCTATTACAAGGACGCCAAGTCCGGACTGCCCCAGCAGGTGGACCCGCTGCCCTTCGCAGCGATGTCGAACTACCCATATGGCGATACCGAGTCCTATCCCACCGACGCCGACCACACCCAGTACCGAAGCGACTGGAACACCCGCGTGGTCACGACGAGCACGCCCAGCGTGTCCGCGGCCTCGGTGGACCCGGTGAAGGTGGCTGCCGACGCTATCGGTGCGACCATCGGCGCCGGCGAGCGGGTCGTCGCGGCGGTGCTGGGCGCGCCGACTCCCGCAGCGAGCCCGGCTCCCGTGGAGGTCGCCTACTCCGTCCAGCCCGAGGGCGTGGACAACGTCCATCGCTCGCTGAACACGGACTTCGTGGGTCTCGAGGTCACCTATCACGCCAGCCAGACGGCAGGCGGGGCTTGTGAGACGTGTCACTCGGTGCACGGCCAGATCGACGCGGCCACGGGCCGCGAGCTGCCCGCCGCCACGATCGCACGTGAGGACCAGCTGTGCACCGGCCAGGGCCAGGGCGGCTGCCACGCCTCGGCAAGCAATGCCGTGGGCGGGGTGAACATCGCCGCGAAGTTCTCGGCGGGAAGCGCGCCGTCCAGTCACCACGACGTGAGCGAGGCGGACCAGAAGGCCACGGGGGCCGCGCTGAAGTGCAGCGACTGCCACAACCCGCACTTGGACAACCCTCAGCGCCTGTACAGCGATTCCAAGAACGTCGCGAACGCCGGGCCGTCCAACCTCTCCGATTACGTGGACTCGACCGGCAATCTGTACGTGGCCGCCTCGGCGGCGCACGACGGAGTGCCGCCGGTGATCGGCAACGTGGGCTTCGACAACACGGGCTCCAACGTGACGCAGCCCGTCGTTTCGTGGACCACGAACGAGCCGGCGACGAGCTACGTGGACTGGGGCCTCACCACCGCCTACGAGCTCGGCAGCGCGGGCTATGCGACGCCGCAGACGAGCCACTCGCTCTCGTTCGGTCCGCTCACGCTCGGGACCACCTATCACTGGCGTATCCGGACCGCCGACGCCCTGGGCAACGTGACGACGAGCGCCGACTCCACCACGCTCCCGATAGCCGGACCACCTGCGCCGTCGCTCGCGTCCGTCACGAACACGAGCGTGCCCGTGGGCTCGTACGGGCCCGTGGCGCCGACGTTCACGTGGAGCCCGGTCACGGCCCCTTCGGGCAACGCCGTGCAATACCAGGTCTACCTGCCGGCCCTGGGGTCGTACTCGTCGTGGATGAGCGCCACGACGTTCGCGAGCCAGTGGTGGCTCTACACCGGCACCTACGAGTGGGACGTCCGTGCACGAGATGCAGTGAACATCCAGGCCGTCTCCGCATGGGCCAAAGGCACCTTCGACGTGAGCGCCGATATGCCGCCGTCGTCCTCGTGCCCCTTCGTCTACACCTGGGACGGCACCGGCTGGCGCTTCGAGGCCGACAACTTCGTGGCCGGCCGCCTCGGCCAGCAAAGCCCGACCGGCTACTCGCAGCCCACGCCCAAGGACGCCTACGTCGTGCGCACGCCGCCGGCGCTCCAAGACGGCCGGCTCCAGTTCAAGATGGTCGAGGAGCGCTTCGAGACGGACTACCTGGACTCGATCAAGCTGAAAGCAGTCGACGTCCCGGCGGGCCTGACCGTCTACGCGGAGAAGCCCGTCATCGGCAAGCCGGCGTCGTATCCGGGCGTGCCCGGCGTGCTGCACACGGTGGCCTCGCTCGCGCCGCCGGTATCGGCCGTGCGAATGGATACCGGCCAGGACATCTCCAGCCAGATAGCCACGGCCGACGGGGACTCCACGCTGCTCAACCCCGACCCCAACACGGTCGCTTACCAGACGCTGGACCTGGACCTTGGAGACGTGGCCAGCGCCCCGCAGGTCAAGCTCGTCATGACGGCGACCTCGGTGTTCCCCACGACACCTGACGGGGCCGCGCTGATCGCCACCTTCGGGCCGCGCACCAAGCTCTCCGTGCAAAACACCGACGGCACTTGGGCCTCGATCCCGGGCACGGTGGACGCGCTGCCCACGCCTCCCGAGTTCCCGCGCCCGTTCGTGTTCGACATCACGAGCGCCGTTCGCGGGCGCACGGGTCACGTGCGCCTCACCTTCCTGTACAAGACCTACGTGGACGCCATCGGCGTGGACACGAGCCCGGACGCGACGCTGACGGTAAGCGACGTGCCCATGGCCTCGGCCACGCTGAGCGCACACGGCGTGGACGGTCGCGACGGGACCGGGGACGACTACAAGTACGTCTACGGCGACCCGGTCGCTGCCGGCCTGCAGTTCCCCGGCGCCTACACCAAGTACGGCGACGTCACCCCGCTGCTCGGCGGTATCGACGACAAGTTCGTCATCCAGGGCCAAGGCGACATGCTGGATCTCAGCTTCACCCCGATCGCCGACCCGGCTCCGGGCACGACCCGCTTCTACGTGTTCGACGACACGGGCTATTACAAGGACGCCAAGTCCGGACTGCCCCAGCAGGTGGACCCGCTGCCCTTCGCTGCGATGTCGAACTACCCCTATCCCGACACCGAGTCCTATCCCACCGACGCCGACCACACCCAGTACCGAAGCGACTGGAACACCCGCGTGGTCACGACGAGCACGCCGGGCGTGTCCGCGGCCTCGGTGGACCCGGTGAAGGTGGCCATGGAGGCCTGGGACGCGGTGGTAGGCGCCGTGCAGGGCCTGTTCGGCGGCACACCGGCTTCACAGCCCGCGCCGCAACCCGCGGCCACGCCGGGCGAGCAGCTGCTGGCCCAGACGATGATGCCCGCCGTCCACTACTCCGTGAACACCGATTCCTTGTCGCTGCTCGTGACCTCGAACACCGACGCCACGACGAGCATCGCGGCCTCCGCGGGCTACGAGAGCGCTTCGACGACCATGTCGTCGGTGACGCCGTCCGCCCCGGGAACGCCGGTGGACGCGTCCAAGCTCGCGCTCGCGAGCGCATCCGACGGCGCCTACTGGATCACGACGCTGGCGACGGCCGACCGTTCGGTGAACGTCCAGGTGACCAAGTTCACGCTGAGTCAGGCCCAGTGCGGTTCCCTGCGCAGCTTCGACATCGCATGGTCCGGGCATGGCGAGCCCACTCCCGGCTACGCGGCGGGAACGTGGCTTTGGAACTTCCGCACGAAGACCTGGGACCAGATCGGGACGGGCGACGCTCCTATCGATCGCTCCTTCGGGATCCGCAAGTTCGCTGTGTCCGATCGGTTCTGCGCCGCGTGTCACAGCGGGTCGGTGCCCAGCGGCGTGGTCATGCCGTCCGGTATCGCAGCCGTGAGCGCCAGCTGGAACACCACTTCCACCGGCGACGTCCATGGGGATCGCAAGGGCACCGAGGTCGGTGGCCTGGCCTCGGCCTACTCGAGAGGTTCGGCGGCCCTGTCCTGTCTCGAGTGCCACGACTCGCACGGCAGCGCGAACATCTACCAGCTCAACTCGACGATCGACCACGTCTCGGGGATCGTCGTGGGCACGAGCAACCAGTACCAGAACGCGTGCGCCGCATGCCACACGGGCACCGCCTACAACTGGCACCAGGGATGCAACGACTGCCACAGCCAGGGTCACAGCGGGGAGCCCACACTGGACCAGACGATGGACTGCGCGTCATGCCACGGTCATGGGCGCACGTTCACGCACTCCACCGACATGTGCCACGGATGTGCGCCCAGCGGCGAGCAATGGAGCACGTTCTGATCGCGGGGGAGGCATAGGGGACCGCACCGGCGGGCGGGGTCGACGACGGCCTCGTCCGCTTCGCACTTGTGCGCTCGGATCGCCCGCGCACGCGGCAGGCAGCGTTGCGGGCTTGGACTTCGGCAGTGGAGCGCTACGCCGTGGGCTGCGCCGGCAAGCGCAGCGTGAACACGGACCCGTGGCCGAGAGAGCTTCGCGCCGATATCTCCCCGCCGAGCAGATCTGCCAGGCGCTTCGCCAGCGGCAGCCCCAGACCCGCGCCCGTCCGGCTCTTCCGTGCGGATGGCTCGACCTGGTGGAACTCGTCGAACACCGCGTCGATCTCGGACGCCGGGATCCCGCGTCCGGTGTCCTCCACCGCGAACTCCACCCACTCGGGCGAGGCGGTCACCTCCAGCTTCACGCTGCCCTGGTCGGTGAACTTCACGGCGTTGCCGAGGAGGTTGACGAGGATCTGCTCGATCCTGGCAGGGTCGGACACTATCGTGGTGGGCTGCTCGGGCAGGTCGGCCACGAGCGAGAGGTGCTTCTCGTCGGCGAGGGGGCGCACGAGGGCAAGCCCCGACTCCGCGGCGGACCGTGCGTCGAACTCGTGCACGTCCAGGCGCACGACGCCGGCCTCGATGCGCGACAGGTCGAGCAGGTCGTTGACGAGGGCGAGCAGCGACTCGCCGGCCTCCTCGATCATGCGCAGCTGTGTGAGCTGCTCCTCGTTGAGCGGGCCGGGCATCTGACCGGCAAGCACCGTCGAGAAGCCGATGATCGAGTTCAGCGGTGTCCTGAGCTCGTGGCTCATGTTTCGAAGGAAATCGCTCTTGGCCTTGGTCGCCTCGTCCAGGCGCTGATTGGCCTCGGCAAGCTGCTCGATGAGTCCTTGGAGGCGGACGTTCGTGGTCTCGAGCGCTTGGGAGGTCGCGTGCTCGGCGCGTTCACGCTCGGCCAGCTCGCGGAACATGAGCTCGCTGGGCCGCCGCAGGCCCGTGTCCAGGATCGCCAGGTACACCAGGCAGAACGCCGCGAGGGTGAGCACGTGGCCGAGCATGTTGAAGAACCCGTACACGTCCACGTAGAGGGTGAACGCGAGCTCGGCCGCGATAGTGAGCCCCACGGCCGCCAGCAGTATGCGGGTCACGTAGGGCGCGAGCCGCTCGCGGCCCATCCACAGCAGAACGCCGGCGGCGGCGAGCACACCCATGACGACCCACTCGAGCGCGATCTTGAGCGGGGTGAGACCGGCGCCCTCGACGTACATCGCCGGGAAGACCCGCCACCAGAACATCGCCGCCAGGCCCAGCGCGGTGGCCGCCGTGAAGCCGATCCACGTCGCGCGAAGGGAGACGGGCCGTAGCAGCGCGATGCCCGCCAGCAGGAACGCGGCCGCCTCCAGGCCGCGCGAGAAGATCCACAGCTGGGTAGCCAGGTTGGACGTGGGCGCGGGGAAGACGCCCATCCCTTTGTACGCCAGCGCGTGCAGCAGGCTCACGACCCCGACGAACAGGATCCCCGTGCCGAGCACGCTGGTGTAGCGGCTCTCGCTCAGATCGCGGGTGTTCCACGCCATCATGAAGATGGAGAACATGACCACCGCGGTGAACAGCTCGATGAGCGAGTGGAACAGCAGGTAGTCGTACCGGCTCACGATCGCGGCCACGATGGCCGTGACGGCGACCGCGACCATCCCGATCGTCAGCCGGCTGCTTCTCCAGGACGCGAGTGAACGGGCGGCAGGCAACGTTCAGCCTCCAGGCGCGGGCGTGCGCGATCGCACCGGGTGTTCACAGATGCGCTACCGCGAATCACCGTGGTGCAAACGACGTCCGCTCGCGCTCCCGACCGGTGGGGGGGGCCGTCTACCGGCCGTGGGGACCCCGGCCCGCGAACGCCACGAACGCGAGCGGAACGGCCGACGAAGCCATGAGCACCCAGCCGAGGGGAGCGACGTTGGGCAGCACGAGCGCTCCGGCGACGAGCAGCCCGGTGAAGACGATCGCGCCGGACACGCGGCCCACCGCACGCTCCACCCGGCGCACCCGGAGGTTGAGCAAGGGCGTCCCGGCGTTCAGCTCTCCGCGCTCGGCCATGGTGAGCACCCGGTCGGCACGGCTCGGGAGGCCCACCAGCGTTTGCAGGATCTTGCCGCCCTCGGCAAGGAAGGTCTCCCAGGGGGAGCCGCCTTCCTCGGCTATGAGCTCGTTGGCGTACGGCGCGATGGACGTCCAGATGTTGAACTCGGGATCCAGGCCGGTGGACATCCCGGAAAGGATCGCGACGGTGCGTCCGAGCAGGAGCAGGTTCTCGGGGAGCTGGAACGGCAGGTCCACGATGAGCTCGCGGAACTGCATGGCGAACCGGGCGAGCTCGGCGTGATCCATGTTGCGCAGGTCGGCCATGCTCATGCCCCAGAACCGGTCGAACAACTGCGTGCTGGCGCGCTCGATCAGATTCAGGTCGGCTCCAGGTAAGAGGACTCCGAGAGTCTTGTAGCTGGCGACGAGGCGAGCCGCGTCCTGGGTGCCCAGGGCTATGAGCGCTTCGCGTAGCCCGGTCCGCAGGTTCTCCGGCACGCGACCGACCATGCCGAAGTCCACGAAGGTGAGACGCCACTCGGGGCCCTCGGCGGGGCCATAGGCGTGCTCCTCGTCGCCCTCGGCCAGCGGCCAGCCCGCCGGCGTGACGAACAGGTTGCCGGGGTGGGGGTCGGCGTGGAAGAAGCCGTCCTCGAGGATCTGCTGCATGTACGTGTCGAGTAGGGCGCCCGCGACCTTGGAACGGTCGATGCCCGCGGAGGTGATGGCATCGTAGTCGGTGATCTTGATGGCCATGACGTCCTCTAGCGTGAGGACGCGTCTAGTCGTGCGCTCCCACACAACGCGCGGCACGTGCACGCGCGGGTCGTCGCGCAGGTTGGTGGCGAAGGTCTCGGCGTTGGAGCCCTCGGCGAGGTAGTCGATCTCCGCGAGCGAGACCGCGGCGAACTCCTCCACGAGCGCGGGCACGTCGGCGCGGTCGCGGATGGGCTTGTAGCGCCGGACCCAGCCGCCCACGCGGCGCAGCGCCTTGAGGTCCACCTCCACGATCTGCTCGATGTGCGGGCGCTGTACCTTCACGACGACCTTCGCGTAGCCGTGCTCGGCCGCTTCGGGCTCCTTGAGGCAGGCGCGGTGCACCTGGCCCAGCGACGCCGCGGCGAGCGGTTCGTGGTCGAACGAGGCGTACTCCTCGGCCAGCGAGGCTCCGAGCTCCGCCTCGGCGCAGTCGCAGATGTCCTCGAAGGACTCCGGAGGCACCTCGTCCTGGAGGCCGGAGAGCTCGTCGGTGATCTCGACGGGCAGCACGTCCAAGCGCGACGACAGGAACTGGCCCACCTTGATCATGAGGCCGCCCTGGCGGACGGCGAGCCGGCGGAAGCGCGAAGCGATGCCTCGCCAGCGTGCCGATCGGCCGCGCTCGGTCCAGCTGAGCAGGCCTATCTTGGGCAGGATGATCTCCCACCAGATGAAGCTCCCGGTGACGCGCGCGAAGAAGCCGACGATACGCCAGTAGCGAAGGCGCAAACGAGAGGGGTTCATGAGGCGTCCGCTGCGGGCGAATAGGTGAGCATCAAGATGCCGTCGCCGGCGGTGTCCGAGGTCGTGAGCGCGAGCGGCACCCGGCCGGTGCTCCCAGAGAACAGACGCCGGCCCGCCCCCAGGATCACGGGATAGACCATGAGCCGGTACTCGTCCACGAGCCCGGCGTGGATCAGGCCTTGGACGAGCGTGGCGCTGCCGGCGACGAGCAGGTCGCCGTCCGTGTGCTCCTTGAGATCGGCGATGGCGGCGGGGAAGGGGCCTCGCACGACCACCGTGTTGTTCCACGTCGCCTCGGCATCGGTGAGGGTGCGGGACACGACGTACTTGGGCATGGCGTTCATCTTGTCCGCGAAGCCGCTCTCGTCGGTCATGGTGGGCCAGGCCTTGGCGAAGCCCTTGTAGGTGATCCGGCCCAGCAGCAGGCCTTCGCTGGCCATGAGCTCGTCGCTCTTGAACTGGTCGCCTTTGGGGCCGCGGTCGAACTGGAACGCCCAGCCGCCGTGCTCGAACCCCTCCGCTCCGCCCGGGTCTTCCATGACCCCGTCCAGTGTCATGAACTCGCTCACGATGATCCGGCCCATGCTTAGGCCTCCTCGCTATCCACACGGGCGCCTTCTCGCTCTTGGGTTCCTACCCGTGAGATGCCGCGTCCCTCGGCGGCAGTGCGCGGCGTGCCCGTGCCGGTCGGCCTCCTGGCAGCGGTTTCGTCGCGAGCAAGCCCATCTCGAATTCTTCGCGCCCTTTACCTGCAGGAAGCCGGCGGAGCGTGGGTACAATCGGCCCCTGAAATGCTGCCGGCCCCGAGGGGTGATCCGCAATGAATGGTCGCAAATTGCTGCTGGCGGGCACGATGGCGGTCGTCTTCGCCTTGTTCTCCACCGTCCCGGCGTTCGCCGCGCCGCGCGTGCCTGGCAAGAACGGTACGAGCACGAACTGGGGAGGCTACGCCATCGAGACGAGCTTGACGGCGCCTGTCGTAGGCTCGGTCACTGACGTGAGAGGCCTGTGGACCGTGCCTTCGGTGTCCGGCACGACGACCGCCTATTCCTCCACCTGGGTGGGCATCGACGGCTACTCCAGCAGGACCGTGGAGCAGCTGGGCACCGACCAGGATCAGGGGCAGGCCGGGGCCTCGTACTATGCCTGGTACGAGATGTATCCCAAGATGCCCAAGCTCATCCCCGGCGTGACCGTGCACGCGGGCGATCAGATGGGCGCCGAGGTCCAGTACCTGGGCGGGCGCGTGTTCCAGCTGAGCATGACGAACTTCACGACCGGTGAGACGTTCTCGACCCTGCAGATGTCGGCCAACGCCAAGCGCACTTCGGCCGAATGGATCGAAGAAGCTCCGGCCGCGGGACGCGTTCTGCCCCTGGCGCAGTTCAGCCCCACTACCTTCACGCAGTGCAGCGCTACTGTGTCGGGCCACACGGGCTCCATCAGCGACCCGGTATGGGCCTACGACCCGATCACCATCGTTGACCGCGCGGGGACGCCGGTGGCCACGCCGTCGGCGCTGAGCGGCGACGGCGCGAGCTTCACCATAACCAGGAACTAGCGCGAAGCGGGCGGCGTGAGGGTTCCGGGCGCCGCCCGGCCCGGCCCCTCACCCGCCGCTCACTCCACGAACGTCGCGATCTCCCCGAAGGGGCAGCGCTGCCGGTCGGTCTGGTTGAGCTCGCTGTTCCAGTCCGGGTGGCCCAGCGCCACGCCTATGACGAAGCGCCTGCCGGCCGCCTGAGGATCAGCTCGTGGAGGTCGGGGGCGAACCGCACCGTCATGGCCATGATGCACGTGCCCAGGCCGCGATCCGCCGCGAGCAGGCACACGTTCTCCACGAGAAGCCCCAGGTCGAAGCAGGCGTATTCCACCGCCAGCTGCTCGTGGACGGCGAACAGCAGCAGGCAAGGAGCGCCGTAGATCTCGGACAACCCGGGTCGCCGAGGAGGCGCCGGCGCCTCTCCGGCGGCAGGCCGGCGGTACGTCATCCGCTCGCGCACGTGCTCCGGCCACTCGCCGCGCTGCGGCATGGGGATGTCCGTGACCGGCTCGGCATCGGCCTCGAACCTCTGGGCGAGCATCGCCTTGACGTGCTCGAGCGCGGCTCCCTTGACCACGAAGACGTTCCAGCCCTGCGCGTTGGCCCACGACGGCGCCCAGCGCGCCTCGTCCAGCAGCTCGCGGATCGCGTCGTCGGACACGTCGTCGGATAGGAACGCGCGGACGCTGCGGCGTGCCCGTACGGCCTCGCTGGACTCCATGGCTCTCTCCTTCGTAAGGCGCGGTCGTGCCGAGGCTTAGTTACCCGAGGCGGGCGCAAGCCCCGCCGCGGTCCACGGGTCCTGCTAGCATGGTGGCGTGTCCGCCTCGGCGAAGGAGACCGCCATCCTGTGCGCATGCGCCTTGTTCCCGCTGCTCGTGCTGGCCGTCGCAGCCATCGTCATCCTGGTGAGCTCCGGCGGGCAGCCGTCGGGTGGGCAGCGGTACGTCGCCACGGCGGCGCCGGCGTGGATGGCGGACCCGACCGGGCGTCACCAGCTGCGCTATTGGGACGGCTACCGGTGGAGCGGCTACGTCTCCGACCAGGGCGTCCAGTCCTGGGATCCGCTGGCCTAGGCCCGGCGACGCTCGGCCGCCCCCGGGGCCACCGCTTCCAGCCACTTGGGCCGCGCCACCAGCAGGACCGCCCACGCGAACAGGACCACACCGCCCAAGAGCACGGCAGTGTCCGGCCCTATCGCCTGTCCCAGCGGTCCGAACGCGAACGCCGACAGCGGCATGACTCCCAGGAACGCCATCATGAACAGCGCCATGACCCTGCCGCGAAGGTAGCCGGGCACCGCCGTTTGGATGGACGTCATCACCAGTGAGCTCGTGGCCATGTATACGGCGCCCGCCAGGAGCGTGATCGCGCACATGATCGGGATCGTCCCCGCGAACGAGAACGCGATGATGAGTGCGGCGAACGCGAGCAGAACCAGCGGGATGACCCGATGCCGGGGGATCGAGGACGGCAGCCCGGCGATCCCCAGCGCGCCTATGAGGGCGCCAGCCCCGTTGAACGTGTACACGATCGAATACGCGCGCGCCACGTCGGCGCCGGGGATCCGGGTCTGGATGATGGCCGTGAGGATGATCACGTACGGGAAGCCGAAGAACACGAGGAACGCCATCGTGAGGATGAGCAGCCCCACGGCGGGATTCTCCCGGGCGTAGGCGATGCCGGCCGTGAGCGTCTTCCAGGCGCCCTGGACCTCGGCACGCTCGACGGCGCCGGGGCCGCTGGGCGCTCCCGGCTTCGGTTTCTCGGAGGGGTTGGCGGCGGCCTCGGCACCGTGACCCGCGTGGAACTCGGCGCGGGGGCGGATGGCCGCGAGAGCCGCGATGACCACCAGGAAGCTGGCTGCGTTTATGTAGAACACGAGTCCCATCCCGGCGCCCAGCAGCACCATGCCGGCGACGATGGCCGGGCCCAGCATCCGCGACGACTGAAGCTGCGCGGAGTTGAGCGCGATGCCGTTCATGAGCGACTCGCGCGGGACGAGGTCCGGCAGGATGGACTGGAACGCGGGGCCTTGGAACGCGACGAAGATGCCGGCTATCAGGCCCAGCGCCGAGACGAGCACGAGCGAGAGCAGCGGCTGCTTGGAGCTGATCACGTGGGCGTCGTAGAGCACGCCTATGGCGGCGGCCTGTATGAGCAACACGACCTGGATCCAGATGAGCAGCTTGCGACGGTCCACGCGGTCGGCGACGGCCCCGGCGGGGATCGCCAGGAAGAGCACGGGCAGCCCCGTGAAGCCCTGGACGATGCCCGTGTTGAGCGAGGCCTGGGCCGGCGCTATGGACCACACGACGATGGCGAGCGCCGCGTTCTGCATCCACGTGCCGATGTTGCTCACCAGCGCGCCGGACCAGAACAGCGAGAAGTCGCGGTAGCGGAACGACTGGAACGTGCTCGAGACCCAACCGCGCCGCACGAGCGCCGCCTGCGGGACGACGGTGTCCGCTTCGACGGTGAGGCGCTCCTGGTCCTGGACGTCTTCGGGGTTCTCGGCCACGGGCCGGCCCTCGGCGCTCTCTGCGCCCTCGGCCCCGGCAGGGCCCTGGGGACCTGTGGAGTCCTCCAGGTCGGCGGGTTCCCGGTTAGGGTCTGGGTCGGGTATGGGTTCGTCGGTCATTCTGGTCGGATCCCTTTCAGCGGCGCGGGCCGGTTCACGTGACGAGGTCTACCCCGCCGCACCGTCCATCGCCCGATCGGACCCGCGGCCGGCGCGCCTCGAGACTATTTGTGGTACCAGGTGACGCTGAAGCCGTCTCCGCCCGAGGTCAGCAGCGAAGGCGCCGCCTTGACGGCGCTCTTGCGCCCCCCGGTCACCATCGTGAGCGGGTCGTACGGCCACGCGCTGATGGGCCCGGATGTACCCGCGATCTGGGCCGAGCAGTCGCTGAACCGGATGGTGCCGAAGTTCGCCAGCGGCAGGACGGTGCCCGACGACGGCGCCTCCATGATCCACTCGGCCGAGGACCTCTGCGCGGCGGCGGTCTGCGTGGTCTGGAAGCTCATCCCGGTGGAGCTGTTGGTCATGGACAAGACGTACTGGTTGGAGCCTATGTACCGGACCTCGGCCGTGATGATGTTGCCGGGGCCCACGGTGAAGCCCGGGATCAGCACCGCGGCGTTGGGATACATCTCGTACCAGCCGTAGTACCTGGTCGAGCGCTTGGAGGTGTCCTGGTCCGTCCCTATCTGCTCCACGCTCGGACTCGAGTAGCCGTCGATCCCCACCCATGCCGAGGACCAGGCGTTGTTCGAGCTGGTCACGAACGGGACCTGCCAGGTGCCCTTCACGTCCGTGACGACGCCTGTCTGCGGGCTCGTCAGGTCGGTCTGGACGGCGTAGCCGGACCAGTTGGTGCTCGTGGAGCGCGACACGCGCTGGTCTCGAGCGGCGGCGGGCGCGCCCAGGGCGGACCCGCCCATCAGCGCTCCCAGGACGGCGGCGGCGGCGAACGCGACGCAGAGCCTACGAAGTGAGCGTGCCATCGAGCCCCTCCCATCTCGAGGACCGGGGACCGGTCCGAGGCATCAACTATAGCGCGAGCCTGAGGGTCGGGCCGTCTGGACGGCGCCGCGAAGGGTTAGCGCCGCCTTGTCGCCTCTACGGAGACCAGCCACACGCCGGCGGCGACCATGATGGCCGAGACGGCCACGGGCAGCCACACCGGCGCCACCCACGGCCCCGGGATGAGGAAGAGCACGTCCCCGGTGGTCAGAGACGCGGGCCAACCGATGAGCAGCTTGAGGAACGCGTAGTAGCCGATGTCCCACACGCCGAAGGCGAGCAGGAACGCGCCCAGGCGAGAGCGCCAGGCGGTCCCGCCCAGCCAGCCCACGCATGCGAGCATGACGATGGTCGCCGCCTCGCGCAGGACCTCGGTGCGCGCGATGGAGGCGACGGGCAACGCGGTGCGGACGGCAGACGGCGGCAGCAGCGTGAAGAAGGGGAGCCGCAGCCAGGCCGGCGTCAGGCTCGAGGGTCGTGGCACCGGGAAGGCGCTGTGCGGCAGAGTGGCCATGTACGCGCGCAGGTACACGACCACCGCGGCTTCCAGGTACGCCATCGCGACCGCGGACACGGCGACCACCGCCAGCCGCGTCCACGGCGAACGTGCGATGTCGCGGGTCCTCATAGGGTCGCGGATCGGCCGGGCGCCGCCCGGGGGTGGGCCGCCCGGCCCGCTCTACCGCTCCGCCATCGGCACGTACGTTGCCGGTGCCGAGACACTCTTGTACGCGGGCCGGATGAGCTTGCTGCCGCTGGCGAGCTCTTCGAGGCGATGCGCGCTCCAGCCCACCACGCGTGAGATGGCGAAGAGCGGCGTGTACAGCTCGGCCGGGATGTCGAGCATCCGGTAGACGAAGCCGGAGTAGAAGTCCACGTTGGCGCTCACGCCCTTCCACACGCGCCGCCGCGCCGACACGATGAGCGGCGCGATCCGCTCCACGCGAGCGTGGAGCTCGAACTCGTCCGTGAACCCCTTCTCATCGGCCAGGAGCTTGGCCCAATCGCGCAGGATGACCGTGCGCGGGTCCGAGACCGAGTAGACGGGGTGGCCCATGCCGTAGATCAGGCCGCGCCTGTCGAACGCCTCGCAGTCCAGCAGGCGATGGAGGTAGTTCGCGATCTGCTCGTCGTCCTCCCAGTCGGTGAGCTCCGACCTGAGGTCGTCGAACATCTCCACGACCTTGATGTTCGCGCCGCCGTGCCGAGGCCCCTTGAGCGAGCCCAGAGCCGCGGTTATGGCCGAGTACGTGTCGGCGCCGGTAGAAGAGACGACGTGGGTCGTGAACGAAGAGTTGTTGCCGCCGCCGTGCTCGGCATGCAGCACGAGGGCCAGGTCCAGCACGCGTGCCTCGAGCTCCGTGAACTTGCTGTCGGGCCGCAGCATGTGCAGGAAGTTCTCCGCTGTGGAGTACTCCGGCTGCGGCCGGTGGATCACGAGGCTCTTGTCGTGGAACTCGTCCAGGTAGGACTGGTACGCGTACACCGCCAGCATCGGGAACTTCGCGATGAGGTGCAGGATCTGGCGCAGGACGTTGCGGATGGAGATGTCGTCGGACAGCGGGTCCAGCGTGTAGAGCCCCAGCACGCCGCGCATCATCGCGTTCATCATGTTGCGGCTGGGCATGCGGATGATGCCGTCGTGCACGAACGAGCGGGGCATCTTGCGCATCCCCACCAGGTAGTCGTTGAACTCCTGCAGCTCATCTTGCGTGGGAAGCTTCCCGAATAGCAGGAGGAACGCGGTCTCCTCGAACCCCGGCTGGCCGCCGGCCACGAAGCCGTCGACGAGGTCCTCGATCTCGATGCCGCGGTACAGGAGACGTCCAGGCGCTGGCACGAGCTGGTCGCGCTCGGTGGCCGTGCCTATGACGTCGCCGATGCGCGTGAGGCCGGCCAGCACGCCTCGGCCGTTGGCGTCGCGCAGACCGCGCTTGACGTCGTACTCGATGTACAGGCTCGGATCGACCGAGCACGTGCGCTCGGCGATCTGGGCCCATTCGTCCAGGATCCTTCACGTCCGCGCGGGACGGCCAGAAGGTCCTGTCGAGGTTCGGCAGTATCCATCGGTCTCCCTTCATTGCCGAGGTGCGGGCTCGGCGCCGCTCGGAGATTCTATCGCGGTATCACGCTCGAGTGCGTAGTCCAACGGGCGTAATTCGGCGGTCGGCGGGCTGGGCGAGTCGAGGAGGGGCCGTGCACCCGCGGACCAGTGCGTCCGTAAAGAATCCGCTACGAGGTCGGATTTGCCTAGTCCCGGGGTAGCTGTGCGGCTGCGACGGCCGGTCGCCGCGGGCGCTGTCGACTCGGGGCCGCGCAGGTGAGGGCCGCCTCGCCGGGGTGGCCGCGTGGGCACACGCACGAAGCGCCCCGGAACGCGGCACGGGGCCTTCATCGGCGCCGGGCGAGGGCCGGGCCTCTAGTCGCCGATGCCGGCGAGGACCCCTTCGAAGTCGGGGCGGCCCTCAGCGCTGGGGTAACGCGAGCGGAACTTGGCCGGCGACAACTTGCGGTCTGTTGGCGCGGCGGCCACCAAGTCGCGCAGGGCCCGGGCGAACGCGTCGAAGTCGCCGTCTTCGTGGGCCCAGGCGCGGTACGCCGCGTCCGCACGCGCAGCGACCGACGAGAACGATTCCACGAGGCGGCCGTCGCGCAGACGGAACGTCACGTCCGCCGACTCGGCTATGTCGCTGTCGTGGGTGACCGCGACCACGGTCGTGCCGTTCGATCGTGCCAATCCCTTGAGGAGGTCCACGATCACGGCGCCCGTCTCGCTGTCCAGGTTGCCCGTGGGCTCGTCGGCCAGGATGAGGCACGGGTCGTTGGCCATCGCGCGCGCCACGGCGACGCGCTGCTGCTCGCCGCCGGAAAGGCGCGCTGGCTTGCGGCCCTGCTTGGCGCCGTCCAGTCCGACCTGAGTCAGAAGCTCCTGTGCGCGCTTGCGTCGTTCGGGGGCGGGCACGCCCGCGAATTCCATCGGCAGCATCACGTTCTCGATGGCCGACAGGTTCGGGATCAGGTTGTATGCCTGGAACACGAAGCCGATGCGGGCGCGCCGGTACTGGGTCAGCTCACGGTCGGACAGCGCCGTCACATCTTGGCCGCCTATCCTGACAGCGCCCGCGGTGGGCTTGTCCAGCGTGCCCAGGCACGACAGCAGCGTGCTCTTCCCGCTCCCGCTCGGGCCTACGACGGCTGCGAACACGCCGTCGGCCAGGCTCAGGCTCACGTCCTCGAGAGCGGTGACCAAGGTGTCGCCGGCGCCGAAGCGCCTGCCCAGTCCCTCGACTCGGAGCACGTCACTCACCTCGCATGACTTCGGCGGGCCGGATCCGGGCGATCAGCCAGGCGGGGACCGCGCTGCCGGCCACCGCGATGGCAAGCGCGACCAGCAGACCCCACAGCACGATCCCGAAACCGACCGAGGCGTGCAACCCGTTGGAAGCGTTGCGCACCACGCTGAACGCGCCCCAACCCGCCTTGAACCCGATCTCGAGGGTGCCCGCGCTGACCGGCGCGGAGCCGTTGGCCGTCGATGCCCCCGTGCTGAGCATGAGCTGGTGGAACACTGAGTTGGCCGCCGCCGCTCCGATGAGGCCGCCCACAGCGCTGCCGAGCAGGGCCAGCACGAGGGCCTCGGCAATGAACTGGAGCACCACGCCGCTGTTGGACGAACCGATCGCCTTGAGGACGCCGATCTCGCGCCGGCGCTCGCGCACGATCATGAGCATGCTCAGGAAGATGATCACGCCGCCCGCCACCAGACAGCCGATGAGGTCCTGCGTCGCGATGCGCTGGATGTCCTCGAGGGGGCCCACGGCCTGCGTGAGCAGGTCGGCCGTCGTAGTGAGGTCCGCGGCCGAGCCGGCCTTCGCGGCGATGGCCTGCTGCACACCGGCGATCGCGTCGGCCGAGTCGACCTGCACGTAGACCGTTGAGACCTGGTCGGGACGCCCGGAGAGCGTCTGCAGCGTGCGCAACGGGAAGAGCGCTACGTTGTTCGCCCACATATTGCCGGTATCGAAGACGCCTGCCACCTTCACGGGCTTGCAGCGCACGGTGAACGTGGAGCCGGTGGCGAGCCCGTTCTTGGCAGCCAGGGTCTTGCCCAGGACCGCGACGTCGGAGGCGCTCTTGCCGTCGATCGCCGTGCCGGAGACCAACTTCAGGTCGTGGCCCGACGACAGCTTGAAGTCCGCGATGGAATCCGTGCTCTGGCCGAAGATAGGCATGGACACCGGGCCCATAGTGGAGCCCGGCCGCGAGAAGTTCTCGATCGAGGTGCGCAGGCTGGTGTCCCGCGTGGGCATGAGTTGCGCGCTCAAGGTGCTCACCACCTTGGTCACGTGAGGCAGTCTCGACAGGTCACCCAGAGTAGCCGAGGTCAGCGGCGCTCCGCCCACACCCATCACCGAGCCGGCGGGGGAGATGGTCGATCCGGCTCCCTATCGCGGACTTGACGCTGTCGATACGCAGCTGGACCGCCTGGACCGACAGCACCATGGTGAGCGCCAGGCCCACGCTCAGCCCCACGATGAGGGCCACCGACACCGTGCGGATCGGGTTACGGAACGCGTTGCGCGCTCCACGAAGGACTGAGCCCATACGTCCCCTTCCATGCGCCTCGGCACCTGCACGTGCGACGCGACCGAGCGAGTCCCGTTCCAGAGCGGTCCGCGGGGAACCGGACCGTTGCCGCGACGCTACCTTGACCTTGCGGTAGCATGTCGAACGTTGGTGTCGCCCGTGTGCCAGGACTCGATCCCGTGGGCAGAGTCCTACCCTCCGCGTGTTCACGCGCTGGAAACGTTGTCGCATGCTCGTGTGGCTCGCGCGCCCGGCGCGCGAGCCCTATCAAGGACAGCCGCGGTCGGCTGATCCGGGCCGTGTCCGTTGGAGCAACACAGGAGAGTTCGTGGAGTCAGCCGCGGAACCGCCGGTCCAACCTACCGACATCTGTAACGTCGTCCCCGAGGCCGTCTACGGGGTGCTCGACAGCTCCCGCAAAGGCCTCACCACGGCCGAGGCCGAGGCCCGCTTGGGCGTCTACGGCGAGAACGTCCTGACGCGCCAAGAAGCCCATGCCGATGTGGATGCGCTTCGGCGCGCATCTCGTGAACATGTTCGCGATCCTGCTGTGGGTCGCCGCCGTGCTCGCCGTTCGTCTCCGACCAAGCGGCGCTCGGCGTGGGCGATCATCCTCGTCATCCTGCTCAACGCCGTCTTCGCCTTCGTGCAGGAGTACCGCGCCGAGAAGGCCATCGAGGCGCTCAAGAACATGCTGCCGCCCAAGGCCAAGGTCATCCGCGACGGCCAGATGCACGAGATCGAGGCGCGCACGCTCGTCCCCGGCGACCTGATGGTCGTCGAGGAGGGCGACCTCATCTCGGCGGACGCGCGGCTCGTCTACTCGGCGGACCTGCGGGTGGACAACTCGGCGCTCACCGGCGAGGTCGATCCCGTCGTCCGCCGGGCGGACGCCCTGTGCTCGACCCGCCCGTCGATCACCGACGTCGAGAGCTTCATCTTCACCGGTTCGCACAGCCGTGCTCGGGCAGGGGCGCGCCGTCGTCTACGCGACCGGCATGAGCACGGAGTTCGGCAAGATCGCCGGGCTGACGCAGAGCGTGGCCGAACGGCTGTCGCCGCTTCAGAAGAACATCGAGCGGCTCTCGCGGCTCATCTCGCTCATCGCCGTGGTCCTCGGCGTCTTCTTCTTCGTCCTCGGCAAGATCGTCGTCGGCATGGACGCTGCTCGGGGCGGCGGTGTTCGCGATCGGCATCATCGTCGCCAACGTGCCCGAGGGCTTGCTGCCGACGCTCACGATGGCGCTGTCGGTGGCGGCCCAGCGCATGGCCAAGCGCAACGTGCTCGTCAAGAAGCTGTCCAGCGTGGAGACGCTGGGCTCGACCACCGTGATCTGCACCGACAAGACCGGCACGCTCACCGCCAACCAGATGACCGTGCGCGAGGTGTGGCTGCCGGGCCTGACCGTCGACGTGGACGGCGTCGGCTACGCGCCCGACGGCGTCGTTCTCGGCTGGACGGCGCCGCGGTCGCGGGAGCCGACGCGAGCGACTGGACCGGACTGCCTGCGCGGCGGCCGCGCTCTGCAACAACGCGCGGCTTCGAGCAGCCCGCCGAGGACCGCGACGTGTGGGCGATCGTCGGCGACCCGACCGAGGCCGCGATGCTCGTGGCCGCCGCAAAGGACGGCTTCGACGTCGAGGAGCTCGAGACGAGCGTCCCGCGGCGCTTCGAGCATCCGTTCGACTCCACGCGCAAGCGCATGACGGTCGTGTGCGACGTCGGCGGCGAGCTCGTCGCCTACGTGAAGGGCGCGCCCAAGGAGACCATCGAGCTGTGCACGCACGTGCGCGACGCGGACGGCGTGCGCGCGATCACCGACGCCGATCGTGCGGCCGCGCTCGCCGCCAACGACCGGTCTCGCGGCCAGGCGCTGCGCGTGATCGCGGTCGACCGAGCGCCCGGTCGCCGCGGACGAGGACGCCGCCGACCAGGGCAGCCATGGAGTGCAAGCTCACTCTCCTGGGCCTCGAAGCGATGCAGGACCCGCCGCGTCCCGAGGTCACCGACGCCGTCGCCGAGTGCCACACGCGGGCATCCGCGTCATCATGATCACCGGCGACTACGGCCTGACCGCCGAGGCGATCGCGCGCAAGATCGGCATCATCACGAGCGCTCGACGCACAGGTCGTCACCGGCGCGTGACCTCGAAGAGATGGACGACGAGGCGCTCAAGGACGCCTTCGAGCGCCAGGTCGTCTTCGCCCGCGTGGTCCCGGAGCACAAGATGCGCATCGCGCAGACGCTCCAGTCGATGGGCGACGTCGTGGCGATGACCGGCGACGGCGTCAACGACGCGCCGGCGCTCAAGGCGGCCGACATCGGCATCGCGATGGGCAAGGCGGGCACCGACGTCGCCCGCGAGGCCGCCGACATGATCCTGACCGACGACAACTTCGCGAGCATCGTCGCGGCCGTCGAGGAAGGCCGCGCGATCTTCGACAACATCCGGCGCTTCCTCACGTACTTCCAGACCTCGAACGTGGCCGAGATGTTCCCGTTCCTCGCCATGATCTTCCTGCGAGATCCCGCTGCCGCTGACGCTGCTGCAGATCCTGACGATCGACCTGCTCACCGACCAGGTGCCGGCGCTCGCGCTGGGCCTGGAGCGGCCGGAGCCCGGCGTCATGAGCGGCCGCCGCAAGCAGCCCCAAGGAACCGATCCTCACGTGGGGCATGATCGTGAAGGCCTACGCTCTTCCTGGGCCCCCTCGCCGCGGCGATCGGCCTGTTCGGCTTCTTCTACGCGTACGTGGAGAAGGGCTGGGTGTTCGGGCAGTGGAGCCAGATGGCTGCACTTCGGCGCCATGCCGGACCCGGTGACGGGTACGGCGGCGACCGGCGTGTACATGGCGGCGACGACCATGACGCTCACGGGCATAGTCATGGCGCAGGTAGGCAACGGCTTCGCGATGCGCACGCACCGGCAGTCGATCCTGGCTGTGGGCTTCTTCTCCAACAAGATGCGACTGTGGGGCATCGGCGGCGAGATATTGGGCGTCGCGGCCCTCATGTACATCCCGGTGTTCCAGAAGGTGTTCTCCACGGCTCCGCTGACCTGGCAGGAGTGGGGAGTCTTGGCCTTGTGCTCGCCGATCGCTGCTCATCGCGGACGAGATCCGCAAGTACATACTCAGGAACTGGTGGAAGCCGGACGTTCCGGAGCAGGCTCTCAAGCCCGCGCCCGACACGACGTGAAAGCGAGGTGATGCACGGTGCACCGGTTGCACGTAGTCATCGGGGGGTACGGCCGAGTCGGCCGGTACCTCGCCAAGATGCTCGAATTCGAAGGTCACACGGTCGCGGTCGTGGACCACGACCCGCTCGTGTTCGACTGCGAGGAGTCCGAGGAGATCATGGGCCGCAAGCTCGTGGGCCCCGTCTTCGACCGGGACGTCCTCGAGGAGGCGGGGATCCGAGGACGCCGACTGTTTCGCCGCGGTCACGTCCGGCGACAACAGCAACATCGTCTCGGCACGGATCGCCAAGGAGCACTACCGCGTGCCCCGGGTCATCGCCCGCATCTACGACCCTCGCCGTGCCGAGATCTACCGCGGCCTCGGCATCTCCACGGTGGCCTCGGTCACCTGGACGAGCACGCCGGCTGCTCGACATGGTGAGCCACGCCGACCTGCACAGCGAGTACCAGTACGGCGATGCCGACGTCGAGATGATGGAGGTCGAGCTTCCGGCGGGCCTCGAGGGCAAGTCGGTCGCCGATCTCGAGGTCGCCGGCGAGATCGCAGTGTCCACGATCCTGCGTGAGGGCAAGGGCGATGCTCCCCGTCGCCGGGACCGAGTTCGAGAAGGGCGACACGATCTATGTCAACGTGCTGCGCGAGAGCACCGAGAAGCTCGAGCGGCTGCTCGGGTTCAAGGAGTAGGTGGGCGCCGTGAACGTACTCATCGTCGGATCAGGCAAGTCGGGCGTCTACCTCGCCGAGAAGCTGCGGGCCGATCACACCGTGACCATGGTCGAGATCGCGTCCCGACCGTGCCGAGGCCGTCGCGGCACGCATGCCCGACGTGCGCGTCGTGCGCGGCGACGGCTGCGAGCCCAGCGTCCTCGATCGCGCCAACGCCGGCCACGCCGACCTCGTGGCCGCGCTCACGGGAGACGACGAGGACAACCTCGTCATCAGCTTCCTGGCCAAGACCACCCAGAAGGTCCCGCTCGTCTTCGCGCGCACGAACCACCCCAAGAACGAGTGGCTCTTCTCCAAGATGTGGGGCGTGGACGTCGCCATCTCCACCGCCAACATCATCTACAGCCTGATCGAGAAGCAGGTGAACCTCGGCGACGTGCATCACGCAGATGAGGCTGTCCGCCGAGAACATGGTCATCGACGACTTCACGCTGCCGGCCGACGCCGGCGCGGTGGGCAAGTCGCTCGCCGAGCTCAGCCTGCCCAAGTCGGCGCACATCATGGCGATCATCTCGGGCGGCGAGGTCATCGTGCCCAAGGGTGACACCGTGCTCTCCGCCGGCGACGAGCTCCTGATCCTTGCCGAGGAGGGCGAGGAAGAGCGGATCCGCGCGACCTTCACCAGTCGCGGCTAGTCGCGGGATCTATCGCTGGCTCACGCAGGCGGTGCTTCCGAGCGCCGCCTGCGCGTCTTTCACGCCGGCGGCCGGTAGTGTCGCGGCTCGCGCTTTGACGCCTGCGGCGCTCGGAAGCGCCGTTTAGAGCGGCCTACGATCTCGTTCGGGCCGGGTTATGTCGCATGGGCGATGGTCTCACCGGAAGCGGCGAACGGGGCGATCCTAGGTGGGGCGCTGGCGGCATGGCGAGGATCCTGTATTGCGACACTTGTGAGGTGTTCCGGCACGGCCTGACCGCGAGGCTGAGCGAGTCGCACGAAGTCGAGGTGGCCCTGACGGCCGCGGAGATGGAACGCCTCGCGGCGAGCGGCGAGGCGCACTTGGCGATCATCGACGTCGCCGGAGCCAGGGAGGTGGCCGGCAGCGGCGCGTTCTCCAAGGTGCCCCTCCTGCTGCTCGTGGACGACGGTGCGCCCAGACACCTGCCTGAGGCCCTGAGCAGGGCCTCTCCGGCGTCTGTGTTGCATCGGTACGCGCCCGCCCGCGCCGCGCTGGTCGCGGTCGAGACCACCCTTGCCGGTGGCCGCTACATAGACTCATCGGTGCGGGCCTGGGAGGCGGAGCTGCTCGACCGAGTCATGAGCGCTCGGGGATTCAGCGCCCGCGAACGCGACGTGTGCCGGGTCGTGGTGGACGGGTGTCCGACCTCCGAGGCCGCACGGCGCCTCGGCCTGAGCGTGCACACAGTGAAGCACCACCTGAGCAGCATCTACTCGAAGTCCGGGGTCCACGGCCGGACCGAGCTCATCGAGCACCTGTCGTCTTCCAGATGGCTCATCTAGGGCTCTTGATAGCTCACGGGATGCCTGTTCACTGGCACTTCGGTGCCACTGGGCGGAGGGCGATTTGGCACCGCGCGGGTCATTGCGTTCGGCACTCACCGGCATGGTTCCATCGCTTTGGAGCATCCCTTCGTCCGACAGGCGTCGAGCGCCGTAGCACCGGCATGCGGGCGCGCCGCGAGGTAAGGGGGGAAGCGGCTCCAGAAGGGGGGTGGTCGCTATGCTGGCAGCTCTGCTCGGTCTCGTGGGAGAGATCGTCGCCGGCGTGTTCTGCCTCGTCCGGGGCATCCTCGGCATCTAGGCGCCACGGTGGGTCCGGCGGCTCCGGCGGACCCAGGGAGGCCCCAAGCCCTCCACGGCTTGGGGCCTTCTCTCGCCCCTGGAGACCGCCCGCTGAGTGCCGGCGTCAGGCCTCTGTCCCGCCCGCGTCGGGCGCGGCGTCGGACTGCGGTTCGTCGCAGCGGCAGGGAGGGCCGCCGGTTCCGTGGTGGTGATGCGGCATGCCCCCGCGCATCCACGGCTTGCCTTGCCATCCCTTGCCCTGCCAGGAGCCGGGGCCCCCATGCTGCCAGGGCCCATGGCCGTGGCCGTGAGCGAGCTCGCCGCCCTCGGCGTGCTTGGCGCGCTTGGAGCCGATCAGCATGCCCAGCGTCATCCCGAACATGAGGGCGATCAGCACCCCGAACGCAGCCATGGGCGCGGGCACGAAGAGCGGTGACGGCCAGCCCGGCGTGGATGCGGCGCCGGTTCCAGGTCCGCTGTGGGACCTCATCATCGGACAACCCATCTCGAACTCCTTTGCGAGGGGTCACGTCGTTGGAACCTACCCTCCTGGCGCGGCCGGCTGTCACGCGCACGGAGCGGGCGGAGGGGCGGCTACCGGAGCCCTACATCCGGGGGCGGCGCCGCGATCGATGGGGCCGGCACCGGAAGAGGGGCCGCGTCCGATGAGAAACCCCACATCCTACTCTCACTCACCGGTCATGTGACTGGCCGACGATTACCGGGTGGGGTATTTGGAACGCCCCTCGGGAGCCTTGGCAAGGAGACTTTCGACGCCACCGGCCGAGGCCGGTCCACCTAGGAGGTCGAGCGTGAGAAAGCTCGCAGTGTTCGTGGTCTTGGCGGCCCTCGTCGCGGTCGCGATGCAGCTCGCCGGGTGCAGCGCCGGCGGCTACGCCGGTTTCGGCTCTCCGCGCGCCACGCTGCAGACGTACTTGGAGTCGGCCCGCAAGGCCGACTATGCGACCACCTACGACGCCTACTACCAGCGCTACCACCAGCTGGTCACCCGTGGCGACTTCGTGAGTCACCGAGCGCAGGGCTCGCAGCTCGTGTCGTATCGGATCGACTCGCTCACCCAGAAGGGGACCACCGCGGCGGCCGCTGTGACGCTGACGTTCGCGCCCAAGGGCGGTCAGTCCGCGAGGACGACGACCGTGCGGGAGGACCTCGTTCAGGAGCCCGCTGGTTGGAGGATCAAGGTCTGGTAGGCCGGGCGGCACTGCCCGGATGAGATATCAGGAGGAGCGATGAAGAAGGCAGGGATACTGGCGGTCACCACGGTGGCGCTGTGGCTGCTCGCCTCGGCGACCGCCCTGGCCGCCACCGGCGTCGCCGGGACGGTCAGAGACATCGGCACCGGGCAAGCGGTCGCCGGTGCGGTCGTGAGCTACAACACGGTGACCGCGAAGACCAACACGTCGGGCGGTTACTCGATGTCGCTCCCCGCGGGCACGTACGTGCTCACGGCCAAGAGGAGCGGCTATCAGACGACATGGATGGTGGTGAAGGTCACGAGCGGCGCCGTCGCGAGCGTGAACTGGTCGCTCACCGCGGCCTATCCGGCAAAGGCGGTCCCGTCCAAGGCGCTGTCGGTGCTGGCCTGGAACGACTTGGGCATGCACTGTGACCAGGACAGCTACAAGTACTTCATGATCTTGCCGCCGTACAACACCCTGCACGCGCAGGTCTTCGGCGGCGGGGAGGGCGGAGGCACCGGCTATACCGTGACCTACGCGTTCGCCAAGAAGACGGACTCCACGCTGCACACCGACTTTTGGAAGTACGCGTCCAGCTTCGGGTTCAACCTTGCCAAGAACGTGGGCCTGACCGGGAACGGGCTCTCCGGCACGATGAAGAAGGACCCCAAGGGCATCGGCTACGTGGCCGACGGCATCCCGGTCACCCCGTACGACGACGACGGCACGTGGGACCCGTACGGCCAGGCGACGCTTACCGTCAAGAACTCGAGCGGCACCGTGGTCGCCACGCAGAACGTCGTGGTCCCGGTCTCCACCGAGATGACGTGCTCCAACTGCCACGGCACGACCAACACGGCCGCCGACATCCTGACCAAGCACGACGCGAGCAACGGGACGACCCTGCTCGCGGACGCGAACGCCGGCCACCCGCACGCCTGTGCCGAGTGCCACTCGGACAATGCGCTGGGCCTCGCGGGCAAGACGGGCGTCGAGAGCCTGTCGCTGGCCATGCACAAGCGCCATGACGGCAAGGTGGCCAACAACCAGACCGGCTGCTACAACTGCCACCCCGGTCCCAAGACCCAGTGCCTGCGCGGAATCATGGCTCGCGCCGGCAAGAGCTGCATCTCGTGCCACGGCACGGTCAACACCCTGTGGACCTCGGCACAGCAGGGCCGCCGCCCGTGGCTGGACGAGCCCAAGTGCGCGAGCTGCCACGGCTCCAAGCACGGTGAGAACACGGGCACCCTGTACCGCAACTCGGTGCTCAACAACTCGGTCGAAGGCGACATGAACGGCCGCATCTATTGCGAGGCGTGCCACAACGGCACCCACGCCGAGTACACGACCAGCAACGCCGCCGACACGGCGGTCACCAAGAGCGTCCAGGGCGACAGCTACTGGATCTACAACTGCCAGGTCTGCCACAAGGGCAGCGACTCGGAGACGACGTTCCGAGGGCAGGCGATGCACCGCTAGACCGGTCGCGTCGAACCGATCGGTCCGAGGGTGGCCGGGCGCTGAGCTCGGCCACCCTTTCTCTTGGCGTCGTCCGGCCGCCCGCGACCCGTCGCAGGCGGCCGGACGGGTACGTACTCCTCATCGGACGATCAAGGGAGGTGTCCGTCATGCAGGAGAATGCGCCGATGCGCGAGGTCCCCGTGGGCCACGTGACGCACTACTGGACGGGTCTGCATGTGGCCGGGGTGCATCTCGACGCGCCGCTGGACGTGGGCGATCACATCCACGTCGCGGGCCACACCAGCGATTTCGAGCAGGACGTGCAGTCCATGGAGTTGTGGCATCACGAGGTCGACCATGCGGCGAAAGGCGAGGACGTGGGGCTGAAGGTGGCCGAGCACGCGCGCGACCACGACACCGTGTACAAGCGCGTGCGCACGGCCGATCTGGCCCAGCAGGAGTCCGACCTCTAGGCGCGCGCGCACTGCAGAAGAAGGTTTCCCGGGGGCTTTGAAGGGCTCGCGCGAGTGTCGCGCGGGCCCTTGTTTCGGCCCTTCGACCTGCGAGCCGTCCACGGACGGCTCGTTGCGCTTCCATGGCAGGGGTGACCGCGGCCGCGCGTCCGGCAGGGAGATGTCGCTGCGACGCCGTGCGGCCGGTATCGTGGTCACAGGGCCCCGAGGGGCCGCTCGCCCGGGTGGGCCGGGAGAGCGGCCGGGCAAAGCACCGTGCGATGGCGAAGGGGCGACGTCCCGTGAGCCGCTGTACACGATCATCGGCTGGCGAGGGCGAGCGGGGACGGCAGCCCGCCCGTGGTCTCGGCCCGGTCATGGACCGGCGAGGCTTCGTCCGCATCGCGGGCGTCGCCGCTGTGAGCGCCCTGGTCGGGTGCTCCCGCTCCGCCGATGCGCCACCGGCCTCGAGGGCAGGGTCGGCGGAGGCCACGCCTACGCCCTCGGCGTCGGCGGCCCGGTGGCTTCCGATCGCCCGCCTCGTCACGGTCAGCGTCGCCGCGGATCCGGCGGCGGACTCGTATCCCTCGTTGACGCTGGGCGCCGCGTTCGACGGCAATCCCGCGACGGCACTGCTGGGCGCGGCGCTGCGCGGCCTGGGCAAAGGTGCGCCCGTCGAGTACCTGCGCACCCTCGTCCGCGAGGGCGGGGTCGTGCTCGTCAAGCCCAACTGGGTGGAACCGGGGCAGTGGGATCGCGGCAAGATCACGCACCCAGCGCTCGTCCTGGCCATGGCGCGTTTGGCCGCCCGGGCGGTCGGTCCCACCGGCCGCGTGATGGTGGCCGAGGGAACGTCCAACGGAGGGGACCTCGGCACGATACTGAAGGTGACGGGGTTCGGCAGCGCCCTGCGGGCCGCGAACGCGGCGCGAGGCCCCGACAGCGCCCCCATGGAGATCGTGCGACCTCAACGCGTCGCGCACGCTCGCGGTGCCGCTGGGTGACTTGTCGCGTTTCGCGGGGTACGACGGCCGCCTGTTCGACGCCGCGGGGGCGTCGATGGGCCGCATGGGCGACGGCGCGGTGGGCGAATACGCGCTCGCTGAACCGGTCGTCTACGCGGATCTCGTGGTGGACATGGCCAAGTCCAAGGTCCACTGCTCCGCCGGCACCACACTGGCGCTCAAGAACCTGCTGGGCATCGTGCCCTCCGGGAAGACCCCCGGTGACGGCGGCGACCTCAAGCTCGTCCCTCACTACTCCGCGCAGGACGACGAGGCTGGCCGCCGGCTGCGCGGGAACGGGACCATAGGCCGCACGGCCGCGGACACGTACGCGCTCGCCCGCTACGTGGCGCGCGACGGCACCGTGCAGAAGTCGCGCCAGCGGCGGACGCTGTGCGTGGTCGACGGCATCGTGTCGGGCGCGCGGGACCAGTTCGATCCGCAGCCCGTGGCCACCGGCTGGATCGCGGCGGGGGAGGATCCCGTGGCCGTGGATCACGTCGCCGCGCGCTGCCAAGGGTTCGACCCCGTCGCCGTGGTGTCGCTGGCCCCGTCGCGCAGCGGGGCCCTGAGCCTTGGCACAGCCGATCCGGCCTCCATCCGGGTCGCCTACGCGGGTCCCCGCTCGTTCGCCGAGTACTTCACGCGAGACCGCGCTCTGCGGCCGGAGTCGGTGACCGTGGATTGGGGCGACTCGATATCGCTGGGCCGGTTCGCGCTGGCGCCGCCGCGCCTGTCGCGCTCGGGCGACCGGTTCACGGTCAACGGCCTGGACGCGGGCACCGTGGTCAGGGTGGTGAGCGGGGAGTCGTTCATCCCGGTGACCGGGGCGGGCGGAGCCTACACGTTCGATCTCGCCGGACGAGCCGGCCGGCGACGCGACCCTCGTCGCCGTGGACGGACACTTCAACCTGGCGAGCGTGCCTTTGAGCGTGTAGGGCACCCCGCCCGGGCCGTGACCTGCGATGTTTTCGTCCCGTCAACGGGTCGGTTACGCCGCTTGCCCCACGCGGCCGCCATCGTCAGTGTGTAGCGAGCTCGTCTTGCTCCCTACGGTGCGCAGGACTCCCCGCGAGCCGCGCGCCGATGTCAGGTGGTTCCTCTCTTGCGATCGACCTCTCGCTTCATGTCCGGTGCGGCCGCGTCGCTCGCGCTGGTGCTCATACTCAGTGCGGCGTCGCCGGCGTTGGCCATTTCGCAGCGCCTGGCCGGCAAGAAGGCCCAGGCCGCCCAGGTCGCAGCGCAGGTGGACGCGCTCAACACCAAGGTGGAGATCGCCGCCGAGGCGTACAACGCGGCCGGCTACAAGCTCGAGAAGGTCAACGCGAGCATCGCCGCCAACAACGCGAAGCTCGACAAGCTGCAGAAACGGCTTGGCCAGCTCGACACCCGCCTGGATACCCGGGCCTCGAACATGTATCGCAGCGGCCCTCTGGGCATGCTCGACGTGCTCTTCGGCTCTACCTCGTTCGTGGAGTTCGCGTCCAACTGGGACCTGATGACCAACATGAACGAGTCAGACGCATCCCTCCTCAAGACGGTGAAGTCGGTGAAGGCCGATGCGGCTGCCACCAAGGTCGCGCTCGCCGGCGATCAGGCGGACGCCTCGGCGCAGCTCAAGGCGCGCCGCCAGCAGAAGCGCGTGGTCATCGCCCAGCTGGGCGCTCGCAAGAAGCTCCTGGCCAGCGTGAACTCTGAGTCAAGACGATCATGGCGCAGGAGGCTGCGGCGGCCGCCGCGAAGGCGGCCGCCGAGGCCCGCGCCCGGGCCGCGCAGCTGGCCGCCGCCGCCGAGGCCCGGCGCAGCTCCGGGGGGGACTCCGGCGGAAGCTCCGGGGGAGACTCGGCCAACTATCCGGCGCCGTCGATCCCCGCGCACGGCAGCGTCGTGGACTACGCCAAGTCCAGGCTGGGCTGCCCCTATGTGTGGGCCGCGGCCGGCCCCGACGAGTTCGACTGCTCGGGCCTCGTCGTCTGGTGCTACGCCCAGATAGGCATCTCCCTCCCGCACTCGTCTCGCGACCTCATCAACTGCGGCCAGCGCGTGTCGCAAGCCGATCTGCAGCCCGGCGATCTCGTGTTCTTCGGCTCGCCCATCCACCACGTGGGCATCTACGTGGGCGACGGCCAGATGATCGAGGCCCCGTACTCGGGCGCGAGCGTGCGCTACCACAGCGCCTTCCGCAGTGACTATGCGGGGGCCTGCCGGCCCTAGCCCCCTCGGCACGTTCGACGCGTCCGGCTTGACGCGGCCCCTCCGGTAAAGGTTTTATCACCTGAGCACCGGCTGGCCCGGGTCACCTCCAGGGCCATTTCCACGAGGGGGAACAGATGAGGGGCGCTTCTGTGCGCGCACGCGTCTTCGCGACGGCGTGCGTGGTCATGTTCGTATGCATCCTGAGCTTCGAGGCGGCGGCGGCGTTCGCGCTGGGGCCGGTGCCCAGGATCCAAGGCACCATCCGTGACTCGCACGGGACCCCGATCGCGGGGGCCACGGTCCATGTCTACAACCGCTCATACTTCCCGTGGGACATGAGCGATACCGCCACGACCGCCCCCGACGGCACCTACCTGCTGGCCCCGGGCGAGGCGGGCACGTATCTCGTGGCAGCGAGCGCTCCGGGGTACTTCGGCAGGTTCTCGGGCAACAAGTCCACCGGCGCCACGGCGCAGCTCTTCACGCTCGCGGCGTCCACCGTCCGCACCGGCGTGGACGTCAATCTGCTGTCCAAGCCCACCTCCGACGTGGCCGTCCCGCTGGTGAAGCTGGGCACCGATCCGGTCTCCAGGCCCATGTACCGGAACGCTCCGCGCGTGAACGGCTCCACCATGGTGTGGGCCGACCAGCGCGACATCATGGTCAAGGACCTCGGCTCGGACACCGAGAGCGTGCTGGCGACAGGGATGGCCCAGCTCACGGACATGTTCGGCGTGGACATGGGCGTCAGGGCACTGGACCTCAACGCGGACACGGCTTTCGCGGTCACGCCCGACGGCGCCTTCGCGATCGATCTGGCCACCAAAGAACGCACGCAGATCGGCGACAGCACCGCGTACTCGCTCGCATGTGACGACTCGTACGTCGTGATGACGAACGAGATCGAGTCGGGCGACTCATGGGTGTACAGCCTCGCGATCCGCAGGCTCTCGGACGGCTACACGCGCACCCTGACGTTCGGCGGGGCTTTCGTGCAGCCGCTCATGCCGGGCTCGGTCTCCGGGGGCAAGGCGGCGATATCCGTGGAGGGCACCACCTATCTGGTGGACCTCGCGACCGGCGTCTCCACCGACATCACGGCGGACGTAGGCCCTGCCGAGGGCGTGCTGTGCGACGGCAAGTTCGTCTACAACGACATGTACTCGGAGTACGCCGTCTACTCGTACGACCCGACCACGACGGCCGTCACGACCTTGGTGTCCGACACGGCCATGGAGAGCCGGTACTTCAAGGTGGAGGCGGGTGACGGCGGCCATGCGTCGGTCGATCTCCTGGCGCTACGACAACACCGTCGTGAGCGGCGTCGCGCTCCTGGGACTCGAGACGTCTTCGAGCGTCGTCACCACGGTCACCGACTTCGACACGCCCTCGGATCTGGACAGCATCGATCTGTCGGGCTTCAGCCCGGATGTCTCCGGCTCCCGGTACGCGTGGGTGGGCGTGGAGTTCCAGGACCCGCAGTACTTCGGCGGGCAGCACGTCTACACGCGCGTGGTGCCCGGGCCCGCCGCCGTCCGCGCGGACGCCGACAAGTTCGCGCCGTCGGACCAGACCGATCCGCTGGTGGGGACGACGATGGCCGCGTGGCTCGACAACAGGGCCTACTCCGTCATGGACACCGAGAGCAACGACCTCTACAAGGAGCCGGTCGGAGGTGGCGGCGAGTCGCTCGTGGCCACCGACGTCGTGGCTGGGCACTGGGGCTCCCCCGCGATATCGGGTGACAACATCACGTATATGAAGTGGCATCCCGGCGCGGACGCGTTGGACATCTACGCCACCGATCTGTCGTCCTCGGCCACCACGCTCGTGGCGTCCATGCAGGACTGGAACACGATGGACATCGGTATCGGCGGAGATTGGGTCGTTTGGTCGAACAAAGCGAGCGACTCCGCGCCGTCCCTGCTCAAGGCGAAGAACGTGAAGACCGGCCAGGCGCGGCTCATCTACTCGAGCACGGCGGTGTGGCGCATGGGCGCCGACGCGTCCGACGGGCTCGTCTCGTACACGACCCCCGACGGCAAGGACTGGATCTACGATTGCGCGGCCGGCACTCGCCGAGCCGCCGGGCCGGGCGCGAACTTCACCAGCCCCGACGAGGGCCGCGACGTCTTCTCGTGGGCCGGCTCCCACTTCGGCCTCATGCGTGACTTCAGCCAGGACTGGGACACCGGGAGCTACTGGGGCGCGCTCACCGCGGGCAACATGTTCGCCGGCCCCGCCTTCGTGGTCGATTCCTATGCCGGCGTCGCGTCGGAGCGCGCCCTGGCCGTGTCCGGGAACCTGATGGTCAACGGCCGCGAGCTGTATGACATGCGCTCCGGCCTGTTCGTGGACCCGGGCTTCAGCGACTCGTGGGAGGTCCACTCGGCCAGCGTCCAGGGCGACCACGCCGCCTGGGGCATCGAGCGTCCGAGTGCCGGCCAGCTGGATGCCTACCTGGGCGACCTGTCCGGTCTGCCGCAGCCGCCTACGTCACGGCTGGCGGGCGCCACGCGCTTCGAGACCGCCGTCGCCTTGTCGCACGAGGTGTCCACGGCATCGACGGTGGTCATCGCCACCGGCCGAGGCTTCGCGGACGCTCTGGCCGGCACGCCGCTGGCGTACGCCCTCGACGCGCCGATGCTCCTCGTGGAGCCGGGCTCGATCCCAACGTCCGTCAGTGCCGAGATCACGCGTCTAGGGGCGACCAAGGCGGTCGTCTTGGGCGGGACCGGGGCAGTGTCCGGAGCCGTGGAGACGCAGCTGAGAGGTCTCGGCGTCACGGACATCCGGCGGCTCGCGGGAGTGAACCGCTACGAAACCGCCCGCCTCGTTGCGGCTGAGCTCAAGACCGTGAGGGGCGGCGGCGCCCTGGGTACGGCGTTCGTCGCGACCGGGTTCGACTTCCCGGACGCGGTGGCCGCGGGCTCGGTGGCTGCCCGCTTGGGCATGCCTATCCTTCTGACTCCCACCACGTCGCTCGCGCCGGCCACGACGGCCGCGCTGGCATCCGTGGGCGCGACGCACACGGTGGTCTTGGGCGGGATCTCCAACGCCGTTGTGAGTGCGCTTCCGTCGCCGGTGCGCCTCGCCGGCGCCAACCGCTATGCGACCGCGCGCCTGATCGCCGACTACGGCCTCGCGCACGGTATGGCTGCAGACGAGCTAGTGCTGGCCTCGGGCCGGGACTTCCCGGATGCGCTGGCCGCCGGCGGCTTCGCCGCGCGCCACGACTCCGCGCTGCTGCCCATAGACGGCCTGAGCTCCACCCTGCCCACGCAGGTGTCCACGTTCATCACGGCGCACAAGGCCACGCTCTCGCAGGTGTGGTTCGTGGGCGGGGAGGGCGCGCTGCCCATCGTCCTCGAGCAGAGGGTCGCCGAGGGCCTGCGCTAGCCACCACTCGATCCGAGCGATGCGAGGGCCCCGGCCGCACGGCCGGGGCCCTCGTGCGTGCACGCCGGGCGCCGTACAGCCGCGCGAGCCGGGGCATCCTTGGCCGCTGACCGGGCAGTTCCCGCCGCCGACCCGGGCCGTTCCCACCGCTGACCCTGGCCCTGCAGCGCGCCCGTGGCCGCGGTTGACCGGCTCCCTCCCGCGGAATATACTTAGGCACCTAAGTTTAGGTACCTAAGCAATCAGCCGAACCCTGGAGCAACCCCGCAAGATGCCACCAGCGCAGTCCAGGCACCCGGATCGCGTCGCGTACCGGGTCAAACGCCTCTTCCTGCTCGCGAGCCACGCGCTCGACGAGCTGCTCAAGCCGTACGGCGTGGGCAGGGGTCAGTGGCAGGTCCTGTCGCGTCTGGACGCCGCCCAGGGCCGTCCGCAGCGCGAGCTCCAGACCATGCTGCACGTGGAGCCGGCGACGCTGTCGGCGATCGTCGATTCGCTGGTGTGCAAAGGCTGGGTGGAGCGAGCGGAGAACCCCGCGGACAAGCGCGGGCGCATCCTGCATCTCTCCGCCAAAGGCGCCGAGCTCGTCTCGAGCATCCCGGATCCCACGGGTCGAGATCGAGGACCGGATGCTCGCCGGCCTCACCGCTGAGGAGAAGACCTCGCTCAAGGCCATGCTGGACCGCATGACCGAGAACCTGGAGCGCGGGCGATGAGCCGGCCCCTTGGAGACAGCGCCGCGGTGGCGGCCGCGCCGGGACCCGGCACCGGCCTGTCGCAGTGGACGCGGAACACGTTCTCGTCGCTCAAGCTGCGCAACTACCGGCTGTACTTCATCGGCCAGGGGATCTCGCTGTCGGGCACTTGGATGCAGATCGTGTCCACCTCGCTGCTCGTCTTGCACCTGACCGGCTCGATGGTCTCCCTGGGCCTGGTCACGGCGCTGCAGTTCCTGCCCGTGGCGATCTTCGCGCCGTACGGCGGCCTCATCGCCGACCGGTTCAGCAAGCGCCGCCTCCTGTTCTTCACGCAGACCGCGGCCGCGCTGCTCGCGTTCCTGCTGGGCACGCTCGTGGTCACCGGTCTCATCCAGCTGTGGATGCTCTACGGGTTCGCGCTCCTGCTCGGGTTCGTGAACGCGATAGACAATCCGGTGCGCCAGAGCTTCGTGCACGAGATGGTGGGCGCCGAGACCCTGCGCAACGCCGTGACCCTCAACTCCCTGGAAGTGAACCTGTGCCGAGTCGATCGGCCCGGCTCTGGCCGGCGTGCGTCGATCTCGCTCGTCGGCTTCGCACCGAGCTACTTCATCAACGGCGCCTCGTTCCTGGCCGTGCTCTACTGCCTGTACCTCATGAAGGGCGCCGAGCTGCACCGGTCGGCTCCCGTGAAGGCGGCACGGGGCCAGCTGCGCGAGGGCTTCGCCTACGTCATGCGCAACCGGGTCATCCTCGACGTGCTCGTGATGATGGCCGTGGTGGGCACGCTCACTTACGAGTTCCAGGTCACGCTGCCGTCGCTGGCGCGGTTCGTGTTCCACGACCCGGTCGCCGGCACGGCGCTGCTCACCTCGGCGACGGGGGTGGGCGCAGTCATAGGCGGCCTGTACACCGCGAGCCGAAGGCGCGCGACGGTGGGCGGCCTCACCGCGGCGAGCTTGGGTTTCGGCGTGAGCGCGATCGTGGTGTCGGTGGCGCCCTCCATAGCCGTCGCCGCCGCCGGGATGGTCGTGGTCGGGATGTTCTCGATAGCCTTCACGTCGCTCACCAACACCATCCTGCAGATGGAGGCGGCCCCGACGATGCGCGGCCGGGTGATGTCGCTTTGGACCGTGGGCTTCCTGGGCTCCACTGTCCTGGGCGCGCCCATCGTGGGATGGATCGGCGCCACGGCCGGCCCGCGATGGAGCGTCGCCGTCGGAGGCGCCGCTGCGCTCGTCGCCGGCGCGATAGGCCTTCTGGCCGTGCGCGCCGCAACCAACAGGAACGCGGAGTGCGAAGCTCCTGAACCGCCCCTGATGACAGAGAAAGAGGACCGTGCATGACCCCCGCTACGCAGACCAAGTCCCGATCGGGCATCCCGTACAAGTGGCTCGTGCTCACCAACACCACGCTCGGCGTGTTCATGGCCATGCTGGACAGCTCGATCGTGATGATCTCGCTGCCCGACATCTTCCGAGGCATCAAGCTCAATCCGCTCGCGCCGGCCAACTTCAGCTACCTGCTGTGGATGCTCATGGGCTACGGCCTCGTGGCGGCGATCCTCGTCGTGACGCTCGGCCGGATCGGTGACATCTTCGGCCGGGTGCAGGATGTACAACCTCGGCTTCGTCGTCTTCACGCTGGCGTCCATCGCGCTGTCGTGCATCTGGAGCACCGGGCCGGCCGGCGCCATCGAGATCATCGGGTTCCGCATGATCCAGGCGATCGGCGGCGCGATGCTCATGGCCAACTCGGCGGCCATCCTCACCGACGCGTTCCCTGCCGAGGAACGCGGCATGGCGCTCGGCATCAACCATGATCGCCGCGCTCGCGGGGTCGTTCCTCGGGCTCGTGCTGGGCGGCGTGCTCGCGGCGATCAACTGGCGCATGGTGTTCCTCGTCAACGTGCCGATCGGCATCGTTCGGGACGATCTGGGCGTACTGGAAGCTCAAGGACACCGGCGAGCGGCATCCGGCGCGCATCGACTGGCTGGGCAACGTGACGTTCGCCGCTGGGCCTGGGCCTGCTGCTCAGGCGTGACCTACGGCATCCAGCCGTACGGCGGCTCGCAACACCGGCTGGGGCAACCCGATGGTGCTCGGCGATGATCGTCGGCGGTGCTCGCGCTCCTGGCCGCCTTCGTCGTGCATCGAGATGCGCGTCAAGGACCCGATGTTCGACCTGGCGCTGTTCCGGATCCGAGCGTTCGCGGCCGGCAACCTCGCCGTGCTGCTGTCCGCCGATCGCCAACGGCGGCATGCAGTTCATGTTCATCATGTGGCTGCAGGGCATCTGGCTGCCCGCTGCACGGCTTCACGCTTCGAGCAGACGCCCGCTGTGCGCGGGCATCTTCATGCTGCCGCTCACGATCGGCTTCATGGTCTCCGGGCCGCTGTTCGGCCGCCTGTCCGACCGCTACGGCGCGCGCCAGTTCACGACCGGCGGCATGCTGCTCGCGGCGCTCGTGTTCGGCGGCGCTCATGCTGCTGCCCGCCGACTTCTGCGTACCCGGCGTTCGCCGTGCTGCTCTTCTTCGACGGCATCGCGTTCGGCATGTTCGGCGCGCCCAACACGGCGGCGATCATGAACAGCGTGCCGGCGCGCAACCGCGGCGCGGCGTCGGGCATGCGCTCCACCGCGCAGATGATGGGCCAGCCGCTGTCGATGGGCATCTTCTTCTCGCTCATGGTCGCCGGGCTGACCGCCAGCGTGCCGGCAGCCATGATCGTCGGGTCTGACCGCCACCACGTGCCCGGCCAGCGTCGCCGGGACGCTCGCGAACATGCCGCCGACCGGCTACCTGTTCGCGGCCTTCCTCGGCTACAACCCGCTGGCCATGCTGCTGGGTCCGGTGCTGCCGCACCTCCCGCACGTCGACGCCGCCGCCCTCGTCGGCAAGGAGTTCTTCCCGAAGCTCATCTCCACGCCGTTCGTTGGCGCGCTGCAGCAGGTGCTCGCGTTCTCGGCGCTCATGTGCCTGCTCGCGGCGGCGCGCCTCGTGGTTGCGCGGCGGCAAGTTCGTGCACGAGGAAGCGCACAGCCACGCGGGAGCCACGGCCGAGCCGGCCCTGGAACCGGTTCTGGCCGAGGACTAGGGGCGCCGGTCAGGCGCCGCGCAGCTCCACCCACACGCCGATGACCGCGCCTACCGCGGCGCCGGTGGCGATGATCACGAGCGCCGGGCCCACGAACGCGGGGTCGGTGAACAGCGCACCCAGGAAGGACACCTCCAGGGCGAACAGGCGACGCCAGCCCATCGGCTCGCGCGCCACTGACTGGCGCACGCCGATGCCGGCGAGCAGGTCCTCCATCGCCGCGGGGTCGTTGACGGGCCCGTAGACGGTCTGTGGCGGCGCCTCGACGATGGGCACGTCCATGACGGCGAACACCTCGGCGAAGTCCTCGACGGGGCGCTGTGCCCATGGGCTGTTGGGGGCCTCCCACGGCAGGTCGGAGGGGATGCCGCGCAGCGTGCGGAAGCGCGTGCGCATCCGGTCGGTCCCGAACCGGTCGTCCACGAAGTGCCCCAGCTCGTGCGCGAGCGTGTACTGGAGCTGCAGTCCGCCCCCGTCCGCCACGGCGCGCTCGACCCTCACGATCTGCAGGCCCGGCACGTACTCGCCCGCGCAGTCGGGGCACGGGCTCGGGGTGACGACGAACGTGACGCCGCGCAGCGGGAGGGGATAGCGAAGGCCGGCCAGCGCCTCGGCGATGCGCAGGCGTTCGGCGGGGGTCGCGCCCTGCGTCACGAGGTCGGCCTCGGTGGCCCGTGCCGAGGTCGTGGCGGGCAGGATGTCGGTGCTGCCGCGGACGTACCACTGCGTGCCCAGCTGCACGAGCGGGATGGCGGCGAGGGTCGCGAAGAAGATGAGGACGGCTGCACGCACGGCCCCGCCCGCGCCCGACGAGAGCACGCGCGTGAGAGATCTGGACCGGTGAACCACGAGGCGCCCCGTCCGTCCGGCGTCAGGCCCGTCCCGCTCATGCGAGGGGGCGCTTCCCAGCGCCCCCTCGTCCACGGTTCATGTGCCCCCGCTGCTCAGATCCTGAACGTCACGCAGTCCGCGTGGCCGGCGTGAGTGGCCATTCGCGCCCGCCCCCGCTCCCGGCGCCGCCCCCCCCTAGGTCGAAGAACCGCGTCTCGACCGGGGTACGTTCCCGATGTCGGCGCGCAAGGAGGATCGAGATGGAACGCGACGTCCTCATCCCGGCCGCGCATGCGGCTCTCGAAGGCACGCTCGCCGTGCCGGGCGGCGCTCGCGGCGTGGTCGTGTTCGCCCACGGAGCCGGTTCCAGCCGGCTGTCCCCCCGCAACACTGCCGTGGCGCGGCTCCTGCGCTCGCGCGGACGGCTGGGCACCCTGCTGTTCGACCTGCTCACCCCTGCCGAGGACCAGGACTACTCCAACCGGTTCGACATCGAGCTGCTCACCGGCCGGCTCGTCGACGTCACCGAATGGCTTCTCGCCCAGGCCGAGGCCCGAGCGCTGCCGGTGGGCTACTTCGGCGCGAGCACCGGGGCCGCCGCCGCCCTGCGCGCGGCCGCCGCCCTGCCCGCGGACGTGGCGGCGGTGGTCTCTCGCGGCGGACGGCCCGACCTGGCCATGGAGGCGCTGCCGGCGGTGTCGCAGCCCACCCTGCTCATCGTTGGCGGCAACGACCCGGCGGTGGAGCGCATGAACGCGGCGGCGCTGCGCGAGCTAGGCAGCGAGATCAAGGAGATGCGCATCGTGCCGGGAGCGACGCACCTGTTCGAGGAGCCGGGCACGCTCGAGGTCGTGGAGCAGCTCGCGCTCGAGTGGTTCGAGCGCTACCTGGCCGAGGACGGCTAGCGCGAGGCGGCGCGGCGCAGGGCGGGCGCGGCGGCCAGCGCGGCCGCGGAGAGGACCGCGCCCACTGCGCCGAAGGCGAACGCGGCCCACGGCCCGACCTGCTGCCACAGCACGCCGGCTGTCGTGGAGGCGACGAGCGTGGCCACGCCGGTGACGGTTCCCAGCAGGCCCACCGCGGTCGCGCGCGCGCTCGAGGGCACGAGCTCGAGCGCGTAGGCCTTGCTCACGCCGTCGGTGGCGGCGATGTACACGCCGTACACGACGAAGAGCGCCCACAGCCACACGGGCGCCCGCACGACCGCGAAGCCCACGTACACGAGCGCGAACACCCCGAGGCCTCCTACGAGGACCTGGCGGCGTCCCCAGCGGTCGGCCAGGTGACCGAACACCGGGCTGCCCAGCGAGTACGTGAGGTTGTAGAGCGTGTAGAGCAGGATCGTGAGCGTGGTGCTGTAGCCGAGCTGCTTGGCCCTCAGGATCAGGAACACGTCGCTCGAGTTCGCGAGCGCGAAGGGCGCCCACGAGACCAGGTAGGCCAGGAACGGCCGAGGCATCTCGCGCAGGGGCAGGGTCTTGGGCCGCTCACCGCGCGCTGCCTTCTCGGCCGCGCGCGACTCGTGCACGGTGAGCACGATCGTCGCGCCGATGAGCCCCGGGATCACCGTGAGGGCGATCACGAGGCGCAGGTTGTCGTTGGTGACCGCGATGAGCAGCAGCGCGATCAGCGGCCCCACGACGGCGCCCGCGGAATCCATCGCACGATGCCAGCCGAACGCGCGGGCTCGCGCGTTCGGCTCGGTGTACTCGTCCAGGAGGGCGTCACGCGGCGCGTCGCGCATGCCCTTGCCGAAGCGGTCGGCGGTCCGGCCCACGAGCACGAGCGGCCACGCTTGAGCGATCGCTATCAGCGGCTTCGACAGCGCCGCGACCGTGTAACCGGCGAACACATAGGGCTTGCGGCGTCCCGTCCGGTCGGAGATGCGCGCGAACACCGACTTGAGGATGGAGGCGGTGGCTTCGGCGACGCCTTCGATCAGGCCTATCGCCTCGGCAGGGGCGTGGAGCACCGTGGCCAGGAAGATGGGCGTGATGGGATAGAGCATCTCCGAGGAGACGTCGGCGAAGAACGAGACGAGGCCCAGCCGGACTACCTCCGGCGTGAGCCCGGCGAAGAAGCTCGAGCGCGAGGGGGGCCGCGACCTACCAGCGGTCATGCACGGACGCCCGGATGTAGCGGTCGTACACGTCGCGGATGGCCGCCATGGTCTCGTCGGAGAGGGGAGGCAGGTCCGCGGCGGCAACGTTGTCCTGAGCCTGCGAGGGACGCCTGGCGCCCGGGATGGTCGTGCTCACGCCGTCGAACATCAAGATCCAGCGCAGCGCCATCTGGGCCATCGTGGCGCCCGGCGGGACGAGCTGGCGCAGCTCCTCCACCGCCGCAAGCCCGGTCTCGAAGTCCACGCCCGAGAACGTCTCCCCTCGGTCGAACGACTCGCCGCGGCGGTTGTAGCTGCGGTGATCGTCGGGCGCGAACGTGGTGGCCGGCGTCATCTTGCCGGTGAGCAGGCCCGAGGCGAGCGGCACCCTCGCGATGACGGCCACCCCGCGCTCCCGAGCGATAGGGAGGAAGTCCTGGGCCGGACGCTGCCGGAACATGTTGAAGATGATCTGCACCGAGGCGACGTTCGGGTTCTCCATGGCCTTGAGAGCTTCGTCGATGCGCTCGACGCTCACGCCGTAGTGCCGGATCTTGCCCGCCGCCACGAGTTCGTCGAGCGATGCCGCACACATCCGGCGTGTAGACCTCCACGGGCATGCTGTGCAGCTGCATGAGGTCGATGGTGTCCACGCCCAGCCAGCTCAGGCTGTTGTCCGTGAACCAGATCATGTTCTGGCGGGTCAGGCCCTCGCCGTCGGGCGCGTCGAGCCGGCCCATCTTGGTAGCCACGTAGAACGGCGAGTCGGGGTGGTCGCGGCGCAGCTTGCCCAAGAGCGGCTCGCTGCCGTAGACGTCGGCGGTGTCGAAGAAGTCGACCCCGAGCTCGAGGCCGCGTTCCAGCGCCGCGTACGACTCGCTGTCGTCCGCCGCCCCCCACGAGCTGCCCATAGCCCACGTGCCCAGGCCGATGCCGGAGACCTTCCAGCCCGTGCGTCCGAAATCCCGGTATTCCACGGCCCTACCGCCCTTCTCGCGCCACCGGTCCCGCTGCTTTCGTTCCCCGTTAGGGGGCGGCGGGCGGATGACGCGGGCGGCTGCAGACTCCGGGGTCGGGCCGCAGCGGCGGCGCGACGAGCCGGCGGGAGACCTGCAGCGCCCCCGGGCGGCTCAGGCGGCGAGGGCCGTGAGGGCCGTGAGGCCCCGGGCGGCTCAGGCGGCGAGCTTCAGTGCCACGGCCTGGAGCGCCGTCTCCAGGCTGGCTGTGGCCGGCGTGGGCGTGGTCCCGGTGACGTGCGCCTTCTCGAGCCGTGAGGCCACCGCCGAGTTCGCGCAGCACAGGGCCACGGGTATGCCCCGCTTCTCGAGCGCCTCGATGGCGTCCTTGAGCGCGACGAGCCCGGTCAGGTCTATGAAGGGCACGTTCACGAGCTTGAGGATGATGGCCGAGGGGTCTGTGTCCGTGTGGAGGAGCGCGCGCTCGAACTCGTCCACCGCGCCGAAGAAGAACGGCCCGTCCACCTTGTACACGAGCACGCCGCTCGGGACGTTCGTCGCGGTGTCCGCGGAGAGACGGGAGTCGATCTCCGCGTCGGTGAGCGTGCGCACTTCCACCGTGGAGGTCATTCGTCGGAAGAAGTTGAGCAGCGCCAGGATCACACCCACCTCCACGGCGAGCGAGATGTCGGCGAAGACGCACAGGCCCAGGGTGATGATCATGATCGCCACATCCGAGCGAGGCGCCCGGCGCGCCACGCGGACGACGCGCGCCGCCTGGCTCATGTTGAACGCCACCACGAAGAGGATGGCGGCCAGCGCCGTTAGCGGGATGCTCGCCGCGAGCGGTGCCATGACGAGCAGAACGAGCGCCACGGTCGCGGCATGCGCGAGACCCGCGACGGGGGAGTCGCCGCCGTGGCGGATGTTGGTGGCGGTCCGCGCGATCGCCCCGGTGGCCGCGAAGCCCCCGAACAGACCCGCGGCCATGTTGGCGAGCCCCTGGCCCACGAGCTCCTGGTTCGAGTCGTGGCTGGTCCCGGTCATGCCGTCGGCCACGGTCGCCGAGAGCAGCGACTCGATGGCTCCTAGGAGCGCCACTGCCACGGCGGGTTGCAGCAGCTCGAGCAGCGTGCCCCAGGACACGTGCGGGAGCGTGAGCGGCGGCAGGCCGGACGGGATCCCGCCGAACACCGACCCGATGGTGGCGATGGTGGGCGGATGGAACACGGCCACGAACGCCGTCGTCGCGACGAGGGCCACCATCGGCCCCGGGATCTTGCCCGCTACGGGGACCTTGGGCCACAGGACCACGACGAGCACGCTCGCCACTCCCAGGGCTGTGGTCGCGAGATCGAGCTTGGGCAGGGCGGCCAGCAGCTCGGGGAGGCGCTCATACAGCGTGGCGCCGGTAACGGCAGGCAAGCCCAGGAAGTTGCCCCACTGGCCCACCCAGATGACGATGGCGATCCCCGCGGTGAACCCGAGGATCACCGACTCCGGGATGTACCGGATCACGCTGCCGAGCTTGGAGATCCCCAGGACGAGCAGCATGACGCCGGCCAGGATCGTGACGACCTGCAAGCCGGCGAACCCGTACTTGGCCGTCACCCCGAACAGGAGCACGGCGAACGCGCCGGTCGGGCCGGCGATCTGGACCCGGGAACCGCCGAAGAGGGTGACGACCAACCCGGCGACGAGTGCGGTGTACAGGCCCTGCTCGGGCTTCGCACCCGAGGCGATCGCGAACGCCATGGCCAGCGGGAGCGCCACGACGCCCACTACCACACCCGCGGTTATGTTGCGAACGAACGACTCGCGGCGGAACAGGCCCGCACGCCAGGCTTCAATGATCGAGGGCACGTTGCTCCAAGGATCGGCACACAGGGGAACGGGTCACAAGGTACCACATGGTGTGTGAGTGCCGTCGCGCCGCCCATCGGGAGCGTCCGCTGTCGCGGCTACCGGTGCCGTGCCTGCGGAACCTAGACCCATGGGCATCAGAGGGCGGACATACCTCACCGTCACCGCGGTGGTGGTCCTCCTGTGGGCGGGCCTGTACGCGTCCGTTCACTTCATCACCATCGCCGGGGCCGAGTCCCGGGAGCGGCAGGAGGTCTCGGACGCGCTCACGCGGGTCTCTCGCGTCGTGTCCATGAAGCATGGCGAGCTCGATCGGATCTCCTTGGACTGGGCCAAGTGGGACGACGCGTACGACTTCATGGACAGCCGCTCGCCGGCGTTCATCAAGAGCAACCTGTCGAGCGAGACCGCGTCGGACCTCGGCATCTCGTGGATGCTCTTCGACGACGAGCACGGCAAGAGGGTCTTCACGCTCGCGGCGTCGGACACCCCCGTTCCGCCGGCGCTGGACGCGGTCGCGTCCGGCGGCGCCGAGAACAGCGACTCGACCTGGCTGGTGAACGGCAGCGACGGCCCGGTCCTCTATGCGCGCCGGCCCATCACGCGGACCGACGGCTCGGGTCCGCCGCGGGGCTGGATCGACGATCGCACGGCCGCTGACTTCGGACGATGAAGTGGAGTTCTCCCAGCTCACCGACCTCGGCGTCAAGCTGTTGCCGGTGGCTGCCGCGTCCTCGGCGGGGACATCTGGCACGCCGGCGGGCGGCGGCGACAAGCTAGTGGTAGGGAGCAGCCAGATATCCGGGAGTCGGGTCCTGAGCGGCGCCGACGGCAAGCCCGCCGTGACCGCGCAAGTCACCATGCCGCGAAGCACGGTCCAAGCGGCCTCGGACGCGCTCAACCGGACCTCGGCGGCGATCCTGGCCGCCCTGCTGGCCTTCTCGCTGGCGCTGGGCTTCTCGCTCGACCACTTCATGCTGCGCCGCTTCACGCAGCTCACCACCGAGCTCGACGACGTGGCGCGCAACGGCAATCCCGGATCGCGCGTGAAGGTGGGAGGCAAGGACGAGATCGGGCAGCTCGCGAGGGAGATCAACTCGATGCTCGAGTCCATGGAGTGGTCCGAGCACGAGCTGGCGTTCTTGGCGGGGCACGACCCGCTCACCCAGCTCGCCAACCGTCGCCGCTTCGAGGAGGTCTGCTCACGCGAACTGGCCGAGGCCCGGCGCCTCGGCAGCGTGGGTTCGGTGCTCTGGCTCGACCTGGACCATTTCAAGTACATCAACGACGGCTACGGCCATGCGGCGGGCGACGAGGCACTCGTGCAGTTCGCCGAGTTCCTGCGCCATCACGCGCGCAGCTACAGCACGCTGGCGCGGCTGGGCGGAGACGAGTTCGCCGTGCTCCTTCCGCATGCCGAGGCGAGTGAGGCGCTGGGCGCGTCCAAGCGTCTCGTCGCCGATCTGGCCGCGACGTCCTTCGCCGTGGAGGGCCGCTCCGCGCGCATAGGCGTGAGCATCGGCGTGGTCACGTACCCGCGCGACGGAGATTCTCTCGAGGACCTGCTCGCGGCGGCGGACCTCGCCATGTACGTGGCCAAAGACGCCGGTCGCGGCCGCGTGTCCGTCTACTCACTGCTCGACGACCCCCATAGGGCGCTCGCGCGGCGGATGGAGGGCGCAGAGGCCATCGCGAAGGCCCTCAAGGAAGACCGCTTCGAGCTCTATGCGATGCCCATCGTCCACGTGAGCGACGGCCGGCGCGGCCTGTTCGAACTACTCCTCAGGATGGTCGACGAGGACGGGAAGATCGTCCCGGCGGACGAGATCATCCCCATAGCGGAGAGCCTGGGCCTGATCCGCGACATCGACCATTGGGTGGTCCGCCGCGCGGTGTCCATGCTCGCCGCCGAGCGCGACGCGGGCCGGGAGACCGCCTATTGCATCAACCTGTCGGGACACGCGATCGCCGACCCGGAGATCCTGGAGATGCTGCGCGACGAGATCGTGGAGCACAGGGTGGATCCGTCGCGGCTCGTCATCGAGATGAGCGAGGGCGCGGCGATCGCGGACATCGAGGGGGCCCGCGAGTTCATCGACGGCCTGCGAGAGATCGGGTGCCGCTTCTCGCTGGACGACTTCGGCAGCGGTTCGTCCTCGTTCTTCTACCTCAGGCACCTGTCCATCGACTACCTGAAGATCGACGGCAGCCTGGTGCGCAACCTCGCCCGGATCGAGTCCGACCGCTACTTCGTCCGCGCCATCATCGAGATGTGCAAGGGTCTCCACATCGAGACCGTGGCCGAGTTCGTCGAGAACGAGGACCTGCTCCGGATAGTCAACGAGCAAGGCGCCGACTTCGTGCAGGGCTACGAGCTCGGCGAGCCCGAGCCGGTCGAGAAGCCGGTCCGCGACCACCTGGAGTCCGCCGCCTCTTGATGCGCCGGGGTCCCCTCAGTCCCTCACCGGCGGCGTCGCGTGCAAGGTGACCTGGTACGCGGGATGGTCGCTGAGCTCAGCCCCGTCCTGCCTGGGCCGCTCCACCGCGAGCCGCTCCAGCGCCCAGCCGTCCGGGACGGCGACATGGTCCACCGCGTGTTCTGAGGCGCGGCGGCCCGCGGCGTTGCCGGTGACCGGTGCCAGGCCCAGGCCGTCGAAGGTCGACAGCAACCGGCCTCGGCCCGATAGGCTGCCCACGTGCTCGCGGCCCGCAAGGCCCTGGTTGAAGTCGCCGCCCCACACGAGGCGATAGCCGTGGGACGCCTGGCGGATCTCGGAGGCGTCGTCGTCCCAGCGCGGGTTCATGGCGCGTCCGAGATGCAGCAGGTCCGCGACGCTGAAGGTGCGGTACAGAGGCGCCGACTGTGCCACGAAGCCGACGCGCATGAGGCTCTCCGGGTCCGACGGCGCCTGGCTGCCGAGCACGCGGACCGTGCCGGACGGTCGGCGTGGTGAGGCCGACGGCGACGTGGAGCAGGGTCGACTTGCCGGCGCCGTTGGGTCCGACGAGGGCCACGACATGCCCGCCGGGGATGCGACAGGCTGCAGTCGCGCAGCGCCCACGTGCGCCCGTAGCGCCTCGACAGCGCCGCGGCCTCGAGCACGGCGGTCATGCGACGATCTCAGCGCTCCTCGCCGCGGCCAGCTCCGCGTCGATGAGCGCCCGCACGTCGGCCTCGCTCAGGCCGGCGGCGGCGGCGGCCAGCAGCCACTCGGCGAACCGGTCGCGCAGGTCCTGCTGCTCCGGCGCCGGGCGGAAGAGCACCGACGCCTGCACGAACGTCCCGAGGCCGGGTCGGCCCGCCGCCAGGCCCCGATGTTCGAGCTCGCGATAGGCCTTGAGCACCGTGTTGGGGTTGATGGCGAGCAGGGCCACGACGTCCTTGACCGTCGGTAGCTGGTCGCCGGCGCGGAGCATGCCGAGCCGCACGGCGCCCTCCACCTGCTGGACCAGCTGGAGGTAGGGCGGGCACGCCGTCGAGGATCGAGACGGAACTCGAGAGCGGGGTCACGCGGTCGCCTCGAACTAGGTCTGTTTATCTAGTATCATAGGTAAATGGTAGAAGTCCTGAGCGACGTGTCAAGCCCCCGCGACGGGACAGAGCCGTGCGGTCCGAACGGGTGACGAGGCTGGGATCGTGCGCGCGGGTCACGCCCGCGCCGTCAATACCCTCAGATGCAGTCGAAGAGGGCGTAGTCGTCGGCGCCGGCGGCGGACTGGCCACCGCAGGCGGCGGCGCAGTGGGCGCCGCGGCGGTCCTGCTCCGGCGTTCGGCCGCGGGTCCGGCGAGGCCGCCGCTCGATCGCGGTCATCTCGCCCGCCAGCTCCTCGAGCAATGGCCGGACGAGACCGCAGTAGGGGAACGGCGCCCCGTAGCCGGCGGCTTCGTCGTGAGCCCGCGCCGCGTAGTGCGACTGCACCCAGCACTCGCCGCCGCAGGCGTCGGCGACCGGGCAGGCGAGGCACTCGACCCGGTCGCGGGCACGCGCGGCGCGCAGCAGCCGCAGGCTGCTGGACGTGTGCCAGATCTCCGCCAACGGCTGCTCGCGCAGCGAGCCGGCTACGAACGCCGGGTCGCCGGCCGTGATGACGCAGGCGTGCACCCGGCCGGCCGGGTCGATCGAGAGGTCGCGGCAACCGGCGGCGCAGAGGTCGTTGCGCTTGCCGATCCGCCGCCGCCAGCTCGAGAGGTTGTCCACGGTGAGCCCGATCTCCCCTGCCACGGCGAGCAGATCGCGGACCGCGGACAGCATCTCGTCCCCGGACGGCGACCAGGTCGTCCGCCTCGTCGCCCGACATGCCGCGCTGGTGCGGGAGGATGAGGTGCAGCCGGCCGACGCCGGCGGCGCGCAGCTCGCGCGCGAGCTGCGCCAGGCCGGGCAGCGCCGGCCGCACGAGCACGGTGTTGGCGACCGGCGTGAGCCCGACCGCCAGCAGGTTCGCCACGGAGGACATCACGTCGTCGTAGCTTCCTGGGCCTCGCAGGGCGTCGTTCACCTCGCGCGGCCCGTCGATGCTCACCAGCGGCGTCAGCGATCCTCGGCCGGCCCGGCGCGAGCTCCCCGGCCAGCGCCTCGTCGATCAGGCAGTTGAAGAAGAACCGCGCCCTGGCCTCGTGCGTGCCGGTGATGTGGCCGACCAGCTCGACGAAGTCGTCACGCGCCAGCGGGTCGCCGCCGATGAACACGAAGCTGCGGGCGCCGAGGGCGGCGCACTGGTCGATCGCGTCGCGCCACTCGGCTGTGGTCAGCTCGCCGGCGGCCGAGGCCGCGCGTGTCGTAGCAGTGCCTGCAGGCGCGGCCGCAGCGGTGCGTCACGTGCAGGTAGACCTCGCGCACGCCGCCGAGCGGCTCGCCGCGCAGCGGCGCATCGCCCTCGAGCCGGTCGAGCACGCCGAGGTCGGCCGGCTCGTCGACGTCCACCCAGAGCGGGAGCTGCGCGACCCGCAGGCCGGCGGCCTGCGCCGCGCGCAGCGTGTGCTCGAGCAGGCCGGGGCTGCTCATCGGCGACGCGGCGAGCAGCTCGCTGATGGCCTCCGCGCCGGCATCCCAGGTCCGCCGGCCGGCGCCGATGAGGTAGTAGCCTCCGTCGGCCGCCGGGCCCAGGACCAGGTCGGCGCCTCCGGGCTCGAGCTCCGCGAACGCCTGCTCCAGGTACTCCGGCGGGAGCGCGGGGCTGTCGCTGTTGACGATGACGACGGCTTCGGCTCCGTCCGCGAACGACGCGGCGAACACTCCGGCCAGCCGCTCGCCGAGCCCGTCTCCGTGCTGCGGCAGTCCGCCGCCAGCGCCCGTCGCGACCCGCCAGCGGGTCGTCCGAGGGGTCTCCCGCGAGCCGGCGCCTCGGCCAGCACCAGACGCGCGCCCGCCACGCGCTCCGCGGCGTCCAGCGTCCCGCGGAGCAGGCGCGTGTAGACGTCCAGGGCGCCGTCCTCGCCGAGCGCCGTCGCCAGGCGCGTCTTGACGGCGCCGCGCACCAGCGGCCGCGCCATGACGACGACGGTCCGCGCGCTCACCGCTGTGGGCCCCGGGACTCATCGTCCCAGTATGCCGAGCGTCCTCAGGGGCCACAACACGACGGCAGCGGCGCGCCTGTCGCGGGCGAGCCGGGCGGCGAGCGGCAGCGACTCGACGAGCGGCGCGACCATCCCGATCAGCAGCGGCAGCCAGAGCCCGGCGGCGAGTCCCAGCGCCAGGGGCGTGAGCCAGTACCAGGCGTGGACGACGGGCAGGCACAGGATCAGCAGCGTGAACGTCCAGGCGAAGGCCTCGGCGGTCTTCTCGCGACCGCGGAGGCTGCCGGCGATCCACAGGGCGCCGCCGACGAACAGGGCGAGACGAGCCAGCGCGCGGCCGCGCGCGAGGTCAGCAGGGCGAAGACGGTGAACAGGAGCGAGCCGCCGGTCCAGCCGGTGCCGCTCTCGAACAGGGAGCCGAAGGACCCGCCCGTGAGCAGATACGGCACGAAGGGCAGTACGAATGCCGGAGCGAAGCCGGCGAGGAAGCGGGCGGGCGAGGCGCGCCCGCCGGCCAGCGCCGGGATGAGCAGCGCGAGCGGCGTCACCTTGAAGGCGGCCGCCAGGCCGAGCGCGACCCCGGCCCAGCCGTCGCGCCGGCGCACGAGCAGGGCGGCGGCGAGCACGCACAGCAGCACCGCCGCCGCCTCCGCGTGCGCGGACTCCCAGGTCTGCACGATCACCGCGGGGCAGAGCAGGTACAGCACCGTCGCCTGCAGCCGCAGCTTCTTCGTCGCCAGCAGCCAGACGGCCCCGCGGTGGCCAGGTCGAGCGCGCCGAAGACCAGCTTGAAGAGGATGACCTCGGTGCGCGGCGTGCTCGCGTCCTGTTGGCCCAGCGCGCGGGACGCCTCGGCGACGCCGAGGAAGACGGCTTGGGTGAGCGGCGGGTAGATCGTCCGCAGCTCGGGGTGGTTGATGAGGTCGCGCCCGGAGTAGTGCACACGGTCGAGCGCGTGCTCGTAGGGCCGGTACTTGTAGGGATTGATGCCGGCCAGCTGCACGCGCCCGTCCCACACGTAGCGGTGGTAGTCGGTGCTGAGGCTCGGCATCACCGGCAGGAAGACGAGGCGGAGGACGACGGCGGCGACAATGGCGCCGCGCAGCGGCAGGCTCGTCGCCGCCGTCGCCAGCAAGGCGAAGCCGGCGCCGGCGAGTGCGTAGAATGCGGTGAAGCGCGCCGCGTGCACGAGGAGATCGCCGGAGACGGCGAGCCCGACGAGGCCCACGGCGATGATCCCCAGCCCGAGGTAGGCGCGGAACGTTGCGGACTTCAACAGCTTCATCGACGCGAGACTACTGCATCGTGGTGCCCGTACTCGATGAGGCCGAGGCTCTGCCGGCGCTCCTGGAGGAGCTCGAGGACCTCGGCCTGCTGGACCGCACCCTGTTCGTCGACAACGGGTCCTCGGACGGGAGCGACGAGCTGGTGCGCGCGGCCGGCGCGGCGCTGCTGCGCGAGCCGCGCCGCGGCTACGGCTTCCCCTGCGTGACGGGCGCCCGCGCGGCTGCGGCCGCGGGCGCCCGCGCCGTCGTCTTCATGGAGGCCGACGGCACCGACGACCCGGCCCAGTGCCGCTACCTCGTCGGCCCCGGTGCTGGCCGGCGCCGCCGACCTCGTCATCGGCTCGCGGCGCCGCGCGGTGCGCGGCGCCTCCCCCGGCCGCATGCCGCTCCACCAGCGGCTCGGCAACGACTGGCTGGCGCTCAACCTGTGGCTGTTCTTCGGCCTGCGGCTGAGCGACGACGGGCCGTACCGCGCCGTGCGCCTGGACCTGCTCGAGTCTCTGCGTCTGGAGGAGCGCGCCTTCGCGTTCCCCACCGAGATGGCGGTGAAGGCGCGCCTCGCCGGCGCGCGCATCGTCATCCGCGACGTGCGCTACCGCACGCGCGCCGGCTCGTCCAAGATCGCCGGTACGTGGCTGGGGTCGGCCGCGGCCGTACGCGACATCTTCTGGTGCCTGCTGCGGCTCGGCCTGTTCGGGTTCCGGCCGCGGCGCGTCCAGTAGACGGGCAGCCGCGGGTGCGGGTTCCTCCGCGCCAGCCGCGCGTCGACCCCGAGCGTGCGTCCGGCCTGCGAGAGA
>CAVYJL010000004.1:0-109322 GCA_963768865.1 uncultured Coriobacteriia bacterium | reverse complement strand
TACACCCGCCATTATTTTACGTGCCGGGGACAGCACAACATGGGTTATTCAGGGCAGAGTTTTCGTGCAATATTTATAAATAGGTTTTGATAAGGATAAGCACTAGATGAGAAGAACTTTATTTTTCGGGTATTACGGATAACAACCGCACCAATCTTAAAAAGTTTCAACCTGATGGTGTCGCACTGTGCTTTAGCAAATTCAGTGCCTTTTAATACCATACGCTTTAAAGCAGATATCAATACGTAGGCACATCCGGATAATAGCAATCTAAATTGATTTGCCCACCAATCGTGGCAGCTGGTACGACCAGCAAATAAACTCAGTTGCTGTTCTTTGATCCGATTTTCCATATCACCAACCAGCACAATACACTTCCTCATATAGTTTTTGTGGGTCGTCTCCTAAATTGGTAATAATAAATCTAGGATTTGGTCCTTTCGCTGCGAGCCATGGAGAGCTGAAAGCGAAGGCGAGTAGTCCGAGGTAGCGGCACCGCTATGGCCTGTGATGCGTCGGCAGCGGGGGAGGTGGACAGCGGTTTGCCCGCGCGCACCGCTTCGAGTGCGACCGCGAGGACCTGGTCGCGCGCTCGAGCGCCGTCCACGCCCTCCTTGGTCATGAGCGTGACCTCGTCGCCTACCACGGCGGCCGCGTCCGCGCCGAACGCCTCAAGGGACTCGTCGAGCACGATGGGCAGGCCGTCCTCATGCTCGAGCGAGGTCATCACCGATGATGCGTGATGGGCGAACGCCAGGCGCGAGTAGCTCGTCTGCAGTGCGTCCTGCGCCTCATTGAGCTGCTCGTGCGCCTGCACGAGCTTCTTGCGCAGCCTGCGGTGCTGATCGGCCATGTACAGGATCATGCCTACGATGAGGCCGCCGATCAGGACGCGCAGCGTGTAGTCGGACAGCGGCCCTATGTCGGGCATCTTGACCTGATTGAGCAGCGCGTAGATCAGCAGCGCCACCACTACGATCAGGGCGAGGATGATCAGGTACGCGATGAGATTGAGCTGAGACTCCCGGCGGAGGATGTTCTTGACGTCCATGACGGCCCCTTCAAGCGCTTGTCGCCCTACATATCGCCACGCGGGCGACATTCGGTAACGAACGACCGGCGAACGGCGCTGCGGGCGGACGAACGGACACATGTGCAGCGTGAAGGGCGGTTGTACACTCAGAGCATGGAAGCAAGAAAGCAAGGAACCACCCAGGCGGCGCGTGCCGTGCACCTGGACAACGTTGCCGCGAACCTGCAGCTCGTGGCCGACCTCTCCTACGGCGACGTCGCTCTGGCCGTGACGCGGGAGGACGGGACCCTCGTGGTTGCGGCCGACGCCCGGCCCATGACGGCCATCGCCGCCATGGCCGCGACCAGGTCGGGGCGCACGCTCTCCCGGCGCGAGGAGCCCGAGGCCTACGCCGCGCTGGACGGGCGAGCGCCCGTGCGCGGCGAGCGCCGGCGCTCCACGCGCGGGATCGCGTACACGACCTCGGCCTGGCCGGTGGGGGTGACCCGGAACTCCGCCGCGGGCGTGCTCATCTTGGACGTCACGCAGCAGGCCTTGGAGGCTCCGGGCAAGATGGAGCGCACGTTCATGGAGCTGGCCGATGGGCTGGTGGACGTGCTTCGAAGGGGCCCGCTCCTGGACATCGCGACCGGCGGGCCGTTCTCTACCGTGCGCGTCGCCGGCGACGGCGTGCTGGCCGTGGATCACAAGGGAGTCGTGGCGTACGCCAGCCCTAATGCGGTCAACATCATGAAGAGCGCTGGCCACGAGGGGCGTCCGCTCGCGGGAACGCCCGCAGCGGAGATCCCGGGAGCCGCCGTGGCGATCGAGCCGGTGCTGGGCCGCGAGGGAGCGCTCGCCATCGAGGTGAACGCCGGCGGGCGCGTGCTGTCGTATCGGACCATCGCGCTGGGCACCGGCATGCTCGTGCTCGTGGAGGACGTGACCGACGCCCGCACGCGGGAGCAGGAGATCAAGGTCAAGGACGCGACCATCCGCGAGGTCCACCACCGCGTGAAGAACAACCTGCAAACGATCGCGAGCCTCCTTCGCATCCAGGCGCGCCGCAGCGACTCCGATGAGGCCGCGCGCTCGCTGCGGGAAGCCGTGGAGCGGATCTCGTCCATGGCCGTGGTCCACGAGCAGCTCACCGGGTCGGACGACGAGCGCGTCGACTTCGCCGACTCGGCACGGGTGATCGTGGAGATGGTGCGCAGCGGGCTGGCCGGCTCGGAGTCCGGAGTGGTGGTGCAGGTCGAGGGCAGCACGGGCGAGGTCCCCGCGCAGGTGGCCACGTCGCTGGCGCTGGTGACCGCGGAGCTCGTGCACAACGCGATCGAGCACGGGATCGGCCCCGGCGGCACCGGTACGGTCACCGTGAGCCTTCGCAGGCTCAAGGACGAGATCAAGCTCGTGGTCCAAGACGACGGCAAAGGCCTCGAGGCGTGGTTCGACCCCGAAGCCTCGGCCAACCTGGGGCTTGCCATCGTGAAGACCGTGGTGGAGGACGACCTGCGCGGGACGCTGACGTTCTCGCACGGGCGGGGGACCACGGTTACCATACGGGTTCCCGCGCCCGTGGGCGGCTGGGACGGCCCGGAACCCGACGCCTCCGTGGAGGACTGACATGCGTGTGATCATCGCCGAGGACGAGGCGCTCATCCGGATGGACCTGCGCGAGATGCTCGAGGAAGAGGGCCACGAGGTGGTGGGCGAGGCCTCCGACGGGCAGACCGCCTTCGAACTCGCGCGTGAGCTCCGCCCCGACGTCGTGTTCATGGACGTGAAGATGCCCGGCGTGGACGGGATCGAAGGGGCTCGCCGTATCTGCGAGGAGCACCTGGCGCCGGTGGTCATGGTCACGGCGTTCTCGCAGGCTTCGTACGTGGAGGACGCGTGCCGCGCGGGCGCGATGGCTTACATCGTAAAGCCGTTCACGCGCTCCGACATCCTGCCGGCGATGCAGGTGGCAGTGGCTCGCAACGCCGAGCAGCGGGCGCTGGAAGCGGAGGTAGAGGACCTCGGCGAGCGGCTGGAGGCGCGCAAGCTCATCGACCGCGCCAAGGGTGTCCTCATGGGCCGAGGCATGTCCGAACCGGAGGCCTTCCGCCGCATGCAGAAGCTCGCGATGGACCGGCGGATGTCGCTCAAGCAGGTGGCCGAGGCGGTCCTTCTCACCGAGGAGACCGGAGCCTGACGGGCGCCGGAGCCGCCGCGCCCGCGCGCCCGCGCTGCCGGCTCAGAACACGGTGACCGCCATGGGCGCCGTGACCGCCGGGCCGTTGGTGACGCTGCCCAGGAACGCCGCGCGCACTACGTGGCGGCCCACCCCGGGGCGCCACGAGAGCGTGCCCGACTTGTCGCTGCCCGTGAGGTGCACGCCGTCGATAGGCTGCCACGTGCCGCTTCTGAGCTCTTCGAACCTGAACCATGCGTCGGGCTGGCCTGTGCGTATCGTAGCGGTGAGCTTGACGAGCGAGCCGCTCGAATCCTTGGTGAGCGTCCCGCCTATCCCGACGCGCGGGGTCACCCTGATGGACACCGTCGCCCTTCCCGGGACCGTCCTGATGCCGGCGCCCAAGGTCACCACGGCGTTGCACGTGAGCGCGGGCATCCGCGCGTTGTAGCTCGCGTTGTGGTAGGCGTTCGGAGTCAGTGACGGGCCGGTCACCGACGTGGCCGCCTTCCCGTACTCGGCCACGGTGATCACGAGGATCCCGGGCTTGTAGTACCTCTGCACCGTCCCCTTCAGGTAGTACGCGAGGCCCTGGGGCTCGACGGCGGTGGTGCTCGATGGCTTCACGATGGGCCTCGGGCACTCCAGGAACTGCGTAGCCCAGCGCTGCGCCACGCTGGAGAACGTCTTATCCCCCGTGATGAGCGCGAGGTTGCGCAACTGGAGCAGGTGAAGCCGCTCGTAGCCGTACGCGTACTCCTCGCCTTCCAGGCAGTAGAGGATCGCGCCGTTGCGCTCGTAGCGGTACAGGTTGTTCTTGAGCGTGGTCGTCGCCCTGGCCAGCAGCGACTTGGCCGTCGCGTTGCCCGTGACCCTCACGAGGTCCTGCAGCCCGAACATCGCGTAGATGGCTCCGTTGAGCACGTGGCTGGGCGGGTTCTCGGGGTATTCCTCCAGCCACAGGTCGGTGCCGGTGTCCCAGGCTGTGCCTCCGTTGAGCAGCGTGATCCGCAGCGGCCGCATGGCCAGCACCGCGGCGTCGAGATACGACTTCACGCCGGTCTTCTGATATGCCCGCAAGAGCACCGAGATCGCTTGGCCCTGAGCCATCGCCGAGTACCAGGGCGGGTACAGGTCGTGCACGTCGTAGGTCCACTGGTACGGGATGCGGCCGTACTGGTCCATGTGGCTGCGCAGCCACGCCGCGTGAAGGATGAACTCGTTGAGAGCACCCCGGTCGCCGGTGTGCACGTACGCCTCCCACCGGTTCAGCGCGTAACCGCTCACCGTCACCGGGTTGTAGACCGGCCTGCTGATCCACGGATACACCATCATCACTACGCCGTTCGAGTCCCTGGGGTAGGCCGGCGGTGCGTCCACGACCTTGAGGTTCGTGCAGGTGTAGTAGTGCGTCAGCGTGGCCGAGGTGACGTCCAGGGACGCGGGGACGGGGCCGACCACCGTGGTCTCGAACGCACCCAGGGCCCTTACGCCGGCGGCGGCCGAGTCGGGCGGGATGAGCGACGGGTCGGCGATCGGGTCCTCGGGAAGCGTCGATGAGATCGTGGGGCTCGCGGGCCTGCCCGAGGCTGCGGCCGCCGTGCCCGACGCGGACGCGGGCACCACCTGGGTGGCCGCGAGCATCGTCGCGATGAGCGTCCACATGCCGATCCGGCCCAACAATGCTCGCGCACGTGCTTTGAAGGTCCGCGCCACGGTCAACCCCTTTTGACTCCGAGAGTGCGTCCGAAACATGTATCGGCCTCGGCATCTATGAAGCATACCCGCAGCTAGACAGGCGATGCTACCGTGTGTGCGCCGACCGGCGCATATTTCACATATGTTTCGCACCCCTTCACCGCGGGCGTCCGCGGTGATACACTTTGTGAGCCTCGGCGCAAGGGTGCGTCGTGGGAAACGGTACGACGAGCAACGGCGCTCGCCTGGACCCGGATGGGTCCGTGGCGGGCGTTTTCGTTTCTCCGGACAAGGGTGTCCGGGGTCGCGGTCTAAGGAGCGCACATGAAGGAGTTCGCGGTCTTCTGGGGATGCACCATCCCCGCGAGGTTCCCCTTCATCGAGAAGAGCACCCGCATCGTGTTCGAGGATCTCGGAGCCGAGGTCCACGAGCTCGAGGGGCACACCTGCTGCCCGGAGGGCGTTCTCGTGAAGGCGAACGACGAGGACACGTTCTATACGGTGGCCGCGCGAAACCTCGCCATAGTCGAGGGCGCGCACCTCGGGGTGGTCACGCCGTGCAACGGCTGCTACTCCACGTTCAAGGAGGCCTCGAGCCACCTTGCCAAGGAGTGGCGTCAGCGTGACGCCATCAACGAGAAGCTCGAGACGCAGGACCTCCACTACACGGGGGACCTGAGCATCACGCACTTCGCCGAGTGGCTCGCCGACGACATCGGCGCCGGCGTCCTGGCCTCCAAGATGACCAAGCCGCTGTGGGGCATGCGCATCGCGGTCCACTATGGCTGCCACTTGCTGCGCCCCCAGCCGGCGGTTCGCTGGGACGACCCCATCAACCCGGTCAAGGTCGAGCAGCTCGTGGCCGCCCTCGGTGCGACCGTCGTGGACTACACGACCAAGATGCAGTGCTGCGGAGGCGCCCTGGACCGCGTGGGCGAGCGCGACACGTCGCTCGCGTTCTGCCGCCGCAAGCTCACGGACCTGCAGTCCGAGGGCGTGGACGCCCTCGTGGTGGTGTGCCCGAGCTGCTTCCAGCAGTTCGATCTCAACCAGGCGGCGCTGCAGCGCGCCCGGGAGGACCTCAACGTCCCGGTGTTCTATCTCTCGGAGCTCGTGGCTCTCACGTACGGGCACGAGCCTTCCGAGCTCGGCCTGGACATGCACCGCGTCTCCGTGGCTCCGTTCCTGGACAAATGGGCGGCTCGCCTGGAGGACCGCCGGAAGGTGGCGGAGTTCTTCGACGTCGCCGAGCTGGGCAAGTGCGCGGCATGCGGCGCGTGCAAGGACGACTGCCCCGTGTGCAAGGTCGACCCCACGTTCCAGCCCACCGAGATCATCTCCATGCTTGCCGAGGGCCGGCTGGACGAGGTCCTCGCGGACAAGCAGCTGTGGAAGTGCCTCGAGTGCTACACGTGCACCGAGCTGTGCCACAGCCGTTTCGGCATGGCCGAGACGTTTCGCAAGCTGAAGGAGCTGGCCACTGCCCGCGGGGCGGGCGTAGCGGCTGTCTCGGAAGCGTACGCCACGTTCCTCAAGACGGGGTCGCTCGGCGAGCCCCGCGAGTCCGCCCGCAAGAAGCTCGGCCTGGAGCCGCTGCCGGCGCGAGGCAAGGACGCTGTGAATGCCCTTCTCACGTGTGAGCCCAAGAAGCAGGAGGTTCGCGATGCGGACGTATAGCCAGGAAGCGTGGGACGACTTCAAGCCGGAGCGCTTCCGCGAGGAGTCGCCGTTCAAGATCCACGGCGGCTGCGGCCTCATGGGGATCTGCGACCAGTCGGGCACGCTCATGGGCGGCGAGACGGCCATCCGCGCGATGGCGATCCAGCACGACCGGGGCAACGGCCTGGGCGGCGGCTTCGCCGGCTACGGCATCTACCCGGAGTTCAAGGACCACTTCGCGTTCCACATGATGTATCACGACCTCGCGGGCAAGGAGGGCGCCGAGGCGGTCTTCGACCAGTACTTCGTCGTGGACCTCGCCGAGCCCATGCCCACGCGGCCGGTGAAGGGCATCTCCGACGCGCCGCTGCTGTGGCGCTACTTCTTGAAGCCTGACCCGCACAAGCTCGAGGCCTCCGAGATGAGCCCGGAGGACTTCGTGGTGCACGCGGTCATGCTCATCAACTCGAGCGTCGAAGGCGCCTTCGTCGCGTCCTCCGGCAAGAACATGGGCGCTTTCAAGGGCGTGGGCTATCCCGAGGAGATAGGCCACTACTTCAAGCTCGACGAGTACGCGGGCCACACCTGGGTGGGCCACAACCGGTTCCCCACGAACACCCCCGGCTGGTGGGGCGGCGCGCACCCGTTCACGCTGCTGGACTGGTCCATCGTGCACAACGGCGAGATCTCCAGCTACGGCATCAACAGCCGCTACCTGGAGCAGTTCGGCTATAAGTGCACGCTGGGCACCGACACCGAGGTCGCCGCGTACCTCTTCGACCTCATGCTTCGCCGCCACAAGCTGCCGCTGTCCCTGGCGTGCAAAGCGCTCGCGAGCCCGCTGTGGAGCGATATCGACCGCATGCCCGAGGACGAGCGGGCGGTCATGCAGTCGCTGCGAGCGGTATACGGGCCCGGCATGCTCAACGGCCCGTTCGCGATCGTGCTCGGCTTCAACGGCGGCATGGTCGCTCTCAACGACCGCATCAAGTTGCGTCCACTCGTCGCGGCGAGCCGCGGCGACGTGATGATGGTGGCCTCGGAAGAGAGCGCCATCCGCGCCGTCATGCCCGATCCGGACCGTGTCTGGGCTCCCAAGGCGGGTGAGCCGGTCATCGCCCGCGTGAGGGGCATGGACTGGCCCATCCACGGTGACCTTCACCTTCAGCCGAGCGAGATCTCATGTGCCGTGACAGGCACCGACACGTCCTGCGAGACCGTCACTGTAGAGGTGAGCTAGGATGCCGCAGACTTTTATCCAGCCCGAGTTCCACGTCGACATCGACTACGACAAGTGCCACAAGTGCGGGCGCTGTGTTCAGCAGTGCGGTTGGGGCGTGTACTCGTTCAACGAGCGTCCGATCCCGGACGACTCCAAGTGCCGTGCGTGCCACCGCTGCGTGACGTACTGCCCGGCCCGGGCGATCACGATCAAGAAGAGTGAGCTCGCCTTCAAGGACTCCGACAACTGGTCCGTGGGCCTGCGCAAGTCCGTGTGGCGTCAGGCGGACACCGGTGGAGTGCTCCTGACGGGCATGGGCAACGACAAGCCGTACACGCGCATCTTCGACCACCTGGTGCTGGACGCGTGCCAGGTCACCAACCCCTCCATCGACCCGCTGCGCGAGCCGATGGAGCTTCGAACGTTCCTGGGCCGCAAGCCCGACACCGTGGACGTCGAGAGCGACGGCAACGGCGGCTACAAGCTCAAGGCTGGAAGCGGGATGAAGAACAACGTCCAGCTCGACGCCCCGATCATCTTCTCGCCCATGAGCTACGGATCCGTGTCGCTCAACGTGCACAAGTCGCTGGCGATGGCCGCGGAGCGCTGCGGCATCCTCATGAACACCGGCGAGGGCGGTCTGCACGCGGACCTGTATCCGTACCAGGACCACGTCATCGTGCAGTGCGCGTCGGGGCGCTTCGGCGTGAACCCCGAGTATCTGAACCGCGGCGCGGCCATCGAGATCAAGGTGGGCCAGGGTGCCAAGCCGGGCATCGGCGGACACCTGCCTGGCGAGAAGATCAACAAAGAGGTTTCCACGACCCGCATGATCCCGCAGGATCCGACGCGATCTCGCCGGCGCCTCACCACGACATCTACTCCATCGAGGACCTGCGCCAGCTCATCTACGCGCTCAAGGAGGCCTCCGGCTACAAGCCGGTGGGCGTCAAGATCGCCGCCGTGCACAACGTCGCCGCCATCGCCAGCGGCATCGTGCGCGCCGGCGCCGACTACGTGTACCTGGACGGCTTCAAGGGCGGCACGGGAGCCGCGCCCGCGGTGATCCGCGACCACGTCGGCATCCCGATCGAGGTCGCCATCGCGGCCGTGGACCAGCGCCTGCGTGACGAGGGCATCCGTAATCAGGCCTCCATCGTGGCGGCCGGTTCCATCCGGTCCTCGGCGGACATGGCCAAGGCTATCGCGCTGGGCGCCGACGTCGTGGCCATCGGCACCGCGGCGCTGCTCGCGCTGGGCTGCCATCTGTGCCAGGGCTGCCACACCGGCTCTTGCAGCTGGGGGCTCACCACGCAGAAGCCAGAGCTCACCCGTCGCCTGGACCCCGAGTGGGGTGCCGAGCGGCTGAGCAACCTCGTCCACGCTTGGAGCCACGAGCTGCAGGAGGATCCTGGGCGCGCTGGGCGTCAACGCCGTGGAGTCGCTTCGCGGCAGCCGCGAGCGCCTGCGGTCCATAGGCCTGGACGAGCAGATGAACAAGGTCCTGGGCGTCAAGCCCGTCGGGATGTAGGGGGAGCCGTGAGCGAGATGACCATCACACCTGACGCCGGGCCCATGGAGGGCTACCGGTACGTCGATCCCGCGGTCGTTGCCGAGGGCGACATGGCCCGCATCGACTCCGACGGCGTCTACTACAAGAACCTGAACGAGGCGGTGCGCGGCGCGTTCGCGAACGGCGCCAAGACCGTCGTGCTCGACAACGTCAACGGCCAGCGCTACATCGGCACCGGCATCAGCGGCTCGGACCTCACGATCGAGGTCACCGGGACCGCCGGCAACGACCTGGCGATGTTCATGGACGGCCCCACGGTCAACGTGCACGGCAACGCGCAGGACGGCGTGGGCAACACCATGAACGCCGGCCGCGTCGTCATCCACGGCGACGCCGGAGACGTGCTGGGCTACGGCATGCGAGGCGGCAAGGTGTTCGTGAAGGGCGACGTGGGCTACCGCGTAGGCATCCACATGAAGGCTTTCGAGTCGTTGCGGCCCATCATGATCTGCGGCGGCCACGCGCGCGACTTCTTCGGCGAGTACATGGCCGGCGGCCTGCTTATCCTCCTGGGGATGAACTCGCAGTTCCCCGACGCCCCGCTCGTGGGCAGCTTTGTGGGCACCGGGATGCACGGCGGGGAGATCTTCTTGCGCGGCACGGTGGAGGAGTGGCAGATAGGGAAGGAGTGCGGCATCTTCACCGCCGACGAGGCCGACATCGCCGGAATCCGGCCCATCCTGGAGGACTACTGCGCCGAGTTCGGCATGGACGTCGAGGAGGTCCTCTCCGGGCCGTTCACCAAGCTCGTGCCGGTGAGCAACCGCCCCTACGGCAAGCTCTACGCCTACTAGGCGCGCTGCCGCCCGCATCACGCGACAGTCCGTCGTCGAAAGCGCCGTCTCCGCATCGCGGGGGCGGCGCTTCGTCCAGGGCCGCGGAGACGCGGTCCTCGGCAGGGCTAGAGCTTGATGAAGACCTTGGCCTGGTAGAGCGCTCCCGCCACGGCGTACCACCCCATCAGTCCGACGAGGGAGAAGACGAACGATCCCAGCATGGGCCCGAACGCGCTTTGGAAGCCCCCTGCGATCACGTGGTACGCGTCGGTGTGCGCGCCTGCCGGCAGGACCACGGCGAACTTGGTGAGGTAGGCCGCCAGGATGATGGACCCGATGTAAAGGGCCAGCGCGTTCATGCCCAGGGGGACCAGCGGCTGGAACCCGCGTTTCCACTGCCTCTTGTCCGCGAGCTGGAAGAACGCCGCCAGGACCAGGATGTCGATGCCAGAGGTCACGAGCACGAAGCTCCCGCTCCAGATGTGCTTGTTGACCGGCACGAGGAACGAGAAGGCCATGCCGGCGAGCAGGGTCAGGGCGCCGGCGGCGGCGAGCTGCAGCGGCATGCCGGCCTCGTCGCGGCGCTTGATGAGCTGCTCGCCCACGACCGAGCCGATGAGCACCTGCGCGGCGGACGTGATGAGCCCGAACGGGCCCTCAGGGTCGAATCCGAAGCGGTACATGTGCTGCGCGGTGACGATGAACTTGTCGATCGCCCCGACTACCGTCGCCTGCGGGGTGAGGCCGCCGAAGATGCCCTGAAGCCCCGTCGGGCCGGGGACCAACAGGACCACGGCGCTGTGGACGAGGATCAGGCCTCCGGCCCAGAGCAAGCGTTCCTTCCATGGGCGTCGGATGAGGGGGAAGGCGAGCAGGGAGGCGAGCGCGATCCGCTGCAGGACTCCCGTGTACCTGAGCGGGTACGTGAACAGCTCGCCCGAGCCCGGGATGTACGAGTACCGGTACCAGTTCGAGATGATCCCGATCATGAACAGGGCGAAGATCCGCCACAAGAACTTCAGGACCACCTGCCGAGACGGGGCCTCGGCCTTGCGGGTGAACGAGATGGCCATCGATACGCCCACGATGAACAGGAACGACGGGAACACCAGGTCGGCTAGGGTGAGGCCGCTCCACGGGCTGTCGATAAGGAAGTGCGGGACCGAGATCGGCTTGGCCGGATGATCCATGAAGATCATCCCGGCGATCACGAGGCCTCTGAGGGCGTCCACCGACAAGAGCCGCTGACCCTTCACGGTGGCCACGGCCTTGGCGCCGGCCTTGGTGACGGCATCCACCGCGTTCTTGGCGGGGCTCGCGGCAGGCATGTCCGCGGCCGGGGCGTTCAAGTGATCTGCGGGCTGTTCGGGCACTCCTACCTCGCTCGGAAGGGCCGGTCAGGGGCGGGGCACATGGTATCATCTGGCGGCTATGCCACCTATCGGCGACACCCCGCGGCCGCCCTCGGGACGCCCGCGCGACGATCGCGGAGCGCCCCGCGCTCGACGGTCGGCTGTATGGGTGCTGGCCCTCCTCACGGCGCTGGGGCTCGTGGCCCTGGGCATGCTCCACTCGCTCCCCGCGCCGCCGGCTCCGATCCCGAAGAGCGCGAGCGTCGTGACCACCGCGGCGGTGCTCGGGGACGGCAAGGGCCCCCTGATCGTCTACAGCCCGCATCCGGACGACGAGACCTGGGGCATGGCGTTCGAGATCATCAGCGCCCGCCGGGCCGGACGTCCCGTGTACGGAGTGCTCCTCACCGACGGTGAGGGGTCGGCCTCGTACCAGACCTACTACCGCAAGCACCCGGAACTGTGGGCCGACCTCGATCACGACGGGGTGAAGGGCACGCGCTGGGACTTCGGCCTGGCGCGCCGTGCCGAGTACACGCGGTCGATGGAGCACCTGGGCGTCCCCGCGGCGAACCTGTCGTTCTTCGGGCGTGCGACCAGCCACGGCGCCACGGGCCTCGCGGACACGAAGGTCACCACCGAGAAGGTAGCGCCCATCGTGGAGCGCATGGCGGCTCTGCATCCGGGCGCGACGCACATCACGACGATGGACCACGTGGCCGGAGAGCCGGCCGTCTCGGACGCGCGTCTGAACCCGGATCATGTGGCGGTAGCCCGCGCGCTCAAGGCGCTGTGGGAACGGTGGGGCACCTCGGTGGCCCTGTTCAAGGTCTACGTGTACTCGCTGCCGTGGGCTGCCAGGTCCGCCCCCACGGTGATCCTGGACCCCCTGGACATGGCCGCGAAGGGCGCCGCCTTGCAGGAGTTCGCTCCGGGGCCGGGCAGGCCGGGCATCGGCTCCACGAGCTCCAAGGACTTCTACGACTCCATCTTGCTGGATCCCCGCGAGTTCATGGTGCGCCCGCAGGACTACTAGGCTGGGCCATTGGGGCTCGTTCACGAGGGCCTACACTCCCACCGGTACCACCGACTGCAGCAGCTGCCATGGACATGGCAAGGGCTTCCAGCACAACAACGGCAACAGCCTGTGCGAGTACTGCCACAGCCCGGGTGAGCTGCAGGCCCTCATGGGCAGCTACACGCCGGTCTATGAGAACTGGCCCAAGGGCTTCTAGTCCCTGAAGGCGAGTGGTCGACGGCTTCGAGGCCGGTCCGCGCGAGGGGGCCGGCCTCTTGCGCGCGGTCGCCGGTTTCCCGCACTACCGCACGCCCGATGACCCGCCCCAACTGAAACCTATTGGAAACAATGGTCGGTGTAACTTTCCCGTATGCTCTAGTGCGGCGGTCATCCCGCCGTCCTGCCCCAAGCGGGGGATCCCCGTCCAATGAAGGAGTGGCGATGCCGAATTTCGACAAGGATTACGTGCTCAAGACCGTTGAGGAGCGCGGTGTCCGATTCATCCGCTTCTGGTTCACCGACGTCCTCGGCCAGCTGAAGTCGTTCGCGATCGCGGACACCGAGCTCGAGGGCGCTTTCGAGGAGGGCATGGGCTTCGACGGCTCCTCCATCGACGGCTTCACCCGCATCGAGGAGTCCGACATGGTGGCGTTCCCGGACGCCTCCACCTTCCAGACGCTCCCGTGGCGCCCGGCCGAGCAGTCCGTGGCCCGCGTGTTCTGCGACATCACGCTGCCGGACGGCACTCCGTTCGAGGGCGATCCCCGCTGGGCCCTCAAGAAGCAGCTGAAGAAGGCCGCCGACATGGGCTATACGATGTACGTGGGCCCCGAGCTGGAGTTCTTCTACTTCGAGGACAGCGACGGCACCCAGATCATCGACAAGGGCGGCTACTTCGACCTGACGCCGCTGGACGTCGCCAGCGACCTTCGCCGCGACACGGTGCTCACGCTCGAGAAGATGGGCATCCCGGTCGAGTACAGCCACCACGAGGTCGCTCCGTCGCAGCACGAGATCGACCTTCGCTACCAGGACGCGCTCACCATGGCCGACACGGTCATGACCTACCGCCTTGTGGTCAAGGAGATCGCGTACGCCAACGGCCTGTACGCGACGTTCATGCCCAAGCCCATCCAGGGGCAGAACGGCTCCGGCATGCACACGCACCAGAGCCTGTTCACCGAGGAGGGCAACGCGTTCTTCGACGCCAACGACCCCGAGGGCTACAACCTCTCCGAGGTGGGCAAGTCCTACATCGCCGGTCTGCTCAAGTACGCTCCTGAGTTCTGCGCGATCACGAACCAGACCGTGAACTCGTACAAGCGTTTGGTCCCCGGCTACGAGGCTCCGACCTACGTGACGTGGGCTCGCCGCAACCGCTCAGCGATGGTCCGCGTCCCGATGTACAAGCCCGGCAAGGAAGTCGCCACCCGCGTGGAGCTTCGCTCGCCCGACCCGGTCGCCAACCCGTACCTGGCGTTCGCGGTCATGCTCGGCGCCGGCCTCAAGGGCGTCGAGGAAGGCCTGAAGCTCATGCCCGAGGCGAACAACAACATCTTCAAGATGAGCGCCGATGAGCTCAAGGCCGCCGGCATCAAGACGCTGCCGGGCGACCTCGGCGAGGCGATCAGCCTGTTCGAGCACTCGCAGCTCATGAAGGACGTGCTGGGCGAGCACATCCACACGTTCTTCGTGGAGAACAAGAAGGCCGAGTGGGCCGAGTACTCCGCGAGCGTCTCTCAGTGGGAGCTCGACAAGTACCTCGAGGTCCTCTAGGCACGACGACCGAAGCGGCGCCTGAAGGGCGCCGATGAACCGGTCCGGCGCCGTGAGAGCGGCCCCGGACCACCCGACGGCAACGGCGCCGGACGGGGACTCGCACCGAGATCCCCCGTCCGGCGCCGTTCATTCACCGGGAGGCTAAGGCTACGATGATGCGCATGAAGAGAGTGCTCATCGCCGCGGACGACTCGCACACGAGTGCGTGGATGCGTTCCGGACTCGAACCCCTGGGCGTCACCATGGACGAGGCCCGTCTCAACGACGTGACCGCTTCCATCGGTGGCGACGAGGTGGATCTCGTAGTCATGGACGGAGGCCGCGAGCCCGAGGTGCTCGCTCAGACCGTGGAGCATGCCGTCGCCACGGGGGCGATGACGCGTCTCTTGCTCGTGGTGGAGCGTGAGGCACTGGGTCAGCTGCGGCTGCCCGTGAGGCTCCAGGCCGATTTCGTCGTGCGCGGCGCCACCGCCGACGAGCTCACGGCCCGGGCCCGCAACCTGCTGTGGCCGGGCGAGGAGGTCGCCTCCAACGAGCTCATCAGGATCGACGACCTCACGGTGAACCTGGCCACGTATCAGGCGTACTGGCAGGGCGCGCCCATCGACTTCACCTACATGGAGTACGCGCTGTTCACCTTCCTGGTCACGCACCCCAACCGCGCCTACAGCCGCGAGATCCTCTTGCGGCGTGTGTGGGGCAGCGACTACTACGGAGGCTCGCGCACCGTGGACGTCCACATCAGGCGCATCCGGGCCAAGCTGCCCCTCGAGCTGGGCCATCGCCTGGAGACGGTGCGCAACGTGGGCTATCTCTGGGCCAGCTAGCCCTCCTCGGCCGGAACCGTGCCGAGGAACCGGTAGCTCGGCGCGCTCGTGTACTCGGCGGTTCCCCGGATCCCGTTGCGCTCGAACAGCGCCGTGATCCCGTCGGGCGTGAGGAACGCCGCGGGCTCACCGAACAGACGCTCCATCCAGGCGATAGGCCGGCCGGTCCTCGTGAGGTCCGGGTCGAGCACCAAGATGCTCGCGCCGGGGCGTGCCACCCTATGCATCTCGCGCGCGGCCGCCTCTTGGTCGCGGAAGTGATGGAACGCGTCCGTGCACACGATCGCGTCGAACGACGTGTCTTCGAACGGCATGTGCTCCGCGACGCCTTTCACGCCCGTGACACCGGCCCGTACCGGCAGCCTCTCCAGGAGCAGGGAGGTCGGGTCCAGGACCGTCACGGTGGCGCCGGTCGCATCGGCGATGCGGGTCGCGAGCCCTCCCGAGGCGCCGCCGAGGTCCAGTACCCGGGCGTCGCGGGCGGGTAGCGGCGAGATCCATCGCACGATGGTCGTGACGTCCTGGCTGGTCCAGCGGTCGCCGTGGCGATGCATGATCGGGGCGGACCAGTCGAAGAAACCCATGTCAGCCGCCTTGGGTAGAATCGGGGCGCCGCGGGCAACCACGCCTGCGTCTCACGGAAGGTTCCCATGTCTCGACACAGCATCGCCATAGTGGACGGCAACAGCCTCATCCATCGCGCGTTCCACGCGCTACCGCCCACGATGACGGCGCCGGACGGGCGCCCCACCAACGCGGCCTTCGGCTTCATGCAGATGCTGCTCAAGATGATCGAGGTGCTGGGGCCAGACGGCGTGGTCGTGGCGTGGGACGCCGGCCGGCCCGCGTTCCGAAGCGACGTGCTCGAGCAGTACAAGATGCATCGCCCGCCCACCGCTCACGAGCTCAAGTCGCAGTTCCCGATGGTGCACGAGATCCTAGGGGCTATGGGCATCCCGCAGGTCTCGGCACAGGGTTGGGAGGCGGACGACCTGCTGGGCACGCTCGCGGTCCAAGGGGAGCGGGACGGGCTCGACATCCTGCTGGTCACGGGGGATCGCGACGCGTTCCAGCTCGTAGACGACGCGGTGCGCGTGGTGTCTACGCGCAAGGGGCTCACCGACATCGTCGTGTACGACCGCGAGGCGGTCCACGAGCGGCTCGGAGTGTGGCCGGACCAGGTGCCCGACTACCTGGGCCTCAAGGGCGACACGTCCGACAACATCCCCGGAGTGCCCGGTGTGGGGGAGAAGACGGCGGCCAAGCTCATCAACGAGCATGGGTCCCTGGACGAGACGCTCGCCGCTTCGGATGCCATCAAGGGCAAACTGGGCGAGAACCTTCGCGAGCATGCGGGCGCGGCGCGCGCGAGCCGCGAGGTCGCCACCATCAGGCGGGACGCGCCCATCGAGCTCCAGCTCCAAGGCGTGAAGTTCGGAGGCTTCGACGAGGCTGCGCTGCTCGGGGTGTTCTCGGATCTCGCCTTCACATCGCTCATGAACAAGGTCTTCCTGGCGGGGAAGCGAGCGGGCGGCGGGCCCAAGGGCCCGGCGTTCGAACCTCGGCCCGGTCCGGCTTCGGCGGCCCAGCCGCCGGCCGAGCCTTCGGCGACCCCGCCCGCGGGGGTCACGCCGTGGCACGTGAGCTCGGGCCCGGGCGCCGCGCAGACCGTCCTGGGGTGGCTCGACCGGGAGCCCGACGCCTGGTACGGGGTCGCGCTCGCGCAGGAAGGCGGAGACACCCTGCTGCCCAGCGACGATCTGGGCATCGCCAAGGACGGCGTCGTGGCGGTCGTTTCGGCGAGCGACATCGAGCCGGTGCTCGCCCGGCTGGTGGCGGAGGGCGAGATCGCGGCGGGTGACTCGAAGGGGCTCCTGGAGCGGCTGTGCCCGCCGGGCGGTGGCGCCACCGGCGCGGAAGCGGACGCTGACGTGGACCCGGCCAGGCTGTTCGACGTGGGTCTTGCGGCGTATCTGCTGGAATCGAGCCGCTCCGCATACGATCTCGAGAGCCTCTACGGCGAGTTCATGGGCCACCGGCTGGTCTCGGCGCAACCGGAGGGCCCCGAGGCGGCGCGCCTGGCTCGCGCGGCCGCGGAGTTGAGGCCCATCCTCGCGGCGCGCCTCGAGCAGGACGAGGCGCTGCCCTGCTATACGGACATCGAGATCCCGCTCGTGCCGGTCTTGGCGCGCATGGAGGCCGTGGGCGTGGGGTTGGACCAGGAGGCTCTCGCGCGGCTGGGGGGCGACGCGGCCAAGCAGATCGGTCGCCTGCTCGCGGAGATCCAGGAGCTCGCGGGCGTGGAGTTCAACGTGGATTCGCCAAAGCAGCTTGCCGAGGTCCTCTTCGACGACCTGGGACTGCCGGCGGGGAAACGCACCAAGACCGGGTATTCCACGGACGCCTCGGTGCTCACCGGCCTCGCGGAGTCCTACCCGATCGCCGCCAAGATCCTGGAGTATCGAGAGCTCGCAAAGCTCAAGTCCACGTACATCGAGGCGCTGCCCAAGCTCGTCGCGGCCGACGGCCGGGTCCACACGACGTTCAACCAGACGGTGGCTGCGACCGGGCGCCTGTCCTCTTCCAATCCCAATCTCCAGAACATCCCGGTCCGCACCGAGTTGGGGCGCAAGATCCGGGCGGCCTTCGTGCCGGCCACGGCCGGCGACCTCATCGTCTCGGCGGACTACTCGCAGATCGAGCTGCGCATCCTTGCGCACCTGTCAGGGGACCCCGGCTTGATCGAGGCGTTCACCGGTGGCGCGGACTTCCACGCGGCCACGGCCGCGCGCGTGTTCGACATCCGGCCCGACGAGGTGGATAACGAGCAGCGCCGCCGGGCCAAGGCGGTCAACTTCGGCATCGTGTACGGGATCTCGGCGCACGGACTGTCCGTGTCGCTGGACATCCCCAGGGCCGACGCCCAGCTCATGATCGACCGCTACTTCGAGGCGTACCCGCGCGTGCGGGCGTACCTGGACGAGACCGTGGCCGAGGCGCGCAAGACCGGCTACGCGGTCACGCTGTTCGGCAGGCGGCGCCACATCCCCGAGCTGTCGAGCTCCAACTACAACCTGCGTTCGTTCGGTGAGCGCACGGCGATGAACCATCCGATGCAAGGGACCGCGGCGGACATCATGAAGCTCGCCATGATCGAGGTCGACCGCCGTCTGCGTTCCGAGGGGTTCGCGTCCCGGATGGTGCTCCAGGTGCACGACGAGCTCGTGTTCGAGGCTCCGGCCTCGGAGCTCGGGCGTCTCGAGGCCATGGCCGTGGACGCCATGACCGGGGTCGCGTCGCTCGACGTGCCCCTCGAGGTGTCGGTGAGCGCCGGACCGGACTGGGCCTCGGCGAAGTAGGGGCGCTTCCCGCGGGGCTGGATTGGATACGCCCGGAGGCGTGTTGCGCCTTCCGCTCGTCACCTCCAGCGTGTAGCATGGTGAACTGGTATCAATGTGCGCGCAGGCGCGCGATGCCAGCATACTGTCGAGACCGACGAGCTCGAGAACCGGAAGCATCCGGTGGCTGCGTCGGACGGAAAGGCCACAGGTAAGCGTACGTGACTGAAGAGACCGGCATCATCGAGAACGAGAAGGAATACACGCCCGAAGAGATGATGGCGTTGATCGACGAGACCATGCCCTCGTTCGATGACGGCGACATCGTGACCGGCACGATCGTGCGGGTCGAGCGTGACGAGGTCCTGGTGGACATCGGCTACAAATCCGAGGGCGTCATCCCGGTCCGCGAGCTGTCGATCCGCAAGGACGTCAACCCGGCGGACGTCGTCTCCGTGGGCGACGAGATCGAGGCGCTCGTCCTCCAGAAGGAGGACAAAGACGGACGACTCGTCCTCTCGAAGAAGCGTGCCGAGTACGAGCGCGCCTGGCTGCGCATCGAAGAGAAGTTCAACTCGGGCGAGAACGTGGAGGGCGAGGTCATCGAGGTCGTCAAGGGCGGCCTGATCCTGGACATCGGCCTGCGCGGCTTCTTGCCTGCTTCGCTCGTGGACCTCCGCCGGGTCAAGGATCCTCAGCTCGTTCCTGGGCACGGCCCTCGAGGCGCGGGTCATCGAGATGGACCGCAACCGAAACAACGTCGTGCTTTCACGCCGGGTCGTCTTGGAGGAGGGCCGTCGCCACGAGCGTCAGGCCATCCTGACCAAGCTCGTGAAGGGCCAGATCCTTCCCGGTACCGTCAGCTCCATCGTGGACTTCGGCGCCTTCGTGGACCTGGGCGGCATCGACGGCCTCGTCCACATCTCCGAGCTGTCCTGGAGCCACGTCAATCACCCGTCCGAGGTCGTCAAGGTCGGCGACGAGGTGCAGGTGCAGGTCCTGGACGTGGACATGGACCGCGAGCGCATCTCCCTGGGGCTCAAGCAGACCCAGGAAGATCCGTGGAAGCAGCTCGTGCGCAACTACGAGGTGGGCTCCATCCAGCAGGGCAAGGTCACGAAGCTCGTCCCGTTCGGCGCTTTCGTCGCGCTGGGTGACGGCGTCGAGGGCCTCGTGCACATCTCCGAGATGTCCAAAGAGCATGTGGAGAAGCCCGAGGACCTGCTCGCCATCGGCGACGAGGTCACGGTGAAGGTCATGGACATCGACATGGACCGCCGCCGCATCTCGCTCTCCATCAAGGCCGCGGCCGAGGAGCTGGGTCTGACCCCGCCCGTGCCGCGCAAGCCCGAGCCCATCGTGAGCCCTGAGGAGCTCGCGGCCGAAGACGCCGGCGAGGTCGTCGAGGAGGCCGTGGAAGCCGCCGAAGAGGCGGAAGAGGTCGCCGAGGTCGCCGAGGATGTCGAGGTCGTGGAGGCCGAGGTCGCCCGCGAGGCCGTGGAAGAAGCAGAAGTCGCCCGCGAGGTCGCGGACGAGAAGATCGCCGAGGCCACCGAGGCTGAAGCCGTTGCCGAGGCCGCCGAAGAGGCTGCCGTCGACGCGGTGGAAGAGGCCGTCGTCGCCGCGGAGGTCGCCGAGGCCGCCGAGGAGGTAGCCGAGGAGGCTGTCGCCGAGGTAGCCGAGGAGGTAGCCGAGGAGGCTGTCGCGGAGGCTGCCGAAGAGGCGGACGCCGAGGCGGAGACCTCCGAGGAGGACACCAAGGAGTAGTCGGCTCCAGCAGCTGATCCTCGCGGCCGTTGTGGCCGCGCGAGAGTTTCGGGGCGGGTGGCCGGCGTGGGCCGCCCGCCCCGCTTGCTCGCGAATGCCGGGCGTGCCCATGAGCAACGGAGACATCGGATGAGCCAACGGCCCTTCGTGATAGTCGTCACCGGCGGCGCCGGAGCGGGGAAGAGCACCGCCACGGAGCACTTCGCCTCCCTGGGCGCACGCGTCATCGATGCGGACTCCGTGGCTCGCGAAGTCCTCGAAGAGCCGGAGATCCGACGAAGTCTGGCGGATGCCTTCGGCCCGGGGGTCCTCGAGGACGACGGTCAGGTGGATCGCGCCCGGCTGGCCGACCTAGCGTTTCGCGGCACGCAGTCGGTCGCGCGGCTCAACGCGATCACCCACCCGCGGATCGGCGAGATCCTGGAAGAGCGCCTTGACCAGGACGCGAGCAACGGCGCCGAGGTCGTGGTGATGGACATCCCGCTGCTCGAGGAAGCGCCGGCGCTTCGCAACCGTGCCGATGTCGTGCTCGTGATCGAGGCGCCGCAAACGGCGCGAGTGGCTCGTCTCGTAGCCCGGGGCATCACTGAGCGCGACGCGAAGCGCCGTATCGCGTTGCAGCCTGCCGATCCTGAGCGCCGGCGCCACGCGGGCGCCATCGTGGTCAACGACGGCGACGAAGCCTCCTTCCTGGAGCGACTGGACCAGGTTTGGGCCCATTTCGAGGTCGCTCGCGCCGCGGTGCGCCCGGGGCCGGAGGTCGATTAGAAGTGAGCGGGCGTCAGCGCTTCTTCGCGCCGCATCGCCTACTGATCGGCGGCGTGGTAGTGCTGCTCGCGGTCGTCGCACTCGTCGCTGCCCGCGGGCCGGCCTGGATCCAGCGCCTCTATCATCCGTTGCGCTTCGAGGCGCAGATCGGCAAGGCCGCCCGGTCGCATGGCGTGGATCCGTACCTCGTAGCGGGAGTGATCGAGGTCGAGTCCGGTTTCAAGCCCGACATCGTGTCCAAACACGGGGCCGTGGGCCTCATGCAGGTGCTGCCGTCCACCGCCGAAGAGATCAAGTCGCGAGGCAACAGCTCGGCCGACCCTTCCTCGGGAGCCCTCTTGTCAGACCCGGCGACTAACATCGACTTGGGAACCTACTACCTCGGCCAGTTGTTGCGGGAGTTCGATGACACCCGCACCGCGCTGGCCGCGTACAACGCCGGTCCTTCGACCGTGGCCAAGTGGCTGGAGCGGCCCGGCGGCAAGAAGATCACCTATGCGGATGTCGCGTTCCCGGAGACGAAGCGATACGTGAAGCGAGTGCTGCTGGAGGCGTATCTGTACCGGCGGCTGTACCCGGAGGCGTTCAAGTGAGCGAGGGCCGTCCCACACCCGAGGAGAAGATCGCCGCGCAGCGGGCGGCGGTCGCTCTCATGACGTCCACCGGCATCGGCGGGCTTGCCGGGCGACACCGGGCCGGCCAAGCCGCTGCGGGTCGTGGCGGAGTTCCAGCCCTCGGGCGACCAGCCGGAGGCGATCGCCGCGCTGACCGAGAACATCGCGGGCGGGATGCACGAGGAGACGCTGCTCGGCGTGACCGGGTCGGGCAAGACGTTCACGATGGCCAAGCTCATCGAAGCTACGCAGAAGCCCACGCTCATCATGGCTCCCAACAAGACGCTGGCCGCGCAGCTGGCTGCGGAGCTCAAGACGTTCATGCAGGACAACGCCGTCGTCTACTTCGTGTCGTACTACGACTACTACCAGCCCGAGGCGTACATCCCGTCGTCGGACACCTTCATCGAGAAGGACTCCTCCATCAACGAGGAGATCGAGAAGCTCAGGCACGCCGCCACTGCCGCGCTGCTCACCCGGCGCGACGTCGTCGTGGTCGCCAGCGTCTCGGCGATCTACGGCATCGGCTCGCCGGAGGACTACGCGGGCACCGCCGTGTTCATCGACTGCGGCACCGAGCACGCGAGGGACTCCATCATCCGGGAGCTCGTGGACGTCCAGTACGAGCGCAACGACTATGAGGTCACACGCGGGACGTTCAGGGTCCGCGGTGACGCGCTGGACATCTTCCCGCCGTACGCCGACCACCCGTTGCGCGTGACGTTCTGGGGCGACGAGATCGAGTCCATCGCCGAGGTGGACCAGCTCACCGGCGAGGCCATCTCCGAGTTCAGCAAGACGGCCGTGTGGCCTGCGACGCACTACGTCACGGTGCCAACAAAGCTCAAGGCGGCACTGAGCACCATCTCGGAGGAGCTCCAGGATCGGCTCACGGAACTCAAGGCCCAGGGCAAGCTGCTCGAAGCCCAGCGGCTCGAGATGCGGACGTCGTACGACCTCGAGATGCTCGAGGAGATGGGCTTCTGCAACGGCATCGAGAACTACTCGCGGCATCTGGACGGCCGCAAGCCCGGGGAGCCTCCGCACACGCTGGTCGACTACTTCCCCAAGGACTTCATGTGCATCATCGATGAGTCGCACGTGACCATCCCGCAGATCCGGGGCATGCACGAGGGCGATCGGAGCCGCAAGGTGACGCTCGTCGAGCACGGGTTCAGGCTGCCCAGCGCGCTGGACAACCGGCCGCTGCGGTGGGACGAGTTCCACTCGCGCGTGCCGCAGTTCGTGTACGTCTCGGCCACGCCGGGCGACTACGAGCTTCGGAGCTCCGAGGCCATCGTGGAGCAGATCATCAGGCCCACCGGGCTCGTCGACCCCGAGGTGGTCGTCCGTCCTACGAAGGGTCAGATCGACGACCTGGTAGAGGAGGTACGTGCCCGCGCGGAGCGCAACGAGCGCGTGCTCGTGACCACGCTCACCAAGAAGATGGCCGAGGACCTCACCGACTACCTCTTCGAGCAGGGGTTGCGCGTCAGATACCTGCACAGCGATATCGACACGATGCAACGCGTGGAGATACTCCACGACCTTAGAGCCGGGACCTTCGACTGCCTCGTGGGCATCAACTTGCTGCGCGAGGGCCTAGACCTGCCGGAGGTCTCCCTCGTCTGCATCCTGGATGCCGACAAAGAAGGGTTCCTGCGCAACCACCGGTCGCTCATCCAGACCATCGGGCGTGCTGCGCGTAACGTGTCGGGCCAGGTCATCCTCTACGCGGACACGGTGACGGCCTCCATGACCACGGCCATGGACGAGACCAGCCGCCGCCGCGAGAAGCAGATCGCCTACAACGCGGAGCACGGCATCGAGCCGCAGACCATCCGCAAGGCCATCAGCGATATCGTCGCGTACGCGCGAGAGGCCGACGCCGGCCTCGTGGATGCGGAATCCGCCGCCGGCGGCGAGCTGTCGAAGCTGCCCCGGGAGGAGCTCATGATGATCCTCGCCACGCTCGAGGAAGAGATGGGCGGCGCGTCGGACGCGCTGGACTTCGAGCGCGCCGCCAAGATCCGCGACCGCATCGTCAAGGTCCGCGCCGATGTCGAGGCCTCGCCCGAAGACGAGGTCCTCGACCGCTTCCGCAAGGAGCAGCGCAGGGCCACGGGGAAGAAGACACGTCGTCACCACCGGTGACGGCATGAATTGACCGCCAAGGGGGGACCATGGCCGATCAGGACGTGGTACGTGTGCTGGCCGCTTGGGCGCTCGTGCACGAGATGGCTGACGAGGGATGGAAGGCCGCGGTCGGTCGCGGCATGGGCGGGGCGCCCGAGGAGGGCGCCGGAGCCGGCGACGTCGTGGACGGCGTGTCGGCGCTCATCTTCCGCGAGAAGGAGCGCCTCAAGGCGGAGCTCGCCGGCACCACCGAGCTTGCCGAGGCGGCGGCTACCGCGGGCGACGCCGAGGTCCTGAGCGAGGTGCGCTTCGAGCTCGGGGAGATGCGCGGCAGGTTGGAGGCCATCGAGACCGCGCTCGACGCGCTGGTCCTGCGCCTGGACTCCGGCGGATCCTCCCGGGTCGGAGGGCTGACGATGACCTCCCGGCTCGGGGAGATCCGGCGTGTCGCGATCCGGCACGCGCTGCGGGCGGCCGCGGGCGCGCGGTTCGGACTGGCACCGGCGCCGCGGCGCCGGGAGGCGGTAGCGGTGGAGCTGCGGCAGGCTCTCGAGGAGCTGGGGCCCACCTTCGTCAAGCTCGGCCAGATCGGGTCGGTCCGCGCGGATGTGTTCAGTCCCGAGGTGCTCTCGCAGCTGGAGAAGCTTCAGGACGATGTCGCGCCGGTGGCCTCCGAGCTCATCGCCGCGACCATACTGCGCTCGTTCGGTCGCGACACCGAGACGCTGTACGACTCGTTCGACGAGATGCCGCTCGCCTCGGCGTCGATCGCGCAAGTGCACACTGCGGTGCTGCGCGACGAGTACCGCCCGGTGTTCGGGGGGTCGCTGCCCGCGGGGACGCGCCTCGCGGTCAAGGTCGTGCGCCCGGGCGCTCGGGCGGCCATCCGCTCCGACGTGGCAGCGGCAAGAGGCGTGTTGCGGCGAGTGCCTCGGCTCGGGTCGCTGGCGCGCATCGACCTGCCGTCGCTGGTGGATGAGCTCGACGCCTCGCTGGCCAGAGAGCTGGACATGCGCATCGAGGGTCGCACCGCCGACCGCTTCGCGCACGACTTCCGGCACGACCCGCTCGTCCAGGTGCCGCGGGTGGTGTGGCCGCTCACTTCGCGCGACGTGCTCACGATGGAGTTCGTGGACGGGTGGCCTCTGTCTCGGCTCGACGAGGCACGCGCCGCCGGAGTGGACACCCACGCGCTGGCGGAGCACGGGGCCGAGGCGTTCATGCGCCAGGTGCTCGTCGCCGGCCGCTATCACGCCGACCTGCATCATGCGAACCTCCTGGTCACTCCACAAGGGCGGATCGCGTATCTGGACTTCGGCATGGTGGGGCACTTGGACGCGGGGCAGCGCACCGCCGTTGCGCATCTGCTCGCCGCGCTGGTCTATCGCGACCCCGACTCGGCCCTGCTCTGGACCGAGGCCCTGGGCGTGGACATCCCGCGGGAGAAGGCGGTGGCGCTCAGCCGCGACCTTGGCGGGCTCATGGATCACACGCTCGTGGTCCAGGCCCAAGGCGGGTCCGACCTCAAGGACTTCGGCTTGGGGCTGCTCACGCTGCTGCGCCGCTACGACGTCCAGGTGGCGTCCGGCTACGGGCTGCTCGTGAAGGGGCTCGTCACCGTGGAGGGCGTGTCGCGGCGGCTGTATCCGGACATCGACATGATGGCCATGGCCGCGCCCTTCGTGACCGCGCTGCTCGTGCGCGACGCGCTGCGGCCCGAATCGCTGAACAAGAAGGCGCCCGAGGCGGCGCGAGCCGCGCTGGCGGTGCTCCTGGGGGAGTGAGGACCCCGGCTTCTTCCCTGGTGAGAGGACAGCGCGTGCGATGCCGCGGGGCGTCGGCCGCCGCCGCAGGTCACTCCGCCGGGACGATCTCCGGCGCCTCGAGGGTCTCGTTGAGGCTGCCGGTGCGATAGCCCTCGAGGTCCTGGGCGACATAGGCGAAGCCGGCGGTCCGCAGCGCCGCCGACACGCGGTCCCGCATGCCCCACGCCGTGTCCTGCTCGCCCGCGTCGACCTCCAGTCGCGCCACGTCGCCGTGCGCGCGGACACGGAACTGGCGCAGACCCAGGGCGCGCAGCGAGTCCTCGGCACGGCCCACGAGGTCCAGGCGGTCCTCGGAGATCTCCTCGCCGTACGGGAAGCGCGAGGCCAGGCACGCCATCGACGGGCGGTCCCAGTTGGGGAGCCCGAGCTCGCGGGCGAGCTCCCGGATGTCGGCCTTGGTGAGGCCGGCGTCCATGAGCGGGCTCACGATGCCGTACTCCGCCGCGGCACGGCGCCCCGGCCGATGATCGCCCAGGTCGTCCAGGTTGCTGCCGTCGGCCACCCACGCCAGGCCGCGGGCGTCCGCGATGGTGCGCAGCAGGCTGAACAGCTCGGACTTGCAGTGATAGCAGCGGTCGGGCCCGTTGGCGCGGAAGGAGGGGTCCACGAGCTCGTTGGTCTCGACCTCGAGAAGCGTGAGCCCGAGCTCACCGGCGACGGCGTGGGCGTGCTCGGCCTCGCTGGCCGGGTAGGTGTCGGACGCGGCGAGGACGGCGAGCGTCCCTGGCCCGAGCACGGCGTGAGCGGTGAAGGCGAGAAGTGTGGAGTCGACGCCGCCCGAGTACGCGACCAGGACAGAGCCCAACGCCGAAAGGCTTGCTCGGAGTGTCTCGTACTTGTCCTGTGCCCTGCGCCCCAACGGATCCCCCGGTCCCGGAAAAGAGCCATCAGTATAGCTCCGCTCGCGCGCACGCGGTCGCCGTCCGGCTGGGCGGCGACGAGGCGGCCGCGCGCGGCCGGGTGCGCCGTTCGGTGTCGCCGGGCGGTCGCCGTCCCGAGCGGATCGCAGCCGCTCGGCGTCTCTCGGGCCCCGGTCGCGGCGAGTCAGGCCGGCTTGCGCCCGCCCGCCCGGCCCGGCCTCGGCTCGACCTCGACCCTGCCTCGGCTCGCCTTCGACCCGGCGCCGACCCGCGCTCGGACGGGGGCCGGCGAGGCGGAAAGCCCCCGGTTGGACATATAGGGATGGCGGACCCGAGGGTCCATCGCCGGCGAGGCAGTCCCGACGCGAGGAGCGACCAATGACTCCGGAAGCCGAGAGCGAGATCGACGTCCGCGAAGAGGCCGGGGTCGTCGAAGCCCAAGAGCGCCTGGTGTTCCCGCCGCCGCCCCAGTTCGCGAGCCAGGCGGTCATAGGCTCGTTGGAGGAGTACCAGCGACTCTACGCGCGGTCCGTGGAGGACCCGGCCGGGTTCTGGTCGGACATGGCGCTCGAGCACGTGGACTGGATCGAACCGCCCACCAAGATCATGTCCGGCGGCTTCGAGGACCTGGACTTCAAGTGGTTCGAGGACGGGAAGCTCAACGTCTCGGCCAACTGCCTGGACCGGCATCTGAACACCTGGCGGCGCAACAAGGCCGCGATCATCTGGGAATCGGACGAGGGCCTCACCAAGACGCTCACCTACCAGCAGCTGGACTTCGAGGTCGCCAGGTTCGGCAACGTCTTGCGCAAGAAGGGCATCGGCAAGGGCGACCGCGTGGCGCTGTACCTGCCCATGGTCCCGGAGCTCGCCATCGCCATGCTCGCGTGCGCGCGCATAGGCGCCATCCATTCCGTGGTGTTCGGCGGGTTCTCGGCCAGCGCTCTGCGAGGGCGCATCCAGGACAGCGGGGCGCGGCTGCTCGTGACCGCCGACGAGGGCGTGCGCGGGGGGCGCAAGATCGCGCTCAAGGTCGCGGCCGACGAGGCGCTGTTCGAGTGTCCCACTGTCGAGTCCGTGGTCGTGGTGCAGCGCGGCAGCGGGTCGTGCGACATGGAGCCCGGCCGCGACACGTGGTGGCATCAGGAGGTCAGCGCCCCCGAGGTGCGCAAGCCCTGCCCCATCGAGCCCATGGACGCCGAGGACCCGCTCTTCATCCTGTACACGTCGGGGTCTACCGGGAAGCCCAAGGGCGTCGTGCACACGCAGGGCGGCTACCTGGTCTTCACGGCGCTGACCTTCAAGACGGTGATGGACCATCGGGACGAGGACGTCTACTGGTGCACGGCCGACATCGGGTGGATCACGGGGCACAGCTATATCCTGTACGGGCCGCTGGCCGCCGGCGCCACTACGCTCATGTTCGAGGGCGTGCCCACATGGCCGGACCCAGGGCGCCTGTGGGCGGTGGTGGAGAAGCACCGCGTGAGCACCTTCTATACGGCGCCGACCGTGATCCGAGCGCTCATGCGCTACGGAGACGGCTGGCCGGCGCGCTACGACATGTCCAGTCTCAGGCTGCTGGGCAGCGTGGGCGAGCCCATCAACCCGGAGGTGTGGCTGTGGTTCCGCCGGACCATCGGTGCGGACTCGTTGCCCATCGTGGACACCTACTGGCAGACCGAGACCGGCGGCTTCATCATCACACCGTTGCCGGGCGCCGTTACGCTCAAGCCCGGCTCGGCCACGTTCCCCTTCTTCGGCGTTGAGCCCAAGGTGCTGCGCAACGACGGCACCGAGGCCGACCCGGGGGAGGGCGGCAACCTGGTCTTGGAGAAGCCCTGGCCGGGGATGTTGCGCGCCACCTGGGGCGATCACGACAACGAGCGGCTGCGCGAGGTGTACTTCTCGCAGTTCCCGGGTCACTACTTCACCGGCGACGGCGCGATGCTCGACGAAGACGGCTACTTCTGGCTGCTGGGCCGGGTGGACGACGTCATCAACGTCTCGGGGCACAGGCTCGGGACGGCCGAGATCGAGAGCGCGCTCGTGAGCAACGAGGCGGTGTCGGAGGCTGCCGTCGTGGGCTACCCGCACGCGGTCAAAGGCGAGGGCATCTGGGCGTTCGTGGTGCTGCGACAGGGCGAGGTGCCCACCGAGGAGCTCGAGACCATCCTCGCGGGGACCGTTCGCAAGGTGATAGGCCCGATCGCCACGCCGGACCGCATCCAGTTCGCACCCGATCTGCCCAAGACACGCTCCGGGAAGATCATGCGGCGGATCTTGAGGAAGATCGCGGGGGGCGAGACGGAGTCGGAAGCGTTCGGCGACACGTCCACGCTGCTGGACCCCAAGATCGTGCGCGAGCTTGTAGAGGGAGCCGGGCACGAGGGGACCCACGCGTAGGGCCGCGTCACTCTTCGCGCTCGTCCATCGCGCCGAACCGGGCGATGTCGGGAGCCGGCGCGTGCGGGTCCCAGACCGTGTCGCTGCGGTTCTGATCGGCGTTCGCCCATCGCGCGGCCGCGAAGAGCATGTCCGAGAGCCGGTTGAGGAAGCGCAGGACATCGGCGCGAGCCGCGGGCGCGGCGGCGGCGGGCAGCGCGGCCACGCGGCGCTCGGCACGGCGCACGACGGTACGCGCCACGTGCAGGGACGCGGCCAGCTGCGACCCGCCGGGGAGCACGAACTGCGTCAGAGGCCCTGTCCGTTCCTCGAGCCTGTCTATCGCGGCCTCTAAGACGGCCACGTCCTGGGCCGTGACGCCGGGTGAGCCCGGCTTGGCACCGGAGGGCGACGCCAGCAGGGAGGAGCAGTTGGCGAGCCGCTGCTGCGCGTATCGCAGCAGCTCGCGAAGGAGCTCGTCGTCGGCCAGCGAGCGCGCTACTCCCAGGAGGGCGTCGGCCTCGTCCAGAGTGCCGTACGCCTCTACCCGCGCGTCGTCCTTGGGCACCCGGGTCCCGTCCGCGAGCGACGTCGAGCCGTCGTCGCCGGTGCCCGTGTAGATACTGCTCATCAGCCGCCCCCTTGAGGTCGCCGGCGTGCGCCGGCGCTGGTCGTGTCTTCGTGGAGGATACCCCGGTGCGGCGGGACGGCTATCTACGGTGTCCCCAGCGCCGCGCTGGCGAGGTCGCCCGGGAGCGTGTCCAGCAGCTCCGCGTCCGTCACGGGCTGGCCCGAGCCGTCCACCGCGCGGAAGGTGTCGCGGGCGACGCCGTCCGCCGAAGACGCCGTGACGCTACGTATGTCGAGCCCTGCCGAGGCGAGCACGCCCGCCAGGTCGTGGAGCAATCCCACACGGTCGGCCGCGCGCACCGTGACCACGGTGGCGAAGTCGTCGGCGGTGATTCCGATCCGCGGGGGCATGGAGCGTTCCGTGCGGGCGTAGTGGCGCCGGCGCTCGCTCAGGCGCACCGGCACGGCCAATCGCCCGGCCAGAGCGGCCATGAGCGACCGCTCCAGCTTGGCCCAGGTCTCGGGACCCACCTCGGCAAGGGTGGCTCCGGTCACCACGAACTGGTCCAGCGCCACGCCTCGGCTGGTGGTGTGGGCGGAGACGGAGAGGATGTCGAGCCCGGTGAGCGCGAGCACGCCGGCGAGGAGCGAGAGGAGCCCGGGCCTGTCCAGCGCCACGATCGTGACCTGCCACGTGTGCGGGACCGGCGCGCCGCCGATCTCTATCCGTGCCGAGGCGGTGCGGCTGCCCTGCGCGAGGCCGAACGCGAGCCGGGCGTGGTCGACGACCTGCTGCGGCGTGTGCTGGACCAGGTAGCGCAGCGGGGCGCCGTTGGCGAAGCCCACGATCGCGCCGGGGACCTGCTCGAAACGGGCGAGGTCCGCCACCTCGGCACGGACGGCGGCCGCTTGGGACGCCAGGGTGCCGGGATCGCCGCCGCGCAGCACGCGCTCCACCTTGCCGGCCAGCTCGCCCAGGAGGGCGGCCTTCCACGGCCCCCACTCGTCTTCGCTCATGGCGAGGGAGTCGGCGAGCGTTAGGACGTAGAGCAGCTCCACGAGCTCGGGGTCGCCCAGGCGCGCGGCGATCTGGGTGATGGCGTCCTCGTCGTCGAGGTCGGTCGTGGCGATGGTCTCGACCAGCAGCAAGTGGTCGCGCACGAGCGTGGCGACCGCATTGGCCTGCGGTCCGGACAAGCCCAGCTGCATGGCAGCCTCGCGGGCGATGGGCGCTCCCGCGAGCCCGTGGTCAGCGCCGCGCGTGCGCTTGCCCACGTCGTGAAGAAGGGCAGCGGCGAGCAGGGGGCGCTGGTCGGCGAGCGATCCGACGATCGCCGCCGCGCGCGCGTCGAGCTGCGCCGCTCCGCCGGCGATCCGTGCGGCCGCCAGGCTGTGCGCCCCCACCGTGAGACGGTGCGTGAGGCCCGGGCGGCGCAGGGTCATGAGCTCGCGCCAGCCCGGGAGCATAGGCTCCAAGGCCCCGGCCCACGCCGCTCTCTCCAGCGCAGGCTGGTCGGCGTCGCCGCGCGCGAACGCCTCCAGGATCCGTCCGGGATCGTCCAGTGCCACGGGGGGCGGTGCGGGAGCGGGGCGCCGCAGCGGGATCACGCGGGCGGGCTGCGCGGGCACGACGCGCGTGCGGGTGGCGGTGAGCACGGCGTCGATGTCGGCCATCGCGATGTTGACCGCCTCGCCTCGGCCAAAGGCGTCGTCGGTCTCCTCGTCGTAGCGGTTGTCGCCGCGGCCGTGGGTGAGGTGGGCCACCCAGCGCGCGGCCGTGAGAACGTCCGACGCCCGCAGGCAGCGTGCGAGGTCGGCGTCGCTCAGGGAGCCCGCCGCAGTGAGCGAGGTCAGGTCGGCGCCCGTGCGGCCTGCCAGCACGCACGACGTCCACACGAGCTCGTCGAGGTCGCGCTGGCCGCCGCGGCCTTCCTTGAGGTCGGGCCACAGCTCGAAGGGAGAGCCCGGGCGCTCCCGGGCGGCGAGCGCGGGCAGCGTGCGTCGGGCATCGCCGGCCGCGTGCTGCGCGACCGGGTCCAGGACGCTGTGGAAGACGGCGTCGTCTCCGGCGATCCGCCTTGCGGTGAGCATGGTCGTGAGCGTGGCCAGGTCGGCCCCGGCGGCGGACAGGGCCGCGCGCCGGTCGCGCACGGCGTGGCCCACGGTGAGCCCGGCGTCCCACAGCGGGTAGAGCACGGCGCGCACGAAGTCCGCGACGTCCTCGGGGCGCCCGTCGACGGCGACCAGCAAGTCCACATCGGAGTGGGGCAGCAGCCGGCCGGAGCCGTAGCCGCCCAACGCCGCCACCGACCATGCGCGCTTGGGCGCGACCGCGTCGGCCGCGATGCGCGCGAGGGACGCCAGCGCGTCGTCGAGCGCGGTCGCAAGGAGCGTTGCCGAGGGCGCTCCCGGCTCTCCGTGCTCGAACAGCTCGGCACGTCGGGCGAGGAGGGCGGAAACGACGTCGCGGGCGGCAGCGCCGGTCTCGGTCACCTCGTGGGCCCCTGGGAACGCGAGCGCCGGGCCCGAACCCGGACCCGGCGCGTTGCGGTCAGCATGTCGCCGGCGCCCGCGCTACAGGGCCTCGGGGCCGCGCTCGCCGGTGCGGATGCGCACCACGCTCGCGATGTCGTAGGTGAACACCTTGCCGTCGCCGATCTTGCCGGTCCGAGCCGCGTCCACGATCGCCGTCTCCACGGCGTCCACGAGGTCGTCGTCCACGACGATCTCGAGCTTGAGCTTGGGCATGAAGTCCACCGTGTACTCCGAGCCGCGGTAGATCTCGGTGTGCCCCTTCTGCCGGCCGAAGCCCTTGACCTCGGTCACGGTCATCCCCGCCACGCCTGCCTTCTCGATCGCCTCTTTGACGTCGTCCAGCTTGTGCGGCTTGATGATCGCCTCGATCTTCTTCATCCGTCCTCCGATCGTCTGGGGCCGCCGGTCGTTGCTGGTCAGAGCCCCAGCCGGGTCCGCGGCGTGTACTAGAAAGTGTACCCGGTCTCCGCGTGCTCTGAGAGGTCGAGGCCCATGTCTTCAGCCTCGGCACTCACGCGTACGCCTACGGTCACGTCGATGAGCTTGAGCATCACCCACGTCAATCCAAAGGACCAGGCCACCGCCACGACGATGGCGAGAACCTGCACGAGCAGCTGCCGGGGGTTGCCGAACAGCAGGCCGTTCGCGGCGGTCTTGTTGATGGCGGTGCTGGCGAACAGGCCCACGAGCAGCATGCCGAGGATACCGCCCACGCCGTGCACGCCCAGGACGTCCAGCGCGTCGTCGTACCTGAAGCGGTTCTTGAGCTGCACCCCCCAATAGCAGCCTCCGCCCACGACCGCGCCGATGAGCAGGGCGGGGAGCAGACCCACGAAGCCGGCGGCGGGCGTGATACCCACGAGGCCGGCGACCGCGCCGGACGCGGCACCCAGCGACGTGGGCTTTCCAGTGTGCCACACCTCGAAGGCGAGCCATGCGAGCATGCCCGCCGCGGCGGCGAAATGAGTGGTGAGGAAGGCGTTGCCGGCGATGTCGTTGGAGGCCAGGGCGCTGCCGGCGTTGAAGCCGAACCAGCCGAACCACAGGATCCCCGCGCCCAGCAGGGTCATGGGCAGGTTGTGCGGGTGATACTCCTCGGCACCGTGACCGCGGCGTTTGCCTATCACGAGCACGCAGGCCGCGGCGGCGGCGGCGGAGGACAGGTGGATGACCGTCTCGCCCGCGAAGTCGAGCACGCCAAGGTGCTGCAGCCAGCCACCGCCCCAAACCCAATGCGCCAGCGGAGCGTACACGAGCAGGGTCCAGCCCACGAGGAGCAGTACCCAGGCCCGAAAGGACATCCGTTCCGCGAAGGCGCCGCTGATCAGCGCGGGTGCGATGATCGCGAACATGCACTCGTAACCCACGAACACGGGCGCCGGGATAGTGGGCGCGTACGGGCTCACGTGCCCCAGCACGTCACGCATCCCGGCGAAATCGAGGCCGCCCACCACGCCGCCGATGTCGTGGCCGAACGCGATCGTGTAGCCCAGCATCGCCCACAGCACGGTCACGACGCCCATCGCGATGAGGCTGTACATGATCGTGGAAAGCACGTTCTTGCCTCGGACCATGCCCCCGTAGAAGAGCGCCAGGCCCGGCGTCATGAACAGGACCAAAGCCGCCGAGGTGATCATCCATGCGGTGTCACCTGCGTTGACGTGTTGCACTGCAGTGCCTTTCTTCCGGGGACCGCGGGTCCGCAGTATGAAAGGCACTGTAGGCGCGAGCGCGTTTCCGTCATGTTTCCAGCGTGTTTCCAACGCCTTGCGACCTGGGGCGATGCACGAACCGGAAACCGGCGCGTAACACGCGAGCGCGGTCATGCGGGTACCCGCCCCAGGTCCGGCTGCCGTCGCCGCGACGACCGCCCTATCACATCTGGTAGGCGGTCTCGGCGTGCTCGGCCAGGTCCAGGCCGCGGTCCTCGGCATCTTCGTCCACGCGGATACCCATGGTCATGTCCATGACCTTGAGGATCGCGAAGCTGAGGATGAACGAGAACGCGATGGTCGCGACCACGCCCACGGCCTGGATGAGTATCTGGCCGGGATTGCCGAACAGCGCGCCGTTGCGAGCGGCGCTGTTGATCGCGGTGCTCGCGAAGACGCCGGTCAGCAGGGCGCCGGTGGTGCCGCCCACGCCGTGGACGCCAACGACGTCCAGCGCGTCGTCGAAGCCGAACTTGCCCTTGATCATCAGGCCGAAGTAGCAGGCCACGCCCACGGTGAGGCCGATGAGGATCGCGGGCAACGGCCCCACGAAACCGGCGGCCGGCGTGATGCCCACGAGGCCGGCGACGGCGCCTGAGGCCGCGCCCAGGGTGGTGGGCTTTCCGGCGTGCAGCTTCTCCACCAGCAGCCAGGAGAGCATTGCCGCCGCCGCCGCGAGGTTGGTGGCCATGAAGGCCGAGCCGGCGAGCTGGTTGGCGCCCAGCGCGGATCCGGCGTTGAAGCCGAACCAGCCGAACCACAGGATGCCGGCGCCGATGAGCGTGAACGGCAGGTTGTGCGGGTGGAGCTCCTCGATCTTGCGGTAGTCCTTGCGCTTGCCCAGCACGATCGCCGCCGCGAGGGCCGCGGCGGCCGAGGCGATGTGGACCACGGTGCCGCCGGCGAAGTCGAGCGCGCCGATCTTCATGAGCCAGCCACCGCCCCAGACCCAGTGGGCGAGGGGAGCGTAGACGATGATCGACCACAGCGCGGCGAAGATCACGTACGCCGAGAACTTCATGCGCTCGGCGACGGCTCCGGTGATGAGGGCCACGGTGATCACCGCGAACATGCCCTGGTACATGGCGAAGACGCTCGCCGGGATGGTCGGGGCGAACGAGCTGATGCTGTTCACCACGTTGTTGAGGCCTATGAACTGGAAGCCGCCCACGATCTGGTTGAGTCCGCCTCCCGCGGTCCCGAACGCGATCGTGTAGCCGATGAGCGCCCACACGATGCTCACGAGTCCCATCGCGAAGAACGACTGCATGATCGTGGAAAGCACGTTCTTGCTGCGTACCATGCCGCCGTAGAACAGGGCGAGGCCGGGCGTCATGAAGAGCACCAGCGCCGCGGAGGCGAGCATCCAAGCGGTATCGCCCGGGTTGATCTGTCCCATCCCAAACCCCTTCTCGAGTTACCGGCGTGTTTCGGCCTGGTCAGGACTCTAGGGGGGTCATGTTTCGCGTCTGTTTCGGCCGAGTGAACGGCGCGAGTCATGGTCCGCGAGCCGGTCCAGCGGCGGCGCCGGGCCGGCCGGCGTCCGCCTGGATCTCGGGGTTCCCGGGTCGTGCCGGGCGGCTGAAGAGCCCTTGCCTCCGCGCGTATACTTAAGAATCGCGGCCAGAACCGGCCGTTCCAGCAACGGAGAAACGCGAAGGGAAACGGTGCCGATGCCGTTGGACAACATCCGCATACGCGGTGCGCGCGAGCACAATCTCAAGGGGTTCGACCTCGAGCTGCCTCGCGACCGCCTCGTCGTCATAACCGGCCTGTCCGGGTCGGGCAAGAGCTCGCTGGCGTTCGACACCATCTATGCCGAGGGCCAGCGGCGCTACGTGGAGTCGCTTTCCGCCTACGCCCGCCAGTTCCTGGGCCAGATGCAGAAGCCGGACGTGGACTCGATCGAGGGCCTGTCGCCCGCGGTCTCCATCGACCAGAAGACGACGTCGCGCAACCCGCGCTCGACGGTGGGCACCGTGACGGAGATCTACGACTACCTGCGCCTGCTCTACGCGCGAGTTGGTATCCCGCACTGCCCCATCTGCGGGCGCAGGATCCAGCGTCAGACGCCGCAGCAGATCGTGGACCGCATCCTCGAGCTGCCCGAGGGGACGCGTTTCCAGGTACTAGCGCCCGTGGTGCGCGGCCGCAAGGGCGAGTACGGTCACCTGTTCGCCGAGCTCAAGAAGGAAGGCTTCGTTCGAGTGCGCGTGGACGGCCAGACCCACACGCTCGACGAGGAGATCGCGCTCAACAAGAAGATCCGGCACGACATCGAGGTCGTGGTGGACCGGCTCGTGGTGAAGGAAGGCGTCACGCTGCGCCTGACCGACTCGGTGGAGACCGCACTGCGCCTCGCCGACGGCCTGGTGCTCGTGGACACCGGCGCGCCGGAGACGCTGTCGTTCTCCCGGGCGTTCGCATGCCCCGTGCACGGTGACGTGGGGCTCGAGGAGCTCGCGCCGAGGGACTTCTCGTTCAACGCACCGTACGGCGCCTGTCCGGACTGCCTGGGCCTCGGCTCGAGGCTCGAGGCGGATCCCGACCTCGTGGTGCCCGACAAGACCATGACCGTTGCCGAGGGCGCTCTCAAGCCGTTCTCGATGAGCCAGAACTACTACCCGCAGCTGCTGGATGCGGTCATGACGCACCTGAAAGCCGACGCGGACACGCCGTGGGAAGACCTGAAGCCAAAGGTGCAGAACGCGCTGCTCAACGGGCTGGGCGAGGAGCGCATCCGCGTGGACTACGTCACCCGGGACGGCCGCCAGACGCACTGGTACTCGCGCTTCGAGGGCGCGCTGGCCACGGTCATGCGCCGCTACGAGGAATCGGACTCCGAAGCGGTCAAGGCCAAGCTCGAGGAATACATGGCGGTCATCCCGTGCAAGACGTGCAAGGGCGCCCGCCTCAAGCCCGAGATCCTGGCCGTGACGTTCGGCGACGTGAACATCTACCAGGTCACGACGATGAGCGCCAAGGAGAGCCTGGAGTTCTTCCGCAACGCGAAGCTGAACGAGCGTGAGACCGCCATCGCCGAGCGAGTGATCAAGGAGATCGTGGAGCGGCTGCGATTCCTCGTGGACGTGGGCCTGGACTACCTGACGCTGGAGCGCGGCACGGCCACGCTGTCCGGCGGCGAGGCGCAGCGCATCCGGCTGGCCACGCAGATCGGAGCGGGCCTCATGGGCGTGCTCTACATCCTGGATGAGCCCAGCATCGGCCTTCACCAGCGGGACAACGCTCGGCTCATCGCCACCATGGAGCGCCTGCGCGACCTGGGCAACACGGTGATCGTCGTCGAGCACGACGAGGAGACGATACGCGCCGCCGACTACGTGGTGGACATGGGCCCGGGCGCCGGCGAGCACGGCGGCGAGGTCGTGTGCGAGGGCACGCCCGCGGACATCATCGCGTGCGACGATTCGCCCACCGGCCTGTACCTGTCGGGCCGCAAGTCCATCCCAACGCCCGAGGGGCGTCGCCAAGCCGAGCGCGGCATGGTGCGGCTCATGGGGGCGACCGAGCACAACCTGCGCGGGATCGACGTCGACATCCCGATAGGCCTGTTCACCGTGGTCACCGGCGTGTCGGGCTCGGGCAAGAGCTCGCTGATCACCGACACGCTCGTGCCGGCCCTCACCAACGTGCTGCACCGCTCGAGGGCTCGGGCCGGCAAGCACCGTCGCATCGAGGGCGTGAAGCAGCTCGACAAGGTCATCGACATCGACCAAAGCCCCATCGGCAGGACCCCGCGGTCGAATCCGGCCACCTACACGGGCCTTTGGGACGACGTGCGGTCGCTGTTCGCGTCCACGCCTGAGGCGAAGACGCGGGGCTACTCACCCGGGCGCTTCTCGTTCAACGTGGCCGGCGGCCGCTGCGAGAACTGCAAGGGCGACGGCCAGATCAAGATCGAGATGCACTTCCTGCCCGACGTCTACGTGCCGTGCGAGGTGTGCAAGGGCGCCCGGTACAACCGCGAGACCCTGCAGATCACCTACAAGGGCAAGAACGTCTCCGACGTGCTGGACATGTCGGTTGAAGAGGCGCTGGAGTTCTTCGAGAACATCCCGCCCATCAAGCGCAAGCTCCAGACGCTCTTCGACGTGGGCCTGGGCTACATCAAGCTGGGCCAGCCGGCGACGACGCTTTCCGGCGGCGAGGCCCAGCGCGTCAAGCTCGCGAGCGAGCTGCAGCGGCGGTCCACCGGGCGCACGATCTACGTCCTGGACGAGCCCACGACCGGCCTGCACTTCGACGACGTGCGCCAGCTCCTGCTCGTGCTGCAGCGCCTCGTGGACGCCGGCAACACGGTGCTCGTCATCGAGCACAACCTTGACGTCATCAAGAGCGCCGACTTCATCATCGACCTGGGCCCGGAGGGCGGGGACCGGGGCGGCGAGATCGTCGCCCAAGGCACGCCGGAGCAGATCGCGGCGGCACCGGGGTCGCACACCGGGCGGTTCCTCAAGCCGGTCCTCGAGGGCCGAGGCGCGAGCGTGGCCCCCGAGCCGGGCGGCAAGGCGCCGCGCAAGCCGGCTGCCCGCACGCGCCGCAAGGCGGCGAAGTAGGGCCCTGGCTCCGGAGCGTGTCCGTTCGCGCTAAGGCGTGACGGCGGCACGCACGGCCGTGCGAACGACCGGAGATATCGCTCCCGTGCCCCCGAAGACGTGCACGGTAGAGATGGTCCCGCGATTCGCGGCGAGCTTGGCCTGGACGGGGCTCGGCAAGACGTCGGGCTTGGTGAGAAGCAGCGGCGCGTGCGCGCTCCCTTGCAGCGCCGAGGCCGCGAGGCCGTCCGGGAACGTCGCGCCCGTGGCCAGGCCCACGCCGTCCCACCCGAACCCGGGCAGGTCCGCCGTCCACTGAGCGACGTCGGCGGCCATCTGGTACGTGTCCGTGGCGGAGCAGGGACGCGTCACGTTCTTCGTGCCGAGCACGCTGTCCAGCGTCTCCTCGGTCGATACCGGCACGTTGGCCGTCGAGCCCAGGATCGTGACGCTCGTGGCGTCCGCGGCCGCGAGCGAGTCCGACCACGACGCTGCCGTCACGGTCGGGCCCGCGAGCAGGATAGGGGTGGCCAGCCCGTAGGCGGCAGGGCCCGCGAGCAGCGCGTCGGCGTACTCGCGGCCGCTCACCACGATTGCCCGCCCGGACGCCGCGCGTCCCTGGCGCGCCAGCACGGCCGTGAGCTCCTCGGCGGCGAGGGAGGCGGTGTCGTAGCGGGTCATGCCGCCCAGGCGGCGTACGGCTTCGGAGCCGTATCGGGACTTGAGGGCGCTCTCGAACGACGACGAGACCACGCCGGTGCCGCCCACGATGTAGAGACGGATGCCCGTCCGCCCGTGTGTGAGCCGGTCGATCTCGGCCAGCAGCGCGGGGTCGGGTTGCTGGCCGTGGGCGAGGAGGATGGGTGCCTTCACCGCTCCCGCGAGCCCCGCCGCGCAGAGAGCGTCGGGGTAGTTGTCTCCGGTGGCGAGGACGACCGCCTGGCACGAGCCGTCGCCGAACCCCGCCCGAGAGACCTCCATAGCCGTCTCGTAGCGCGTGAGCCCTGCCATGGATTCGAGCGTGGGTCCCGGCGCGGTGTCCGTCACGAGGATGACGCCGTCATGCGGGGGGATCGTCACGCTGCTCGCCGGCAGACCCGTGTTGACCTCCGGCACCTCCGCGCCCGCGATGAAGCGAAGGCCGGGGCCGGGGTCCACGGTGCGCGTCTGGTCCGAGGGGTTCACGAACGAGGCGCCGCCGGTGAAGTCGCGGCGCAGCACCTGGCGGCTGCCCGCCACGAGCGTCACCCCGTCGAGCCATACAGATCCCGTGCTCGCGCCCACGCCTATCTCGAAGCGTCCCGCCGGATCGGTGCCGGTGGACGTCCACGGGATCTCGATGCGCTGCCACGAGGTCGTGAGCTCGATAGGGCCCGAATCGAGCCAGCGGTTCCACGGCGATGTATCGCGCTGCACCCAGGCGGTGATGTCCCGCGGCTTGTCGGCTTTGGCCCAGAAGGTGAGGGTGTAGTCGGAGCCGGCCCTGACGGAGACCGGGTCCGATATCAAGGCGCAACGCCAGTCCTCGCCGGGCGCCTTGGTCACGTCTATGCGCAGCGACCCGGTCCGGCCCGCGGGGGCGTCGCCGTCGATCGCCTTCGAGGCGACGGTGTTCGCGTCGCCGTAGAGATCCCACGCCATGAGCTCGGACGCGGTCCCGCCGCCGGCGTCTCCGGTCAGGTTCGGCCCGGACGGCGTGGGCTCCACGGTCCTGGGCGGCCCCTCGGGCATGCCCAGGTACCCCTTGCCGATCCCGCCTCCGTCGTATTCGTCGAACCAGGGCAGCGGCGACTTGCCCAGCAGGTGCTGGTTGGTGGAGAAGGAGAAGAACCCGTCGTCCAGCAGCGCCGTGGTCAGGCCGAACCGCATCTTGCGGTAGTCCATGGCCGTGGAGCTGTCGGTGTCGTCGCCATACGTGAGCAGCGTCGTGAGGTTGGGCTGACCCGAGAGTCGCATCCAGTCCAGGTAGGAGCCGTCCTTGATCCATCGGACCCAGCACGGCGTTGCGCCACGGCGCATCGAACTTCGCACCGTCGGTCATCGGGAACATCTCGAACGTCGCGCCGTTGAGCTGGGCGAAGTTGGGATACGCGCCGTTCCCTATGACGATCTTGTCGGGGATCGTCTCGCGCACCGCCGTCTGGTACTCCGTGAGCCCCGCGTTCCACGCCGCGTCGAACGCCGCGTACCGTGCCGAGGTGGGGACCGTGTTGGAGCGGTCGGGGTCGATGCTGCGCGCGTGCGGGTGTCCCACCAGGCGGGACTTGTCGCCCTCGCTCACGTCCACGTACAGCCCGTCCCACGCCGCGGTCGTCATGAGCTGGCCGGCGATGCGCGCGTTGTACTGCGCCCATGTCTCGGGACCGTTCCCGACGTCGGCGGTCGGGCACTGCGACGTGAGGTCCAGCAGGACGCAGTCGCTGCGCGACGACACCGCCGCCGCGACGCGGGCGCCTGCCGGGTGCGCGGTCGGCGTCTTGAGCCAGTCGCGCGTGACGGTGAGCGAGTCCGTGCCCACCGACCGGACGTACATGAGCTCGTCGCCCACCACCAGGACGTCGCCGGGCACGAACAGCGCCAAGGAGCCGTTCGTGGTCTGGGCCACCCGCACCGTGGTGCCGGAGGCGTCCAGCGGGGCCGAGAGGGTGGAGCCCACCTGCGTGAGCACCCACCGCGGCGATGCGGCGGCGAGCTCCGCGTTCATCGGGTCCGCGGGTCCGGCGTCGGGGTCGTACCGCAGCTCGCAAGCGTTGCTGGACGAAAGCACGATGAGGTTCGGGTTCGCGCTCTTGAGGGTGCCCACGGAGCGCGCGAACCACGGTTCGAGGCATACCCAGTCGTGCTTCGCGATCTCGGCGGTTGGGACGAAGTCGCAGTCGGGCCACCACAGGCCGAGCCTGGGGAACGGGGTCTGGAGCGGGACGCCCGGCGTGAACGTCGCAGTGCCGGTGGTGGATGTCGCGGCCTCGGCACGAAGGGAGCCGGTTGCCGCGAACGCCCCCGCCGCCAGGATGAGGGCGACGAGCGCGATTCGTAGCGAGCGCCCCCTGAGGCGCCCGGCGGGCAGACTGCGTTGACCTTCCATCGCCCAGCATTATGCCATCCGGGGCCGCGCGGACCGCCGAACGTTACTCGGCCGCATCGCCACGCGCGCCGCGCGGTATCCTTCACACGAGCCTCGGCGAGGATATGGGGAGGTAGACGGCCATAGCGCAGGATCACGATCGGGCGCCCGACATAAGGTCCCAGCTCGCGCGCGTGCCGGAGAAGCCCGGCGTCTACCTGTGGAAGGACGCCGAGGGTGAGGTCCTCTACGTGGGCAAGGCCAAGGCGCTGCGCCGGCGCATGCGCCAATACGTCACCGGCCACGACGAGCGCGAGAAGATCCCGATGATGATGGAGTCGGTGGCCTCGTTCGACTACTACGAGACCACGACCGAGGTCGAGTCGCTCATCCTCGAGAGCAACCTGATCAAGCAGTTCAGGCCGCCCTACAACGTCAACTACCGGGACGACAAGAGCTACCCCTACATCGCGCTCACCATGGGCGACCCGTTCCCGGCCATCAAGTTCACGCGCGAGCGCCACAAGCCGGGGACCAGGTACTTCGGGCCGTACACGAACGCCCAGGGCGCGCGCGAGGCTATCGATGTCGTGCGCCGCGCCTACCTCGTGTGCCGCTCGGACTGCGTGCAGTGGAAGAAGGTCAACGCCTCCGGGGGGAAGCCCGCCGGCAAGCCGTGCTTCGACTTCCAGGTGGGGCTCGGGCCGGGGCCGTGCGTGGGAGCGATCTCGCGTGAGGAGTACGCGCAGCACGTGAAGAAGGTGTCGGCGTTCCTGGACGGCCGCACCACCGGTGTGGCCGGCGAGCTCGAGGATTCCATGCGCGAGGCCGCCGCCGACCTGGACTTCGAGCGCGCGGCGCGCCTGCGCAACGCGCTCACGGCCGTGCGCGCGGTCGTGGCCAAACAGCAGGTCGCCGCCAACCGGCCGCTGGACCTGGATGCGGTGGGCGTCTTCCGCGAGGAGACCATCGCCGGGGTGCACTTGTTCCAGGTGCGCGAGGGCAGGGTGCTGGCCGGCAACGAGTTCATCCTGGACAAGGGCCTCGACGTGCCCATGGCCGAGCTGGTCGAGGGCTTTCTGCTCCAGTACTACGCCACCGCCACGCACATCCCGCGCGAGGTCGTGGTGCCCGAGCTGCCCGACGGCGTGGAGACCGTGGAGGCGTGGCTCAGCTCCCTTCGCGCCGCGCGAGTGGCGGTCACCGTCCCGCAGCGCGGGGACAAGAAGCGGCTCTCCGAGATGGCGGAGACCAACGCGCGCCACGCGCTGGCCCGTTACCGCTTCCGCACCCGCTACGACGAGGAACGCCTGAACTCGGCGCTCATGCAGCTCGAGAGCGCGCTGTCGCTGCCTGCCCCGCCCATGCGCATCGAGGCGTACGACATCTCCACGATCCACGGGCGATTCAGTGTGGGCTCCATGGTCGTGTTCACAGGCGGCCAGTCGGACTCGTCGCAGTACCGGCGCTTCAAGGTGCGCTTGGACACCGGCGAGGCCAACGATGTCGCCATGATGGCCGAGGTCCTGCGTCGCCGGTTCGCCCGCGAGGCGCGCGAGGGCGCGCGCTTCGCCAAGCGGCCTGACCTGCTCCTCGTGGACGGCGGGAAGCCGCAGGTCTCCGCCGCGATGGCGGTGCTCGAGGAGATGGGCCTGACCGACATCCCGGTGGCCGGCCTGGCCAAGCGCGAGGAGGAGCTCTTCGTGCCGTGGGACAGCGAGCCGGTGGCGCTGCCGGCGGCGTCCGCGTCGCTCTTCCTCGTGAAGCGGCTGCGCGACGAGGCGCACCGGTTCGCCATCGAGTACCACCGCAAGCTGCGCGGGCGGGCGATGACCTCGTCGGTGCTCGACGATGTCCCGGGCGTGGGGGAGAAGCGCCGCAAGCTCCTCATCAGGCACTTCGGCTCGGTGAAACGGCTGCGCGAGGCCTCGGTGGAGGAGATCGCGGCGATCAAAGGGGTCACCGGCAAGGTGGCCGAGGATGTCCACTCGGCACTTCATGATGCCGATAGTGATTCCGGGGAGGGGACCGGTCCGCCCTCGTAGGGGCGCACATCAGGGGGGCACATGGACGCTCGAGAGTCGCTCGAGAAGATCGACTACTTCTTGGACAACCTAGCTCGTGCCGAGGAACGCGGGGACCTCGCAGCGGGAAGCTACGACCGCGTGGCTCCGCGCTACCTGCGCGAGCGGGAGCGCTTGGTGGAAGGCCTGATGCGGCGCAACGGAGCCGCCGCCGCCGGCCCCGCCGCCGCCGCCCAGACCGTGCAGCCCTCGCGGGTGGCCTCGGCCCAGGCGTCCGGCGCCGCCCCTGCCGGCGCGACGGCCGCGGCAGCGTCGGCGGGAGCTGCCGCCCCAGCCGTCGCGGCGACTCCGGCCCACGCGGGTCCACCGGCCGAGACCACCATGCCGCAGGGCCTTCCGCCGGCCTCGGAGTGGGCGCCGGGCACCTTCGCCGGACCCGTCGCCGTGGTCCCGAGCCCACTCGAGTCGCGGCTCTCGCACCTGTCCTGGTCGCAGTGGGTCGCGATCGCCGGAGCGTTCCTCGTCATCGTGGCAGGCGCGATCTTCTCCGTGTATGCGTGGAACAGCCTCGACCAGCTCGGCAAGCTCCTCATGCTCGCGGTCGTGACGGTCGCGCTCCTGGTGGGCGGCGAGATCGTGCGCACCAAGTTCGAACTGCCTGTCGTAGGCACGGCGCTCCTATGGGCTGGTTCCGCGATGATCCTGTTCGACGGAGGGCTCGCGATAGCCGCGTACGGCCTGACCGGCCCGTGGCCGTGGGCCGTGGTCCTGCTCGCGTCCAGCTTGGTGTCCGTGGGCATCGAAGAGCGCGTGGGCACCCGCTGGTTCGGCGGGTTCGCGCTGGCTGCACAGGTGGGCTGGTGGTGGCTCGCCTCGGAGGCCCTGGGCGTGGACACGAGCGGCCGCATGGCGGTGCTCGCCATGATCGGCGCTGCCTGGACGGGCGCAGGCCGCCTCACTTGGGGCTCGGAGTTCGAGTCGCTCGGGTGGGCCGTGGGTACGTTCGGCCCGTGGCTGGCGGTCGGCGGTGCACTGGGCACCGCCGCGGCGTTCATCGACCAGGCCGCCGCGACCGGAGCGTGGCCTGGCCTCGTGCCCGCCGTCCTCGCGTTCGCCGCGACGGCGGCCGCGGTGGTCACGTTCGAGATCCGGCCCGTCTTCGGTCCGCCGTACGACGCCGAGCTCGCCGCGCTCGCCTGGACGCCCGCGGTGGCAGCGGCCGGCACAGCGGCCGTGATGGGGCCGGGTCCCAGCCCGTGGCTCGGGATCGCGGCGTCGGTGGCCACCGGCGCTGTGGTGGCGGCGTACGGCGCGCTGCGGGGAGGCCGCACCCGGGCCGGCCTGGGTGCCGCTCTCGTGCTGGCGACCGTGTGGCGCGCAGCCGTGGACCCGCTCGCTCTGCGTCCGGAGGCCGTCGCCGAGGTCATGCTCACCGTGTCCGCCGTCGCTGTACTCGCGGCGGTGGGCTGGCGCAGGTTCACTTCCGCCGAGCCGGCCCGGCAGGGCATCGAGGCCGTGAGCTGGTTCGCTCTGATGGCTTCGGTCGCCGGCGCGGTCTTCCTCACTATGGGCGCGTTCTTCGGAGGGTCTTCGCCCGCCGCCGACAGCGTGGCGCTCGTGGCGCTCGACGCGACCGCCGCGGTCGTGCTCGCGGCAGTTGCCATCGGCACTCGTCTCATGACGGCAGGCGGTGCGCAGCCGGGCACGGCTCTGGCCGGGCGCATCGCAGGATGGGCCGCGAACACGGCGCTCGTGTGGACGGCGCTGCTCGCCGCGTACGGCGGGGCATTCCCGGTCTGGACCGGTATCGGCGCGCTCGTGCTCGTGGGCGCCGGCCAGCTCGCCTACGGCGCGTGGCGTGACCGGTGGCTGTCGTCGGGCTGCGGGATCGCGCTGCTCATCCTGGCTGTGGGCAGGACCGCCTTCCACGGCATGGCTCTGACGGTGCAGCAAACCGACGAGGTGCTCCTGGCCGCGTCGGTGGTCCTCGTCGCCGGCGGTGCCTACTGCAGGCGTTTCCAGCGGGTCGTGCGCACCGCGTCGCTCGCCGAGGTGTTCGGCTGGGTCGTCCTGTACGCGGGCGCGCTCGCGGCCGTGGTGCTCACTATGGTCGCGCTCACCGGCCCCGGCGACCCGGCCACTCGCTCCACCACAGCGTTGCTGATGTTGGGCGGCGTCACCGCCGTGGCCCTGCTGCTCTCCGCCGCAGTGCGCGCCTTCCTGAAGCCTGGGTGCGATACCGCCCTGACCGGGCTGGATACCGCCGTGATCGGCAACGGCGCGGGGGTGCTGGGGCTGTTCGCGCTTGTCTGGACCGCCGCGTTCGCGACCGAGCGGCTCGTCCCGGGGGCCACCGCGCCCGTCGTCGCGCTCGTGGTGGTCGCTTGCATGACGGCGTGGAGCCAAGCTCGGCTCCAGCTGCGGCGCCTCGTGGGCCTGGACGACGTGTCCAGCGCCTCCGTGTTCGCGGCGGTCACCCTGGGGGCGGGTCTCGCGCTGCCGTTGGTCTCGCTCGCCGAGACGCGCACTGTATGGGGCGCCGTGTTCTACGTCGCGCTCGCGGCGGCCTGGGCCGCCCAGGTGTGGAGGTATCGCGAGGACGTCTTCGTCGCCGGCATCATCCCCGCGCTCGGGTTCGCAGCCGGATTCGCCGCTTGGGGGATGTGGAGTCTCGCGGCGGCGGGTCTCGCGCTCTCGGCGTCGGCAGCGGTGCTCACCGCCGGCGCCCTGGCGGACCCGAGGCACCCGTTGCGGCAGCAGCTGTTGACGGTCTCGGGTCTCGCAGCGGTAGTGGCGGGCGTGGCGTGGACGGCGGGGGACTCGTGGTTCCTGGCCGGGAGCGTGCTCGCTCTCGCGTTCGCGTCGCTGGTGGGTGCGTGGACCCTGGCGCCGGAGGCCGCGGGCCGGCGGCGTTCCTGGCGATGGGCTCTCTGTGCGCGTTGCTCACGGCTACCCACGCGACCCCGTGGGCGGGCGTGGCCGCGTGCTCGGTGGCGGCCGTCGTGCTCTTCGGGGCCGCGCTCGCGGTGCCCGGGGCCTTCGAGTCGCCTCGCGTCCTGCGCGGGGCGAGAGCGGCGGCTATCGGGACCGCCGTCGGTCTCGGGCTCGTGACGCTGGCGTCCTGGCTCTTCTCGCTCGGCGCCGAGTTCGTGCGCACGAGCGCGTACCCGGGTTGGCTGGGCGGCGGCTACGGCACCACGGCGGTGCTGGTGACGGTGCTCGGTGCGGGCATCGGCTCGTGGGCCGTCGTCCGCCGAGAGTACGACTGGCTCTACCTCGCGACCGCCATGTGGGCTTGCGGGGTGCTCGCCGTGCTCGCGGCCTTCAGTGTCCACCAGGTGGACGCGTACCTGACCCCGATCGCACTGTGGAGCGCGGGGGCCGCGTTCGCTCTCTACCGCACCAAGGACGACGCCTCGCTGGCTCGCGTGGCGGATGTGGGAGCGGTCCTCTTCGGCGTGCTGGCGCCCGTGGGCTACGCCCTCTACTACGCCTTGGGCACCGGCAGCGGCGGCCTGGATCACGCCGTGTCGGCGATACTCATGAGCGTCGCGGCGGTCGCCGCCGGAGTCGTCGGGCGGGTGCGCGCCTACTTCTGGGCGGGCTTGGCGGGCGTCGTTCTCACCGCGCTCGGGCTCTCGCTGCGTTCGGTGTACTCCATCCCGTTCGTGGTCGCGCTCGTGGCGGTCACGGGCGTGGCGCTCATCGTCTTCGGCGCGTTCGGCAAGCGCCGGCGCAAGAGCCTGGATTTCATCGCGGGCAGGGGAGCGTACTCCGACTGGCGCTGACCTCACTCCACCAGGGTTCTCCCACGGTATAATCACCCACGGCCCCGCGCGGCGCTAACCGCCCCGGGGCTAGCCACGAGCCGACAGGGAGGGACCCGTGACCGAAACCGCCGGCGGCCCGCTCGACGACGCGGCGCCGACGAACCTCGTCATCATCACGGGTATGTCGGGTGCGGGCCGTTCCGAGGCTATCCACACCTTCGAGGACCTCGGCTACTTCTGCATCGACAACCTGCCGCCGAGCCTCATCGGGAGCCTCGTCGAGCTCACCAACCTCGCCGGTTCGCGGATCACCGACGTCGCCGTCGTGTGCGATGCGCGCGGCTTGGAGTTCTTCGCGGACTTCTGGGGCGAGCTCGAGCGCCTCGAGCGCGACGGCGTCCCGTACCGGCTGTTGTTCTTGGAGGCCGACGACGAGGCGCTCGTCGGCCGGTTCAAAGAGACGCGCCGGCGTCACCCTCTGTCAGGGTCCGGCACGGTCTTGGACGGCATCCAGGCCGAGCGCGACCTGCTGGAGGACTTCCGCGGCCGCGCGGACTTCATCATCGACACGAGCGAGCTGCGGCCCAGCCAGCTGCGCCAGCGCATCCTCGACGAGTTCCTGCTGGAGGGCGTGCCCGGCACGCTGGACGTGACGGTGTCGTCGTTCGGCTACAAGTACGGCGTGCCGCTGGACGCGGACATTGTCATGGACGTCCGCTTCCTGCCCAACCCGTTCTACGACCCGGAGCTGCGTCCGCTCTCGGGGTGCGACGCCCCGGTGCGCGAGTACGTATTGGACCTGCCGGAGACCAAGGCGTTCCTGGAGCGCTGGCACTCGCTTCTGGACCTGCTCGTCGCAGGCTACGAAGCCGAGGGCAAGGCGCACCTCGCCATCGCGATCGGGTGCACAGGCGGGCGCCATCGAAGCGTGGTCCTGGCCGAGGAGACCGCCGAGTTCATCCGCGGCCTGGGCTTCAAGGTCCGCGTGTTCCATCGCGACATGCATCGCGATCCCGGCCGCCAGGCCGAGGGCGCATGACGCGGCCCGCGCGTCGTCGCCATCGGAGGCGGGACCGGACTGCCCCGCGTCCTGCGCGCGCTGCTCTCGGTGGGCGCGGATACGCCACCGCCGTGGTCACGATGGCGGACGACGGCGGCAGTTCGGGCTGGCTGCGCCGCCAGTACGGGATCCTGCCGCCGGGCGACGTCCGCAACTGCCTCGTGGCGCTCGGGGATCCGGACAGCGACCTCGCGCGCGTGTTCCAGTACCGGTTCGCGGAGGGCGAAGGGCTCGCCGGTCACGCCCTGGGCAACCTCGTCATCGCCGCACTCACCGACGTGACCGGCTCCTTTCCCGCGGCCATCACTGCCGCCTCCAAGATGCTCGGCTCGCGAGGCGAGGTGCTCCCGTCCACCCTCGAGGACGTCACACTCCATGCCGAGGACGCCAGCGGCCATTGCATCAAGGGCCAGGCGATCATCGCGAGGTCGCCCGACATCGCCCACGTGAACGCTGGAGCCCGAGGAACCCGAGGCGTACCCGCCGGTCGTCGACGCGATCGCCGAGGCCAACGCCGTGATCATCGGCCCGGGGAGCCTGTTCACGAGCATCCTGCCCAACTTCCTCGTGCCGGGCGTGCTGCGCGCCGTGGCGGAGTCGCGGGTGCGCGTGGTCTACATCAGCAACGTCGCCAACCAGCGCGGCGAGACGCACGGGATGGACTGCGTGGCGCACGTCTCGGCGCTGCTCGACCACGGGCTCGCGGGTGTCGTGGACACGGTGATCGTGCACGACACCGACCGGTTCCCGCCGCCCGCCAACGCCGGCGTCCCGCACGTCGCCTGCGGCACGGCCGACCACGAGCGCCTCGTCTCCCTGGGAGTCGAAGTGATCGCCGCCGACCTGCTGGACCCCGCCGACCCGCTGCACCACGACCCCGCGCGACTCGCCGCGGTGCTCCCCGGGGTCATCGCATGAGCTTCACCGCCGAGGTCAAGGACGAGCTCTCGCGCATCGTCACACGGCGCACGTGCTGCCCCAAGGCCGAGCTGTCCGCGCTCGTGCGGGTGGAGGGGACGCTCCACGTGAGTGGCCCCGAGAGGTACCGGCTGGAGATCGCGACCGAGACCGCCCCGGTGGCGCGCAAGACCATCAAGCTGCTCCACGAGCTCTACGGCCTGAAGACCGAGCTCACCGTGCGCCGCAGCGTCCTGCACAAGACCAACAACTACCTGATCACCGTGCCCCAGCAGCCCCGACTGCCCCAGGCCCTCAACGACCTCGGCATATTGGACGACTCGATGAACGTGTCCTACCGTATCGCGAGCAGGCTCGTTCGCAAGGATTGCTGTGCCGTCTCGTACCTGCGCGGGGCGTTCCTGGGGGGAGGGTTCGTCGCCGATCCGCACGGCGACTTCCACTTCGAGCTCACCGCCGAGGCGGAGGAGCTGGCGGCTGATCTCGTCGCGCTCATGGAGCGCTTCGAGATGGAAGCCAAGGTCACGAGGCGTCGGGGGCTTTACGCCGTATACCTCAAGGGCGCCGAGCCGATCGTGACGTTCCTGGCCCTCGTGGGCGCGCACCGCGCGCTACTGCGTGCCGAGGACGTTCGTGTGATGAAGAGCGTTCGCAACCGCGTGAACCGGCTGGTCAACGCGGAGACGGCGAACCTGGTGAAGAGCACTGACGCGGCGATGGCGCAGCTCGAGGGGATCCGGCTCCTTGCCGAGACCCGTGGGCTCGACGCGCTGCCGCCCGCGTTGCGCGAGCTCGCGTACCTGCGTCTGGAGCATCCGGACGTGAGCCTGCGTGAGCTGGGGGAACTGGCCGACCCGCCGCTGTCCAAGTCGGCGGTCTACCATCGGATCCGGCGCCTGGAGGAGCTGGCCGCCGAGCTGGAGGGGATCTGACGCCGGCGCGGGGCGTCGACCGGTGTGTAGGGGAAGTAGGGGGAGTGCCGGAAGCCCTCGCGCAACGTCCGGCGATGAGAGTATGGAAACCTGGGCCCCTGAAGGGCCCGGGACGCGACCCTGAAGGAGGGTATGGCATGGCCATCAAGGTAGGCATCAACGGGTTCGGTCGTATCGGAAGGCTCTTGTTCCGAGCGGCGTGGGGCAACCCGGACATCGAGATCGTCGCGGTCAACGACCTGACGGACGCGAAGACGCTCGCTCACCTGCTCAAGTACGACTCGATCCATCGCCGCTTCCCCGGGACCGTCGAGGTCGTCGAGGACGGCTTCGTGGTGGACGGCAAGACCGTCAAGGTCCTGGCCGAGCGCGACCCCGCCAAGCTGCCGTGGGGCCTGCTGGGCGTGGACGTCGTGGTCGAGTCCACCGGCTTCTTCACCGACGGCGAGAAGGCCAAGGCGCACATCACCGCCGGCGCCAAGAAGGTCATCATCTCCGCTCCCGCCAAGAACGAGGACATCACCATCGTCCTGGGCGTGAACGACGACAAGTACGACCCGGCGACGATGAACATCATCTCCAACGCCTCCTGCACCACGAACTGCCTCGCGCCGTTCGCCAAGGTGCTCCACGACAACTTCGGCATCAAGCGCGGCTTCATGACCACGATCCACGCGTACACCAACGACCAGGTCATCCTGGACTTCCCGCACAAGGACCTGCGCCGGGCCCGCGCCGCCGCGATGTCCATGATCCCGACCTCCACCGGCGCCGCGAAGGCGATCGGCCTCGTGATGCCCGAGCTGCAACGGCAAGCTCGACGGCTTGCGCCGTGCGCGTTCCGACGCCCGACGGCTCCCTCGTGGACCTCGTCGCCGAGCTGGACAAGCCGGCCACCAAGGAAGAGATCAACGCCGCCATGAAGGCCGCCGCCGAGGGCCCGATGAAGGGCATCCTCGAGTACACCGACGACCCGATCGTCTCCATGGACGTCGTGGGCAACCCGGCGTCGTCCGTCTTCGACGGCAAGTCGACCATGGTCATGCCCGGCGGCGGCATCGTGGGCGAGATCGCCAACGCCGTCACGCCCGGCTCGGGCACCTTCATCAAGGTGCTGTCCTGGTACGACAACGAGTGGGGCTACAGCAGCCGCCTCGCCGACCTCATCACCAAGGTCATGGCGCAGGTCCCGTAGCATGCCGAGGCCGGGCCCGCCTCACGGCGGGCCCGGTCGCGCGGTTGCGAGGCCGCCGCGGCACTGAAGGCGGGGCGCTCGGCGCCCGGGCGGCGCGAGTTCGCGATGAGCCTCGGCCCGCCGTCTCTGCCTAGCCGTCTCGCCCGGCCGTCTTGGCCCAGCCCAGCCATCGGAGGAGAGGGATGTTCGACAAGCAGACCGTTCGTGACGCCGACGTCGCGGGCAAGCGCGTGCTCGTTCGCGTGGACTTCAACGTGCCGCTGTCCGCCGAGGGCGGCGTCACCGACGACACGCGCATCCGCGCGGCGCTGCCCACGATCCGCTACCTCGTGGACAACGACGCCAAGGTCATCCTGATGTCGCACCTGGGGCGGCCCAAAGGCGAGCCCGACCCCAAGTTCCGGCTGGACCCGATCGTGCCGTGTGCTCTCGCGCCTGCTGGGCAGGCCCGTGCGCAAGGTGGACGAGGTCGTCGGCCCGAGGCCGCGGCTGCCGTGGACGCGCTGGCCCCCGGCGACGTCCTCCTGCTCGAGAACGTGCGCTTCGAGCCGGGCGAGAAGGGCGACGATCCCGAGCTCGCCGAGCAGCTCGCCGCGCTCGGCGACGTCTACGTCAACGACGCCTTCGGCGCCGCGCACCGGGCGCATGCGTCCACCGAGGGCGTCGCGCACCTGCCTGCCGGCGTACGCCGGCTTCCTCCTCGCGCGCGAGGTCGAGACGCTCACGGGGATGCTGGTGGACCCCGAGCGCCCGTTCGTGGCCGTGCTCGGCGGCTCCAAGGTCTCCGACAAGTTCGCGGTATCGACCGGCTTCCTGGACCTGTGCGACGCGCTGCTCATCGGCGGCGGCATGTGCTTCACGTTCCTGGTGGCGCAGGGCATGCGAGGTCGGCTCGTCGCTCGTGGAGCCCGACTGGGTGGGGCCCGCAGGCAAGATGCTCGAGAAGGCGCCAGAGCCAAGGGCGTCGAACTCGTGCTGCCCGTGGACTTCGTGGTGGCCGACGGCATCGCGGCCGACGCGCGCACCGACGTCGTGGGCGCCGGTGAGATCCCCGCGGGCAAGATGGGCCTGGACATCGGGCCCACGACCGCCGAGCTCTTCAAGCAGCGCATCCGGCGCGCGGCCACGATCTTCTGGAACGGGCCCATGGGCGTGTTCGAGCTCGCCGCCGTTCGAGGCGGGCACCAAGGCCGTCGCCGAAGCGATCGCGCGCCAACTCGGGCGCGGTGTCGGTCGTGGGCGGTGGCGATTCCGACGCCGCGCTGCGCAAGTTCGACCTCGAGGACCGGATGACGTTCGTGTCCACCGGCGGCGGGGCGAGCATGAAGCTGTTAGAGGGCGAGCCGCTCCCCGGCGTCGAGGCGCTGCTGGACAAGTGAACGGACAGCCGCCACAGGAACCGAACGACGAGCTGGGCCCGCCCGAGCTCGCCCCCGACGAGATCGTCTACGGCTACAAGCCTGGAAGGGAGCGCGACATGAACGTCCGACGTCCGATGGTCGCCGGCAACTGGAAGATGTACACACAGCCTCGGCAGGGAACGCTGCTGGCTCAGGACGTGGCCGAGTACTCCGAGAAGTACACGGACGACGTCGAGGTGGTCGTGGCTCCGCCGTTCACCGGGCTGTATCCGGTGTCCATCGCGATCGAGCTCGACAAGCTGCCCATCGCGCTCGCCGCGCAGAACGTGTACTGGGAGGACGAGGGCGCGTTCACCGGCGAGATCGCGCCGCCCATGCTCACCAACATGGCCGTGAAGTACGTGATCGTCGGGCACTCCGAGCGCCGTCAGTACTTCGGCGAGACCGACGAGACGGTGAACAAGAAGCTCAAGGCGGTGTTCGCGCACGGGATGACGCCAATCATGTGCGTGGGCGAGAGCCTGGAGCAGAAGGACGCCGGCCAGACCGAGTCGTTCGTGACGTCCCAGGTCCGCAACGGCGCGCAGGGCCTCACGCCCGAGGCGGCCGCCAAGCTCGTGATCGCCTACGAGCCCATCTGGGCGATCGGCACCGGCCGCACGGCCGTCCCCGAGGACGCCAACGACGTGTCGCGCACCATCCGCGCCACGATCGGCGCGATGTACGGGCCGGAGAACGCGGCCACCCTGCGCGTGCTCTACGGCGGCTCGGTGAAGCCCGAGAACGCCGCGATGTTCTTCAGCGAGCCCGACATCGACGGCGCGCTCGTGGGCGGCGCATCGCTGGACGCGACGTCGTTCACCGACATCGTCCGCGCCGCCGCAAAGCGCTAGGGAGCGCCCGTGCCCGAGGTCCGGTTCGTCGCCTCCGAGCTCCCGTTCACGCCGGCGACCGATGCGCGGCGCGCGGCGCTGCATCTGCCGGCCGCGCTGATCATCCTCGACGGCTGGGGCCTGGGCTCCGCGCGGCCCGGCAACGCGGTGAAGGCGGCGAGCACGCCGATGCTCGACGGCCTCATGCGAGCGCTACCCGTGGGCGCCGATCGCGTGCTCCGGCATGGCCGTGGGCCTGCCCGAAGGGCCAGATGGGCAACTCCGAGGTCGGTCACCTCAACATCGGGCCGGCCGGGTCGTCTACCAGGAGCTCACCCGCATCAACCTCGCCATCAAGGACGGCAGCTTCTTCGACAACCGAGTGCTGCGGGCCGCCATGTCCGCAGCGGTGGCCGCAGGCCAGGCCGGTCCACCTCATGGGGCTCGTCTCGGACGGCGGCGTGCACAGCCACGAGTCGCACCTGTACGCGCTCGTGCGCATGGCGCTCGATCTGGGCTCGCGCGACGTGCGCGTGCATTGCTTCTTGGACGGCCGTGACACGCCACCGGAGAGCGGGGCGCGCTACATTGACAAGCTGCTCGCGCATTTCTCAGGGGAATCCGACCGGGTCCGGGTGCGCACGGTGTCCGGCCGGTACTACGCCATGGACCGCGACCAGCGCTGGGAGCGCATCGAGCGCGCGTGGCGCTGCCTAGTGCTCGGCGAGACGGACGCTGCCGGCGCTGAGCCGGTCGCCGCGATCGAGGCCTCCTATGCCGCGGGCGTCACCGACGAGTTCATGGTGCCCACCGCCATCGCACGCGAGGGCGAGGCCCGGTCCAGCATCCAGGACGGCGACGCGGTCGTCTTCTTCAACTTCCGGCCCGACCGTGCTCGTGAGCTCACGCGTGCGATCGTGGATCCGGCGTTCGCGGGCTTCGAGCGTCCGCGCACGCCCGCCGTGCGCTTCGTCTGCCTGACCGAGTACGACCCCACCATCCCGGCGCCGGTCGCGTTCCCCAAGTCGCTGCCGTGCTGCACGCTGGCCGACGTCCTGGCCCAGGACGGCCTGCGTCAGCTCCACATCGCGGAGACCGAGAAGTACGCGCACGTGACGTTCTTCCTCAACGGCGGTGCCGAGGCGCCCAAGCCCGGCGAGGAGCGCGTGCTCGTCTCGAGCCCCAAGGTGGCCACGTACGACCTGCAGCCCGCGATGAGCGCGGTGGAGGTCACCGACCAGCTCGTCTCGGCGATAGCCGAGGCTCGCGCGGACGTCTACATCGTGAACTTTGCCAACCTGGACATGGTGGGCCACACCGGCGTGTTCGACGCCACGGTCCTGGCCGTGGAGACCGTGGACGCCTGCGTGGGCCGCGTCGTGGACGCTATCCGTGAGAGGGGCGGGGAGGCCGTCGATCACCGCCGACCACGGAAACGCCGAGCAGATGCTCGACTCCGACGGCACCACCCCGTTCACCGCCCACACCACCGACAAGGTCGCCCTCGTGGTGGTCACCGACCGGTTCGCCCACGTGCGCGAAGGCGGCAGCCTTGCCGATGTCGCGCCCACGCTCGCGCAGCTCATCGGCATCGCCAAGCCGGACGAGTGGACTGGGAGCAGCCTGCTGGAGGAGTAGGACCCGCTCGGGATGAGGGCCCGCGGGGCGTGCTCGGGCTCGTGCTGGAAAGTCCGCTCGCGGTTGAGCCGCCCGGGCGCCTTCCCTATACTGTCGGGGTTGCCCATCTGCCGGTCGCCTAGGCCGGCCACAAGGAGAGTCCGTGAATCCGTTCATTCTTCTGATCAGCGTCGTGCAGATCATCGTCTCCGTCGGCCTCATCGTGTTCGTGCTCCTGCACTCCGGTAAGGGCACGGGCCTGTCGTCGATGCTCGGCGGCGTCATGTCGCAGGCGGGAGCGAGCACGGGCATCATCGAGCGCAACCTCGACCGCATCACGATCGGTCTCGCCGTCGTCTTCGCTATCTGCGCGCTCATCCTCGCGTTCGGCTATCAGCCGTCCCCGGCGGCGACCACCTCGAGCACGCCGGCGCAGACGCCCACGAACTCGTCGCCGGCCGCTCCGAGCCAGCCCGCGACCAAGTAGTCGCGACCGACCACCGCACGCACCGGCGGCCCGGCACCTCTCGAGGTGCCGGGCCGCTTCTCGTTACCAGCGCATTTCGTTGAGAATCTCTTGCTTGCGAATCAACGAAGCGTAAAACTGAATAGTCGGTAACGGAGGTCCGGGGAGGACCTGGTCAGTCACGCACGGCCTAGGAGGCAACCCAGTGAAGAGGAAGCACTATGGCGCGATAGCCGCGCTGCTCGCAGTAGTCCTGGTGCTCGGGATGCTCGGCGCAACCGGCTGCACGCCCAACAAGCCCGCGGGCGGCACGGCCGGGACGAGCGAGACACCCGTGAAGGGCGGCACGCTCAGCGTGTACATCGGTACGCCTGCGTACATCGATCCGTACAACACGCAGGAGTCGGAGGGCACGCTCGTCGAGTCGCAGGTGTTCGACAGCCTCACGCAGGTCGATCCGTTCGACGCGAAGAAGGTGCTTCCCGCAGCCGCCGAGTCCTGGGAGCCCAACGCCGACGCGACGGTGTGGACCTTCAAGCTCAACAAGAACGACAAGTTCTCCGACGGGACACCGGTCACGGCCAAGGACTTCGTCTACGCCTGGAACCGCATCGTCAACCCGTTCACGAAGAACACTGCCACAGGCAAGACCGACGCCTCGACGATCGACTACCACCTCGCCGACGTGCAGGGCTATGAGGCCGTCAAGGCAGCCACGGACGCGAGCGCCGTTCCGGCGCTCACGGGTGTGCAGGCCGTCGACGACTACACCCTGAAGGTCACGCTCACCAAGCCGTTCGCGGACTTTGAGTACGTGGTATCCCACCCGGCTCTCGCGCCGGTCCCGCAGAAGTTCGTCGAGGGTGGCGTGGACTTCCAGGGCGCCAAGGTCCCGTACAACAACATGCCCATCGGCAACGGCCCGTTCAAGCTGTCCGAGCCGTGGAAGCAGGGCCAGTACATCAAGGTCGTCGCCAACGAGAACTACTACGGCGAGAAGCCGCTTATCGCGGGCGTCGACTTCCGGATCTTCAAGGACCCGGAGACGGCCTACACCGAGTTCCAGGCCGGCACGATCGACTTCTGCCAGATAGGCGAGGGCAAGATCCCGGACGCCGTGGCCAAGTACGGCCAGTCTCCCGACGGCTACACCGTGAACCCCGGTAAGCAGGCCCTCCTGGGAGCCGAGGACGCGACCTACTACCTGGTCTGCAACAACAAGGACAAGTACCTGGGGAACCCGGGTGTCCGTAAGGCGTTCTCATACGCGATCAACCGTCAGGCGATCTGCGATGCCGTGTTCTCGGGCACGCGCGCTCCCGCCGACAACATCGTCCCGCCGCCCATCGCGGGCTACGTGGCCGGTACCTGGAAGGATTCCAAGTACGACGTCGCGGCCGCCAAGGCGGCGCTCGCCGCGGCCGGCTATCCGGACGGAAAGGGCCTTCCCACCATCAAGCTGAGCTTCAACTCCGGCGGCGGCCACGAGAAGGTCATGCAGCTGGTCCAGGCCGATCTAGCCAAGATCGGCGTGAAGACGTCGTTCGATTCCGCCGACTTCCCCACGTATCTGAAGACGCTGGGCGCCGGCAACTACCAGATCGGACGTCTTGGCTGGATCGCCGACTACCCGATCATGGACAACTTCCTGTTCCCGCTGTTCAGCGGCCCCAGCAGCACTGACGACTACTCGTTCTACAACAACCCGGCAGTGACCTCGGGCCTGACGGCCGCGCGCGCGATCACCGATAACGCGAAGCGCCTGCAGGCCTACCAGACGCAGAACGAGACCATCCAGAGCACGAACCCGGTCATCCCGATCATGTTCTACAAGCACCACCACATCGGCTCGGCGCGCGTGCACCAGCTGGTGTACGACGCCCAGGGCATCCTGCACCTGGAGAAGACCTGGCTCACTGGCGGCGGCGCCTCCAAGTAACCCGCAAGACCGACAACAGCTAAGCCATCGGGGGGTGGCAGGGCGCCCTAGCAGGGGGCCCTGCCACCCTTCATGAAACGGCCCACTCGCAAGGATCGCCCATGCTCCAATACGTCGTGAAACGGATCGTGCAGTTCATCCCGGTCTTCTTCGGGGTGACGCTGATACTCTTCCTCGTCACCACCATCCTTCCGGGTGACCCGGTGATGATGAAGATCCCGCCGCAGCATCTGACGCCCCAGCTTCACGCTCAGCTCATGCATCAGTACGGCTTCGACAAGCCCTGGTACATCCAGTACGTGAACTACCTCGGCAATCTGCTCAGGGGGGACCTCGGGCAGTCCGTCACGTCGGGACAGAACGTGCGCGACATCATCGCGCAGACGTACCCCTACACGGTCCAGCTGGCGTTGGCGGCGATCGGCATCGAGGTCGTCATCGGCATCGGCGCGGGGATCATCTCGGCCGTGAAGCAGTACTCGTTCTGGGACGTCCTCGTGACGTTCGCGACCGCCATCAGCGTCTCCTTGCCCGTGTTCTGGCTGGGACTGCTCCTGCAGTGGTTCTTCGGGATCTGGATGAAAGACGTCACCAACGGGCAGTTCTACCTGCCCATCTCCGGCGTTTCCGGGGAGTTCCCGCCGGCTGCGTACCTGATCTTGCCGGCCATCACGCTCGCGGCGGTGTCCACGGCGTACGCGGCGCGCATCATGCGCAGCCAGCTGCTGGAGGTGCAGGGCCAAGACTACGTCCGCACGGCCTACGCGAAGGGGCTTTCTGGCCGCAACGTCTTGTGGCGCCATCAGATGAAGAACGCGCTGATCCCGGTCGTGACGTTCATCGGGATCGACCTGGGGACCATGCTCTCTGGCGCCATCCTGACCGAGACGGTGTTCAACTACCCCGGCATAGGCTACGCGACGTACCAGGCCATCAGGCTGCAGGACTACCCGGTGGTCTTCGGGTGCACGGTGGTGATCCTGTTCGCCGTGATGATCGTGAACCTGCTCGTGGACATCTCCTACGCCTTCCTGGATCCACGGATCCGGTACGGCAACGCGGCGAAGGAGTAGCGGCGTGGCACCACAAGACGATCGCCCCGCCGGCGACCAGCACGCGGAAGAGCCCGTAGGGCCCCAGGACCTGGAGCGTGAGCTTCTCGACGAGCCCGCCCAGGAGGACGGTGCCACCGAGGGCGAGTTCGCACCGCAATTCCCCGGGGCGATGCCCGCGGGCGGCGGATTCGGCGCCAAGCAGAATCTGAGCGCGCCCGAGCCCGGCGCCAAAGAGCACAAGCCGAGGACCCTATGGGGAGACGCGTGGTACCGGCTGCGGCGAAACAAGCTCGCGCTCGCGGCGCTGGTGTGGATAGTCATCCTGAGCATCGCGGCGATCACGGCGGACCTGTGGGTGCCGCCGCTCTACGGGAGCCCCTACACCTACGACACGGCGCAGCCGCGCACCGTCTCGAGGGCCCCTCGATGAAGCACCCGATGGGCACTGACGACCTCGGCCAGCGACATCTTCTCGAGCGATGATCTACGGCGCCAGGGTATCGCTCACCGTGGGCATCGTGTCCGTGGCCATAGCCGTGGTGATAGGGCTCGATGATGGGCGCGTTCTCGGGCTTCTACGGAGGGTGGACCGACTCGGTCATCATGCGAGTCACCGACATCTTCCTGGCGTTCCCGTACGTGCTCTTCGCGATCCTGGTGCTGTCGGTCCTGCCCCAGGCGTACCGCGGCATATTGCCGGTGATCCTCGTGATCGCCCTTCTGGGCTGGACGAGCTTCGCGCGCGTGTTCCGCTCCTCGATCTTCACCGTCAAGGAGAACGACTACGTGGACGCGGCGCGGGCGCTCGGCGCCGATGACGCCCGCATCATGCTGCGCCACATCGCTCCCAACGCGATCGCGCCCATCGTCGTGTACGCCACGATCTCCGTGGGCGGGGCCATCCTCACCGAGTCGGCTCTGTCGTTCCTGGGCCTCGGTATCCAACCGCCCACGCCGTCGTGGGGTGCGATGATCGACGACGGGCGCTCGTACCTGACGTCCAACCCGGGCCTGGTGTTCTGGCCGGGCATCGCCATCGTGTCCACCGTGGTCGCGTTCACGCTGCTCGGTGACGGTGTGCGCGACGCCCTCGACGTCAAGATGTCGGAGTAGCCCATGGCGGACCATCTTCTAGAGGTCGACGACCTCACCATGTACTTCTACACGCGCGACGGCGTCGTCAAAGCCGTCGACGGCGTGAGCTACACGCTGGACAAGGGCGAGACCCTGGGCGTGGTGGGGGAGTCCGGGTCCGGCAAGTCCGTGACGGCCCTGACGCTCATGGGCCTCATCCAGATGCCTCCCGGCAAGGTGGAGAAGGGCGACGCGCGCTTCAACGGGCAAGTCGCTCATCACGATGTCCGAGCGCGAGCTGCGCAAGATCCGCGGCAACGACATCGCGATGATCTTCCAGGACCCGATGACGTCGCTGAACCCGGTCTACCGATCGGCACGCAGCTGGCCGAGCCCCTCATCCTGCACAAAGGCATGTCCAAGAAGGACGCCTGGACCCGGGCGGTCGAGCTGCTCGACCCTCGTCGGCATCCCGCATGCCGAGCAGCGCCTCAAGGACTACCCGCACCAGTTCTCCGGCGGCATGCGCCAGCGCGTCATGATCGCCATGGCGCTGACCTGCGACCCCGACATCCTCATCGCCGACGAGCCCACCACGGCGCTCGACGTCACCATCCAGGCGCAGATCCTCGAGCTCATGCAAGAGCTCCAGGCAGCGAACGTGCAGCGCCATCATCATGATCACGCACGACCTGGGTGTCGTCGCCGACATGGCCGACCGCGTGCTCGTCATGTACGCCGGGCGCGCCGTGGAGTACGGGACCGTGGACGAGGTCTTCTACCGGCCGCTGCATCCGTACACCTGGGGGCTCATGGACTCCATCCCGGCGCATGGGATGACCGAGAAGACGGAGCTGTGCCCCATCAAGGGCTCGCCGCCCAGCCTCATCAACGTCCCCAGCGGCTGTGCGTTCCATCCGCGCTGCCCGTACGCGCAAGCCCATCTGCACGCTCCGAGGTTCCGGCTCTCAGGATCATCGAGGGCTCGCACTCCTCGGCGTGCCACTTCTCGGGTGACCCGGGCTTCGAGCGCGAGGTCGTCGCGTGCGCGGGGGTGAGCGCATGAGCGAGGAGCTGCTCCAAGTACAGGACCTGTACAAGCACTTCCCGATCAGGACAGGAGTGTTCCAGCGTCAGACCGGCGCGGTGAAGGCCGTGGACGGCGTGTCGTTCAGCGTCGTGAAGGGCGAGACCCTCGGGCTGGTGGGGGAGTCGGGCTGCGGCAAGTCCACCACCGGGCGGGCCATCATGCGCCTGCTGCAACCCACCGGCGGCGAGGTCTTCTTCGAGGGTCGCGAGATCGTGAGCCTGCGGGGCTCGAAGCTCAGGGCGTTCCGCCGCGACGTCCAGATCATCTTCCAGGACCCGTACGCGTCGCTGAACCCGCGCATGACCATCGGCGAGATCGTCGACGAGCCCCTGATCATCCACTGCTGTGGGCACGTGCCGACGAGCCGTCGCAAGAAGGTGCGCGACCTGCTCGACACCGTGGGCCTGACCCCGAGCACGCCAACCGCTACCCGCACGAGTTCTCCGGCGGCCAGCGCCAGCGCATCGGCATCGCGCGGGCGCTCGCGATGCAGCCCAAGCTCATCGTGTGCGACGAGCCGGTCTCAGCGCTGGACGTCTCGATCCAGGCGCAGGTGCTCAACCTGCTGGACAAGCTGCAGGACGAGTTCGACCTCACGTACCTGTTCATCGCGCACGACCTGTCCGTGGTGCAGCACATCAGCGACCGCGTCGCCGTGATGTACCTGGGCAAGATCATGGAGCACAGCGATTGGCGCGGCCTGTACGAGGCTCCGTACCATCCCGTACTCGCAGGCCCTGCTCTCCGCCGTGCCGGTGCCCGATCCCCAGCAGCAACGCACCCGCGAGCGGATCCTGCTGGCAGGCGACCCCCCGAGCCCGGCCGATCCGCCCAGTGGCTGCCGCTTCCACACACGGTGCCCGATCGCCGAGTTCCCGATCTGCGCGGAGTCCGAGCCGGAGCTGCGCGAGGTCCGCCCCGGCCACCGGGCGGCGTGTCACTTCGCCGCGCCGTTCCCGATCCCTATCGAGAAGGCCGAGACCACGGTGGTGGATCAGGCCGTGGCCGAGGAGGTCCTGGGCGAGATCTAGGAGCCGGTTGCACGGCTGCGGGCCGGCGCACGCACCAGGGTTCGCGCAAGCCCTGGTACGCCCCGACGGGGGTTTGCTATACTCCCGTCTCGCGCCGTAAGGCGGCGACACTCGTCCGAGTGGCGGAATGGCAGACGCGCTAGGTTGAGGGCCTAGTGAGGGCAACCTCGTGGGGGTTCAACTCCCCCCTCGGACACCAGACATGATCAGCGGCCCGAACCCGGAAGGGGGAGGGCCGCTGTGCGTCTTCGGGCATGTCCTCGTCGGCACGCGGTCTCGACCGTCCGTTCGTGGCGAGGTCCGCGAACACGTGTCGGCTGTCGGTCAGGTAACGGCGCCGTTCGTCACTGTGATTGGCACGTTGGTCGCACAAGGACGACCAGACGCCTCGCCGACGGCCGAGGCGGAGCGAGGTGCCGAAGGTGCCGGAAGTGGGGTACCTACCTCGCAAGTCCCCGCTCGGATCGCCGGCGACCCGCCGCGCGACTGGCTACATGGAGGTGCCTGTGATGAGACAAGGAACCCGGGTCGCGATCCTTATCGCGATCATCGTCTTGGTCGCGGTGGTCGCGACGCTGGCGGCCGGCTGCTCGAGCACCGCGCCCCCGAGCTCCACGTCCACGACCCCATCGACCCCCAAGCCCGCGCCCTCCACGCCGGCGACGCCGGCGGTGACCGGCCTGGCCCTGGGCAAGATGATCTTCGAGACGGGCGCGGACAACAGCGGCACGATCCCCACGAAGTTGGGCATGCCCGCCGTGAAGGTCAACGCCTGCAAGAACTGCCACGGGGCCGACGCCAAGGGCGGCGGCAAGCTGCCTGGTCCCGACATCCGCGGCAGCAAGTTGAAGCCGGACTTCGACCAGGCCAAGTTCGCCCACGCCGTGACGACGGGCATCGACGACGCGGGCAAGCCGCTCGAGTCCAAGATGCCGCGCTTCTCGGCCAGCCCGGAAGACACCGCGGCGCTCTGGCTCTATCTGAACTCGCTGAAGTAGGTCTTCGCTCGGCGGTCCTGAGGACCGCGAGCGCGCGATCGAGGCGGGCGGGCGAGAGCGCGCCCGCCTCGACGCTCGTCCCGGGCCCTGACGTGGCCGATGTCGCCGGAGCCTTGGCACATGGAGGATAATCCAGACACTCAGCTCCGACGCGGGTGGCCAGATGCTGCGCGAACTTCTCTCCGGATTCAAGATCACAGGTCTGCGCGCGCGGCTGCTGGCTGTCGTCCTCATCGCGGTCGTCCCGCTCTTCCTCCTCCTGATCGGGTACGCGACGATCGAGAACCGCGCGGCCCAGGCGGGCACTCGTGCCGAGGCGGCCCGGGGAGTGGCCGCCGACGCGGCCGCGATCCAAGACCTCGTGTCCCAGAGCCGGGCGACCCTGGTGACGTTCGGCATCACCTACGCGATCCAGCGGCACCAGTGGGATCTGGCTCAGGGCAACACCGAGCGCCTTCTGAAGGCGCACCCGGAGTACGCTGTGCTCGGCGCCGCCGACGGCAGCGGGACTATCCAGGCCTCGGTTCCACGTACCTCGGCGCCGCTCAACATCGCGGACACCGCGTTCTTCAAAGAGGCGGTCGCTTCCAGGGACCTCGTCGTCTCCGGCTACACGAGGGACCCGATCACCGGCAAGGCCGCGGTGATCGTGGCGCTGCCGGCCTATACCATCGCGGGCAAGCTGGTCGCGGTCGACTACATCGCCTTCGACCCTGCCACCCTTGCGCAGCGGCTGTCGCCGGCTACGGGTGACTCCGTGGAGACCCTGGTCGACGCGAGCGGAACCGTAGTGGCTCAGAATCCCGCCGGCAAGAAGGTGGTGGGGCGTCCGCTATCCAGCACGGCGCTCTCGCGGCTGGTGCTGGGAGGAGGGCAGGGCTCCGCGAGTCTCACGGGGCCCGATGGGGCGTTCAGGCAGTACTTCTACACACCCGTCGGGCAGACCTCCGGCGAGCCACTCTCGGTCGTCGTGGGCTACTCGCCCGAGGCTCTGTCGGCCGGCGAGACTCGGACGTTCCTCCTCGCGCTTGGCGGCTTCGTGCTCGCCACGACGGCCGCACTGCTCATAGCCGCGATCGTGGGGACATATTCGATCTACCGTCCGGCCCACCAGCTCGCCGAGGCGGCCGAGCGCGTCACCGAAGGAGACTTGGCGGCCAGGGTGGACTTCGGCGAGCGATCCGATGAGATCGGCGCTTTGGGCAGGGAGTTCAACGACATGGCCGCGTCCATCCAGCACCAGGTGGCCGACCTCGAGGCGGCGCGCAACGAGGTCGACGCCCTCAACGAGGACCTCGAGCGCCGCGTGCGCCGGCGCACGGCGGAGCTCGAAGAGGCCAACAAGGAGCTCGAGGCGTTCAGCTACTCCGTCTCACACGACCTTCGGTCGCCCCTGCGGGCGATAGACGGCTTCTCCAACGTCCTGCTCGAGGACTACTCGGATGTGCTCGACGAGCAGGGGCGCAACGACCTGAAGCGTGTCCGGGAGAACGCCAACCGCATGGGCGACCTCATCGACAGCCTCCTGCGGCTCTCGCGGCTGTCACGCCAGGAGATGGCGGTGGGCGAGGTCGACCTCAGCGGCATCGCTCAGGAGATAGGCGAGCGTTCGCGCGAATCCGCCCCGGAACGAGACGTGACCTTCGTCATCGAGCCCGACGTCACGGCGCAGGCCGACCCCGATCTCCTGCGGATCGTACTGGACAACCTCCTGAGCAACGCGTGGAAGTTCACGTCCAAGCACGCCTCGGCGCGGATAGAGTTCGGAGCCACGCGGTCCCCGTCGGAGACCGTGTACTTCGTCAGGGACGACGGCGCCGGGTTCGACATGGCGTACGCGGGCAAGCTGTTCGGGGCGTTCCAGCGCGTGCACGGCCAATCGGAGTTCCCGGGAATAGGTATCGGGCTGGCTACGACGGCAAGGATCATCCGCCGGCACGGCGGCCGCATCTGGGCCGAGGGCGAGCCGGAGAAGGGCGCGACGTTCTTCTTCACCGTTTCGTAGGCGGAGCCGGGCGCGCTGCGCGCGGTCGGTCGCAAGGCAGGAAGGAACCATGGTGAATCCAGTCGGTCCGTGCGAGACCATCCTCCTCGTGGAGGACAACGTCGACGACGTCACGCTCGCGAAGCGTGCGCTGGCCAAGAACAACATCGCCAACGAGGTAGTGGTGATGGAGGACGGGGCCAAGGCCATCGACTACCTGTTCGGCACCGGCGAGTACGAGGGGCGCGATCCGGCCGACACGCCCTGCCTCGTCCTCTTGGACCTCAAGCTCCCCAAGGTCGACGGCCTCGACGTCCTCAAACGTATCCGCGAGGACGAGCGCACGCATCTCCTCCCCGTCGTGATCCTCACGTCGAGTGGCGAGGAACGCGACCTCGTAGAGGGCTACAACATGGGCGCCAACAGCTACATCCGAAAGCCCGTGGACTTCGACCAGTTCGTGGACTCCGTCCAGCAGCTCGGGCTCTACTGGCTGGTGCTCAACGAGATGCCTCCCAAGCCCAAGCGAGACTGAATTGGCCGAGCCCCTCAAGGTCCTCCTCGTCGAAGACAATCCCGACGACGCCGAGCTGATCGTCCGGCAGCTCGCGCGCGCCGGTTTCGAGGTGACCTCGGCACGGGTGGACACGGCCGAGGACCTGGAGTCGGCCATCGAGCTCAACGACTGGGATCTCGTGCTCGCCGACTACAGCCTGCCGGGATTCAGCGGCCTGGAAGCGCTGCGGATGATCTCGGCGCGCGGCGTGGATGTGCCAATGGTGCTCGTGTCGGGCGTCATCGACGTTCCAACCGCGCTGGAGGGCATGAAGGCGGGCGCCAAGGACTTCGTGCTCAAGGACGACATGCAGCGTCTCCCGTCGGTCGTGGAGCGCGAGCTTGCGGACGCCGCCGAGCGTCGCAGACGCCGCCTTGCCGAGTCCGAGCGCGATGTGGCGGTAGCCGACCTATGGGAGGCCAACGAACGGCTGTCCGCTCTGGCGCGCCTCATGGACTTCCCGCTGGCGGGGATGTCGTCGCAGCAGCTGCTCGAGGCGATGCTCGACCGGTTGCTCGGCATCCTGGGCGCGGACGGGGCTACCGTGATCACGCTCGTGGACGGCTGGCTCACGACCAGGTGGTCCGTGGGCGTGGGCGCCGGAGCGCCCGGCGACATCGCCGGCGCGACCAGCTTCGCGATGGCTGTGGCGGTGGAGAACCGGCCCACCTTCGTGAGCGAGGACAGGGTCGACGGCGAGATGCCCATCCCGCCCACGTGGGCGGGCGGCGCCTCGGCTACGCTCGGCGTCCCGATGCACGTGGCGGGCCGCTCCATAGGCGTGCTGCACGTGGATTGGGCGATGCCCCAAGACCCGCCCGAGTGGCTGCCTCCGTTGCTGGAGATCGCGGCGGACCGCTGCGCTCTCACCCTGGAGAACGCACGGTTCTACGAGCGTGAGCACAACATCGCCGAGACGCTGCAGCATGCCCTGCTCTCGATCTCCACCGATGTCAGCGGCGTGGAGATCGAGTCAGCTTTTACGGATCGGCCACGCTGGAGACCCTCGTGGGCGGCGACTTCTACGACGTGTTCGCTATGGCGCCCGGTTCGGTCGCCTTCGCCATCGGCGACGTCTCGGGCAAGGGAGTGGAGGCCGCGGCGATCACGGCCCTGGTCAAGAACACCATGCGCGCTCATGCGATCGGCGGCGACGAGCCCAGCGTCGTGATGGCCAAGACGAACGAGATCGTCGACCGCTTCACAACGTCCGACACCTTCGTCAGCGCCGTGTTCGGCATCCTGGACCTGGAGCGGTCAACGATCACGTACTGCACCGCCGGTCATCCCGCGCCTGCCCTGGTGGGCCCGCGCGGGGTACGGCGTCTGGAGGTGTCGGGCCCCGTTTTGGGCGCGTTCCTGGACCTGGACTTCGACACCGTCGTGACACCGATCGAGCACGGCGAGTCGCTCGTGATGTTCACGGACGGCTTGACCGAGGCCAGAAGCGCGTCCGGGGTCTTCTACGGCGAGGAGCGGCTGATCGCGTTCCTCGAGGCGCTCGCGGGGGCCGACCCGCGCGACATAGCCGATCTGCTGCAGACGGAGATCCGCGAGTTCAGCGGCGGCCGGCTGCGCGACGACACGGCGGTGCTCGTCCTCAAGCCCGTCTGAGGGGCCTCGACCCTCTCGTGGGTGCCTCGGGGCTGCCTCGGGCCGGCGATGCGGCTCGGCGCCGCGGGCGGCCTCGGCTAGACTGCGTGAGGAACCCCCGAAGCCGACCTCCCGAGAAGGAGCGCGCATGAGTCCCGTCTCACGACGAGCGCAGGCCATACGTCCGTTCGTGGTCATGGATATCGTGGCCCGGGCCAAGGAGCTCGAGGCCGGCGGGGTCGATGTCGTGCACATGGAGATCGGGGACCCGGACTTCCCCACGCCCGAGGTGATCACGCGCGCCGCCGAGGCCGCGATGGAGTCGGGAAGCACCCACTACACCCAGAGCGCGGGCCTACCTGACCTGCGCGACGCCATCAGCACGCACTTCCGCGAGACGTACGGCGTGAGCGTGCATTGCGACGACATCGTGGCCACGCAGGGCACCTCGCCCGCGATGCTGCTGCTCTTCGGCGCGCTGCTGGACCCGGGCGACGAGGTCATCATGCCGGACCCGTGCTATCCGGCGTATCCCAACTACGTGGCGTTCCTGGGCGGCGTCCCCGTCCCCGTGCCCGTCCGGGCCGAGAACGCGTTCAGGTACGACATCGACGAGGTGCGCGCCGCGATCGGTCCGCGCACGAAGGCCGTCATGATCAACTCACCCGGGAACCCCACCGGCGCCGTGCTGGGCGATGAGGACCTGGCCGCCCTCGCCAAGCTTGCCGAGGACACCGGGGTGTACATCGCGAGCGACGAGATCTACCACGGGCTCGACTTCTCTGGTCCCGACCGGACCATCCTGCAGTACACGGACCGCGCCTTCGTGCTCAACGGGTTCTCGAAAACGTACGCGATGACCGGCTGGCGCCTGGGCTACCTCATCGCGCCGCGCGAGTTCGTCCGCCCCGCCGAGAAGATCCAGCAGAACTTCTTCCTGGCCGCCAACGCGTTCGTGCAGCAGGCGGGGGTCGTCGCGCTCACGGCTGCTCAGCCCGACGTCGCGCGCATGCGCGCGCTGTACGACGAGCGCAGGCGCTACCTCGTGCCCGCGCTGCGCGATCTGGGTCTGGGTATCGCGGTGGAACCGTGCGGCGCCTTCTACGTCTTCGCCGACGCCCGCCCATGGGGCGAGGACTCGCTCGATCTGTCGCGGCGGCTCCTCGAGGAGGCGCACGTCGCCTGCGCGCCGGGCGTGGACTTCGGTCCAGGTGGCGAGGGCTTCCTGCGCTTCAGCTACGCCACCGACATCGACCGTCTTGCCGAGGGCGTTCGCCGGCTCGGCTCCTGGGCCCGGCCGGCGCCTAGCGCAGTCCATGTCAGACCGGCGAGTTACCCTCGCCGGAGAACATCGAGCCAGCGGGGAGTGCGTGCACCATGGGCTGCCATTCGTATTCTGAGATATCCACCTTCGAGCAGTGTCCGAAGAAGTTCGAGTTCCGGTACCGCATCAAGCCGGAGGTCGAGCGACCCACGACGGTGGAGGCGTTCCTGGGAAGCCGGGTCCACGAGGCGCTGGAGCGTCTCTATCGTGACGTCCAGCTGCGCCGCAGCCCCTCGGAAGACGAGCTCGTGGCTTGGTTCGACGCGGCCTGGGACCGCGAGTGGACCGACAACGTAGCGGTGGTCCGCGAGGAGTACGCGCCGGAGGACTACCGCGAGTCCGGCCGCGAGATGCTGCGCCGCTACGCGCACCGGCACGCGCCCTACGACGACGGAGTGACCATCGGCCTGGAGCTGCGGGTATCCGCGGACCTGGACGAACGGGGCCTCTTCGGGCTCGTCGGGTATGTGGACCGGCTCGTCCGCATCGCCGACGGCGCCTACGAGATCCACGACTACAAGACGGGGCGCAGCCTGCTCACGCAAGAGCGGGCCGATACCGATCTTCAGCTGTCGCTGTACGAGATGGCGATCAGGCGCATGTACGCCGACGTGCGAGAGGTGACCCTGGTGTGGCACTTCCTCGCCCTCGACGCCGAGGTCCGATCGCAGCGCGGCGCCACGCGGTTGCAGGAGATACGCGAGTCGGCCATCGAGGCTATGCAGGCGGTAGAGACGTGCTCGGAGTTCCCGACCCGCACCTCGGAGCTGTGCGGGTGGTGCGAGTACAAGGGCCTGTGCCCGGCCTGGGCCCACGAGCGCGACCTGGCCGGCGTGCAGCAGCCTGAGGCGCTCGACGGCGTCACCCTCGTGGACCGGCTCGTCGAGCTCGACGCCCAGGTGGCGGCGCTCGACGCCGAGCGCGACGACCTGCGGGCGCGCATCATGTCATGGGCGGACGAGCACGGTTACGACCGCGTCTTGGGCACCACGCACACGGCCAAGATCTGGCGCTCGGCTTCCTCGTGCTCCTTGCCCGCCTGGGACGACCCGGTACGCCGGTCGCTTGAAGAGGTCGTGCGCGACGCCGGGCTGTGGGATGAGTTCTCCAGCCTCGCCTCGGTGAAGTTGGCCAAGGCCGTCGAGCAGCGCGGGTTGCCTGAGGACGTCCACGCCCGCGTCATGCAGTACGTCCGTTTCGGCCCGCGTTCCAAGGTATACGTGAACAAGAGGCGGGGTTAGAGGACGCTGGATCGATCGGAGACCGCGTGACCGCGGAGAGCTTTGGCAAGGCCGACCTGCACATACACTCCGAGCACAGCGACGGCCTTCCGTCGGTGCCGGAGATCCTCGACCACGTGGCGGAGCACACGGATCTCTCGGTGATCGCCATCACCGACCACAACACGATCGAGGGCGCTCTGTTCGCCAAGTCCCTCGAGCGGCTCTACGACTTCGAAGTCGTGGTGGGGGAGGAAGATCTCCTCCACGGCTGGCCACATCATCGGCCTGTTCCTGGAGAGGGACGTGCCGCCCGGGCTCACCGCCCAGGAGACCCTGAGCCGCATCGCCGAGCAGGACGGGGTCGCCGTGATCCCGCATCCGTTCGCGAACAAGGCGTTCGGGCCGTTCGGCTTGGAGTCCGTGGGCGACGCGCATGAGGAGCTGGACTACCACGCCGTGGAGACGTACAACTCGTCTCCGTACCTCGTGTGGGCCAATAGGATCGCCGCACGGGTGTTCGACGAGGGGGCGGGGGTCGCCGCGCTGGGCGGTTCCGACGCTCACATCCTCAAGGCCATAGGGACGGGCTACACGCTGTTCCCGGGGAGGACCGCGGCCGACCTGCGCGCCGCGATCGGCGACGCCACTACCCGGGCGGCGGCCACGGGGAGCCAGATAGCGATCGCCGTGCGCTACATGACCCGCTGGCGCAGCATCCGGCGCCTGCAGGCGTGGAACTGGGAGCGCTGCAGGCCATAGCGGTCCGCCGCGCGGCCTACTCCGCCTCCACCTGCGGCTTGACCGCGTCCAGGAGCGCCTCGGCCACGACCGGGTCGTCGCCCCAGGCCGGCAGGAGCGTCAGTTCGTTCGCGCGGGAGCGGCCCACCCTGCGCGCGACGTGCTTGAGGTCCACGAGTGTCGCGATCCCGTCCACCGGGAGCGTGGCCGGGACCACGATCACCTGAGGGCACCCGGCCTCGAACAGGGCGGCGGCGGCGTCCGCCGGATCTCGGCTCTCGCCACTCGAGTGACGCGTCCACGATGCGCGACGCGTCGTACCCCGACTCCACGAGCAGGGCGCGGATGCGCTGGATGAGGAACACCTCTTCGTGCGCGGCTTGAGGCTGCACTCGGTCCCACGTTTCGGGCAGGCCCTCGGCAAGGAGGACCACGCCGGCTGCCGGCCGCGGGACGTGCGTGACTCGGAGCACCCGGTCGGTGATGAGGTCGGGGATCCCGCACGAGGACCAGCGGGCGTCCGCCTCTGTGACGGTCACGCCGGCCGCGCCCAACCGCAAGGTGTCCAGTTCGGAGAGCGCTTTGTCGGTCTGGTAAGTGGCCCCCACGCCCAAGATCGTGACCACCACCTTGCGCACGCCGGCCCGCGCCAGGTCCGCGACCACATCGGCCAGCCTAGGGGCGGAGCCGGTGAGCGCCACGCCCACCGGGATGTCGCGCAGCCCCCCGTCGGCGAGGCGGCGCTCGAGGCGCCGGGCGATGCGTCGGGCCGCCCCGGGCGCGTCGGAGCTTCCCAGCGACCGGTAGCTGTCGCGTCGCGCCGCATAGAACAGGGGGAGCGAGGGGTCGGGGGGCAGCGCGGCGCCGCTGTCGGCAAGGTCGGAGAACTGCTCGGCCACCGACCAGAAGCGGTACTCCGCGGGCTCGACCGGCGCGAGCACGACGACTGCCGAGGCGCCGGCGCCGGGCCCGGATCGATCCGGCGCGAAGACCTCGGGCAACTCGGGGGTGAAGCGCATCCTGGCCAGGATCGCCGCGCCGAGGGCGTAGCCGCCCATCGCCATGCCGATGGCGAGTGCCGTGGCCACGACGGCCACGTCTCCGCGGCCGGAGCTCGCCAGGATGGACAGCAGGCCCTGGAAGCCCACGACCAGCAGCAATGCGAGGCCGAGCAGGGTGACGAAATCCCAACGCCGGGGAACGATGAGGAGGAGGACGAGGGCGAGACCAGCGGCCAAGGAGCTCACGAGGAGCACAGGCCAAGCCCACAGCCCCATGGTGACCCCCTCGTGTCCGCCGGTGTCCGTTAGTTGATGATACGGCACAGGCGGGCGTGAGACTCGCAGGGGTTGTGGACAAGAATACCCGGTGGGGTATAATCGCCCCCAAGCTAACAAGGAGGATCCATGAGCGAGTTCGTCAAAGAGATCACCGGCGAAGACACGTTCAAGAGCGAAGTGCTCGACGCCCCCGTGCCGGTCGTCGTCGATTTCTGGGCACCCTGGTGCGGACCCTGCCGGATGGTCGCGCCCGAGATGGACAAGCTCGCCGCCAAGGTCGGCGAAGCTGCTCGCTTCGTGAAGATCAACGTGGACGAAGACCGCGAGATCGCCATGAAGTACGGGATCATGAGCATCCCGACGATCATCAAGTTCGACAAGGGCGACGTAGCCGTGCAGGTCGTAGGCGCGCGCAGCGCCGACGACATGGCCCGCGAGTTCGGGATGAGCTAGGCCGTGCCCACGTACGACCTCACGTGTGAAGAGTGCGGCCTCACGTTCGAGATCTTCCGTCAGCGCATGCTTCGTGATGAGGATCTCGTCTGCGAGGCGTGCGGCTCGCGATCGGTGCGCAAGGGCTTCGGTGGCGGCGTGGCCGTCCTGCCGAGGTCGGGACGCGCCGAGTCCCGCACCGTCTCCAGGTGCGGGCCTTCCGCGTCGCCCTTCGGTTGAGGCTAGCGCTAAGGCGCGCCCGGGAGGCGTGCGGACACGCGGAGCTTGAAGGCCAAGATGCCCCCGGTCGCATGACCGGGGGCATCTTGCCGAGTCGGGGATGACGGCAGCGGCCGTGTGCCGCGGATCGCTCTCGGGGCGGCCGCGCGCTACCGGGCCGTGCCGATGTAGCGGAGGAAGACGGCGAGGGCTTCGTCCACCACTTCGTCGCGGGCGGCGTCGGGCCTCGGCGCCAGGCATGAGCGCATCGAATGAGCGACCACGTTGAGGCCCACCTGGTCCAGCAGGTCGCGAGCCTCGATGACCACGCCCAGGACGTCGTCGCACACCGCGTCGGATTCGACGAGGTCCTCGAGTGTCGAGATCCGGGCCGAGAGGTCCGAGAGCAGCTGGGTCGTCTGCCTGCGCTCGACGCCGGCCGCCGCCGCGGGCATCTCGGGGTGGGAGACCTGCGCCGGCCTGGCGTAGGCGAGGAAGAGCCGCAGCGACTCGTCCACGACCTCTTCGCTCGTGTCCGTAGGGCCGCCGCACTTCACCGTGTAGGCGATCGCGTGGATGGCGACGCGGTCGAGCGCCGACTTCGCCGCCATGACCTGGGTGAGCACCTCGTCGCACGACTTCTCGTCGGCGACCATCGTGGAGAGTCCTCTGACCTGACCGCCCAGTCTGCGCAGCCGGTTGAGGATGCGTCGGCGGTCGGCCGTTGCCGAGGCGTCTTGTAGGGTGGGCATCGTCCCTCCGTGGTAGAGCGCCGTCCGTCCCCGACTATACCCCGAGGGGTTTCGTGCGGGCAACAACCGGGCGGCCCCTCGGCAGGTGCTGCGGTATCGTGGACGCGTCCCCTCATGCCGTGCCCGGCCCGCAAGGAGCGCTTTGGGACCCCACGCCACGCGACTCGGACGACCGCTTCAGTGAGCACCTCCACCCGGCGACAGCGCCTGATCGGCTACGGCCTGGCCGCGGCGGCGGCGTGCCTGTGGGCCACGGGCGCCGTGACGGCGAAGTGGATGTTCACCGCGCTGTCGTTCCAGGTCGATCCCTTGGTGTTGTCGGGCGCAAGAGCCGTCACGGCCTTCCTCGTGACGCTGCTCTATCTGGTGATGTTCAGGCGTGCCCCGCTGCGCACGAGTCCGCGCAACCTGCCGTTCCTGATCGCGTTCGGTGTCCTCGGCCTGGCGGCCGTGCACTTCTCGTACTTCAAGACGATCTCGCTCACCGACGTGGCGACCGCGATCCTCCTCGAGTACCTTGCTCCGATCCTGGTCCTGCTCGTGTCCGTGGCGTTCCTCGGCGAACGCTTCACCTGGGCCCTGCCCGCCGGCGTGGCGCTTTCCGTCGCGGGGACCGCGCTCATGGTGGGCGCCGTGGGAGGCGCCGGTCTGACGGTCACCCCCGAGGGCCTGGCGTGGGGTCTCGCCTCGGCGGTCTTCTTCACCGTGTACACGGTCATGGGCAAGTACGCGAGCCCGCGGTTCTCGCCGTGGACGCTGCTCGTCTACGGTCTGGGGGCGGCGTCCGTGTTCTGGATGGCCGTGATGGGTGGTCCGGGCAGGATCATCGGGGTGATGGCCACGCCCACGGGTCTGCTGGCTGTGGGATACGTGGCGGTGTTCAGCACCGTCCTGCCGTTCGCCGCGTTCCTCAAGGCTCTCCACTACATCGACGCCACCAAGGCCAGCGTCACCGCGACGCTCGAGCCGGCGGTCGCGGGCGTACTCGCGTTCGCCCTCCTGGGCGAGAGCCTGGGCGCCGTGCAGCTCATCGGAGGGTTGCTGGTGCTCGCGGCCATCGTGACCGTCCAGCTTCCCGGCCTCATCGACGACCGCAGGGCCCGCCGCGCCGAGGCATCAGGGGAGCCCGTCGTACTCGAAGAGCAGGCCCAGGACGTTCTTCCACCCGCCGGCTAGGGCGTGTCGGGTTTGGGCGGCGGCGGGGAATACCGTATCCTAGATGGTACGCGAATTGCTTCGCCGGACGCCCCTTCGCGGCGCGCCGGCGGCGCAGGAGGCACGTGTGGATCTCGTTCAACGCCCCGATCTCAAACAGAAGGTCACGTTGTCGCCCCAGGTGTACCAGGGCCTCAACATCCTTGCCATGCCCGTTGCCGAGCTTCAGGCCGTCATCGAGCAGGAGCTGCTGGACAACCCCGTGCTCGAGCTCGACAGCCTCGACGAGGCCCCCGAGGACGAGGCCGAGGAGGAGCGTGTCGACGAAGGCACCGAGGAGGAGCGCGCCTGGGACGACTGGCTCGACCAGTACCAGGACCTCGAAGACCGCGAGCCCATCGTGCCGCGCGACCCCAACGAGGAGGCCGTCAACACCGAAGAGTTCGTAGGCTCCATCAAGTCGTTCCACGAGTACCTGCTCGAGCAGCTCGCGCTCCTGGACATCGACGACGAGGTGGAGCACGCCGCGCGGGTGGTCATCGGTTCGCTGGACAGCGACGGCCTGCTCGTCGCACCCGCCGCGGAGATCGCAGCCGTGGCGGGGGTGAGCAAGGCCGTGGCGGAGACCGCGATCAAGACCGTCCAGCAGCTCGACCCTCCCGGCGTCGGCGCCCGTGACCTTGCCGAGGCGCTCAAGATCCAGATCGACTGCCTGGAGCTCCACGAGCCGTTGCTGGACAGGATCATCGACGAGCACCTGCCCGACGTCGCGGCCAACCACTACCGCAAGATCGCCCGCGCACTGCACGTTGACGAGGACGAGGTGCGCCGCGTGGTGGCCATCCTGAAGACGCTCAACCCGCGCCCGGCGGGCGCGTACTCGCCCGGGCCCTCGCCGGGCTACATCGTGCCGGACGTGACGCTGCGCCGCTTCGACGAGGAGTGGCTGATCATGTCCAACAACGAGGCGATCCCCACGCTTCGCGTGGTCCCCTCCTATCGCGGCCTGCTGCGCAGCGGCTCGCAGGCCGACGACGAGACCAGGCGCTACCTCAAGGACAAGATCCGCTCGGCGGAGAGCTTCATCCGCAACGTGGAGCGCCGCAAGGACACGGTCGGCCGCATCGCGGGCATCATCCTCGAGGTCCAGCACGAGTTCTTCATCGACGGCAAAGGCCCACTCGTGCCCCTGCGATTGGAAGACGTGGCCGTGGAGCTGGGCGTGCACCTGTCCACCGTGAGCCGCGGCGTGACCGGCAAGTACATGGCCACGCCGTACGGCCTGTTCGAGCTCAAGCACTTCTTCTCGGGCGGCTACCGGACGTCCACGGGCGTGGACATCGCGGCCACGACCGTGAAGAGCCGACTCAAGGACCTCCTTCTGGGCGAGGACCCCGAGCACCCCCTCTCGGACCAGAAGCTGGCGCACCTGCTCGCCGAGGAGGGCGTGAACGTGGCGCGCCGTACGGTGGCCAAGTACCGCGAGGAGCTCCATATCGAGCCCTCCTGGGTGCGCAAACGGAGATGACCCGATGACCGGCCCCTCGGGCGACAGCGACGAGAAGCGCGGCTGGCAGGGCAACCCGCAGACGGCCCGCGATGTCCTCATCATCGCGGCGATGCTGCTCGTCATCGCGCTGCTCCAGCTGCTCACCGACCCGTCACTCGTCGGGCCGCAGCTCCTCTACGCGCGGCTCTACTACCTGCCCATCCTGTATGCCGCGTTCGTGTTCGGCGTCCGCGGCGGTCTCGCCACCTCGCTGGCGGCGAGCGTGCTCTTCGGTCTCGAGGCCGAGGCCAACCTCGGCGGGCTGCTGGGCAGCAACATCAACAACCTCTACGAGATCCTCGTGTACATCGCCGTGGGCGGCCTGTTCGGCTGGCTGCGTGACCTGGAGGCGGTTCGCACCGCTCAGCTCCGTGAGGTCTCCAGCAAGCTCGAGGAAGCCTACGGCAAGCTCGAGGAGCGCGCCGTGCAGCTCATCAACATCCAGGAGTACACGGAATCGATCCTGCGCTCCATCACGTCCGGTGTGGTGACCGTGGGCCCCGAAGGCTCGGTGGGCACGGCCAACCCGGCCGCCGAGCGGATGCTGGGTATGTCGGAGCAGGAGATGGTGCCGCGCACCATCGCGTCGCTGCTGGCCGACGACGGCGGCCTTTCGGTGGACGTGCGAAAGGTCCTCTCGGGGCGGTTGCCCCGCAGCGTGCGTGAGCTCACCGTCACCACCAAGGCCGGCAAGATCGTCCACGTCCAAGCGTCCACGTCGCGGATGCGGGACGTCGACGGCAACATCCTGGGCGCCGTGGTCACACTGGAGGACGTGTCCGAGATCAAGGCGCTGACGCAGCAGCTCATCCGAGCCGACCGCCTGGCGGCGATGGGCGAGCTCACCGCGGGTGTGGCGCACGAGGTGCGCAATCCGCTGGGCATCATCCGGGCGTCGATGCAGCTGGTGGAGGACCCGCGCAGCGATCCCGCCAAGGTCCGCGAGGCCGGGTCTATCATCAAGCAGGAGATCGACCGCCTGGACAAGGTCATAAAGGCGCTCCTGGACTTCGGGCGGCCTTCGAGTCCCACGTTCCTGCGCGTGGACGTCGAGGACGTCTTGGACGAGGTCGTGCTGTTCACGAGGCGCTTCGCGAGCCGCTCGGACGTGGAGATCGTGGAGCGCTTCTCGCGTGACCTGCCCGAGGTCCTCGCGGACCCCAACCAGCTCAAGCAGGTGTTCGTGAACCTGATCACCAACGCCGTACAGGCGATGGAGGCGAGCTCGGGAGGCTCGATCACGGTGTCCACAGGCGCCGCCGACGGGTTCGTGCACGTGCGCCTGCAAGACGACGGCCCCGGCATCCCGGCCGAGCAGCTGGCGCGGGTCTTCGACCCGTTCTTCTCCACGCGGGACGAGGGCACGGGGCTGGGCCTGACCATCGTCCATAGGATCGTGGACGAGCACGACGGGCACATCGAGGTCGAGAGCGAGCACGGGAAGGGCACCACGTTCACGATCTTCCTGCCGGCGATCGAGCCCGGTCCCGACAGCACCGCGGAAGTCACGCACGAGGCCGCGAGCAGCGGCGCCACCATTCTGGGAGAGTGAATGTGAACAAGCGCGTACTCATCGCCGACGACGAGAAGAACATGCGCTGGGTGCTGGGACAGGCGCTCACGGCGGACGGCTACGAGGTGCTCGAGGCGGCCGACGGCAAGACGGCACTGGAAGTCATCAACGACTGCCCGCCCGACCTGCTGATCTTGGACCACAAGATGCCGGCGCCCGACGGCATGGAGGTGCTGCGCCGCGTGCGCGGCAAGAACCTCCTGTTCCCCGTCATCATGCTCACCGCTCACGGCAACGTCGCACTCGCGGTGGAGGCGATGAAGGCCGGCGCCACCGAGTACCTCACCAAGCCCTTCGACCTCGAGGAGCTCAAGCTCGCCATCGACAAGGCGCTGCGCATAGGCGACCTTGCAGCCGAGGTCCAGCGCCTGCGCGAAGAGCTCGACCAGACCATGGACGTGGAAGGGATCGTGGCCAGCGACCCCGGCATGCTGGAGGTCTTGGACCAGGTCAAGCAGGTGGCGCCCACCAACGCCACCGTGATCGTGTACGGCGAGTCGGGCACCGGCAAGGAGCTTGTCGCCCGGGCGCTGCACTCCCTGTCGCCTCGCGCCGGAAAGCCGTTCGTGTCCATCTCGGCCGGCGCGCTGCCGGAGACGCTGCTCGAGAGCGAGCTGTTCGGCTATGAGAAGGGCGCGTTCACCGGCGCCACCATGGCCAAGCCGGGCCGCTTCGAGATGGCCAACGGCGGGACGCTGTTCCTGGACGAGATCGGCGATATCACACCCGGCGTGCAGGTCAAGCTCTTGCGCGTGCTCCAGGAGCGCCAGTTCGAGCGCCTGGGCGGGACGCGCAGCATCGAGGTGGACGTGCGCCTCGTCGCGGCCACCAACCAGGACCTGCAGAGGCTCATCGAGGAGGGCAACTTCCGCGAGGACCTCTACTACCGGCTCAACGTCGTGCCCATCAAGCTGCCGCCTTTGCGGGCGAGGTCTCAGGACATCCCGGCGCTCGTCGCGCATTTCATGGAGCGTTTCGGGGCGGGGGACAAGCAGATCTCGCCGGACGCGATGAAGCTCCTGGCCGAGTACCAGTGGCCCGGCAACATCCGCGAGCTCGAGAACACCATCGAGCGCGTCGTGATCCTCGCCAAGAGCGACACCATCGGCCCGGACGATCTGCCTGCCGAGGTCCGCGCGGGCCTGCACCTGCGCGGCGGAAGCCAAGACGCGTTCTGCCTGCCCGAGGAGGGTTGCGATATCGAGGAGGTGGAGCTGGACCTGATCAAACAGGCGCTCAACCGCACCGGCAACAACGCGGCCAAGGCCGCCAAGCTCCTGGGGCTCACCACCAAGACACTCGAGGCGCGGATGGCGAAGTTCGGGCTCTGACATGGTTCCGGGCGCCGGCCTTCGCCCACCGTCGGCTCGATGGAGGAGCGCTCGGATACCCCATGGGGTATACTGGCCCGAGACTCGCTATGAGGGCCTCGGCCTGGATGTCAGCAAGGAGTAGCACGTGGATCTCGGACTCAGCTCGTTTGCTCTGGCGTTCGGCGCGGGGGTCGCGTCGTTCTTGTCTCCGTGCGTGTTGCCGCTCATCCCGGCCTACATCTCCTTCATCACCGGCATCGCGCCGGGGGAGGCGCCCGATCGCGAAGGGCGCCTTGGCGACGTCTTGTGGCCGTCCTTGCTCTTCGTGGCGGGGTTCACGCTCGTGTTCGTGGTGCTGGGCGCGTCCGCGAGCGCTCTGGGCTCCTTCGTGCGCGGGTTCCGTGAGCCGCTCACGGTGGTCTCCGGGATCCTCATCTTCGCCCTGGGCTTCTTCATGCTCGGCTTGATCAAGGTCCCGTGGCTGTACGGCGAGGCGCGGTTCGACCTGTCCAAGGCGCGCCGATTCGGGTCGGGCGCTGCCTTCGTGATGGGGATGGCGTTCTCGTTCGGGTGGACGCCCTGCGTGGGACCCATCCTCGCGTCGATACTGCTGCTTGCCGCTTCCCAGGCGGCGGTGGCGCAAGGCGCCCTGCTGCTTCTCGTGTACTCGCTGGGTCTGGGCCTGCCGTTCGTGGCGGTGGGACTGCTGTTCGGCAAGCTGAAGGGTGCTTTGGGCTGGCTCAACCGTCACTCGCGGGTGGTCAACATCATCGCGGGCAGTCTGCTCATGGTCATGGGGGTTCTGATGACCTTCGGCTGGTTCGGGCTCGTGACCGGCTACCTCGGCGGCTTCTTCTCGGGCTTCTCGGTGGGGTAACGGCTCGGCCGACCTGCGGAGTCGCGTTGGCGCGCCGGCGCGGGGTGCCGTAGCATGGGCTCGAGCATCCGAGTCTAGGAGGGCAGCCATTGTCCACACCGCGCTCTGGTCTCGCGCGGTTCGGCCCTCGCAGCCTTGCTGCGAGGATCACCTTCCTGACCTTCGCTATCATCACAGCCTTCGCCCTGGCAGCCGCCGTGTTGGCGCTGCTCGGCGTCAGTCGCATGGCCAGCCAGGAGTCCTCGGCACGGCTCAGCGCGTATCGGCAGATCGTGAACGACGCCGTGACGCAGCGGCTCACCACCATCGACCGGCTCGTGGACGCGGTCGCGCTGGCAGGGACGGTGACCACCGCCAACCCGGATGCGGTGACGCGGCAGACCACGCAGCTGCAGGCGCGCAACTCTGAGCTCTTCGACGCGATCGTCGTCGCGGACACCCACGGCAAGGTCGTGTCCGAGGTCCCGCCGGTGATCGTGCCGGCGAACGTGTCGCAGTCGTCGTTCTTCGCCGTCGTGGGACCCTCGGACCCCACGCGGTTCGTCTGGCAGCCCGGCACCGCGGGTGCGCCGGAGCGCGCGTGGATGATCCACGGGGTCCGCGGCGTCAAGGGCCAGCGCTACGTGTTGCTGGCACGTCTGGACACGGGATTCCTCAACGATCTTGTCAACGCCACGTCGTCGCACCAGGACGGGCGCGCGGCGGTGATCTTGGACTCGGCGGGTCGCCAGGTAGCCGTGGGCAAGTCGGGCCCGCGACTGGACTTGAGCAGCTTCCATCCCACCACGCGGCAGACCGCCGGGGAGCTTCAGGTGCCGCAGCCTCAGCTCGGGATCATGCAGGGCGTGTTCTCGAACGTGCCCGCGGGGAGCGAACCGTTCATGCGCATCGTCGTGGCGGAACCACAAAGCCTGGCGTGGGAACGCTCCGGCGGCGCGCTCATCCCAGCCGGGGTGGCCATCTTCCTGGGGGCGCTCGTGTTCTCCCTCATGGCCACCGTGTTCGCGCGCCGCATCGGCGACCCGATACGGGAGTTCGACGCGCGCGCCCGCGACGTCAGCGCCGGCGCGTACGTGCGTCCGTTCGTGGTGGAGCGCGAGGATGAGATCGGGACGCTGGCCACCGCGTTCAACACGATGGCCAGCCGTATCAACATGCTGCAGGACGTGTCCCAGCTGCTAGCGAGCTCGTCCGAGGCCGACCACGTGCTCGACGGCATCATCTCCGCGACTGCGCACCTGCTGCGCACAGGGAGCGTGGCGGTCTTCCTCGCCGACGAGGACGGCCGCCGGCTCACGCTGGCGCGCGCGAGCGGGCTGCGGCGCGAAGCGGAGCGGCTCTCGGTGGACGCAGGGTCGGACAGCGTCATCGCCAGGGCTTTCACGGCGGACGGCCCGGTGACGTTCGTGGCCGACGCGATCACGGCGGAGTCGGACGCGGCGCTGTCGGCGTTCGGGATCGGGACCGCGCGTTCCGGGGTAGCGATGCCCCTCGTCGCCGGCCGGGAGTCTCTGGGCGTGGTCGTGGTCGTCAGCCCCGGGCGCCGCGACTTCACCGAAGCCGACATCGAGCTCATCAAGACGTTCTCGGCCCAGGCGGCGGTGGCGGTGCGCAACTCGCGTCTCTTCCACGAGGAGCATGTCTCCCGTCAGGAGGCCGAGGCCCTCCGCGCGGTCGCCGAGCTGCTCGTGTCGAGCCTTGACCCCACCGCTGCCCTGGACCAGGTGGCTCGGATCGCCGGCTCCCTGCTGGGCGTCCACTCCGTGCAGTTCGGATTCCGTGATCGCGGGTCCATCGACCTGCGGCCGTCGTCGGACCCGGAGCGCGAGAGCGCGCTGCTGGGCATCGCCGACGCGTTCGCCGTGAAGACCGGGATGGATCCCTCGGCACGGTCGCCGGTGGTGGTGGACGACGCCCGCGCCGAGGCTTCCACGGCCCACTACGCCGAGCGCTACCACGTGGCCTCGCTCATGCTCGTCCCGCTCATGACCGCGGGAGGACGGGCCGGCGTCATGTCGCTGGAGGCGGTGGGCCAAGCCGAGGAGTTCCAGTCCCGCCAGGTCACGCTCGCCGCCGCGCTGGGCAACGAGGTCTCGCTTGCACTGGAGAACCAGTACCTGCTCACGCGTGAGCGTTCGCGCGCCACGAGCCTGGAGCGGATCTTCAGGATCTCCCAGGCGGTGAGCTCCTCGTTGCAGGTCAAGACGGTGCTCAACCGCGTCTTGGACGTGGTCCAGAAGATATTCTCCGCGGACGCCGTTTCGCTTATGCGCTTCGACCCCGGCCGCCGGGTGCTCGACACGACCATGGCGCGCGGGATCCACACCAAGGACCTGCTGTTCTTCAAGTGCGGGCTCGCGGACGACATCCCCGGCGCCGTGTATCAGTCCAAGGCGCCGTTACGGCTGGATTCGCTGGACTCGCAGTCCACGCCCTTCATCGAGCTGGCGCGCGAGCACGGCTTCCGCTCGGTGCTGGCCGTGCCGCTGATCGCGCGCGGCCGCGCGGTGGGCGTGCTCACGGTGTTCTCGGACGAGACCGCCGCGTTCTCGGAAGAGGACATGGACCTGCTCGCCACGTTCGCGTCGCAAGCGGCTCTCGCCACCGACACCGCCGAGCTGTTCGGCCGCGAGCACACGGTGGCCACTGTGCTCAAGTCCAGCATCCTGCCCGACAACCTTCCCGAGGTCCCCGGCCTGGAGGCGTTCAGCCTCTACCGGGCGGCCGGGGGAGAGGCCGAGATCGGTGGCGACTACTACGACATGTTCACAGCGCCCGACGACACCGTGGTGATGTCAATCGCCGACGTGTGCGGCCAAGGCGTCCGCGCGGCGACGAAAACCTCGATGATCCGATACTCCCTGCGCGGCATGGCCGCGGCGGGCATGCGGCCGGCGGCCATGGCTTCCGAGCTGAACCGGATGGTGGCCGAGGCGGGCGACACCAGCGATATCGTCACCGCCTTCCTCGGCATCCTCGACCGCAAGACGCTCAAGCTGCGGTACGCCAATGCCGGGCATCCTCCGGCGATGCTCATCCGGGACGGGGTAGTGAGCAAGCTGAAGACGACGGGTCCTCTGCTGGGCGCGATCCCAGGTATCGTGTACGAGGAGGCCGAGGTCACCCTTGAGGCGGGCGACCTGCTCGTCATGTACACGGACGGCGTCACGGAGGCGCGCCGCGACGGCGAGCTCTTTGGCGAGGAGCGTCTGGCGGCCGTCGCCGCCCAGGGAGGGAGCCCCAACGAGGTGACGCAGAGGATCCTCGGCGCGGTCCAAGGGTTCTCGGGCGAACTGCGCGACGACGTGGCGGTCCTCGCGGTGTGCGTCGCTGCTTCGGGGCCGCACACGGACGCGGGGCAGCCCTCGTCTTCGGGGGAGTCGGCAGTGGCAACGGGTACCAATCCGTAGGTCCTCGTAGCTCGATGGAAAGGGCGTGAGCGTGGGAAGCGTCGTCGTGGAACATGAGGCGGACTCGGCCGCCTGCGTCGTGACGCTGGCTGGTGAGATCGACCTTGCTGTGGTCCCGGAGATCCGCGAGCGGCTCGAGGCCGCGATGGGGGCCGGATGCAGCCAGGTCTTGCTGGACCTCGAGGCGGTCACGTACGCGGACAGTACGGCGCTGGGCCTGCTCGTGTGGATCGACCGCCGTCTTGCGCCCACCTCGGGCAAGCTGATCCTGTGCGGCGCCAACGCGGACGTCTCCCGCATCCTGGAACTCTCGGGCCTCATCGGCGTGGCACCCACCATCTCCGCGCGCCCGACCCTTGCCGAGGCGCTCGCCGGCGTCGAGCTGGCGACGCCCACCGAAGAGCCCGAATGGTGCGAGATGATCACCACCGAGGCGGACGTGGAGCAGCTCGCCGCCACCCGACTGCGGGTGACCGAGCTCATCGAGCCGCTGGGCATCGACGAGTCCGCTTTGTTCGACGTGAAGGTGGCCGTGGGCGAGGCGCTCGCCAACGCGGTCAGGCACGGCTCCCCGCACGGCGCCGAGGACAAGATCGCGGTCCAAGTCCAGGCGTTCAACGACCGCGTGGCCATCACGGTGATGGACTCGGGCTGCGGGTACGACGGCGTCCCGGAGGCGACCGACGACGTCTACGCGGCGTCCGGCCGAGGAGTGATGTTCATGCGCGCGCTCATGGATAGCGTGAAGTTCGCCCGCTGCGTCGGTGGCGGTACCATGGTCACGCTCGTCAAGTCGATCGGGACCGACACGTGACGGATCACGCCAAGATACTCATCTTCTCCGCCTCCTTCGGCGGTGGGCACCAGTCCGCGGCAGAGGCGATGGAGAGCTACATACGCCAGCACCACCCTCGAACCGTCGAGGTGCGCATCGTCGACTTCTTCAAGGAGTTCGCGCCTGCGCTCAACTCCCTCGGCAAGACGTTCTACGACGGCTCGGTCCACATGGCTCCCGAGCTGTACGGGGTGTTCTTCGAGGTCACGAACCGGATGTCGGATAATCCCACGGTCAAGGACTACGCGCAGGCGGGCTTCTCTCAAGCCGCCGCGTACATCGACAAGTACCAGCCCGACGCCGTCATCTCCACGTATCCGGTGGCCGGGGGCGTGGTGTCGGAGCTACGCCGCACGCGCCCCACGATTTCAGCGATGGTGATCACTGACTACGGCGTGCACCGGCAGTGGCTCCACCCCGCCACGGACCTCCTGTTCGTGGCCGACGAAGACATCAAGGACGCGCTCGTGGGCCAGGGACTGTCCTCGGACAAGGTGATCGCGTCGGGCATCCCCATCCGCGAGCGCTTCTCCGAGGAACTCGACAAGGCCGCTTGCCGTGCCGAGCTGGGCCTGGAAGAGCGCTTCACGGTGCTCTTCACCATGGCGGCCGGTTCCACGAGCGACCTGCGCGACGTGGCCAAGGCGCTCGTGCAGTCCGACCTTCAGGTCGTGGCCGTCACAGGGCGCGCCGAACGGCTCAAGCGGCGGCTCCAGACGCTCCAGCGTCGTCAGCCTCTCCTGCACGTGTACGGGTTCACGCGCGAGATGCCGCGGATCATGGCCGCGTCCGACGTGCTCATCGGCAAGGCCGGGGGGCTGACCGTTTCCGAGGCCCTTGCCATGGGGCTTCCTCTTATCGTGCATAATCCGGTTCCGGGCCAAGAGACGTTCAATGGGGACTTCCTCGTCAACCACGGTGCCGGATTCCTAGCTCGCGACGAGGAGGACGTCGTGGCCAAGGCCGCGTTCCTCGCGCGCCACCCAGGGCGCCTGGCGCAGATGGCGAACAACTCGCACGCCTTGGGAAAGCCCGACGCGGCGAAGGTCGTCGTGGAGCGGGTACTGCAAGAGCTCAACGTCGTAGAGACCTAGAGCGCCTACGATATCGGCCGTGCGCAGCCGGCACGGCCCCGAAGGACGGAGAGACCGATGGATGTGATGGAAGCCATCAAGCAGCGCCATTCGTATCGCAGCTTCACCGGAGAGCCGGTGGACCCGGCGCTCGTGGAACGCGTTCTGGACGCCGCACGCCTCGCTCCGTCCGCGGGCAACTCGCAGCCCTGGCGTTTCGACGTCGCGGTGGGTGCCGCACGCGACCGCGTCAATCAGGTGATGACTCACACCACGGTGTACCTGGACGAGTATCTGAGCGTTCTGGGCAAGGACGCGAGCTCCATCGAGGCCACGACCCGGTTCGCGTCCAACATGGGCAGCGCGCCGGTCGATCATCGCCCTGTCCGTGGTCCGCGGGACCGACGAACTCCAGAACATCAATGCTCTGATCTCGGCGGGGTGCGCGGTGGAGAACCTGCTTCTGGCGGCGACCGGTTCGGGCCTGGCCACGTGCAACGTGACCTTCTCGTACTGGGTCCGCGACGACCTCGCGAAAGCGCTCGAGCTTCCGCAAGACCGCCTCGTCGTGAGCCTGATCGCGCTCGGGTTCGCCGCCGGCACGCCCGCCGCGCCGCCGCACTCTGCCGACGTCGTGTTCTGGCACGAGTCGTAGCCGCCGTGGGTTCGCTCGCCGCCGTCTTCTTCGACGTCGGCAACACGCTGCTCTTCCCGTGGCCCAGCGTCCCGCACCGTCGTTGCCGAGGTCCTCGCCGCCGCGGGTCACTTGCATCGACCTGAGCGCCATCGACGAGCTCATGCCGCTGGTGGACGACTACTACGAGGATCGGTACCGCGCGGACGACACGTTCTGGACCAGCGACGACGGCGCCTCCGAGGTGTGGGTCGGCATGTACTCGCTGCTGTGCCGCCGCTCGGCATCCACGAGACGATGCCGCGCGCTCGCCCGCTCGCGTCTACGAGGAGTTCGGCGACCCGGAGCGGTGGCGGGCGTAGGACGACGTCGTGCCCACGTTCGCGCGTCTGCGCGAGGCGGGAGTGCGCACCGGTGTCATCTCCAACTGGGACCGCCGCCTGGCCTCGATACTCGACGGCATGGGGCTCGGGCCGATGTTCGACGCCGTCGTCTCCTCGGCCGACGTCGGGCTGCACAAGCCCGACCCCCGGATCTTCGAGCTCGCGTGCGAGCGGCTGGGCGTTGCGCCCGCGCGATGCGCGCACGTGGGCGACCACTACTACGCGGACGATGTGGGCGCGTCCGCGGTAGGGATGCGGGCGGTGCTCATCGATCGTCACGGCGGCGGTTGCCCGGCGCCGAGCGTCGAACCCATCGCCACCCTCTACGAACTGGACCGGCTCCTGGGCGTGTAGGAGCCCGGCCTGCCGAGCGGCCGGCGGTGGTAGCGCCCGTCTGAGCAGCGGTATCATCCTGCAGGCAGAACCGAGGACGACGCGTGGGCAAGGTCGCCTCGCACGCTCGTCCGCAAGCGACACAAGGAGCCGCATGGCCGCCGTCAAGGACCTGCGCGAGTTCATGGCGCTCCTCGAGAAGACAGGGCCAGCTCAAGCGGATCGCGACACCGCGTTGATCCCGTGCTCGAGATCGGTGAGATCACCGACCGCGTGAGCAAGGCGGTCGGGCCCGCGCTGCTCTTCGAGAACCCGGTGGACCGCGCCACCGGGCTACGCGCTACTCGATGCCGGTCGCGATCAACCTCATGGGCTCGCTACGACCGCATGGCGTGGGCGCTCGGCGTGGACGCCGCAGACCGGCACGTGGCGTGACCTCGACGCCAAGGCGCGCCAGCTCATGGACCTGCTGCCGCTGGACATGCCCGCGTCCATGAAGGGCAAGCTCGACGCGCTCATGGGTCTGAAGGACCTCGCGGGCGCCGGCGCCAAGGAAGTGAAGAAGGCGCCGTGTCAGGAGGTCGTCCTGCGCGGCGACGACGTCGACCTCGGCATGCTGCCCGTGCTCAAGACGTGGCCGGAGGACGGCGGCCGGTTCGTCACGCTGCCCCTCGTGGTCACGCGCGACCCCAAGGGCAAGCTCAACGTCGGCATGTACCGGCTGCAGATCTTCGACCGCAACACGACCGGGCATGCACATCCACGAGCACCACGACGGCGCCAAGAACATGCGGGAGCTGGAAGGCCGCGGGCGCGACGCGCGTGCCCGTCTCCGTGGCGCTCGGCGCGCGACCCGGTCACGATCTTCGCGCGCCACCGCGCCGGTGCCGCCGATCATCGACGAGTACCTGTTCGCGGGCATCCTGCGCGGCGAGCCGGTCGAGGTCGTGAAGTGCGTCACGAACGACCTCCTCGTGCCTGCGCACGCCGAGATCGTGCTCGAGGGCTACGTCGACGCGGGAGGAGACGCGCTGGGAGGGCCCGTTCGGCGACCACACCGGCTACTACTCGCTCGCCGACGACTTCCCGGTCTTCCACGTCGAGGCGATCACGATGCGCCGCGACGCCGATCTACCCGGCGACGATCGTCGGGCCGCCCGCCGATGGAGGACTGCTACCTCGGCAAGGCCACCGAGCGGCTGTTCCTGCCGGTGATCAAGGCGATGATGCCCGAGGTCATCGACTACGACCTGCCGCTCGAGGGCGTCTTCCACAACTGCGCGATCTTCCAGATCAAGAAGGAGTTCGCCGGGCAGGCGTTCCGCGTCATGAACTTCGCGTGGTCGATGGGCCAGATGATGTTCACGAAGTTCGTGATCGTGGTGGACGAGGACGTCGACTGCCACGACTACTCGCAGGTGGCGTGGCGCTGCTTCAACAACGTCGACCCGAGCCGCGACATCCTGATCAGCAAGGGGCCGCTCGACCGGCTCGACCACTCGAGCAACCTCGAGAGCTTCGGCTACAAGATGGGCATCGACGCGACGAAGCCGCTGCCCGGGCGAGGGGCACGACCGCGAGTGGCCGGACGCGCTGGAGATGACCCCCGAGGTCAAGGCGCGCGTCGACGCGATGTGGAGGAGCTCGGCCTGTGAGCGAGCCGAGTCCGGCTACGTCCGCTCCCGTGCCCGCGGCGCAGGCGCCCCAGCAGGCGCGCGGCGTGAGCGGGTCCGCGAAGGCGTTCGTGAACTCGTGAAGTTCGAGCACTCGGTCTTCGCGCTGCCGTACGCGTACATCGGGGCGATCTACGGGGCGGCTCGCGACGGTGCACGTTCGCCGATGCCCCGCCGCATCTTGGCTCCGTACGCCCGCGGCGTCAGCCCGATCCCGTGGGTCACGACTGTCCGGCTGGCCCACGTGGTCGGCCATCGCTCTGGATCACCGTCGCCATGGTCGGCGCGCGCGCGTTCGCCTTCGTGCTGAACCGCGCGGTGGACAAGGAGATCGACGCGCGCAACCCGCGCACCGCCGGTCGCGCAGTCCCTGCCGGGCTCATCAAGGCGTGGGAGCTGTGGCTCTTCGCGGCCGTCATGCTCGTCGCGCTACCTCTACGCCGTCTTCCAGCTCGCGCCGATCACGCACTGGCTGTGGCCGATCCCGCTGGCGTGTTCCTCGTCTATCCGTACCTCAAGCGCTTCACGTCGCTTGCGCACTACTGGCTGGGTGTCTGCCTCGGCCTCGGGCTGCGTCGGCGGGCTGGGTCGCCGTGGGGGCGCCCATCACGGCGTGGCGCCGTGGGTGTTCGGCGCGGCGGTGGCGATCTGGACTGCCGGCTTCGACATCATCTACGCGACGCAGGACTACGAATGCGACGTGCGCGACGGCGTGCACTCGCATGCCGGCGGACTACGGCATCGCGCAGGCGCTGTTGCAGACGAAGATCGACCATGCCATCACGATCGTGCTGTTCCTGGTCGCGGGGTGGGGCGTTGGCGCCGGCGTGGCCGTACTACGTGGGCGTCGCCGTCGCGGCGGCACTTCTGGTGTACGAGAACGCCATCGTGAGCGAGAACGACCTCTCTCGCGTGAACGCCGCGTTCTTCATCATCAACGGGTGCATCGCGATCATCATCCTGGCTGGCGTCATCGCCGACCGTCTCGTGCGGCTAGGAGGCCGCCGTGAAGATCTACATCGTCGTCATCACCGGAGCGTCCGGCGGCGTCTACGGGCTGCGCCTCGTCGAGCAGCTGCTCCTTGCTCGGGCAACGCCGTCACGCTCATCGCCACGAAGGCCGGCCGCGAGGTCATGGCGTACGAGACCGGCTTCACGATGCCCGAGGCCCGGACGAAGAGGAACGCCGTGCTGCGACTTCCTGGAGCTCGGCGGGCGCGACGTACATCTTCGTATCGCGAGCGACGACGACATGTTCGACGCCATCGCCAGCGGCTCGCGCCGTGTGGACGCGATGGTCGTGGCCCGGCGTCGATGGGCTTCTATCGGCTCGGTGGCGGCCGGCCTCGGCGCAACGCTGCTCGCAGCGGGCCGCCGACGTGCAGCTCAAGGAGCGCCGCCCGCTCGTCGTCGTGCCGCGAGAGACGCCGCTCTCCCTCATCCACCTGCGCAATCTCACCACGCTTGCCGAGGCGGGCGCCGTCGTCGTGCCTGCCGCTCCTGGGTTCTACCAGCCGGCCCGAGACGCTCGACGATGTCGTGAACTTCGTCGTGGGCAAGGTGCTCGACCAGCTGGGCGTGGAGCACGCGCTCTACCGTCGCTGGCGGGACTAGAGGGCCTCACACTCAGGGCGCAAGGGTCCACAGCAGCTCCAGGGGCCGGGCGGGCCGCCGGCGCGGTCGCCGTCCGCCCTCGGCAGGGTTGACCGGCGGGGGAGCAAAGGGCGAGAATCCGCTGCATAGAGGGTCGTCGTACTACTAAGGAGCAGCTATGACCCTTTACGAGGCGCGCAAGCGCTTCCCGCTCGTGCCCGTAGACATCGTCTGCTGGGTCGTCGAGAACATCCCGGAGCAGTCGGACATGGAGCGCGCCCTGCGTCGTTTGCAGGAGTCGCGGTCCATCTCTGTGCGCTACGGCGTCTAGCAGGGGGAAGCCCGACGAAAAGGCCCGCGTCCCTCTAGGGGAGGCGGGCCTTCGTCGTTTCTGGAGGCGACGCCCGGATTCGAACCGGGGATGAGGGCTTTGCAGGCCCCTGCCTTGCCACTTGGCCACGTCGCCGTTATGCGGGCCGAGAGGCCCATTTCAGCAGCAGGACCGGCCGGAACGTTCCCTTGAGCGACGTTCCCCGACCGGCCCGGCGGGTTTGTATGGAGCGGAAGACGGGACTCGAACCCGCGACCCCAACCTTGGCAAGGTTGTGCTCTACCAACTGAGCCACGTCCGCGCGCGGACGATAGTCTAGCAGCGGGTCCGATGGGGTGCAACAAGCGTGGCGCACCCCTGCCGAGGGCCTCTTGGCTAATCGGGAAACCCTGCTAGAATGGCTTTCGCTGCGCGGCAGCGCGGCCGCTAGGGCGCTTAGCTCAGGGGGAGAGCACTTCCTTGACGCGGAAGGGGTCAGAGGTTCAAATCCTCTAGCGCCCACCATGATTGATAGAAGGCCCCGGAGGAGTCCATTTCGAGGGCTCCGAAGGGGTCTTTCCACTGGTAGGAGGCTATGCGGCCGTCCTCCAAGGTGAGGTTCGAAAGTACCATTGCGAGCACTTCGCGCTTCGTCTCCTCCGAGCCCTTCGCAAAGGTCACCCGCGCCGCCGAAGCGGTCGCCGCTAGGCGTTCTACCTGCGACGATGACTCGGGCTGCGCCTTATCGAGCTCCATGAGCCGCCGTTCGAAAGTGGCGCGCTCGGATTGCAGCGCCGCGGCCTTCTCCTGGTAGATCGCGTCCGAGATCGTGCCGTCGAGCAGCTTGTCGAGCAGGGCATCGGCACGTGTGCGGCACGCCTCAGCCTGGCGCGCGAGCCGTGAGCGCTCAGAAGCCTTCCCGGCGTCCTTGGAGCGGTCCAGCTCGGCAGCGGCCTCGGCAAGTGCAGAGACGACCTCGGGCGATATGGCGATGCGGCCCAAGAGCTCGTCCACCTGCTCCATGAGGCCCTCTTCGCGCGTGTAGCGGCGCTCAGAACACGCCTCGCGACCCTTGCCGTGGGTGCAGCGGTAGTAGACGTGCCCCTTCTGGCGCTCCGCCGTGATCTTGCAGCCGCACACCCCGCAGGTCATGAAGTCGCGCAGGACGAACACGTGGCGGATGGACTTGTTCCCGTTGCGGTTCGGCTCGAAGGCGGCCTGTACGCGGTCGAACAGGGCCACGGACACGAGCGGCTCATGTGCGCCTGGGTAGAGCTGGCCCTTGTAACGCACGAGGCCCACGTAGAGCGGATTGCGAAGCATGACGTGGAGCGACCCGGGCGCGGGCGGGTTGCCCTTGGTCGAGCGCATCCCCATGGCCGTCAGCTCGGCCGCCAGGTCCCCGAGGGATACAAGGCCGGTCGCGTAGCGCTCGAATGCATGCCGGACCAAGTGCGCCGTATCCGGGTCCACGACGAGGCTGCGGACGTTCCGGTCGTTGAGGTAGCCGATTGGCGCGTGATGGGGCCACCCGCCCTGCTCGACCTTCTCCTGCATGCCCTTCTTGACCTCTTGGCGCAGGTTGGCCAGAAACCACTTGGACACGGACAGGTTCACGTCGCGCACGAGCTCGCCTTCAGGCCCGTCGCCCAGGTCGCCGACCACGTAGCGGGTGCGCACGCCGAGGGACTCTTCGAGCATCGCCTTGTCGGCGAAGTTGCGATACAGGCGGTCCTGCTTGTGAGCGACCACGACACGCACCGAGCCGTCCGAGAGAAACGCGAGCATCTTGCCGAACGCCGTGCGGCCCGCGTGCCCGGCTGATTCCGTCTCGATGAACCGCTCCCGGACTGTGAGGCCCTCACTGGCACAGAACGCCTCTATCGCTTTGAGCTGAGCGGGGATGGAGTAGCCCTCTTCGGCCTGTTCCTTGGTGCTCACGCGGGCGTAGATCACGCAGTCGGTCATCCCTAGTGCCTCCCGAGCTTCTTGGCGAGTTGAGGGGTTTCCACCTTACTACGGCCGTAGAGCGCCGCATCCCTGGACGGCCCCCGCCGTCTTCGGTTCTTTCCCTCGACCAGGAACCCGTACATGGCCCCCTCGTCGTCGGTGATCGCGTAGAAGCCGGGCGCATCCCACCACACGCCGAGCTCCAGAATGGTCTCTTCCAGAGTCTCCGAACGCCAGCTCTCAGGCTTGGGGACCTCGCCGCCGCAGGTGCGGTAGCGGTGCTCACCCTTGATGCGCGACACGGCCTCAAAGCTCTTGCTCAGGTACTTGACCATGTAGAGCGCCGCGAGGCGCGCGGAGCGAAAGCCGCCTTTGAAGCGGCCCTGGCCGTCTCCCACATGGAAGCGATGGGTGCTCGCGGTGGAATGCCAGCCGCGCCGCTGCATGAACGCGGTCCATGCCTGGATGAGGGCTAAGTAGTCCAGACGCCAGCCGCGCTTCATGGCCGCGTGCACGTGGAAGCGCCCACCCTTGGACCCGGGCTCCACGATGAAGCACATGGGGCCTTTGAGTCCGAGCTTCTTGCCGTGGGCCTTGATGAAGGCTCGCGTGTCGGCCAGGGCCTCACCGGGAGTGGCCCAGCCGCGCGGGTCGCCGTTGGTGAACGTGAGCAGACGGGTGAGATCGTGATAGCGCACGAAACGCCTGACCGAGTTCTTGGCCCGACGCGCGCCTCGGACCGCGTTGTCGTGCTCTCTCTCTTCTTCTTCAAGTTCCGAATACCAAGAACCCCGTGAGGCGGTCTTGCCCGCAGGAACGCCCGTCCTGATCGCGGTGGCTTCCCAGGTCCCATCGGGGTTGTCGAACACCTTGACCGAAACCGGCGGGATGGGCTGCGCGAGTTGTCCCAGACGCCTACGGCCAGAAACGTCCGTAGAACGAGGATAGGCGGCTTCGCCGCCTTGCGAAGCCACGGCCCCGCTCACGACGCGCCCCCGCACTCGGGTGGATCGGGCACGGCGCACAGGGTGCGATGCGGGTTCGGAGCCTCCGGCGGGGTAGCGGTTGTCTTCCTGCAAACCCCCTTACCCCTGGGAGTGAACTCGGCGCCCCCGGCCTGTTCTTCCGGGCAAGGCGGGGGGCTGAGGCGAGGCGAGGGGGCCGGGACGCCGTCCGGAGCCCTGCGGGCACCCGTTCCGGCGTTCCCGGTCCCCTCCAACGCCCCGAGATCGGCCAGGCGAAGCAGACCGGATGCGAGCTCGGCGGCGGATTCGTCGGACAGCTCGCGACCGCGCAGCGCAGCATCGCGCTGCAGCGCATCAACCAGCTTGTCGAACGACTGACCCACCAGCACCGCCCAAGAATCGAAGGGCTCCCCCTTCGAGGGTGCTGGCTGTCAGATCAGAACTACCCGGACAGTTCGTCGGGAGAAAGTGTCCAGAGGTACCCAGAGAAGCGGGCGACCAGTTTGCGGATGCGGCCGGCCTCCTGGTCGATTCGCTCGCGCACGACGCGCGGGCCCAGTCGCCGCAGCCGAGCGAGTTCCTCTTGGCCGAGTTCTTCCTCGGCCAGGTCGCGGTACGTGCGCCCCTCCACGATTAGGCGGAAGTATCGAGCGGCCTGCGGGTCGACCCCGTAGCGGCTCCACGTGCTCGCGGGCATCACGCGCTCGCACTCAGCGAGGAACTCCACCGCCAGCTCGCGCGGGTCGGATAGGGGCGTAGCGAGCACTCCCACCCCTTCGGCGGCATCCGGCCCGACGCCGAGCTTCTGACGGAACACCCGGCCCGTCGCACCGATGTAGAAATCACCAGGCTCGCCGGTCCTGGCCCATTCCACGATGTAGGTTGCAAGCCATTCGTCCATGCCGAGCTTCTCCATCCAGCCCGACACGAAGTCACCGACCTTGCGTGAGCCCGCTCGCCGCGTGAGCTCGTCAGCGATCTCGCGTATGAGCCGAGCCGCGGACATGCGCAGCACTTTGCGCGTAAGCGAGGGTAGGACGGCGCGAGGCCCTACGAGCCCCTCCGCGTCGCCCCACTCGACGATACGGCGTCGAATCTCGTCCTCAGGCACTCCCTCGACCAGTTCCCGCTTGGCGATCTCCATTCGTTCGCGGAAAGGCGGAGCCGCCGCGATCGCCTGTCCGAGAGTGGCGAGGGTCAGCTTGGCCTTGGTCGCGCGCTGTGGCGGTCTCTTGCTCATGGCTCGATCATATCGAGCGGTCTGACACGGGCGCCAGGAGTCCTTCCCGAACCTACACTGGCCCTGGTGCTCGCGGTATTGTGGGGCGGGTTACAAACCTATATGGCCCGGCACGCGGCTCGCAGCATGGCAACCGACGTGGACTTGCCTTGAGGAGGGCCGCGCGCATGAACTGGAAGCGGAGTTGGGTGCCGATCCTGCTCGCGGCGTTCCTGTGGCCAGCACTGGCGCTACTCGCTGCCTGCGCCTCCACCTCGCCGCCTGCAGGCCCGCACAAGACAACGGCCCAGCCGCTTCCCGCCGCGTCGATGAAGACCGCCAGCGTGACCGGCGACGGCTTGCGGTTCTCGATGGAGTATCCGGCCGGACCCTATGCGACCAACACGCCGTACCCCGTGCGCATCTCGGTCACGAATAAGAGCACCCACGCGGTCACCTTCGATGGGCATCTCGGGATCTTCAGCGTCTCGGTCCACGACGGCGCTGGTCGCGAGCTGTTCGACTTCGCCAGACAGACCGGGAGGGCTAGCAAGCGAGGCGCGTTCATGACCGTGGGCTTGCAGCCGGGCAAGTCCTACGCCGAGCAGGACTACTTCGAGCTGTATCGCCCTGGTGTCTTTGTCGTTGATGTCCATCGCACGAGCGGCACATTCGTGCCCGTCCTCGACCAGCTCAAGGCCCTGGTTTCGATCAACCCGACCACGGGCCCTTCGGGCGACTCCTACACCGCGGCCGGGACGGGAGGGGGCTTTGGGCTCCGCATCGTCATACCCAGGGCTCTTCGAGCGCGCCACCCTGTGGCGGCGACGGCGACACTCACGAACCTGACCGATCACCCGCTGCCTTTGTACCTGCCCTCGCTCGGGAGGCCATTCGCGTGGGTGACGGCGAGGGATGCCCGCGGGCGCCTTGAGGCCTGGAATCTCATTCCGGCTCCGCCGTATCCGGACAGCCATGGCCCGGGCATCCTGTTGCCGCGGCCGCGGCTGGCCCCGTCGCAGTCGCTCACCGCCGAGGTGACGCTCCTGCCCACCACTCGGGGTCCCATCGAGCTGGCGGTCGATTACCCGTTCATGTCCGACCCCGACAGAGCCTTCAACCCCGCGACAAGACGTCCGAAGGGACTCCCTCTCATACTCCACGTGGTCGTGCGCTGACAGCCAAGCGCTTCGTTGTCGCCGATCTATGCGGTTACAAGCTCGTCCACTATGGCCCGGCACGACTCGCGGTTTGGAACTTGCTTCGCCCACCGCCGAGCCGTTGTTGGGCGAACTCGCTCGGGACCGAGGCACGATGATTCGACGGATGGCCGTATCGCTCGTAGTTGCCTTGCTCGCGCTCTCCTCTGGCGCGTGCGCCCGTGCTCCACGAGTCCCGTCGGCTCCGGCTCCAGGCACGTCCGATGTTAGAGCGACGCCCTACAAGCCTCTATCGGGCGGCAACGGCGTCTTGGCCACTCCTGATTACACAGAAGTCGCGCTATCTGATGCTTTGGCCAAGGCTCGATCTCTGGGGATCACCCTGCCGCCCGACTCCGTCGCTGGACCTGTCGGCAGAGCATTCACCCAAAGACGCCTTCAGGCGAACAACATCGTTCTTGAGTTTCCTCGGCAAGTGGAGCTTAGCTACGCCGACCCGAGCGGCGTCGACGTCTTGCGATCAGCGGAGGCCACCAACTATGGGGGAATGGCACCGTTCACAGATGGGCGCAAGAAGCCATTTCGCCTGATTACAGTCAACAGGACCACCCTCGTCATCAGCGATGCGGGGGCGCAGATCCTCGGCGGTGAGCGGATTCCGTTCCGTGCGGGCGTTTCATGGCAGCAAGGTAGCGCGACTCTCGCTCTACGTAGTGACGAGGCCACAGCAGGTGAGCTGCTAGTTATCGCCGCCTCGATGGTCAGGTAGGTTCTGGCTCACGCGGCTACAAGCTCGTCCACTATGGCCCGGCATGGCTGGCGGTCTGGAACTTGCAGCCGCACTGCGGAGAGTCGCCGCACGGAGTCGGAGGACTGACCGATGAAGCACCCAGAGTCGCTCGCGATTCCGCTCCTCATCGCGTGTCTCGCGCTCGTGGCAGGTTGCACCGCTAGACCTGCGACCACGGGCTCGACTCACAGGCTCAGCGGACCCCCGAGTATCGCCAGAGGTCCCGAAGGCGGCACCGTCGAATGGCTGAGGTACATCGGCGCTCAACCGGTTCCCTCTGTCTCGGCTGCGGCCAGTTCGGTCGGATTCCCGATTCGCCTGCCCGACGCTCTGGGCGGCACGGACCGGACGGCCCTCTCGGTCGTCAAGAGCCGAGCGGGTCGCATGCTCCCACCCAAGGAGCGTGAACTCTACGCGCTCTACGGCGACGTCGGCGTCTTCGAGGGCGCAGGTCCCCCCAACACCACCGCCAGGCAGTACGCCGCCTCCACAAGCCCACGCGAGGGGGTCGTGCTCGTCAAGGTGAACGGTTACGAGGCCGCCGCTTCGACTATGGGGACGTACGCCTCGTCCACCGGGGTGGGCACCGTCGTGAACACTGGCAGCAAGGTCGTCTGGCTGCAGGACGGCGTAGTTCACAGTGTCACGTCCAGCCACGCGACCGCTCGAGATCTGCTGCCGCTCGCGGAGGTCGTGTCCCGACAAGCCATCGCGCACTAGGTCTCATGCGGTTACAAGCTCGTCCACTATGGCCCGGCACGACTGATAGGCTTAGGCGGACCGCAGAATCATTGTTGGGCAGGAGGTGCTTGGGTGCTGATTGGAACCTACGTCGATGGACGTCCGCTCACGTACAACGAATCGGATGGCTCATTCGCTGTGGCAGGTGTATCCGTCACACCCGGGCAAGTCCGAGCCTACGGTCAGGCTGGTCACCTGGATTGGGCGACGCCAGCGATCGCGACGTGGTTCGCGACGTCGTTCCCGGCCCCCGTTCGTGCAACGCCTCCGCGGAAGGGCCGCCCGATGATGGTCTGGGGCGTTGTCTTGCTAGTGGTAGGCGTGCTCATCGGTGCCTTCGGCCTGATGCTGAACACAAGCGTCTACACGCCTCTGGGTTACGTAAGCAACATCAGTCTCGTGCAGCAACAGAACATGACACTGGGCCTCGCAGCTATTGTTGTGCTACTCGGGGGCGTCTTCATGGCCCTGGGTTCGCGGCGTGAGGGAGTGGCCGCCGCTGACAGCCGCAAGTGCCCGCAGTGCGCCGAATACGTCATGCGAGACGCTCAGGTTTGCAGATACTGCGGATTCGACCTAAGGGGAGTCCACGCAGAAGAGGCGGCCGAGCAGTCCAGGCGGACTGTGACGCGGGCTGCCGAGATCGCGGCCATCGAAGCGTCTCAACGGACGGACAGCCCCGCTGGATGGATGCCTGACCCCGCCGGGCGCTACCAGTCGCGCTATTGGAACGGAACCAGCTGGACCAATCGGGTTCTCGACCGCGGCCTTGTCACCACCGACCCTCTCCCGGTCGTGAGCTCCAGGAGCTGAACCAGCGCCTTTTCACCCGTAGGCGCTGTCGGCTCTGCCCAACAAGCGCATCGAGCAGACGCGACGGGTCGTGAGTGGTGAGCGTGTATCGTGGGTAGCGCGCAGCTCATGCGCCACAACGTTGGGCAGGCACAGCAGCCGGCCCTTCGAGCGCCGGTAGTGGACTGGAGGTGTGGGAATCTCGCCAGATGCTAGGGCGATCGATGAGCGGTTCCGGTCGCGCGGACTCGAACCGGTTGGGCTCTACACACGTTCCACGGACCCGCGCGAATGTGTGTGCACAACCTGTGGGACGACCCGGTTCGTCCGTCTCTCAAGCCTCAAGAAGGGCGAGACCGCCTGCCTCTGGTGCGGCGGGTGGCGCAAGTGGGCCCCGTGGGCCGCGGCTGCCCGTGAGGAGAGTCGCGAATCGACGCCTCCACAGTGCATGGCCTGGTGGAAGACAGAGTGGCTTGGTACGAAGCAGGCCTGGACCGACCAGCTCCTGCGGGCGGGCCTGCTTCCCGTGACACCAGTTGTGGACCGATACGAACCAGTCGGGGTTGTCTGCGCGCGGTGCGGAGAGTCATTCGTTGTTGTCCCGTCCAGGGTGTTTCCCGATCGTCCCGATCTCGAGGGCTGTCCACGTTGCGCTGCTGAGCTGAAGCGGGCCGTCAAGTCGTCAGCAGAACAGCTCTACGAAGATAGCGGTCTCGAGTTGCTAGCGCCGGGAGGCGGGCTGGCAGGGAGGCGCAGGGCGCGCTGCGTCCGCTGCGGGACGACGCGCTTGGTCTCGTATCTCGAACTCCTCAACGGCACGGCACCGCTGTGCTGGACCTGCACACATGGCATCCGTCCGGACGAGCCGCACCGCGTGTATCTCTTCCATTTCCCCAGGCTCCACGTGATGAAGGTGGGGCTCACTCACAACCGTCACAACCGTCGCTTCGAACAGCATGAGCTTGAGGGCGGCGTCTTCCTGGCCTCGGTAGTCGTGACGGATCGGGCGGCCGCGCGCGCGCTCGAATCGGAGATTCGTCGTAGCTATGAGGCATGGGCCTCGCCATACGTCGACACGGCGGACTTCCCGCAAGGAGGCTGGACTGAGACTTGGAGTGATGATGCGCCGCCGCTTGATCTTGGAGCGGAGGCTGACCGGCTTGGCGTCCGCGTAGGACATGAGTGACGGCAGCACGTGGTGCCCGGTGCTGCCCAACAAGCGCATCCAGCAGTCGCGACGACACGTGTGCGGGCCTTCGGCGACAATGAACACGGCGCGCAGCTGATGCGCCACAACGTTAGGCGGTTACAAGCTCGTCCACTATGGCCCGGCTTGTTGCTGCCGCTCAGTGGAACGCCGCTTGCACCGTTCCCCTGCAGGCGAACCACCCATCGGAGGGAGCCTGTCATGAACCGCAGAGCGAATCTTCGACGCGCACTCCTGCTCCTACTCGCGGGCACCGCCCTGGCTGCCGGGTGCTCGGTGGCGGCGCCGCCATCAGGCATCGGGGAACAGACGCACATCGCGCCTTCCTTCCTGACGAAGAGCGTCTCGGGCCGTGGACTGAACTTCAAGATCGAGTATCCGGTAGGTCCCTACCGCGCACGCCAGTCATATCCGGTGACCGTCACCGTGACGAACGAGGGCACTCGAGTCGTCGTGCTGGCCACGTACGAAAGTCGGTTGTTCGACGTTAGTGTTGTGAACAGGGCTGGCCGGGAGCAGTTCAATACGCTCCACGACCTCGGCAACTCCTACGGCGGCCTGACGACCCTCGCGCTCAGTCATGGCAAGTCGCACAGCGAACCGCTGTACTTCCTACTTGGGGGACCCGGCAAGGACAGTGTCAAGGTCAACTTCATCGTCAACGGGAATCAGAACACCGTAGTCGACCGGCTCATGGTGCCGGTATCGATTCCGTAGGCCGCGCCTGCCTAGGCGGTTCGAAGTCTGTCTAGCGTGGTCCACCAGTAACTCACGAGGCCTCGGACCCTATGGGTTCGGGGCCTTCGTCTTGCGGTTTCCGGGCAGCCGCGCCGGTTCTGAGGGATCCAAGGAATCGCGACCGCCTTCACGCGGGTCGTCTGAGTCTCCAGACCTACCGGGGCATCGCCCAGCCGATACGGGGCATGCTGATGTCTTGGTTCGTCACCACGACGCCACGGCTCCCGAAGTCATGGACCATGCGGCCGTCGCCCAGCGACAGACCAACGTGGCCTTGGGCCGACGAGTAGAAGACGAACGCGCCACGAGGCGGGTTGCCCTGATTGGCTGCCGCGTTCAGCGCACGCGCCGCGTCACCGGAGGTGGCATATCGGGTCACCGGTGTTCCCGTGTTCGCGTAGGCGTCACACACGAACCTCAGGCAATACTGGTCCCACGCGTGGGACCCGCAGCGAGCCAGAGCCCAGGCAATCGCGGGCTCCGGGTCGGTGTACGCGTAGATGCTCGCAAGGCCCGAGTATGAGGCGAGATGGCCGGCGTCGGCATGATACACGCGGACCGCGGCCCACCCTCGGTCTGGGAGGATGACGTTAGCCGTGAGCTTGCTGCGGGTTCCGGCATCGGAGACATTCGCGGGGAAGGTCGCTACGACGTGCCACTGGGAATCCCAGTTCTCGATCACCTGGAAGTACGTGCCCGACGTTCCGGAGGCGTGCCTGGGCGCGATATACGCCGTCACGGGAAATGCCTTGCGCTGCGTCGCAACGGTGGAACACAGAGGCCTTGTGAGCGATGCCGTCGTTGAGATGAGCCACCAGGGCGTCGCACACGGAGCGTACGTGGCATCTCCGGTGAAGGCGAAACGGTAGTAGGTCTTCTGAACCGGCTCGACGGTGATCGCGTATCGCCCGTCGTTGGACGTGAGGGTGGCAACGGTTCGATAGCCCTTGCCGCTGGGCGACTGCAGTTGTATGGCGCGGTTCGGAAGCAGGATCCCACCCGCCCGGGTGAGTCTTGCGGTGAAGCGTACGGGCCGTCCGCACTCGTCGCGGGACGTGCTCCACGACGCCACCAGGCTGGTGCCCGTGGGCGATACCGGTCTGAAGGGGGCGTCTTCGGTGGCCGTCGCGGCCGGTCCACTGGTCGGACCCGAGCTCGAACCCTGGGCGGCCGCGAACGCCTGCACGGGAAAGACCATCGTTCCCAGCAGACAGGCCAGCGCTATGGCTGCGGGCAGACGCCTGGAACGGTTCAATATGTGCCCCCCATGGAGCCGTGCCGGTCGTCCTGGCAGTGGCCTATCGGCCTATCTCCCAGAAGTGTAGTCCCGAGCCGAGGCTGGCGAGCAATGGGTCGGCTTGGACCGACGAGTGGCGCATCCGAAATCCCTCTAAGCGTGCCATTTGCGTCACCGCGACGCTGGACCGGGATCCGTATCGGATGGCTCGTGCGGGTCCGTCGCGACGACTTGACCCGATCCCGCCAGGCTGTTTCCGGCGTGAAGGTGCCCGGCAAGTCGGCGTTTGCGCACAGAGCAGCCCATATCGCGATCGTCAGGGGCGAGACGAGGGTATGAGTGAGCACAAGAGCCGTGTACGCCTAGAAGCGAAGGAGGCCAGGACGATGAGCGACCACAAGGCCGAGGAAATGAAGGGTCGAGTGAAGGAAGCCGCCGGCGTCGTGACGGGCAACAAGGACCTTCAGCGCGAGGGCCAGGTCGACCAGGCCAGCGCCGCCACGAAGAAGACCATCGACGATGCGGCCGAAGCGATCAAGAGCGCGGTGACCCCGAAGAAGTAGAGCGGTGCGTCAGGCAAGTCCGTCGTGTCGCCTCGAGTGCGAATCGGCGCTGGCTAGACACGGCCGTGTGACTCGGACACCGCCCAAAGAAGCCGTGCTCGAAAGGAATGCCCAGTGAGTCTCCTGCTCATCATCGTCGCGATACTCGTGGTCCTATGGCTGCTCGGCATCGCGATCCCCGGGTTCTCGTTCGGCGGTCTGATACACATCCTGCTGATCATCGCGCTCGTCATCCTGGTCATCTGGCTGATCCAGTACTTCCTGGGCCGCCGACGCGGGTGACATGACCGAGCCCCTGCTCGTCACGGCTCAGCGGTTGCGCCCGTTCTGTTCGCGCCGCGCGTCCAGCACACTGATCCTCGCGTCCAGGAGGATCTTCGCTGCTGCTTCCTGAGCATTCAGCAGCTCATCCGACGCTTCCGTTTGTGAGGTCAGCAGGACTTCGGTCGCCTCTTCATGAGCCGCCAGCATCTCCGCGCCGCCCTGGTCCGGCAAAACCTCGAGCGACTGCCGCCGCTTCGCGCGCAGAGCTTCCGCTGCTCTTCTCTGCGAGGCAGCCAGGATCGCGGCGGCTTCTCTCTGTGCGGCCAGCAGGGCCGCTGCTTCCGCGTCAGCCTCGGCATGGACACGGAGCACCTCTTCTATCTCGTCCAGCTGCATGTCGTCATGCACACGCAGGATCCTCTCTACTTCGTCTTGATCCATATCGCGCGGCCCGCCTGCTGTGTCGACCATGATTGCCCCCGAGATCGCCGGATGAGGGTCTACGGAGCTGTATTCCGCAGCTTCAGGCTCGCCAGACTGACGCGTTGACGCACTCGCATACGTCTGAAGACGATCAACGATGTCCCATGATGAGTGATGGAAGGCCTTGAAGAGTCCGTTTCCAGGGCTCCGACGATGTCGTTCCATTGCTGGGAGGCTGTCCCTGCCCACGCTTTCGGGTACAGCCTGAGGACCTGAGGTCCTGCGTTGTCGGCACGTAGACTCCCGGCGCGACAGGCCGGACCCGTTTTCGCTGTGCACAGGCGGGCGGATCAGGCTGCCCCGTACGGACCCGAACGGCGACAGATCGCGAAGGTGCACATCGTGCCCACCGACCAAGAGCTTCCCGACGCCGGATTCATCGACCTGCACCAGGACATCCTTCATGGGGTAGCCCGGCTCGAGGGCGGCTTCCCGGTCTACGGGTCCAACTTCCTTACCGGCGCGTCCCATGCGGCCGCGGTCTGGTCGTCTCTCTTCCCGGTGGAGTTCGACAGCTCGCTGCTGGGCCAGCTCGAGGCTCATCAGGAGATGCTCCTGGCCCACGAGTCATCCCTGCGCCTCATCACGACGGTCGAGGACATGGAATCCGCGGACCCGCGCACCGGCGTGTTGCCTCATTCGGAGGGCTTCAAGCTCCCCGCCATCGACCCCGACACGCTGCACGATCTGTGGGCGCGGCGCTCGCTGCGCAGTCTCTCGCTCACCTGGAACTACGAGACGGACTACGGCTTCAGCTGCTACGACGATGCCTCTGCACCCCTCAAGCCGCTGGGCAGGGCGTTCGTCGAGCAGCTGGAACGCAGCCCCATCTTCCTGGATCTCGCTCACCTCAACGAGGCAGGGTTCTTCGAGACGCTGGATCTGTACGCGCCGCCCATACTCGTCACGCACTCGTCATGTCGCGCCATCGTGGACCATCCGAGAGGGCTGAGTGACGACCAGCTCCGGGCGCTGGGGGAGCACGGCGGCCTGGTGGGCCTGGCCTTCTTCCCGGATTTCCTCGGCAAGCTGGGCTCGGTGGACGAGGCGCTGCGCCACATCGATCGGATCGCGTCGCTGGCCGGGGAGGACTCGGTCTCCATTGGCAGCGATTGGGGCGTTGCCGAGATGGGACAGCTCGGCGAGCCGGCTTCGCTGGTGGCACTCGTGAACTCGGTGAGCAGCCAGTTCGGGCCCAAGCTGGCCAGGCGCTTCGCCTACGGCAACGCGTACGACTTCCTTTGCGGGCAGCTGCCTGCGGCCTAGCGGGCGAGCCGGCGGCGGGGCCGCCCGCCTCGTGCGCCGGCACCCGCCCGGTGCCCGAAGAGCGTATGATTGAGCGCACTGCCCACGTGGGTAAGACCCGGGTACCCGCCCGAGCGGTCGCGCACGAGGCATGTTCGCGCGATCCCAGGTCACTTCTGGACCAGGGAGCGGGGACCATTTTAGGAGCTGCGAAATGCCTCCGGTCCCACCCACCGAGCCTACGGGCTCTCTTGGCGCATCCGCCGACCGACCCCTGGACTCACCGCAGGCAGGCTGTACGGCTGTCGTCTACTGCGGCGCGAACTTCGGCACCGGCGACGGCAAGACCGCCAACGGCCTGGTGCGCCACTCTGAGAAGTACGAGATCCTCTCCGTCATCGATGCCGAGAAGGCCGGCCTGGATTCGGGCGAGGTACTCGGCGACGGTCCCAACGGGATCCCCATCTGCGTGGACCTCGAGGACGCCATCGACCGCGCCGGCGCGGTCCCCGACTTCTTCATCCTGGGCATGGCGCCCTCCAGCGGCATGCTCTCTCCTGCCGAGCGGCGCATCGTGCTCGACGCCATGGCGCGCGGAATGGGGATCGTCAACGGCCTGCACGAGTTCCTGGGCGACGACCCGGAGTTCGCGGCTGCCGCCGCGGCGTACAACGTGACGATCCTTGACGTGCGCAGGCCCCGCGAGAAGAAGAACCTGCGCATGTTCTCGGGGCACATCTCCACGGTGACGTGTCCGCGCATCGCCGTGCTGGGCACCGACGGCGCGATAGGCAAGCGGACAACAGCGACCGTGCTCACCCAGGCCCTCAACGACGAGGGCATCCGGGCGGTCCTGGTGGGAACCGGTCAGACGAGCCTCATCCAGGGCGCGCGCTACGGCGTGGCGGTGGACGCCATCCCGTGTCAGTTCGCGTCCGGAGAGGTGGAGGCCACCGTGGTGGCCGCCTTCGAAGGCGAGCATCCCGATGTGATCGTGGTGGAGGGGCAGGGCGCGCTCAGCCACCCCGCCTACCTGTCCTCGGCCTTCATCCTGCGAGGGAGCCGGCCCCAGGCGGTCGTGCTGCAACACGCGCCTGCGCGCCAGTGGCTCGGCGATTTCGCCGACGTGCCCATGCCCACGCCCGCGAGCGAGATCAGGCTCATCCAGACCTTCGCCGACACGCGGGTCATAGGCCTGACGCTCAACCACGAGAACATGACCGGTGCCGAGGTCTCGGCTGCGATCACGCTGTACGAAGCCGAGCTCGGTATACCCGTCACGGATGCGCTCACGCGCTCGCCGGAGAGGCTCGTCGAGATGGTCGCCCTCGCGTTCCCGCAGCTCGCGGAGAGGGTCCACGCCGGCAGGCGGTAGGTCGCCGGTTTCTGGGGTCTTGGTCCGCGGCGCCCTGGCAGCACATCATCCACTGCTGCTTGGCATCGCTGGTAGAATGCCCCAGTAGGAGTCCGTTTCGAGGACCCCTCTTGGGGAGTTCCACCGGATAGACACTTGCGCGGCTGCGGTCGGCGCATGTCGGCGCTCGCTATCCGCCGGGAGTGTAGCGTTAAGCTTGCGCAAGAACCCCCAAGTGTGGTCGATTCCGCTACCGACCAGTGCTAGCCTCGCTGTGGCCCCTCGCCGGCGGTGGCCGCACGACGCGAGCCGGCGTCTGGTCCGCCCCACAGGAACCGCCGAGATAGAGGAGTCCCGAACGTGGCTGCTGACCCCAAGGCCAAGGCTGTGAGGCGCAAGCTGGCGGCGGCACTAAGGGCTCGAACCAGCACTCAGCCTGCCCGCCCCGCGTCTCCTGACCTGGCGCAGCCCAGTACGAAGATGTTCTTGACCTCCTACTCCTGTTCCTCGGCAGCGGGTGCGCCGCCCTCATCTATGAAATCGTGTGGTTCCAGCTGCTGGAACTGACCATCGGTTCGTCGGCGGTGTCGATCGCGGTCCTGCTGGCCACGTTCATGGGTGGCATGTGTATCGGCAGCCTTGGCCTCGCGCGCGTCGTGCCGCTCGATCGCCACCCGCTGCGCGTGTACGCGATCATGGAACTCGCTATAGGCGTGTGCGGTTTGCTGGTGCTTTGGGTCCTGCCCTTCGCCGGCGGGCTGTATCTGGCTGTTGGCGGTCCCGGGGTCGGCGGCCTGCTCCTGCGCGGCCTCCTGAGTGTGCTGTGCCTGCTCGTGCCGACGATCCTCATGGGCGCATCGCTGCCCGCCGTCTCGCGTTGGGTCGAGACCTCTCCTGAAGGTGTCCCGTGGCTGGGGTACTTGTACGGCGGCAACACCCTCGGTGCGGTCGTGGGCTGCCTTGTCGCGGGCTTCTACCTCCTGCGTCTGACTGACATGTACGTCGCGACCTATGTGGCCGTCGCCGTGAACGTGGCCGTCGGTGTCACGGCGCTCTGGATGGCGAACGCAACGGCCTATGCCCCCGTCGAGATGAACCTGAAGGCGAAGAAGCGCGTGAAGCCGGCCCCCGTCTGGCCGGTGCTGGTCACGATCGGTCTCTCGGGTCTGACCGCACTCAGCGCCGAGGTCGTGCTGACGCGACTCCTCTCACTCCAGCTCGGCCCGAGCGTGTACACCTTCTCGCTGATCCTTGCAGCGATCCTTCTGGGGATCGGCTTCGGCAGCTACCTGGGCTCGCTCTTCCTCGACCGGACGAATGCCCACCCGCGCGCTGCGCTCGGCTGGAGCCAGCTGCTGTTGGCGGCGGCGATGACGTGGTCGGCCTACCTGGTGATGGTGTTCTGGCCCGGCCGCCCGCAAGACGCCGCCGTGTCGGGGGTGCCGATGGTCGTGTTCCAGCATGACTTCTTCGTCTGCCTGGTGACCGTCTTGCCCGCAGGACTGCTATGGGGCGCCTCGTTCGCGTTCGCGCTCGGCGCTGTGGCGCGCGACGGCGAAGACCCCGGGCGGCTCACCGGCTTCGTCTATGCCGCGAACACCACCGGCGCGATCGTAGGGTCGCTCGTGACGCCGCTGGTCCTGATGGCGACGATCGGCAGCCAACACATCTTGCAGACGCTCATAGGCATCGCCGCGGTCAGCGGCGGCCTGAGGGGGTCGAAGTCGTGCAGGTCGCGGATCTCCATCTGCTGCACCTTCATCCCGCTCCCGCCGTGCAGGGATGTCGGCAACCGGATCAGACGCTTGGTATCGGTCGTGACCGGTTCGTCGGCAAGGGCTGCATGGGAGAGGAGCCGCTTCCGGAAATCGCCTTCCTGCTGGCCGGGAATGATGCCGAGGACCCGGTTCTTCATGATCATTCCTGACGGGCGGCGTTCGATATCGCTGATGATCTCCTCCCGTTTTTTGAGGAACGTGGCAGCAGACTCCTTCCCGATCCCCTCCATTGCGGAAAGGTGGGTCATTGCCTCATCTTCGGGCATGCTGCCGATCCACCGGAGATATTCAAGGAGCGCTTCCCGGAACCGCTGGTGCCAGCCAGGCGAGGGAACGGTCTTTCCGGTCAGCATCGCCGCAGGGTCGATACCGATCCCGCAGACATAGTCGAGCCGCCCGAGGCCGCGGCGCGCGCCGCGAAACAGATCTCCGACCGGGCGGCGGCGCTGGCCGCGGTGGAGCAGCGCAACCAGCTGATGAACCTGCAGAAGCGCATCGCGCGGCGCGGGCGGATCGATCGGACCGCCGCGGCGATCGGCGGCAACGCCGGGGTCGACCTGGTGCACGCGATCCAGAACACGATGGTGGCGCTGAACACGCCGGTGCGCGGCGGAAGGCTGAGCGCGGAGGCGGAAGGCCTGGCGTGGCACGACCGGTATGTGTCGGGGGTGACGCGCGAGCTGGAGCGGGCCGGGCTGTTCCAGGCGGCGCGCAACAACGCGTTCGAGCGCGAGTGGGGCCGCGAGCTGTACGAGATGTCGATGCGCGATGCCGGGCGGGAGGCCAATCCGGGCGTGACCGGCAACCAGGCGGCGATCGGCCCAGTGCAAACATCATGTTCAATTTTTGAATTTGTTTTTGTAAACCTCGGTATCGTGTTTTTCGATACCGCAACTGACCTTTTACAATGGCAAAAACATGTTCAACTTTTGAACGTACCGATGATTTTGAATGCTCGACCTTTTTGGCGTAATATTGTCCGCTTTTGCTGAGTTTCTTCACCTGAGAGGGACGCCGATTGATTTTGTACTTAATTTTCTTACCCTTTTTGTTGCGCACAACGGCATCCGGGCGCTTTGTCGCTCCAAGATAACCACTGTCCCCGTTTACGGTTTCTTCTTCTCCTGTAAGCAATTTTGCCGTTTCACTTACATCGCTGACATTTGCTGCCGTCACATCCACCGTATGAACGATTCCACTGTCCTTGTCCACCCCGATATGTGCTTTATATCCGAAATGCCATGTGTTTCCTTTCTTTGCCTGATGCGCATCCGGATCCCGTTGTCTCTCTTTGTTCTTGGTCGAGGAAGGCGCTTCTATGAAAGTGGAGTCCACTATGGTTCCCTTTTTCAGTAACAGACCCTTTTTCTGCAGCAATATCACAACCTGTGCAAAGATCTCTTGCTCCAGACCATTGCACACTAATATATTCCGAAATCTGCCGATAGTGTCTCCATCCGGAACCTGATTGCTGGATTCTACTCCACAAAACTCCGAAAAGGCACGGCTGTCTATTACCTCACAGGCCGTTGCCTCGTCCGCCAGATTGTACAGATTCTGCAAAATGTGAATACGAAGCATCAGTTCCAAGTCGTATGGCTTATTCCCGCGCTCTCCCTTATAGTAGTGCGGTTTTATGACGGCTACCCATTCGTCCCATGGAACGATGCGATCAATTTGACTCAGAAATTCTTTTTTATGTGTTTTTACCTGTGCCAGTTCATCGCTCAGAGCTGACAAGCTGATTTGTTTATTCATACCTTTATTTTACCACTTTGCTCTATGCGGTGTTGCCCTAGTGATTCCTTTGACTTCGCAGAATTTGAATTTTTGCAGTTTGCTTCCCATTCGGAACAATATATGACACAAACGGCAACCTTCAGGCATTATAATGAAAACCATCCGACGGGAGCGATGCGGTACGAAACAAACAATCTATGTCGACGTTCTGATGGCGGTTAATTTTTTCATAACCTATTTTCTCCTGCTTGCCTGCGCAAAATTTCTCTCTCTTCCCATAAAGCGTTCAAGGATTTCCGGTGCGTCCGCACTGGGAGCGGTGTTTTCATTAGGCGTACTGCTTCCGGAGTACCCAGCGGCTCTGTCGCTGCTCATGAAACTTCTGATGTCGATTGCAATTGTAATCTGTGCTTTTAGGTTCGGCGGCATCAAACGACTGATCCGAAATACGCTTGCTTTTTATATCATTAGTTTCGCATTTGCAGGAACAATGGTGGCTGTCTGGTATTTCTGCGCTCCACAGGGGCTTGTAATCCGCAACTCGGTCGTCTACTTCAACATTTCCCCCATTCTTCTGATTGTGCTCGCTGCTGCCTGTTATGCGGTTATTACGCTGATCAACAGGATTACAGGTCGGCAGCAACCAAAAGATTTGTTCTGCCGGATTACCGTATCACACGGAGGTGTCAGCTGCGGATGCAGTGCCCGGGTCGACACGGGGAACTCACTGCGGGAACCATTTTCAAATTATCCGGTAGCTGTAATTGAACGGTCGGTAATACGGCGTCTGATCCCGCCCAATGGGAACCTGAACTTCCGGCTGATTCCGTATGACGCTGTTTCCGGCTCCGGGGTATTAAAAGCTTTTCGCCCTGATCGGCTGACAATCGATTACCGCAACAAATCGATTCAGGTCACAGAAGTATACATAGCGGTTTCTGAAACAAAACTTGGGGATTCCGAAGCCCTTCTGAATCCTGACCTTCTGCAGACGCCCGGCTAAATTTGGCCGCGGCTGGGCGTAAAGATATTGCCGGGCGGCACGGCAAAGGGAATGAGGAATATGAAAAGTTCAGAGCGGATACGGGAATGGTTCGCTGAATTCTGCTGCAGGCTTATCGGGCGGATTACCGGGCATAAGGGAGATTCCATGAAGGTTGTTGTCGCTCTCTCCATCCTGGCCTTTTCGTTGACTCCTGTCATTGCTTTTGGACAGACAGATCAACCGGACTATAGTGCATTCATAAGAGAGGTCCGTGCACAAGTGATTCACTTGGGCTTCGGCAAGATTGAAGACCACATGCAGGAGGGCTATTTCATCGTTTTAGAGGATAACCCATATGTGGACAAAGACTCTCACATTGGACTTTCAAACCTGTACGAATACTGCAGGCAGGACAAGATTGAACGCTGGCCAGCTATCATAAACGGCTTCTTTGGCCAGCTCAAGAGGAAGAGGGAGGAGCAGGCTAAAGTAAAACCTTTCCTGGAAGAATACTCAAACCGCCTTGGCCTTTCTGAAGGTCAGGATCTATCCCACCGAACAATGGCAGTCCTTCCAGAAAAGTTCAATCATCGATGATAAAAAGCTCGGCTTCTTTGGTGTAGTCGTTGTAGACTATCCAAGCGGAATTGCTAATTTGGACATGACCTACGCAG
>CAVYJL010000003.1:0-4885 GCA_963768865.1 uncultured Coriobacteriia bacterium | reverse complement strand
GTTATTGGCCCCCGCCTCTCCGGTTCGAGCGACCTCACGACACTCGCATCATGCCCACCTTCGATCTCAAATTGCTGCAGGCCGTCAATGACTGGCAAAAAGGAGGGGCGCACGTGAAACAGTCGCGTGGTCGGCGCCTGAAGCAGTTGGCGGCGGCACTCGACCCTCAGTTTCGCACGGTGAACCAGCCCTGTTACCGGCGCATCGACTTGGATTCCCCGGGCCTGCAGAGGCTTGGAGAGATGCTGCGGCTACCGGAGACGATCTCCGCATGGACGCTCTCGGCCGACGTGGCGCAGGGACACAACAAGGGCGTTCCTCCATATGGGGCGAAGCTCGGAATCATCATTCGCATCGAGCCAGCGCCCCCTCCCGCCGCGGTGATCGTCAGTTTGGACGCCCTCTACAACGATGCCGCATTCGTGGCGGACGAGGCAGCGTACCGCCATCAAATCAAGCAATTCGATCGTGGGATTGGACGCTACGGCAACGCGCAACGGGAGGTGGTAATCGAGTGCCCCGAGGTGCGGCTCGACCAAGTGTGGGCGTGGGGCGGGCACTCGAGTTCTAAGGAGGAACTGCTAGCGGGAATGCGCGCGGGCACATACGGGCCCGAGTATGGTACATCGGAGGCGATCGAGGCAGTGCAGCGGGGCGTTGAGGGGCAGCCCCACCGGCTCGGACCACAGTGGCTGATTGGACCGGATGCGGTGCAGCGCACCCGAGAGCGACTGGCGTTCCATGCCAAGTCTCGGGTTACCAATAGGCCTGCGAAACCCTAGGCGGAGGACGGGCGGCCGGGCAAGCCCTCGATCGGCCAGCCGTTCTCGGCGGGCCGGGTAGGCTGGGTGCGTTCACCGGAAAACTCACTTTGACGCGACTCGCTCGGAGGTCCGATGCCCACCGCCCTCGCCCTCGTCCCGACCACCCCCACGCCCGATGCCGACGCCGCGCGCCGCGCGGACTCGGCGCTGCTGCTCGAGGATTTTCTGCAGGGGCTCCGGCCCTCGACGGCCGGCACGTACCGGAAGGCGCTGGGCGCCGTCGCGGCCGCGTGGCCCTGCGCGCTCGATGACCTGCCGGCGGTGATCATCGCGGCGGGGCGCGGGGCCCTGCACCGCCGCGTCCGCCACCACATGGCGGAGCTCCTGAACAACGGCGCTTCCCCCGCCTATGCCAACGTGCGGCTGGGCGCCCTGCGGAGCCTGGTCGGATATCTGCGGGACATCGACGAGATCGACTGGCTGCTCACGGTGCGCTGCGCGCGCGTCGTCGCCTATAAAGACACCGCGGGGCCGGGTCTCGAGGCCGTACGGCGGCTGCTCGCCGCCGCCGCGGCGAATCCGAGCCCGCACTTCGCTGCGCGTGATGTCGCCCTGCTGCGCGTCGCGGTGGACCATGCGTTGCGCTCGAGCGAGGTTACACGAATCACCATGAGCGACCTGGAGCGTGCACCGGATGGCGCCGCCGTCGCGGTGTGGATCCGCAGCAAGGGGCGCCACGAACGCGAGCGTCTCTTGCTCACGCCGGCGGCCGCGAACGCGGTGACACACTGGCTCGCGGCGCGCGGCGAGGCGCCGGGCCGCCTGTTTCGGTGTGGGACCCGAGCCTTTGCGAATGTTCTGGATAGAATTGCAGCGCGGGGGCACGTGCCCAGAACGCATCCGCACGGCCTGCGCCATACGAGCATTAGCCTGGCGTGCACCATCGCCGGCGCCGACCCCACCGCCGTGACGGCCTTTGCACGTCACGGCCGGTTCGATGTCACCCTTCGCTACCTGGACAATTTGCGGGACGTCCCGTCGCGCGTCGCTGCGGGTATCAGCGCTCTCGTATGATGGCCGACGCGTAGCCGTTGCGGGGGACCGCCGGGTCGCCGCCGCGAGCGTCGGCGGTGTGCCTCGGCATGGCGCCACCGGGGGAGAGCGGCTCGACTGCGCCTCCCGTGCCCCCCCGACGGCCTCCCGCGTCCGACGCCTCGCGGGCCCCACGGCGGCGCCTGCACCCGGCCGTCGAGGAACGCTGCCCCACCTCCGCCGTCGCGCAGAGCGTCGTGGTAGGCGGCGCTGGGCACTACTGGTTGCGCACCGCCCGCGTCAAGACCGGCGGCGACTCGCAAAATCTTTCGTGGAATTGCCGCGTGCACTTGCCGCGACGCACCGCACTGATCTAACCCTGCGTGGTGGAGCTGATGCTCTACCCGCCGCCTCGAGCCACCCTTGGCTCTCCCCCCTTCGGCGGGTCGCCTCCACAAGGTGTATGGCCATGATTGCTACTCCGCAGGACCCGCAGGAGCGAGACGCGAATGTCTCGCCGCGGGAAAACAGCGGCTCGCCGTATCGTGATGACGGGCGCGAGCCGACGATGGCCCTGGTCGGCGGTCGGCCGATCCGTGTGCTCGGGATCCCCATGACCGAGCTCATCGCGATGCCGGAGATGATGCGCGAGCCGGACATGGTGGCCCCGTTCATCGCCGCGGCCGGAACCGTGACGATGATCGCGGGGCGGGAAAAGTCGGGCAAGAGCACCCTCGCGGCCTTCGTCTGCTCGAAGGTGACCCAGGGCGGGACGCTCTGGGGCGAGCCGCTCAAGGCCGGCAACGTCCTCTGGGTGGGCCTGGAGGAGCAGCCCGCCCATGCGGTCAAGCGGTTCAATGAGATGGGGGCCGACATCAGCCGCCTCGTGGTCCTCTCCCGTCTCGGCACCGTTCCCCCGGTGCTGCAGCTTGAGGCGGAGATCGCCGCCCATCATCCGAAGTTCGTGGTTATCGATAGCCTGACGGTCTTCTTTAGGGAGATCGAGGACGAGAATTCAGCCCTGGCCTGGACGCGCGCGCTCATGCCGCTCGTCGAACTGGCCCGCCTCACGGGCACGGCCATCGTCGTGCTCCACCACGCCGCGAAAGCGACGGGTACGTATCGTGGCTCGACGGCCATCGGCGCAGAGATGGACATGATCCTCGAAATGTTCGAGCCGGACCGTGAGTCCACGGTTCGTCAGATCAGTCCGCGTGGCCGGTGGGCCCTGGCGCCGTATTCCGTGCGGTACGAGCCCTCGCGCGAGTGGACGCTCATCGAGGATGGGACCCAGGCCAACGAGCGTCGCGACGCCAAGCAGCGGTCGCTGCAGGATCGGATCCGTGCGTGGCTCGCCGCACAGTCGGGGCCCGTCTACCTCCACGCGCTGCGCGCCGCCATGGGCGGCAACGCCGCCGACGTCGATGCCGTCGTCGCCGGCATGGTCGAGTGTGGCGAGATCACCCACCTCGGCAAGCGTCGCGGATACGTGCTCTCCGAGACCCGCCCGGCCGCGCAGGCCGAGCAGGACGACGTGGAGGGCCCGGAACTCCCGTTCTAGCTGCGGCCGCGAGCCATGATGTCTACGGGTCTGCCCCCTAGGGGGCAGACCCGTAGACATCATGGCGGCGGTCATCAGAGATCTCACAAGCGCAAGCAGGCCAGCCGCACCTCGCCGGCGGTCCGGGCCCCACGGTGTGTTCGCACTGGTTGAACTGAGCAGGGGCTTCAGCAGCCATGCGCGCGCGGGCGGCACGAAGAGCTCCTGGCCGTCCGAGGTTGACCTTGCGGTCAAGGCCCCGGCGGAGCAACACGAAGTAGCGCATTCCGCCGAGCCGCCTGATCGTGCATCGGCCGAGGCGCCGCGGCGCCGACCTTGGAACGGCAATGGCGAAGATCCGCACCAATCCTTGCAGCCGTCTGGCGGCATGATGTCCACGTGTCCGATCCCTAGGGATCGGACACGTGGACATCATGCGTCAGCCAGATCACCGGCGCGACAATGACGGTGACGTGCAACGATCCTCACACCGCCGGCTTGTAGTCGCCGCCCGCCGAGCGCTCACCAGCCTCTGTCTCGTCCAGTTCTGCTTCCGAAACCAACAGTCAGTGCGAGCGTGGCCACCAGTGCGACGAAGAGAGGTCTCATAGCTCCTCCTTCAATGAATGCCAAGGCCGCTGCTACACCGCGCTGCAACATCGGTTATATTGGTTTGCATGTTAAGAACGCCCCAGCAACACATACACGTTGCCGAACGGCTCGACGATGCCCGCGGCCCGCCGCTCAGCGGCCATCCGTACCGCTTCGGCTTTGAACTCCGCGCTGAACTCGCGCCACTCACGCCGCTCTGCTGCATCTGCCTTCCGCTTCGATCTCATGCGCCACCTCCGCCCCGAACTTAGAGCGTGTAATGCGTCCACGAAATCGGGTGAGGCTCGGGATGAATGGACTTCGCTTTACTGGACGATCGATGACAGCTATAGTCCGTCCCTTGTCGTCGCTATTGGGCCGGAAGACGGGGAAGACCAAGGGGGGACTTATGTTGAACAGGCAATGGAAGTATCTAGCGCTGTTTGCGGTCGTGGCGTGTGCGCCGTACACGAGACCCCAGCTAGTCCCGGTGCCCGCGCCGGTGGTCGTCCATGCGCCTGTCGCTTCGACGTGGGCCGCAGCCATCCAGCTTATCACGCAATACGGATATCCCATCCGTAGTCTGGACCGCGAGAACGGACTTATCACCGGGGAGCCAGGAGCTCAAACAAACCGATCAGCGTCGCTGATGTTGGCGGACTGTGGGAGCGCCTTAGGCATCCCGTGGGCGCCGAATTACATGGCGTGGACCATGTTGATCGCGGGCAATAACGTGGTGTCTACCGTGCAGATGGTGGCGACATTCGAGAGAGTGGGCGAGACGCCGACTAACTGCTACAGCCGGGGTGTGCTCGAACGGTCGTTCGCCCAGGAGATCAAGCAGCGCGCCGAAGCTGGCGGCCACTAGCCAAGAGTACACGCGGAGCACGGTTCATCCTTACCTCTGAACATCGTCACCGGTGAAGCCGACGCAGGGCTCACCCGGAACTCCCGGCAC
>CAVYJL010000002.1:0-525299 GCA_963768865.1 uncultured Coriobacteriia bacterium | reverse complement strand
GAACCGGTGGAAGCTGCGGACCGCCGCGACCCGCCGCTCCACGGTGGCGGGCGCCAGGCCCTGTTCCCGCAGTGAGGACACCCATGCGGTCAGGTCCTCACGCGACAGGTCGTCCGGCGCGGTGACGCCTCGTTCCCCCGCCATGAACTCGGCATACCCGGCGAGGTCGCGGCGGTACGCGGCCAGCGTGTGCGGCGACGCTCCGCGCTCGAGCGCCATATGGCCGAGGAACTCCTCGATGAGCCGGTCCATCATGCGTCCAGTATCCCACGGTGCCCGGCTAGGGACGTCGTGGCCGCGTCGCGCACGGGCCGGCGAGCCTCGCGGGTCGATGGACGCGCAGGGGCGAGAACACAGCGAGGGGCGCCGCGGCGTACGAGCCGCGGCGCCCCTCGCGTCACGCTTCCCTGAGCCTTACACGATGAGAGAGGAGAGCGGCGTGTACTCCAGGCCGTGGGCCTCGGCGACGGGCTGGTACGTGACCTTGCCGTCGAGCACGTTCACGCCCTTGGCGAGCGCAGGATCGTCCAGGACGGCCTGCTTCCAGCCCTTGTCGGCGATCGCGAGACCGTAGCGCAGCGTGGCGTTCGTGAGCGCCAGGGTGGAGGTGTTGGGCACGGCGCCCGGCATGTTGGCGACGCCGTAGTGCAGCACGCCGTCGACGACGTAGGTCGGGTCATCGTGCGTGGTGGGATGCGTGGTCTCGATGCAGCCGCCCTGGTCGACGGAGACGTCGACGATGACGGCGCCCCGCTTCATGCTGGGGAGCATCTCCTTGGTGACGAGCCACGGCGTCTTGGCGCCCGGCAGGAGCACCGCGCCGATGACCAGGTCGGCCGCGTAGACCTGCTGCTGCGATGTTCTGCGCTGCGAGTAGACGGTGCGGATCCGGTTGCCCCAGATCTCGTCGAGGTAGCGCAGGCGGTCGAGGTTGATGTCCATCATCGGTCGACGTGGGCGCCCATGCCCACCGCGACGTACGCCGCGTTGGTGCCGACCACGCCGGCCCCGAGGACCACGACGTTGGCGGGCAGCACGCCAGGAACGCCGCCCATGAGCATGCCGCGGCCGCCGATGGGCTTCTGCAGGTAGGTCGGCGCCGACCTGGGTGGCCATGCGGCCCGCGACCTCGGACATGGGGGCGAGCAGCGGCAGCGATGCGGTCGGGCAGCTCCACGGTCTCGTACGCGATGCACGACCGCGCCTGCCGACAGGCCCATCGGTCTGCTCGTAGTCGGGCGCCAGGTGCAGGTAGGTGAAGAGGATCTGGCCGGGGCGCAGCATCGCGATCTCGACGGGCTGCGGCTCCTTGACCTTGACGATCATGTCGGCCCGCGCGAAGATCTCCTCGGCGGTGTCGACGATCGTCGCGCCGGCCGCGGCGTACTCGACGTCCGCGAACGACGAGCCATCGCCTGCCGCCTTCTCCACGAGCACCTGTGCTCGTGAGCGACGAACTCGCGCACCCCGCCGGCGTCATCGCCACGCGGAACTCGTTGTTCTTGATCTCTTTCGGAACGCCGATGATCACGTCGCCTTCTCCTTCATCGATTCTTGCAGGACGTCCGCGCGGGACCCGCCTAGGCAGGGTCGGGGTCCGGGGGATCGCGATCGGGCACACCCGGCCCGACCGATGATTCTATGCCTTTGGCCGCGCACCTGCCCGAGCCGGAGCGCGGGAGCGCCGCGGCGCCGTCACGTCATCCGTGCCCGTCACTCCGGCTGCTGGGCCGAATAGCCGATGAGCGCGCCCACGTATCCGGCCGCGGAGGCCGCCGCGAAGAACGCCGGGTCCTGGGCGTACGTCCGCCCCATCGTGCGGACCTCGAAGCCCACGGCGTCCACCGCCTCGGCAAGGTCGAACTCCACGTATGCCCGTTCGTGCAGGTCGAAGACTCCCGCGGACTCGAGCGCCTCCTCGATGCCGGCGGCCTCCTCGGGCGACAGGACCGGGATCGCGACCACCGCCGGGGCGAGCGCCACGGACGACAGCGCGGTGAGCGTGTGGTGGCTCACGCCCTGGTGCCGTGGCCGAGGGTCGGCGAACGACACGCGAAGCGCGGCCACCGGGGAGCCGCCAAGGACCGCGGCGGCGTTGATCGCCTCGCCTTGCGCGATGCCGGCGTGACCGTAAGGCGTCGCCGTGCCCACGATGCCGGGGCCCGCCGCGACGACCGCGACGTCGGCGCCGGCGACGTGACGCGCCGCGAGCAGGGCGCTGTGCAGGGTGACCGCCTCGAGGTCGCCACCGAACGCTTGCCCGGCGGAGATGGTCACGTCCACGAGGCCGGTCTCGCGGGCCCGCGCCGCGACATCCGACAGCGCCAGCGGCAGCGAGGCCTGGTCGGTCATGACGTAGGCCACGCGAGCGTCCGGTCGGGCGAACTTGGCGGCGGCGGCCACGAGCGGCATTCGGCTGTGCAGCCCGCAGCACACGACCGGCATCGCGTCGAGCGTGGCGGCTTGCGACATCACCTCGTGCCATGGGCTCGCAGGCTCCTCCACCGCCAGCACGTTTCGCTGGGACGGCGTGTAGCGGAGCTTCATCACGTGGCCCTCGCCCGGGTCGTCGAAGGCGACGCCGGCGGCGCGCTCGCCAACGCGCTGCACGGCGGTGACCATGTGGGCGCCTCCGGTGCCGAGGCGAAGATCCACGGAAGTGGTGTTGAGCAGCACACGGTCACCGGCCGCGGCCGGCCCCGTGAGCGGCGGATACGCGATGGCCTTGCACGGGCCGCCCTCGTCGGCCGCGACCTCCAGGCGCTGGAGCCCGCCCCGGTCCTCCATCACGGCTATGACGGTCCCCCATACGATCCGCACGGGCATTGCCGCCTTTCGTGTCGAGCGCCAAGGCCCCGGGGCTCGCGGCGCCGGTCGTCTTCGGACTCGCTATCCGGCGCGGCCCACGAACGCCTCGGCAAGCGCGGCGAGGAGCTCAAGGTCGGCGACGGCGATGCTCTCGGCCGGCGAATGCACGTCGCGCATGGCGCAGCCCAGCGCGAGCACCGGGACGCCGGCCGCGGCGAACACGTTGCTGTCGGCGCCGCCGCCGGTGGCTTGCGGCCGCGGCTCCACGCCCACGTCGTGGCATGCCGCCGCCGCCATCTCGAAGATCTCGTCGTCCGGGGCCACGGTGTAGCCCGCGTACTCCTCGCACCAGACGATGTCCACGGCGCCGCCCTCTGCATCGGCGGCCTCGCGCATCGAGCGGTCCATGCCGGCGCGGACCTCCTCCACCCGGGCGCGGTCCAGTGAACGGCACTCGCCGGTCATGACCGCGTGCTCGGCGACCACGTTGGTCACCGTCCCGCCCTCTATCGTGCCGATGTTGGCGGTGGTGCCGTCGTCGAGCCTGCCCAGCTCCATCGCGCACACCGCTTTGGACGCCATGAGCAGCGCGGAACGCCCGAGCTCCGGAGAGACGCCGGCGTGCGACGCCGTGCCGTGGAACTCGGCCCGGAAGGTGATGTGCGTGGGCGCGGCGGTCACGAGCGTGCCGACGTCACCGGCGGCATCGAGGACGAGCACGAACCCGGCGCCGTCCAGCTCGGCGGGATCGAGCGCCTTGGCGCCCACGAGGCCGATCTCCTCGGCCACGGAGAGGATCACGCGCACCGGCGGGTGGGGCTCGTCGCGCTCGGCGAGCCGGCGCACGACCTCGAGGATCGCGGCGACGCCCGCCTTGTCGTCGGCGCCCAGCACCGTGTCGCCCGCCGAGCGGACCACGCGGTCCTCCCCCACGAGCGGCTCCACGCCGCAGCCGGGCTCGACCGTGTCCATGTGCCCGGAGAGAACCACCGTCCGGCCGCCGCCTGTCCCGGGCAGGTCCGCGATCAGGTTGCCGGTCTCCGAGCCGGTCACGGCCGAGGTGTCGTCCGAGCGCACCGTCGCACCGGCGCCGCGCAGGACGGCCGCGCAGTACTCAGCGACGGCACCCTCGGACAAGGTAGGGCTGTCGATGCGGACGAGATCGAGGAACGTCTCGAGCAGGCGCTCGTCGGACACGGCGTGCGCCCCCGTGGCCTCAGGCGCCGGCCCGGGCGGGAGCGCCCGTGTCGGCCGGGGACGTGGCGGCGCCGGTGAAGCCGGCGGCGGGCTCGGCCGTTTGCGCGGCGGCCGCGTCGCGGGCAGCAGCGAGGCGGACGGCGGCGCCCACGAACTCGCGGAAGAGCGGCGCCGGGCGGCCGGGGCGGCTCTTGAACTCGGGGTGACCCTGGTTGCCCACGAAGAACGGGTGGCCGGGAAGCTCGATCATCTCGACGAGGCGCTCGTCGGGAGACAGCCCGCTCACTACCATGCCCGCGTCCACGAGCTGCTGCCGATACGCGTTGTTGACCTCGAAGCGGTGGCGATGACGCTCGTAGATGAGCTCCTCACCGTAGATCTCGAAGCCCTTGGTGCCCGGGAGGACCTTGCACGGGTAGGTGCCCAGACGCATGGTGCCGCCCATGTCGGCGACGTCCTGCTGCTCGAGCATGAGGTCGATCACCGGGTGCGGCGTGACGGGGTTGAACTCGGCCGAGTTGGCCTCGGCGAGGCCGGCCACGTTGCGGGCGTACTCGACGACCGCCACCTGCATGCCCAGGCATACGCCCAGGTAGGGCACCGCGTTCTCTCGGGCGTAGCACGCGGCGCGGACCTTGCCCTCGATGCCGCGCACGCCAAAGCCGCCGGGCACGAGGATCCCATGCATCGTGGCCAGGATCGCGTCGGTCTCCTCGGGCGTGAGCGCCTCGGCATCCACCCAGTGCACGTTGACCTTGCGGCCCCAGTACGTGCCGGAATGGCCCAGCGCCTCCACGACCGAGAGGTACGCGTCGGGGAGCTGCACGTACTTGCCCACCAGCGCGATGTCCACCGTCTCCGTGAGGCCGGAGAGGTGCTCCACGAACTCCTCCCACTCCTCCATGTGCGGCTCGCCGCATTCGAGGCCCAGCCGGTCTATGACCTTGGCGTCGAGCCCCTGCTCGGACAGCGCGATGGGCACCGCGTAGATGGACGGCGCGTCCAGCGCGGAGACGACCGCGTCGGGATCCACGTCGCAGAACAGCGCGATCTTGCGGCGGATGGACTCGTCGATCTCGCGGTCGCAGCGGCACACGATGAAGTCGGGCGAGATGCCTATGCTGCGCAGCTCCTTGACCGAGTGCTGCGTGGGCTTGGTCTTGAGCTCGGACGACGCCGCGATCCACGGCACGAGCGTGACGTGGATGTAGCACACGTTGTCCCTGCCGAGGTCCTTGCGCAGCTGGCGAACGGCCTCCAGGAACGGCAGCGATTCGATGTCGCCTACGGTGCCGCCGATCTCGGTGATCACGACATCGGCCTGATGCTGATCGGCGAGCCGCACGATGCGGTCCTTGATCTCGTTGGTGACGTGCGGGATGACCTGCACGGTGGCGCCCAAGAAGTCGCCCTTGCGCTCCTTGGACACGATGGACGAGTAGATCGCACCCGCGGTGACGTTGGAATCGCGCGACAGAGACTCGTCGATGAAGCGCTCGTAGTGGCCGAGGTCCAGGTCGGTCTCGGCACCGTCGTCGGTCACGAAGACCTCGCCGTGCTGGAACGGAGACATGGTGCCGGGGTCCACGTTTAGATACGGGTCGAACTTCTGGCAGATGACCTTGAGGCCACGAGACTTGAGGAGCCGGCCGAGCGAGGCCGCCGTGATCCCCTTGCCTAGGGAGCTGACGACGCCTCCGGTGACGAATACGTGCTTGGCCATGCCCTCGTCGCGCCTCCTAGCGTCGCAAGTCGGTCCCTCGTCGCCCGCGCCCACGGCATCGCACCGCAAGCCTCTCGGCGGGCCGGTCCCTGTCCTGAAGTACCCTATCAGATGCGCGCTCGCCTGTGGACGGCCCGGCCGAACGTCGGCCCCTCCTAGTCGATGAAATCGTCGAACGGGCCCGGCGGCTCCTCGGGCGGAGGCGGCAGCGGCAGGCGGCCGAGCATGTCCAGCCAGTGGAGCAACGGTTGACGGTCGATCACGGCCGAGAACGAGATGAGCTCCGACATCAGGTTCAGGATCACGATCACGACGGCGGCCGTGACCAGCGTAAACTCATTGAGTGTGTGAGCGAGCACGAGGCCCACCACGAAACCGGCCGCGTTGGCGCCGGCGTCGCCGAGCATCGACACCTCGAGCAGGTCCGCCGGCAACACGGCCAGGATCGGCCCCAAGGCCAGCACCCCCACGAGCACCGTGACCTCCCACGGCGAGGGCGGGGTGGCCCCTGAGAGCGTGGGCAGCGTGAACGCCATCGCGGGCAGCGCGAGCAGCACCATCACGGTGGAGACCTTGAGGGCGCGACCGGGCCGCAAGTCCAGCAGGTTCACGAAGTTGGCGCTGCCGGCGACGAGCACGCCGGCCGCGAACCACGTGACCACGCCCGGCTGAGCCGCCCACGGGACCGATTTGTCGCCCACGAGCAGCGGCCCGGTGGCCCACAGCGACATGAGCACGATCACGCCCAGCTTCATGAGGCCCGTGGTGAGCTCGCCCTCGGAAAGGGCCTTGAAGTGGCCGCGCAGGCCGCGGTACTTGGAGGTGCCCAAGAGGTCGTCGGCAAGGCCGGCGAGGGTGACCACCGCGACGCCGGCCGGCAGGAGCATGGAAGCGGCGTAGCCCAGCGCCACGCCTATGGATTGCGCCTCCGCGGGGAGCTGCGCTGTGAGCCAGGGCGCCAGGGGCAGGAGCAACGCCACTAGGAACGCCCAGACCAGCCACGTCGCGCCCAGGCCCAGCGGCACCTTGGCGCCGCGGTAGTTGCGCACGGTGCGCTTGGCGCCCGCGAACCAGCGGATGAGCGACCGCGAAGCGAGCAGCGGGATCAGGAAGCTCACGATCGCGCACGACAGCGCGATCCCCAGCAGCGCGGCGCTGCGCATGCTCACACGACCGCCTCCTCACGCTCGGACGACAGCAGGACGATCAGCAGCACGACGAGCGCGACGGGCGCCAGGAACGCGCCGATGCTGCCCGGGGTGTCCTCGACCAGGAACGCGGCGAGCGTGGCTGCGAGGGTGGCCGTGAAGTAGGCACGCGCCGCCGGGCTGCCTCCGAAGGCCTGCGCGACGTTGGCGGGCGGCCTCACGCGGACCCACACCATCCCCAGGATCACGAGCAGGAGCAGCAGGCTCCACGGGTTGGTCACCGTCGTGCGCACCGCAGTGCCCACCCGCTCCGCCAACTGCGCCGAGGCCGCGCCCCCTCCCCCCGCGACCAGCTGCGCCACGTATCGGCCCACGTGCGTGAGCTGCAGGAACGTGTCCGCGACCACGAAGGCGACGGCGACCACGGCGACGCCCGCGGCGGCGATCCACACGCGCCCGCGCGGCCACGCGGCCGGGAACGTCCCCTGCCAGCTCACGAGCAGCAGGACCGCCCCCCACACCACGACACCGATGTTGGCTCCCCACCACGGCGCGATACAGATCACCAGTGCCGCCGCGAACAACGCGCCGGCCAGCGCGGCAGTGCGCGACGCGGCGGGATCCTCCGGCGGCGGCGCTAGAAGCGCTACCGCCGCCACGCTGTAGCCCAGCAGCAGTCCAGCCCCCTCGTTGCCCAGGCCGAAGTAGCGCCCACCTTGCGCGAGCGAATAGCCGAAGACGTTGGCGAGCAGGAGCGGGGCGCCCGCGAGCTGGTCGAGCGCCACCACGGTGGCGGTCACTCCGAGCACGCCCACGGCTGCGCGCCGCGCCCCCCAGCGCCATCCCACGGACATCACCACGGCGGAGAACAGCAGGGCGTACGCGGTGAAGACCAGGCCGGCCGACGCCGACGACAGCGGTATCGACGCCGGGACCGCCGCGAGCGCGTAGCCCGCGAGCGGGAAGACGAGCGGCGCGAGCAGTCCCAGCGCCGCCCATCGGCGCGCACGCCCCCCGGCGCGCCCGCGCCACAGCGCGAGGCCGGCCAGGACGGCGGTCAGCACGAAGAGCGACGCCCATGCGGAGCCCACCGTCCAGCGCAACGCGTCGATAGCAAGGACCCGCTGGGCGTGGGATTTGAGGAACGCGACCCCCGGGCGCATGCGCGCGTCGGTCACGGCTGGGATGACCACCGTCACCCCGGAGACGCTGACCGTGGAGGTCTGCTCGGCGGGCGGGAGGGAGCGGGCTGCGAGCTCGCCCGCTGCGCCGCTCGACGGGCCGCTCGCTGCCGGGCCCGCGGACGCCGCCGCGACCGGCCCCAGCACCACGAGGGCGGCGACCAGCAGGAGCGTCAGTGCGGCGCGACGACGCATCGGCCTCCCTCGGACGGGTCGTTGACGCGGACGAAAGGCCGGCGGCGGTGCGGGAACGACAGCGCATTCCCGCCCTCGGCCACCGGCTGCAAGCTGGGACGAGTATAGCGAAGGGGCGCCCGCCGGCCCGCGTGAGCGACGGTTACGAGCCGCCTACGGCCCCGCCCGCGGTCGCCCGCTCCGCTACAATCCGCGCAGGTCCGTTGCGTCGCACGGACGTCCTAAAGAACGTGACCGAGGGGGCCCTCCATCTCCGACGAGCAGCCAACCACGCCGTCCGTGCCCGAGCCGCTCTCGGACGCCGCGATCGCGGCGCCGGACGCGCGAGAAGAGGACGCCGCGATCGTCGCGGCGGAGACCGCGTCCATCGCCGCCGCCGAGGCCGAGGCGTCACCCGGGTCGATCGCGCGGGCGACCGCGTCGATGTCCGTCGCGACGGCGCTGTCGAGGGTGACCGGCTTCGTGCGCCTTTGGGCCCAGGCTTTCGCCCTGGGCGCCACGCTCCTGACCAGCTCGTACGTGGTGGCCAACAACATCCCGAACATGATCTACGAGTTGGTGGCGGGCGGAGTCCTGTCCTCGATCTTCATCCCGATCTTCATGGAGCGCCGCGCCAAGTTCGGTGAGGAGGACGCCAGGGACTTCGCCAGCTCGGCCTTCTTCCTCGCGATGATCGCGCTGGGCGCCGTCTCTCTGCTCGGGACGATATGGCCTGAGCCGTTCGTGCTCACCCAGATTCCCGCCGGCAACACGCAGAACCTCGCGCCGGCGATCTACATGTTCCGGTTCTTCGCCGTGCAGATACTCATCTACGGCGCCGGCGCGCTGCTGACCGGCATATTGAACTCGCACCGGGTCTTCCTGGCGCCGGCGGTAGGCCCGGTCCTGAACAACGTGGTCGTGATAGCGACGCTGTTCGCCTTCGTGCCCATCGCAGCCACCGGCAACCTGGGTCTGGCGGTGACCGTGCTCGCGATAGGCACCACGTTGGGCGTCGTCGCGCAGATGGCGATCCAGATCCCGAGCCTCATCAAGACGGGCTTCCGTTTCAAGATGGAACTCGACTTCAAGAACGAGGGGCTCCGGCGCCTGGGCCTGCTCGCCGGTCCCACCGTGATCTACGTGATCACGAACCTGGTGGGAGTGAGCTTCCGCAACCAGTTCGCCTTCTCGGCAGTGGTGCACGGCCTGGCGGTCGGGACGGGGCCCGGGATCTTGACCTACGCGTGGGTCTGGTACCAGCTGCCGTACGGCATCTTCGCCGTGGCACTGGCCACCGCGCTGCTTCCCGAGCTCTCCGCGGCCGCGCACAACCAGGACTGGCCGAGATTCGCGCGCAACTTCGGTCTGGGCCTGCGGGCGACGGCCCTGCTCATCCTGCCCTCCGCCGCACTGCTCATCGCTATGTCCACGCAGATCATCACGATGTTCAAGGCGGGCGCGTTCACATCGCAGGCGGTCCCGGCCACCGCGCAGGTCCTGTCCGTGTGGGCGCTCGGATTGTTCTCGTTCGCCGCCTACATGCTGGTGCTCAGGGGCTTCTTCGCCAACCAGGACACGAAGACGCCAGCGATCACCAACGTCTTCGCGACGACTATCCAAGTCCTGCTCTACTGGTCGCTCACGAAGGGCATCGGCGGATGGCCGGGCATCGGACTGGCGGGTATCCCGGCCGCCGACGCCATCGCCTACTCGTTCCACGTCCTGGTGCTGGGCTGGCTGCTGCGCCGCAAGGTGGGGCCGCTCGAGTTCGGGAAGTCCGCCGTCAGCATCCTCAAGTCGCTGGTCGTGGCGGTCGCCGCGGGTCTCGTGGCGTGGCTGATCGTGCTCGTCACCCCCGCGCTCTCCGCCTCCCGGTTCGGCTTCCTGCTGCAGATCGTCCTCGGCGCGAGCGCGGGATTGCTCCTGGCCTGGGGGGTGGCCGTGGTGCTTCGCGTGCCTGAGATAGGCACGGTGACCCGGATGGTTCGACGCATCGTCCGGCGCCTGGTGCCGGGGCGCGGCTAGCCGTGCCTGTCGCCGTCCTCATCCCGGCTCGTGACGAGGGCTCGTCGGTCGCGGCGACCGTGCGAGCAGCGTTGCGCGTGCCTGGGGTGACGAGCGTGGTTGTCGTGGACGACGGCTCCACGGACGCGACCGCGGGCGAAGCCTCGGCCGCAGGTGCCGAGGTCCTCACCCGTCATGAGCCCGGCGGCAAGTCCGCGGCGCTCGCCGACGGGCTCCGGCACCTCAGCGGCTCGTCCCTGGACGCGGTCGTTCTCGTGGACGCGGACTTGGGAGACTCGGCCGCGCAGGCGGCCGCGCTTCTCGCGCCCGTGCTCGCGGGCGACGCCGACATGACCGTCGCAGCTTTCCCGCCCGCGCCCGCCGGCACCGGAGGCTTCGGCCTGGTGAAGGGGCTCGCGCGCTGGGGGATCCGCACGCTCGGCTCCCGGGAGTTCGAGGCCACGGCGCCGCTCTCGGGGCAGCGCGCGCTAGGGTCCCAGGCACTCGCGGTCGCTCTCCCCCTCGGCCACGGCTACGGTGCCGAGGTCACGCTCACGATCAGGGCACTGCGAGCGGGGCTGCGCGTGTTGGAGGTACCCACGACCATGACGCACCGCCACACGGGGCGCGACGCCGCGGGATTCGCCCATCGCGGGCGGCAGTTCGTGGACGTGGCGATCTCGCTCGCCAGACTCGCGCTCGAGCCCGCGCCGCGCAGCTAGCGGTCGCGCGCGCCGCGGCGCTAGCGACCCAGCGGGATATCCGGGAAGGTCGCCTCGGCGCCGGGGCCGGTGCCGTAGCGGCCCTTCACGCGGCCGGTGAGGAGCTCCACCAGGGAGTAGCCGCCGCTGGCCGTGTCCACGTCGTCCACGGTGGACAGGCCGGCGGCCGAGGCGGCATCCGCCACTCCGGCCTGGCGCAGGCGAGTCTCCGCTCCCACTGCCGGCAGCCCGGCGGCGGCCAGATGGCTCGTGAGCTCGACGAGCGCCGGATCGGCCTTCCCGTCCCACGTTGCGAGCAGGACCACGGCGTCCGGCTTCTGGCCTCGGCTCGCGTCTTCGAGATGCAGCTTGCCGGAGGCCGTGAGCGCATCGCTCACGGGACCCAGATCGAAGCCGCTGTTCGTCCATTCGTCGGCGAGCACGCGAGCGGCGAGCACGGCGGGGTCGCCTGCGGTCGCCGATCCGTCCACCGTGGCTTTGATCTTGCCGGCCAGCGCCGCGTCCGAGGCGAGCCCCAGTCCGGCTTCAGGGAAGCGCGCGACGACGACCCTCCCGCCGGCCTTCTGGATCTCAGCAGTGACAGCGGAGAGCCCGTCAGTGCGCCCGTCGTTCACGACGACGACGATCGTACGGCCGTTGAGCTGACCCGCGGTGAGCGCTCCGGCCGACGCCGCGGCGAACGAACGGTCCCGCGCAAGGTCCGTCTTGAGCTGGTCGTTGTTCTGCTTGAGCGCAGTGAAGTCCTTCTGGAGCGACTGCACGAGCCCGACCATCTGCTTGTCCATGACGCCTCGGTCCCCGATAGCGGAACCGACGAGCATGCCCACGCCAAGCATCACGACCACGGCGACGAGCGACGCGACATGGTATCTGAAATCGAACACGCGACCTCCACGGGGTCGTCGATCGGCGGCCGTTGCGGCCGGCCGGGATCCCCGGTGACGACTAAGAGCACGTCACATGCCGAGCATGCCCAACACCGTGCGCAGCTTGAGCACGGTGAGCTCGATCATCGTGCGCACCACCGGGGAGACGATTATAACGACCGCGATGACGAAGACGCCCGCGAGCGCGAGCAGGACGATCTGTCCCGGGTTGGCGCCCGTGCGATAAAGCTTGCTCACGCCCTTGGCGTCGACCAGGCGCGGGCCCACCTTGAGACGGATCAGGAAGGTGGAGGCCATGCCCTTTCGGCCCTTGTCCAGCCCCTCCACGAGGTTGTTGTGGGTCCCCACGGCCACGATGAGGTCCGCGCCGCTCTCGTAGGCCAGCAGCAGCCCCAGGTCCTCGCTCATGGCCGCGATGGGCCAGGCGATGGCGGAGAGGCCCAGATCGGTCACTCGCTCCATCCCCGGCGCCCTGCCGTCGGGATACGCATGCACCACGAGCTCGGCGCCGGAGCGCAGAGCCTCGTCGGAGACCGAGTCCATGTCGCCGATGATCAGGTCCGGCGTGAAGCCGCGGTCCAGGAGCGCGTCCGCACCGCCGTCCACGCCGATGAGCACCGGCCGCTGGTCGCGGATGTACGCGGTGAGCGTGCGGAGGTCTTCCTTGTAGTCGTAGCCGCGCACCACTACGAGCGCCGGGCGGGCGGCCATGACGGTTTGGACGTTGGGCACGCTCGCGCCCTCGGTGAGCAGGTCCTTCTCGCGGTCCAGGTACTCGAGCGTGTTGCGGGCGAACTCGTCGAGCCTCTCGCCGATGCTCGACTTCGCCGCCTCGATGGCGGCTTCCACATCCTCCGGCGAGAGCCTATGGCCCGTGGCGACCACCACGCCGTCACACATGACGTCGTCGCCCACGATGGTCGATCTGGTCCCCGTCGGAAACCTTCTGGAACACGTCTTCGCCCGCGCGGTCCAACAGCATCACGCCCGCCCGCGCGAGGACGAGCGGCCCGACGTTCGGGTACGCCCCGGATATGAAGGGCGCGGCATTGACCACGACCTCACAGCCGGTCACGACGATGCTCTCGGCCGTGACGCGGTCCATGTCCTCGTGGTCCACGATGGCGATGTCGCTCGGGCCCAGCCGCTTGACGAGGTCCTTCGTGCGCCTGCCCATCCGCGCGGTGCCTTGGTAGCGCATGCCTAGGCCTCCACGGCCTCGGAAGCCTGAGCCAGCAGCTCGCGCGCATGTGCGAGCCCGGCCTCGCTGTCGGTGCCCGACAGCATGCGCGCCACCTCGGCGATGCGCTGGTCACCGGTGACGGGACGGACGGTAGTGACAGTGCGACCGTCGCGCTGCGCCTTCTCCACGGTCATGTGGGCGTCGGCGAACGCCGCGACCTGGGCGAGGTGGGTGATCACGAGCACCTGGTGCGTCCGCGCGAGCCTGGCGAGGCGCTCGCCCACCGCCACCGCGGTGCGCCCTCCGATGCCGGCATCCACCTCGTCGAACACGAGGACGTCCACGTCGTCGGCCTCGCCCAGCACGCTCTTGAGCGCGAGCATCACGCGCGACACCTCTCCGCCGGATGCGATGCGAGCCAACGGCCGCGCAGGCTCACCTTCCGCCGGCGAGAACAGGAACTCCACGCGTTGCGGCCCTTGCCTGGTCCACCGGTCCTCCGGCAGAGCGTCGAGCTCCACCTCGAACGCCGCCCCCTGCAGCGCCAGGTCTGCCGAGGCTGCCGCTAGCTCCCGGGAGAAGAGCGGCGCCGCCGCCTCACGAACACCCGCGAGCGCCTCCCCCGTCGCGCGCAGAGCGGAGGTAGCCTCGGTCACGCGCTCTTCAGCGGCCGCCAGGCCCTGTTCCCCCTGGCTGAGCAGCTCGCGGCGCTCTACGGCGGCGTCTCGCTGCGCCAGCACGTCGTCCAGTGTGGGGCCGTACTTCTTCTTGAGCGTGGCAAGCGCGGCCATGCGGGCCTCGGCCTCGTTGAGCGCAGCAGGGTCGTACTCGACGGAGTCACCGTAGTCCCGCAACCGCGAACCGATGTCATCGAGGGACGTCAGGGTCTCTCCCAGCTCGCCGGCCAGTTCGTCGAGTGCCGGGTCCACGTCGTGCACGCCGTGCAGCGCCTCGGCCGCCGCGGCGCCCGCGTCGGCAGCGCCGCCTTCCTCGCGCAGTGCCGCGTACGCGGCGGCGGCGGCCTGGGCGAGACGCTCGCCGTGGCGCAGCCTGGGCAGCCGGGCCGCGATCTCGTCGTCCTCGCCGGCGACCGGCGCCACGGCGTCGATCTCGATGACTTGGAACGCGAGGTAGTCCAGCTCCTGGTCCCGGCCCGCGAGCGCGTCACGCAGCTCGTCGCGCGCGCCCGTGGCAGCGGTGGCCTCGTCGAACGCGGCCTGCCAATCCGCGAGCGCGCGGGCGGCCTTGGCGCCGGCGAAGCGATCGAGGTAGGTCGCGTGCCGGGAGGGCGCAAGCAGCGCTTGGTGTTCGTGCTGGCCGTGAAGGTCCACGAGCGGGCCCAGCGTCTCGGCCAGGTCGCCCACCGTGGCCATGGCGCCATCCAGATAGCACTTGGAACGGCCCTCGGCACTCACGCGGCGGCGCGCGGTACGCTCGTGCCCGCCCGCGACGAAACGGCCCTCCACGAGCGCCTGATCGGCACCCGACCGCACCAGGGACGCGTCGGCACGCTCACCCAGCAGCAGCTTGAGAGCGCCCACCAGGACCGTCTTGCCGGCGCCGGTCTCACCGGTGAGCACCGTGAAGCCGGATGCGAACTCCAGCCAGACGTCGTCGATCAGCGCCAGCCCGGAGACGTGGAGCTCCTCGAGCATCCCCTCACCCGCCGAGGAACTTGTCGCTCACGACTTCGTAGAAGTCGCTGCCGTCCAGCTTCACCAGCAAGACCTCGGGACCGTCCGCCGTTACCGTCACATACTCGAGCGTCGTGCGGCACGGGACCTGATCTCCGTCCACCGTCACGCACGCCTCGGCCCGCTCGGGGTTCGGGAACGCGACCTCGGCCGTGTCGTTGGGACCCAAGACCAGAGGGCGCGAGGCCAGCGAGTGCGCGGCGGCGGGCACCACGAGGAATCCTTTGACGTCGGGGCTCACGATGGGGCCGCCCATGGACAGCGCATAGGCCGTGGACCCGGTGGGCGTGGCGACGATGACGCCGTCCGCGTAGTGGCGCGACAACGCCGTCCCGTTCACGCGGATCTCCACCTCCACTACACGGGTGGGAGCCGAGCGGCCCACGTAGACCTCGTTGAGCGCCCGATGGATGCCCGCCTCGCGGCCGCCGGCCCAGATGCGCGCCACGAGCGTGGCGCGCCGCTCCACGCGGCCCTCACCGGCGAGCGCGCGGTCCACGGCGCTGGTGAACTCCTTGGGGCCCGCTCCCGACAAGAAACCGAGGCGGCCCAAGTTCACGCCCAGGATGGGGGTGCCGGAATCGGGCTCGATGTGCGCCGCGCGCAATATGGTCCCGTCCCCTCCCAGTGCCACCACGAGCGCGAGATCGCGCAGGTCGGTCCGCGGCCTGCCTGCTTCGGGAAGGCCGGCCAGCGCCGCGTCGTCGGCGAGCAGGACCGGCTCGTCGCCCCGGCCTCGAAGATGCTCGGCGAGCGACCTCGTCGCCTCGAGGGCGCGATGGTTGTCGACGTTAGGGACGATCAGGATGCGCACCGGCGTCTCCCAGGATCTCGTGAGCGCGGGCCACGACAGCGGCCGGCGCGTCGGCGGTCTCGTCGCCGGCGCGGGCCAGCCACATCCAGAACTCGATATTACCTTCGGGCCCGGTGATGGGCGAGAACGTCAGGCCGCGCACCACGAACCCGAGCTCGTGCGCGGTCGTCACCACGGTCTCGAGCACGTCGGTATGCACGGCCGCATCCCGGACCACACCCCGTTTTCCCACGCGGGACCTACCAGCCTCGAACTGGGGTTTGACCAGGATCACAGCGGACCCTTCATCCCCGAGCAGCTCGGCCACCTTGGGCAGGACCTTGTCCAGGCCTATGAACGAGACGTCCACCACCGCGAGATCGAACGGTGCGCCCAGCTCAGCCGCCTGGGCCATGCGGATGTTGGTGCGCTCGAAGACCGCCACCCTCGGGTCGTTGCGCAGCTCCCACGCCAGCTGACCGTAGCCCACGTCCACGGCCGCCACGGATGCCGCGCCACGTTGGAGCAGGCAGTCCGTGAACCCGCCGGTCGAGGCGCCCACATCCACGGCCCGCAGCCCCGCCGGGTCCAGCCCGAACTCGTCCAGCGCACCAGCGAGCTTCACACCGCCGCGGGAGACGTAGCGCCGGCCCTCGGCCACTTGGAAGGCGGCATCGGGGTGCACCTGCTGTCCCGCCTTGGTGAGCGCTTCCCCGTCCACGCGCACGGTGCCGGCGAGGATCGCCGCCCGAGCCTTCTCGCGCGAGGGGAAGAGGCCAGCGTCAACGAGCGCGACGTCTGCTCTGACCCGCCGGGTCGGCATGAAGCGCGTCCTTGGGCGCGTCGGTAGCGTCGGCGAGAGCCGCCCGATGCCGGGCGGCCCGCAGGTCCGTTGCACCGGAAGCGTCGTCGGCCCCCGGCATCTCCTTGAGCCGGGCCAAGACGTTGTCGGCCACGCCCTGAGGCGTCAGGCCGATCTCCTCGAGCAGCTGGGGGACGGATCCGTGGGTGATGAACCGGTCGGGCACGGCGAGCCTGAGCACCGGCGTGGCCATCCCTTGGGCAGCGAGCGCTTCGAGCACCGCCGAGCCTGCGCCGCCCTCGATAGTGGACTCCTCCACCGTGACTACGAGCCGATGGTCGCGAGCGGCGGCGGCGATGGTCTCCCCGTCGATGGGCTTGACCCAGCGAAGGTCCACGACCGTCGCTTCCACCCCTTCGTCGGCGAGCAGGTCGGCGGCGGCAAGCGCGACCGGGACCATCCGGCCAACGGCCACCAGCGCGACGTCCGCCCCGGTGCGCAGCGTGCGCGATACCGCCGGCTCGAGCACGACGGGCTCGGCTGGGATCTGGGCGCCGGTGCCCGCCCCGCGCGGGTAACGGACCGCTACCGGCCCCTCCATCCGCAGCGCCGTGTTGAGCATGTTCACGAGCTCGGCCTCGTCCGAGGGCGCGAGCACCGACATCCCCGGCACCGCACGCAGATAGGTGAGATCGAACACTCCGTGATGCGTGGGGCCGTCCTCGCCCACGATGCCGGCCCGGTCCATCGCGAACACGATGTGCAGACCCTGCAGCGCGGCGTCCATGATGAGCTGGTCGTACGCACGCTGCATGAACGTGGAGTAGATGGCCACGACAGGCAGCATGCCCCTGGTCGCCAGCCCGGCCGCCAGGCCCACGGCGTGCTGCTCGGCGATGCCGACGTCGAAGAACCGGTCCGGGAAGCGCCGCGCGAACTTGTCGAGGCCGGTGCCCGCGGGCATAGCCGCCGTGATCGCGACGATGCGCGAGTCCGCCTCGGCCTGGGCCACGAGCGCATCGCCGAACACCGACGTGTAGCTGGGCGGGCCGCCCTTGGAGCCGTTGGTCTTGCCCGTGGCGATCTCGAACGGCGCGACGCCGTGGAACTCGTCGGGGTGGGCCTCGGCAGGAACGTAGCCGTAGCCCTTGCGCGTGACCACGTGGATGACGACCGGACCGCCCACGCGTTTGGCGCTCAGGACGGCTTCTTCGACCGCCGCGACGTCGTGGCCGTCGATCGGGCCCACGTACTTGAACCCGAGCTCCTCGAAGAGCATCCCGGGCACGAGCAGCTGCTTGACCGATTCCTTGACGCTCTCGCCGGCCGCGACCATGGGCGGGCCCACACCGGGGATCCGCGACAGCGCGGCCTCGACCTCATCGCGCAGGCGGTTGTACCGCGGGTCGAGGCGCACGCGCGCGAGGTAGCGCGCCAGGCCGCCCACGTTGGGCGCGATGGACATCTCGTTGTCGTTGAGCAGCACGATCAGGTCCGTGCCCAGATGGCCCGCGTGGTTCATGGCCTCGAAGGCCATGCCGCCGGTCATGGACCCGTCGCCGATGACCGCGACCACCGTCTCGTCGCCGCCGGTGAGATCGCGGGCCGCCGCCAGGCCCAGCGCAACGGAGATCGAATTGGACGCGTGCCCCGTGTCGAACACGTCGTAGCAGCTCTCCGCCTTCTTGGGGAACCCGCACATCCCGCCGTACTGACGCAGGGTATGGAACTCGTCGCGGCGCCCCGTCACGAGCTTGTGCACGTACGACTGGTGGCCCACGTCCCAGACGATCTTGTCGGCGGGGCACTGAAGGGCCCGGTGCAGGCCCAAGGTCAGCTCCACCACGCCTAGGTTCGGGGCCAGATGGCCGCCGGTAGCGGACACGGTGTTGACGAGCTCCTCGCGGATCTCGGCCGCGAGCTGCGTGAGCTGCACGGTATCGAGCGCCCGCAGGTCCGCGGGCGACTCGATCGAGTCCAATATGCGTTCCGGCGTCACGGCGTCTTGAACCTCGTCTATAGCGCGGCAGCGGCGCACTCAGGCGCCGTCATCCCTGTTCAGCGTACCCTTTGGAGCCTACGTCGCCCCGACGCGCGGCATCGCGGCCCCAGACGCGGGCGCAGGCGCCCAGGGGATCATTCGAAGGCGGGCTCGCCCTCGGCGTCTTCGGCCTCCGGATCCCCGGTCACGGCCTCGTCCCAGGCTGTCTGCCCCTCGCCGGGGCCAGGCAGCTCTTCGAGCTCGTCGGATCCGGTCCCGGTGTCCGCGACGTCCGCGACATCCGCTTCCGTGGGAGGAGCGAGCGACGTGCCCGCGTCGCCGCCGGCCGCATCCGTCGCCGAGTCGGCATCCGCCGGCGCGGGCGCCACGAAGTTCACCTGGTCCACCTGCTCGGTGCACAGGTTCGCGAGGCGCACGCCTTCCTCGAGCAGCTCGATGCTCTTCTCCAGGGAGACGTCCTTCTTCTTGACCGCCGCTGCGATCTCTTCCAGGCGGGCCTTCGTGGCTTCGTATGTGTCTCGTTGCTCATCGGCCATCCTAGATGTCCTCCTCGGCGACGTTGTCCGTGTCCTCCGCGAGCTTGCCGAGGATCCCGTTCACGAACTTGGACGAATCATCGCCGCCGTAGAGCTTGGCGGTCTCCACGGCCTCGTTGATGGTCACCGAAGATGGGATCGTGTTCTCGTGCAGCAGCTCGTAGACGGCGATGCGCAGGATGTTGCGGTCCACGAGCGGCATCCGCGACAGCGTCCAGTGCTGAGAGAGCCGCTCGATGGTGCCGTCGATCTCGTCCTGGTTAGCCTCCACGCCCAAGAGGAGCTGTCGTGCGAACTCGGAGAGCTCTCCGAGTTCGAGCCCCTCGCCTACGTCCTCGGGAGAGACGGGGCGCACGTCCCACGAATCCTCGGCCAGTATCTCGGTCACGGGCTGTCCCGTGATCTCTCGCTGGTAGAGGATGTGAAGGGCCTGGTGGCGTGCGCGGCGGCGTTCCTGCATGTCCGGTAAGGTCGCCTGACTACTCGGGGAAGACGACACCGTCGACGAACACGTCGACGGTGGCGGGCTTGGTGCCGGCCATTCCAACGAGGGCATCGGAAACGGCTCGCTGCACGTCTCCCGCTACCTCGACCATGTTGTTGCCGTATGCGACGCGCAGGTGCAGCGCGACGGACAGGGCGCCTTCCTCGTCCGCGGAGACCTCGATGCCCTTGCGGCCACCGACGATGTCCACGAAGCCGGAGCCGTCCACGCCGGCCACCCCTTTGACCTCGGCGGTAGCGATACCGACGATGGTCTGGAGGACCTCGGGATTGACCGTCATGCTCTCGAGCTTGATCTCGTCAGCCACGGCGCACCTCCCTCCCGACGCATACGCCGGGAATCATACCCCGCCGAACTCCCGCTCGATGAAGTCAGTATAGAACGTGCCGGCCTTGAACGCGCTGTTGCGCAGGACGCGCTCGTGGAACGGGATGGTCGTGGGGATGCCGGTGACGATGAACTCGTCCAGCGCGCGGCGGCCACGGGCGATGGCCTCGTCGCGCGTCTCGCCCCACACGATGAGCTTGGCGATGAGCGAGTCGTAGTACGGCGGCACTCGGTAGCCCGAGTACACGTGGCTGTCGATGCGCACGCCGAAGCCTCCGGCGGGCACGAACGCCTCGATCAGACCCGGGGCGGGGCGGAAGCCGGCGTCGGGGTCCTCGGCATTGATGCGGAACTCGATGGCGTGACCGTCGAGCGGGATGAGCGTCCTGGCTGCGGTGCTTCATGGGCTCGCCCGCGGCGATGCGGATCTGCTCCTTGATGATGTCCACGCCGGTGATGGCCTCCGTGACCGGATGCTCCACCTGCACGCGCGTGTTCATCTCCATGAAGTAGAACGAGCCGTCCTCGTCGAGCAGGAACTCGACGGTCCCGGCGTTCACGTAGTCCACGGCCCGGACGGCCTTGATGGCTGCCTCGCCCATTGCCGCGCGCAGCTCCGGCGTGAGGGCCGGGCTGGGCGCTTCCTCGATGAGCTTCTGATGGCGCCGCTGGATGGAGCAATCGCGCTCGTACAGATGCACGGCGTTGCCCTGCGTGTCCGCGAGGATCTGGAACTCCACGTGCCTGGGCCGTGTGAGGTATTTCTCCAGGTAGACCGTGTCGTCGCCGAAGCCGACAGCGGCCTCGGCCTTGGCTGCGGCGTAGCTGCGCGCCCAGCTGCTCGGGAGCTTCCACCACCCTCATGCCGCGACCGCCGCCGCCGGCGGAAGCCTTGATGATCACCGGGTAGCCCACGGCGTCCGCGAGCGACTCGAGCCTCCGCCTCGGAGGTCACGGGACCGTCGGAGCCGGGCACGACCGGGACGCCGGCGTTGGCCATCGTCTCGCGCGCCGTCGCTTTGTCACCCATGCGGTCGATCGCGTCGGGCGACGGGCCGATGAACGTGAGCCCCGAGTCCTGGCAGGCGCGGACGAAGCCGGCGTTCTCGGCCAGGAAGCCGTAGCCGGGGTGGACCGCCTCGGCACCCTTCATGAGACCGGCGGAGATCACCGCCGACATGTTCAAGTAGCTCTGTGCCGAGGGCGCCGGCCCGATGCACACGGCCTCGTCGGCCATGCGGGCGTGCAGGCAGTCGCGGTCGGCCTCGGAGTACACGGCGATGGACCCGATGCCCATCTCCTTGCACGAACGGATGACGCGGAGCGCGACCTCGCCGCGGTTCGCTATGAGGATCTTCCGGAACAAGGGGCTACGCTACCGGCTCGTACCAGAAGAGCACGGTGCCGTACTCGACGGGCTCGCCGTCGGACAGCGCGATCTCACGCACGATGCCGGCCTCCTCGGCCACGATCTCGTTCATGAGCTTCATCGCCTCGACGATGCACAGCGTGGCGCCGTCGGCGAACTCGTCGCCTTCGTCCACGAACACCGGCGAACCGGGAGACGGCGAGCGGTAGAAGGTGCCCACCATGGGCGAGACTACCTGCTTCCAGCCGGCGGGCTTGGCCTCGGGACCGGCCGGCGCCGCCTCGGCGGGGGCCGTGACTCCGGCGGGCGCGGCGGCGGGCGCCGAGGGTGCGGAGGCCGCACCGGCCGTGGAGACGCCGCCCTTGCGGACTACGACCTTCATGCCGTTCTCTTCCACGGTGACCTCGGACACGTCCGACATCTCCACGACGCGGATGAGCTCCTTGATCTGATCGACGTCCACGGGCGCGTCCTCCTTGACTGTCGAGTACTCCTCGCTCATGAGGAATACCGCCGCTTCGGCGCCTTCCCGGTGAGCGCTGAGGTAGGTGCGAGCTTCGTTGGGGAAGAGCGCGTACGTGAGCACGTCCTCTTCGCTGTGCGCGAGATCGCCGATCTCGGCGGCCATCTCCTCATAGGTGGTGGTCACGAGCGAGCCGGGACGGACGTCGTCCGGAAGCGGCTCCGCGCCGGCCAGGACCCTGGCCACGATCTCCTTGTCCATGGGGCCCGGCGCGCGGCCGTAGTACCCCCGGATGTAGTCCTTCATCTCGTTGGGCACGACGCTCCATCGCTTGCCGGTGAGAACGTTGAGCACCGCCTGGGTGCCCACGATCTGCGACATGGGCGTGACGAGAGGCGGATAGCCTACCTCGGCACGGACGCGCGGGATCTCCTCGAGCACGTCGGGGAGACGGTCGCCGGCCTTCTGGACCTCGAGCTGGCTCACGAGGTTGGACATCATGCCGCCGGGGACCTGGTGGCTGAAGACCTCCATGGACAGCAGCGTGGTGATGCCTCGCTTGAGGTTCTTGTGCTCGCGCACGCCCTCCCAGTACTCGGCGATCTCGAAGAGGAGCTCCAGGTCCAGGCCGCTGTCGAACTCGCTCTCCTGGAGCGCGGCCACGATCATCTCCACGGCCGGCTGGCTGTTGCCGAAGGCTAGCGCGACCACCGCGGTGTCCACGATCTCCGCCCCCGCCTCCACGGCCTTGAGGTAGTTCATCGGGGCCATGCCGCCGATGTAGTGGCAGTGCACGTGCACCGGCAGACCGATCTCACGCCGCAGTGCCCGCACGAGCTTCTCGGTGCGGAACGGCGTGAGCATGCCCGCCATGTCCTTGATGCAGATCGTGTCGGAGCCCATGTCTTTGAGCTCCTGGGCGAACTCGAGATAGGTGTCCAGCGTGTGCACCGGACTTACGGTGTAAGAGATCGCGCCCTCGACGTGGCCGCCGACTTCCTTGATGGCGTCGATGCAGGTCACAAGGTTGCGGGCGTCGTTGAGCGCGTCGAAGCAACGGAAGATGTCCATGCCGTTGCGCTTGGAAGCGTGGCAGAACCGCCGCACGATGTCGTCGCTGTAATGCTTGTAGCCCACGAGGTTCTGGCCGCGCAGCAGCATCTGCAGCGGCGTGTTGGGGCAGTGCTTCTTGATGGTGCGCAGACGCTCCCACGGGTTCTCGTCCAGGAAGCGCAGCGCGGCGTCGAACGTGGCGCCGCCCCAGACCTCGAGCGACCAGTACCCCACCGAATCCATCTTGGGAAGGATGGGGAGCATGTCCGCGATCTGCATGCGCGTGGCCCACAGCGACTGGTGCGCGTCGCGCAGCGTGGTATCGGTTATCCCTACAGGTCGCATGGCACCGCCCCTCGGTGTCTGTATGTACGGGCGCCCGCCTGGCACTGGCGGGCGTCGGAATCGTGAGTATACCTGATGGAAGCGGCCCGGCAGCCGTCCGCGTCCCTTGCCGAGGTCCCGCCGCGCCGCCCGGCCGGCCGGCCGCGGCAACGGCCCTTCCCCGCTGCTAGACGCGCGTTATGTAGCTGCCGTCCCGGGTGTCCACTTTGACGCGGTCGCCGGTGTTCAGGAACATCGGCACCTGGATGACCGCGCCGGTCTCCAGCGTAGCGGGCTTGTTGCCGCCCTGGACGGTGTCGCCCTTGAATCCGGGGTCGGTCTCCGTGATCTCCAGCTCCACGAACATCGGAGGCTCGACACCGATCATCTCGCCGCCGGCCACCTGGATCTGGACCTCGTCGTTCTCCCTGAGCCACTTGCCGGCGTCACCCACGAAATCGGCGGAGAGCTCGGTCTGCTCGTAGGTCTCTGTGTCCATGAAGTGATACGCCGAGCCGTCGTTGTAGAGGTACTGCACGTGCTTGGTCTCGGTGCGCACGTCGTCGAGCTTCTCACCCGCGCGGAACGTGACGTCCACTACTCGGCCGGTCTTGAGCTCCTTGAGCTTGGTGCGCACGAACGCGCCACCCTTGCCCGGCTTGACGTGCTGGAACTCGACGATCGTCCACATCTTGTCGTTGTAGAGGATCGTCATCCCGTTCTTGAGGTTGTTGGTCGAAACCGCCATCGCTTACCTTCCTCGGATCTCCAGGAGCTCCCTGGTGGACTGCGTCAAGACACGGTGGCCGTCTCCGTCGACGACCACCAAGTCCTCGATTCTAACACCGCCGAAACCCGGCTCGTACACGCCCGGTTCCACCGTGACGACCATCCCCAGCCGCAACACGTCCTCGCTCTTGGGTCCCAGCCGAGGGCCCTCGTGAACGTCCAGGCCCACGCCGTGGCCCAGGCCGTGTCCGAACTTCTCGCCCAGGCCCCGCTCGGCGAGGACGGCCGCGGCGGCGGCGTGAACGTCCTTGGCCACGGCCTCGGGACGCACGGCCGCTCGGCCCGCCTCGTTGGCGGCGAGCACCGCTGCGTGGATCTCGCGCTGCCGGTCGCTGGCGGGGCCCATGGTCACGGTCCGGGTCATGTCCGCGCAATAGCCGGCCACGCGCGCGCCGAAGTCCAGCTTCACGAAATCGCCCGTCTCTATCCGGCGCGTGCCGGCCACGGCGTGAGGCAGAGCTGAGTTGGGGCCGCCGGCGACTATCGCCGGGAACGCGATGCCGTCCGCACCGTCGCGCCGCATGTGTGTCTCGATCTCCAACGCGACCTCGAGCTCGGTCATCCCGGGCTCCAGGAAGTCGATGATGTGCTTGAACGCGCGGTCCGTGAGCTGCTGCGCCTGCTCGATGCGGCCCATCTCCATCTCGTCCTTGACCATACGCAGCGTGCCCACCCAGCCCGTAGCCGGGACGACCTCGGCACCGAAGGCTGCGGCGAGTCTCGTGTACTCGCTCCAAGAGAGCTCGGGCTGCAGGCCCAGCGGGGCGTCACCGTCGGCCGCGGCCGCCTCGACCGCCGCGCCGGCTGGGTCCGAGGCCTCGTGCACGGCCCACTCGCTCGAATAGGCGGCTTCGCGCACCGCTTCCGCGTATCGCGAGTCCGCGAACACGCGCGCCGCATGAGGCGTGACCAGGCAGGCGGTGCCCGGGTGCTCGTCGAACACGCCGTCGAACCCGGTCACCCAGACCTGATCGCTGGCGCCGGTGACCAGGACCGCCCGCGCCCCCTCGGCCGCCATGCGCGCCCGAAGCGCGCCCAGGCGGTGGTACCCGTTCATCGGCGGGTCGCGACGGTCTTGACCGCCGCCTCCAGGCCCAACACGTATGAGTAGGTGCCGAATCCCGATATCTGGCCCGCGCACGCGGGGGCGATCACGCTCTCGCGGCGGAACGCCTCGCGCGCCGAGATGTTGGACAGGTGCACCTCCACGACCACCGGCGTGATCGCGGACACCGCGTCACGCAGGGCGATGGAGTAGTGCGTGTAGGCGCCGGGGTTGAACACGACGGCGTCGGTCCCCTCGGCGTGTGCCTGATGGAGAGCGTCTATGAGCTCGCCCTCGCAGTTGGACTGAGCGAACGCTACGTCGACGCCCAGCTGATGGGCGGCGCCCTCGATCATGTTCTCGATGTCGGCAAGCGTGTGCGTGCCGTACACGTCGGGCTCCCGCTGTCCCAGCAAGTTCAGGTTGGGTCCGTTGAGAACGAGGATGTTCACGTCTCACTCCTCCCCCGGCGCGCGGCCGGCAGCCCAGGCGGCGAGATGCCGCATGACCAGAGCATCGTCCACCGGGCGCGCCTGCCAGCCGCCCGGACCATCGGAGAGCACGAACCGCACGCGGCCTCCGCGTGATTTCTTGTCGGAACGCATCGCCTGCAGCAGCTCGTCCGGATCAGCGGTGACGCTCAAGGCGCTCAGGCCCAAGCGGTCCAGCAGCGCCGTCTGACGCGCGGTCCACGACGGCGCGGCCCCGATGGCCTCCTCGGCCAGGGCCGCGGCGAAACGGATGCCCTCGGCGACGGCCGAGCCGTGCGTGACGGTCCCGTAGCCCAGCACCTTCTCGAGCGCATGGCCGAAGGTGTGGCCGTAGTTGAGCACCTCGCGCTCGCCGCCCTCGCGCTCGTCCGCGGCGACGACGCGCGCCTTGAACGCGATGGCGTCGGCGATCATCGCCCGCGTCTCGGCGGTGTCGCGCGGGACCACCCCGTCGGTCGAGATGCGCTCCATGACGGCGACGAAGCGCTCGGAGTCCAGGAACGCCGCCTTCGCGACCTCGGCCAGGCCGCTGAGCCACTCGGAGGCCGGCAGCGACATGAGGGTCACGGTGTCCGCGAGCACTGCCGAGGGCTGCCAGAACGCCCCGGCCAGGTTCTTGCCATGAGGCAGGTCCACGCCGGTCTTGCCTCCCACCGACGAGTCCACCTGGGCCAGAAGCGTTGTTGGGACCTGCACGAACGGGATGCCGCGCAAGTAGACGGCGGCGCAGAACCCCGCGAGGTCGCCCACGACGCCGCCCCCGAGCGCGACCACCGCGCCGGTGCGGTCGATCCCCGCCTGAGCGAGCTGCTCCAGCACGCGGCCCGCGACCGCCCAATCCTTGCTGGCCTCGCCGGGCGGGACACGGATGAGCGCGGGCTCCACTCCGGCGCGGCGCAAGGACGCCTCGACCTGTTCGCCGTACCGGGCGCCCACGGTGTCGTCGGTGATGAGCGCGGCGCGCGCGGATGGGGTCACCACGGCGGTGACCGGGCCCACCTCGTCGAGCAGCCCGGTGCCCAGGAGCACCTCGTAAGGTCGCGACCCCGCGGCCACCGGCAGCTTCACGACCACGTCGCCAACCTGGGCCGGCGCTCCCATGCCGGACATGTCGTCGGGCGCGGCGCTCACAGGGCCGCCACCACTTCGTCGGCCACCTCGGCGGGCGTCTTGCCCACCGTGTCCACGGTGACGTCGGCGACCGTCTCGTAGAGCCGCTCTCTGGCGGCCAGCAGAGTCCTCGCGGCCGAGGCGGTGTCCGGGCCTTCGAGGAGCGGCCGGCCCTCGGCCGAACCGACCCGCGCGAGCGCCTCATCGGCGGAAACGCGCAGGTAGATCACCTTGCCCAGCATGTGGAGCAGCACTCGGTTGCGGTCGTCCACGATCACGCCGCCGCCGCTGGCGACGACGCTGGGATCGGTTGCGATGAGGGATCCGAGCTGCTCGTGCTCCAGCTGGCGGAAGCCGCGCTCGCCGCGTTCCCCGAATATCTCACTCACGGTCATGCCGGTCGCGGCCTCGATGCGCGCGTCCAGGTCGGTGAAGGGCAGGTCCAGATGCTCGGCGACGAGCCTGCCCACAGTGGATTTGCCCGACCCCATGAACCCTACGAGGAAGACGTCGTTCACCGGCCCGTACGCTCCCGGTAGGCCGCGAGAGCGGCGGTGAGGTCCTTCACCGACGTGGAGCCGAACGCCTCCTGATACGCGGTGGCCAGCACGAGCGCGACCTCGGCCTCGGCCACGACCGCGGCGGCGGGCACGGCGCACACGTCGCTGCGTTCGCGGCTGGCGTCGCGGACCTCGCCGGTGTCGAGGTCCACCGTGTGGAGCGGGCGCATGAGCGTGGGGATGGGCTTCATGGTCGCGGTCACGACGAGCGTCTCGCCGGTGGTCATCCCGCCCTCGATGCCGCCGGAGCGGTTCGTCGCGCGGACGTAGCCGCCGCCGGGCGCGACCACGATCTCGTCGTGCACCGCCGATCCGGGGATCTCGCCGGCGAGCGCGCCGATGCCTATGCCCACCTCTTTGATCGCCGGGATCGAGACGAGCGCGCCCGCCAGGCGGCCGTCGAGGCGCTGGTCGGCCTGCGCGTAGCCCCCCAACCCCGCCGCGAGGCCCGTGGCGTAGACGGTGAAGCGTCCGCCCAGGCTGTCTCCCGCGTCCCGCGCGGCATCGATAGCCGCGCGCATCTCCCCGGCGGCCGCGGGCTCTGGGCAGCGCACGTCGCTTTCCTCCACCGCGTCGCGGTCCACCTGCGCCGGATCCTCGGGAACGCCCTTCCATGCCGCCGGCCCGATCCGCGTCACGAACGACCCGATCTCCACGCCCGCCTCGCGCAGGTACGCCTTGGCTATCGCGCCGCCCGCCACTCGCGCGGCCGTCTCGCGCGCGCTCGCGCGTTCGAGCACGTCGCGCGTGTCGTCGGAGCCCGTGCGCTGCACACCGCCGAGGTCCGCGTGTCCCGGCCGAGGAGCGGTCTCACGGATGCCCTCGGGCTTCTCGCCGGTGGTGGCCATGACATCCGTCCAGTTGTCCCAGTCGCGGTTGGCGATGGTAAGGGCCACCGGGCTTCCGATCGTCACACCGAACCGCACGCCGGACATGATCAGAGCCCGGTCGGTCTCGATGCGCATCCGCCCTCCTCGGCCATAGCCCGCCTGCCTGCGAGCGAGGTCGGTGTCTATGGCGGTGGACACCACGCGTATCCCGGCGGGCACGTCGCTCACGATGGCGACGAGCCCGCGTCCGTGTGACTCTCCTGCGGTTACGAGGCGCAACTGCTGTTCCCCTGGTAGAAGGCGAATGCACGCCCGTGAAGGCGTGCATTCGATTCTACCAGCATGTCCTGCGATGAAACGGCTCGGCCGCCGTACGCGCGACGGGCTACTTGCGGCTCCACGAGCCTTTGATCAAGTACGAGTTGCCCACGCCGGGCATGGCATCCGGAATGAACTCCGGCAGCTGCGGGTCCGTCACCAGATGCGCGTTCGGGTGCGAGATGTTGATGCCGCCCGCGATGATCGAGCCCTTGATGATGGCCGCGTTCCCCGTGCTCTGGAACTGCTGCCGGGCGAAGAACGCACCGCACAGATCGGGGGTGCAGTTGAGCGGATCGCGCCCGTTGGAGCCGGTGACGTTGTCCACGATGGCCCCAGGAGTGACAAGGCCCAGCACGTGCGTCGCGTCCATGTAGTGGTTCCCGCCCGAGTCGGGCACGAGCTGGCCGTTTATCGTGATGTCGCCGTTGGCCACGATGGAACCGTTGCCGCGGTACATGATGTCCTTGTTGAAGGTGACGGGCCCGTCCACGAAGACGGTGCCTTCCACGTAGAGCACACCGGGGTTCTGGGTGTCGTCGTACCAGAAGTCATCGTGGCTCGAAAGCGTGTAGTGGCCGTCGCCCGAGCCCGAGCCCCAGCTTCCCGTTCCGCCGATCGTGAGCCCGTGCGTTCCTGTATCGATGGCCCCGATGCTGGTGTCGGTTCCCACCACCTTATAGAACGTAGCCGCACCCGGGGCCTTGGGCCGCGTCCAGCCGCCGTTGGGCGGGTTCATGGACTGGTAGGTGGCCGGGTTGCCGGCGAGCGCCTCGAGGTTGGTGGGGTTCGTGCCGCTGGGAGTCCCCACCATGTTGTCGATCGACTCGAGCTTGGCCTGGTTGAACTTGGACTGCAGGTAGGCCTGGTCCACGACCGGGAGCTGGATGTCGGGCGGCGCGTGCGAGATCGAGCCCACGTTCATTCCCTGGCTGCCGGGCGTGGGATACGACCCCGAGCAGTAGAGGTCCACCGGCCCGCCAGTGGCGCCGATAGCGCCGCTGCCCGAGAGGTTGAGGTCACCGCCCACGATGAAGAGAGGGCCCAGATTGATCGCGGTGTTGCCGCTGATGTTCACGTTGCCGCGGAGGTAGAAGGGGCCCCACTCGTTCGTGGTGCCTACGAGACCGCCGCCGCTCAGGCCGCCGGTGCCGTTGGCCATGTTCATGTTCCACAGGTTCAGATAGAAGAAGTTGACCAGGATGGTCTCGTGCTGGCCGGTCGTGGGGTCGGTTCCGGTGGACAGGCACTGGTACTGCCCGTTGGTGCCCGGCGTGACCGTCGCGATGAACGATCCACTGGCCGTGGACCCCGTCGCCGGGAAGTCAGTGGACACGTACCCGTTCACCTGGATCCTCGAGAGTGCCGCGTCCACGCCCGCGTTGGCCGCTTGGAACGCCTGCGACGTCCCCACGGCTCTGCGCACGTCGGTCGTGTTCTGCATGGACAGCGCGAAGGCCGCCAGGGCGACCACGGTCATCACGCTGATGATCCCGATCACCGTGACCAGCGCGACGCCCGAGTCGTCCGCAAGCGCGTGCAGTCGCCGCGAGGTGATCATGAGCCTACCTCTTGTTCCTGAGCGTGATGTCCCGTGAGTCGCGCATCGAGCCGCTGTCGACTCCGGGCACCGCCAGCGTCGCCGTGACCCGATAGGTGCCGGACGACGCCACGGACATGTCGGTGATCTGGTTTCCGGTGGCGCCCCAATAGGTGAAGAGCGGCACGCCTGCCGCGACGTTCGCGTTGGTGTAGCTCACGATCCACTTGACGTGCTTCAGCGGGGTAGTGCGGGAGGAGTTGTAGACCCAGTACTCCCACACGAGATGGCCACCCGCATCGACGTAGATGTTGTTCAGCTCCGGCGTCGTGTCTCCGTCGCGGTTGGTCCACACGCCTATCTGGTACGGACCCGGATTGATGCTGTTGGGGGTGGTCCCCACGGTGTCGATCGCGGTGGCCTGCATGACGATCTTGCTCATCCACTCCATCGGATCGGAGAAGTCGTGAGCGGCCTGGCTCTGGGCGGTGTTCACGACGTCGGCCCGCTGGAGCGCGAACATGCCCGCCCAGGCGGCGGCGAGGACGAATCCGAGCACGCTCACCACGACCATGAGCTCGGCCAGCGAGAGCCCGTCGTCACCGTGCGTATATCGGATGATGGTCTTCATGGTGTTCCTAGAACGAGCCGCTGCCGGTCCCGCCCAGCGGGCCCACGATCTGCGACGGCACCGTTATCTGGTCGCCCCCCAGGTATCCCGCCGGGATCACGGTGGCCGTCACCTGGTAGTAGCGGCTGGGCGATCCGCCCTTGGCGGAGACCCGGTCGGAATACGGTTCCGTCCAAGCCAAGATGCTCGGCCCTGCGACCGTCCACGTCTTGTCGGGCGATGACATGTTCGCGTAGGGCGACCTGTGTATGGTCCACTTCACATTGCCGATGAGCGGGATGCCCAGGACCGGGAACGTCGGGCCCGCGGCGTTGATCGACGTCGTCAGCGTGTAGGTGGACCCAGACTTGGAGTTCGTGTAGCTACCGCTGATATGGGGACCCGACACGCCCACCGTCTGGGTCGACACCCCCGTCGTGCGATTGTTGGGCGGGGGGCCGTAGGCGATGACGCTGAAGAGATAGCGGCTGAAAGGCTGGACGGCGTAGGCCGCCGAACTCTGGTTGTAGGTCGTCGTACCCAGCGAGCTCCACAGGAGCGTGTCCGGGAGGATCGCCAGCAGGCTCTGCTGCTTGACCGTCAGACCGTAGTGGTCGGTCGGGATGTTGCCCTTGTAGACCGTGGACCAGGCCACGTTCATGGTGCTCGGGCCCGCGGCCGTAGCCGTGATGGTGGCTGGGCTGCCGGGAGGGCTGTTGTCCACGATGACCGTGCGCGTCTGAGCGCCCTGCTGGCCGTTGCTGTCCCATGCCTCGGCCTTGAGGGTGTAGATCCCGTCGGGGACCAATGCCACGCCGTTCGCGTCCACCCCGGTGGTGTCCCAGTTGATGGTGTGCGAGTCCACCGCCGCCGAGGACGACCACTGCGCAGGCTGCCCGAACGAATCCAGCATGGGAAGGCTGCCGTAGTACAGGTTCATGGCGCTCAGTAGCGTGCCGGCGCCGTTCGCGCTGGCTTCGATGCTCATCGTCACCGAGGGACCCCAGACGACCGAGCCGTCAGCCGGGCTCGACGACCCGAATAGGACCGTGGGCGGGTTCGGCTTCACGTAGTAGTCCGCGACCTTGATGATCGTCTCGGAGACATACTGGAACGGCCGAGGGTCGGAGGGGCCCTGCGACGCCGTGGCGGTCACGCGCAGCAGCTTGTAGTTGTGCGTCCCGGCGATGGCCGGATCGTCGATCCACGTCACCGTGGGCACGATGGCGATGGTCGTTGCGCCCACTGTCATCGTGGATTCCGTCAGCGTGCCGGAGGGATCGCCTCCAGCCGTACCGACCTGATCGAAGGTGACCTGGCGCGCGCGCTCGATGTAGCTGGAGGCCGCGTTGACGACGTCCGCCTTCTCCTTGGCGCGCAAGGCGGCGTCCTGCGTGGCCACCATGAGGATCATCAGCGCGGTGAAGGCGACGAAGAAGATCACGGCGGCGAACACGAGCTCTACGATCGTGAAGCCCGTGTCGTCGCGGAGCACGTGGTCCCGATGACCCAGTGGCATCGGATCCTCCGATCTTCCTCGTGAGCACATAGTTGCATGTAAGAAGTCGGCAAAGCGCCGCCGGCACTTGATACCCCGACGACCCTCGGTCCAGGAAGATCGCCCGAGGAAGGCTGCGGCGAGCCCACTCTCCAGCTACTTGGTGAGCCCCTGACCCACCGAGAGCGTGATCTGCTCGTCGCCGTACAGCATGATCACGTAGTCGTCCTCTACCGAGAGGACCTGCCACGGGCTGTCGTCCACCTTCTGGCCGGCCGTCAGCGAGTAGGGAGTCGAGCCCAGAGTGACGTTGGCGACTCGAACGCCGTTGTCCGTGGAGATGGAGACCAAAGTGAGCGTGTCGGAGCCCACCGTGCTGGCCGAGGCGCTGCCGGTGGACGTGGTGGAAGACGTCGTGGACGTCGTCGTGCTCGCCGTGGTGCTCGTGCTCGTGCTCGCGGTCTCCGCGGGCAGCGGCTCGAGCAGCGGCTTGAACGGGTCTCGGACCGCGAAGACGTCCGCGTTCGTGACAACGGTCACGGTGACGGCCTCCGCTCCCGACTCCGCGGTGGACGTGATCACGATCGACTGTCCGGCGCTCCCCTTCCCTGCCGAGGAAGTCCCCGTCGCGACCTTGCTGCCCGCGCTGGGTCCGGTGGTGGTCGCAGGAGGCGGCGTGGATGACCCGAACAGCCCGAACGCGAAGATCGCAGCGAGCGACGCGAGACCCAGGACGAGCAGCGCGGCCGCCGTGGCGCCCCCGATCACAAGGGCCCGGCGCAGGCCGGAAGGCTTGCCCTGCGCGCCCGTGTCCTCGGCCGCAGGCTCTACCCCGCCGGTCTCACCCGGCGGCACCACGTCGGCGGAGGATCCCGTGGCCTGGGCGACGACGCCGCCCACCATCACCGCGTCGTGCGGCTCGGTGATGGGCTGCGGCTCGGCACCCGCGGCCTGATAGGGCTGCGCGGCGGGCTCGGTGGACAGCGGGTATGCGGCCGTCTGCGGTCCTTCGGGTCCCGGCTGGACTACGGCGGCCTCGTAGGGCTGTGCCGCCGAAGGCTCCGCCGGCACCTGGGCCGCGAGCGGGGTGGTCTCGATGGGCGCCGTCTGGGCCGAGGTGTCCGTCGGCTGCGGCGACGCAGGCAGATACGGGCTGGTGGAGGCCGCAGCCGGGCTCCGGCTGGCCCTCCATGGGCCCCAAGGGCGCACCGGGCTGGGCGCCCGGGTCCTCCGGTGCCGGGGGGACCCCCTGCGGCTCGCTGATGATGTGATCGTCGGTCATCGGTGATACCTGCCCGTCACTGGCCGGTGGACGTGCCGGTCGGAGTCGTCCCGGTGGCGGCGCTCATCACATAGGCTTCGAGCTGGATGGATGCGGTCAAGGTGACCGGCCCCGAGGTCGCGCTCGTCTCGGTCGAGGAGCTCGTCGTCCCCGTACCGCTGGTGGTGCCCGAAAGGTCCTGCGGCTTGAAGTCGACGCCGGTGATCCGGATCTGCCGCTCGAGGTCGGATATGCGGCGCACGTAGTCGGTCATGTCCGACCAGCTGCCGGACATCGTCAGCTGCATCGGGACGGCCTCATACCCGCCCCGGTCCTGCGGGGTCTGAGGCTGGACCTTCACCCACAGCAGACCGGACGCGTTGGCGGCGTTCTGGAGCTCGATGATCAGCGAGGGAAGCTCGGGGTTGTCCGGAAGCTCGTTCTGGAGCGTGAGCAGCTGTGCTTGGGTCTGCGCCGCCTGGGCCTTCGCCGACTGCCGTTGCGCGAGCAGCCCCTGGGCCGCCTGGATGTCGCGGTTGGCCTTGTCGAGCTTCGCGTCGAGCTCCCCCATCCGTCCGAACTGCGGAACGATGAGCAGCAGCACCACCGCGACAGCTAGCACCGCGATGATCACGGCACCGATGAGGAGCTCTAGACGGCCGTTCAAGTTCATCGGTCGCCCCTCCTACGGCTTCCCGGGGCCCGGCACGACGGACGTCGTAGCCGAGGCCGCGTTCGATTCGGGCGTGGCGATGTCCGCGACAGTGCCCCAGTTCACAGCGTCCTGGTTCTTGAAGCCCTTGGTCCTGAGCTCGGCGGACTCTAGCCAGACGTTCTTGAGCTGGCTCAGGCCGTCGAGCCTCACGAGGAGCTTCGCGACGGGCTTGAACCCTCCGTCGGCCGCTTTGGAGCTGTACAGCGACCAACCGCCCAGGTTCAGCGTGGCGCCGGTACCCCCGGCCGAGCCTCCGGCCGTTGCCGTCGTCGTCGAGGACTTGCCGGGCGTGTTGCTGACCGCAGCCGTCACCTGCGTGCCTGTGAACTTCTCGAGCCACAGCTGGCTCGGCAGCACGAGGGCCACATCGGACATGAGGCGCGACCAGTCGATGCGGCCCGCGATGGCGGTGTCCGCCACCTGCTGGCGTTTGGCCAGCTCGGAGGAGCGGTCGCTGAAGATCTTGAACTGCTCGGCCTGCGCCGCGGCGGCGCTGGCTGCCTGCTCCTGGCTGGCGACCGTCGTCTCCTTGTTCATGACGACGACAGCGCCGAACGCCCACACCAGACCCAGTACCGCCAGCACCGCGAGGCCGCTCGCGACGAGCAAGAGCCTGCGGCTCTCGACCCGCCGTTTCTCGACTATCTCCGGTGGTAGGAGGTTGATCCGGATCACGACTGGAGGCCTCCCATGGCGAGGCCGATAGCGGCCACAGAGCCGTATCTATCCGCCTCGACCAGGCCTTTGGTCTTAGGTGTGACCGCGATGCGGGACAGCGGATCGGCCAGGATCACCTGTGCCTGCAGTCCGCTCTCGAGGTACTCGGCGAGGTGGCGCAGCTGCGCACCGGAACCGGTGAGCAGGATGCGCTTGATTGTGCGCACCTGGCTCGTCTGGGTCAGGTAGTAGTCCAGCGATCGCCTGATCTCGGCGATGAACTTGTTCACCTCGCGCTCGAGCGTGTCCTGGACGGTCTTGGCGATAGCCGGGTCCACGCCCTGGGGCAGCGCGTCCACGGCGCCGCTGGAGTCCGGAAGGCCCACGTTGACCTTGAGCCACTCGGCCTGGTCGAACGTGAGGTTGAGAACGTTGCTCAGCGCCTGCGTGAACTCGTTGCCGGCCAGGGAGGAGACGCGCGTGAATCGGGGCAGGCCCGCCTCGACCACAGCGATGTTGGTGAGTCCGGCCGAGATGTGGGCGATGCCGGTTGCCTGGCCCGCCTCGTCCGAGTCGTCGGGCATCACGCTGGGAGCGTCGCCGAGGAGCGCGCGGACGATGGCGAACGAGGTGACATCCACGAGGTTGGGCCGCAGGCCCGCCCCTTCCACCGCGGCGACCGCGTTGCCCACCATATCGCGCTGCGCGGCGACCAGGAGGACTTCCATCATGTGCTCGTCGGACGGCGTCATGTAGTCGCCGATGATCTGGAAGTCCAAGATCGCGTCTTCCACGGGGATCGGGATGTAGTCCTGCGCCTGGTAGTGGATGGCGCCCGACAGCTCCGCCCGCTCCATGTAGGGAAGATCGATGAGCCTGACGACGACCTTCTGGTTGGAGACCCCGATGGCGACGTCCTTGCCGGACACGCCGGCCTTGCGCCAGAGCTCCTTGAGCGCTCCGGCCACGGCGTCGGGGTCCACGACCTCGCCGTCCACGACCGAGCCGATGGGGACGTCCAGCCAGTCGTAGCCGGTGAGCGCCAGCGTAGAGCCCGCTGGTTTCAGCTGGGCTACGCGAACATGGTCGGTCCCTATGTCGAGACCTATGGCGCTCGACTTAGAGCCGAAAGAGAACGCGCCCAAGAGGGTCCCCCTCATGCTACGACTACTGCTACGTCCGCTGCTGCGATGGTCGGCTGCGACTACGAGAGGTCGAACGCTGCTCCTGCGGTCCACACACAACGGGGCCGAGTCACACGTGACCCTCGGCCTGTATATCGCCCTCTATGGGGCCGAACCTTAGCCCTCCGAGCAAAACATTTACATAGGAGCACCGTCGGCGCAAGCGAAAGCCGCCATGCGACCGCCTTGCGGGGACCTCTCAGTTGAGGTGCAGGAGGCCCAGATACCACGCCCAGATGGCGGGTCCCCACAGCACCGTGAGGACCCCTGCCATGGCCAGGAAGGGCCCGAACGGGATCGCCGCGGGGTCGTGACGCATGTCGGACCCTCCGTTCGCGGGCCGCGGCTCCGCGGACGGGCCGCTGCCTTCGTCCTCATCGAATACCAGCGCGGGGCCGTGGGGGCCGGCGGGCTGCCGCCTGCGCCAGGCGGCGACTGCTACCGCGGCCAGGGCGCCCAGCAGGTTGCCCAGGAAGAACGCGAGCAGGACGTAGAGGCCCATGAACAGGCCCATCGCCCCCAGGAGCTTCACATCGCCCATGCCCATGCCCTTGCGGCCGCGCAGGAGCGCGTACACGAGCGCTATCGCGCCGGCGAGTCCTGCTCCCGCGAGCGCGCCCGCGGCGGCGGCCACGATGGGGCTGGCGAGCCAGCCCTCGGCCGCCCCTACCAGCGGAGCGGCCGGGACTCCCGTGACCTGCCACACGACGGCGCCCAGCGCGCCGGCCGCGGCCAGCAGCGCTACGAGCGCGTTTGGGAGACGCCGCAGATCGAGGTCGATGAACGCAAGGATGAGCAGGATGTAGAAGAAGAAGACGGCCCAGGCCGTGAGCAGGCTGAACCCGAACTCGGCTCCGGCCGCGACCCAAAGCGCGCAGGAGAGCAGCTCCACAGCCGGGTAGCGGATGCTGATTGGCTCGCCGCAGTCGCGGCAGCGAGCGCGAAGGACGATCCACGAGGCGACGGGGATGTTGTCCCACCAGCGCACGGCATGTCCGCAGTTGGGGCAGTGGCTGCCGGGATGGGACAGAGACTCTCCGCGCGGGAAGCGCCATATCACCACGTTGGCGAAGCTGCCGAAGAGCAGCCCGAACACGCCCAGGACGACCAGGAACAGGGGTTGCGTCAACGAAGCCGTCCTTCGGAACATGGGTGGCACGGTCCCCGGTCTCGATCCCACGAGACCTCTTCACACGCGAAGACTACCGCATCCTGACCGACAACGACTACGGGCCGAGCGACCCTTCGGTCGCTCGGCCCGGTCTCGCGTGCGTATGGTTCGTCTACCCGGCTTAGAAGTGAACGTGGCCTGCGGCCCAACTCGCCGCGCTCTGATCGCCGTCGATCGTGCTCCCCGTCAGATCCAGGTGGTATCGGTTGTTGGCCGTTGCCGCGGGGCACGTCGGGAAACCCTTGAAGAATTGCGGTATGAGCGCTTGCCCCGAGACCGTGCCCACGTCCACGACCGTGTTACCGAACGTCGAGCAGTCGTTGCCTACCTTGTCGGCCCTCCACGTCTGGATGGCGTCCTCTATCGTGCGCTGATTGGCCTGGCACGTACGGAGCTGGGCCTGGGCGCGAGCGGCGTTGAAGACCGGGATCGCGATCGCGACGAGGATGCCGATGATGAGAACGACGACCATGAGCTCCACGAGGGTGAAACCGGTGTCCGACGATAGATCCGTACGGAACACGGTTCCCACCTCCTTTCACCGATGCTCCGGCCAGTCATCCGTCGGCCTCGCAGGAGGAACCTGATGCGGGGACGGAGGGGCCGTCCCTTGCGGCGGCGGCACTGCCCGATCCCTTTTTCAAGCAACAGGCCGACGGACAGGACTCGTCCGCCGGCCTGTTGTCAGGCTTCCGTGGAAGCCGTGGATGACGTCGCCGTCATCGGCTCCTAGAAGTGGACGTGGCCCGCGGCCCACGTCGCGGCGCTCTGGTCACCGCTGACGGTCGTGCCGGTGGCGTCCAGGTAGTACAGGTTGTTGGCGGTCGCAGCCGGGCAAGCCGGGGCCGTCTTCAGATACGGACCCACGAGCACGCTGCCCGCGGCGACCGTTGCGCTACCAAGCGTCGTGGGGTCGTTGCCCGGATCGGCGGCACGCCACGTCTGCACAGCACCCTCGATGGTGCGCTGGTTGGCCTGGCAGCTGCGGAGCTGAGCGTTGGCACGGGCGGCGTTGAAGACCGGGATAGCGATGGCAACAAGGATACCGATAATGAGAACGACGACCATCAACTCGACGAGGGTGAAGCCCTCATCCTTCCGACAGAACATCTTGATCAAGATGTCCACCTCCCCTTTCACTCTCGGGGGCGGCGCACCGCCCGTTTCGATTGCTCTGGGGATATCGGGATGTTGTCACCGGGAGCTTGAGGCTTTTCAAAAGAGGATTCTCAAGCGGTCGCGGGCGGGCGACGAACGGTATCAAGCGGTCGGATTCACTTGATGAGCGTGATGATGTTGAACATCGGGAGATACAGGGCGATCACGATGCCGCCCACGATCACGCCCATGACGGCCATCATCAACGGCTCGATGAGCGACGTGAGGCCGTCCACCGCGGTGGACACCTCTTCGTCGTAGAAGTCGGCGACCTTGTTCAGCATGGCGTCCAGAGCGCCCGTCTCCTCGCCCACGCCTACCATCTGCACCAGCATGGACGGGAACACGGACGCCTCGCTCATGGGCTTGGCTATCGTCTCGCCTTCCTTGATGGCCGTGCGCACGTTGCCCACCGAGTTGGCGACCACCTGGTTACCGGAGGTCTCGCCCACGATGTCCAGGGCGCTCAGGATGGGCACGCCTGCCGAGACCAGCGTGCCGAACGTCCTCGTGAACCGGGCCAGCGCCATCTTGCGCACGAGGGGCCCGAAGATAGGCATGTTGATCTTGAAGGTGTCCCAGGCGAGCCGGCCGGCGGGGGTGCCCTTCCACCACCGGAACAGGAACCACGCGCCTATGCACGCGACGGCGATCACGATGCCCATAGGGCTGTTCAGGGTCGACGATACGTTCACCAGGAACTGCGTGGGCGCCGGCAGGGTGCCGCCCATCTGAGCGAACATCTTCTGAAACACCGGCACCACGAAGATCATCATGATCATGAGGACTACGAGGACGAGGCTGCCCATCGCCAGCGGGTAGGTCATCGCGCTCTTGATCTTGGCCTTGAGGGCGCCCTCGCGTTCGAAGTGGTCGGCGACGCGGTTGAGGACCTCGTCGAGCACACCACCAGTCTCGCCGGCGCGCACCATGTTGATGAAGATGGGCGGGAAGACCTTCGGGTGCTTGGCCATCGATTCCGACAGCGACTGGCCCGCTTCCACGTCCTTCCCCACCTGGGTGATCACTTCGCGCAGCGCCTTGCTGTCCGTTTGCTGGCCTAGGATCGCCAGGCACTTGGTGAGCGACAGGCCCGCGTTGATCATCGTGGCGAACTGGCGCGAGAAGACCGTGATGTCCTTGGTCTTGACGCTGCTGCCGCCGAACTCGATCTTGGCGAGCGCGGCGAACCGGTCCTCGTTGAGCGACAGGATGATGTAGCCCATCTGGCGCAGCTTGACGCTGACCGCCTCGCGGTTCTCACCGTCCAGCGTGCCCTTGCTTACCTTGCCTGCCTTATCGCGAACCGTGTAACTGAACGTGGCCATCAGGGCCTGCCTCCCTCTACGTGCTCTTGCCGAGCAGCTGGCGGACCCCTGCCGGGTCCACCGCCCGCGTGAGCGCCGTGTCGAGCGTGACCTTCCCTCGGCGGACCAGGTCCGCGAGCGATTGGTCCATCGTCATCATGCCTGTGCTGTGGCCGGTCTCGAGTGCCGAGGAGATCTGGTGGCTCTTGCCCTCACGGATCAGGTTCCGTATCGCCGGATTGGCGACCAGCACCTCGCAGGCGAGCACACGGCCTCTAAGAGACATCATCGGCAGAAGCTGCTGACTTATTACACCCTGAAGGCTCGCCGAGAGCTGGACGCGGATCTGTTGCTGCTGGTGCGACGGGAACACGTCCACGATGCGATCGACGGTCTGGATGGAGTCCTGAGTGTGGAGCGTGGCGACCACCAGATGCCCCGTCTCGGCAGCGGTCAGAGCGGCGGAGACCGTCTCCAAGTCGCGCATCTCGCCTATCAGGATCACGTCGGGGTCCTGCCTGAGGACGTACTTCAGGGCATCGGCGAACGAGTGCGTGTCGGAGCCCACCTCGCGCTGGTTGACCATCGACTTCTTGTGGTGGTGCAGATACTCGATGGGGTCCTCGACGGTCATGATGTGGACCGACTGGTTCTCGTTGATGTAGTCGATCATCGCCGCTTGCGTGGTGGTCTTGCCGGAGCCCGTGGGACCGGTGACGAGCACCAGGCCGCGGGGCTTGCGCGCGAGCGACTCGAGCGTGAGCGTGGGCAGGCCCAGGTCCTCGAAACCCTTGATGTTGTCCGGGATGAAGCGGAAGGCCGCGCCCACCGCGCCACGCTGGAAGTAGGCATTGACCCTGAACCTGCCGGTCCCGGGCACGGAGTAGGCCAGGTCCTCTTCCCAGCGCGTCTCCAGGATCTCGCGCTGCTGCTGGCTCATGATCGAGTAGACGAGCTCGCGCGTGTCCTTGGGGGTGAGCGCGGGGCCCTCGAAGGCGACGAGCTTGCCTTGGAGTCTCGCCATGGGCGGCAGCCCTGCGGCGATATGGAGGTCGGAGCCGCCTCGGTCCGCGGTGGATACCAGCAGGGTCGTGAGTTCGTACTTCATGTGTGGCGCCTCCCCCGTCGCGGGCCACTTGCTGCTTCGATCGACGCGCCCTACACGATGACGCGCATCATCTCCTCGATCGTCGTCACTCCGAGCCTGACCTTCTGCAGTCCGTCGTAGCGCAGGGTCAGCATCCCCTGCTCGATGGCCACCTTCTTGATCTCCTCGGTGGTGGCTGCCTCCACGGTGAGGCGGCGGATCTCCTCGCTCATGAGCATGACCTCGTGCACGCCGGTCCTGCCGCGATAGCCGGTGCCCCCGCACTTGGGGCACCCTACCGCTCTCAAGATACTCTCGGGAAGGTCGTCCGCCGGGAATCCGGCCTCGATAAGAGCCTCGTCCGAAGGACGGTACGGTTCCTTGCAGTCCGAGCAGAGCCGGCGCGCGAGGCGTTGTGCGAGCACGCAGTCCAGCGCCGAGGAGATGAGGAACGGCTCCACGCCCATCTCGCTGAGGCGAGTGATGGCGCTGGGAGCGTCGTTGGTGTGAAGCGTCGAGAGCACGAGGTGCCCCGTCAGTGCCGACTCGATGGCGGTGTTGGCCGTCTCGTGGTCACGGATCTCGCCCACGAGGATGACGTCGGGACTGCAGCGCAGGAACGATCGGAGTGCCCGCGCGAACGTGAGGCCCGCGCGCGCGTTGGTCTGCACCTGGTTCACGCCCGGGAGCCTGTACTCCACCGGGTCCTCGGCAGTGATGATGTGGCGCGAGGGATCGTTGAGCACGTTGATCGCGCCGTACAGCGTCGTGGACTTGCCGGAGCCGGTGGGCCCCGTCACGAGGATGCACCCGTACGGCTTCCTGAACGACCCCTCGAAGCGCTCGAGCGACGCGGGCAGGAAGCCGAGGTCCTGCAGGCGCATCAGGATCGAGTCCTTGCGCAGGATGCGCAGGACGATGCGCTCGCCGTACACGGTGGGCAGCGTGGAGACGCGGAAGTCGTACTTGTGACCGTTCACGGTGAGCGCGCAGTGGCCGTCCTGCGGCTTGCGGGTCTCGGCGATGTCGAGGTCGGCCATGATCTTGAACCGCGACAGGAGGGCCTGCTGGCTGGCCTTGGGGCTGCGCATGACCTCCTGGAGCACGCCGTCGATCCTGAAACGGACGCGCGTGTCGCGCTCTTGCGGCTCTATGTGGATGTCACTTGCGCGGTCGCCGATGGCGCGGGACATGATGTAGTTCACGAGCTTGACGACCGGCGCCTCGGCCGTGACCTCCGTCATGCTCTCGAGGTCGATGGAGCCGATGTCGTCCGACAACTGGTCCTGGTCGATGTGCTCGGCGACCTTGTAGTACTCGTCCACCGCGGCCGTGATGTCGTCCTTGGTGGAGATCGCGGGCACGATGTCGAAGCCGGTGACGATGCGCAGATCGTCGAGCGCGAGGAGGTTCTGCGGATCCGACATGGCCACGACGAGACGGCCGCGTTCGTCGATCCGGACCGGCATGAGGGTGTAGCGGAGGGCCATCTCCTTGGGGACTCCGGCGACCGCATCGGGCTCCGGCCGGTCCACGGAGAAGTCGATGTAGGGCAGACCCATCTGGCGGGCGACGACGGCGAGGATGTCGCCGTTGGAGGCGTAGCCCAGGTCCACGAGGACGCGGCCCAGGGGGTGCCCGGTCGCCCGATGCACCTGCAGAGCATCGTTGAGCTGGGGCTCGCTTATGACGCCGGCGCGCATGAGGACGTGCCCCAGTCGCTCTCCGGCCTGCGCTACCTTGGCCACTTCCTGCGCCTTCTTCCCTTCAGACCTGGTCCGAAGGTTCCCTGGCCACGGCAGGAAGGCACGCTTGAGCGTGCCTTGGTCGACGACCGTGGCGGGACCCTGCTGGTCAGTGTTTCGGCCCCGCCGGCGATGCACTTGAGCACGGGCGGACCGGATGAGAGGCCTGCGTGGGCGGCTAGCCGCGATGCTCAGGGGCCGCGGCGTCGCGCAGATGGCGCAGCAGGTCGTCGGCCGCCGCGCGATACGCCCGATCCGGATACGAGCCTGGGCGCACGCCCACGCGGTCCGGCGCGCCCTCGAACCCGAGTTCCACGGGCGCTACGAGACGGTAGCGGTCGGGGTCGGCCGTGGCCGGCCGCTCCGGCGGCGCAGCGGCGACGGTCGCGGGTGAGGGCGGCTGTTCCGCGTGCGGGGCGGGGGCGGTCACGGCGGCAGGGGTGGTCACGGCCGGGGGCACGGCGGCAGGGGCAGCCACCGTCGGCGCCGGGGCCGAGGACGCCGGGGCCGAGGGCGCCGGGGCCGAGGGCTCGATCGCGGCGAAAGGCGCGGGTGCGGGCGGCGCGGCGGCTGGCGGCTCCACCACGGGCTCGGGCGGCGCGGCCACCGAAGGCAGCAACGGCTGCGAAGGCACAGCGGCGGCCGGTGCCGAGGCGGACCCCTCGGCCGGAGGGGCGCTCGCGGACAGCGGTTCCCCGGTAGCCGGAGGCGGACCCGGCGGCCGTGCGGGCGAGCGGTCCGAAGACGGCGGGAGGACGGTCTCGCGCGCCGGGGGGCTCTCGGCCCCGCGCGCGACGGTGCGCCGCGAGCCCGCCGACCGCAGCATGACCGCGGCCACGCCGGCAACGAGCAGCAGGGCGACTATCGCGAGTACGAGGCCGGCGAGCAGCACGTCAGTCCATGGTGTCGAGGATCCGGCGAAGGAGCGCGATCAGCACGCCCTTCACCTCGTCACGCTTGCGCGCGTCGAGTCCCAGCAGCGGGATCTGCGCCGGGACCTTCAGCTCCGCGCGAAGGCGATCGAGCTCGTCGTGCTCGCGCGGACCCACCCTGTTCACCGCCACGACGAACGGGACGTCCGACATCTCACGGAAGAACGACAAGACGTTCGTGGCGTCGCGCACCGACTCCGGATCGGACCCGTCCACGAGCACGACGAAGCCGAGCATCCCCTCCGACAACGTCTCCCACATGAAGGAGAAGCGCTCCTGCCCAGGCGTACCGAACAGGTATAGGACCACGTCGTCCGAGATCGTGATGCGGCCGAAGTCCATGGCCACGGTGGTCTCGCCCTGGCCTTCGTTCGAAGTCTCGGAGACCTGCCGCTCCGTGGAGAGCACGGCTATCTCGGAGATGGCACGGATGAACGTGGTCTTGCCGGCGTTGAACGGGCCGGTGATGACGACCTTCACTGACTGCATGGGACCTCCGCGCTCACAGGTTCTGTAGCCCCTCGATGATCTGCTCCACGGTCGCCCGGTCCACGCGCGTGTCGCGCCTCACGCGGCCGGAGGGCGAGGCGGGCTGCGAAGTAGGCGCGACCGGCGGCGGCGCGGGCCGCCGGCCCATCCGCTCGGCGCCGGTGAGCGCGGTCAGCTCGTCTCCGAGCACCGACGAATCACCCAGTCCCAGGCTGTCGTGGAAGATCTCGTCGGGAAGCTCAGCGATCGCCCGTGCCGAGGCCCCAGGCTCGGCACGCACCGGTGGCACTTCTGGCTCGTGCGCCGGCGGCGCGGCGGCAGCCGGCGGCGCGACCGGCGGTGGAGGCGGCGGCGCGGCCACCGTGATCGACGCTGGCGGCAACGACGGCTCGGCCGGCAACGGGGCGGGCGCCTCCCCGGGAGGGGCGGCCTCCTCGACGGGCGCGTACGCGAGTTCCTCCGCGGGGACGAGCGGCTCGAGGAAGGCAGGCTCCGCCTCAGCGACGGGCGGCTCCGAGACCTCGAGGTTCTCGCGCAGGGCCTGGCGGATCGACTCGGTATCGAGCTGCGGGGCTGCGACGGCCTCGGCAGATGGCACCTGCTCCGGTTCGGCGGCGGCGAGCGGCTCGTGCGCGGGCGCCGGAGCCGCGGACTCCGGGGGTGCGGGCGCCTCTGAGGCGGCCACCGGCTCGGGCTCGGAGGGCGCGGCTACCGGCTCGGGCTCGGGCGGCGCAGGCGCGATGGGCGCCTCCTCGGCGACCGGCTCAGGCACGGGCGCGGGCACGGGCTCCTCGGGTTCGGGCGCGGGCGCGGGTCCCTCGGGCGCGCGCGGCGCGGGCGCGACGGGCGCCTCCTCGACGACCGGCTCGGGCTCGGGCTCGGGTTCCGTGGGCACGGGCTCCGGCTCGGGCGCGGGCGGCTCGAGCGCCGTGGGCTCCGCGGCTGCCGGCGCCGGGGCGCGGCCCGCCTCGGACAGCGGTTCGAACGTCCCCGCCTGCTCGGGAGCGGGCGGCGCCTGGACCTCAGCCGGCGAGGCCTCGGCCATCGCGGGCGAGACCTCTTGCACGACCGTCTCGGACTCGACGCCGATCAGGTCGGACAGCACGTAGGGCGGCGGAGGCGGCTCCTCCTCTTCGGGGACCGGGAGCTGGGGCTCCTCGATCCCGGCGGGCGCCGGCGCGGGGTGCGCTCGGGCCTCCTCCACGATCGGAGCGGGCGGAGGCGTCTCGGTCTCGGGCAGCGCCTCGACCGCGGACGGCTGCGTGCCCGCTGCGACGGCGGCGCTGATGAGCTCGTCGAACACGGCGACGTCGGCCGCGGTGGGCTCGACAGGCGCCGAAAGGAACGCGGGCTCCTCCACGACGCGCGGCGCCTGGCGTTCGGCGGCCTCGGGTTCCACCGTCACGGAGGCCGCGGCGGCCTTCTCGCGCTTGCGGGCGGCCGGGGCGGTCGCGGGCGCGGGCTTCAGTTTGGACAGGCGCGCCTCGCGGCGTTCGCGCTCGGCCGTGGCGGTGGCCACCGACTCGTCGTCGGCAAGCTCGAGCAGCCCTGCCGAGTACAGGCCGTACAGGGCGCGCGCCGCCTCGAAGTCGGTGCGCCCCGTGGCCTCGGCGAGGCCCGAGACGCTGCGGCTGCCGTCCAGCGCGAGGAGCAGGCGCCACTCGGAGGGCTTGAGCGAGATCTCGTACGTCCCTTGCCCCGGCACCGTGGACATGCGGAACACCATGTCCATGCTGGGGATCTTGCGCCGGATGCGGTTCCATTCCTCGAGGCGGCGGCTGCCCTCCATGACGATGTTCTCGATGGAGACCGACAGGCCGATGTCCTCGTCGGGCGGGATCTCGTCGAGCGGCTCGAAGAAGAAGGCGCCGTCGTCCCAGCGCATGAGGTCGAAGATCGTGTCCTGGATCTGCTCTTGGACGAACGTCTCCAGCGTGGACTGGGTGAGGTAGCCCTCCTCGACGAGGATGGCGCCCAGGCGGCGCCCGCCGGGCGGCTCGGCCTCGCGCACGGCGAGCGCGCGGGCGAGCGCGTTGGCGGTGATCCGGCCCTCGGCCACGAGACGCTGGCCAAGCAGGTCGTGGCGCCAGTCCGACGTGGCGAAGAAGACCTCGCCTTCACGGAACCAGATGGTGCCCTCGGAACCGGCGCGCGATATGCGCAGCACTCCCGTCTTGCGGCTCAGTTGGATGAGCTGGAAGACGTCCGGGAGGCTGAAGTCGCTCAGGTTCCCCTTGAGGGCCATGTGGTGTGGTCGTGCCTTTCCTGGCGCTGCGCCGGCCTAGCCGACGATCGCGCCGATCGCTGCCGCGGCGCGGCGCATGTCGAAGATGACGAGTCCGAGTTTGGCCTCGCGCGAGACGAGGCACGTGAGCACGGCGCTGCCGCCGGCGGCCATGAGCATGACGTAGCCATCGGCGCCCTCGATGAAGACCTGGGTGAGCTTGCCTTTGCCCAGCTCATGGGAGGCGCGCTCACCCAGCGCCAGGATGGCCGCCGACATGGCGCCCACACGGTCCTCCTGCATCCCAGCGGGCAGTGCCGAGGCCATGGTGAAGCCGTCCAGGCTCACGATGGCCGCGGCCTCCACATCGGGAGAGCCGGCTATGAGCTCGGCGAGCTCGTGATGCAGGAGCTCCTCGCGCGCTCCGTGCTCGGCCGCGGCCGCGGCCGGGGCGGGCGCTGACACGGAGGCGGGCGCCGGCTGAGCCGCCGCCGCGGAAGGGGCGGGCGCAGCCGGGGCGGAAGCCGCCGACGAGGGCTCGGGCGTGGGCGCGGGGCCGGACGGTGCCGCGGCAGCCGGAGCCGGCGAGGGGCCGGCGCGTGTACGGATGCCGGGGCCGCCACCGGCGCCGATGCCGCCGGCGCCGCCGAGGGCATTGCGACAGCAGGAGTCACCGGCGGTTCCGGATGCACCTGGGGGACCGACTCGGGGCGCACGGCCGGCTGGGCGGGCGTCACAGGGATGTGCACGGGAGCTCCCCCCTCGGCCGTCGCGGGGGTCGGCGGCACGGCCGGCTGCGCGGGCTGGGCCTGGGCAGGCCCCGGCTGCGCCGGTATCGCGGGGACGACCAGCGGGGCTCCCTGGGAGTCGAGCTGGCCGTCCTCGTCCGTCACGAAGTAGTCGTTTATGCCGGTATCGCTCACTTGTTCCTCCTTCTCGCAGGCCGATGCGAGGCGTGCGAGCGCGGACTTTCCAGCGCGCCCGATAGGCGTGCGCACTGAGCCCTGCGGTGAGTTTCCCTGAAGCCCATCACACTAGCAACAAACCTTACGGCCACGCGCCCGCCGGGTCGGCGGGCGGCCGCGAGCCGTCACACGACGACGCGCATGACCTCCTCGATGGAGGTCAACCCCATGCGCACCTTCTCAAAACCGTCGTCCTTGAGCGTGAGCATGCCCTCGGCAAGGGCTTGGCGCCTGATCACGTCGGAGGACTTGTTCTCCACGCATAGACGCTCGATGTCCTCCGAGATCGTGAGCACCTCGTGGATCCCCATGCGGCCCTTGTAGCCGATGTTGTTGCACTTGTTGCATCCCACCGCGCGGTACAGCACTGGCGGATCGCCGGGCTCGTACGGGAAGCCCACGCGGTCCAGCGCCTCCTCGGAGGGCGTGTACGCCTCTTTGCAGGAGGGACACAGACGCCTCCCCAGGCGCTGGGCGAGCACGCAGGTCACGGCCGAGGCGATGAGGAAGGGCTCGATGCCCATCTCCGTCAGGCGGGTGATGGCGCTGGGAGCGTCGTTGGTGTGCAGCGTGGAGAGCACGAGGTGGCCGGTGAGCGCGGCTTCTACCGCGATCTTGCCGGTCTCGCGGTCGCGGATCTCGCCGATCATCACGGTGTCGGGGTCCTGCCGCAGGATCGAGCGCAGGGCCGCGGCGAACGTCAGGCCCGCCTTCTCCTGCACCTGGACCTGGGATAGACCCTCGAGCCGGTACTCGACCGGATCCTCGACCGTGATCAGATTCGTGTCTGCCGATGACGTCTTGTTGATGGCCGCGTACAGGGTGGTGGACTTGCCGGAGCCGGTGGGCCCCGTCACGAGCACGGCCCCCCACGGCTTGGCCAACGCGCCCATCAGCCGCTCCAGCGGCTGCGGCAAGAAGCCCAGGTCCTCCAGCGACATCATGATGGAGTCACGACGCAGCAGGCGGATGACGCTCATCTCGCCGTTGACCACCGGCAGCACGGCGACCCGGAAATCGACCGCCTTGCCGTCCAGGACAACGCCGAAGCGCCCGTCCTGCGGGATCCGGCGCTCGGCGATGTCCATGCCCGACGCGATCTTGATCCGGCTTATGAGCTGGCGGGCCACTCTCTTTGGCTGCCGGACGATCTCGCGGCACACGCCGTCCACGCGATACCTGACCCTGAGATCCTCATCCTGAGGCTCGATGTAGATGTCGCCGGCACCTTGGCGGATGGCCTCGGTGATGATCATGTTCATGAGCTTGGCGACCGGCGCGCTCTCGTCGGTGATCGCCGCGTCTTCGTCTTCATCCTCGGCGGCCTCACCCCCGGCGAGGTCCTCCACCATCTCCTCCACGTTCTCCTGCATCGTGTTGAAGCGCTCGATGGCGGCGGCCAGGTCCCCTTCGGCGGCCGCCACGGGGCGTATCTCGTAGCCGGTCACGATGCGGAGGTCGTCGATCGCGAAGATGTTCGCCGGATCGGCCATCGCGACGATGAGCTCGGAGTCCTCGATGGCGATGGGCATGACGGTGTACTTCAGGGCGAGGTCGGTGCTGAGCAGCGCCGCGGCGTGCGGGTCGATCTTGTAGCCGGACAGGTCCACGAAGGAGAGGTTCATCTGCTTGGCGACGGCCTTGGCGCAGGTGACCTCGTCGACGATCCCCAGCTGGGCAAGGGCGGTGACCAGCGAACCCTCACGGCCGGCGTGCGCGAGCGCGGTCTTGAGCTGCTCGTCGGTTATCGTGCCCGCCTGGACGAGCAACATGCCCAGGCGTTTTCCGGTCGCCCCTGCCATGGCCCCGCTTTCGTTCTAGAGACCTACGGTTCCGATGTGGAGTCCTGCAGCGCCAGCGCCTCGAGAGCAGCGGTCCGCATGACCTCGCGGGGCGCGGCCTGCTGGGAGTCTCCGTTCCAGATCTCGATGCTCACCGCGCCTTGCGCCACGAGCATGCCCAGACCGCCCACGGCCGTCGCCCCGACGGATGCCGCGGCGGCGAGCAGGGGGGTGACGGCCGGTCTATAGACCATATCGGCAACGACCTGGTCCCCGTGTAGCCATTCGCCGGGCAACGGCATGCCTCCCGCGGGCCGCATTCCCACGGGCGTGGCGTTGACGACCAGCTGCGCGCGCCGGACCGACCCGGCCGCGTCGGGGGTCAGCGCCTCGGCGGTCAGCACGGTCCCTCGGGCGTGGCCCTGCAGCCGAGCCACGAGGTCCTCGGCATTGGAGTGCGTGCGGTTCAGGATGGTCACCGAAGCGGCGTCTTCGAGAGACAGCGCGAGGACCGCGGCCGCGGCCGCGCCGCCCGCCCCCACTACCACGACGTCCTTGCCCTCCGCGTGGAAGCCGGCGCCCTGTGCCAGAGACTCGACTAGACCGCGGCCGTCGGTGTTGTAGCCGATGAGGCGGCCGTCCACGACGTGGATCGTGTTCACAGCGCCGGCGACGGACGCGAAGACCGCCACCTCGTCGCATAGCTTCAGGATCGGCTCCTTGTAGGGCATGGTGATGTTGATGCCTACGAACGGCAGGGTGCGCAGAGCGTCCATGAGCGCGGGGAGGTCGCCGGCGCTGCGTACGGCCAGCGGGACGTAGACCCAGTCCACCCCCATCGTCTCGTAGGCCGCGTTGTGCATAGCGGGCGACAGCGTGTGGGACAGGGGCCAGCCGGTGACCCCGGCCAGCTGCGTTTCCCCGGAGATCGCGAGCGTCAAGAGCGTGCCTCCCGCTTCGTCGCCGCCGTGCGCCGGTCGCGGCGCACGTCAGGCCAACGGCTTCCTGTGGCGGATTATAGGCGCGGTGAGGCGCCGCAAGGCCACGGTGTGCGGCAGGTCCTGCTCGACGAGAGGGTCCACGAGCACCGTGGTGGCTCCCGCGAGATTGCCGCCGAACACGTCGGTGAACAGCTGGTCGCCGATGACCGCCGTGGTCTTGCCGGTCGTGCCGAGCTCCCCCATGGCGGCATGGAAGGCTCGCGGCATGGGCTTGAGGGCGTGGGTCAGGATACTCAGCCCGAGCTCGGCGGCGATGCCGCGCGGGTACGCGTGCGTGTTGTTGGAGACGATCATCACGCCGAACATCCGGCGCGCTTCCTGGACCCACTCGAACGCCCTGGGCTCGATCTTGTTCGTGTCGCGCGGCAGGATCGTGTTGTCCATGTCGATGATGAGCGCCTTGATGCCGGCCTCGGCCAGATGGTCGAGGTCCACCGCGAACAGGCTCGAGTAGTAGTAGTCGGGAGTGAGGAAGCTCACGTCACGGTACCGGCTGGAAACCGGGGTTGGGCGGAGCTGGGTCCGTGGCTTTGAGCGGCTGCAGGCGCTTCTGCACCTCTTTGACGAACTTCACGCGCGCCGGGTCGTGGGCGATCTCGAAGATCACCCTGAGCACCCCGTATTCGTCGTACTCGTCTTCGACCGTGTGCCAGGTCACACCGGGTTCGATCGCCTTCTTCGCCCATTCGTAGGCCGAGGGGACCGTCGTCTTGGAGGCGCCTTGCAGCAGCTGCGCGTAGGAGGCGAGCAGGAGGCCGGACCTCGGATTGGCGGCGATGCCATCGCGGGTCATGGCCTTGGCCTCGGCAAGCGTGCCCCCATGGCGCGCGATGATCCACTGCCCCACGTAGTAGGCCTGCTCGAACTTGGGATCGAGCCAGGTGACCAACTGTATCGAGGGCAACATGTACTGCGCGTGGCTTAGGCCGCCCGGCTCGTACTTGTCCATGATCGGATCGAGCCGGTTCCACAGCACTGCCGCGGCGAACGTCCTAAGCCCCGTGAGATAGGCGAACCCGGCGCGGCCGAGAGCCCCCGTCTCTGCCGAGCCGGCGCCCCGAGCGGGCGACGGCGGCGAGATGAGCTGCACCGCGACCACGATCAGGAGACCCGCCAGAGCGAGCGCGATCGCGACTCTTGTGGCGGATAGGCGTGCCACCTACAGGTCCCTCCCGTTGAAGGCGAGGACGCCGATCGCCATGAGCATCAAGACCCATCCCAGGAATGCCACCGTCATGAATCCGAGGTCATAGGCCGGAACGACGACTCCGTGAGCCACGGGGTCGCTCACGCTGAAGACGTCCAATGTAGGAGTAAACCGTGCCAGCGATGCGCTCGTGCCGCCCACCAGGCTCCCCGCGGAGTGGAAGACGAACAGGAAGGCGAGGCCGCCAATCGTGACGGGCACCGGCCCTAGACGAGACGACAAGGCCACGGCAGCCGCGGCTAGCACCCCTCCCTCGAGCCAGATCGCGAAGGCGCCCTCGGCAAGGAGCCACATGGCCTGCTTGTACACGATGGCCCCCATCATGATGTCCACCACTAGGAACACCAGCACGAGTATGCCGAGGATGATCCAGACTCCGAGCCACGAGCCCGCCAGGTACTCCCAACGAGCGGTCTTGCGCGCGAGCACGTTGTACACGGTTCGGCGCTCCACCTCCCCGGGCACCCGGTTAGCGCTCAGGACCAAGGCCAGCACAACCGTGGCGGCGTACATGAGCGCCAAAGCCACCTCGCGGTACACGGACGTGACGACCCCCACCCCATAGCTGGGCAGCGAAGGGATCGCAAAGGTCATGACGGCCGCGGCGGCCAAGACAGCGTAGAGCACCTTTCGCCGCGCGGCGTCGGACACGACCGACCATGCGATCGCTGCAACGCGAACGATCACTCCTGCTCACCGTCCTTCTCCAGTGGGGTCCCTTGGGCCACCGCCACGGCGTCGTTACGACCCGTCTGCACCTGCGCGGCGGCCGCGTCGGCGTCGGTGCGCTCCAGGAGTGCGGCGAAGTAGTCCTCGAGCGACTCGCGCTTGGGAGCCAAGCCCTCGATGGTCGCGCCGGCGTCATCGAGCGCGTCGACGACCGTTCGCGCCTGGGCCTCGGGTATCGAGAACACCCACGACCCGGCAGAGACGGCCACGTCGTCGGTGAGCGCGGCTACCTGGGGCGGTAGTCCTCCACCGAGCCCGCGAACGCGGACGGATGTGCGCCCCTTGACTCGCAGAAGCTCCTCGATGCGTCCCTTCGCCGCCACGTCCCCGCGATCCAAGATGGTGACACGGTCGCACACGGCCTCGACCTCGGAGAGCTGGTGGCTGGAGAGCAAGACGGTCGCGCCCTCGTCGCGTCTGCGCAGCATGAGTTCGCGCACGTCGCGCTGGCCCACGGGGTCGAGCCCTCCGGCGGGCTCGTCCAAGATGAGCACCTCGGGCCGTCCGAGCATCGCCGCCGCGATCCCCAGGCGTTGCAGCATGCCGCGCGAGAAGCGCGACAGGACGACCGGGCCCTGACCATCTAGACCGACCTCGGCGAGGAGCCGAGAGGACTGGGACCTGGCGTCGTCCTCGGGAACACCGCTCAGGCGCGCATAGAGGAGCATCGCTTGGTCCGCAGTGAGCTGCGGGTTGAAGTAGGGTTGCTCGGGGAGGAAGCCCACGTTCTGCCTGCCGGCGGGCTTGCGCGAATCGATCCCGAGGATTCTCGAACTTGCCAGGCGCTCGCGCTCACGAGGCCCAGCAGCATCTTGAGTGTCGTCGTCTTGCCGGCACCGTTGGGGCCCAGTAGCCCATGGATCTCGCCGCGGCCTACCGACAGGGAAACGGAATGAACTGTCTCCCGCCTGGGTCGGCCGATCTGAGCCGGCCAGACCTTCTTGGCACCTTCGATCTCGATGGCGGCGCCCGCCTGTTCCATGGTCATCCGCTCCCTGGTGTGACTGAGCTGCTTCTAGCGGACCATTCTGGCCTTCGCATCAAGGGATTCGGCATCCGTGAACGCACAGATGAGTAAACGATCCTTGATTCCCGCCACGGGCGCCGGGCGCGGACCCTGAGTCGCATGGGCGGGCGCGGGTACCCCCGGCGGGTTTTGACCATCGCACAACTGCGGTACAGTCGTACAGTGGGTGAGAGCCGTTCTCACTTCGTTGGCGCCCAGAGAAGGAAGGGCCGAATGAACCAGAAACGTTCGACACTCGGATCGGCCGCCTTCGGCTCGGGGCGCGAGAGCGCTCAGCGCGTCGTCATCGCACGTGCCGTTGACGGCGCCGCGGGAGCGTTCACTGCTGGTGACCTCGCGGCGGCGGTGCGCGGAATGCAACCCGGCGTAGGCGTGGCCACCGTCTACCGCGCCGTCTCGGCGATGGAGAAGACCGGCTTCATCGAGGCGGTGGGTTCACGAGACCATGCTGTCCTCTACACGCGGTGCCGAGGCCGGGCCCACCACCACCATGCCGTGTGCACGAGTTGTGGTGCCGTCTCAGAGACGCACTGCCCGCTCGACCTCGATGAGCTGGCCTTGGACGGGTTCAGCGTGTCGAGCCACAGCCTCGTGATCTACGGCCTTTGCGCGGGGTGCCGCTCATGAGAACGCCTTCCCCGACCTGGGCACGGGCGTCGGTGGTCGCCGCATGCCTTCTCGGTGCGACTCTGCTCGGCGCCTGCGCTTCCGGCTCCGTGAAGCCGGGCAATCCGGCCAGCGGCGGCACGATCCGAGTGATCGCAGCCGAGAACTTCTGGGGCAGCATCGCCACGCAACTGGGCGGGGACAAGGCCACCGTGACCAGCATCATCAGCAACCCCGCCACCGACCCTCACGACTATGAACCCACCGTCGCCGACGGCCGGCAAGTCGCGACGGCCAACATGGTGATCTACAACGGGATAGGCTATGACTCCTGGGCGCCCAAGCTCGTTGCCGCAAATCCTTACGTTGGGCGCGCGGTGCTCGATGTCGGACAGATCGCAGGGGTCCCTGCCGGCGGGAATCCACATCAGTGGTACTCGCCCGCGGTCGTGGAGAAGGTGATCGGACGGATCACCGCCGAGTACCAGCGACTCGATCCCGCGAACGCTGCCTACTTCGCCTCCAGGCAACGCTCCTTCGAGAGCTCCGGCCTTGCGGACTACCACAGCCTCATCACTGCGATCCGCACGCGATACGCCGGGACGCCGATCGGCGCTTCCGAGAGCATCGTGGCACCGCTGGCCCAGGCGCTCGGACTCAAGATGCTCACGCCGCCGACATTCCTAAGCGCGATAAGCGAAGGCACCGGGCCCACGGCCGGCGACAAGGCCGCCGTGGACGCGCAGATCAGGTCCAAAGCCATCAAGATCTTCATCTACAACCGGCAGAACTCGACCCCCGACGTGCTCGCGCTGGTCAACGAGGCGCGAGCCCAAGGCATCCCGGTGGTCACCGTGACGGAGACCCTCGAGCCCGCCGGGGCCGACTTCCAGGACTGGCAGAGCTCTCAACTGCGCGCGATCCAGGCGGCCCTCCACAAGGCGACCGGCAGATGAACCAGGACGCTTCAACGCTGATAGAGCTGAGCGACGCCTCCGTCCGCGTCGACTCCCGAACGCTGTGGAGCGGCGTGGACCTCCGACTGCGAGCGGGCGAGTTCATGGCCGTTCTGGGTCCCAACGGTGTGGGCAAGACGACGCTGATCAAGGTCGTCTTGGCATTGCTGCCGGCGTCGGGCAGCATACGCGTCCTGGGCAAGCCAGCCGGCCAGGAGAACCACCGCATCGGATACCTGCCACAACGGCGAAGCTTCGACCCCGACCTGAGGATCCGCGGCATCGATATCGTGCGGCTCGGGCTCGACGGCGACCGATGGGGCATCCCGTTGCCGGGTGCACGTTCCTTCAGCGAAAAGGGACGTGCTCGCGAGGCCCACGTTCGTGACGTCATCGAGATGGTGGGCGCGGGCGACTACGCACGGCGGCCCATCGGCGAGATCTCCGGCGGAGAGCAGCAGCGGCTCCTCATCGCCGCCGCGCTCGTGCGCGACCCGTCGCTGCTGCTCCTGGATGAGCCGCTGGAGGGACTCGACCTGCCCAGCCAGGCTTCGGTGACCTCGCTCGTGGCCCGGATCTGCAGAGAACGGGAGATCGGGGTGATGATGGTGGCGCACGACGTGAACCCGCTACTCCCCTATCTCGACCTGGTCGCCTACGTGGGCGACGGCAGGGTCCTGAGCGGATCGCCCGATGAGGTCGTCACGACCGAGGCGCTCAGCCGCCTCTATGGAACGACGGTCGAAGTGGTGCGCACCGCAAGGGGCGGCCTCGCCGTCCTCGGTCAACCCGAGGTCCGCGCGTCGTGCCACGGCGAATCCCAGACGTGCGCCCAGGACGAGACCCGTGCATAGCCCCCTGTCGGTGGCAGCTGGGAGCCCGGGCGCGTCGGCACTCGGCCAGGTCCTGCTTCAGCCGTTCGCGTACCCGTTCATGGTCAACGCGTTCCAGGCCGGCACGATCGTCGCGGTAGTGGCTGGGCTCATCGGCTGGTTCATGGTGCTGCGCAAGCAGAGCTTCGCCGGCCACGCGCTGGCCGTGGTCGGGTTCCCGGGAGCGGCTGGGGCCACGCTCGTCGGCATCAACGTGGCCTGGGGCTATTTCGGCTTCTGCCTGGCAGCCGCCTCGGCGATAGCGCTGCTGCCACGCTCGGCCGGCTCCGTGCGCAACGAGGAGTCGGCCGTCACGGGAACGGTGCAGGCGTTCGCTCTCGCGTGCGGCTTCTTGTTCGTGAGCCTGTACCACGGATTCCTGAACGGCATCAACGCGCTGCTGTTCGGGAGCTTCCTTGGCATCACACAGGGCCAAGTCGCCGTGCTACTCGCCGTGGGCGTGGCCGTGATCGCGGTCCTGGCGCTGATCGGCCGCCCGCTCCTGTACGCCTCAGTGGATCCGCAGGTCGCTGCCGCCGGTGGCGTGCCGGTCCGCGTCTTGTCGGTTGCGTTCCTGCTGCTCTTGGGCGCGGCCGTTGCCGAGGCCAGCCAGATCACCGGCACCCTCTTGGTCTTCGCGCTGCTCGTGGCTCCACCAGCGACCGCTCAGCTCATGACCGGCCGGCCGGTGGCGGGGTTGCTTCTGAGCGCGATGATCGCGCTGGTGGTGACGTGGCTCAGCCTCATGCTGGCGTTCTACTGGCCGTACCCGATCGGATTCTTCGTGACGACGCTGGCCTTCGCGGCCTATGTGGTGACCAGGCTCCTCACGTCGCGTCGCGCGCGTCGCCTCGTCGCCGAGGTCCGGCCGTGAACAGCGCGCTCCTGGACTGGACGGGCCTGAGCCTCGTGCTCACGCACCCGTTCCTGGCCAACGGCCTCGTGGCCGGGACCGCGATCGCCCTGGTCGCCGGCGCCGTGGGCTACTTCCTCGTCATACGCGGGCAGGTGTTCACAGGAGACGCCCTGGGCCACGTCGCGTTCACCGGCGCGGCCGCGGCACTCGCGATGGGCCTGGACGCGCGCGTGGGTCTGTTCGTAGCGACCATCGGTGTGGGCGCTATCATCGGCCTGCTCGGGATACGCGGGCGAGCCGATGATGTCGTCATAGGCAACGTGCTCGCATGGGTCTTGGGCCTGGGGGTCTTCTTCCTCACCTACTACGTCTCGTCCAGCAGTGCCGCCAACGGCGCGGCAGGGGTCTCGATCCTGTTCGGGTCGATCTTCGGACTCAGCACGCAACAGGCGTGGGCAGCAGCGGCTGTGGGTGTCGCTGTGACGCTCCTCGTAGGGGCGATCGCGCGGCCCTTGCTGTTCGCCACGGTCGACGGCACCGTCGCAAGCTCCCTCGGGGTGCCGGTACTGGGCCTCGGAGTCGTGTTCTTGGCACTCGTAGGGGTGGCTGCGGCCGAGGCCACGCTCGCCGTCGGCGCTCTGCTGCTCTTGGGTCTGCTGGCGGCGCCGGCAGGCACGGCCGTCAGGCTGACGACCCGGCCATACGTCGCCATGGTCCTCTCGGCAGGCATCGCGGTCGTGGAGATGTGGGCGGGGCTGGGCTTGAGCTATGCGATCCCGGCGCTGCCGCCGAGCTTCAGCATCTTGGCAGTCGCCACGGGCATCTACCTCGTGGTCCTTCTTGCCACGGGGCGCAAGGGAGCCGCGCTCACGCGCTATGCTTCCGACGGCGCGCGTGGCGGGGCGTAGTCGGATGCCACACCCTGCCCGCGAGGGGCTAGGCGACTCCGGCAGCCGACCGGCGAGGCGCCGCAGCCTGGGCGCGGTGGCCATCGTGGTCGTGGCTGTGGCCGTGTCCTCGGCTCTCGTGGTGGCCGGCATGATCCATGCGGTCCCTGCGCCGCAGGTGACAACGGCGGGGCCCCTGTCCCTGACGGCTGAGGCCCCCCTGGGTGAACCCGGCAAGCCGCTGATCGTCTACAGTCCCCACCCCGACGACGAGACATGGGCCATGGCCTTCGAGATCATCCAAGCTCGCCGCGAAGGCCGCCCCGTCTACGGCGTCCTTCTCACCGACGGTGAGGGCTCGAAGGAGTACGAGGACTACTACCGGAAGCGCCCCGAGCTTTGGAAGGATCTCGACGGTGACGGCGTGAAAGGCACCCGATGGGACTTCGCGCTCGAGCGGCGAGCGGAGTACGTGCGCGCTATGGGACTGATGGGCGTCCCCGCCGATCACTTGAGCTTCCACGGGCGCGGCCACAGTCATGGCGCCACCGGTCTCGCTGACACTCGACTCACCACTGCCGAGGTCATGCCCATCGTGGAGACGATGGCCGCCCTTCACCCGGGGGCGACTCACATCACGACGGCAGATTACGTGGCGTCCGGCGGCCAGCTCGGACGCGCGCCCGAATCCCGACCACGCGGCGGCGGCGCGTGCCCTCAAGGAACTGTGGCGGCGTTGGGGGACGCGCGTGGCCTTCTTCAAGGTGTACGTGTACTCGTTGCCCTGGGCTGCACGCTGGGCGCCCACGGTGGTGCTCGACCCGATCGACCTGCCCTCCAAGGCTGCGACGATGATGGCGTACGCCCGGGCCGCCGACGGCCGGGCCGGTGTCGGAGCCACGAGCTCGGAGGACTTCTTCGGCAACATCCTGATCGATCCACGCGAGTACATGGTGCCGGCCTGGGATTTCTAGGGCCCGGCGCGCTTCGAGCGCAGGTCCGCGACGGCCGAGGCGCCCAGGCCCGGAGCGGCGCGGCGCGGCGCGCTAGCGGACCATCTTGGCCTTCGCCTTCTGGAATTCGGCATCCGTCGTGGCGAACGTGAGTGAACCATCCTTGCCCGTGGCGATGAAGTAAAGATACGTCGAGGTCACCGGGTGCGCGGCTGCTTCGAGCGCCGCCATTCCCGGGTTGCAGATCGGGCCCGGCGGGAGCCCGTCGTGCTTGTACGTATTGTACGGGCTGTTCACTTCAAGGTCCTTGAAGTAGACCTTGGACTTGGTCTCGAGACCCAATGCGTAGATCACCGTCGTGTCCAGCCTGAGCCTTATCCGCTTCTTGAGCCGGTTGTACACGACCGACGCAACGATCGGACCGTCCTTGGGCAGGCGAGACTCTTTGGACACGATCGAGGCGATGGTGACCACGTCGTGCAGGGTCAGGTTCTTGGAGTGCGCGTAGCTCAGGTCCAGCGACTGCGCCTCCTTGCCGAACTGGTCGAGCATGAGCCCGATGACGTCCTTGGCCTTCATGTCGCGCCGGATCGCGTAGGTCTTGGGGAAGAGGTAGCCCTCCAGCGAGTCGGTGGGGTCGTCCTTGAGGAACGGGTACTGCGCCTTGAAGTCGGCCGCGTGGTGCAGCGCGAGATCGGTGAACTGGGCCTGGTCGATCCCCGCCTTGTCGTGGAGCTTCTTGGCGATCTGGCGGACCGTGTACCCCTCGGGGATGGTCACCATAGCGCCCTGCGCCTGCGGGCCCGCGACCAGCTCGTCGATGACCACGTCGTCCGGCATGCCGGTAGTGAGCTCGTAGGTCCCGGCGTGGAAGCGCTCGGCCTGGCCGCTTGAGCGCACCGAGAACTGGAACATGTTCTCGTTGTTGACGACGCCCGCTGCCGCGAGCTTGGCGGCGATGGTCGCGACGTCGGCTCCCTGCGGGATCACCACGGTCACGAGCTTGCCCGACGCCACCTCGGGGCCGGTGCGCCTCAGGAACGTCCACCAGCCGGCGCCGGCGATAGCGAGCACGATCGCGGCCAGAGCGGCCAATGCGACTAGTGCGACGCGCCGGCGCCGACGGCGCCTGACCGCCATCGGGTCAGGCTGAGGGCCCTCTACGGGCTCGGGAGGCGGGACGGGTCACCGGCCGGCGCGTCGGCGGCGGCAGGGTCTCTCCAGGCTGGGCCGAGGGGTCGGCCGCTACGCCCGCCGGCTGCGCGCCGGCGGCGGCGGGACCGGCGGCAGCATCGGAGGCGGCACCTGGGCGCCGGGAGCGCCGGGCGCCGGGGCGCCGGGCGCCGGGGCGCCGGGCACCGGGGCGCCGGGCGCGGGCGGCGCGGGCGGCGGCGCCACCTGCCCCGCCGGGGGCACGGGCGGCAAGCCCTGGGGCCTTGTCGGATCTTCCGTCATGTCTTTGTGACCTCGGGTTCTTCGGTGCGACCGCGGGCGGCGGGCCTCAGTCCCGGCCCGCCTGCTCGCCGCGATGCGCGTCGAGATAGCTCTGCAGGATGATAGAGGCGGCGACCATGTCCACCGACTCGCGTATACGTCGTTCGTCCAGCCCGGCCTCAGCGAGCGAGCGCCGTGCCTGAGCGGTCGTGAGCCGCTCGTCCCACAGGGTAACCGGGACGGCGAGGCGCTCCTGCAGTGCGTTTACGCGCCGTCGAACAGACTGAGCCTGCGGGCCCTCCTCGCCGGCCATCGTGACCGGCAAGCCCACGACCACGCAGCCGGCCTCGTACTCGTCCACGAGTCGCACGACGTCCTGCGGGTCGGCGGCGAGCTTGCGCCCGTCCAGCGTGGTCAACGGGGTCGCGACGGTTCCCGACGGGTCGCTCACAGCCACGCCCACGCGCACGTCGCCGATGTCGAGCCCAAGCAACCGCACGAGGTCGTCTAGCCGAGGCCGAGCATCTCGCGAGCGCCGGCGAGCGCCGCCTCGATGCCCGAAGCGTCCTTGCCGCCGGCCTGCGCCATCGAGGGCTTCCCCCCGCCTTTGCCGCCCACCTTGGGCGCGATCTCGCGGATCAGCGCGCCGGCGTCGAACCCTCCCGCCACCGCCGCGTCCGTGCCGGCGGCGAGCAGCAGCACTGCGCCCTCCGAGTCCGCGTTGGGCGCCACGAGCACCACACCGGCCTCGCCTCCCAGCCGGGCGCGCAGGATGTCCCAGGCCTCGCGCAGCCCGGGGGCCCGCATGGCGGGCACCGCGGCGACGAGCAGCTTGTAGCCGTCGCGGTCCCGCGCGGCCGCCACGAGCTCCCCGATCTGATGATCGGAGATGATCTCCACGGCGCGGGCCGTGCTCGTCTGCAGCTCTCTGACCTGCTTGGCCAGCGCGGACACACGCTCGGACACGTCGACCGGCGGCACCTTCAGGGTCTCGGCCGCCGCGCGCAGCTCCACCTCCTCGGCACGGATGTACGAGAGGGCGTCGAAGCTCGTGACCGCCTCGATGCGGCGCAGGTTGGCGCCCACCGAGCCCTCGGACACGATCTTGAGCAGGTTGATCTCGCTGGTGCGGGCCACGTGCGTGCCGCCGCACAGCTCCTTGGAGAAGTTGCCGATCTCCAGCACGCGCACGACGTCGCCGTACTTCTCGCCGAACAGCGCCGTCACGCCGCTCTCGCGGGCGGCCGTGAGGGACGTCTCGTAGGCGCGCGCCGGATGGTTCTCCATGATCTTGGCGTTGGCGAGCGCCTCGACGCGGTCCAGCTCCTCGCGCGTCATCGCCTGGAAGTGCGTGAAGTCGAAGCGGAAGCGGTCGGGCGCCACGAGCGAGCCGGACTGCTTCACGTGCTCGCCGAGGACCAGGCGCAGCGCCCAGTGCAGGATGTGGGTGGCGGTGTGGTTGCGCCGGATGCGCTCGCGCCGGGGCACGTCGATCGCGGCGTGCACCTTGGCCCCGACGGCGAGCCCGCCGCCCGTGAGCTGGCCGAGGTGCGCCGTGACGCCCGGTACCGGGATGCGCGTGTCCGTGACCTCGAAGACCGAGCCGTCGGGAAGCGTGAGGGTGCCCGTGTCGCCCACCTGACCGCCCTGCTCCCCGTAGAACGGCGTGCGGTCTAGGACGACCTCGGCAGGCACGCCGGGCTCGAGGGCGTCCACGGAGTGGCCGTCGAAGACGATGCCCAGGACGTGGCCGTCCTCTTCGTCGACGGTGTAGCCCAGGAACTCGGTTGTGCCGGCGGCGGCCCCGAAGTCGGCGAACGCCGCGCCCGCCATGGCCCAGCTCTCGTCCTTGACGGCCGCCCGGCCGCGTTCCCGCTGGGCCTGCATCTCGGCCTCGAAGCCGGGCAGGTCCACGGTCATCTCCTGCTCCTCAGCGATCTCTGCGGTGAGTTCCAGCGGGAAGCCGTACGTGTCGTGCAGCGCGAAAGCCGCCTCGCCGGGCAGCTCGCTGCCGCCGTTGGCGCGGACCTCGGTCAGGGCCTCGTCGAGCATGATCAGGCCCTGGCGCAGCGTGGTGCCGAACCTCGTCTCCTCGGCGGTCACGATCTGGTCGATGAACTCGTGGTGCTCCACGATCTCGGGATACGCGGCGCCCATGAGATCGACGACCCGATCGATGATGCGGCACAGGAAGGCGTCGGTCACACCGAGCATGCGCCCGTGGCGCACGGCGCGGCGAAGGAGGCGGCGCAGGACGTAGCCGCGGCCTTCGTTGGAGGGCAGGATGCCGTCCGCGATCATGAAGGTCACGGCGCGGGCGTGGTCGGCCAGGATGCGCAGCGAGATGTCGCTCTTGTCGGCCGCGCCGTACGTGACGCCCGTGATGTCGCTGGCCAGCGTCATGAGCTCGGACATGATGTCGGTCTCGAAGTTGGACGCGGTGCCCTGGAGGATGGACGCGATCCGCTCCAGGCCCATGCCGGTATCGATGTTCTTGCGGGGCAGAGGCTCGAGCGTGCCGTCCTCGAGCCGGTTGTACTGCATGAACACGAGGTTCCAGTACTCGACGAAACGGTCGCAGTCGCAGCCGACGGCGCAAGTGTCCAGGCCGCAGCCCGTTCCCTCACCGCGATCGTAGTAGAGCTCCGAGCACGGGCCGCACGGCCCCGTGGGGCCGGCCGCCCAGAAGTTGTCCTCGGCACCCATGCGCACGATGCGCTCCGGCGGCACGCCAACGATGTCGCGCCAGATGGCCTCGGCCTCGTCGTCGTCCTCGTAGATGGTGATCCAGATGCGCTCCGCGTCCAGGCCCAGGACGCCCACCGAGTACTCCCACGCCCAGCTGGACGCCTCGGTCTTGAAGTAGTCGCCGAAGCTGAAGTTGCCCAGCATCTCGAAGAACGTGTGGTGGCGCCCCGTGCGCCCGACGATCTCGATGTCCGTGGTGCGCAGGCACTTCTGGACCGTCGTGGCCCGTGTGAAGCCGAGGTCGCGCACGCCCAGGAACACCGGCTTGAACTGCACCATGCCCGCGCTCGTGAGCAGCAGGGAGGGGTCGTCCGGCACGAGCGAGCTCGAGGGACGCCTCACGCAGCCTTTGGACTCGAAGAAGGACAGGAAGCTCTCACGGATATCGGCTGACTTCACGAGCTCTCCTCGGCGGGTTCAGATGCGGGTGCGCTGAATGCGGTGGGGTCGAACTCGTCCCACGAGCCCAGACCCCTCCCGGCATAGTACAGATAGACGGTGTAGATGGCTGCTGCGGCCGGGATCGAGATGAGCACGCCGAAGAAGCCGGCAAGGGCGCCGCCCAGGCCCAACGCGAGCAGGATCGCGACCGGGTGAAGGCTCACAGCCGACCCCATGACGATGGGTGAGATCACCGAGTCAACCGTCTGCTCCACGATGAGCACGATGATCAGAACGAGCAGCGCCATGGTCCAGCCGCCGGTGAGGAACGCGATCGCCGTGGCGATGATGCCGCCGATGATGGGGCCGATGTACGGGATCACGTCCAGGATGCCGATCATGATCGCCACGAAGATGCCGTACTGGAGGCCGATGATGCTGAACGCGACCGCGCATCCGGCGAAGGTGATGGTGACGTTGATGATTCGTGCCGCGGATGTACCCGCCGAACGAGTCGTTGAAGGCGCGGCCTATCTGGTAGGCGTCGTCGCGGAACACCGGCGGCAGCACCCACAGGATCCATTTGGAGATCTTGGGCCCGTCGAGCAGGAACCAGATCGCGATAATGAAGCCCAGGAACACGTTGAACCCGAAGCCGAGCGTGCTGCCCCCCGCCGCCAGCAGGAACTGGCCTATGGAAGCAGCCACGTCGCGCAGCGTCGTGGCGGCGTTGGTGAGCACCGAGTCGATGACGCTCTTGGCGCTGTCCGGCAGCAGGTTGAGCCGAGCCACCACCTGAGACACGGCCGCCTGGATCTGATTCACGTACTGCGGCACCGCCGCGACGAACTGCGAGAGCTGTGCCGCGATCAAGGGGAGCAGCAGCGCGACCAGCCCTGCGACCAGCGCCAGCACCAGCAGGAACACCGCGGCAACGGCCAGCCCGCGCGGCATCGCCTTCATGAAGAGCCTCAGGAGCGGACGGGCCAGGAACGCGATGAGCCCACCCACCACGAACGGGACGAACGCGTCCGCGACGTGCAAGAACGCGGCGCCCGCGACGCCCACGAGCACGACGATCCCGATCAGCGTCCATGCAACGACGCCTCGGCGGCGCCAGGTCTCGATGTCGCCGTGGAGGATCGCGTCCAGGCTTTCGACTGACGACGGTCCGGCCATGATGACTCCTAGTCCGGCGGTTCTTCCGAGACGAGGTTCTCGCGCAAGAGTCGCAGCGTCTTGCGCAACAGCCGGGAAACCTGCATCTGCGAGATGTCCAGCTGCTTCGCTATCTCCGTTTGGGTCAGACCCTGGAAGAAGCGCAGATAGAGGACCCGCTGCTCCTGAGGAGTGAGGTCCTTGAGCGCCGCGGCCAGCGTGGTGCGGTCGTCGACGACGGCCATGAGGTGGTCGTCCTCACCGATGTACTCGAGGATCGAGAACGAGTCGTTGCCGTCGGAGTTGCGGTCCGAGTCCAGCGAGACCAGGTTGTATGCCTCCGAGGTCTCCATCGCCTCGATGACCTCCTCGGGCGTGACCTCGAGGTACGCGGCGATCTCGATGACCGTGGGCGAGCGCTGCTCTCGCTGGGTGAGCGCGTCCACCGCCTGGTTCACCTTGAACGACAGCTCCTGAAGGCGCCGAGGCACCTTCACGGCCCAGCCCTTGTCGCGGAAGTACCGCTTGAGCTCGCCCACGATGGTGGGCGTGGCGTATGTGGTGAACTCGACCTCCCGGCCGGTGTCGAACCGGTCGATGGCCTTGATCAGGCCGATGGTGCCCACCTGCACGAGGTCGTCGATGGGCTCTCCGCGGTTGCGGAAGCGGTGGGCCAAGTACTTCACGAGGTTGAGGTACATCGTGACGAGCTCGTCACGAGCCGCCTCGTCGTTGTTCTCGCGATAGCGTCGGAAGAGCTCGCGCGTATGCGCCTTGTCCCAGGACAGCTTCCTGGAGCTGCGGCGCTGGCTCTTGGGCTGATAGGGATCGGTCGTCATCGGGCCGCCTTCTTGATGAGCTTCAGCGAGCAGGTCGAGCCTTCCTCGGCGAGTTCGAAGGTGTCGCAAACGCTCTCGAGGATGAACCGCGCGTAGCGCGCCTCGGGACCGCCCGCGTCCCCGTCGGAGGCGGGCAGCGGCCCGACGTCCAGCGACAGGTGGTCTTCGTCCACGCCGAAGTCGAACGTGAGCGGGTCGCCGTCGGCCACCCTGCCCAATGCGAAGACGAACGCCTCTTCCACAGCCATCCGTACGTCCTCGACGTCGTCGATGGACATGCCCATGCGGCCGGCTAGCGCGGCCGCCGTCATGCGCACCGTGCGCGCGAACTCGTCGCGCGCCGGCACCGTCAGTCTCACGTGTTCGCTCATAGGGGCTCCCCTTCGGAGGGCGCTGCAGGTTGGGGCGGCTGGGCCGATTCCGTGGTGCGATGGGCGGCCGACGTGAACACGTCACGGATCACCCGGCCCACCTTGGCGGTGCTGTCCACCGCGCGATCGACCGCGTCCTCGGCCTGTCGACGCTTTTCTTGAACGGTCGCAACGAGGTCCTGGACCTGGTCCACGATGACGTCGACGCGCATGATCTCGGCGCTGAGCAGGTCCAGCGTCGCGTCCGTCTTGGCGACCAGCGGAAGAAGCTCTCGATCCGTGTCGTCCGCGAGCCGCTTCATCGAGCCGAGGGTGTCCACCGCGCGCAAGAGCGCCCAGATGGCCACGCCGAGTGCGCCGATAGCCACCACGATGAGCACGATGAGCAGGACGTAAATGGCGACCGTCATCCATTCCTCCGGACGGTGGACGAACACTCGCCAGTGTAACAAAGGCCGACGTCCTCTACCGCAGGTCGGACGTGCCGGTTCCGGCTCCGGCGGCGACGCGGTCGCGACGCCCGTCGCAGGGCGCGCGGGACGCGGCCGCTATGTCCCGGGCGGGTCCTCGGACACCGCGCCCGGGGCGTCTTCCCGCCCGCCGGCGCCCGCCGCTCCGGGACCGCCCGGGCGGGAGGCCTCGCGCTGGGCCTCCCATCCTCGAGGCCCGGCGCTGAAGAACGCGCCGCGCTCCAATCCCTCGGGCAGGTACCGCTGATCCACCCAGCCGCCGGGATACGAGTGCGGATACAGGTAGGGGCCGTACTCGTCCGCGCCGGGACGATGCCGGTCGCGCAGGTGGTTGGGCACGCCGCGGGCGGGGCCCGTGCGGACCTCGGCAAGGGCGGCGTCGATGGCCTTGCACGAGGCGTTGCTCTTGGGCGCGAGGGCCATGTACACGGCGGCCTGTGCGAGGTTGATGCGGGCTTCGGGCCAGCCCACCGACTCGGCCGCCTTGAATGCGGCGTGCGCCACGAGCAGCGCCCGCGGATCGGCGTTGCCCACGTCCTCGGAAGCGAAGATGAGGATACGGCGCGCGATGAAGCGCGGGTCCTCGCCGCCGTGGACCATGCGGGCTAGCCAGTACACGGCCGCATCGGGGTCAGAGCCGCGCATGGACTTGATGAACGCCGAGATCACGTCGTAGTGGACGTCGCCCTCTTTGTCGTAGCTGAGCTGGCGCGTCGTGGACGCCGCCTCGACCTGCGCCATGCCGATGGCGGGCGCGGCGCCCGCGCCCGCGGGCTGAGCCAGCGCGGCCGCCTCCTCGAGCAGGTTGAGGGCCGCGCGCCCGTCGCCGCCCGCGAGCGTGACGACGGCCTTTGCCGCCTCTGGCGCGAGCGAGACGCTGCCGGCCAGGCCGCGCTCGTCGACCACCGCGCGTTGCAGCAGCTGCGCCACCGCCTCATCGTCCAGCGGCTTTAGCTCCACGATCCGCGACCGGCTGATGAGGGGCGCGTTCACCTCGAAGAACGGGTTCTCGGTGGTGGCGCCCACCAGGACGATCACCCGGTCCTCGACCGCCGGCAGGAGCGCGTCCTGCTGCGACTTGGAGAACCGGTGGATCTCGTCGATGAACAGGATCGTGCGCTCGCCCGAGAGCGTGAGGCGGTCGCGTGCCCGATCGATGACCGCGCGGACGTCTGCGACGCCCGAGGTCACCGCGGACAACTCCTCGAAGCGCGCCTTGGTCATGTTTGCCACGATGCGCGCGAGCGACGTCTTACCGCTGCCGGCCGGGCCGTAGAGGATGAGCGACGACAGGGCGTCGCGCTCGATGGCATTGCGCAGCGCTGTGCCCGGACCGACCACGGCCTCCTGGCCTACGAACTCGTCGAGCGTGCGCGGTCGCATCCGCGCGGCGAGAGGCGCGTTGTCGCGGAATGCCGCCTCGGCCTGGCTTGAGAACAGGTCGTCCACGCGGCGCGGCCCCTAGCGGGTGGCGCGCAGTATCTCGCGCTCCAGGGAGCCCTCGTCCAGCACGCCGCTGGACTGCCAGGTGATCTGGCCGTCCTTGGACACGATGACGATCGCCGGCATGTAGCCGATGGTGAGCTTCTGTCCCAGCGTGACCGCGGACGCGGCTTCCTTGTACGCCGCCGAGTCCTTCTTGGCCGACGTCAGCGTCGCGAGGTCGAAGGTGACGACGTCGATGAGCCCGCGGTACTTGTTCTGCATGGCCGCGATGACGCGCTTCTGGTCGTCGGTCTCGGTCTGGCGCGTGTCGTAGAAGACCAGGATGAACGCGTGCTTGCCTTTGAGGGCGGCTACGACCGCCGCGGGCGTGTCCACCGCGGACACCGTCGGGAAGGGCCGAGGCGTGGTCTGGGGCGGCGCGGACAGCGTCGTCACGGCAGCCGTCTTGGACGCGCTGGGAGGGGCGGGAGGCGCGGCGGCCGGCGCGGAGCCGGACGATGGGGCGCTCGAGCTCGATTCGGGCGAGGATGCACACCCGCCCAGGAACACGACCGATGTGACCATTAGTGCTGCGACTACTACTGCGACGATCCTGCGCATTGTTCCTCCGGCTGTTGGCGTCGGAGCGACCCCGCCTCGTGTGGTCCGGCATGGTGAACCTGTCTAGAGACAGGTGGGTGCCGCACCCCGGTATCCGCGCTTCCCTCGTCCGCGAGGGATACCACTTCTCCGAGAGATCTGGGCTCCCGATCACAGAGTGTTGGTTCTACACATAATGACCAGGACCACACCAAGGCGAAGTCGCGTTCAATCGTATGCCCCCGGGCTGGTCCGCACAACTGCGGGCCGACCGAAGCGACGGGCGCTCGCCCGTCGCCGGTTAATCGACGCGGATGCCCAGCTCCTTGAGTTGCGCCGCGGGAGCCGCGACCGGAGCCCCGGTAAGGGGGCAGGCGCCCGAGCTCGTCTTGGGGAACGCGATGACGTCGCGGATGGAGTGCCCGCCGGCGAGGATCATGACGAGCCGGTCGAACCCGTACGCGATGCCGCCGTGCGGCGGAGCCCCGTGCGCAAGCGCCTCGAGCAGGAAGCCGAAACGCTCGGAGGCCTCGTCGTCGGTCATGCCCATGAGCCGGAAGATGCGCCGCTGCAGCTCCGCGTCGTGGATTCGAAGCGTGCCGCCGCCCACCTCGAGGCCGTTGATCACCATGTCGTACGAGTAGCCGTGAGCGGCTCCGGGATCGTCCTCGAGCGTGGCGACGTCGGCGTCGTGCGGCAGCATGAAGGGGTTGTGGCTGGCGTCCCACCGCTGCTCGTCCTCGTCCCACGTGAACAGCGGGAAGTCGACGACCCACAAGGCGTTGAAGCCCTCCTTGGCCAGGCCCAGCTCCTCGGCCAGCTGTACGCGCAGGGTGCCGAGGACCTCGTTGGCCACCTTCTTGTCGTCCGCGACGAAAAGCGCGAGGTCCCCGTTCGCCAGCGAGAGCGCCTCGCGCAGGCCGGCGACCTCGTCGTCGGTCAGGAACTTGGCGATGGGGCTGCGGACCTCCCCGTCCTCGGAGACGGCGAACCACGCCAGGCCCTTGGCGCCGGCGTCGAGCGCGCTCTGGTTGAGGCCGTCGATGCGGCTGCGTGCGAACGAGCCGCCGCCGGTCACGCAGATGGCCTTCACGACGCCGCCCGAGCCCAGCGCGCCCGCGAACACCTTGAACTCGGAGCCGGCGAAGACCTGCGACAGGTCAACGAGCTCCATCCCGTAGCGCGTGTCGGGCCGGTCGGTGCCGAACCGGCCCATCGCCTCCTCGTAGCACATGCGTGGAAGCGGCGTGGGCAGGTCCACGCCCGCCTCGGCGAAGACCTCGGACATGAGGTCCTCGTTGAGGGCGAGCACGTCCTCACCGGTCATGAAGGACATCTCGATGTCCACCTGCGTGAACTCGGGCTGGCGGTCGGCGCGCAGGTCCTCGTCACGGAAGCAGCGGGCGATCTGGTAGTACCGCTCCACGCCTCCCACCATGAGCAGCTGCTTGAAAAGCTGCGGAGCCTGCGGCAGCGCGTAGAACTGGCCTTTGGACATGCGCGACGGCACGAGGAAGTCGCGCGCGCCCTCGGGCGTGGACTTGGTGAGGATGGGCGTCTCGACCTCCATGAACCCGCGCGACTCCAGCGACTTGCGGAAGCGCTGAGCGAGCCGGTCGCGCAGCACGAGGTTCGCGAGGACCTCGGGACGACGCAGGTCGATGTAGCGGTACTTGAGGCGCGTGAGCTCGTCGGTGTCGATCCCGGCCTCCACCTCGAACGGAGGCGTGACCGAGCGGTTGAGCACCTCGGCCTCGGTCACCTCCACCTCGATCTCGCCGGTGGCGAGGTTGGGGTTCAGGTTCTCGGGCGGCCTGGGGCGCACGCGGCCGGTGACCTTGAGCACCCACTCGGGACGTACCATCTCGCCTATCGCGAACGCCGGCCCGGCGATGTCCGGGTCGAACACGAGCTGCACGAGCCCCGTGCGGTCGCGGAGGTCCAGGAACACGAGGCCGCCGTGGTCGCGGCGGCGGTGCACCCAGCCGGCGAGCGTGACGGTCTCGCCCACGTTCGCGGGGCGCAGCGCCCCGGAGACCTGACTGCGGATCGAATAGCGTGCGTCCAAGCTCACGGCTCGTCCTTCCCTACCTCGGCGTTGGCTCTCGGGAGTATACGCGATGGGGCCGACACCCTCCCTATCGCGCCACCTCGTAGCGCAGCCACACCAACCTCCCGTCCAACCGCTCGCACTCCCGAAGCTCCAACCGCACCTCCCTGCCGAGGTCCTCGCGCACCCACGCGCGGGCTTCGGCGCCCGCGACGACCGGGTGGACGAGGAGCGCCACCTCGGCCACGAGACCGCTCTTGAGCAGCGCCGTGTTCAGCGCGCCGCCGGATTCGACCCGGACGGTGCGGGCGCCGTGCTCGGCGGCGAGCCACTCGAGCGCGGCGCGCAGATCGCACGCGGCCGGTGCCCGCGGTGAAGGAGGAGACCCCGCGCGACGCGAGGTGCGCGAGGTACTCCTGGGATGTGCCCTCGCTCACCAGCGCGACCGCGTCGCGCCAGAACGCGTGCTGCGCGCGAACCCAGTCCCATGAACGGAAACGGCCCCGCGAGTCCACGATGGCGAGGAGCGGTCCGCTCGCGGCGGGCTCCGCAGGCTCGGGGGGCGGGCTCGCCGGGTCGTCGGGCGCCGCTGACGCCTCGCCGCCCGCCAGCATGGTGTCGGCGCCGGCGAGGATGACCTCCTCGCCCCAGCGCGCCATCGAGTAGAACCGGCCGATGTCGGGCTCGAACCCCTCGATCCGGCCGTCAAGGCTCACGGCGTCGTAGACGATGACACGAGGCAGCATGGCGAACACCTCCGCCCGGGTGGATACCCGCAAGCGCGGGCGTGGCCGTCACCCGCGCAGCCACGGCCCGCCGGTCACCGGCCCTCGGGCGTCAGCGCCCCGCCGACGCCAGCGCCGTGGCCAGCTCCCCACGCGGCACCGACCGCTCCTCCTTGGAGGCCATGTCGCGCACGGTCAGCGCCCCCGCGGCGAGCTCGTCGGGCCCCACGAACACCACTTGGCGCGCGCCGAGCCGGTCCGCGAGCTTCATCTGCGACTTGAGGCTGCGGCCCTGGTGGTCGAGCTCCGCGGCGATGCCGGCTGCGCGCAGCTCGGCCGCGATGGCGAAGACCTCCCCCGCCACCGAGTCGTCCACACGAGCGACGAAGACCTCGGCGATCGGGACGGCGGGAACCTCCACCCCGGCCGCTTCGAGCGCCAGCAGCGTGCGCTCGAATCCCAGCGCGAAGCCTAGACTCGGGGTGTGCGGACCGCCGTACTCCTCCATGAGCTTGTCGTAGCGACCGCCGCCGCCGATGCCGTCCTGCGCGCCGAGTCCCTGGGCCTTCACCTCGAAAACGGTGCGCGTGTAGTAGTCGAGCCCGCGCACGAGACGCGGGTCTTCCACGTACTCCACGCCCAGCGCGTCGAGGTGCCCCTTCACCGCGCTGTAGTGCGCAGCGCACTCGTCGCAGAGCTCGTCACGCAACAGCGGGGCGTCCTCCATGATCGTGCGGCACTGCTCGTTCTTGCAGTCGAACGCGCGCAGCGGGTTGGTGTCCGCGCGGCGGTTGCACTCCTCGCACAGGTCGCCCGCGTGCGAACGGATGTAGTCCGCGACCTTGTCTCGATACGCGGGCCGGCAGCTTCTCGTCGCCCATCGAGTTCAGCAGCAGCGCATGATCGGTCCCTCGGCACGCCCACGGCCGCGTAGAACTCCATGAGCACGGCGATGACCTCGGCATCCACGGTGGGCGCGGGCAGGTTGAGCGCCTCGATGCCTATCTGCCAGAACTGGCGCATGCGGCCGGCCTGGGGGCGTTCGTAGCGGAACATCGGGCCCGCGTAGTAGAGCTTCGCGCTCTGGCCGTTGGCGGTGAGGTGATGCTCCAGCGCCGAGCGAACGACGCTCGCGGTGCCCTCGGGGCGCAGCGTGATGGAGCGCCCGCCCTTGTCCTCGAACGTGTACATCTCCTTGGACACGATATCCGTGGCCTCGCCGATCCCGCGCGTGAACACCTCGGTGTGCTCGAACACAGGCGTGTAGATGGGCTCGTAGCCGTAGCGCGCGAAGAGCTCCTGCGCTGTACGCGTCATGAACTCCCAGGCGCGCGCGGTGTCCGGGAGCATGTCGGCGGTGCCCTTGGGGGCGCGTGCGTTCATCGGGGTGGCCATGGGAAGCTCGGGTCCCTTTCGTGCCGGGTAGGGCGGACGGGCAAGGTCAGGAGTTTAGCATTGGTCGACATCACGAGCGGGGGCGGGCGACGTCGCGGGGCCCGCCGAAAGCACGGTCTGGATCGAGTCGTCACCCACCGAGTACGCGCTCACACCGGCCTCCGCGATCCCCTGCGCGTCTCGCGGACGTATCAACAGCCGCCCGAGCACCGCAGCGAGCGGCAAGGCGCTCGGCGGATCGCGCCACAGCGGGGTGAGTTGCTCCCGGCTCCCTTTGAACCCGTCACGGCCGGCCGCCATGTTCCACGCACTGCCGAGGACCGCCCTTCGCGTGCCCGCATACCGCGCCGACCCGAGCAGGACCGCGACCGCGCCGTGCGTCCGAACACCGGTCCGTCCCGGCGGCACAGGCGCTGGGTGTTCTCCCAGTGACAGGCGCGCCTGCGCCGCGGGCAGGTCCACACCGCTCGCGGCCGCGTTCCCGGGCTCGACCGTGCGCGGGTTGCACTCGATGTACTTGACGTGGTCGCCGTCGAACAGGTAATCGAGCGTGAGCCCGCCGTGCCAGCCGAGGTGGCGCCCGAGCTTCTCCACGTCGTGGCGCGCGAATCCGTGGTTCACGCTCACGCGGCCCGCGGCGCTGTGGCCCACGCCCTCGGCGCTCCGGGCGCTGGTATGAGCGGCGATGAGCCTGCCGTGGTCGAAGAGCGCCTGGACCTGCGCGTACGTGCCTCCCGCCGGCTCCTGGATGAGCAACTCACCTTGCTCCGTCATCCGGCTCAGGGCTGTGAATGCCTCCACGGCGTCCGCAGCGGAGGCCACCTCGCGCACGCCTTGGCCGGCCGTCGAGTATGGGGCTTTGAGGTAGAAGGGAGGCCGCCACTCGGCAAAGTCGTCTTCGGTTCGCGCGACCGCCCAGCGCGGCTGTGGAAGCCCGACCTCGTCGAGCAGTTTCGCGAACGCGACCTTGCTCTGGACGAGCTGGAAGGACGAGGGATCTGCCACCGCGAGGCCCACGTCGTCGGGCAACCGGTCGCGCGCGGCGGCGAAGAGCCACGCCTGCTCGTGCGTCGGCAGGAGCACGTCGAATCGGCCCCGCCGCAGCACCTCGCTCACGGCGTCAAGATAGCTGAGCGGGTCGGCCCCCGAGGCTGGAGCCCGGTGCACAGCACGCACCCAGCGACTGAACCGGCACAGGCAGCTGGCGCTTGGGTCCATGACCTCCAGGTGCTGTCCGGCGAGCCCGAGCACGGTGACGAACTCACGCGCCGTGAGGCTTGAGCCCTCAGAGAGGAGGATCCGCACGGATACGACTCCTCGCTACGCCCTCGGCCAGAACGGGTTGATGCGCCGCTCGCGTTCGATGGTCGTGTCGGGCCCGTGGCCGGGGTGCACACGCGTCTCTTCCGGCAGCGCAGCCAGCCGGGCGATGGACTCGCGCAGCTCGCGCGGGTCGCCGCCCTCGAAGTCGGTGCGGCCCACCGAGCCGGCGAACAGGGTGTCTCCGCTGAACAGCTCGCCGCCCGCCTCGTCCCACAGGCAGATGGAGCCCTTCGTGTGCCCGGGCGTGTGCAGCACGCGCAGCTCGAGCCTGCCGGCCTCCACCAGATCGTCGTCCACCAGCAGCCGGTCGGCGGAAGGCGCCACGTGGTCGAAGCCGAACAGCGTGCCGCCGGTGCCGTCGGGGGTGGTGATGCGCGAGCCATCGGCCGTGTGGACCAGGAGCGGTGCTCCGGTCTTCTCCACGAGCTCGGCCACCGCGCCGAGGTGGTCCCAGTGCCCGTGCGTGAGCACGACCGCCGACACCGGCCTGCCGGCGATGGCCTCGAACAGCTGGGGGGCGTCGCCTGCCGGGTCGATGACCACGAGCGGCCCGCCCGAGTCGTCCTGGGCGATCCAGCAGTTCGTGTCCAGCGGACCGAGCGTGAGGCGCGTGGCTATCACGATGCGTCCTTCCCGTGACGCTTGCGGCCGTTGCTCGACGCCATGACCCGGTGCGCGTCGAATACGCCCTCGATCTTCTTGAGGTCGCGCAGGACGTTGTCGAGAGCCGCCATGTTGCTCAGCTCGAAGAGGTACTGCATGTTCGCGATGCCGTTCTTGTCGGTGTTGATGCTCGCCGACAGGATGTTCGCGCCCGCGTCCGACAGGCCCACCGTCACGTCGCGCAACAGGCCGGTGCGGTCGAGCGCCTCGATGCGGATCTCCACCTGGTACGTGGTCTGGCTCGACGTGTCCCACGACACCTCGATCATCCGCTCCGGACTCACTTTCACCAGGTCGCGGGCGTTGGGGCAGTCGGCACGATGCACTGACACGCCTCGGCCACGGGTCACGAATCCTACGATCTCGTCGCCGGGGACCGGTGTGCAGCAGCGCGCCAGGCGCACGAGCATGTCCTCGATGCCCTCCACGCACACGCCCGTGCTCGTCCGTCGCCTGCGCGCGTGGCGCGACGGCGTGAGCGGGACGAGCTGGTCGAGCGTGAGCTCCTCGGCAGGGGGCTCTGCGACGCCCTCCGGGCGGCCGGCGTTCATCTCCTTGATGAGCTTGGTGGCCACGGCCTTGGGCGAGACCTTGCCCGCTCCCACCGCGGCGGCGAGGTCGTCGGCCGCCACGTAGTTCATGGACTTGGCCACTGCGTCCAGCGCCCGGGCCCCCGCGTGCGTGGACAGGCCGAGGCCGTGCTTGCGCATGGCCTTGCCCAGCTCGTCGCGGCCCTTCTCGAGGTCGTCCTCGCGGCTCTCCTTGGCGAAGTAGGCGCGGATCTTGGAGCGCGCGCGGCTCGTGTGGACGACGTTCATCCAGTCGCGGCTGGGCTTGGCGGACTTCTGCGTGAGGATGTCCACGCGGTCGCCCATGCGAAGCTCGTAGGTGAGCGGCACGATCTGGCCGTTCACCTTGGCGCCTACCGTGTGGTTGCCCACCTCCGAGTGGACCGCGTAGGCGAAGTCGAGCGGCGTGGAGCCTCTGCGCAGCGAGAACACGTCGCCCTTGGGCGTGAAAACGAGTACCTCGTCCTCGAACAGGTCGATCTTGAAGGCTTCCATGAACTCGCGCGGGTCGCGCAGCTCCTGCTGCCACTCGAGCATCTGCCGCAGCCACGCCAGGCGCTGGTCGAAGCTCTCCTCGGCACGTTTGCCCTCTTTGTAGCGCCAGTGGGCCGCGATGCCGTGCTCGCTGGTGCGGTGCATCTCCTCGGTGCGGATCTGGATCTCCAGCGGGCGGCCGGCGGGCCCGATGACGGTGGTGTGCAGGGACTGGTACATGTTGAACTTGGGCATCGCCACGTAGTCCTTGAAGCGCCCCGGGACCGGCTTCCAGATGGAGTGCACCGTGCCCAGCGCGCCGTAGCAGTCCTTGACCGAGTCCACGATGATGCGCACGGCGATCAGGTCGTAGATCTCGGAGAACTCTTTGCCCTTCTGCGTCATCTTCTGGTAGATGCTGTAAAAGTGCTTGGGCCGGCCCTGGATGTCGGCCTTGATGCCCACCTTGGCGAGCTCTGCCTCCAGCTCGTCGATCACCTGGTCCAGGTAGGCCTCTCGCGCGGCGCGGCTCTCCGCCACCATCTTCTGGATCTGGGAGTACGTGCGCGGCTCGAGGTAGTAGAGAGCCAGGTCCTCCAGCTGCCACTTGATCTTGGTCATCCCGAGCCGGTGCGCGAGGGGCGCATAGATCTCGAGCGTCTCCTGCGCCTTCTCCAACTGCTTCTCCGCCGGCAGGCTCGCCAGCGTTCGCATGTTGTGGAGCCTGTCCGCGAGCTTGATGAGGATGACCCGGATGTCCTTCGCCATCGCGATGAGCATCTTGCGCAGGTTGTTGGACTGCTCCTCGGCCATGGACTTGAACTCGATGCGGCCCAGCTTGGTGACGCCGTCCACCAGCTCGGCGACCTCGGTGCCGAATCGCGTCTCGATCTCGGAGAGCGGCACCTCGGAGTCCTCGACCACGTCGTGGAGCAGCGCCGCGGCCAGCGTCGCGGTGTCCATGTGCTGCTCGGCGAGGATGAGCGTGACCTCGATGGGGTGGGTCACGAACGGCTCGCCGGACAGGCGGCACTGGCCCTCGTGAGCCGCTACCGCGAACTCGTAGGCCGCCTCGATGAGCGCGAGGTCACCGTCGGGGTTGTACTCCCGGACGCGGGACTCGATCTGTTCAAGCGTCGCGGTCAGAAGTGCCTCCAGTCCGGGTGTGATGCGCCGCGCGGGGCGCCCCAGAGGATATCCGCAGCATACGGTGGTCCAAGACGCCCGGCAACGCGCGGGCCGAGGGGCGGGGGCCCGCCGAGGGCCCGGCGCCGGCGGCGCCCCGCCGGGACGGCGTCACGCCTCGCCCACGAAGTCGCGTACTACCAGACGCACGCCGTCTCGGCCGCGGTACTCGTCGGGCTCGACCTCGAACACGAGCCCGATCTCGGCGTCGTGGGTGAGCCGGTCTTCGATGTCGTCGCACCGGAACGCGATCGCCGGCACCGAGCCGGTGGCGTCGCGGGCGGTGAACCGCAGGTGCTCGGCCTCGCGCCCGACACACGCGGCGTCCACCATGCGCGCCGCGGGAGCGACGAACAGCGGCTTGGGATTGCCCAGGCCGTGCGGCTCGAGCTGGCGCAGCTCGCGCGCGAACGCCGGGTCGATATCGCCCAGTTCCAGCGCGTCGTCCACGTTGCGGCGCACGGCGAAGGCTTCGTCCGGGAGAGACTCGAGGTGCTGCGCCAGACGTTCGCGGAACTCCGGCAGGTCGGCGGCGGACAGCGCCACGCCCACGGCGCCCTTGTGCCCGCCGTACCTCGTGAGCAGGTCGGAAATGCCGCTCACCGCCTCGAACAGGTCCACGTCGGCCACGCTGCGGCCGCTGCCGCGCGCCTCGTCGCCCTCCAGCGTGAACATCATGGTAGGCAGTCCGTAGCGCCCGACGAGCCGCGAGGCGACGATGCCCTTCACGCCGTCGTGCCAGCCCTCCCCCGCGAGCACGAGCGCGCGCCCGCCCCCGGCTAGCTGCTCCACGGCCGCCGCCTCGGCCTGCTCCAGAAGGCGGCCCTCCACCTGCTGGCGTTCCTTGTTGAGCCGCTCCAGGTCCGCGGCGATGGGCCGCGCGGCCTCCACGTCCGGCGCCAGCAGGAGCCGCAGCGCGATCTTGGATCCTCCATGCGGCCGGCGGCGTTGAGCCGGGGCGCCATCCCGAACGCGATGCGGTCCGACGTGAGGCCCGCGAGCGGGATGCTCGCGCTCTCCGCCAACGCCGCGATCCCAGGCCGAGGGTCGGTCCGCATGCTGCGCACGCCCGTGGCCACGAGGCCGCGGTTCTCGTCGAGCAACGGCACGATGTCGGCGACCGTGCCTATCGCCGCGAGGTCGGCGAGCCGGCGCCACGCGTCACCTCGGCCCAGGCGCGAGCACAGCGCGGCCACGAGCTTGAGCGCCACCCCGGCCCCCGCGAGCTCGGGGAACGGATACGAGCCCAGCTTCGGGTCGGTGACCGGCACGCCCTCGGGCACGAGGTCTCCGGGCTCGTGGTGGTCGGTCACCACGACGTCCACTCCGGCGGCGCGCAGCTGGGCGACCTCCACGGCGGCCGAGACCCCGCAGTCCACCGTCACCACGAGGTCGGGTGACGCGGCCAGGATGCGCTTCACCGAATGCTCGGTGAGCCCGTAGCCGTCGGTGAAGCGGTTGGGCACGATCACGTTGCCCGTGCCGCCGCACAGCTTGATCCCCAGCGTCGCCACCGCGGCGGCGGTGACGCCGTCCACGTCGAAGTCGCCGTACACGAGGATCCGCTTGCCGGCTCGCACAGCCTCGGCAACGGCGTCGGCGGCCTCGGACATGCCGGGAAGCGTCTCGGGATCGCGCCAGGTGCCGTCGAGGTCGGCGTCCAGGAACGCCGCGGCGGCCTCGCCCGAGGACACGCCCCGCTCGGCGAGCATGCGCGCTATGTGGCGGGTGACGGTCACGCCCGAGGCGACCGCCGCCACGGTGGCGGGGTCGCTCTCGGCCACCGACCACACCCGCCTGGGGTTGGAGAGCGAACGGAACGGTCCCAAGGGTCCTCATCTCGAAGACCGGGGCCGGCACGCGCTCGCGCACCGGCCCCGGAGGCATTCAACGTCGGCGTGCTTGCGCCTACTTGGTGGTGGCGACGTCCGCGGAGTCGGCTCCGCCGTACTTCTTGCGCAGTGCCATGAACTTGGGCTCGCGCTCCTTCCACATCGCGTACAGCGGCGAAGCCACTGCGATGGAGGAGTACGCACCGGAGATGAGCCCGATGGTGAGCGCGAACGCGAAGTCCTTGAGCGTGTCGCCGCCGAAGAACAGCAGCATGAGCGGCGGGACCACCGACACGAACGACGTGTTCAGCGAACGAACGAGCACCTGGTTTATGGAGTCGTTCGCCATCTGGACGAACGTCTGCTTGACGATGTGCTGGCTGTTCTCCTTGATGCGGTGGAACACGACGATCGTGTCGTAGAGCGAGTAACCAAGGATCGTCAGCAGCGCCGCGATCGTGTTGGGCGTCATCTCCCGCCCGGTGAGCGAGTAGATGCCCAGCACGATGATCACGTCGTGGAACAGGGCTACCACCGCGGTGACCGACATCTTGTAGTCGAACCGGATGGACACGTAGATGAGGATCGCCACGAGCGAGGCGAGCAGCGCGATGATCGCAGAGTTGCTGACCTGCGCGCCCCAGTTGGGGCCGATGCTCGTGACGTTGAGCTTGGCGCCCGTGACCTTGTTCGCCGTGAGGGCGCCGTCCACGACCTTGGTGGCCTTGCCCGAGTCGGTGAGGCCCATGCGGATCAGGTAGCCGCCCACCTCGTTGTTCTGGACGTTGCGCTCCGTCTGGACCACGGCATCGGGCGCGCCGGTCTTGGCCAGCGTGAGACGGATGGCGTCCGGGCTCGCGGACGCGCCGGGCGCCGAGACCTCGACGACGCTGCCGCCCTTGAACTCGATGCCCCAGTTGACACCCTTGATGGCCAGAGAGCCCAGGCTGATCAAGATGAGGACCGCCGAGAAGCCGAGCATGTACCAGCGGTACTTCATGAACGGGATGTTCCTACGCATTCTCGACACCCCCCTTCGCAAGCCCAAAGAGCCATTCTTGCGATCGCACCAGCTTCGTCTCGGCGAGCAGCTGGATCAGCGGTCGCGTGAACAGGAAGCCGACAGTGAGGTCGATGATGATGCCGATGATCAGCGTGAGCGCGAAGCCCTTGACCGGCCCGATGGCCAGCAGGTAGATCGCGAACGCCGAGACGAACGTGACCACGTCGGCGTCCACGCTCGTCCACAGGGCGTGCTTGGTGCCGGACTTGGCCGCGGTGCGCAGCGTCTTGCCCAGCCGCACCTCTTCCTTGACGCGCTCGAACATGAGGATCGAGGTGTCGGCCGCCAGGCCCACGGTCAGGGCCATACCGGCGATGCCCGGGAGCGAAAGCGCGAACTGCCCGATCGACGACAGCGACGCGAGGACTCCCAGGTAGATCGAAGCGAAGAAGAAGAGCGCGAGCCACGAGATCACGCCCATGCCCCGGTAGAACAGGAGCAGGTAGACGGCGATGATCACGAACGCCGCCAGCACGGCGAGGATGCCCTGCTCCAGCGACTGGAGTCCCAGCGTCGGGTCCACGATACGGACGTCCGACTTGATGAGCGTCACCGGGAGCGCGCCCGCCTGGAGGACCGCGGCGAGCTGTTTGGCCTCGTCCGGTGTGAACTTGCCGGAGATCTTCCGTGTCACCGTTGATGGCGCCCTGGATGACCGGCGCCGACTTCACGACGCCGTCCAGGATGATGGCCACCTGCTTGCCGATGTTGTTGGCGGTGAACGTTCCCCACTTGGTGGTCGCGTCCCCGTTCAGCGACACCGTGACGATGTTGCCGCCGGTGGACGAGTTCACACCCGCGTTCGCCTTCGTGATGGCATCGCCTCGGAAGATGACGGCGCTCGGTGGGTACGTCGCCCCCACCGACGCGAGCTGAGCCACGCCGTTGTTCACGTCGTCGGGCTTGAGCTTGTTCCAGTTGACGATCTTGGCTACGTCAACGAACTCGAGCTTGCCGGTGGAGCCCAGAGCGTCGATCGCCTTCTGGGGATCCTTGATGCCGGGCAGCTGCACGAGGATCGAGTCGTTGCGCGAGCCCTGCCGCTGGACGGTGGCCTCGGACACGCCGAAGCCGTTCACGCGGTTGAGCACGATGGTCTCTGCTCGCTGCATCTGATCCTCGGTGACCTGGGCCCCGTTGATGCCCTGGGCCGTGAGGATCACCGATGCTCCGCCGCGGAGGTCCAGTCCCAGGCGCATCTTGCTGCCCAAAGGATAGAACTGGAACCATGAGACCGCGACGAGGAGCACGGCGATGCCGATGAGCAGCCAGTTTCTCTGCTTCGGATCCATTCTCCCGCCTTTGCCTTGCGCCTGCTTACGCTTCCACACGCCGTGTCGCGGCTAGAGCAGCCGCGACCCGTTTATCACCAGACCGAACGTCGCGTCCAAGACACGCGCCGCCGCGCGCGCCATCTGCATGCGCGACAGGAATATCTCGAAGTACTCCATCACCTGGCTCTCGGAGGGGTCGATCTCGATCTCCAGGGTGATGGTCCTCGTCTCGCCGTCCACTTTGAGGAACGACTTCTTGGCAGCGTGGTTCACACGATCGTGGATGTCGAAGTCGTCCGCGGCCGCCCGCACCCGCGTGTGGTGCACGTCGCTCTTGTCCGCGAGGATCGTAGCGGCCGCGATCTCGCTCGCCGGCTGCCCGAACTCCTCCTCGTGGTTCCCGATCGCGTTCATGATGAGCACGGCCTCGCGGGGCTCCATCCCAAGGGCCTGAAGGCGGCCCTGCGCCAGAAGCGCCGCGGACACCCCGTGCACCTCGCGGCCCACGGCGTTACCCATGTCGTGGACGAACCCGGCCATCGCGGCCAGCTCGGCCATACGCTCGGGGTAGCCCAGCCGTCGCAGGACGTTGCCGGCGATGTGCGCCACGAGGTTGGCGTGACGCAGGCCGTGCTCGGTGTAACCGATCCGGCCCAGATAGTCGTTGCCCTGCTCGATGTACGCGAGCACCCACGGGTCTTCCTGCAGGTCCTCGAGCGTCACCAGTCGCGACGCGGCGGTGGTCATGGCGTTGCTACTCGTCCTTCTTGCCGAGGGGCTGCGGCGCGGTGGCCTCGTGCGGCCCCTCGTCGTCGGTGACGCGGACCGGCGGCTCCTCGACCTCGTCCGCTTCGCGGTGGTTCGGGGAGGCACGGGCTCACCCTCATCCTCGGAGGCGGATGCGACCGGCGTGCCGCTCGCATCCACGCGGCGCACGACCGCGGAGATGGCCATGTCCACGACCACGCCGTCGGCGATGCGAAGCTCCAGCATGTCGTCCTCGACGCGCTCGACGGTCCCGAAGATGCCGCCCGCGGTGACGACGCGGTCGCCGGGCTTCAGCGAGCTGACCAGCGCAGCCTGGTCCTTGGCCCGCTTCTGCTGCGGCCTGATGATCAGGAAGTACAGCGCCGCGAAGAGGACTACGACGTATCCGATGGTGACGATATTCACTGAGGACCTCCGGGGGCCCGATGGGGACGCGTGCGGTCAACCGGCCCGGAGCCCGGGCCGACGCCCTATGTTACTTGAGGAAGGCGGCCTTATGAAGGGTGAACGTCACGGCGAGCGCACGCCCGCGCCGCGACCGTTGGCGCACCCCTCTGACCTGCGGCTCAGTAGTCGTCCGCTGCCGGAGACGCCATCCATTCGGCAAGGAAGGCGGCGTAGCGGCCCGCCTCCACGGCCTCGCGGGCCCGGGCGGTGAGATCGAGCAGGTAGTGCAGGTTGTGGATCGAGAGCAGGGTCGCGCCCAGCATCTCCTTCACGTTCACGAGATGGCGCAGGTACGCGCGCGAGTACTGGGTGCACGTGGGGCACGTGCACGCCGGATCGAGCGGGCCGAGGTCGCGCGCGTACGCCGCGTTGCGAAGGTTCATCCGTCCCTGCGAGGAGAACGCCGTGCCCACGCGCGCGGTGCGCGTGGGCAGCACGCAATCGAACATGTCCACGCCCGACCCGATGGCGCGCAGCATGGTGGTGGGGTTGCCCACGCCCATCAGGTAGCGCGGCCGGTCCTCGGGCAGCGCCGCGGTCACGGGCCCCAGCGATTCGAGCATCAGGTCGTGCGGCTCTCCCACCGAGTAGCCGCCGATCCCGTACCCGGGGAACCCGATCTCGGTCAGGCGCGCGACGCTCTCGAGCCGCAGGTCCTCGTAGACCCCGCCCTGAACGATGCCGAAGAGCGCGGAATCCTCGCGGGAGTGGGCGTCCTTGCACCGGCGAGCCCACGCTGCGGAACGCTCCACCGCACTCGCGACCACGTCACGCGTGGCGGGATACGGCGGGCACACGTCCAGCTGCATCACGATGTCGGCGCCCAGCGCAGCCTGGATGGCCATGTTCTGCTCGGGTGACCAGTGATGGCGCGAGCCGTCCAGGATCGAGGCGAACGTCACGCCCTCGTCGCTCACGGTGAGCGTGTCGGCCAGGCTGAAGACCTGGAACCCGCCCGAGTCGGTCAGGATCGGCCCCGACCAGTTCATGAACGAGTGCAGACCGCCGGCATCGCGCACCACCTCGTGCCCCGGCCTGAGGAACAGGTGGTACGTGTTCGCGAGCACCACCTGAGCGCCCACGGCGTGGAGCTGCTCGGGTGTCACGCCTTTGACCGTGCCGCGCGTGCCCACCGGCATGAAGACGGGGGTGCGGACGACGCCGTGCGCGGTGGTGAATGAGCCGGCGCGAGCGGGACCGGACGGATTCGCGCGCGGTGACCTCGAAGTCGAAGAGTCGCATCGTGGTGTAGATTCTAGCCGAGCATCCCGTCCGCGCCCCCCGCGCGCCGCGGATCGCGAGACCCGGCACTACCAGGCGGGAACCATCGTGCCCCTCCGGGCGTCCAAAGGACGGTGAAGGCGATAAGCGTGGCCCGCGACCGAGAACGCGACATCGATCTCGCGCGCGCTGCCGCCTCGGGCGACACTGCCGCGTTCGAGCGCCTGGTGCGCACCTACGCGGACGCCGTGTTCGGCCAGTGCCTGCGCTTCTTCGGCGATCGCGCCACCGCCGAGGACGCGACGCAGGAGGTGTTCCTCAAGGTGTTCCGGCGGCTGGGCACGTTCGACGGGCGATCGGCACTGGGCACGTGGATGTTCAGCCTCACGCGCAACACGTGCCTGGACATGGCGCGCGCGGCGAGCCGCCTGCCGGTGCCCACCGACCCCGCCGAGATGCCCGACGATCCGGCGCCGGGCGACGCGACGGCCGTCGCCGACGACGCGGACCGCCTGAGGCCCGCCCTTGCGGCCCTTCCGGCGGACGAGCGCGACGCGCTGGCAGCCGTGGGCCTCTACGAGATGACCTATGCCGAGGCCGGCGAGGCGCTGGGCGTCCCGGCGGGAACGGTGAAGTCGCGCGTGTTCCGGGCCCGAAAGGCGCTCGTGACCGCGCTGAGCGAGACGGACGAGGACGCATGAGCGAACCGACCATCCACGAACGCACGCAAGAGCTCCTGTCGGCCGCGCACGACGACCCGCGTTCGGTGAGCTCGAGCGACTTGAAGAAGGCTCGCGCCCACCTGACGCGATGCCCGCAGTGCCGCGCATTCGACGCGGCTTTGCAGGAGGGTGGCCCCGCCATCGGCCAGCCGGGCGAGGGCGAGCGAGCGTCCAGCGCGCTGGTCGCGCGAGTGCTCGCCGCGGTGGAAGCGCAACGTGCCGCCGGCCCCGTCGCGGAAGCCGAGCAGCAGGCCGAGCCGGCGGAGACCCTCGCGGCGCCCCAGCCGGAGGTCGCCGTGGTCCCGGCCCAGACGGCGCCCGAGACCTTCCAAGAGACCGAGCCCGCACCGCAGGAGCCTGCCGAGGGCCCCGAGCCGGCGCTGCAGTCCGCCGGGGGCCCGGCGACCCATCGCCGCTCCCACACGCGGCGTAGCCCGATGCCCGCATGGAGCCGCTGGGCGTGGGCCGGCGCCGCTGCCGCCGCGGTGCTCGCTCTGTTCTTGGGCGTCCGCCTGGCGGTCGGGCCCGCCGGGCTGCCCATGGGAGGCTCGTCGGCGCCTACCGCGGGGACGACCGCCGGCGGGACTGCCGCAGAGTTGTCCGCCCCCCAAGCGGCGTCCCCGGGCGCGGTGACCGGCGGAGGCGCGAGCAAGAACACCAGCAGCGCTCACGGCGGCTACTCGCCGGGCTACACCGCCCCTCGGCCGTCGGATTCGTCCCTTGGCGGGTCGGTCTCGGCGGGAACGAGCAGCCGGAGTGCGACGGCGGCAGCCGCTCCCTCGCCCGGCGAGCCGAGCTTCGGCTTGCCCCCGGCGCTGCTCATCCCCGATCTGGGCAACGACCAGCCCTCGGCACATCTCCCGCTCGCGATCCAGCTCGCGGGCTCGCCCGTCTACCTGACGTTCGACGACGGGGACGTATGGCGCTTCGACGGCTGGCTGCGAAACGTCGCGCCCACGTCGCTCGTGAAGGTGGGCGAGATGGACGCCCGGCTGGGTGCCGGCACCAAGCAGCATCGCGGCATCTACGAGCCCATCGGGCGCAGCGACATCCGCTACGTGCACTGGGACGACAACGACTACCAGATCTACGTGCCAACGGTGGCGCGCATGGGCGACCGGGTGTACGTGCTCACCAGCTCCGAGCCCATCGGTGAGTGGGGGCGTTGGCCAACGTGGCCCGCGAGCGTGATGCCCTATCCGCTGTCGCCCTCCTCCTTCGCCGGCAAGCTCGCGCTGCCCGGCCAGGGGATGGTGTACTTCGCGCCCACCGTGCGCCCCATCCGCGGCCTCGCCGTCCCGCCCCGCGAGAAGGCGGGAGCCGTGAAGTATCCCCAAGTGGACCTGGTGGAGGGCCCGCCGCACGGCCCAGTGACGATGCGCGTCCGCCGCCGGGGAGCCGACCGCGGGGGTCCGGGTCATTCCACGAACAACGCGTCCCCGAACGACAGGAACCGGTAGCGCCGGTCGAGCGCGTGCTGGTACGCGCGCATCACGAGGTCGCGGCTCGCGAACGCGGAGACGAGCATGAGCAGCGTGGAACGCGGCACGTGGAAGTTCGTGATCATGGCATCCACCGCCAGGAACCTGAAGCCCGGCAGGATGAAGAGGTCGGTGTCCCCCTCGGTGGTCAAGACCAGGCCCGACTCCTCGTCCACCGAGCTCTCCAGCGCGCGCGTCACGGTGGTGCCCACAGCCACCACCCGCCCGCCGCGCTCGTGCGTCTCGTTGACGGCCTCGGCGGCGTCGGCATCCACTCTGAAGTGCTCGGTGTGGATGTGATGGCGCTCGGGATCGTCCTCGGCCACGGGCCTGAACGTGTCCAGGCCCACGTCCAGCTCCACGCGGGCGATGTCCACGCCGGCGTCGAGGATGCGGTCCAGGAGCTCGGGCGTGAAGTGCAGGCCCGCGGTAGGCGCTGCGGCCGAACGCTCGTCGGTGCCGAAGACCGTCTGGTACAGCTCAGGGTCGTCGAGCGGCCTCGTGATGTACGGGCGGCAGCGGCATCTCGCCCAGACGATGGAACGCGTCCATCACCTCTTCGGCCCCGTGCGAGGTGAACTGGACCACCCGGCCGCCGCTCTCGCGGTCCTCGCTCACCACGAGTCCCGTCAGCGACCCGTCCCCGAACACCATCCGGGTGCCGGCGCGGGTGCGACGGCCCGGCTTGACGAGGCACTCCCAGGCATCGTGGTAGCGCTCGCGCAGGAGCAGGACCTCCACCGCGCCGCCGGTGTCCGACTTCACGCCGTGCAGCCGCGCCGGCAGCACGCGCGTCTCGTTGACCACGAGGAGGTCGCCCGCCCGCAGGAGATCGGGCAGCTCGCGGAACGTCCGGTCGTCGAGCATCCCGCTGGTCCGGTCCACCACGAGCAGGCGGCACGAGTCACGAGGCAGGGCCGGAGCCTGGGCGATGAGCCCCGTGGGAAGGTCGTAGTCGAAATCTTCTGTACGCATGGATGGGATTCTAGCCGAGCCGAGCCCGGCGCCACGTTTCGGCCCGGATGGCGTCGTGTTCGGCTTGTTCACGAAACATCGCCATCAACACGCGGATTCGTGGATGAATTGAGGTCGCTCATGTATCCTTTGATGGATGGAGGGTCCTTCGGCGTGAATAAACCTACGGCTTGACGGACCCGCACCATTCGAGTTCGACCCGAAAGGATCACTCGGCCGACGTCATGCCCGACACGAAGGAGTTCATCGTGCCTAGAACGAAGCAGCTCATCACCCCCAAACCGCTCCCCCGGGCCACTCGGGCGAGTACCGCCAGCGAATACGCGGCGGCGCTCGATCAGTTCGTCGCGGCGAAGTGTGATTCGGCGCTCGTGAACATCGCCAAGAAGCCCGCCACCGTATCGCAGGGGCTTACCAAGGCGATCAAGTCAGACAAGAAGTACGCGAAGGTCAAAGTCGCGCGCCGCGGTTCCGCCGTCTACCTCGTCACCAAGTAGCACTAGGTAACGCCGTACGATCCCTACCTCGAGGCGCGCGCGGCCTTCTTGCGTTTGCGTTCCTCGCGCTGAGCACGAGCCTCTAGATCGCTCATGAGGCATCCGCAGTAGTTCTGGCGGTACATGCCCAGCTCGCGACTGCGCCGCGTCGCCTCGGGGTACCGGTCGCGGAAGTCCGTCTCCACGAACCGCAGGCCCTCGCTCTCGCAGGCCGCGCGTCCGGCCGCGACGATGGCATCGTGGTCCTGATACGGACTCACCGTGAGCGTGGTCGCCACACCCTCCAGGCCCAGCTCGCTCGCCACGCTCGCCGTCAGGCGCAGGCGCAGCTCGAAGCACCGGCGGCAGCGCTCTTCCGGCTCCCCCGCGTGGCCGGCGACGGCTTCCACCCAAGCGGCGCTGTCGTAGGGCGCCTCGACCACCTCGGCACCGCGCTCGCGCGCCCACTCGAGCAGCGTGTCGCGCCTGCGCACGTACTCCTGCCGAGGATGGATGTTGGGGTTGGCATAGACGACCACGACCTCGTGCTCTTCAGCGAGCGCCTCGAGCGGCTCGATCAGGCACGGCCCGCAGCATGCGTGCAGCGCGAGCTTCATCGCTCCTCGCCGTCCTGCGTGTCCTCATCCGCCCCCGGCTCGGCCGGCTGTGCCGCGGCGCGCGAAGCCGCGCGGTTGCGCGACACCGCCCACGCCCCGATGGCGAAGATCGCCACCGCACCCAGCACGAGCACGACGCCCGCGAGGCCGGCGTTCGAGCCATCGCCCGCGGCCTTCCCCGTCGCGCTGCCGCCGGGCAGCTGGTACACCACCGAGAACGGGCGGTGCTGGCCCGGCTTCAGCTGAGCCGGTTCCAGCGTGTAGAGCATCTGTTTGACCTCGGTGTTCGTCTGCGGATCGCCTGCCAGCGCCGGCGTGATGACCACGTTGATCGCGTCGATGGGCACGCGGCTCGAGAACGTCACGGCCCCGGTCGGGACCGTCTGGAACCAGTCCATCGTCGTGCGGTAGGTGTCGCCCTGGACGTCCGTGCGCCCGATCACCGCCTCGTACTGCACGAGGCGGCTCTTGGTGGCTCGCACTGAGACCGCCTTCCCGCCGCCGGCAGCGATCGTGACCGCCTGCAGCGTCGTGTCCCCGCTGGCGTCCGCGGTGTTGATCTCGCCGCTCCACGTGATCGTTGAGCCCGGGATGAGCGGCAGTGTCACCGTGGCCGGCAGCGACGCGGTCTTAGGCAACTGCCCCAGGACGATCACCGATGCCAACCCCTGCTGCTTGTAGGGCCACAGCTCCACCTGCACGGTAGGCAGCACGGTGCGCACCGAGCCGGGCAGCGGCGTCGCGGCCCGCGCCACCCCGGTCCACGCCAGCGCGAACGCCAACGCGAACGCCGGCACGAGGACCGCGAGGACTCCCACGCGCGCCGTCTTGCGACTCCGGACCCGTCGTCGCCACCTGCACCTCCCGCCCGCCGCCTTTCGGCAAGGGTAGCGGACCGCCCGTCGAGCCGCGACCGTCCCCCGGTCGAGCCAAGGCCCCGACCCGTGCCCCCGCCTTGGATGGCGCGCCGGACACCTGGTGGCGCCCGCGGAGTCACCCGGTCGGCGGACCGGGGCCCAGCGGCCCCGCCCCGACCCCACAAGTGGTCCACCGGGTTCCTCACAAGGGGGTCGGGTCTCGATGAGGCCTAGCGAGCGAATGACACTTGGCGCCGTATCCGGCGCCGCACGGAGGCTTCTGGCGCTGCTGATCGTGGCGCTTCTGGTCCTGCCGGCGCCGGAGGCGGCGCTGGCTGCTTTGCGGCAGCAGAGCAGCCCCGGGGTGTCGCAGGGCAAGGTCCTCACCGACGCCTCCAAGATCCGGATCACCGGCGCGACACCGCAGGAAGAAGTCCGCATCCGCCGCTGCGTGGCGGCGATCCGGTATCCACTCAACCCGTCGGTGTTCACCATCGAGGTCTACGACACGCCCACGCCCGACATGCAGGACGCCGCGGCGTACTACGAGTACCCGCCCAGCGTCGTCCATCTGAAGCGCGATTCCTTCGAGGGACGGACCGACGCCACCTTGGGCAAGCTGCTTGCGCACGAGCTGGGCCACATGGTGGACATCCTGTACTTCAACGACGCCGACCGGGCGGCATGGGGCAGGATCCGAGGCTACCCGGAGGACATCCAGTGGGACGACCGCACGGTGAGCTGGGACCGCCGTCCTGCCGAGGACTTCGCCGAGACCTTCGCGGCGCTCACGCAGCCCCTCTCCATGGAGCCGATGGCCACGGCCTACGGACCGGTGGAGGGTGAGGCGTCACTGCGCGCCCTGCTCGCCAAGCACGTGAGCAATGGCTCGGAGACGCTGCGCGGCATCCAGACCGAACGCATGCTCAATCAGCTGACCGATCAGGTCCGCTTCGTCACCGACGAACCTGCGGCGCTGTTCGTCATCGAACTCGTCGTGGTCTGCTATGCGCTGGCCGGATTCCTCAAGGGCTTTCGGCAGGCGCGACTCGAGGTCGCCCGCGAGGTCGCCGCACGGCGCCGCCGGGCAACCTCGGAGGCGGGCCGCGCGCCCGGCACGGCCCCCCGCGCGACGGCGTGACCCCCTGCCGGGTCGCGACTCACGTCCGCGGACGGGCGCCCCCCTCGTACCGGGCGCGACGGTTCCCCCTCCTCCACCGGTCGTGAGGCCGCGCAGCCGAGGCCGGGCGTCATGAGACCCCGGTGCGGGCACCCTCGGGAACCGGGCTCGGTGGCGACGAAGCCGGCGGAGACTGCGGCTAGAGCAGACCGCGGCGCATGCAGATGGCGACCGCACTCGCGCGATCGCGAGCGCCGAGGCGGGCGAACGCTCGGGACAGATGCGTCTTCACCGTCTCCGAGGTGACCCCCAGCAGCGAGGCTATCGAGTCGTTCGTGAGACCGGCGGCCACCATGCGCAGGATCTCGAGCTGCCGCTGCGTCAGGGCGGGGGCGCTGGAATCGGGAGCAGCCGCGCGGCGCGAGGACTCGGCCTCTTTGACCAGGTAGTCGCTGACCGCCGCGTCAACGTGCGCGAACCCGTTGGAGACACGGTGCACGGCGTTGCGCAGGTCCTCGCGCGACGCGCCTTTGAGCACGTAGCCGCGCGCGCCTCGGCGCAGGGCCTCTTGGACGCTGTAGGCGTCGTCGGCCACGGTGAGCATGAGCACGCGACACAGAGGCGCCGCCGCGGTGACCGGGCCGATGAGGTCCAGGCCCGACTCGTCACCGAGCCTGACGTCCAACAGCACGATGTCGGGAGCCTCGGCGCGCGCAACGGCGAGCGCAGCCTCGGAGGTGGACGCCGTGCCCACCAGGTTGACCTCGGGATCTCCCGCGAGGACCGCGGCGATCCCGTCGAGCACGAGCGGGTGATCGTCTACGACAAGCACTCGGATAGGCATGGTCACGCCACCCCCCTGGGCATCTCGATCGTCACCGTCGTACCGCGGCCGGGTTCGGACGCGACCGCTACCTTGCCGCCCGCCGACTCGGCCCGGATCCGCATGCCTTCCAGGCCGAAGTGGCCCGCGTGCGCCGGGCCGCGCAGTTCGTCGCGATCGAAGCCCTTGCCGTCGTCGGCGACGGTGGCGCGGACGGTGTCGCGGTTGGAAGCGAGACCCACCGACACGCGATGCGCGTCGGAATGGCGCACGGCGTTGAGCAGCGCCTCGCGCACCGTGCGGAACAGGACGCTCTCCGATTCGTACGAGAGGCCCGTGAGCCGCTCGGGCAAGACGAGATCGAGCTCCATCCCCGACCCCGTCACGAGATCTCCGCCTCCGACCGCACCAGGGACGGCAGCCCGCCCTCGGACAACGGCGGCGGGGTGAGCCCGCGAAGCAGCCGGCGCCCGGTCGCGATGGACGTGTCCACCTGCCCCACGAACCCCACGGCCTCGGCACGAGTGGCGATGGGGAGCGCCTCGTCATCGGACAGGCGCTCGGCCCACATGCGCACGGCGACGAGCGTCTGGAGGATGCCGTCGTGGATGTCGGCGGCTGCCTCGGCACGCAGCTCCTGGTCTGAGACGACGAGCTCGTGGTTCACGCGAGCGGTCGTGGCGCGCGCGACGGCCAGGTCGCGCATCAGCTTGCGCTGCCTGAGCGCGGCCTCGATCCGGGCGAGCAGTTCCGCCGTCTCGAACGGCTTGTCCACGTAGTCGGTGGCGCCGGCGGCGAGGCCGCGGACCCGGTCGCGCACGTCGGAGAGGGCCGTGACCATGATGATGGGCAGGTCGGCGTTGGCGGGATCGGCACGGAGCTTCTCCACGACCTCCAGGCCGCTCATCCCCGGCATCATCACGTCCATGAGCACGACGTCGGGCCGCTCGCCCGCCACGCGCGCGAGGGCCGTGGGCCCGTCCTCGGCTTGAATCGTGTGGTAGCCGGCGAGGCCTATGACCTCGGCCAGCGTGACGCGCAGCGCGGAATCGTCGTCGACTATCAGAACCTTGGGCATCGGGACACCTCCGTGGACACAGAGTATGTCGGCCGATTAGCCGTACACCGTGCGTATTCGACCGCTCATCCCCCAAGAAGGGGACGTAAGGTCACCCGAACGGTGTCAGAGCCGGGATTTTCGGTGGCGTGCGGGACCGCGCGGGGTCGCGCTACGCCTCCTTGACCACCCTCAAGACGGCCCGGAAGTCGTCGGTGCCCGCCGCGCCAAGCGACTCGTAGATCGCCGACTCGGTGGTGAGGACGTCCACTCCGTGCGCCCGCAGGCGCGCAAGCGCGGTGTCGTGATCGAGATCGTGACGGGAGCACACCGCGTCGGCGGCCACGTGAGGCACGAGACCGGCCGAGGCCAGAGACAGCGCGGTCTGCGTGATGCAGATGTGTGTCTCCATGCCGGTGAGCACGACGTGGCGCCGTCCGACCTCGGCAAGGGTGGACGCGAAGGCGGGCTCGGCCGAGCAGTCGAAGCACAGCTTGTCCACGACGCTGACCGCCGAGCCGGCGCGCCGCGCGTCGTCGAGGGGGGCGTGCAGCTCCGAAACGGTGTCGCCCAGGCCCTTGGGATGCTGGCGCGTGACGATGACGGGCGCGCGGAGCACACCGGCGGCCCGCACGAGCCGGGACGTGGCGGCCACGATGTCCTCGCGGCGCGGCATGACGGCGGCAAGCCGGTCCTGGATATCCACGACCACCACGACCAGCGAATCCCGGGTGACCAACGCCTCGCTGCGCTGGGGCATTGCGAGCTCCTCCTCGTTCGACGGTGCCCGCGAGCGTCCGCATCGGGGCGAGTGCATCGTAGCGCACGGTGGGTAAGAACTCGCTACACGTCCCGCCCTCGAGCGGCCGACGGCGCGCATACGTCGAGCAACGGAGGAAACCAATGATCGAGGCTCCCGTCATGAACCAGATCAACGTCGTGTCCGACTATGCCGGTGCGGACGACTTCGCCAAGAAGCACACCCCCCTCATCGACATCACCGACATGGGCGAGAAGAAGCTCGTGACGGTGACCGTGGGCAAGGAGGTCGCGCACCCCAACCTCGCCGAGCACTACATCACGTGGATCGAGCTCATGGTCAACGGCAATCCGGTGGCGAGGTTCGACCTGTCGCCGGTCGTCACCGACCCCAAGGTGTCCGTGACGGTGACCGCGGACCCCGGCTCGGAGATCTCCGCCATGGAGCACTGCAACCTCCACGGCTTGTGGACCTACAGCGTGACGGTGTAGACTTCTCGTCCCCGGCTCACACGCCGGGCTGGAGTCCAAGACTCCTACGAGGTGCATCTAGGCCGGGTATGTTCCGGCTACCTTTAGGATCGCGAAGGCCGCCTTCTCAGGCGGCCTTCGTGCGTTGTGGGGCCGGCGTTCCCGGGCACGGCCGGAAGGCGGGACCGGGCCGGCCGATGCGATGCAGCGGGCAGGGCGCGCGAACCGTGGCGCCTGCGCCACCCCCACGGTCAGAACAGCTGCGGCCCTTTCCTGGCGCCGGGCTCCGCGGGCTCAGGCAGGCCGAGGTGCAGATAGGCGGCCGGGCATCGCCTTGCGCCCCTTGGGGGTGCGCTCGATGAGCCCGAGCTGCAGGAGGTACGGCTCGTAGACGTCCTCGAGCGTGTCGGTCTCCTCGCCCACCGCGCTCGCCAGCGTGGTCAGGCCCACCGGCCTTCCGTAGAACTTCTCGGCGAGCGTGGACAAGATGAGCACGTCCATCCGGTCCAGTCCCAGCTCGTCTACCTCGAAGAACGCGAGAGCCTCGGCGGCTATCGCCTGGGTGATCACGCCGTCGTGACGCACCTGCGCGTAGTCGCGCACGCGACGCAGCAGGCGGTTCGCGAGGCGTGGTGTGCCCCGGCTGCGGCGGGCGATCTCGGTCGCGCCCGCGTCGTCGATCTGGACGTCCAGGATGCCCGCGGAGCGGCGCACGATGGCCTCGAGCTCCGCGGGCGTGTAGTAGTCGAGCCGGAACGACATCCCGAAGCGGTCACGCAGCGGCCCGGTGAGCAGCCCGGTGCGCGTGGTCGCGCCGATGAGCGTGAAGCGCGGCACGTCCAGGCGCAGCGACCGGGCCGCCGGGCCCTTTCCGATCACGATGTCGATCTTGAAGTCCTCCATCGCGGGATAGAGGACCTCCTCGACCTGCCGATTGAGGCGGTGGATCTCGTCGATGAACAGCACGTCGCGCGGCTCGAGGTTCGTGAGGATGGCGGCGAGGTCACCGGCGCGCTCGATCGCGGGACCGCTCGTCGTGCGCATGTTCACATCGAGCTCGTTGGCGATGACCGCCGCGAGCGTGGTCTTGCCCAGCCCCGGAGGCCCGGACAACAGCACGTGATCCAGCGACTCGTCCCGGCCCTTCGCGGCGTCGATGAACACCGCGAGGTTCTCCTTGACCTTGGTCTGGCCCAGGTACTCGTCCAGCTTGCGCGGCCGCAGCGAGCGGTCGGCCTCGACGTCGTCGTCGATGAACCGCGCAGAGACGAGCCGCTCGGCCTCGGTGCCCTCTCCGCTGCCCGCCATGCTCCAGTCCTCGGCCATGACCTACCTCCCCGCGCCGATGCGCTTGAGCGCGAAGGTGATGGTCTCTTCCACGCCGGCGCCCTCGGGCGCGCCGGCCACGGCCGCCGCGGCCTCGGCGCTCGTGAAGCCCATGCCCAGGAGCGCCTGACGGGCCTCGACCGCCGCCGGCCCGCCCGGCCGCGCGGCGCCGCCCAGCGCGGCCCCCGCGAACTCCGGCACGTCGAGCTTGTCCTTGAGCTCCACGACTATGCGCTGGGCCAGCTTCTTGCCGATGCCCGGCACCTCGCAGATCGCGGTGACGTCCTCACGAGCGACCGCGTCGGCCAGCGATCCCGCGGACATCGCGGAGAGCACCGCGAGCGCGACCTTGGGCCCGACCCCGGACACCGTGATGAGCAGCCGGAAGATCTCCTTGTCCGTGGAAGTCCGGAAGCCGAAGAGGCTCAGGTCGTCCTCGCGGACGTTGAGATGCGTGAGAACGGTGGTGCGCTCGCCCACCGGCGGCAGCTCCACGATGGCGCTGCCGGGCATCGCGACCTCGTACCCCACACCGCCCACGTCGAGCACGACGTGCGTGGGCGTCTTGGAAGCGATGACTCCGGTGAGGGACGCGATCACTGCTTGCCCGCCTCGGCACGTGCTATGGCGTCGCGTCGCGTGCGCGACGAGGCGTGGCAGATGGCGACCGCCAGCGCATCGGCGGCGTGATCGGGCTTGGGCGTCTCAGAAAGCGACAGGATCGCCCGGACCATGTACTGCACCTGGGCCTTGTCGGCGCTGCCGTAGCCTACGACCGCCTGTTTGATCTCCGCCGGGCTGTACTCGCCCACGGGGATGCCCGCGTCCGCGGTGGCGAGCAGGCACACGCCCCGCGCCTGGCCGGTCGCCAGCGCGCTGCGGACGTTGATGCCGTGGAACAGCTTCTCCACCGCGGCCTCGGCGGGTTGGTGCAGCGTCACGAGCATGGAGAGCTCGTCGTGGAGCGCCTTGAGCCGCCCGGGCAGTGGTTCGGCCGGCCTTGGACGAGATGCAGCCGTAGCCCACGCACCGGAGCTGCGACCCCTCGGCCCGCACGAGCCCCCAGCCGGTATCGGCGAGCCCGGGATCGATGCCCAGGATGATCAAGCACGCACCCCCTCGGACGCCTCGCGACATGGGCGCCGCCGCGCCCAATCGAACATATGTTCAGTCTACGCGAGCGGTCCGACAGCGTCTACGAAGCGGCGGCGGGCGCCACTTCTAGTCCAGCTGGGCCGCGATCTCCTCGGTCATCTCCATGGTGTGGTAGACGTTCTGGATGTCGTCCAGACTCCTCGAGCCTGTCCACGAGGCGCATGACCTTCTTGGCGTCGTCGACGTCGAGCGTGGTCGCGTTCGTGCGCCTCCATGATGAGCTCGGCGCCCTTGACCGGCACGCCCGGCGTCCTCGAGCGCCTTGCTTCACGGACATGAGGTCGGCGGCGTGCGGTGGTGACGATCCAGTCCTCGTCGGCCGTCCTCGAGGTCCTCGCCGCCGGCGTCGGCGACGAGCAGCATGAGCTCGTCCTCGTCGGCGACGTCGCTCTTCTCGATGATGATCTCGCCCTTGCGCTCGAACTGGAACGCGACCGAGCCCGTGGACCCCAGGTTGCCGCCGGCGCGCGTGAACGCGCGCGCGGACGTCGGCGGCGGTGCGGTTGCGGTTGTCGGTGAGCGCCTCGACGTAGAGCGCGACGCCGCCGGGCCCGTAGCCCTCGTAGACGACCTCGTCGTAGTTGCGCCGCATCGGCGCCGGCCGCGAACGCCTTGTCGATGGCGGTCTCGATCTTGTCCTTGGGCAGCGAGTAGCTCTTGGCCTTGGCGATCGCGGCGGCGAGCGACGCGTTGTTCTCGGGATTGGGGTCGCCGCCGGTCTTGGCCGCGACGGTGATGATGCGCGTCAGCTTGCGAGAACAGCGCCGAGCGCTTCGCGTCGACGGCGCCCTTGCGGTGCTTGGTCGTCGCCCACTTGGAGTGTCCGGACATGCCTATCGTTCCTTTCGTACCGATCGGCGCCGACGATGCGGCGCGCCGACGCACGCAGGATAGCCGACGCCGATGGATGCGCCGACGTCCGGCGGCGCCACCGGCGCGCGCCGCGGACGGGCGGCGGGCGCGCGCTACGCGCCCACGACCACCTCGACGAAGTACCGGTGGAGCGCGGGGTCGCCGGTGAGCTCGGGATGGAAGCGTCGTGGCCATCAGACCGTGCCCTGACGAGCCGCCACGATGTGGCCGCTCGTGCTCGGCGAGCACCTCGACGCCCTCGCCGACGCTCTCGATCCAGGGCGCGCGGATGAAGACGCCGCGATACGGGCCGCCCTCGAGGCCGGCGAAGTCCAGAGTCGCGCCTCGAAGGAGTCCACCTGGCGGCCGTAGGCGTTGCGGCGCACGCGTGATGTCCATGAGGCTCGAGCGGCGCGCTGATCCGGCGACGCCGTCGACGATCTCGTCGGCGATGCAGGATCGCGCCGGCGCACGTGCCCCACACGGCCATGCCCGCGGCGTGACGCGCGGCGATGCGGCTCGTAGAAGCCGTACTCGTCCATGAGCTTGCGCGATGGCCGTCGACTCGCCGCCGGGGATGATGAGGCCCGTCGCACTCGTCGAGCTGCTCGGGCAGCCGCACCGCCACGGCGCTCGACGTCCAGCGCCTCGACCGCGTAGACGTGCTCGCGGAACGCTCCCTGCAGAGCGAGGACGCCGACCTCACGCCGCGTCCAGTCGCTCGTACGCGCGGCGGAGCACCTACCAGCCACGCTCCTGCATCCGCTCGTTCTCGGGGATGTCGGAGATGTTGATGCCGACCATGGCCTCGCCCAGGTCGCGCGAGACGCTGCGCGATGATCGTCGGCGTCCTCGAAGTGCGTCGTGGCCTCGACGATGCGCCTTGGCGCGCTTGGCCGGATCGCCGCTCTTGAAGATGCCGCGAGCCGACGAACACGCCGTCGCAGCCGAGCTGCATCATGAGCGCGGCGTCGGCCGGCGTGGCGATGCCGCCCGCCGAGAAGTTCACGACCGGCAGCTTGCCGTTCTCGTGCACCCACTTGACCAGCTCGTAGGGCGCCTGCAGCTCCTTGGCGGCGGCGAAGAGCTGCTCGCCGCGCAGCCCGACGAGCCAGCCGATCTCGTCGGTCACCGCGCGCATGTGGCGCACGGCCTCGACGACGTTGCCGGTGCCCGGCTCGCCCTTGGTGCGCACCATCGCGGCGCCCTCGCGCGATGCGGCGCAGCGCCTCGCCGAGGTTGCGGCAGCCGCACACGAACGGGACCGTGAAGTCCCACTTGTTGACGTGGTACTCCTCGTCGGCCGGGGTCAGCACCTCGGACTCGTCGATGTAGTCCACGCCGAGCGACTGCAGGACCTGCGCCTCGACGAAGTGGCCGATGCGGCACTTGGCCATGACCGGGATGGTGACGGCGTCCACGATGGCCTCGACCATGGTCGGGATCGGACATGCGGGCCACGCCGCCCTGCGGCGCGGATGTCGGCGGGAACGCGCTCGAGCGCCATGACGGCGACGGCGCCGGCGTCCTCGGCGATCTTGGCCTGCTCGGCGTTGACGACGTCCATGATGACGCCGCCCTTGAGCATCTCGGCGAGGCCGGTCTTTGACGCGCGGCGTGCCGGTAGCACCGGCGATGTTCTCAGTCACGGGGTATCTCGCTCCTCGTGTCGTGGCGGGGTTTTGGCACGATCCGGAGCCTTGGCGTCGGGCCGCCGGACGGGTGCTCATTCTAACGCCGCGCTCGTCGGGGGCCAAACCGCGCCAACGCACCATGCCGATGCGATCTCGTCACGCGGGCCGCCGACGAGGCGCAACGGGCCGCAGCCGGGCACAGGCCCTCAGCGCATCGTGATGTCGCGGTCGTTGGGGATGACGAGGAACCACGTGGACCCCGCGGCGAACGGGACGACCGCGCCTGCCGAGGTCCTGATGACCGGCGGGCCGTCGGCCGTCGCCTCCCAGCGGCCGTTCACCCGGGTCCCGTCGCGGAACAGAGTGGCTCTGCCCTGGCCCGTGAGGTCGGGCTCCGCGGCGGCCGCGTCGGGCGGCCCGCTGGCCCCGGCGCTGGGCGCGGCGGCTCCCAGGTCCCACAGCACCACGACGTTCGCCACGCCGATGGGAGCGCCGGTAGCGGGATCCACCTGCGCCGCGCCGCCCACGGACCGCGTCCAGGAGCGCGCACCGGCGTTCCACGTCCAGGTCACCGGAGCCGCGGCCACCACGGGCACGACCACAGACGCGACCGCGGTCCCGCTGGTCACCGCCCCGGCTGGAAGCGGACCGAACTCGAACGGCCGCCCGTCGGCGTTCGCCGCGTACTTGCGCCGAGCCGCGGCCGCCCGTAGCGCGGCGGTGCTCGCGAACAGCTGCGTCGAGCCGGGACCGCCCGGCGGGAACGCAGCCCGGTTCGCGGACGCGTCCAGATCCGAGACGTGCGCGGCGGACAGCGCCGCGAGCACGTCGGCGCCGCCGCCCTGGTGGGCGTAGAGCGCCGAGTACTGAGTGACTATGTCCACGTCGGCGGCCCGCGCCGGCCGCACCGGCCCCACCTTGGCCGAGGCTCGGCTCTGATACAGCGCCAGGATCGTCGCGGCGTTGCCCTGCTGCATCTCGTAGACCACGTCAGCCGCGCCTGCGCCGGACGGTCCTGTCGCGCCGGCGCCCGAGCCGGCCAGCGCCACCGCCACGACGCGCGGATGGTTCCCGCTCTTGTCGGCGCTGGGCTTGCCAGTGAGGGGCCATCGCTGCAGGTCGGCGGGCATGGTGACGGTGGGTTCCGAGCTTGCGGCCGGCCAGCGCGCGGCAAGGTCGGGCGGCTGGGTGGAGCAGGCGGTGGTCGCGATGCAGCAGGCGGCGAGCAGGACCGCGGCCATGGTCGCCAACCGAACGCGCATCACACCTCCGCACCGCCCAGTGGCGCGGGCGCACACCCGCGGCGTAATCTTGTCCTGCCGGCGAACCATTCTACCCGGGGACTACCGTGTCGTGTTACCTGCTTCATGTGATCGAACAGCCTGACGAGGACCCGTACGCCGATCCCGAGGTCAAGGACGTCGTGGGTCTGATGCCGCGCTTCCATTGCTCGTGCTTCGATCCCATCAGGCGGCTCGAGCCCAGTCAGGCCACGCGCTGCCTCGCGCGCGAGGCGCCGTGCTGGAACCCCGAGTGGGCGCAGTGCGCCGACCGGCCGCGCTAGGCGTCGCCCCCGGAGCCGTCGCCTTCGCCCTCACCTTCCGCCTGCTCCTGGGCTCGCGGCTCGTCCACGCCGTCCGAGGGCCTGCCCGGTCGCAATGACCAGGCGATGAGCGCCACTCCCACTACCAGCACAGGCACGCTGAGCACCTGGCCCATCGTGATCCCGCCGGGAAGGAACCCGATCTGGATGTCGGGCTGGCGAAAGAACTCCGCGGTGATCCTGGCGAGCGCGTACCCGGTCATCATCACGCCGAACAGGAATCCCCTCGGCCATCGGCGGCGCACGAAGACCAGGATCAGCAGGATGGCCAACAGGACGACGCCCTCGAGCAACGCCTCGTACAGCTGCGAAGGGTGCCGAGGAAGCGGCCCGGCCCGCGGGAACACGATCGCCCACGGCAGGTTGGAGGGCCGGCCCCACAGCTCCCCGTTGATGAAGTTGGCGATCCGGCCGAAGAACAGGCCTATCGGGGTCCCCACGGCGGCGGCGTCGGCGATGGTGAGGAACGGGATGCGGACCACCCGGGCGGCGATGACCCCCGCGACGATCACCCCTATGAGCGCTCCGTGGAACGACATCCCGCCGTCCCATAGCGCGAAGATCGTGAGCGGGTGCGCCGCGTAGTACGCCAGGTCGTAGAAGAGCACGTACCCGAGCCGGCCTCCGAGGATGACGCCCCCCACCGCGAACAGCAGGATCGTGAGCTCGTCGTCCACCGTGGCGCCGGTCCCCCACCGCTTCAGGAGCCATCGCATGACGAGCCATGCAAGGACGAAGCCCACCAGATAGGCGAGCCCGTACCACCGGATCGCGAGCGGGCCCAGACGCAATGCGACAGGGTCGATGTTCGGGAACGGCAGCGTGAGCAGGTAGTCCATGCCCGGCCTACCCGACCTCGAGGCGCTCGGCGCCCTCGCCCTCGAACTCGAAGTACTCGCGCTCGCCGAATCCCGCGATCGCGCCCACCACGTTGTTCGGGAAGGTCAGCCGCGCGGTGTTGTACGTCATGACGGCGTCGTTGTAGGACTGCCGGGCGCGGCAGACCCGAGTGTCGATGGAGCGCGATTCCTCCAGCTCACCGGCGTAGGCCGCGGCGGCCTCGGTCTGCTCCGAGCCCCACCCGTCCATCGGCGGCGTGCAGCGCCTGAGGCGCTCCGCCGCCGCGGTGAGCTCGTTCTCCGCACGGCTGCGCTCTGCGGCCGGATCCGCGCCGTTCGCCGCCTCCAGGGCCGAAGCCACATCGGCAAGAGCGCTCGAGCCCGGGCCGATGAGCGACGTGGCCGAATGCGCGAGCCGGCCGATGGAATCGTGGCGTTCCGTGAGTCGCGAGCCGATCTGAGACCAGCCGTCGTCCACCCGGGAACGGAGAGTGGCCAGCTGGGCGTACGACGCGACGAAACCTGCCGCCAGGATGGCGACCATCACACCTATTCCGAGCCAAACGAGAATCGCGATCATCCTCCCGCCGAGGGCATCCCTGTGGGCATTCACGAGCCGAGCAGCGCTTGCGCTAGGCTATCGGGCACGACCCACGGACGATAGGGCCGGGCACGCGAGCCTCGCTCCCCCGCTGAACAGGAGCATCGTCGACGATGATACCGCTGCGCGCCCGCTCCGTTTCCCACCGTTTCCCATGGGTGACCCTGGGCCTCATCGGCGCCGATGCGGCCGTCTTCGCGTTCATGCTCAGGCTGTCGGGCACCTGGCTCACGATCGCCGGCCCCGCCGCCGCGGCTTTCATCGGGCGATTCGGGTTCGTGCCCGGGCGGTTCACCCTGGACCCCGCGTCACCCGTGGTGTGGCTCACGATCGTCACCACGATGTTCATGCACGCCAGCTGGCTGCACATCCTGTTCAACATGCTCTACCTGTGGGTCTTCGGCGCGGCCCTCGAGGACCGTCTGGGCCGGCTGGGCATGGTCGCGCTGTATCTGTCGTGCGGTGTAGCCGCCGCGCTGGCTCAGTGGGTGATGGCCCCCGCCAGCCCCGTCCCCGTGATCGGGGCGAGCGGCGCGATCGCGGGGCTGCTCGGCGCCTACCTCGTCCTGCTGCCGGGCAACGAGATCACGGTGGCGATCCCGCTGTTCGTGTTCTTCGAGGTAGCGACGCTGCCGGCGTGGATACCCATCCTCGTCTTCTTCGTGCTGCAGCTCGCATCGGCCGCGGCGACGATGGGTCAGCTCACGGCCGGAGGGGTCGCGTTCTTCGCCCACGTGGGTGGTTTCGTCGCGGGATTCTTGATCGCGTTGCCCATCCGTGCGGTGAGCTCCACGCGCAGGCGCCTAGAGGGGCGCGGAGGAAGGTAGTCGTCGCAGGCGGCCAGCGACACGGACAGCGGGACCGGCAGCTATCGCTCGTCGTCCACCTCGGCAAGGAACGCTTCCACGCTATCCACGCGGGCCAGCTGCCTGCGGAAGTACTCGCAGTAGTGTTCCACCGCCGGGTCGTCGTCGGGGAGCAGCTCCACGCCCGCCTCGTCGCGGGAAGGGCCGGAGTCGTGCGTGACCTTGAACAGTTGGAACGAGTCGGCGTCATCGGATCGCATCGCCGAGGCCTCCTCGAGGAGCTCGGCGAGACCGGCGGCCGCCACTTGCAGGTTGGGGATGTGCACGCTCAGGCGGATCTCATCGCCGCAGACGGGGCACGCGAAGATCAACTGGACGTCCTCTTCGCCGTCGAAAACCACGGCATTGAGGTCGTCGAGTGTGACCTCGACCGCACCGTCGGTCATGCACAGGACCGAGAACTTCATCATCGCCGTCGCCTCCGTGCTGGTGACCCGATGATACAACCGCTGCATACCCCATGCCGGGTCGCTCCGGCGGGTGGCCGCTGCACGTCGCTGTGCGGTAGACTTCGCCCCACCAAAGACCTAGCGGGAGAGCTTCCGTGGCCGATGTACGCCCGTTTCACGCCGTAACCTACGCCCTGGCGGGGGTCGGTACCGACCTGACCACCAAGGCCGCGCCGCCCTACGACGTCGTGGACGACGCGATGCGGCGGCGCCTGCTGGCCGCGGACCCCACGAACATCGTAGCCCTCGAGCTGGCCGAGGGCCCGCTGGACCCGGCGGCGCCCGACGGCCGCTACGCCACCGCGCACCGCCGCCTCGCGCAGTGGCTCGCGGACGGGACCCTCGTCACCGACGACGAGCCGGCCATCTGGATCCTCGAGCAGCGCTTCACGCACCACGGCGGCCCGGCCAAGCGCCGCGCCGTCTTCGCCACGGTCAAGCTGGAGCCGTTCTCGGCCGGGATCGTCCTGCCGCACGAGCGCACGCTGCCCAAAGCGCGCGCCGACCGCATGGAGATGATCCGCGCCACCGCGGCGAATCTGAGCCCGGTCGTGGGCCTGTACCCCGACGCCCAGGGCGTTGCCGCCGCGGCTCTGGAGACAACGACGGCCGCCGAACCCACTGCGGCGGCCGATGTCGAAGGCGTCCACGCGCTGCTGTGGCGGATCACGGACCCGGCCACCGTGGCCGCGTTCACCGGAGCGCTCGCGGCCGGCCCATCTACATCGCCGACGGCCACCACCGCTACGAGACCTCGCTGGCCTATCGGGACGAGCGCCGCGCCTCGGCAGGTGCGGGCGCGCCGGGCGACCCGGCCTACGACCACATCTTGATGGCGCTGCTGTCCATGGATGATCCCGACCTCGTCGTGCTGCCCACCCACCGCGTAGCCGACGCCCCGGGCGCTTTCGACGGCGCCGTCTTCCTGCGCCGCCTCTCCGAGCACTTCGACCTCTCGCCGGTCACCCAGGACGAGATGATCGACGTGCTCGACGCCCACGCGACAAGGCCCGCATACGTCGTGCGCGTGCGCGGCGATGAGGGCCTTTACCTGGCCACGCTCAAGGCCTCCGTGGACCCCGTAACCGAGATCCCGGGGCCGATGTCCGCGGCCTGGAAGAACCTGGACGTGGCCGTGTTGCAGGAGCTCGTCCTGGACCAGCTCCTGGACATCCACCCCGACCGCCCCGAGACCCTGGAGCGCCTCTCGTTCGTGAAGGGTGCCGAGGCCGCCATACAGGCCACGGCGGACCACGACGTGGTGTTCGTCATGAATCGGACGCGCCTCGAGCAGCTGCGGGCGGTCGCGGCCGCCGGCGAGACCATGCCGCAGAAGTCCACGTACTTCAGCCCCAAGGTCCCGTCGGGCCTGCTCATGCGCACCCTGGGCTAGCGCAGTCGCTCAGGCTCCCGCGGGCTTGCGCACGCCCACGCCCGCAGGCGTGAGCCAGACCAGCCTGGGGCACACGGCGTCCAGCCGGCATGCATCGCACTCCGGCCGCCGGGGCCGGCACGTCTCACGTCCGATTAGCCACGCGGCCAGGTCCAGTGATCCCGGCGCCTCGGGGCACGCGAGGGCGGCCGCGCGAGACACCGCCTCGGGCGAATCGACCTGAACGAGGCCGCTGCGCAGGAACACCCTTCGGACATGCACGTCGTAGGCGACGGTGCCGCACGAGGCACCCTCCAGTGGCACGCCGAAGGAACGCATGAGGATCTCCACGGCCATCGCGGCCTTCTTGCGGCCGATCCCGTCAAAGGCCGAGAGCCGCTCGGTCACCTCGATCACCGAGCTGCCCGGGGCCCAGATCCGCGTGGCGTCCCCGTGGTACTCGTCCAAGAGGCGCCGCGCGGCGGCAGAGATCCAACGGGGCAGTGTGTGCCGGAAGCGGTGGAGCGCCGGGGGACGGCCCAGCGCGGCGTCCACCTCGGCAGGGTCTTGGGCGAGGCGCCGGAGGTCCAGGTGGCCTAGGCGCTCGCGCAGCAGGTAGGGGCCCGCCCACGCGCGCTCGGCCGGGATTCCTTGAGTGAACAGGACGCCAAGCAGGAACGCTTCCGGACTGGACTTTATGAGATCGTCGGCCTCGGGGAGGTCGGTGAACGCCCCGCCGGTCTGGACCGCTCCGGCGAGCTCGAGCTCGGTGGCGTAGGCGGAAAGCGCATGGGCGACCCGATCCTGCGCGTGCCCCCAGTGCGCGGCCGCGTCGGGGGTCGGTGCTTCGCTCATCCCGCGCGCCGGTGGGCTACTCGCGGCCGCCGGTGTTCGCTACCTTGGGGCCGTTGGTCAGGAAGAAGACGCATGTGATGCACGACTCCTTGATGGCGGCCTCGCGGTCGACCTCCGGGGAGAAGATCAGTTCGGGGTCCATGGTCACTTCGTGCGTGGACCGGTCGCAAAGCGCGAAGGCGCACTTGGCGGGACACCGGTCCAAGAACACCGCACTGTGCGGGCATTCGGCCTGCATCTCTTCATCGCAGCCGCGCTGTTCCCAGCAGGCCATCTCGGGCTCCATCTCTTCGGGGGCATGCTCCTGCAGTATACGCCGCGGATACTGCGGCGGGTATCGAGCCATCTCGTCGCAAAGTCCGCGCCAAGGGACGTTCACGCCTCTCGTCGCCAAGCCGCTCGTCCCCGCCCACCGGTCATGCGATAGACTGACTTGGCTCGCAGCACGCGCAACCGGCGCCAGGGAGATGGAGGCCTCTACACGTGACCAGCGAACCTCCCACCCACGACACTCCGCAGCACGACGACACGACATCGCCGACGCCCGCCATCCGTGACCTCGGCGAATTCGCTGCGGTCGTGGTGGAGCCGGCCCTGCGGGCGTCATGGCGGCGCTCGAGGCGGCCGGCGCCGGACCCGTCCTCCTTGCCGAGCGCACGGAGCTTCCGCGCTCCAAGAGCTGCGGCGGGATGCTCAACGAATACGCCCAGCGGTTCCTGGGCCGATGGGGTGACGTGCCCCGAAGGCTGATCCTGGATCCGGAGCGTGTTAACTTCCGCTATGTGGACTGGGACCGCCGGATCGCGAAACCGACCGCCCTGTCCTTCGTGAACGTGGATCGGGCGGGCTTCGACGAGTGGCTGGTCTCGCTCCTGCCCGACAACGTCACCGTCCTGGGCAGGCTCGAGCTCGTGTCCTTCGACGAGGATGCGGAAGGCGTGGAGGTCACGTTCAAGACCCCCGACGGTCCGGTGCGCGCACGCGGTCACTACCTGGTGGGCGCCGACGGCGCCCGGTCGCGCACACGGCGGCTTCTGGAAGTGGACAGCACGGCTACTTACGTCACGCTCCAGGACTTCGTGACGCACGACGGCGGCCTCGAGCCGTTCTTCGATTGCATCTATATGCGGGACGTGGGCGACGAGTTCGCGTATGCGTACGTGGTGCCCAAGGGCGACCGGGCCATCGTCGGCTCGGTCTTCTACCCCAAGACCAAGCACCCGGGAGACAAGCAGGACCTCGTGCTGGAGGAGCTGCGCACCCGGCTTCCCTCGCTCGGTCAGCCGGTATTGCGCGAGGCCGCCGTGGCACTGAACGTGCGGCACGCGAACGACGTGGTGCCGGGCCGGCGCCGGGTCCTGCTCGCTGGAGAGGCGGCCGGGTTCATGTCGCCCACCAGCGGCGAGGGTATCTCCTACGCGCTGAACACCGGGCTCGAAGCCGGGCGAGCCGTGAGCGCGGCGCGCAACGGCGAGGCCCTGGCGGCGTACTCGTCGTCCACCTCGCACATCGCGTCCAACATCCGCCGCAAGCTGCGGTTCCTGCCGGTGATGGAGTCGCGCGCCGGCAAGTACCTCGCGGGCTTCGTGCCCACGCCCATCGTCAGCCGCATGACGGAGGGGCTGTAGCCCCATCACGGGCAGCGGCCCTCGCGGGCAGGGCCCTCCCCCCGGGAAACGGTCCTCGCGGGCGTCGCCTCAGCCGTCCAGGCGCTTCTTGAACGAGCGGCTGGGCGTGGGATCCACCTGCCCCTGGTACTTGGAGCCCAGACCCGGCGACCCGTACGGCCGCTGGACCGGCGTGGTCATGCGCATGAACGAGATCTGGCCGATGGGCATGCCGGGCGTGAGGACGATCGGAAGGTTGGCGACGTTGGAGAGCTCGAGCGTGAGCGTCCCTTCGAAACCGGGGTCGATGTAGCCGGCGGTCGAGTGTATGAGCAGCCCCAGCCGGCCCAGCGAGCTCTTGCCCTCCAAGCGTGCCACGAGATCGTCGGGCAGGCCCACGTACTCGATGGTCGCCCCGAGCACGAACTCGCCCGGATGCAGCACGAACGGCAGCTCGCTCGTGGCCTCTACCAGGTCCATTAGGCCCGACTGCTCCCGTGCGGGATCGATGTACGGGTACCTCGAGTTCCTGAACACCTGGAACTTCGAGCCCAGGTGGACGTCGATGCTCGACGGCTGCAGGTCGATCTCGTCGTGAGGCTCGATCCGGATGCGTCCGGCGGTCATGAGCTCGCGGATGGTCCGATCCGAAAGTACCAAGGGGCGCTCCTAGCCGCGCTCGGGCGAAGACTCTATTCGGGCCCGCGTCAGGAGCACTTGGAGAAGCCGCAGGAGCGGCACACGGCGCATCCGGACTCGTGCTCCAGCGAGGACCCGCACTCCGGGCACGCCCCGGACAGGTAGTCCAGAGCGTCCTCGGACTTGCCCACGTGCGTCGCGCCCAGATCCGGCAGCTCCCCGGGCTCGAGCGGGTCCGAGGCCAGGAACTGCTCGAGCGCGATGCCAACGGCGTCCGCGCACGACAGGACCTTGCCGCCCTGCGCCCACGCCGGGCTGGGGCAGCGGATCCCGCGCAGGTGCTTCACGATCGCGCTCGGGTCCACGCCCGCGCGCAGCGCCACCGAGATCACCCTGGACAGAGCCTCGGACTGGCTCGCCGCGCAGCCGCCCGACTTGCCCATCTGCGTGAACACCTCGCACAGGCCGTCCTGATCCACGTTGATGGTGACGTACAGGTTGCCGCAGCCGGTGTGGATCTTCTGTGTGCGGCCGATAGTGACCTCCGGGCGAGGCCGGGGCTCCAAGCGGCCCGCCTCCTCAGCCGCGGGTGCCGCAGCGCCCGCGCCCGCCGCCCCCTGACCGGTCTTGCCGGTGGTGAGGACCTGGTTCTCCTTGGAGCCGTCGCGGTAGATCGTCACGCCCTTGACGTCCAGCTCGTACGCGAGGTCGTAGACGTGCCGCACGTCCTCGGCAGTGGCCTCATTGGCGAAGTTGACCGTCTTGGACACCGCGTTGTCCACGTACTTCTGGAACGCGGCCTGCATGCGGACGTGCCACTCGGGCGCGATATCGTGCGCCGTGACGAAGATGCGCTGGATGTCCTCCGGAACGCCCGCCACCCCGCGCGCGGAACCGTGCTCTGCGACCTGCTCCATGAGTTCGTCGGAGTAGAAGCCGCGCTCCTCGGCGAAGCGCCTGAAGATCGGGTTGACCTCCACGAGCTTGGCGCCGTCGAGAACGTTGCGCACGTACGAGACGGCAAAGAGCGGCTCGATCCCCGACGAGCAGTTGGCGATGATCGACAGGGTGCCGGTGGGTGCGATCGTGGTCACCGTCGCGTTGCGAAGCCGCGGACCGTCCGGGCTGTCGTACACCGACCCGCCAAAGTTCGCGAACACGCCGCGAGTCTCCGCGAGCCGTGCCGAGGCCGCCCGCGACTCGGCCTCTATGAAGCCCATGACCTTGGCGCCCAAGCCCACGGCCTCTTCGCTGTCGTAGGGGATGCCCAGGAGGATGAGCATGTCCGCCCAGCCCATGACGCCCAAGCCGATCTTGCGGTTGTTGCGGCTCATCTCGCCGATCTCGGGCAGCGGGTAGTTGTTCACGTCGATGACGTCGTCCAGGAAATGGACGCCGCGATGCACGACGTCGGCGAGCCGGTCCCAGTCCACCACGGACGCGCCGTCCCGCACTACCACCATCCTGGCGAGGTTCACCGAGCCGAGGTTGCACGCCTCGTAAGGCAGGAGCGGCTGCTCACCGCACGGGTTGGTGGACTCGATCTCGCCGAGCTGCGGGGTGGGATTATCCCGGTTGATGCGGTCGATGAAGATGATCCCGGGATCGCCGGTCGCCCAGGCCATCTGCACGATGAGGTCGTAAACCTCACGCGCGTCGAGCGACCCCGCGACTTCCTTGCTGCGCGGGTTGATGAGGCTGTAGCGCGTGCCGGCCTTCACGGCCTCCATGAACTCCTCCGTGAGCGCCACGGAGATGTTGAAGTTGGCGAAGTCGCCGTCGGCCTTGCACTTGATGAAGTTGATGATGTCCGGGTGGTCGATGCGAAGGACGCCCATGTTGGCGCCTCGGCGCGTGCCGCCCTGCTTGACCGCCTCGGTGGCCTGGTTGAACACGCGCATGAACGACACGGGGCCCGACGACACACCGGCGGTGGAGCGAACGACGTCGCCGCCCGGGCGGAGGCGAGAGAAGCTGAACCCTGTCCCGCCGCCGGACTTGTGGATGAGGGCGGTGTCGCGCACGGCGCCGAAGATCGACTCCATGGAGTCCTCGACCGGCAACACGAAGCAGGCCGAGAGCTGCTGCAGCTCGCGGCCGGCGTTCATGAGCGTGGGCGAGTTCGGAAGGAACTCGAGCGACGTCATGAGCTCGTAGAAGTCCGCGGCGGTCTGGCCCACCTGCTCAGCCGAGGCGCCGAAACCGGCGTCGGCCTGCGCGATGTTGTTGGCGACCCTCACGAACATGTCGGACGGCTTCTCGATCGGATTGCCGTCGTCGTCTTTGCGCAGATAGCGTTTTTGGAGCACGACCATGGAGTTCGCGGTCAAGCACTCGTCTATCGCCCGCGAGAATACGGACGTTGTCTGCTGCGGCTGCTCTGCCATGGGTCGCTTCCTCCTGTAAGAACACGGGACCTGAGCTGCGGATGTCTCCGCCCGTGCCCGTGCGGATCCCCCTCTGGTGTGTTCCGGTCCCCCCGCACACACCATATCTAGCGTTCTCGGAGTCTAAAGTCCCCATATATGGGGTGTCAATCCACCGATGGCCAACGGCACTGGAATCATGCCGAGCGGCATCCACGACTCTCCGAAAGCCACAGAACACGCGACGAGCGCCCCGCCGTCCTCGGCGGGGCGCTCGTCAACGGTCTCGCTGTGGCGCGGCCTGCTACATCACAGGCTCGACGCGCTCGACCTCGGGGATCTCAGACTTGAGCACGCGCTCGACGCTGTGGGACAGGGTCAGCTGCGACATGGGGCATCCGGCACATGCGCCCTGGAGCCTGACCTTGACCACACCACCGTCGATGTCCACGAGCTCGACGTCCCCGCCATCGGCCTGAAGGGCCGGGCGTACCCGATCGAGTACTTCCTGAACGCGCTCTCTATCCATGGAGCTACCTCCTCGCCTCGCCGGCTGCCAGGGAGTCCCGGCCCGCGGACGGGCGATCGTTCTCCCACGAACGTATAGCAGGTATCGTACCACAATTCCCACCAAACTAGTCGTCTATGTTTGCCAAGTCCCCCAGCTCCCGCCGGCGTCCCATCTGGCGCTGCAGCGCTCTAGTGTGCTAAAGTCCCCGACACACCGTTGCTGAGTGCGCCTCCCGGCGCCACCGGCGATCGAAAGGACCAAGATGCTGTCTCTCGCGCTGCCCAAAGGAAGCCTCGAGGAGCAGACCATGCTCCTCTTCTCGCAGGCCGATCTCGAGGTCAAACGCTCCAGCCGCGAGTACAACCCCACGATCGCCGACGAGCGCATCGCCAAGGTCAAGATCCTCAGGCCCCAAGAGATCCCCCTGTACGTGCAGGACGGCCACTTCGACCTGGGGATATCCGGCCACGACTGGGTGAAGGAGTCCGGAGCCGACGTGGTTGAGGTGGCCGAGCTCCCCTACGCGAAGACAGGGACCGGCGTCATCAACATGGTGCTGGCGGTCCCCGAGGCGTCGCCTATACGGACCGCCTCCGACATCCCCGCGGGATCGCGCATCGCGTCCGAGTTCCCGCGCGTCACCGAGGCCTACTTCAAGGAGCTCGGGGTCGCCGTGGAAGTCCTCTTCTCCTACGGCGCTACCGAGGCCAAGGTCCCCGAGCTCGTGGACGCCCTCGTGGACCTCACCGAGACAGGCTCCACGCTGCGCCGCAACGGCCTGCGCATCGTGGACACGCTCCTCACCTCCACCACGCGCCTGCTCACCAACCGCGAGGCGTGGGAGGACCCGGCCAAGCGCGTGGCTATCGAGGAGATCCGGACGCTCCTGTTGGGCGTCATCGAGGCACGCGGGCGTGTGCTCCTGGAGATGAACGTGCCCGAGGCTCGTCTCGACGAGCTCGTGGCGGTGCTCCCCGCGATGAAGAAGCCCACGGTGGCCAAGCTCTGGGGCTCGGACTTCCTCTCCATCACCACGGTCGTGGACAAGCGCACCGTCAACGTCCTCATCCCCAAGCTCAAAGCCGCCGGTGCCGAGGACATCCTAGAGCTGGCGATCTCCAAGATCGTCCGCTGATCCCCCGTGCAGCGAAGCCGGCGCGCCGCCCAGGCGCGCCGGAGGGTGCGGCGCGGCACTCGCGGTCGCAGGGCGCAGCGCGAAACGCCGTCCTTCCCGGGAAACGCGGCCGAAACCGACCGCCGGTACACTCGGCTCAAAGCGTCAGCGCCAAAGGAGCCCCGCATGCTCGTGACGATCTACGGCGTCGTCGCCGTGTCCTTCATGATGCTCATGTACGCCTTCGAGAGCCGCGGCCCCGGCTTCATCGTCGCCTTCGCCGTCGGCTGCGCGATGTCGAGCCTCTACGGCTTCCTCTCCGGAGCCTGGCCCTTCGGAGTCGTCGAGGGGATCTGGTGCGTGATCGCCGCCGATCGCGCGCTCAAGGCATACAAGTCCGCAGCTCCCTCCCTCCCGTAGTCCACCGGTAACACGAGGTCGGGACCGGCCGGCTGGTGCACGAGCACAGGAAACGACGAAGGGCCCCGCGGTTGCGGGGCCCTTCGTCTTCCAGATACCACAGAGCCGTCGGATGTGTTCAGCAGCGACCTACTCTCCCACCCCCTACGGGGCAGTACCATCGGCGCTGGAGGGCTTAACTACCGAGTTCGGAATGGGATCGGGTGTACCCCCTCCGCAATGACCACTGAACACATCCGACGGCTCCGCCGGTGCTGGTCTATGAAGTTGTCAGCACTTGGTCCGCCGACGCGCAGCGCCCTGAGAGCTGCATAGTGATCGAGAGCGAACAAATAGTAGGTAAAGACCTCGGCCGATTAGTACCGCTCAGCTGAACGCATTACTGCGCTTACACTTGCGGCCTATCAACCTCGTAGTCTACGAGGGGCCTTACCTGGTTAGTCCAGTGAGAGACCTCATCTTGAGAAGGGCTTCCCGCTTAGATGCTTTCAGCGGTTATCCCGACCGAACGTAGCTAACCAGCGGTGCCGCTGGCGCGACAACTGGTACACCAGAGGTTCGTCCATCCCGGTCCTCTCGTACTAGGGACAGCATCTCTCAAGTCTCTTACGCCCACGGTGGATAGGGACCGAACTGTCTCACGACGTTCTGAACCCAGCTCGCGTACCGCTTTAAACGGCGAACAGCCGTACCCTTGGGACCTACTTCAGCCCCAGGATGCGATGAGCCGACATCGAGGTGCCAAACCTTGCCGTCGATGTGGACTCTTGGGCAAGATCAGCCTGTTATCCCCGGAGTACCTTTTATCCGTTGAGCGACGGCCATTCCACTCTGTGCCGCCGGATCACTAGAACCTACTTTCGTACCTGCTCGACTTGTAGGTCTCGCAGTCAAGCCCGCTTATACTCTTGCACTCTACGATCGATTGCCAACCGATCTGAGCGGACCTTACGTGCGCCTCCGTTACATTTTAGGAGGCGACCGCCCCAGTCAAACTACCCACCTGACACGGTCCCCTGCCCGGATAACGGCGCAGGGTTAGAACTCCAATCCGACGAGGGTGGTATTCCAAGGTTGACTCCACCAGAGCTAGCGCCCCAGCTTCACAGTCTCCCACCTATCCTCTACACGACGAATCAAAGATCCAATGTCAAGCTATAGTAAAGGTTCACGGGGTCTTTCCGTCCTACCGTGGGTAATTCGCATCTTCACGAATAATGCAATTTCACCGAGTCTATGGTTGAGACAGCGCCCAAGTCGTTACGCCATTCGTGCAGGTCGGAACTTACCCGACAAGGAATTTCGCTACCTTAGGACCGTTATAGTTACGGCCGCCGTTTACTGGGGCTTAGATTCAAAGCTTCGCCCGAAGGCTAACCTCTCCTCGTAACCTTCCAGCACCGGGCAGGCGTCAGCCCCTATACTTCGTCTTACGACTTAGCAGAGACCTGTGTTTTTGGTAAACAGTCGCTTGGGCCGTTTCACTGCGACCCCAGTCAGCTCACACCGCGAAGGTGATCACCGGCCAGGGTGTTCCTTCTCCCGAAGTTACGGAGCCATTATGCCGAGTTCCTTAACCATAGTTCTCTCGATCGCCTTGGTATTCTCTACCTGCCTACCTGTGTCGGTTTGGGGTACGGGCACCAGCAGAACTCCCTAGAGGTTTTTCTTGAAAGCATGGGATCACCGACTTCGTCTCATTCGACTCGTCATCAGCTCTCAGGCATATGTGAGACGGATTTACCTATCTCACGCCCTACAGCCTTAAACCGGGACAACCAACGCCCGGCCCGGCTACCCTACTCCGTCACCCCATCGGTAATAACGCGCTGCTAGTGGTACAGGAATATCTACCTGTTGTGCATCGACTACGCCTTGCGGCCTCGCCTTAGCTCCCGACTGACCCTGGGACGATTAGCGTTGCCCAGGAACCCTTAGGCTTACGGCGGAAACGTTTCTCACGTTTCTCTCGTTACTCATGCCAGCATTCGCTCTTCCATACAGTCCACCGACGGTCACCCGCCGACTTCGACCCGTATGGAATGCTCCCCTACCGATCCATAAATGAATCCCGCAGCTTCGGTACGATGCTTGAGCCCCGTGTATTGTCGGCGCATGTCCACTAGACCAGTGAGCTGTTACGCACTCTTTAAATGAATGGCTGCTTCTAAGCCAACATCCTGGTTGTCTGGGCAAACGCACATCCTTTGCCCACTTAGCATCGATTTAGGGACCTTAGCTGGCGGTCTGGGCTGTTTCCCTTTCGACTACGCAGCTTAGCCCACGTAGTCTGACTCCCGGACTCTTGAGTACCGGCATTCGGAGTTTGGTTGATTTTGGTAAGCGGTGAAGCCCCCTAGACCATCCAGTGCTCTACCACCGGTACTGAACATCCGAGGCTAGCCCTAAAGCTATTTCGGGGAGAACGAGATATCTCCGGGTTTGATTAGCCTTTCACTCCGATCCACAGCTCATCCCCTCAGTTTTCAACCTAAGTGGGTTCGGCCCTCCACGAGGTCTTACCCTCGCTTCAGCCTGGCCATGGATAGATCACCCGGCTTCGCGTCTACCACATGTGACTAAACGCCCGTTTAAAGACTCGCTTTCGCTACGGCTCGCTTCAAGCTTAACCTTGCCACGTACCGTAACTCGCTGGCTCATTCTACAAAAGGCACGCCGTCACCCTGCTCCTCCGAAGAGGCGCTTCCGGGCTCCGACTGCTTGTAGGCACACGGTTTCAGGTACTATTTCACTCCCCTCACGGGGTGCTTTTCACCTTTCCCTCACGGTACTGGTTCACTATCGGTCGCTGGAGAGTATTTAGCCTTGGAGGGTGGTCCCCCCAGATTCCTACAGGATTTCACGTGTCCTGCAGTACTCGGGTGGTCATCCGAAGTCGACAGAGTTTTCGCGTACGGGGCTGTTACCCGCTATGGCCGACTGTTCCAAGTCGTTCTGCTAACTCGCCGATTTGTAACTTCGTAGCAGGTCTGTAGTCCTGCAATGATGACTCCCACAACCCCACATGCAGCAACGCCTACAGGCTATACGCATACATGGGTTTAGGCTCTACCGCGTTCGCTCGCCGCTACTAGCGGTATCTCGGTTGATTTCTCTTCCTCGGGGTACTTAGATGTTTCAGTTCCCCTGGTTGTCTTCTCATGCCCTATGTGTTCAGGCATGGATGATCAGGCATGACCCTGATCGGGTTTCCCCATTCGGAAATCCGCGGATTGACGGTTGTGTGCACCTACCCGCGGCTTATCGCAGCTTGCCACGTCCTTCATCGGCTTCCAGCGCCAAGGCATCCACCGTGTGCCCTTAATATCTTTACCTATGCACTATTCGTTAATGCTCTGATCACTATGCAGTTCTCAAGGTGCCCCGCGCCCAAGAGGACGCGAAAAGGGCCTGAGCCCTGAAAGCTGGATACTGTGTCTTTCCGCGTGAGCGGATCGAACCAAGCCAGATCAACATTGGCATCTAGGGTGGGGAGCGCAAGCGCTCTACCCACTCACCTGGTGCGCTACGGCTCCAGGTGCCAAATGCTCCCTAGAAAGGAGGTGATCCAGCCGCACCTTCCGGTACGGCTACCTTGTTACGACTTCACCCCCCTCACTCTCCACACCTTCGGCGCCTCCCTCCCTTGCGGGTTGGGCCAGCGACTTCGGGTGCAGACAACTCGGGTGGTGTGACGGGCGGTGTGTACAAGGCCCGGGAACGTATTCACCGCGGCGTGCTGATCCGCGATTACTAGCAACTCCGACTTCACGAAGGCGAGTTGCAGCCTTCGATCCGAACTGGGGCCGGCTTTATGGGATTCGCTCCGGCTCGCTCCATCGCTGCCCGTTGTATCGGCCATTGTAGCACGTGTGCAGCCCAAGACATAAGGGGCATGATGACTTGACGTCATCCCCACCTTCCTCCGGCTTGACGCCGGCAGTCTCCCATGAGTCCCCAACTTAATGCTGGCAACATAGGACAGGGGTTGCGCTCGTTGCGGGACTTAACCCAACATCTCACGACACGAGCTGACGACAGCCATGCACCACCTGTGCAGGGCCCTTTCGGACACGACATTTCTGCCGCTTTTCCCTGCATGTCAAGTCTTGGTAAGGTTCTTCGCGTTGCGTCGAATTAAGCCACATGCTCCGCTGCTTGTGCGGGCCCCCGTCAATTCCTTTGAGTTTTAACCTTGCGGTCGTACTCCCCAGGCGGGGCACTTAATGCGTTAGCTTCGGCACGGAAGACGTTGATGATCCCCCACACCTAGTGCCCATCGTTTACGGCTAGGACTACCAGGGTATCTAATCCTGTTCGCTCCCCTAGCTTTCGCGCCTCAGCGTCAGTGGTGGCCCAGAAAGCCGCCTTCGCCACTGGTGTTCCTCCCGATATCTGCGCATTTCACCGCTACACCGGGAATTCCACTTTCCTCTACCACACTCAAGCCTGCCAGTTTCAGATGCAATCCGCGGGTTGAGCCCCCGGCTTTCACACCTGACTTAACAAGCCGCCTACGCGCGCTTTACGCCCAATAAATCCGGATAACGCTTGCCCCCTACGTATTACCGCGGCTGCTGGCACGTAGTTAGCCGGAGCTTCTTCTGCAGGTACAGTCAGTTTCGTCCCTGCTGAAAGCGGTTTACAACCCGAAGGCCTTCATCCCGCACGCGGCGTTGCTGCGTCAGGCTTTCGCCCATTGCGCAAAATTCCCCACTGCTGCCTCCCGTAGGAGTCTGGGCCGTGTCTCAGTCCCAGTGTGGCCGATCAGCCTCTCAGCTCGGCTACCCATCGTCGCCTTGGTGAGCCGTTACCTCACCAACTAGCTAATGGGCCGCGGGCTCATCCTTCACCGTCGGAGCTTTCCCGATCAGGCCATGCGATCTGAACGGAGTATCCGGTATTAGCTCTCGTTTCCCGGGGTTATCCCGAAGTGAAGGGCAGATTGCCCACGTGTTACTCACCCGTTCGCCACTCTATACACCCTCCGAAGAGGGCTTTAATCGTTCGACTTGCATGTGTTAAGCACGCCGCCAGCGTTCATCCTGAGCCAGGATCAAACTCTCCGTGGAAAATCGTCACAGACCGAAGTCTGCGATTCACTGAGAGTCGGATCTGGTTGATCCGGGGAGTGACGGGTCGGGCATCGGAATGAACCGATGTGGTCCCTAATCGTCACTCGTGTCAAGAACGGACCCGAGGGCCCGCAATTGACGGGTATTGTGTGACTCGTTTTCACGAGTCCTTACTGGCTTGTCACAGTATCCAGTTTTCAAGGTTCAGGCGCAGCGGGTCGCTACGTTACCTACGCTTCGTCCCGCTGTCAATCCGCTTTCTCGGACCCTTCCGAGCTCCCAACCCCCACCGACCTCACTCAGGACACAAAGAACGCCTCTGCGTGGCAGAGGCGTCGGGGGCGACCGCACGGCGGCCACCATTCGGTAGCGCGTGCGTCTTACCCGATCGACTCCCTGAGCTGGCCGTTTATCAAGATTGGAACCCCGTTTCCGAAGGCGCTCCGTTTCAGCGGCTAGAGAACTCTACCACCGTGGCAAACCCTCCGCAAGGGCCAGTTTCAACTATTTTCCCAACTCGCCCGAGCCGCCGCGCTGAGCGGGATCGGGCAGGTCAGGGGCCTGTCACGGCCGGCCTGCGGCGCCTGGACCGGGAGGGTCCGGGCCTGGGCGCGCCATCCGTCGGCCACGGCCGGCGACGAGCGCGAGGCTAGGCTACCGGACGCGCGAAGCGGCGTTTGCCGGCCTGCACCACTGTGCCGGCCACATCCGCCCAGGGCAGGTCGTAGATTCCTCGGCCTACTTGGGCGCCGTCTATGCGCACGCCGCCCTGGTCGATGAGGCGACGCGCCTCTCCCCTCGAGGAAGCCAGGCCCAGCTGCTCCAGGAGGGCCGGCAGATGCACGGGGTCCGTGGGCGCCACGCTGACCTCAGGGATGTCCTCGGGGACCTCGTGCTGCCTGAAGACGCGGTCGAACGCGGCCTCGGCAGAGACGGCGGCCTCGGGGCCGTGGTAGAGGGTGACGATGTCGCGGGCCAGACGCCGCTTGACCTCGTTGGGATGCAACGAACCGTCCGCGAGGCCAGCTTCCACGGCGTCGACGTCCTCCACCGGCACGGATGTGGCCAGGCGGAAGTACTTGACCATGAGCTCGTCGGGGATGGACATCACCTTGCCGAACATGTCGTCCGGCTCGTCGGTGAGGCCCACGTAGTTGCCGTAGCTCTTGGACATCTTCTGCACGCCGTCCGTGCCCTCGAGCAGCGGCAACGTGAGCGCGACCTGCGGCTCCATGCCCAGCTTCTCCATGAGCTCCCTGCCGGCGAGCAGGTTGAACAGCTGGTCCGTGCCTCCGAGCTCCACATCGGCCTTGATGGCCACGGAGTCGTAGGCCTGCGCGACGGGATAGAGGAACTCGTGCAGCGAGATGGACTGCCGGCCGGTGTAGCGCTTGGAGAAGTCGTCGCGCTCAAGGATGCGCGCGACGGTGAACTGGCTGGTCAGGCGCAAGAGGTCGGCGAAGTCGAGCTTGCCGAGCCACTCGGAATTGCGGCGCATGGTCGTCCGCTCCGGGTCCAGGATCCCGTACGCCTGCTCTATGTAAGTAGTGGCGTTCGCGTCGATCTGCTCCATAGTGAGCGCGGGCCGCGTGCTGTTACGCCCGGACGGATCGCCGATGAGCGCCGTGAAGTCGCCGATGATGAGGACGACCTCGTGGCCCATGTCCTGGAACTGGCGCAGCTTGCGCAGAGGGACGGCATGGCCGAGGTGCAGGTCCGGCGCCGTGGGATCCACACCGAGCTTGACCACCATCGGGCGGCCGGTGGACAGCTTCTTGACGAGGTCCGCTTCGGGGACGACGTCGGCTATCCCGCTCTTGATGACATGGAGCTGCTCGGCAGGGTCGGACATGGGCGCAACCTCGGACGGAAGGGCACGTCGGGCGGGCCGCGGTCGCCCGCGACACGTCGGCCATACTACCATGATGGCAGCGACGGCCTTCCTCGATCGCAGCACCGCCCAGGACCACGAGGACCAGCCATGAGCCGACCGACACGTAAGACCTTCCAGCGCGTGCTCGCGTGCCTTCTGTGCTGCGCGCTCGTCTCGGGGTCTCTCGGTCTCGGGGGATGCTCAGGTCCGTCGCTCCCCGACCTGTCCAAGCAGCTCAAGGGCACCGACCAGACGACCGTGATGCTCGCCGCGGACGGCAGCGAGATCGCGCGGATCAACGCGGGGCAGGACCGCACCGACGTGAGACTGTCGGACGTGCCCAAGTCGCTGCGCGACGCCGTGGTGGCCACCGAGGATCGCCGGTTCTACGAGCACCGGGGCGTAGACCCCCTGGGCATGCTCCGGGCAGCCTGGTCCGACATCACCGGCGGGTCCGTGCAGGGCGGCTCCACGATCACGCAGCAGTACGTGAAGAACGCGTGGCTCTCTTCGGACCGCACGCTGGAGCGCAAGGTGGACGAGGCCCGCCTGGCGGTGCAGCTCGAGCAGCAACTCAGCAAGGACCAGATCCTCGAGCGCTACTTGAACACCATCTATTACGGCCACAGCGCGTGGGGCGTGGCCTCGGCAGCGAGGACGTACTTCGGCAAGCCTGTGGGGAAGCTCACGCTGGCGGAGGCCGCCATGGTCGCGGGCGTCATCCGATCGCCCGGCAAGTACTCTCCGTACCTGGACCCCGTCGCGGCCAAGCAGCGGCGCGACACAGTGCTCGGGCTCATGCTCGATCAAGGCATGATCACGACCGCCGAGCGGGACGCAGCCGTCGCGACGCCGGTAAAGACGGTGGGGCTCAAGCGGCGCGCCGGCCAGCCCACATGGTTCGTGGATTGGGTCCGCGGGCAGCTCGTGGACCGGTTCGGTGCGTCCATGGTGCTTCGGGGTGGGCTCAAGGTGTCGACGACCCTGTCACCGCAGATGCAGCGCGGTGCCGAGGAAGCGGTGGCTGCTGTGCTGGACCGCAAGGGCGACCCGTCCGCGGCGCTCGTCGCGGTCGAGCCGGGCACCGGCGCGGTCCGCGCCCTCGTCGGCGGCCGCGACCCCGCGACCGAGCATTTCGACACAGCCGTGCAAGGACGGCGGCAGCCCGGGTCGGCGTTCAAGCCGTTCGTGCTGGCCGCGGCGCTCGCGCAGGGAGTGTCGCTGTGGCGGAGGTACAGCTCCGACTCGGCCCGTTTGCCGCTCCCTGGCGGCGGGTCGTGGAGCGTGTCGGGGCCCGGCGGTGGCGACGTGCCGCTGACCACCGCCACGGCCAAGTCGGTGAACCCCGTGTTCGCGCGGCTCATCCTCCAAATAGGGCCGCAGAAGGTCGTGGACATGGCGCACACCCTTGGGGTCACTAGCGACGTGGAGGCGGACCCCGCGATAGCGCTGGGGGGTCTTGCCAAGGGAGTCTCACCGCTCGAGATGGCGGGCGCGTACGCGACGCTGGCGGCGAACGGAAGGCGGGCGAGCCCGTACGCCATCGAGTCGGTCGCGAGCGCGGACGGCACCGTCCTCTACAAGGCGGAGCACAAGACGGATCAAGGCGATCCCTGCTCCCCTGGCCTGGCTCGTCACGAGCATCCTGGAGGGTGTGATCGACGACGGGACGGGGACCCGCGCCCAGCTGGGCAGACCGGCCGCCGGCAAGACCGGCACCACGCAGGACTACCGCGACGCATGGTTCGTCGGTTACGTGCCGCAGTTGGCCGCCTCGGTGTGGGTGGGCTACCCGGAGGCCGCCCGCAGGATGGGCGACGTGCACGGCGGACCGGTCACGGGAGGGTCGCTGCCCGCTCGGATCTGGAAGCGATTCATGACCTCGGCACTGGATGGGACCAAGGTGCGCGACTTCACGCAGCCGGAGGGCCTTGAGCGTGTCACCTACTGCGTCGACTCGGGGCAGCGCGCCACTGCGGCGTGCCCGCGCACCTCCCGTGGCTGGACCCTTGCCGACCCGTCGCTGCCCTCGTGCAAGCTGCACAGGGTGACGACCGTCAGCGTGCCCGACCTGAGCGGCATGACGCGTGCCGAGGCCCAAGACGCGCTCACCGCCGCCGGCTTGAAGGGCGCGTTCGTGACCGCCGATGCGAGCGCGGAGGCGCCTGCCGGCACGGTCGTGCGGCAAACGCCCGAGGCCGGGGGCACGGCGAAGCGCGGCTCCAAGGTCACGGTCGTGCTGGCCGCCGCGGCCCGACCGGCTCCCGCGCCGGACGAGCCGGCGTTCAGTGTGGCGCCCGCCGAGCCTAGGCCGGGGGTGGACGTGACGTTCAAGGCCCGCGGGGCCGAGGGCTCGCGGTTCACGTGGGACTTCGGAGACGGCACGTCGGCGGAGGGCGCCAGGGTGACGCACGCCTACGCGGACCTGGGGGACTACACGGTCGTTCTCACGGCGGTCGCGCCCGACGGGACCCGGGCCGAAGTCCGGCGCGTGGTCACGATCCGGTAAGGTCCCGGTCAGCTCACTCCGCGATAGTAGTGACCGGTGGTGACCGGGCTCACGAGCGGCTCGGAGGGCACGGGCCGGCGCACGGCGGCTGCAAGCCGCTCCGAGGCGCGCTTGACCACGCGAGTGGCCTCCGCGGGGACGAGGCCGCGGACGTCCACGCCCACGAGCGTGACGCCGGCCTCGAGGACTTCCAGCAGCGCTTTGGTCAGGTCGAGCGTGACCGCGTTGTAGACGTGCGTGCGGCCCTGTTCGTCGGTGCGGACGGGGAACCGGTAGCGCTTGCGGTCAAGGAGCGACCAGTTCTGCTCGCGCCGGGAGCACGTGGCGCAGCGGCGGCCGCAAGGGCCCATGGCGGCCAGCACGCAGTTCTCGGCGACCATGAGCTCCGCGCGACCGAAGACCGTGAGGCCGGTCGGGATCGGTGAGCCCGCCGCGACCTGCGTGACCTGGGCGCTGGCGAGCTCGGGCGACAGCCACAGAGCGCCGGCGCCGAGACCGGCCAAGACGCGCGCGGTCCACGGGTTGGTCGCGTTGAGCCCCGAGTCGGCCCAGACAGGCGCGTCGCGCTCCCCCAAGAGTGCCAGCGTGCCCAGATCGCCGGCGAGCGCCCCGGTGGCCGCTTGCGCCGCGCGGTCCAGTACCGCCGGCGATCCTGCGTCGGTGACCACGCGGGGCAGCAGCGCTCCGATGCGTGCGGCGGCGCCCGCGCGCGCATCGCCGCGCTCGGCGAACACGAGGGAGGCGCCCGCCTCAAGCAGCGCGCCGGCGAAGCCGGCATCTCGCGTGAACGCGACTATCCGCGGCTCCTCGCGAGAACCTCGGCCACGTTCCGCGGGCGGCGGCGCGGGCGTGACACGGGGCACGGTGCGACCCGCCCACGCCTCCAGGCGCGCCGCGGTGAGACGCTCCAGCGCCTCGCGGCGCATGTTGTGCAGCGCCGAGAATCCGATGCCGGCCCCGGCGTCGAGGTCCAGTTCGAAGTCCCCTGTGACGTACCCGCTGCCGCCAACGCGGCCGGCAGTGTGCTCCTGCACGTCTGCGGCGGTCACGGCCTTGGTGCGGGCGGGCTCTACGACAGGGCCTTCCGCGGCCGCGGTCACGCCCCCGGCTGTGACCTCGACGCGCAGGGGCTCGCCTATCCGCATACGCACTCGCATCGCCACCGGGACCGCGCCCGCGTCCGGCGAAGTCCACGTGCGTCGCGCGGCCGCGAGCAGGTCGGCGTCCGCCACGCGGAACACGCGGTCGCCGGCACGCACCGCCTTCTCCACCGCGATGCCTGCGCGGGAACCGGCCTCGGCACGCTTGAGAAGGTGACCGGCTACGTCCAGATCGCCGGCTCGCTGAGCGAAGCGGCCCGCGCGCGTCCAGAACTCGATGCGGTCGTCGGCGCCCAGCGAGCGTGTGAGCTCGACGACCGCCCGGGGGCCCTCGGCGACGACGCGGCCCAGCGGCACGCCGCGGTTGTTGGGCCGCCGGTAGCTCATCATCTCGGGCCCGACCTCGCCGGTCAGGTAGCCGTCAGTGAAGCCCCGGCTGAACGCTTCGGCCAGGATGTCGAGCTCCGCCTCGCGGACCTCGAAACCGTCCGGGTCGGCAACGGCTCGGTCGAGGGCCGCCCGGTACACGCCGGTGACCAGCGCCACGTACTCCGGCGCCTTCATGCGACCCTCGATCTTCAGGGACGCCACGCCCGCTCGCACGAGCGCGGGCAACTGCTCGATCCCGCGCAGGTCGCGCGGGGACAGCAGGTAGTCGCCGGGGGCCTCGGCGATGGTGCCGTCGCCCGCTTCGAGCGCATAGGGCAGCCGGCAGGGCTGGGCGCACATGCCGCGGTTGGCCGAACGCCCGCCCACCATCGACGACAGCAGGCATTGCCCCGAGTAGCAGTAGCACAGCGACCCGTGCACGAACGTCTCGATCTCAAGGCCGTCCGGCCGGGCCGTGAAGCGCTCGATGTCCGTGAGCGGCACCTCGCGCGCGAGGGTGACGCGCCGGCAGCCGAGCCCGCCCAGCACGTCGAGCATGGCCGATGAATGGGCGTTGACCTGCGTGGACGCGTGGACGCGGATCTCCGGCAGCTCGCGGCGGAGCAGGTCCATCAGGCCGAGGTCTTGGACGATGAGCGCGTCCACCCCGGCCTCCCAGGCTTCGGCAGCCAGCGCCAGAGCGCGAGTCATCTCGTCCGGCAGGATCACGATGTTCGCCGTCAGGTAGACCCGCGCCCCGGCGAGGTGCGCCTGGCGGCACGCGTCGGGCAGCGACTCGAGCGTGAAGTTCTCGGCGCCCCGGCGCGCGTTCATCTCGGTAACGCCCAGGTAGACGGCATCGGCGCCGTTGGCGAGGGCGGCGGAAAGAGCCTCCGGGCCGCCGGCCGGGGACAGCAGCTCGGGAGGCTGAACGGCGCGCTCGTCCACGGGTCGACTACGAAGCGCGTCTGAAGCTGAATAATCGCTGGACATGGGGCTACAATCCCAGTGGGTTTGGCGGGTGAGTTGCTGCAGTGACGGCGGGCGTCGGGTCCGGCCGGACCCGCGAAGATACGGACAGAAGGATACCCGATGGCATCAAGGCGCGAGCGCCTTCGCAGAAAGGGACGCCACCGCACCTCGGCGGGCGTCATTGCTCTGCGCATCTCGATCGTGGCGGTCGTGGTCCTGTCGTTGCTGCTGGTGAGCGGCGGTATCGCCGCCGCCGCTGTCATCGACGAGTGGCTCAAGAACGCCCCGAGCATCGACAAGCCGGGCGCGTTCACCGTTGCGCAGCCTACACGAATCTACTCCGTGGACGGGAAGCTGCTGGCGAACCTCTACCTCGAGAACCGCGAGGTCGTGGGGTCCAGCGAGATCGCGCCCGCCCTCAAGCACGCGATCGTCGCCGTGGAAGACGAGCGGTTCTACAAGCACCAGGGCTGGGACCCCGAGGGCATCCTGCGCGCGGTGTTCGTGGACGCCCTCTCCGGCCGCTCGGCGCAGGGCGCGTCCACCATCACCCAGCAGTACGTCCGCAACACGATCCTGCTGTCTGAGAAGTACGACAAGTCTCCGGCACGCAAGATCCGCGAGATGTACATCGCCAGCGAGGTCGAGAAGCGGTACTCCAAGGACCAGATCCTCACGATGTACCTGAACACGGTGTACTTCGGTGAGGGGGCCTACGGCGCCGAGGCCGCCTCGCTCACGTACTTCGGCAAGAAGGCGAAGGAGCTGACCACGCCCGAGGCGGCCATGCTCGCCGGCCTGGTACAGAGCCCGAGCCGCTACTCGCCCTACGAGAACATGAAGGCCGCCAAGGCGCGCCAGCGAGAGGTACTGGATAGGCTGGCCAAGAACGGCTACATGACCAAGGCCGACGCCCGCAAGGCGTACATGGTCCCGATCACGCTCAAGCGGACCTCGCTCACCTCGGGCATCTACTCAGCGCCCTACTTCGTGTCCTACGTGCAGCGCGTGCTCCAGCAGCGCTACAGCACGGACGTGATCTTCAAGGGCGGCCTCAAGGTCTACACGACCCTGGACACGCAGATGCAGGCCAATGCCGAGGCGGCGGTTCGCAACTCGCTGGACCAGCCGGACGACCCGGACGCGGCGCTAGTGGCTCTCGATCCGAACACCGGCGCCGTCAAGGCGATGGTGGGTGGGCGTGACTACACGAAGCAGAAGTTCAACTACGCCACGCAGGCCCACCGGCAGGCGGGCTCCTCGTTCAAGGTGTTCGTGCTCGCGTCGGCTCTCAACGACCGGATCCCGCCGTACCGCGCCATCGACTCCGGGTCGCCCGTGACCATCGGCTCCGATCCGCCGTGGACGGTGTCCAACAGCGAGGGCAAGGGCAGCGGCTACATGTCCATCGAGGACGCCACGACACACTCGGTGAACACGGTGTTCGCCCGCCTCATCGACGAGCTGGGCGCCGCGAAGGTCCGCGACATGGCCAACTCCATGGGCATCAAGACCAAGCTGCCGGCCTACGACTCCATCGCGCTGGGCACCGTGGGCGTCACGCCGCTCGAGATGGCCTCGGCCTACGGGACGCTGGCGAGCGAAGGGGTTCGCAACGACCCGTTCACCATCAATGAGATCGTCGGGCCCACCGGCAAGGTGATGTTCCAAGCGCACGAGACGCACACCCGCATCCTGGACCGCCAGGTGGCCTACGCCGAGACGAAGCTGCTGGAGAACGTGATCCAGTCCGGCACCGGCACGGCGGCGGACATCGGCAGGCCTGCCGCCGGAAAGACGGGCACGACGCAGAACTACCGCGACGCGTGGTTCGTGGGGTACACCCCGCAGCTCGTGACGGCGGTGTGGGTGGGCTACGGCCAGACGGAGAAGTCGATGGACGACGTCCACGGCATCCGCGTCTACGGCGGCACCTTCCCTGCCGAGAATCTGGAGCCACTTCATGGACTCGGCGCTCTCGGGGCTGCCGGTGGCCGACTTCCCGTCCGCCCCCGCACCGGACTACGTGTGGCTGGACGGCTGGCAGAAGCCGTACGTCCCGCCGCCCCCGGGCAGCGGCACGCACAAGCGCGGCAGCGGGAGCGGGAGCGGCACGACCGGCACCGGGGACACCGGTACCGGGAGCGGCAACAACGGCAGCGGGAGCGGGAGCGACGGCAGCGGCAACGCTACCGGGACGCCCTAGCGGTGATGGCGCCGGCCGCGGCACCGATGTGAGAACGAATACAAGGAGGGGCTTCGCGTACCGCGCGGGGCCCCTCCCTTCTTGCGAGGCCTAGGGAGCGCGGCGCACTCGGGTCATGCCCGAGCAACACACGATCTCCACGGGCCCGGCAGCCTCGATGCGGTCGAGGACCAGGTTCACGCCCAGCGTGTCGCTCGAGATGTGCCCGGCGATGAGGAGGTTGAGGTTCAGCTCGCTCGCGTGCTTGCGGTGCTCCTCGGAGTAGTGCATCCCCACCAGAGTGTCCACGCCCGCGGCCGAGAGCTTGTCCAGCGCTTCCTTGGGCCCCTCGGTGCCGCCGGTCATGTCCACGACGATCCGGCCCACCCGCGCCGAGCCCCTGCCCTGCACGATGATGGGGCCGTAGCCCTTGCGCGCGCCCTCGGCATACTCGGGGATCTCCCGCAGGGCCTTGACGGTGTCGTCGAGCGTGACCGGGGCGCGGTCCTCGAGGAAGCGCTGGACGAACGCGTTGACGCAGTTGTCCGCCGGCGTGTGACACGACATCGAAGCGAAGCCGAGGAGTTCGGCCGCCTGGATGGCGCGGTAGTGGTTCACGGGCATTATGCGGCGCCGGATCTCCTCGGCACGGGGGGCGATGAGGTTGTCGGCCAGGCCGATGCCCACGCCCTGCTGCGCCCAGAGGTCCGCCTGCAGGTACATGACCTCGTGCAGGTTCGCGTAGCCGGGGCCCTCGGGATGGTGGGCGAAGATGAGGTCGATGTGCCGGCCCTGCTCGCGCAGGCGGTCGGCGAGAAGGACCTCCCCCACCTCCATGTCGATGCCCACCAGCATGCCGCGCACTTCCGCGTCCGGGTCGCCCGCGCACACCCGCGTGTCGGCGTACGGGTTCGTGAGCTTCTCCGTGTCGAAGAACGCCCGGTCGTCCTCGTCGAGCTTGTCGTACGCCTTGCGCTGGTCCGCGAGGATGCGGTCGATCTCGGCGCGGTCGCGGCCGTCGGCCTCGATGCCCGTGTCCACGGCGATGCGGTAGATCTCGGAGAGCTTCACGATCGGTCAGCGTCCTTTCGGTCTGTCGGCGGCCGGCTTGCCCGAGCGCCGTGCGGGTCTCTTGAGCGGGCCGGTGCGCCCGCGTGAATGCGTGGTTCCCTCCAGGTAGAAGCGCAGCGGCGCCTCGTGCCCGGCCCTCAGGCCGATGCGCCCGGAGGTGAGCACCGGTTCCGGCGGCGCCGGAGCGTCCAAGACGGCGATCCGCCCCACCCCGAGCTCGGTGCCGTTGTCCTCGAGCGTGAGGCCGAGTGCCTCGGCCACCTTGCCGGGCCCGTCGGCGAGGTCGCGGCCTTCGCGGCCGTGCCGTCGCGCGACCATGGCCTCGACGCCGATGGTGGGCTCGAACGCTCGGACGAGGACGGCCCCCGCTGTGCCCTCCGGCTCGGTCACGAGGTTGAGCATGTTGTGCATGCCGTACGTGAAGTACACGTAGGCCGTGCCGGCCGGGCCGTACATCACGCGATTGCGCTGCGTCACGCCGTGCGTGGAGGCGTGCGAGCCTGCGTCGTCGCTGCCGAGGTACGCCTCGGTCTCGACGATGCGGCCGCCGGTCAGCACGCCGCCGACCCGGGTGACGAGCACCTTGCCCAGGACGTCTTTGGCTACCGCCACCGTGGGGCGCGCGAAGAACGAGCCCGGCAGCACGGTGCCGAGCTCACCGAACTCGGGAGCATGTCCTCGACGCGGCGACATGTCTCGGGATTCTAGCCGAGGCTACGCCGTGCGCGTGCGGGCGTTCCGCTTGATGGCGCCCAGCAGCCCGTCGAGCGGAAGGGTGTTCACGACCTCGCCGGGCGCCACCCAGCCCCGGCGGGCGGTGGCCACGCCGTACGTCATGTACCGGAGCTGCTCGGCGCCGTGAGCGTCGGTGGAGATCGCGAAGCGCACGCCGTGGCGCTTCGCGGCGCGCAGGTTCGTGTCGGAGAGGTCGAGCCTGTCGGGATACGCGTCCACCTCGAGGATGGTGCCGGTGCGCCCCGCGGCCTCGAGGATCGCGTCCACGTCGAACGCGATGGCGTCGCGGCGCCCGAGCACCCGGCCGGTGGGGTGCCCGATGACGTCCACCCACGGGTTGGCGATGGCGGCGAGCATGCGCGCGGTGCCCTCGGCCTCGGGATGGCCCCAGCCGGAGTGCATCGAGGCGATCACGATGTCGAACCGCGCCAGGAAGTCGTCGGGGAAGCCGAGCGATCCGTCCTCGGCGATGTTGAGCTCCACGCCCTTGAGGATGCGCGGCAGTCCGGAGCCGTCGGCGTTGAGCGCCTCGATCGCCGCCCACTGCTCTTCGAAGCCTTCCTGCTCGATCCCGGTCATGGGCAGGCCGGGTCGCGCGTGATCGGTGGCGGCGATGTACTCGTAGCCCAGCTCAGCGGCCAGCGCGCGGTTCTGCTCGAGCGTTGAGCGGCCGTCGGTCCACGGCGAGTGCGTGTGCAGATCGCCGCGCATGTCCCCCAGCTCCACGAGCCGAGGCAGGTCGTGCGCGAGGGCGGCCTCTATCTCCCCGCCGTCCTCCCGGATCTCGGGCGGCGCCGTGTCCATGCCCAGGGCGGCGTAGACCTCTTCCTCAGTGGCGCCGGCGAGGCGCGCGTCGTCCTCGGTGCGGAACACGCCGTACTCGTTGACCTTGAGGCCCGCCTTCTTGGCGAGGCCGCGCAGGTGCACGTTGTGCTCCTTGGAACCGGTGAAGTACTGGAGCGCGGCCCCATACTGCTCGGGCGTGACCACGCGCACGTCCACCTGCAGGTCCGCGGTGGTCATGACGCTCGTCTTGGACTCGCCCGTAGCCACGACGCGGGTGACGCTGGGCAGCGATCGGACGGCCTCCATGACCGCCGCCGGGTCGTCGCTCGCCGTCACGATGTCTATGTCGCCGATGGTCTCCTTGCGCCTTCGCAGCGAGCCGGCCGGCTCCGCCTTGAGGACCTTGCCGGTGGCCAGCAGCTCGGCCACGAGGCGGCCGGCGAGCGGGACGGCCTCGGACAGCAGGATGCGTTCGTGGTGGCGCCGATACGCCTCGATACCGGCCTGGATGGACTCCGCCGATTTGGCGCCGAAGCCACGCAGGGCGGCGACGCGGCCCTGCGCCAGGGCCTCCTCCAAGCCGTCGAGGTCGTCGACGCCCAGCGCCTCGTGCAGCTGCGCCGCACGTTTGGGGCCCACGCCGGACACCGCCATCACCTCGGTGAGGCCCGTAGGAAAGCGGGCGCGGAACTCCTCGTACTCCGGGAACGTCCCGCTCTCGAAGATGGAGTCCACGTGCGCCGCCATCTTGGCGCCGACCCCCGGGATGTCGGTGAGGGTGCCCTGCGCCACGGCCTCGGCAACGGGGTGCGGCCAGCCGCGCAGAGCGTGCGCCGCCTTGCGGTACGCGAGGAAACGGAACTTGTCCTCGCCGCTGAGCTCCATGAGATCGGCCATGCGATCGAGGATCGCCGCGACGGCGTGATTGTCGTAATCGGGCATGGGAGGAGCTTACCCGAGGCAAGCCGTCCGAGGTGGCACTAGGATTGCGTCGCCTGCGGCGAACACTCCGGGCGCCGTCCCTGTCAAAGAGAGGTCCCGTCTCGAATGGGAGGATCGCGCGATGCGACCTGTGAGCGTACCGATAGCGACGGTCGCGGCCCTTGTGATGATGTCGGGCGGGCTCGCCGCCGCGGCGGCACTCGCACCTACGAGCGGGAAGTAGCCGCGTGCCACATCGAGCCGTGAGACCGCTTCTCGCCGCGACCCTGCTCGCACTCGCGATCATCCCGTGCGGCTGCGCCCACCGCGTGAGCACCAGCGCCTCGCCTTCGTCAGCGCCGGCGCCGGCGATCCACATCGTCGTGGTGACTACTGGCCTCGCGCCAGATCCGCCTCCACAAGGTCCCGACGGAACTTGGTGGCGGGGCACGCAGACCGGCGTGCTGTGGATCCGAGTCGGCGGCGGTGCTTGGCGAAGCGCGGCGCCCGTGTCAGGCGACCCACTGGGCTCCACGGAGCATTTCGTGACGGCCGACGGCGTGATGACGACGATCTTCGCGCCGCCCAAGACCTCGGATGCGCCGCCGATCCTGACCGCGTCGGTCGCAGACGCCATCAGGCTCAGCCCGGCCTCGGCAATGGAGTACGACCCGCTCGTCACCGGCGATGTTGACGTGTATCGACGGCTGGCTCGCACAGCGACTGCATCGCCCGATGCGACGACCACGACGGTCACGCTGGATCAGACCGGCCCCGGAGGTCGGGAGGGCCGAACGATGACGGTCCGCGTGCGCCGGGCGGACTGGATGCCGGTCAGCGGGATAGACTCGCAGTGGCAGCTGGTCAACGGCAAGCGCCGCGTGTTCGCGCGTCATGCTCTCAAGTACCTCGTGGCCGAGGTCGTCGCGGGAGCGAAGGTCCCGGCCGGGGCCTTCTCCACGGACGTGCCGGCCGGGATACCGTACACGGTCAACCGGCATCTGGCCCCGGGCGAAGCGGCGGCCCAAACCGATCCTCCGATCTACGATCTTGGCACCAGATGGCGCTCTTATGTGCTCACGGGTCAGCCGCTGGTCGAGGCACGTCACGGGACGTTCCCCTCGAACGGCGCCCTGTTCCGAGGCATGCGCCGGCCGACCTATCCGCCCGACTACGGCGACGGCCCGCTCGGCAGCGTGGACGCCACTCACGTCATGTTGGGCTACAGCGGCCCCGCCCTCAGGACCTTGAGGATCACGAGCTACGTGCCCATGGATGTATCGCGGATCGCGGAGGCGGTCGGCAACGTCGCTCCGGCCGGTACCGTCGCGACACGAACGGTATCTGGAGGGCGAGCGGTGGTTCTCAAGCGCGGGTACCTCGGCTACGCGGGCGGTGCATTCTGGTCGGGTGATGGCCCACTTCAGGCGAGCGGGATGGCGCCGGGGTGGCAGATGGTCACGCGAGACACCGTTTACGTGCAGCTGCCGGACGCGACCGCCGTGATCGAAGGCTTCAACGTCGATGAGAAGACGATGTGGGATGCCGCCGACGCGGTTCGACGGTTGGGCGCCCGGCGCTGACGGCGGCAGTCGGCGAGTGGACGCGCGCCGGCAGTGAGCCTAGCGGCGGGGCGTCACGCGACTCCTAGGCGAGCGCCTCCAGCCACGCGGTGTCGGCGCTGAGCTCCTCGCGCGCCCGCGCGAGCTGCTCACGCACGGCGTCGTGCCCGGTGCCGCCCTCGGTCGTGCGCCGGCGAACGACTTGGTCGATGTCCACGGCATCGAGCGCGTCGGGGCCGAACGCCGGGCTCGCCGCCTGCAGGTCCTCGAGGGAGAGGTCCTGCAGCGTGGTCCCGCTCTTCTCGGAGACGAGCACGAGCCGACCCACGATCTCGTGCGCGTCGCGGAACGGGACGCCCTGGCCCACGAGGTAGTCCGCGAGGTCGGTGGCGGCCATGAAGCCGCCGGCCGCGCCCGCGCGCATGCGGTCGGCGTTCACGCGCATCGTGCGCACCATGCCCTCGGTCGCGTGGAGGCAGGCGGCGAGCGTGGTCACCGCGTCGAACACGCCCTCCTTGTCCTCCTGCATGTCCTTGTCGTAGGCGAGCGGCAGGCCCTTCATCACGGTGAGCAGGCCCATCAGGTCGCCGTAGACGCGCCCCGTCTTGCCGCGCACTAGCTCGGCGACGTCGGGGTTCTTCTTCTGCGGCATGATCGAGCTGCCGGTGGAGTAGGCATCGTCCATGGTCACGAACCCGAACTCGTCGGACGACCACAGGATGAGCTCCTCGGCCAGGCGGGAGAGGTGCTGCATGGCGACCGCGCAGGCGTACGTGAGGTCCAGCAGGAAGTCCCGGTCGGAGACGGAGTCAAGCGAGTTGGGCGTGACGTCGGTGAAGCCGAGGTCCAGCGCCACCGAGCGCCGGTCCAGCGGATATGTGGTGCCGGCGAGCGCGGCGCTTCCCAGGGGCAGGATGTCGGCGGCCTCGTATGCGTGACGCACGCGCGTGACGTCGCGGCCGAGCATCCAGAAGTACGCCAGCAGATGGTGCGAGAACAGGATGGGCTGAGCCTTCTGCAGGTGGGTGTATCCGGGCATGACGGTCCCGGTGTCGAGATGCTCCTGCGCCAGCTCCACGAGGGTGCGCTGCATCGCGAGCGTGCCCTCGGCCAGGCTGACGGCCGCCTCTTTGGCCCACAGGCGCGCGTCGAGCGCGACCTGGTCGTTGCGGCTGCGCGCGGTGTGCAGCTTGCCGGCGACAGCGCCGATCTTCTCGCGCAGCGCCCGCTCCACGGCCATGTGGATGTCCTCGTCGGCGTTGTCGAAGACGAACGCGCCGGACTCCAGGTCCGCGCGCACGACGGCCAAGCCGTCCTCGATCGCGACGGCGTCGGGCGCGGGGATGACGCCCTGGCGCGCGAGCATGCGCACGTGCGCGACCGAGCCGGCGATGTCCTGCGCCCACAGCGCCTTGTCCACCGGCAGCGACGCGCCGAACTCGAGCACGAACTCGTCCGGCGAGCCCTCGAAGCGGCCTCCCCAGGGGGTCTTGGCGTCAGCGCTCATGATGCCCTCTCACTCTCCAAAAGCGCAGGTCGAACGTTCTGCCGAGGATAGCAGACGGCAGTGACACCGGCGCCGGGCGGCCGGGCGCTACGGGGTCTCGCGCACCGCCACGGCCGCCTCGTCGGCGGTGGGCTCCTCCTCGGCACCGCCTAGCTCGCCGAACACGACGGCGCCGATCACGACGACGCACGCCGCCAGCTGGATCCAGTTGAGGGTCTCGCCCAGCGCGACCCACCCCGTGAGCAGCGCGACCGCCGGGATGAGGTTGATCGACAGCGCGGCGCGGCTGGCGGGAAGGGCCCTGAGAGCCGAGTTGTACAGGCCGAAGGCGCCCAGACTCACCGCGACGCCCAGATACAGCACGCTCACCCAAGCGGCGACCGGTGCGGCCAACCACGTGCGCGGGTCGGACTGCAGCGCCAGCGGCAGGAAGAAGACGGCGCCCACCGCGGCCTGCATTCCGGTGAGCCACCACGGGTCGTAGCGGGTGCTCAGGTGCTTGATCGTGAGCATCGACGCGGCGGCGGCCACCATCGCGAGAAGCTCGAGCATGTTGCCGAGCGCCGGGTTGGGCGCGGACTCGGCCGCGCTCCCCGCGAACGACAGCACGGCCACGCCAGCCAGAGACAGGCCGATGGCGACCGCGCCCTGCCAGTTCAGGCGCTCGCGGAACACGACCCACGCGCCGCCGGCGACGAGCAGCGGCACCACCGCCGAGATGACGCCCGCCTGGCTGGACGTCGTCTGCTGAACGGCGAAGCCCTCGAACGTGTAGTAGAGGCACGGGATGCACAGCGCCGCGAGGGCCAGGAGCTTCCAGTCGCCCTTGCGGTACCGCGGCCGAGGGACGCGCCACCAGAACGGCAGGAACGCGACGGTGGCCACGGCCATCCGCAACCACATCGCGGTCATGGGCGTGAAGCTCGCCAGCGCGATCTTGATCGCGGCGAAGCTCGTGCCCCAGAACAGGACGGCGCCGCCCAGCAGGACCAAGGGCAGGAAACGGCGAAGCGAACCGGCGACCTCGGCAGGATCGGGGTCCGGCACCTACACTTCGCCCTCTTTGCCCACCTTGCGCCGCTGACGTGCCCACACTCGCGTGGGCAGGCCCCACAGATCGATGAATCCCCGTGCCGAGCTGTGGTCGAACGTGTCGGCCGCGTCGTACGTGGCCAGGTTGTAGTCGTACAGCGAGTACGGCGAGCGCCGGCCCACGACCACGCACGAGCCCTTGTAGAAGCGCAGGCGTATGTCACCGGTGACGAGCTTCTGTGTGGTGTCCACGAAGCCGTCCAGCGCCTCCTTGAGCGGCGAGAACCACTGGCCGTTGTAGACCAGCTCGGCCCACTTCTGCTCCACGCCCAGCTTGTAGTGCAACACCTCGCGCTCCAGGCACAGGTCCTCGAGCGCCTTGTGCGCCTGGATGAGCGTGAGCGCGCCCGGAACCTCGTAGATCTCGCGCGACTTCACGCCGATGAGCCGGTTCTCGATCATGTCGATCCGGCCGAAGCCGTGCTTGCCGGCCAGGTCGTTCATGGCGTTGATGATCTCGTGGAACGTGGCCACCTCGCCGTCGAGCGCCACTGGCAGCCCCTGCTCGAAGCTGATCTCCACGTACTCGGGCTCGCCGCACTCCTCGCCGCGCGCGTCGCTGGTGAGCGTGTAGATGTCCGAGGGCGGCTCCACCCACGGGTCCTCGAGCACGCCGCACTCGACGGCCCGGCCCCACAGGTTGTCGTCGATCGAGTACGGCGAGGCCTTGGTCGTGGGCACGGGGATGCCGCACTTGGCCGCGTACTCCATCTCCTGCTCGCGCGTCTTGAGGTCCCACTCCCGCACGGGCGCCAGCACCTCGAGGTCCGGGTCGAGCGCCGCGATGCCGACCTCGAAACGCACCTGGTCGTTACCCTTGCCGGTGCAGCCGTGGGCGATGTACTTGGCGCGGAACCGGTGCGCCTCCTCAACGAGATGCTTCACGATGATGGGCCGGGACATGGCCGAGAGCAGCGGATACTTGTTCTCGTAGAGAGCGTTGGCCCGCAGTGCCTTGGCCAGGAACTCCTCCACGTACTCCTCGCGCACGTCCTTGCACACCGACTCCACCGCGCCTATGCCCAGCGCCTTCTGGCGCACGAACTCCAAGTCCTGTCGTTCCTGCCCCACGTCCACGACGAGCGCGATGACGTCGACGTTCTTGTGCTCCTTGAGCCACTGGATGGCCACCGAGGTGTCCAGTCCACCGGAGTATGCGAGCAGACACTTGTCTCTTTCCTGTGCCATCGGGCGAGGTTCCTTTCGCGTCGTCCCAGTCGGGGTGTGTCGGTCGTGTGGTGCCACGGGTCCCGCCCTGCGCGGGCCGAGGGCGGCTCAGCGCTTGGAGCGGAAACGCGCCAGGTAGTCGGCGATGATCTTGGCGTCGGCCTCGGTGCGGGCGATGGCCAGGATCGTGTCGTCGCCGGCGATGCTGCCCAAGATCTCGTCGCGATCGGCCGCGTCCAAGGCGGCGGCCACGCCGGGCGCCGTGCCGCTGGAGGCCTTCACGATGACGAACCGGTCGGTCGCGATGACCTCGTCCACCAGGTCGCCCACCATCCGCTGGAGGTGCAGGTCCTCGGACAGGACGTAGTAGCCCTCCGAGAGCTTGCGCAGGTCCAGCTCAGTGATGTCGCGGCTCACGGTGGCCTGGGTGCAAGGGTAGCCGAGGGCCCTCAGGTGCTCCACGAGATCGCGTTGGGTGCGAACGTGCTCGCGGCGTACGATGCGGCGGATCGCTTCTTGGCGCTCTCGGCGCTTCCTGATCGTCATCGCTCCATCACCAGGCTCAGGACGGCCTTCTGCGCATGAAGGCGGTTCTCGGCTTCGTCGAACACGACCGAGCAAGCAGCGTCTATCACTTCGTCCACGACCTCCTCGCCACGATGTGCCGGCAAACAGTGCAGGAAGATGAAGCCGGGGGCCGCACCCTCCACGAGCTGAGGTGTCACCCGGAACGGCTCGAGCGCGGAGAAGCGCGTCTCGTGCTCGTGCTCCTGGCCCATGGAAGCCCACGTGTCGGTCACGATCACGTCGGCGCCCTCCACGGCCCAGGCCGGGTCGTTGCCCAGCTCGATGGTGGCGCCGGTGGCCCCCGCCAACTTGATGGCCTTGTCTCGGGCGCCGTCGAGCGGCTCGAAGCCCTCGGGGTACGCGGCGCGCAGGTGCATGCCTGTATGTGCGCAGCCGATCATGAGGGAGTTGAGCATGTTGTTGCCGTCTCCCAGCCACGCCATCTTGAGGCCCTCGAGGGGGCCTTTGTGCTCCCGGATGGTGAGCAGGTCCGCGAAGACCTGACACGGATGGTAGTCGTCGGTGAGCGCGTTGATCACGGGCACGCGGGAGACCTCGGCGACGCGCTCGAGCTCGGACTGCTCGAAGGTCCGCAGGATGATGGCGTCCACGTAGCGCTCGATCACGTGCACGGTGTCCTCGAGGGTCTCGTTGCGTGAGAAGGCGTCGTCCTTGCCGCCCAGCAGCACCGGGTAACCGCCCAGCTGGTGGACGGCGAGCTCGAAGGACACCCGCGTGCGCAGCGACGGCTTGCGCAGGATGATGGCGGCCGACCGGCGCTCCATGGGCGTGGGCACGAGCGCCCCGGGCTGCGCCCACGAGCGCTTGAGGGCCATGGCCCTGTCGATGCACATGGCGACCTCGGCAGAGGTCCAGTCGCCCATCGTCAGCAGGTCGCGACCTGCGAGAGTCGTCATAGGTCCATCCCCTCCCCGGGTGCGTGCTGGATCGTGTTCGCGGCGCGCATGCCGGCCGCGGCCCTGGCCTCGGCCGAGCCGAAGTGCGCCTGGACGGCAGCCGCGACCTCCGGTTCCTCCAGGATCGTGTCGAGCTTGCCCACGAGCATGTCCACCGCCGCAGTGTCGCATACGAGCGGCGGCAGGAAGCGAAGGGTGTAGGCGCTCGTGTTGTTGAGCACGAGGCCCCGGTCCAGGCCGTGCTGCGCGACGAGCGCCGCGATGGGCGCGGTGAACTCGACGGCGTTCATGAGGCCGCGTCCGCGGACCTCGGCCACGAGGCCCGGGTGGCGCGAGCCCAGCCCGCTGAGCGCCCGGCGGCTGTGCGCCCCCACGAGCTCCGCGTTCGTGCCGAGGTCGGCCGCCTGCAGCGCATCGATCGTGGCGAGCGCCGCCGCCGCGATCACCGGGCCGCCGCCGAAGGTGGAGCCGTGGTCACCGGGCTCCATGACGCCGGCGACCGAGTCGGCCACGAGCACCGCCCCGGCGGGAAGGCCGTTGGCGAGCGACTTGGCCAAGCACATGACGTCGGGCTTCGCGCCGTCGGTCTCGTACGCGAACGCCGGGCCGGTCCGGTAGAAGCCGGTCTGCACCTCGTCCAGGATGAGCAGCGCGCCGTGCGAGTGCGCGATCTCGGCTGCCTTGGCCAGGTACCCGGGCGACGCGGGATACACGCCGCCCTCGCCCTGCACGGGCTCGAGCATGATCGCGCACACGTCGTCGGTCATCGCCGCCTCGAGAGCAGCGACGTCGTCGAACGGGACGTGCGTGAAACCGGCGGGCAGCGGCTGGAACTTGGCCTTCTTGCCCGGCTGTCCGGTGGCGGCCAGCGCGCCCAGCGTGCGCCCGTGGAAGCCCCGGAGCGCAGCCACGATGGTCGTGGACTTGGGCCCTTTGGTGCTCGAGCCCCACGCGCGGGCGACCTTGATGGCGCCCTCGGCGGCCTCGGTCCCCGAGTTGCACAGGAACGCCTTGTAGCCCCCGCCGGCGAGCCCGACCAGCCGCTCGGCGAGCTCGTCGCGGTGCTCCACGTAGTACAAGTTGCTGACCTGCACGAGCTTGCGCATCTGGGCGTCGACCGCGTCGGCCACCGCAGGGTGCGCGTGGCCCAGGTTCACCGAGCCGATTCCGGCGATGAAGTCCAGGTACTCGCGACCCTCGTCGTCGATGAGCCGCATCCCGGCGCCCTTCACGAAGAGCACACCCTTGCGGGCATACGTGCCCAGGTGATAGTCGAAGTCCAGCTGCGCTATCCGCGCGAGCTCCGTCCCGCCGCTCACCAGTACACGCTCCCGGGGTCGTGGCCGATCGCGGGGAGGCTCTCCCCGCCCGACTCGGTGATCATGGTCCCGACGCCCTCGTTGGTGTAGACCTCGAGCAGCAGCGCGTGCGGGACCGTGCCGTTCAGGATGTGGGCGCGCTCGACCCCGCCGCGCAGGGCCCGGGCGCAGCCGGCGATCTTCGGGATCATCCCTGCCGAGAGCGCGTCGGCGCCTATGAGCTCCTCGGCCTCGGCCAGGGAGAGCCGGCTGATGAGCGACGTCTTGTCGGAGAAGTCGCGGTACAGGCCGTTCACGTCGGTGAGGAAGATGACCTTCGCGGCCTTGAGGGCTCCGGCCAGGTCGCCCGCGACCGTGTCGGCGTTCACGTTGAAGCTGCCGCCGTCGTCGCCCGCGGCCACGCTGGCCACCACGGGGATGAAACCGTCCTCGATGAGGTTGTGGAGCACCACGGTGTTGATCTCCTTGACCTCGCCGACCCTCCCGAGCATCGGGTCCTTCTGCGTGGCCACGATCATGTTGCCGTCGTCGCCCGCGACGCCCACAGCCATGCGGCCGTGCTCGTTGATCGCAGCGACGAGCTCCTTGTTGATCTTGCCGATGAGCACCATCTTGACGACTTCCATCGCCTCGGGCGTGGTCACCCGCAGACCCTGGTGGAAGCGCACCTCGAGGTTCAGGCGCTCCATGAAGCCGGTGATCTCCGGCCCCCCGCCGTGCACGACGACCGGGTTCATCCCCACCAGCTTCATGAGCACCACGTCGCTGGCGACCTGGTCGCGCAGCGTGGGGTCGCTCATCGCCGCGCCGCCGTACTTGATGACGACGGTGCGCCCGTACAGCGACTTGATCCACGGGAGCGCTTCTGTGAGGGTCTCCGCCTTGTTGAGGAGCATCTGTTCCATGCTGGTCCGTTTCTCTAGCGCCTGCGTCGATGCAGGATCCGTTGTCGGGTTACGTTCAGGTGCGGTACTCGGCATTGATACGTACGTAGTCGTAAGAGAGGTCGCACGTCCACACGGTGGCTTCTCCCGTGCCGAGGTGCAGGTCCACGTCGATGTCGATCTCCGCAGCGTCCATCGCCGCGGAAGCGGCCCCCTCGTCGAAGTCCACGGCGCCGCCGTCCTCGCACGCGAGGATGCCGGCGAGCCGGATCTCCAGCTTGGCCTGGTCCAGCTGGGCCCCCGACTCTCCCCGCCGCCATGGCGACCCTACCCCAGTTGGGGTCGCGGCCAAAGACCGCGGTCTTCACCAGCGGCGATTCCGCGATCGTGAAGGCCGCCAGCCGGGCGTCCTCGTCGCTTGCGGCGCCCCGCACGTTCACGGTCACGAGGGTGGTCGCGCCCTCGCCGTCGCGCGCGATCATCCGGGCCAGCTCCGTGGCCACCCGCTCCACGGCCGCGGCCAACGGCGCGAAGCGCGCGTCGCACACGTCGATGGGCTCGCCGCCCGCAAGGCCGCTCGCCATGAGCACGACGCTGTCGTTGGTGGACGTGTCGCCGTCCACGGTGACGCGGTTGAAGGAGACGTCGCAGGCCATGCGCAGGGCCGCGTCGCACGCGGCGGGCGTGAGCTGAGCGTCCGTGGTGAGGAACCCGAGCATCGTGGCCATGTCCGGCTTGATCATGCCGCTGCCCTTGGCCATCCCGCCCACCGTGTAGGTGACCCCTTGGGCACGCACCGTGACCGCCGCCTCCTTGGCGAACGTGTCGGTGGTCATGATCGCCTCGGCGGCAAAGGCGCCCCCCTCGGCAGAAAGCTGGAGCGCCGCGGCGGCGACCCCCGCTTGCACGAGCTCCAAAGGCAGTGGCACGCCGATCACGCCCGTGGAGCACACGCCCACGAGCGCCGCGTCGATCCCGAGGGTCTGAGCCGTGGACGCAGCCATCGCGGCCGCGTCGGCCATCCCCTGCGCGCCGGTGCACGCGTTGGCATTGCCGGCGTTGACCGCCACGGCCTGGAGCGTGCCGTCCGCGACGGCTTGCCGAGTGAGCGTCACGGGCGCTGCCGCGACCTTGTTGCGGGTGAACACGCCGGCCGCCGCGCATGGCACGTCGGCCGCGAGAAGCGCGACGTCGGAGCGCCCGGACTTGCGGATCCCCGCCGCGACGCCCGCGGCCCGGAAGCCCGCCGGCGCGGTGACGCCGCCTTCGGCGGGGGTGAGGATGATCTCTTCGCTCGCCACGGCGCTACACCACCGGAGCCGGCCACGTGAGGCCGGCGGTCTCGTCGATGCCCAGCGCGATGTTCGCGCACTGCACGGCCTGCCCGGCCGCCCCCTTGCCGAGGTTGTCGATCGCGCAAGCGACCACGATGGTCCCGGCCGCCGAGTCCACGGTCATGCCCAGGTGCGCACGGTTGCTGCCCCGGACCTCGGCAGTGGAGGGCCAGCGGCCCAGGTCGTGGACGCGCACGAACGGCTCGCCTTCGTAGGCGGCGAGGTAGGCGTCGTGCAGGGCATCGGCCGTCACGCCGAGCGCGGCGTCGAGGTACACCGTGGAGAGGAGGCCCCGGTCCATGGGGACCAGGTGCGGCGCGAACGTAAGCGGCACGGGGGCGCCGGCGGCGGCGGCGAGCTGCTCGGCGATCTCCGGGATATGCCGATGCGCCGCCACCTTGTAGGCCGAAACGGCCTCGTCGGCGGAGCAGAAGTGCGTGGTGGCGGTGGCAGTGCGGCCCGCGCCGGAGACCCCCGACTTGGCGTCGGCGATCACCCGCGAGCCCGGGACGGTGAGTCCGGCCATGATCGCGGGGACCGCCGCTAGCAGCGTGGCGGTGGGATAGCAGCCGGGACACGCGACGAGCGTCGCGCCGGCCACGGCTTCCCGCGCGCCCAGCTCCGGAAGCCCGTAGACGGCCTGGGCCAAGAGGTGCGGGGTCGGGTGCGTGACCTCGTACCACTCCTCGTAGACCGCGCGATCGGAGAGCCGGAAGTCCGCGGACAGGTCCACCACGGTCACCCCCGCATCGAGGAGCCCCGGTGCGAGCGCTGCGGCGGCGGTGTGCGGCACGGCGAGGAACGCGACGGCGGCATCGCCGAGCCGGCGCGCGCGATCGGGGTCGGTGAAGGTGGAGATCCACGCCGGTCAGGGCGGGATACAGGTCGTCGACACGCCGTCCGGCATCCGCTGCCGAGGTCACCTCGACGAGCCTGAGCTCCGGGTGGCCGGCCACGAGGCGCATGAGCTCGGCGCCGGTATAGCCGGCCGCACCGATGATCACCGCATCCCGCATGTCGTTCGTCCTCCTCGTCACGTGCGGCGCCCGCGCCCGCGTGGGGTCGCGCCGCCTGCTGCAGCATGTGTCGAGGAATTCTACGTGTTCTTACGTATATGCGTCAATAAAGATGCAGTAAACGCGCATAGTGTTCACTTGAGCATCCAAAACGATGGTCGGCTCCTGCATCCCATTATGCGTCTAACCTCGAAGTTCGCCACCCACGGCGCCGGTTACCTTGCGCACGAGCTTGTCGTGCGCGGCGCTGACCTCGTCGTCGGAGAGGGTCCGATCGGCCACGCGGTACACGAGCGCGAAGGCGAGGCTCTTCTTGCCCGGGGGCACGCCTTCGCCGCGGTAGACGTCGAAGAGCCGCGATGAGTCCAGAAGCTTCCCGCCCGCCGAGCCTATGGCCTGTTGCACGCGCTCGGCGGTGACCGATTCGTCGACTACGAGCGCGACGTCGCGTAGCGCTCCCGGGAACCGGCCTATCTCCTCGTAGCCCCGCTGCACCGCGAGCGCGGCGCGCACGATGGACGCCAGATCGACCTCTATGAGCGTCACCGGCCCCGCGGCCTCGAGGCGCGAGAGCACCTTGGGGTGCACCTCGCCTATCCAGCCTATCGGCTCGCCGCCCAGCGATACCTGGGCGGACCGCCCGGGCTGCAGCCACGGATGCTCCGCCGCCGCCAGCTTCCAGCGCGTGACGCCCAGCGACTCGAAGAGCGTCTCGAGCACGCCCTTGCCGTCGAAGAAGTCCAGGGTATGGCCCGGCTCGCTCCACGTGGGAGCCGCCCACGAGCCGGCGAGGACAGCGCCGATGTGCCAGCGCTCCTTGGGCTGCTTGCGGCCCTCGGCACCGATGAAGGTGGCTGCGATCTCGTACAGGTGCACGTCGGACACGCCGTGGCGCTGGTTGTCCGCGACCTGGCGCAGGAGCCGAGGCGCGAGAGCCCAGCGCATCACCGCGAGCTCGTCCGTGAGCGGGTTCACGAGCTCGACGAGGCGGTCGCCCTCTTCGAGCGGCCACGTCTCAGCCTCGGCGGGATCGGCGAACGCCAGGCCGATGCTCTCGGAGAGCCCGGCCGCGCGCAGGATCTCGCCTATGCGGCGCTCCAACCGCTGCCGAGGAGATAGGCCACCGATGCGGCCCCGGCCGCCCGGGAGCGTGGACGGGACGTTCTCCATGCCCGAAAGGCGCGCGATCTCCTCGATGAGGTCCACCTCGCGCTCGAGGTCGGGCCGCCACGTGGGGACCGTCACGACGAGGTCGTCTTGCGCGGAGCGCTCGTTGGCCAGGCCCAGGCGCCCGAGCAGCGCTCCCATCTCGTCGCGGCCCAGCGAGGTGCCCAGGAGGGCGTCGGCGCGCACGGCACGCAACGTGAGCGTGTGGGGCTCGGCGGGGAGCGGATACTCGTCCACGACCCCCGGCGCGACGGTGCCGCCGGACAGGTCGGCGATGAGCGCGGCCGCATAGTCCGCCGCGTCGATGCACCCTGCGGGGTCCACGCGCTTCTCGAAGCGGAACGAGGCTTCCGAGATGAGGCCCAGGTTGCGGCTCGTGCGGCTGATCGAAGCGGGGTCGAACGACGCCGACTCGAGCAGCACGTCCACCGTGGTGTCCGACACCTCGGTGTCCTCGCCGCCCATGACACCGGCCAGCGCCACGGGCCCCGCCGGGTCGGCGATCACGATCATGTCCTCTGTGAGCGTGCGCTCCTGACCGTCCAGCGTCGTGAGCTTCTCGCCCGCCGCGGCGTGGCGCACGGTGATGGCCGTCTTGCCGCCGTCCACTCCCAGCGTGCGCAGGTCGAACGCGTGGAGCGGCTGGCCCAGCAGGAACAGCACGTAGTTGGTGACGTCCACGACGTTGTTGATGGGCCGGGCGCCGGCCGCCGTGCAGCCGGCGCACGAGCCACGCGGGCGACGGGCCCACCTTCACGTCGCGGATGACGCGAGCCGTGTAACGCGGCGCCAGCTGCGGCTGCGCGATGGTCACCGACACGGCCTCATCCGCCGGCACGCCCGATTCGTCCGGTACCCGCCGAGGCATGACGGCGCTCTCGCCCAGGATCGCTCCCACTTCGCGCGCCACGCCCTCGATGGAGAGGCAGTCGGGCCGGTTGGGGGTGATCTCGAGATCCAACACGGTGTCCGCGAGTCCCTCGTACTCGGCGAAGGACATGCCCACCGGCGCGTCCTTGGGCAGGATCATGAGGCCCTCGGCATCGCCCCCGACTCCGAGTTCCCGCGCGGAGCACAGCATGCCCTCGGACACGAGACCGCGCAGCTTGGCGCGCTTGATCTCCACCCCGCCGGGGAGCACCGCGCCCACGAGCGCCGTGGGTACCTTGTCGAGCTCCTTGAAGTTCTGGGCTCCGCAGACGATGTTCAGTAGCTCGGGGCCGCCCACTTCCACCTTGCAGTACGAGAGCTTGTCGGCCTCGGGGTGCGGCTTCTTCTCCATCACCTGGCCCACGACCACCTTGTCCAGCGCCTCGCCCACGACCTCCACGGCCTCGACCTTGGTGCCGGTCATGTCCATGCGGTCGGTGAGCTCCGGGACGGGCAGGTCCACGGTCACGAGCTCTCTGAGCCACTCCATAGGTACGCGCATCGGTCGGTCCTTTCGGGAACGGGCCTGGGGCCGCGTTGAGGTCGGTAGGGTCGGCGGGCTAGAACTGCGACAGGAACCGCATGTCCCCGTCGATGAACAGCCGCAGGTCGGGCACGCCGTACTTGAGCGCCACGATGCGTTCGGCGCCCATGCCGAAGGCGAAACCCGAGTATCGCTCCGGATCCACGCCCGACATCGTGAGCACCGCCGGGTCGACCATGCCGCAGCCCAGGATCTCCAGCCAGCCCTCACCGGAGCAGAACCGGCATCCCTGTCCGCCGCACAGGCCGCAGCTCACATCCACCTCGGCGGATGGCTCCGTGAACGGGAAGAAGTGCGGGCGCAGGCGCACGCGGCGATCGGGGCCGAACATCTCGCGCACGAAGTACTCGAGCGTGCCCTTCAGGTCGCCGAAGGTGATGCCCTCGTCTATCACGAGGCCCTCGATCTGCGTGAACATGGGCAGGTGGCTGGGATCGGCTACGTCGCGCCGATACACGCGGCCCGGCATGAGCGAGTAGATGGGCGGCTCCTGCGACTCCATCACCCGCACCTGCACCGGGCTCGTGTGGGGACGAAGCTGCACCTCGGACTCACCGGTGACCGCGGCCACCGCGCCGGAGAGGTCCTTGACGTAGAACGTGTCCTGAAGGCTGCGCGCCGGATGGTCCGGCGGCGTGTTGAGCGCGGTGAAGTTGTAGTAGTCGAGCTCCACCTCGGGGCCCTCGGCCAGCTGGTAGCCGATGCCGGTGAAGATGTCGATGGTCTGATCGAGGATCTGCGAGATGATGTGCTGGTGGCCGGGCGCGCGGCGGCGGCCCGGCAGCGTGACGTCGATGGCCTCGGCGGTCAGCCGCGCGGCCAGAGCGTCCGCGGACAGTGCCGAGGATCGCTGCGCGATCGCTGCTTCCAGGGCCATGCGCACCTCGTTGGCCGCCTTGCCCACCGCGGGGCGATCGGCGGCCGGAAGCGAGCCTAGACCCTTGAGGATCTCCGTGAGCTCGCCCTTCTTGCCTAGGTACGCCAGGCGCACGTTCTCGAGCTCGCCGAGGCTGGACGCCTCGCGGGCTGCGGCGGTGCTGCGCTCCAGCATCGCCTCGAGGCGGTCGGTGGTCTCGCTCACGGGTCCCTCCAGTGCGCGGTTGCGTGTCTCCCATACCCCGACAAGAAGAAGCCGGCTCCTCGTCACAGCTCGTCGGTCGCTGGGACGAAGGCCGGCCTCCGCGGTACCACCCTGCTTGCCCGCGCGTGCGCGGGCCGCTCGTGCCGTGCGGCCCGGTGCGGCCTCACGGCGGGCCGGACTCAGCCGGCCCATGTGCCCCGATATCGGAGGGCGCCCGGGTCCCCTACTCGCGCAGCCGCGGCGGGCTCGCGCTTTCAGTTCGCGGCTGATGGAGTGAACCGCCCGTGCCCGCCGTCCGAGGCCTTCCAGTCCAAGGGTCTCGGTCCCTGGTTCGGCGCAGTCGCGCCGGGCGCATCTCCGTCATCGCCTTGTGTGCGATTGGAAGGCGAGTGTATCAGCGGGGCCCGACTGGGGCCAGCATGGGCGACGGCGCACCGGATAGAACGGCGCCGGGTTGCCACGACACCCTCTATGGTTCGACCGTCGCCAACGCGAATGCGCGCTCAATGACCGGAAGACGCCCGAGACTGAGCCTCGCGACCACCCGGCCCGTCAGGCGCGACCTCGGCACCGGGTCGCGGTCGACGCTCGGGTTGGCGTCGCCCCGGGTCCGAAGCCGGCCCACGCGGTCCACGCTCACGACCCGGTGAGCGATGCCGGCGGGCCAGCCCCGGTGTGGCACCACCACGATGTCCCCGGCCCGGATCGCGCCCGGCAGGCGCTCGAACACGATGACGTCCCCGGGCAGGAGGGCGGGCCGCATGGACCCGCCCCCGATCACTCCCAGCCCGAACAGCCCCGCCGCCAATGCCACCGAGCACGCTCCGAGCACCGAGGCGCCCGCCACACCGGCCACCCGGGCGGCAGGGCGCACCGCCCGCACCTCACTGCACCTGCTCGGCGTCGACCACGAGCGTGAACTTGGCGTACTCTCCCGCGAGGTCGTTCGTCGCCGAGGCAGGGACCCCCAGTCCGAACCCCAGATCGGCGCGCTGACCGGGAGAAAGACGCACCGGAGCAGTCTTGAGGGCCGAGAGCGGCCCCGCGTAGAGCTGCGAGCCGTTGGCGGTCGCCGTGGTGGCCAGCGAGTCCCAGAACGCCGTTACGCCGGCGGACTTCGTTGCGCTCACCACCACCTCACACGGCAGCGTCCCGTCGTTGACCACCGTCACTGTCTTGGCGACCGTCATCCCCGGCGCGAGGGATGGGATGGAGAGCGCCGCCGAAGTGGGCTCGGCGGAGACGGCCACCGTTCCAGCCTTGATCACGTTCTCCGCCACTTTGGCCTGCCCCGTGAAGTACGCGCCGGTCAACCCGGCGCCGAGCGTCATCATCACCGCCGCGATCGTGACCGTCGTGGCCCATAGCACCTTGCGCATCCCGCTACCTCCCGTTCGAGCGCCACGAGGGCGCAGCCGCCGTCCTTGCGACCGGCGGGGCCCCGGACCGGTCGGCAGCATCGTGACGGGCGATGGATAACCGGGGCACACCGCGGTCGGACCGTGGTCGAACCGGGCACCTGGATGCGCGGGAGACTCGGACGACGGGCGCGCACGAGCAGGCGGGCGGGCTTGCGGCGGCTACGCGGCCGGCGACGACCCGAACGTGCGGCGGAGGATCTTGAAGACCTCGAACCACAGGATGGACGCGAGCGCGACGACGAAGGCGAGCGCCACGTCCTGCCAGTGCATGAGCGAGAAGCTGAACAGCCCGCGCAGGAACGGCACATAGAGCATGAGGCCCAGGAAGACGACCGCGCCGCCCACCGTCCACCACAGCGCGACGTTGCGCTTGCGCACGGTCGTGACGATCGTCTCGGACCACGACAGATTGGTCAGGATGAGCCCGATGTTCGAGAGCACGAGCGTCACGAACGTGATCGTGCGGATGTCCGTCTCCGGCAGCTGACGCGCGGTGGCGTAGAGCCACACGGCGGCCACGGCCAGGAACACCACGAACCCCTGGAAGAGCGCGGTCAGCACCATGCTGCGCGAGAACATCGGCGTGCCCACCGGCCGAGGCGGGCGGTCCATGACGTCGCCCTCCTCATCCTCGGCCTCGAAGACGATGGAGCACGCGGGGTCGATGATGAGTTCCAGGAACGCGATGTGGATGGGCATGAGCACGAGCGGGAGCTTGAGCAGCACCGGCAGGATGCTCATGAGCGCGATGGGGACGTGCACCGCGAGGATGTACGCCATGGCTTTGCGCAGGTTGTCGAAGATTCGCCGGCCCATGCGCACCGAGCCCACCATGGACGAGAAGTCGTCCTCGGTGAGCACCAGCGCCGCGGCTTCGCGGGCAACGTCCGTGCCCCGCTGCCCCATCGCGATCCCGATGTGCGCCGACTTGAGCGCCGGCGCGTCGTTGACACCGTCGCCGGTCATGGCCACGACCTCGCCGGCGGACTTGAGCGCGCGCACGATGCGCAGCTTCTGCTCGGGCACCACGCGGGCGAAGATGTCGAGGTCAGCGATGCGGGCGGCCAAGTCCTCGTCGCCGGTCGCGTCCAGCTCGGGGCCGGTCATGACCTCACGGCCGGCCAGACCGGCGGCCTCGGCGACCGCACGAGCGGTGCCCGGATAGTCGCCCGTGATCATGACCACGCGCACGCCGGCGGCTTGCGCGCTCGCGACCGCTTCGGGGACGCCTTCGCGAACCGGGTCCTCGAGCCCCACGAGGCCCATGCACTCGAAGTCGAAGTCATGCTGCTCGGCAGGCAGCTCGGTGTCGTGGCGGAAGTGCGCCTTGGCCACGCCCAGCACGCGCAAGCCTTCGTCGGCCATCTGGGCCACGGACTCGTCGAGCGACGCGCACTCACCCTCGGACAGGTGACACAGGTCGGCTATGGCCTCGGGGGCGCCCTTGGCGGCGATGACGAAGTCGTCGCCCGTGCGCCGCGACCGCCACACGTGCGACAGCGCCAGCAGGTGCTCGGACAGCGGGTACTCGCGCACTAGGCTCCAGTCCGCGTGCACGTGCTCCGTGTTGGCCAGGTACCTCGTGCCGAGCTCCTTGAACGCGGTGTCCATGGGGTCGAACGGGTCCACAGGACTCGCGAGGATCGAGTACTCGACGATCTCGTGCATGGGCTCGGGCAGCGCGTCGTCCGTGTCGGCGATGGTGTACGTGCCGTCCGCGAGCGGCCTGAGCTCGCGCACCGTCATCCGGTTCTGCGTGAGCGTCCCGGTCTTGTCGGTAGCCAACACGGTCGCCGAGCCGAGGGTCTCGATCGCCGGCATGCGGCGCGTGAGGACGCCCACCCGCGAGATCCGCCAAGCTCCGAGTGCCAGGAACACGGTGAGGACGACGGGGAACTCCTCGGGCAGCATCGCCATCGCGAGCGTGATGCCCGCGAGCAAGCCTTGAAGCCAATTGGCGGGGTCGGACGGCCCGCGCGTGAGGGCGTACCCCACGACGAGCGCGACGCACAACGCTATCGCGAAGGTCGCGACGATGCGGACGAGGCGATCGACCTCGTGCTGCAGCGGTGTGCGCTCGGTCTCCACCCCCGCCAGCGCGCCGCCGATCTTGCCCAGCTCCGTGGTGGAGCCGGTCTCCCGCACGAGCATGATCGCCTGACCCTTGACGGCCAGCGTGGCTGAGAACACGGACGAGGTGTCGTCACCGCCAGGTGTGTCCATCGGTGCGTCGGGAGTGGTCGCCCGCTTGCGCACCGGCACCGACTCACCCGTGAGCAGCGACTCGTCCACCGAGAACGACATCGCGTGGATGAGCACCCCGTCGGAAGGGACGCGGTCGCCCTCGGCAAGCAGGACGATATCGCCGCGGACTACGTCGCGGCCGGCGATGCGCCGCTGCTCCCCGTCGCGCACGACGAGCGCTCGGGGGCTCGACAGGTCGCGCAGGGCCTCCAGCGCGTTCTCGGTCTTGCGCTCCTGCCAGAACGTGATGCCTATGACCACGAATACGAAGGTGAGAAGGATGAGCGCCTCTTGCGCGTCACCTATCACCAGGTAGAGGCCGCCGGCGCCCAGCAGTAGGAGCAGCATGGGCTCCCGGACGACGTCCCAGGCCAGCCTCCACCAGGGGCGCTTGCGCGCGCTCGCGATCTCGTTGGGACCGTCGGTGGCGAGGCGGGCCGCGGCCTCGGCGGCGGTCAGGCCGGTCAGCTCACGCACGTCGAACTCGGAGGCGTTGGTGGGCGGCACGTCGATCCCTTTCGGAGCGGCCGCCCGGCAAGAGCGCACGGGGCCTGCGGCGACCGGACCCGTGCGCATCGCGCCCGCAGGCGCGACGTTCCTCGGATGATACCGCAATTCCCGCCCCCGCAAGCCCCTGACCTGCGCTTTCGCTCCTGCAAAGGCCCACGGTGAGTACCGGCTCAGGACCGCCCGAAGCCGCGGCGAGCGCGAGCGAGACCATCGGGGGCGGCAGGCCGGCGCGGACGCGACAACGGCCCGCCACCCTTGCGGGCGACGGGCCGTTGTCGCTTCGATCGTCGGCCGTACCTTGGGCGGGGCGCCCTCCTCGGCTCGATCGTACGAACGCTGTGCCGGCGGCTACTCGGCAGCCGCGGTCTCGACGGCGGCCTTGGCCACGTCCACGAGCTTGGCGAAGCCCTGAGGGTCGTGGATGGCCATGTCGGAGAGCACTTTGCGGTCGAGTTCGATATCGGCCTTCTTGAGGCCGTGCATGAACTGGCTGTAGCTCAGGCCGGACAGACGGGCGCCGGCGTTGATGCGGGTGATCCACAAGCGGCGGATCTCACGCTTCTTGTTGCGGCGGTCGCGATACTGGTACTGCAGCGCGTGCTGCACCGTCTCCTTCGCCTTGCGGTAATGCGCGCGATGGGAACCGTAGTTGCCCTTCGCACGCTCGAGGACGGTGCGGCGCTTCTTCTTGGCCGTTACGGCACGCTTTACTCGAGGCATAGCTCAGTCACTCCTCGGGGGTCTTCGCGGACGGGCTTACATGCCGAGCAGCTTGCGCTGCACGGGAGCATCGGCCTTGTCCACGAGGGTGCTCTGGCCGAGGTTGCGCTTACGCTTGGGGCTTTTGTGCTCGAGGATGTGGCTGTGATACGCCTTGACCCTCTTGAGCTTGCCGGTGCCGGTCGCCTTGAAGCGCTTGGCGGCACCGCGGTGCGTCTTCATCTTGGGCATTCGCTTCTCCTATCCTCGTCGACTCGCTCGCCTACTCGGCGGCTTCGTCGGCTTCTTCCGTCTCAGCGGCCTCGTCGGCCTCGTCGGCTTTCTTCTCCACGACCTTGACGGGCGCGATGAGCATGAAGACGTTGCGGCCTTCCTGCTTGGGCTCGTTCTCGATCGTCGCCATGTCCTTCAGGTCCGTGGCGAGCCGGTCGAGCAGCTCCAGTCCGCGCTCCGGGTGCACCATCTCACGACCGCGGAACATGATCGTGATCTTGACCTTGGCGCCCGACTCCAAGAACCGCATCACGTGCTTCTTCTTGGTCTCGTAGTCGTGCTTGTCGATCTTGGGCCGGAACTTGATCTCTTTGATCTGGATCGTGGCCTGGTGCTTGCGCGCCTGCTTGGCCTTGATCGCCGCCTCGTACTTGAACTTGCCGTAGTCCATGATCCGGGCCACGGGCGGATCCCCGTTGGGAGCCACCTCCACAAGGTCAAGGTCCTTGTCGAGCGCGATCTGCTGGGCATCGGCCGTGTGGAAGATGCCGAGCTGCTCGCCCTCTTCGCCGATGAGACGGACGCGGGGCGCCGTGATGCGCTCGTTCACGCGGGGCTCACTCGTGCTGATGGGCAGTTCACCTCCGTACTCGCGCCGCGCCTTCCCGGCTGCGGCCCGCTAGCCTTCTTACAAACACTACGTCCCGGGCGACTGGCGTCGGCCGGGACGTGGAAACGGACGCCCGGACGGCGGCGTTCTCGTCGAACGCCGGACCGCTCAGGTCCGCGAAACCTCGTACCAGACGGCTACCTCGTCGGGTGCCGCAAGGTGGGGACCGTTCTCGCCCGCTGGGCGGGGTCCCTCTTGGGTCGATATGCGATTGGCCGTGAGAGTATACCCAGCACGATCGGGAGTGTCCAACGGCTCGAACGAGACCCGGGCAGGGGGCCTACCTGGTGACGAACCGGTACCCGACTCCCGGCTCGGTCACGATGTACCGAGGCGTGGAGGGGTGCTCCTCGATCTTGCGGCGCAGGTGGCTCAGGTGCACCCGCAGCGCCTGTGTGTCCTGTGCCTGCTCGGGTCCCCAGACCTCTTCCAGCAGCTGCCTGGAGGTCACGACCCGGTCGGCGTTCTCCACGAGTGTGGCCAGGATCTCGAACTCGGTGCGCGTGAGACGCACCTGCTTGTCGTCGATGAGCACCTTGCGCTTGGCAAGGTCCACGGTCAAAGCGCCGGACTTGACCGGGCCGGCGGCCCGCCGTGGGCGCCTCGGCGGATCTGCGCGCGCACGCGCGCCAGAAGTTCACCGGTCGAGAACGGTTTTTGGAGGTAGTCGTCGGCGCCTTCATCCAGCGCCCGGATCTTGTCCTCCTCGGCACCTTTGACCGAGAGGATCAGGATGGGCGCCGCGGTCATGCGGCGCATCGCGCGACACGTCTCGATGCCGGACATGCCCGGGAGCATCAGGTCCAGCACGATGAGATCGGGTTCCCTCTCGGCGGCACGCACGAGCGCGTCTTCGCCGCTGGCGGCCAGGACCACGTCATAGCCGCGCTGGCCGAAGACGGATTCGAGAGCACGCCGAAGTTGGGGCTCGTCATCCACGACGAGGATGGTGCCTGTCTGCTTATCCGTCACGTCGTTCACTCGTCCTCTTCAACGGGGGTCACGGAAGCATCGTCCCTGCTCCCGGGCAACTCTAGCACGAATCGTGCCCCTCTCGGCCGCACGCTCTCCACGCGGAGGCGCCCATCGTGGCGCGCGACTATCTCGCTGACGATGGACAGGCCCAGGCCGGTGCCGTGGGGGACCGCCGCCGATGCGGCGCCGCGGTAGAACTTCTCGAACACGAGCTGGCGCTCGTACTCGGGGACGCCGGGGCCGCGGTCGGCGACGCTTATGCGCGCGATCCCCCCGTCGTCATCCACCTTGACGACGACTCGCTGGTCGCTGGGCGAGTACGCGAGCGCGTTCTCCACCAAGTGGAACACGGCCCGAGAAAGCTGCACGAAGTCCACGAAGGCGAGGACCGGCTCCTCGGGCGCGTCGATGACGATGCGGGCGCGGTCGCGGTCCCTGAGGTCGGCCACCACCGAGCCCACGATGTCGCTCAGGTCGTGCCAGTCCTTGGTGGACCTCCACTCGTCCGTCTCCAGGCGCGAGAGGTCCAATAGATCGCTGATGGAGCTGTTGAGCCTGCGCACGTCCTCGTCCACGGACTCGAGCTCAGCCCGCACGCGGCTGCAATCGCTGTCCGGCTCCTCCAAGAGGCCGGAGACGGTGGCGCTTATCGACGCGAGCGGTGTCTTGAGTTCGTGGGATACCGACGACATGAGGTTGGCGCGCAGCCGCTCGGCCTCGGTGGTCGCTTGAGCCCTGGCCGCCTCCTGCTGGAGCCGGTGCCGCTCGATGAACACGGAGATGAGCCTGCCCACGAGCACGAGCCGGCTCGCCATCGCCGGGTCGTACGGACGGTTGCGCTCGCGCCGCCCGACGAAAAGGATGCCTTCGCGCGCCTGATCCGTGCCCACGAGAGGCAGCGCGATCTCGTTGAGGCGGCGGTCCGACGGCAGGGCCTCCTCTACCGGCACCGACTTGGGCCATCCCGCCACGCGCTCCCCGGACGGCGGCGGCGGCAGTCCCACCGCAGTGCTGTTCTCCCACGCGTAGACCACGATGTCGCCTTCGTCCAAGCTCATCGCCGACATGCGCCGGCCGGTCTCGCCCACCGCCGTGAGCACGCCGTTGTCGTCGGGGACGAGCAGGCGCACGGTCCCGGCTCCGGTGAGGTCCCGCAGCGACGCCACGACCTCCTCGGCAACGGCTTCGATGCGTGTCTCGGGGACGAGTGCCGAGGTCAGGCGGGACAGGGTGAGCGCCTCTTGCCGCCCCAGCACGGCCGTGGTCTCGCTGTCGCGCAGCCTGCCCACCTGGATGGCCATGAAGATGACGGCGAACAGGAACACGAGGGTCTCGACCCACTCGCCGGCGTTGTCCGGATGCAGGTCGAAGAAGACGGGGCTGCCTATGGCGCCCAGGGCGAAGAACGACACCACCGCCGCGGCGAGACCCGGGCGCGTGCCCCAGACACGGGCCGCCACCGCCACGAGCACCACGAGGAGCAGGCCGTCGAAGCCTCGGCCCAACGTGGAACGGGTGAGCCAAGCCAGGGTCGCCGGCACGCCGATGAGCGTGAGCGCGGCCCAGTAGGCGAACCAGCCATGTTGCCACCACTTGAGTTCCATTACCGCCGAGTCTAGAGATTGCGGGAGCCCAGGCCAACGGGCCGGGCGGGCGGTCGCGCGTGCGGGTCAGCCCACGAGCCGGAAGCCGACCCCGGGTTCCGTGAGGATGTGCCTGGGCGCGGCGGGATGCTCGTTGATCTTCCTGCGCAGGTTGCTCATGTGCACTCGCAGGAGCTGAGCGTCCTCGCTCTCGAGGCCCCAGGCTCCCCGCATGATCGTTCGATACGAGAGCACGCGGCCCGAGTTGGCCACCATGAACCGCAACAGGTCGAACTCTTTGGGCGTGAGCTTCACGTCGTGTCCGTCGACCGTCACCGTCCGCCTGCCCGAGTCGATGCGCAGCCCTCCTACTTGGGCGATGACGGGCATGGGGTCTCCGACCCCGGTGCGTCTGGTGACGGACCTGATCCGGGCCATCAGCTCTCCGGTGGAGAACGGCTTGGCCAGATAGTCGTCCGCCCCCCGATCCAGAGCGCAGATCTTGTCGGTCTCGCGATCCCGGGCCGACACCACCACGACGGGGACCGTGGAAACGGCCCTGATGGCTTCGAGCACCTCGTATCCGCTCATGTCGGGCAGCCCTAGGTCCAAGATCACGAGGTCGGGGTCCATGGGGACGAGCATCTCGAGCGCCTCGTCACCCCGAGCCACGACCGTGGCCTCGTGACCGTGCCGGGCGAGAAGCGACACGAACACCCGGCCGATGTGGGGCTCGTCATCGACCACGAGCACGCGCAACGACAAAGGCACCGCGGCCACGCTCTCGTTCATACGCCTGCCTCCCCCACCGGGGCCACCGCTCGCGCTACCGGACCGGCCGCGTGGATGCGGGCTGCATCTCGCGTCACGGCCGCGACCGTTGGACCCTGGCCAGGAAGGCCTCGATCCCCTCCTGACCCAGGTCGCCCTCGGTACGGTCCCTCACGGCGACGAGGCGCTCCTCCTGCTCGCGGTCGCCCACGACCAGCATGTAGGGCACCTTCTGCCCCTGAGCCTTGGCGATCTTGATGCGCATGGGCTCGTTGTCGTCGTAGACCTCCATGCGCACGCCCTGCGCCGAGAGCTCGCGGCTCACTTCGTTGGCGTAGTCGTTGTGGCGGTCGGCGATGGGGATGACGACGGCCTGCACGGGCGCGAGCCACGCGGGGAACGCGCCGGCGTAGTGCTCGATGAGGATCCCGAAGAACCTCTCCATCGAGCCGAGGATCGTGCGGTGCAGCATGAACGGGGTGGCCTCGGTGTTCTCGGCCGTGCGGTACGTGAGGCCGAAACGCGCCGGGAAGTTGAAGTCCACCTGGATGGTGGAGCACTGCCACGTGCGGCCGATCGCGTCCTTGAGCTTGATGTCGATCTTGGGACCGTAGAAGGCGCCGTCGCCCTCGTTGATGTCGAACGGGACGCCCCGATCCTCGAGCGTCTCGATGAGGGCTTTGGTCGCCAGCTCCCAGCCGCGCGTCGTCGCCGATGGACTTCTCGGGGCGCGTGGAGACCTCGGCCGAGTACTCGAACCCGAAGACGCCCATCACGTAGTCCACGAAGTCGAGCATGCCCATGACCTCGTCGTGGACCTGATCCGCCGAGCAGAAGATGTGCGCGTCGTCCTGCGTGAACCCGCGCGCGCGCATGAGCCCGTGCACGACGCCCGAGAGCTCGTGGCGGTACACCGTGCCGAACTCGGAGATGCGCATGGGCAGGTCGCGGTAGGAGCGCACGTCGCTCTGGAAGATGAGCACGTGGCCGGGGCAGTTCATGGGCTTGACCGCGTATTCGTTCACGCGGCCGTCTCCTTCATCGATGTTGAAGAAGTACATGTTCTCGCCGTAGAAGTCGTAGTGCCCGCTGATCTTCCACACTTCGCTGCGGTAGATGTGCGGGGTGATGGCCTCCACGTAGCCGCGCTCGTAGAGCACGCCGCGCAGCCACTCCTGCATGAGCCGCAGGACGCGCGCGCCTTTGGGGTGGTAGAGCGGCAGACCCGCGCCCGCGACCTCGTGGAAGCTGAAGAGGTCCAGCTCCTTGCCCAGCTTGCGGTGGTCGCGGCGCTCGGCCTCCTCCAGGCGCGTGAGGTACGCAGCCAGGTCCTTGTCGCTGAACCACGCGGTGCCGTAGATACGCTGGAGCATCGGGCGGTCCGAGTCGCCGCGCCAGTAGGCGCCGGCCACCTTCATGAGCTTGAACGCGCGCACCCAGCTCGTGTCGGGGACGTGCGGTCCTCGGCAGAGGTCGGTGAAGGCGCCCTGCGTGTAGGTGGAGATCTCCTCGTCCGCCGGCAGCTCGCGGACCAGCTCCTCCTTGTAGGGCTGCTCCTTGAAGGCGTCCTCGGCCTCGACCTTGTCCATGACGCCGCGGGTGAACGGCTGGGCCTCGGCCACGATCTGGCGCATGCGGGCCTCGATGGCCTCGAGGTCGTCCGGCGTGAACGGGCGCTCCACGTCGAAGTCGTAGTAGAAACCGTCCTCGATCGCGGGACCGATCGCGAACTTGGCCATGGGGAAGAGCTCCAGGACCGCCTCGGCCATGACGTGAGCCGCCGAGTGACGCAGGATGCCCAGCGCCTCGGGCGCCTTGTCGGTGACGATCTCCACCTTCTCGCCGCCGGCCAGAACGGTGCTCGTGTCCACGAGCCTGCCGTCCACCTTGCCGGCGACCGCCGCGGCGGCAAGACGCGAGCCGATGGATTCGGCCAGGTCACGGATGGTGGAACCCTCGGGCAGGGTCTTCATGCTCTCGTCGGGCAGGACAACGGTGATGTCGGGCACGGACGGCTCCTTTGCTCGTGGCGTTCGGGGTCACGATCCCCGGTGACGCCACCGCCCGGCACACGGGCCGGGCGGTGGTACTTACTCGGCTGCCTGGCTCGCCGAGCTCACTGCTTGGTCTTGCAGTACGGGCACACCTGCCAGTTGAGCTTGAGCGCGCGATCGCAGTTCACGCACGACTTCTTGAGCTTCTTCATGCAGTACGGGCAGATGAGGTACTCGGGCTCCACCGGCTTGAGGCAGGCGGGGCACTGCTGGCCGTTGAGAGCCAGGTCTATCTCCTTGGCGCGGATCTCGAGCTCGCGCTCGCGAGCGTCGTCCTCGTACTCCGGCGGCCTCACGACCATGTAGATGGCCCAGCCGAAGACGCTGAAGAAGAACACGACGATGGCCCAGAACCACGCCATGGCTCCGCGTCGCGTCGCGTCGCGCCAGGTCCAGAAGACGAGGGCGATCCAGAACACGAGGTAGAACAGGATGCACAGGTTCGTGCTCAGCTTGTAGATCGGGTTGCTCGTGATCTGGTTGATGATGTCGGTCATCAATCGCCTTTCCGAGGAAGGGTCCGCAAAGCGGCCGCCGCCGAGGGGCTGCGAGTACGCAGACTTGTGCGGATTCTATCAGACGAATGCAGGGATAACGCGGGCGAGAGGTCCGGGTCGGGCGCGGGCGGCGGCTCAGCCGCCCAGCGCAGCTCGGGCCTCGCCCACCGTGTACAGGCTGCCGGCCACGACCACCCCGGCCGGCGAGGCAGCCCTCGCCGCCTCCAGCCCGGCCGCCACCGACTCCGCGGTGGCCGGCTCGGCGCCCGTGTGGCGCGCCACGATCGCCGCGAGCTGCCAGGCCGGCAGGGCCCGCGCGCCCTGCGGTGCGGTGGCCACGAACGACCCCGCTACCCGCGCCAGCGCCGCGACGACCCCCTCCGCGTCCTTGTCCGCCAGCATGCCCAGCACCACCGCCGGCCGCGCGCCCCGGTCCGGCCACGCATCGGCGATGGCGGCGGCGAGCACCTCGGCCGCCTGCGGGTTGTGCGCGCCGTCCAGCACCAGCGGGGGCCGTTCGGCGGCCAGTTCGAAGCGGCCGGGCACCACCAGCTGGGAGAGCGCGCGGCGCGCTGCGCCGTCGTCCAGGGCGTGGCCGAGGGCCGCCTCGGCGGCGGCGACCGCCGTGGCGATGTTGGGCGCCTGGTAGGCCGGAGCCGCCATGCGAAGGCCCTCGTAGCGCGCGTAGGCGCCGGCGACGTCCAGCTCCAGCGCGCCTCCCGGACGGTCCGGGCGCGATAGGACCTCGTAGCGGACGTCCGCTCCCTCGGCGGGCGCCGGCAGCGCGGCCAGGCCCACCGGGCCCACGGTGCGTGTGCGTGCGCCCACGGCCTCGGCGCGCTCGATGAACACGTCCGCGGTCTCGGGCCCGACCCCGGGGCCCACGATCGCCGTGGCGTCGGCCTTGATGATGTGCGCCTTGTCGGCGGCGATCTCGCGCAGCGTCTCGCCCAGGCGATCCGTGTGGTCCAGCCCCACGCCGGTCACGACCGCCACCCCGGCGGGGGCCACGCTCGTCGCGTCCCAGCGCCCGCCCAGGCCCACCTCCAGCACCGCGGCCTCCACGCCCGTGTCGGCGAACAGCCACAGCGCCGCGCCGGTGAGCAGCTCGAACTCGGTGAGCTCGAGCCCGCTCTCGCGCGCCGCCGACACCGCCTCGCCTATGGCCATGGCGAAGCGCGAATCGGTGTCCACGCCCCAGACCCGAACCCGTTCGGCGTACGAGACCAGGTGCGGGCTCGTGTACGCGCCGGTTCGCAGGCCGTGCGCCGCCAGCAGCGCGCCGGTCATGAGCGTCACCGACGTCTTGCCGTTGGTCCCGGTGACCTGCACGATCTGGAACTCGTCTTGGGGGTCTCCCAGTGCGGAGGCGAGCGCGCGGATGCCGTCCAGCGACGGGCGTATGCCGAACCGCAGAGCCGTGCCGAGGGCCGTCTCGGCGTCGGCCATCGTGAACTCGGCGGCCTCGGTGCTGAGCGGGCGGATCATCGCGATCGAGGGGCGGGGTGCGGCGCGCGAGGCGCTACCCGGCCAGCTCGCCCAGCTGCGCAGTGAGTCTGACGACCTCGTCGGCGAGCTCGCCCGCCCGGGCGCGGTCCTTCTCGATGACCTGGGCGACGCCTTGGCCAGGAAGCCCTCGTTGGCGAGCTTCTTGGCGAGCTTGGCGTGATCGGCCTCGGCACGCTCGAGCTCACGAGCCACCCGGGCGCGCTCCGCCTCCAGGTCCACGAGGCCCTCCAGCGGGACGTAGACGTCCAGGCCTGCGCCCACGGCGCTCGCCGCATGCGCGGGCTTGTCCACTTCGGCGCCGATGGTGAGATCGTCGATGCCGGCGAGCGCGCTCACGAGGGCGCGCTGATTATCGAGCAGCTCCGCTTCGGCGCCGGTGCCGCGGACGTCCACGCGGATGCGCGTGCGCGGCGCGACCGCGTAGCGCGCGCGGATCGCGCGCACCGCGGTCACGAAGTCCTGGACCACGGCCATGGAGGCCTCGGCCGCGGGGTCCGCGAACCTCGCGAGCTCGCGCGCGTCGGGCCAGGCGGCGGCCATGAGCATGGGCGCTCGATCGTCCTCGGCGATGGGCAGGCGCGCCCAGATCTCCTCGGTCACGAACGGCATCATCGGATGCAGGCAGCGCAGCGCCGTGTCCAGCACGAAGACGAGGTTGTGCTGGACGCTTGCGCGCGCCTCGCGCTCCGCCGCCGTGGCGTCCTCGCGAGCGCCCGCGATGAGGCGCCCCTTGGCGAGCTCGATGTACCAATCGCAGAACTCGCTCCAGAAGAAGTCGTACAGACCGCGCGAGACCTCGCCGAACTCGTACTCGGAGAGCCCCTCGTCCACCGCCGCCACCAGCCCGGCCAAGCGCGAGAGGATCCAGGCGTCGGCCACGGTGTCGGCACTGGGCGCTCCGGGCTCGTAGTCGTCGCCCAGGTTCATGAGCACGAACCGGCTCGCGTTGTAGATCTTGTTGGCGAAGTTGCGCGAACTGACCAGCTTGTCCTCGGAGAACTTGAGGTCTTGGACGCCGGTCACCTGCAGCATGAGACCGAACCGCATGCCGTCCGCGCCGTAGTGCTCCATGAGGTCCAGCGGGTCCACTCCGGTCCCGAGCGACTTGGACATGCGCCGGCCCTCGGCGTTGAACACCGTCGGGTGGATGATCACGTCGCTGAACGGGATGTCGTCTTTGAACGACAGGCCGCTCATGACCATGCGCGCCACCCACAGGAACAGGATGTCGCGGGCCGTCGAGAGCACGTCGGTGGGATAGAAGTAGTCCAGCCCGGACTCGGCGGCCGCCTCCGCATCCGGCCAGCCCATGGTCGCGAACGGCCAGAGCTGCGATGAGAACCACGTGTCCAGGACGTCCTCATCCTGCCGAGTGGGCGCCCCGCACTTGGGGCACGCGGTGACCTCGTCCACGGAAGCGACGGTCTCGCCGCACGCGTCGCAGTAGTAGACGGGGATGCGGTGCCCCCACCACAGCTGGCGGGAGATGCACCAGTCCCGGATGTTCTCCATCCAGTGGAAGTACACGACGTCCCAGCGCTTGGGGTGGAAGGTGACGCGTCCGTCGCGCACTGCGTCGATCGCGGGGGCGGCCAGCGGCTTCATGTCCACGAACCATTGGTCCGACAGCCACGGCTCTATGACCGTGTGGCATCTGTAGCAGTGCCCCACCGAGTGCCGATGGTCCTCGGTGGACACGAGCAGCCCGGCCGCATCGAGGTCGGCCACGATCCGCTTGCGCGCGTCGTAACGGTCCAGGCCCGCGTACGCCCCGCCCTCGGCGGAGATCGTCGCGTCGGCGTTCATGATGTTGATCTTGGCGCACCCGTGGCGCTCCCCGATCTCGAAGTCGTTGGGGTCGTGCGCCGGCGTGACTTTCACAGCGCCCGTGCCGAACGCCGGGTCCACGTAGTCGTCCGCGACGATGGGGATCTCGCGCCCCATGAGCGGCAGCACGACGGTGGCGCCCACGAGGTCCTTGTAGCGCTCGTCGTCCGGGTGCACGGCTACGCACGTGTCGCCCAGCATCGTCTCCGGCCGGGTGGTGGCCACGACCACGTGGTCGCGCCCGCCCACCGCTTCCTTGAGCGGATACCGGATGGACCAAAGGTGGCCGTCCAGCTCCTCGTGCTCCACCTCGATGTCGGACAGCGCGGTGGCGCAGCGGGGGCACCAGTTGATGATGCGCTTGCCCCGGTAGATCAGTCCCTTCTCGTACCAGTCCACGAACACGGTGCGCACCGCGAGCTGGTACCCGGGATCCATCGTGAACTGCTCGTGGTCGTAGTCGCAGCTGCACCCCATCGCCTTGAGCTGGCCGATGATGGTGCCGCCGTACTCCCGGCGCCACTCCCAGCACGCCTCCACGAACTTCTCCCGGCCCACGTCGTGCCGCGACAAGCCCTCCTTGGCGAGCTTCTGCTCCACCTTGTTCTGGGTGGCGATGCCGGCGTGGTCGGTACCCACGACCCACAGCGTGGGACGGCCGGTCATACGGCTGCGGCGGATGAGGACGTCCTGGATCGTGTTGTTGAGCGCGTGGCCCATATGAAGCGAGCCGGTGACGTTGGGCGGCGGGATGACGATGACGAACGGGCGCACGCCCTCCTGTGGCTCGGGCCTGCCGAAGTAGCCACCCGACAGCCAGGCGTCGAGGATGGCGGGCTCCGCCGAGGACGGGTCGTATGCCTTGGGCAGTTCGGTGGTCATCTTGCTTGGAGTCCTTCAGTGGTCGCGGACGACGAGCCGGCGGCGAGAGCCGGCCGGCCGCGGGATGCACCGATGATACCCGAATGCCCTGCTCGGGATGTGCGCCGCGACGCGGCCGGCCGCGTCGCGGCATAGGCACGGGGGTACGTTCCTCTCAAGCGCAAACGCGGCAAGGGGGGACCGTGTTCTACTCGACACTCACGAGCTGGGGCCTCATCGGCGCGATCCTGGTGATCGCATATTGGATCGCAGCCTACGTCATCGTCGTGTCGGACGACCGTGACCCCGCGATCACGCTGGCATGGCTCGTGGTCCTCTACGCCCTCCCGCTCTTGGGCATGATCTTCTACTTCTTCTTCGGCAGGGATTGGTCGGTGGGCCGCAAGACCAAGTTCCGCGCCGCCCTCGAACGCATGGCCCCCTTCATCGACCCCGTCTACGACACGTACAAGCCGCTCCAAGAACGGCTCGCGAAGCGCTACGAGGGCCGCTACGAGCAAAAGATCGTCTCCGCGATCGAGGAGCTGAACTTGGCACGCCCCCTCCCGGTCACGAGCTTCGAGGATCACCCGAGCGGGGGCGCGGCGTTCGCCCGTCTGCTGGACGACCTGCGAGGCGCTGAGAAGTTCATCCACATGCAGTACTTCATCTGGGAGCAGGACGAGCTCACCGCCCAGATCACCGAGGTCCTTCTCGACCGGATCGCCAACGGGGTCGAGGTCCGCATCATGTACGACTGGGGCGGCTCCATCGTCTACAAGAAGGACGAGCTCAAGCGCCTGGCCGCCGGTGGTGCCGAGGTCCACGCCGACGTGAAGGGCCTGGGCACGATCAACTACCGCAACCACCGCAAGATCACCGTCGTGGACGGCGAGATCGGCCACACCGGCGGGCTCAACATCGGCCAGGAGTACATCGACGGCGGCAAGGCCTACCCCGCGTGGCGCGATACCGGCATCCGGTTCACCGGGCCCGCTGTGGCGGACCTGCAAAAGCTCTTCGCCTCGCGCTGGTACGACGTCACCGGCACCATGCTCATGGACGACAAGTACCTTCCGGCGCCCGACCCCTCTCTCAACGACGCCGACCCGCTCATGCTCCAGGTCGTGGCGCATTCCACGGACGACCCATGGAGCTCATCCACGCGGGCGCACACGATCGCGATCTCCTCGGCACGCGAGACGGTGAAGGTGCAGTCCCCGTATTTCGTGCCGAGCGAGAGCATCTACGACGCGCTGCTGAACGCGGCGCTGTCCGGAGTGGACGTGCGGTTCATGATGACGGGCTGGCCCGACCACAAGAGCGCCTTCAACGCGGCCAAGTCGTATTGGCTCAAGTTCCTGCAGGCCGGCGGCCACATATACCTCTACGAGAAGGGCTTCTTCCACGCCAAGACGATCGCCGTGGACTCGAGCATCTCGGCGATCGGCACCATGAACATGGACCTTCGCAGCTTCACCCTGCAGAAGGAGATGATGGTGTGGATCCACGACCCCGGGCGCGCGCGCGAGCTCGAGGCCGTCTTCGATGAGGACCTCGAGGAGTGCCGCGAGGTCACCCTCGCCGAGGTCGAGGCGTTCACGTTCGGCCAGCGTCTGTCGCACTCGAGTTCCCGGCTGGCGGCGCACCTGCTCTGACGTAGGCGGCCCCCGGCGGCCTGCCGGGCAGGCAGTGGGCGAGGCCGGCCGCCTACCGCTTGCGCACCGTCGACTACACCAGCTGGAGCTCCGCGACCAAAGGCCTGTGGTCCGAGGCGATGCCGGGCAGCGCCGTGAGCGATTCGAGCCGCCAATGCTTCGTGAACGCGATATGGTCGATGGCGCGTACCGGGAGCGGTGAGGGGAACGTAGCCGGCGGCTCGTCCACGACCTCCATCACGTCCTTGAGCGGGGCCAGCTCAACGGCCCGCGCGTTGAAGTCCCCCGTGAGCACGAGCGGACGGTCCAGCGGCAGCTCCCGCGCGAGCTGCTCGATCTGGCGGGCACGCGTCTCCTTGTGAAGGCTGAGGTGAGTGCTGGCGAAGACGACCTCGGTGCCGTCGACCTCGATGGTCGCCAACAGCGCCCCTCGGCCCTCCCAGCGCTTGGCGAGCGTGAGCGCCGAGCAGTCCACGATGTGGCCGCGCGTTAGGATCGCGTTGCCCAGCGCGGTGCCGCCTCGGCGATGCGTCTCCAGGAAGCGGTACTCCATGCCCAGCAGTTCCGCGATGCGGCGCGTCTGCTCGAAGGAGCCTTCGCGCTCCCAGACCTCGTTGAGCCCCGCGACGGCGGGATCCGCGGCGCGGACCGCATCGGCGATCCGGACGATGCTCACCGCGAGATCGGCGCCCTGACCGTGCTTGATGTTGTAGGTCATGAACCGCACGCCGCCGCCTCCGCTCGCCCGCCTACTTGATGAAGACCGACAAGCCTTTCAGGCTGAACCCGAGGCCCAGGATCACGAACACCCACGCGAGAAGCGCGGCGCCGTGTGCGTCGAGCCACACCCGCGCGCTGTCCAGGTACCCCTGAGACCACTCAGGCCACAGCAGCCGCATGAGGATGGGCGCGAGCACGGTGATGAGCGCCAACAGCAGATAGACGAGGTAGAGGATCACATACGCGATCTGCGCCGGAAGCTGCGCCGTCAGGAGCTCGCCGGCGAGCAGCAGCGGCATCGTGTACGACACGAGCAGCAGACCCAGGCCGAAGATGAACCACGGCCTGACGTCGTCCATGTCGTTCATGGCGCGGTCCACCAGCGAGTTGGAGCTGCCCTTGCCCAGCGTCAGGCTCCAGACGCCCAGGCCCAGCATCCCCAGACCTATCAGGGCCTCCATAGCGCCCACGCCCTTGCCATGCAACTGCTCGGTACCCGTGGCCGCGGTGATGGCGGCGTAGCCCAGGGCCAGGCCCAGGATGCTCGCCACAACGATGGCGATGGTGTTGCCTACGAGGAACGCGACCGCCTTGCGCATCCCCCCGCGGGACATGAGGGCGAGCAGGACGATCGTCACGCCAGGCGGATTGATGGCGGTGGCCAGCCCAAGCACGATCACCGCGATGGTCGCCCCCGTCATGCCGTCACCCTCCCCGCCCTAGGCGATCGGCGTCATGAGTGCTCGTCCACGAACCCGACGGCGATGTGGCTGCCGTCGCAGAACGGTTTGTTCTCGGACCGGCCGCATCGGCACAGGGTCACGCGGTTGCGCACCTCGTACTCGAACCCATCCGAGCCCTGGACCTGGATGCCCCCGCGCACCCACAAGGGGCCGTCGCAGCTCTCCACCGGGTCCTTCACGAGGCCTATCGACTGCGGCAGCGTGGGTTCGAGCGGTCGGCCGGTGCCCTTGTCCACCGCTACGTATCGCCCCGAGGGGCACGACTGGCACTGGGCTATCACGCGGTCGCGCACGAAGTCGCTGTCCGTGTCGTCGATCTCGTGCCACACGCCGCCGAAGGCGTGGCAGTGGCGGGCCTCGGCACAGATCTCCTTGACGTCGGTGATGACGAGGCCGGGTCCTTCGAGGGTCTCCGCGTGCTGGGCGTACGTCTCGCGGCTCGCGACCTCGGTCCCGTCGAACCCGATCGCGGCGTGGGTGCCGTCGCACAGTGGCTTGTCGTGCGAGGCGCCGCAGCGGCACAGCGAGCAGTCGTGGTCTGTGACCGTCGCCGTCTCGGCCCACCCCACGGATTCGCCGTCAGGTGCCGAGGTGATGGTCTCCCTGACCACCGGGACGCCGCCGCTCACGAGGTACGGCCCGTCCTTGAGGATCCCGGATACGCGGCTTGCTGTCGTCGGCCATCGGTCCCCCTGTCGGATCGGCGCTCGCGGGTGAAGGTCCCTACCCCGCCTTGGGCTGCTCGTCCTGGTCCAGCTCGTCGGCAAGGACGATCCGCGGCGGCTCGCCCTCCTCCACGGTCTGGCGCGTGACGATCACGCGAGCCACGCCCTCGGCACTGGGAAGGTCGTACATGGTGTCCAGGAGCAGGCCCTCCATGATGGCGCGAAGGCCGCGCGCTCCGGTGCCGCGCTCGATGGCGCGGCGCGCGATGGCGGCCAGGCCCTCCTCATCGAAGACGAGCTCGGCGCCCTCGAAGGAGAACAGCCGCTGGTACTGCTTGGTGAGCGCGTTCTTGGGCTCCGTGAGGATCTCGACGAGGTCCTCCTCGGTGAGTTCCTCGACATTGCCGATGACCGGCAGCCGGCCCACGAACTCGGGGATGAGCCCGAACTTGTGCAAGTCCTCGGGCAGGACCTGCGCAAAGAGCACGTCCTGCGTGTGATGCGCCTTGTCGGGCAGCTCGGCGCCGAAGCCGACGCCCTTCTTGCCCACACGGTCGCTGATGATCTTCTCGAGCCCCACGAACGCGCCGCCCAGGATGAACAACACGTTGGTGGTGTCGATCTTGATGAGCTCCTGCTGCGGGTGCTTGCGCCCGCCCTGCGGCGGAACGCTCGCCTCCGTGCCCTCGAGGATCTTGAGCAGCGCCTGCTGCACGCCCTCGCCGGACACGTCGCGCGTGATGGACAGGTTCTCGGCCTTGCGCGCGATCTTGTCGATCTCGTCGATGTAGACGATGCCGATCTGCGCGCGCTCGATGTCGAAATCGGCCGCGGTGATGAGCTTGAGCAGGATGTTCTCGACGTCCTCGCCCACGTAGCCGGCTTCGGTGAGCGCGGTGGCGTCGGCGATGGCGAACGGCACCTTGAGGATGCGCGCCAGAGTCTGCGCAAGGAGCGTCTTGCCGCAGCCCGTGGGGCCCAACAGCAGGATGTTGCTCTTCGAGAGCTCCACCTCTTCGACGTCGTCGGCCGGCGGCGCCATGATGCGCTTGTAGTGGTTGTAGACCGCTACCGAGAGCACCTTCTTGGCGCGCTCCTGGCCTATGACGTAGTCGGACAGCGCCTCGAAGAGCTCCGCCGGCGTGGGCAGCTTCTCCAGGCCCAGGTCACGCCGTTCCTCGGCAAGCTCCTCTTCCACGATCTCGTTGCACAGCTCTATGCACTCGTCGCAGATGTAGACGCCGGGTCCGGCTATGAGCTTGCGGACGTGGCTCTGGCCCTTGCCGCAGAACGAACACCTGAGATGCTCTGGGCCCTCGGTCATGATGCCTCCAATACGCGGCCGCGGCGCGGCGGCGGCGCGGACTACTTGCTTGCCTGCTGCTCCCGGCGCGACACGATGACCTCGTCCACGAGACCGTACTCCTTGGCCTCCTGAGCGGTCATGATGTAGTCGCGCTCGGTGTCCGTGTGGATCTTCTCGATGGACTGGCCGGTGTGCTTGGAGAGGATCTGGTCCAAGCGCTCGCGGGTGCGCAGCATGTGCTTGGCCCAGATCTCGATCTCGGTGGCCTGGCCCTGCGTGCCGCCCAGCGGCTGGTGGATGAGCACCTCGGCATTGGGGAGCGCCGAACGCTTGCCGGCCGCGCCCGCCGCGAGCAGCAGCGCGGCCGCGCTCGCGCACATCCCTATGCACACCGTCACCACGTCGGGCCGCACGAACTGCATCGTGTCGTAGATGGCCAGTGCCGAGGTGACGGAGCCGCCCGGCGAGTTGATGTACAGGATGATGTCCTTCTCCGGGTCCTCGGCCTCTAGGTGGATGAGCTGCGCGATGATCAGGCTCGCGACGGCGTCCTCGATGGGCTGGTACAGGAAGATGACGCGGTCGTTGAGAAGTCGGCTGAAGATGTCGAACGCGCGCTCGCCGCGGCTCGTCTGCTCGACGACCATCGGAACGAGGTTACGGGCGTTGTCGGTCATGAACGGCGCCTCCTTGGCTGCTTCGTTTCCGTCTGTGCTGCGTTCACTCGGCCGAGGCTGCGGGAGCGTCGGGCTCCGCGGCCGGCGCGGCCGGTTCTTCGGTGGCGGGTTGCGCCTCGCCACCGGCGGCTTCCTGCGCCGCGGGCTCGTCGGACGCGGTCTCGGCCGCCCGGGTCTTCTTACCCTTGGCGGTCTTCGCCGGCGACTTGCGAGCGGGCTTGGCGGGCTTCTCCGCCTCCTCCGGCTCGGGCTCGACGTCCTTGATCTCGATGTGCTCCACGAGCCAGTCGGTCGCGTGCCGATGCATGAGGAGCTGGCGGATCTCGGGGAGCAGGCCGCGGCGGCGCAGGGACTCGCGGAACTGCGCCGGATCGGTCTCGTAGTTCTCGGCCATGAGTTCTATCTGCTCGTCGACCTCACCCTCGCCCACCTCGAGGCCCTCGCGGCGGAAGAGCGCTTCGAGAGCGAGCTCCTGGCCCAGCAGCTCGCGCGCCTCACTCGCGACGTCCTCCTCGATCTGGCCCTCGTCCAGGCCTGCGCTCTCCATGTAGTCCTCGAGGGTCATGTCCCGGCGCACGAGCTCGTCCTGGAACTGCCGCAAGAGGTCCTGGCGGCGCAGGTCCACGAGGTCGTCGGAGATCTCGCCCACGAGGCGCTCGGCCAGAGCCTTGCGCGCCTCGGTCTCCACGGTGCGCTTGCGAGAGACCGCTCGCGAGCCGTCTATGCGGTCCCGGATGTCCTTGCGCAGCGCGTCGATGCTTTCGTAGCCGCCCACGGAGATGGCGAACTCGTCGTCCAGCTCCGGCAGGAGCTTGGCCTTGATCTCGGAGATCTTGATCTCGAAGCGGGCCGTCTTGCCCACGTACTCGGGAGTAGAGGAGGTCTCGGGGATCACGAACTCCGAGACGACCTCGTCGCCGACGCGCGCGCCGAGCAAGGCGTCGTCGAACTCCTGCGGCATCTGGCCGCGGCCGATCTCGTAGAGCAGACCGTCGATCTCGTTGTTGTCGTACGGCTCGCCGCCGATGGTGCTCACGAACGAGATCTGGGCGAAGTCGCCCGGTTCGATGGCGCGATCCTCCACAGGCTCGAGCGAGGCGAAACGGTCGCGCAGGTAGTCGATCTGGGCGTCGATCTCCTCTTCACCGGCCTCGGCGGGCTCGGCCTCCACGACGATGCCGTCCACGCCGCTGATCTCCAGCTCGGGGCGCACGCGGACCTCGGCCGTGTAGACGTAGTCCGCGCCGCTCGCGACCTCGGTGAGCTCGTCGATCTCGGCGGGCTCGGCGGGGAAGATCCCGGCCTGCTCGATCGCGTCCGGGAACGTGCCGTTCACGAGGCCCTCGGTGGCCTCGCTGAGCACGGCCTCCCGGCCCACGTTGGCGTCGATGACCGGGCGCGGGACCTTGCCCTTGCGGAATCCCGGGATGCGCACCTTGCCGGCGATGGCGTTGTAGGCGGCCGCGATGTGCTTGTCCACTTCGGCCGCGGGGACCGTGACGGTGATCTTTACCTGGCTGCCCTCCACGGGCTCGACGGTGACGTTCAAGCGTTCCTCCTGGGTGCGGTCCATGTATGCCGGACGGGGTATATCGCGATAGTGCGCGGTCCGGCGTTACCGGACCGGCGGGTCGCTCGATGGTGCGGGCGAGAGGACTCGAACCTCCATGAGTTTCCTCACCGGGACCTAAACCCGGCGCGTCTGCCAGTTCCGCCACGCCCGCGCGCGGATATGCGGCGTTCGAGTCTACCACGTTCGGCCAGCCGAGGGCCCCTTCCTCGGCCCGTTTCCGGCTCCCGGGGGCGGGAATCTATCAGACCGTGCTTCACCGCACAGAGACGCGCCCAGGCGACGTGATCGGATGGCCTCGGTGAAGAAGGTCGAGTACTCGCGGGAGAACATCGAGAAGTGCTGGTGCGGGAGCTGCCCGGTGCAGGTAGGCAGCGATTGCGCACGGGGGTTGTACGAGGCGTCCAAGGACCAGCCGGAGCTGCCGGCTCCGGAAAGGCTCGGCGGCCTGTACTGCGCCACGGGCAAGACCGTGTGCGACGACATCGTGCCCACGAACCTGTGCAACTGCCCCGGCTGTCTCGTGTGGGCGGAGAACGAGCTGGCCGGCAACCACTACTGCCTGACCGGGTCCGCCGAGGTCACCGGGCGATAGCCCACGACGAGAGGGGCCGCAGATGAAGGTCGAAGACACCGCCGCCAACGCAGACCAGTGCCTGTGTCCGGGGTGCCCCACATACGACGACTGCATGGCCGAGGCCAAGGAGGTCCTGTTCTGCGCGCGCGGCAAGACGTCCTGCAAGCCGGCGGCGAAGAGCTGCCTTTGCGGGGATTGCCCGGTCTGGGTCGTCAACTCGCTGGGCGACTACTACTACTGCCTGCAAGGTGCAGCGGAGTGAGCGGTTCGGACGTGGAACCGGGCTCGAGGACGAGGCGGCCGGTCCGGGAACCGGCCGTGGAGGAGGCGTTGACATGGCCAAGAACAGAAGGTGGGCCACGATATCGGTCCTGGCAGTGTCCTTCCTGCTGGCCGCGGCGCTCGCCGGCTGCAGCGGCACGACGGGAGGCACGAGCGGTGGGACCACGGGGGGCGGCGCGACCGGCGGCAAGGTCGTCGTGAGCGAGAAGGACTACAAGTTCAACCCCGCGCAGATCACCGCCAACGTGGGTGATGAGGTCGTGTTCGAGAACCAGGACGCGGTGCCCCATCACGTGGTCGTGGGCACGGCCGACCTGGGCGTCCAGTCTCCCGGCCAGAGCGTGACCTACAAGGCCGCAGCCAACGGCACGCTCGCCGTGAAGTGCCTGATCCACCCGACCATGGTGGGCCAGCTGACCGTGGGTTCGGGCGGCGGCGGAAGCCAGAGCGCGCCGCCTGCCCAGCAGACGCCGCCGGCCGGCACCGGATCGGGCTACTAGCCCCGGATCCGACTAGAACCTGCTGCGCACCGCCAGGAACAGGATCACCAGCCCGGCGGCGACGAAGACGACGCCTGAAGCCCGGCGCAGAAGCTGCTCGGGCAGCCGGCGGCCCAGGAGTCTGCCCGCGCCCACCGCCATCGCGTCGGCGGCCGTGAGGCCCAGGACGGCGCCGATCCACACGCCTATCAAGGTGGCGGCCGGCGACGCCCCGGCCGTGATGCCCGCACCGGCCAGGAAGCTGTCCAGCCCGTGCCCCACGGCGCCCAGCGAGCCCAGGGGGCCCGCCGGGTTCGCGGCTATGGCCATGGTGAGCAGCTCGGCGCTGTCGGCTATCTCGGCAAGGAAGAAGAGGCCCGCTACGGTGAGCACCGGCCCGTACTTGCCGAAGCGGCTCTGCCCCTTCTCGACGTCGGCGGCTTCCTCATCCTTGGACAAGAGCGACTGAGCGCCGAACGCGAGGAACGCCAGGCCGCTGACGGTCCAGATCCAGAACTCCGGCAGGAACGAGCCGATGAGGCGGCCGGCAAGCGCGAAGACGAGCAGCATCACCGAGTTGACCAGCACGATGCCCAGGAGCACCTGCCGGGCCTTGTACTTGGTGGCGAGCGCGAAGGCGAGGATCTGCGTCTTGTCGCCCTGCTCGGCGACGAATATGACGGCTGCTGCGGCGATCAACGCGTAGAGCACGGCTCACCCTTTTCGTGACGCCGCCCGAGAGAGAAAAGACCCCCGACGGGCGGACGCGTGTCCGGACCGTCGAAAGTCTCGTTCAAGATCGCGGGGACCCGTCCGCACCGGGGCTATCGCCCAGTATGTCGATGCGGACTCCCGTGCACACGACCCGGGTGGACTACTCCCTCTCGACATGCCGGACTCTAGCGACCGGTCACCCGCCGGTCAAACCCGGTGCGACACGGGACGAGGTCGGTCACGGCGCCCGGGACTCCGGCCCCGCAGCCGACTCTCGCGGCCACGATCGTGCCGTGGCCCAGGCCCCGCGGAAAGCACGGGAGCCGCCCCGCGACGCGGGCGGCTCCCGATGTATCCGTATGGTGGGCCGTATAGGGATCGAACCTATGACCTTGGGATTAAGAGTCCCCTGCTCTACCAGCTGAGCTAACGGCCCGTAGCGCACGATATTCTACAGACGCGGCGCGACTTTGCAAGCGGTTCCCGGCAAGGAGCAGCGGTTACGCCCGGCAAACGGCACGGCGTCCGCTTCGCAGCCGAACGGGCCGTCCGAGCCGGCGCATGCTAGCTTTGTCGCGGAACGCCCACGTGAGCGGACGGTCGTCCGCCGCCAGAGCAGGGAGAACGCATGCCAACGCCCCGTCGATCGATCTCCGGGTCCTCCAAGATCCGGTTCGCCGCAGCATCGGTCGCCGCGCTCGTCGCGCTGGCGGCTACGCTCGCGCTCGGGCTCGCCGGCTGCTCGAGCACGCCTCGGCAGGCGGCGCCGGGCCGCGCGAACGCGGTGAGCGGCCGGCCAGGCAGCACGATGCCGCCGGCGACGGCGGTCCCCGCCTCGGCAGGCGTCTCGCAGGCCGCGGGGGCGGCCGCCTCCGTGGACACGTCGGCGCAGATCGAGGCTACGATCAGCCACCTGAACTCCCTGGACATCAGCGCCTTCCGGGGCAAGAAGGTCAAGCACGGCGATCCGGCCACGAAGATGGTCGCGCTCACCTTCGACGACGGGCCCTCCAAGAACACGCTGGCGCTCGTGGCCGTCCTCAAGCGCTACCACGTGAAGGCCACGTTCTTCTTCGTGGGCGGACGCGCGCAGGACAACCCCACCCTGCCCCCCGCGGTCCTTGCCGAGGGCAGTGAGATCGGCAACCACACCTACAACCACGTGCGCCTCGTGAAGCTGGATCCCGCGCAGTTCGAGGCGCAGATCGGGAGGACCCAGCGCGTGATCGAGGCTCTGACCGGCTACACGCCCAAGGTGGTCCGCCCCCAGGGCGGCCGTCAGGACGCCGCCGGGATCGCCGACGCCGCCAAGGACGGGCTCGTGCTCGTGGACTGGAACGTCCACTCGCAAGACACCGACAAGAAGCTCACCGTTGCCGGCATCACGCGTAACGCGCTGGGCGCGCGCGCGGGCTCGATCATCCTCATGCACGAGACCCGCAAGGAGTCGATCGAAGCCGTGCCCGGCATCATCAAGGGGCTCGAGGTCCGTGGCCTGAAGCTCGTCACGATCTCGGAGCTGCTCGCGGCCTCCAAGTAGCGCGCCGGTGCGCGTCGCGCGCCTGATACACCCGCGATCGCGTGCGGGGATTACAATCCCTTCATGGGGGAGCAAGACACCAGCGCCTGGATAGCGCAGGCACGGGCCGGCGGACAGACGCCCGAGCAGATCTACCTCGCCCTGCTGGGGCAGGGGTGGAGCGTCGCCGCCATCCAGGACGCATACCACCAGGCCGATCGTGCCGAGCACGCCGGCGATCTGCGCCAGCGCGTGGTCAGGATCGTGGTGGGCGTGGGAGCCGTGCTCATCGGAGCCGGGGTGTTCTCCTTCGTGGCCGCCAACTGGCAATACATCTCCGACTGGGGTCGGATCGGCCTCATCGTGACGGGCATGCTCGCCGCCTCGGTCACCGGTTGGGCGCTGCGCGAGTACCGAGACTATCGGTTCACCGGAGGCGCGCTCCTGCTCCTGGGCTCGATCATCTTCGGTGCCGGGATCTTCCTGGTGGCTCAGATCTTCAACCTCCAGGGCAACTGGCCCGACGGCTTCGTGATGTGGTCCATGGGAACGCTCGCCATGGCGATGGCCACGCGGCTGCGCGTCTTGTACGTCCTCGGCTTGCTCGTGGGGCTCATCGCGCTGGCTGGCTACCCCTTTGGCCTGGCCGATCCCTACGCGCTCGACGCCTTCTTGCTCACGCCCGCGTGGCTCGTGCTCGCGGGGGCGGCGTTCGCGCTGCTCGCGGCCCGCGTGCTCGACGCCGACATGCCGGCGGGCGCGAAGGACCGGTGGTGAGCCGTGGAGGTGTTGGGGATCGTAGCCGGGCTTCTGCTCAACCTCCTCCTTCTCGCCGGAGTGGTCGTGGCGGTGGTGTTCATCACCCGGGCGATCCGGCACGGGGGGCGACGCGGTGAGCCTTTCCAGGGCGCTCACTGGTACATGCACCTCTTCGTGTCAGGCACCGACCTGTTGCGCCAGCTGCTCGCGGCCGTGGGCATCGCGCTCGCCATGATCGGGCTCGTGCTCCTGGCTCGTCCGCTTGGACTCGGGATCCTGGGGCTCAGGAACTCCGTCCTTCTGGGAGCGGCCGTGGGAGTCGCCGTCGCGTACCGCTGGCGCGCTCCCCTGGTGCTCGCGTTCTCGATCTTGGGCGCGTACCTGTGGTTGGGCCTGTGGCTGGCCAACTGGGCGGCACCGGCCGCGGGGACCGTGGCGGTCCTGTCGGGCGAAGCCCTGCTCGCCGTCACCCTGTGGGCGGTGGGCCGCCTGCACGAGGGCAGCGACGCGACGCGCCGATTCGGCTTCGTCTACTGGCTGCTGGGTCTGGCGGTCCTCGTGGTGGTCCTCTTCTGGGCGTCCTCGCAGATGGGCCTGAGCGCGCTGACGGACGTCTCTTCGAAGAACGCGCCTCCCTGGCACCAGCTGCTGGGCCCGTGGCGCGTAATGCTGGCCCTGGGGCTGCTCGTTGCGGCGGCGCTCGGCACGACCGCGGCCGCGGCCATACGCCGCCGCATCTCTCTTGCCGAGGCCGCCGGGCTTGCGGTGGTCACGGTCGCGTTCGGGCTGTTCTACCTGGTCCCGCCCATCCCTGCGGCCACGTCGGCCGGCGGATTCTTCGGCGGGGCCGCGCCCAAGCTCACCTCGGCAGGAGTCGCGTGGGCCGTCGTGTTCAACGCCCTGCTGCTCGCCGGGCTGCTGGGGCTCGTGGCGATGGGGTACGCGCGCCGCGAGGACTGGCTCGTGAACCTGGGCGCCCTGCTGCTGTTCATCTTCGTGCTGTTCAAGTACTTCGATTGGCTGTTCACGTTCATGGACAGGTCGATCGCGTTCATCGTGGCCGGCCTGATCCTCTTGGGCGCTGGGCTGCTCATGGAGCGCGGGCGACGATACGTCGTAAAGGCGATGGAGGCCACCAGTGGCGACGCCTGAGGCCACACGCGACATCCGCGGCTATCTTGCCCGCCTGCCCGGGTGGGCGTGGTTCGCGGTAGGCGTCGTGCTGCAGCTCGCCATCATCGGTTCGCTGATCGCGGGCCACTACGCGACCGCGACGACCGGGACCGAGGTGCGCCTGCGAATCGCCCCCGTGGATCCCCGCGACCCGCTGCGCGGCGACTACCTCAGCTTCACGTACGACATCAGCCGCCTTCGCCGGGACTCGTTCAAGACGGCGCCCAAGGCGGGCCAGACGGTCTACGTCCCGCTCAGCAAGGGAGACCGCGGCGTGTGGGGCTACGCGCAATATCCGATCCAGACCACGTTGCCCGCGCGCGGCGGGGCGTCGGGCGTCCCGAAGGACGTCGTCTACATCAGAGGCGTGGTCAAGAACGCCTCGCCCAACGCGGCCTCGGGCGGCGGCGACGTGCAGATCACGTACGGGATCGAGGAGTACTTCGTTGCCGAGGGCAAGGCCGCTGGCTTCCCGACCATGCGCGTGCTCCAAGCGCCGCAGGGCGAGCCCGTCGCCGTGTCCGCCGTAGCGGTGGGCGAAGATGGAGCGGCCGTCCTCAAGCAGGTATACGTGGACGGGGTGCCCTGGCCGTAGGGGCCCCACCCCAGCGAACACACGAAGGCCCGGCGGGCATGCCCGCCGGGCCTTCGGCTATCCACTGGGGTGGGTAACGGGACTCGAACCCGCGACCTTCGGAGCCACAGTCCGACGCTCTAACCAACTGAGCTACACCCACCGTGTGTACGTGGCGCGCCCGGAGGGACTCGAACCCCCGACCCGCTGCTTAGAAGGCAGCCGCTCTATCCAGCTGAGCTACGAGCGCAAGGGCGGACGCGCCGTCCGCAACGGCTAAGGTTAGGGACCGTGACAGGGGGTGTCAAGGAACACTACGGCCCCGCACGGAACTGGTCCGTCGGGGCCGTTGATGGCGTGGAGCGGGCGACGGGACTCGAACCCGCAACAACCAGCTTGGAAGGCTGGTGCTCTACCAATTGAACTACGCCCGCACGGCCGCCGGACGAGTCAGGGACGACCCCGGCGGCGGTTCGAGAGTATAGCACCGGGCGGGCTCGGCGGACGCGTGCGATCCGACCCTGCGCGCGGCAGCCGGCGTGCGGGCCGCGCTCCGGAATGAGTGTGCGATGGTCGGGCCGGCCGGATTCGAACCGGCGGCCCCCTGCTCCCAAAGCAGGTGCGCTACCAGACTGCGCCACGGCCCGACACGACGGAGAGTATAGCGCGGGATCGATAGCGGCTCTCAGGCGGCGCTGGACACGTGTCCCGCGGCCTCGGCGGGATCGACGTAGCCGGTGGCCCCCTGCGCGTCTTCGGGCACCTGCGCCTCCTCGCCGGCCGCGCACACGCTGTCGCGTCCCGTGCTCTTGGCCACGTAGAGCGCCCGGTCCGCGGCCGCGAGCGCCGCTTCGGCGGAAGCGTCGCCCTCGGCGACCTGAGCCACGCCCATCGAGACCGTGATGCCCGGTAGCGGCCTGCCCTCGAGGCTGACTTCGAGCGCCTTGACCCCTCGGCGGATCTGCTCGGCACGCTGGGAGGCTTGGTCGAGGTCAGCGCCCGGGAAGACGAGCAGGAACTCCTCGCCGCCGTAACGGCAGGCGATGTCGTCCGCGCGGACGGCCTCGCGCAGGTATGGGCCCAGGACGGCGAGGACCGCGTCGCCGGCGGCGTGCCCGGACCGGTCGTTGTAGTCCTTGAAGTGGTCGATATCGAGCATCGCGAAGGACATCGGGCTGCTCTGCCGCTGGGCCCGCGCGAACTCACGCTGCACCGCGTCCTCCATGAACCGACGGTTGTACAGCGAGGTGAGGGTGTCCTTGATGGACTGCTCACGCAGGGTCTCGCGCAGGGTGAGGTTCGACAGCGCCAGAGCCACCTGCTCGGCGAGGCTGACCGCCAGGTTCCTGCGGTGCACGGCCGTGGAGTCCTCGGGCAGCAGCGCGCAGTCGGTGACCAGGTCGTAGAGCACCATGACGCCCACCGAGTCCCCGTGCGCCGTGAGGGGGATGCACAGGTGCTCCGAGGGCTCGTCCCCGTCGAAATGGACGCAGTCGGAAGCGACGCGCTCCTCCTCGGGCGAGTACGGTCTGCCCAGCCTCAACGCCCAGCAGTCGTTGGGTCCGAAGAAGTCCAGTGCGGGCGGCGCGTCGCCCCAGCGGCAGGCGACGTCGAGCATGTTGCGCGAGGGCGCCATCACGTAGAGGGCGCCGGAGGTCTCGGGCAGCAGCACGGACGCGTAGTCGGCCACGATCCGGTAGGCCTCGCCGCTGTCGATGTCGCTTTGCAGCATGGAGCCCATCTCACCCAGCGTCGCCATCTCCTCGGTGGCGCCGGCGACGTCCGAGAGCTTCTCTTTGAGCTTCCGGTTCATCTGGTCGAGGTGGCCTCGCATGGTCGTGAAGGCCCGGCTCAGATCGCCGATCTCGTCCTTGCGCGCGGTATCGACGGGATAGTCCATGTCGCCGTGGGCGAGCGCGGAAGAGGCCGCCTCGAGCTCGTCCAGAGGCTTGAGCACTGTTCGCGACAGCATCATGGACAGCGTCGCCGCGATCATCACGCCCAGCACGCCGATGATGCCTATCGTCCACCCGAAGGCATCCAGGCCGCTCGCGGCGGTCTGGATGGCCGTCGCGGTCTTCTTGGACTCCAAGGCGGTGAGCGAGTTGAGCGTCTCCCCGAGGTTGTCCGCCGCCGAGGTCAGCGCCGCCATCTCGAGATACGGCAGCGAGCCCGTACGCTGACGGGCGGCCACCACCGCGTCTCCGGCGTCGAGGAACACGGGCGCCTGAGCCACGAGCGCTTGCATCAGCCTGCGGTCGGCGGCGGACTCTTGGAGCCCTCCGGCCTCGAGGGCCTGCAGCCGGGCCAGAGACTCCTGGAGGAGTATGTGGTGATCGGCAAGGTCGGCGCGGACTTGCGGGTCGCCGGTCGCCGCGTAGCGCACGACATCGGTGAGCACGCGGCCGTACGCATGGGTCGATCTGGCCCAGCGCGACGGTCTCGCCGGCCCCCATCCGGGTGACGAGCGTCGTAGCCTGTCGCGAGAGGTAGATCGCCGACCCGGAGATGGCGACGATGAGCACCGCGATAGCGACGGCGGACACGATGAATCGGGTTCGAATGCGCACGAACCGGCCCCTCCCTGGCGGTTTTCGCCTTCGGGAGGTATATCGTCCCGATGTGAGGTGCTAGTCCACCTCTGAGCGGTCACTTGCGGACGAACGGCGGTCCCGTTTCGCGGTCGGACGGCGTGCCTTGAGTCCCTACAGGGTGCCTAGGATGCCGCTGGACCTTCCTCAAGCGCCGCTCGCAGCGCGCGAAGCGCGGCGCCGCGATGGCTGATCTCGTTCTTCTCCAAGGCGCTGAGCTGGGCCATCGTCCGTCCGGGCGTCGCCGACGGCAGAAACAGCGGATCGTAGCCGAAGCCGCCGTCGCCCAGCGGCGCTGTCCCGATCGTGCCCTCGCAGGAGCCCTCGCCCACGACGAACGTACCGTCGGTGCGCAGCAGCACCATCACGCACTTGAAGCGCGCCGACCGCTCGTCGAGGGGGACTCCGGCCAGTTCGTCCAGCAGCCGGGCGTTGTTGTCGGCGTCGGACGCGTCGTCTCCGGCGTAGCGGCTGGAGCGAACGCCCGGCGCGCCGGCAAGCGCGTCGACCTCCAACCCGGAGTCGTCGGCGAGCGCCGGCATGGCGAAAAGGTCGCGCGCGGCTCGCGATTTGATGAGCGCATTGTCCAAGAACGTGTCCCCGGTCTCGGGGACGTCCGGCCACGTGCCCAGCTCGCCCGCAGCCGAGAAGGTCCACTCCGGGAAGTCGAGCGTGGAGCGGATCTCGGCGAGTTTGCCGGCGTTGCCGGTGGCGACGACGACGTGCAGCGCCGCGAGGCCCCGGGTGTCAGCCGGCGTACTCACGGAGGTCCTCCTCGAGCACGGTCCTCTGGATCTCGCCGAGGCGCGCGATCCCGGCCTCGGCAAGGTCGAGCAAGGCGTCGAGGCGCGCGCGGTCGAACGGCGCGCTCTCCGCGGTGCCCTGGACCTCGATGAAGCGGCCCTTGCCGTCCATGACCACGTTCATGTCCACCTCGGCGACGCGGTCCTCGGAGTAGTCGAGGTCGAGCAGGGACTCGCCGTCGACCACGCCCACCGACACGGCGGCGATGCTCGTGAGCAGCGGCAGACGGCGGATCTTGCCTGCCTCGCGCCAGCGCTCGAGCGCGTCGTGCAGGGCGATGTAGGCGCCGGTGATGGACGCCGTGCGGGTGCCGCCGTCGGCCTGGAGCACGTCGCAGTCCACGGTTGCCGTGACCTCCCCGCCAAGGCCCCCGAGGTCCACCGCCGCGCGCAGCGACCTGCCGATGAGGCGCTGGATCTCGTGCGTGCGGCCGCGCACGCCGCGGGCGCTCTCGCGCGAGTCGCGGCGGTCGCCGGCGGTGGGCAGCATGGCGTACTCGGCCGTGAGCCATCCCTGGCCGGAGCCGCGCCGCCAGCCGGGCACGCCCTCCTCGACGGTCGCGGCGCAGGCGACCTTGGTGTCGCCGAGCTCGATGAGGCAGCTGCCGTGGGCGTGCTTGAGATAGCCGCGCGTGAGGCGCACGGGCCTCAGGGCGTCGTTCGCGCGATCGTAGCTGCGTGTCATCGGGTTCTCCTTGGTCGGTGGATGCGGGCGGCTCGAGCGCCGCGGGTCATACGGGGTCGACGACGAGCCCGGCCTGGCCGAGGCGGATGTCCCCGTCCCACACGGAACGGGCCTCGGCGAGAAGGGCCGCGCGGTCGGCGGTGGGCCACAGGTGCGTGAGGACGAGCGTACGCACGCCCGCGTCGCGCGCCAACGCGGCCGCTTGCGCAGGCGTCAGGTGTGGCGCGCGGCCGGCGTAGGCGCCGGGAAGCGTGGCCTCGGCAAGGAGGACGTCGGTGCCGGCGGCGATGGCCGAGGCCCTGGGGCCCGGAGCGGTGTCGCTCGTGTAGCCGAGCACGCCGCCGCGGCCGTCCGCCCGGTGCACGTGCAGGCCCATCGAGTCGCCGATGTGCTCGCTGGCCAGCGCCTTGACCTCGAGCCCGCCGATGACGACGCGATCACCCGCCACGAGCTGGTGGAAAGAGAGCTGCTCCGCGAGATCGCGGGCGCCTTGCTCCGACATGATGCACTGGATCCGGCGCAGTAGGCCCGGCGGGCCGTAGAGCTCGACCGCCGGCTTGCGCCCCTCCGGCGCGTAGCTGACCGCCGCCTGGAGCGCCCAGACGTCGGCGAAATGGTCCACGTGCTCGTGAGTCACCACGACGGCCGTGAGCGCGAGCGGGTCCATGAACCCGCCCAGCATGCCCAGGGCGCCGTTACCGCAGTCGAGCAGGACCGACGTCGCGCCCTCTTGCACGAGGTGGCTCGCGGTGGCGGCCCCGGCGCCGGCGTAGCTCGCCGCGCTGCCTACCTCCGTCAATCGCATGACGCCTCCAGCGCTGCCGCGGCGTCGCTCGCGTCGAACGGCTGGGCACCGGCCTCGAGCTGCGCCAGCGTCACGTGCTCCACGCCCGTGATGCGCGTGCGCACGATCCGGCTGCCCAGCGCGGCGAACTCCGCGGGGTCGCCGGTGGTGGCGAAGTGGTAGGCGGGCCGCCGCACCGACGACGCCTCGCGAGCGTGGTCGCGCGCGGCGAGCGTCTCGGCGACCTCGCGCGCGGTCTCCTCGGCCGAGGAGATCAGGCGCACCGCGGGCCGACGACCTGCTGGATCGCGGCCGAGAGCAGCGGGAAGTGCGTGCAGCCGAGCACGAGCGTGTCGATGCCGCGCGCTTGAGCGGGTCGAGGTAGTCGCGCGCCATCTCGTAGAACGACGGGCGCACGAAGACGTCGGCGGAGTCGGCGAGCAGCTCCTCGAGCGGGCCCGGGTCCAGGCGCAGGCCCTCCTCGACGATGTCGACGAAGCGCGGGGTCGCCGCCGAGAACACCGTCACGCCCGCGTCGAGCGCACGCACCGCGCGGCTGTACGCGCCGGACTCGATGGTGCCGACCGTGCCGATGACGCCGACGCGGCGGTTGACGGTCGCCATCACGGCCGCGCGCGCGCCGGGCTCGACGACGCCGATGACCGGGCACGTCGAACGCCGCTGCGCGAGCGCGAGCGCCGGCCGCGGTCGCCGTGTTGCACGCGACCACGATGAGCTTGACGGGGCGCCGGATCGAGCCACGAGCCGATCTCGAGCACGAACTCGCGCACCTCGACAGCGGTCGCGCGGACCGTACGGGCAGCGCGCGGTGTCGCCGAGGTAGACGAGCGACTCGTCGGGAAGCGCGCGCGCGATCTCGCGGGCGACCGTGAGTCCGCCGAGACCGGAGTCGAAGACGCCGATGGGCAGTGCGTTCCATGAGTCGAGTATAGCCATGCGGTAGCGGCGGCCCCGCGGGGTCCGTCACCGGGCCGTGGCCGCAGCTCGACGATCGCGGCGACGCGCGGACCGATCGCCGCCAGCGGCAGCACGCTCCACGGCGCCCCCAGCTCGATCGCCGCCTTCGGCATGCCGAACACCGTCGAGCGTCGCCTCGTCCTGGGCGATGGTCGTCGCGCCCGCGTCGTGCATGCGCCTTCAGGCCCTCGGCGCCGTCGGCGCCCATGCCGGTGAGCAGCACGCCGACCGCGTGCTTGCCGTAGCGTCGGCGCGACCGACTCGAAGCAGCGTGTCGGCCGACGGGATGTAGAGCTGCCCGGGCGCGCGGCTCCGCGAACCGCGCAGTCGCCCCGTCCGACGACCAGGTTGGCGCCGGTCGGCGCGAAGTACGCCGCGTCCCGGCTGCGAGCTCCATGCCGTCCTCGGCGCCTCGACCACGCGATCTTGCACTGCCGCGTCGAGCCAGCCCACGAGCCCGGGCACGAAGCCCGTCGGCGATGTGCTGCGCGACGACGATCGGCACCGGGAAGTCCGCGGGCAGCGCGCCCGAGCACCGTCGAGCAGCGCCGAGGGCCCGCCGGTCGAGGAGCCGATCGCGACGATGTCGATCCGCCGGCGTGCGCGCGCCGGCGCGCGAGCCGCGTGCGCCGCGCGGCATGCGTCGCGCCGGCCGCGGATGTGCGTGATGACCTCGCACGTTGCGCGAGGATCTTCACCTTGCGGATGACGTCGCGGCCGATGCGCTCGAGATCCGCCCAGTCGCGCGGCTCCGGCTTCTTGATGACCTCGAGCGCGCCGGCGTCCAGCGCGTCGAACGCGCGGCCCATCCCCTCGCCGTGCACCGAGGACGAGACGACGAGGATCGGGCGTCGGCGTGAACGCCATGATCTGCTCGGTGGCCTCGAGCCCGTCCATCTTGGGCATGTGGATGTCCATCGTGACGAGGTCGGGCCGCAGCCGCGCGACCATGTCGACGGCCTCCTCGCCGTCGCTGCGCCTGCCCACGACCTCGATGTCGGGGTCCGACGACAGGATCTGGGCGAGCATCTCGCGCGCGACGAGCGAGTCGTCGACGATGACGACGCGGATCGTGCTTCGCTGCACGGCGCATCAGGTCGCGCTCGCTTCGCTGCGTCAGCGGATCAGGCGCTCGACGGTGTCGAGCAGCGTGTCCTGGTTGAAGACCGACTTCGTGATGTAGGCGTCGGCGCCGGCCTCGATGCCCTCGGCCTTCTCCTCGTCGCGCTCGAGCGACGTGACGATGATGACCGGGATGTCCTTGCAGCGTCGGGTCGCTCTTGATCGCCCGCGTGAGCTCGAAGCCGGTCATGTTCGGCATCTGCACGTCGGTGACGACCGCGTCGACCGCGAGCCCCTCCTTGCAGCTTGCTGAGGCCCATGCGCGCCGTCGCTGGCGGTCTCGACCTCGTAGCCGGCGGCCTCGAAGATCGAGCGCTCGAGCTCGCGCGTCGTGAACGAGTCCTCGCAGATGAGGATCCGCCGCGGGCCCTGCGCGCTCGTCGCGCGCCGACTCAGGCCGACGCGCTGCCCGGAGCGCGTGCGCGCGTTGGTCCATCAGGTCCGGCACGTTGAGGATCGGCACGACCTCGCCGGCGCCGAGGATCGTGACGCCGGCGACGTTGTCGACCTTGCGCAGGTGCGTTGCCGAGCGTCTTGATGACGATCTGCTGCTCGCCGACGAAGCGCGTCGACGATGAAGCCCATGCGGTGCCCCGAGAAGCCGATCGTCGCGATCGGCATCTTCGCTGCCCGGACGTGGCCGGCGGCGACGCCGAGGATGTCGCCGAGGCGCACGAGCGGGATCGTCCGGCGCTGGCGGCGGATGACCTCGCGGCCCTCGACCTTGATGATCTCGCGCGGCTCGACCCGCAGCGTCTCCTCGATCGACGCCGTCGGCAGCGCGAACATCTGGTCGCCGACCCGGAGCATGCAGCGCGCGGATGATCGCGAGCGTCAGCGGGATGCGTGAGCCTGAACGTCGTGCCCTCGCCCGAGCTCGGAGTCGACGTCGAGCGAGCCCTTGAGCTTGCTCGACGACGAACTCGCGCACGACGTCCATGCCCGACGCCGCGGCCGGAGATCTCGGTGATGATCGGCGCGCGTCGAGAAGCCCGCCTCGAAGATGAGGTACTGCGCCTCGCGGTCCGACATCGACTGCGGCCTCGGCCTCGGTGATGTAGCCCTTGCGGACCGCGGCCTGCCGGACCTTCTCGGGGTCGATGCCGGCGCCGTCGTCGGAGATCTCGATGACGATGTGGTCGCCCTCCTGCCGCGCGGCCAGCGTGATCGTGCCCGTCGCGCGGCTTGCCCGCGCGCCTCGCGCGTCTCCGGGTCCTCGATGCCGTGGTCGACCGCGTTGCGCATGATGTGGATGAGCGGGTCGTTGATCTCCTCGAGCACCTTCTTGTCGAGCTCGGTGTCGCCGCCCTCGATGACGAGCTCGACGTCCTTGTTGAACTGCTTGGCCAGGTCGCGCACCGCGCGCGGGAACGCGTGGAAGATCGTGTTGACCGGGCAGCATGCGCAGCCGCATGCCGTGCTCCTGCAGGTCGTTGACGACCGACGAGGTGCGCGAGACGTCGTCGGCGTAGTCCTTGGCGAGCGTCGACGAGCTCCTGGCGGCGACTCGGCGAGCAGCGCGTCGAGCGCGTCGATGTCCTCGTCGAGCGCCTCGCGCTCTTCGCGCGCCGAGCGTCGCTGGACAGCGTCGACTTCATCGCGACCCACGCCTGCCACGCTCGTCGGCGAGCTCGCCTGCAGCGAGCGCGCAGGTCGCGCGACGCGCTGCTCGTGCCTTGATCTGCGCGATGACGACCTCGCTGATGAGGTTGAGCAGCGTGTCGACCTGGCTCGGCGCGGACGCGGATGGTGGTCTGCTCCGCGACTTTGAGCTCGCTCGTCGCGCGGTGCGCGTCCGGCGCGCCGCATCCGGTGCCGAGGCCCGCGCCGCGGCAGCAGGGCCGCCGGCTCGCCTCGGCGTGCCGGCGCCTCAGCGGTGCGCTCGGCGGCGGCGCGGCGCCTCGCCGGCGCCTCGCCGGCTCAGCGGACGCCGGCGGCCTCGGCCGCCGGCGCCGGCTGCTCTGCCTCGGCGCGCCTCCGCGGCCCGCGGCCTGCGCGGCGAGCGCGGCGAGCCGTGTCGAGCAGGCGCCCGATCGTCGAGCGCTTCGGCGAGGCGTCGCGCCGGCGTTGTCGGTGAGGAAGACGATCGCGTCGAGCGCCTCGAAGAACGAGTCGCTCATCTCGGGCGTGTACGCGATCTCGCCGTCGCGGACCTTGACCATGATGTCCTCGAGCCGGTGCGCGACGTCGGAGATCTCGATGAGCCCGACCATGCGCGAGCGAGCCCTTGAGCGTGTGGGCGTCGCGCAGCATCTGGTCGATGAGCTCGCGGTTGCCCGGGTCGCCCTCGAGCGTGATGACGCCCTCGTTCAGGCGCTGGAGAAGCTCCTGCGCCTCTTCCTGGAACTTGCCTATGAACGCGCTGCGGTCGAACTCGACCATGCTGCGGTCTCCTTCGCGTCCGGCCGACGCCGACTAGCTCGACGATCTTGAACGCCGAGCCGACCTGGCTCGACTCCCGCGCGATGCCCGAGAGCGGCTCCGCCGCGCCGGCGACCTGCCGCGAGCCCGCCGCGGTCTGCTGCGCGACCGCCGCGACCTCGCGCATCGCCTTGACGACCTGGTCGGTCGCGCTCTTCTGCTGCTGCGTGGCCGCCGAGATCTCCTTGGCGGCCACGGTGGTCTGCTCGATCATCTCGAGGATGCTGGTCGAGGCTCTCGCCGGTCACGTGCGCGAGGTCGACGCCCGCCTGCACCTGCTTGAGCTCCTGCTCGGTGGAGATGACGAGGTCGTTGGCCGCAGCTCTGGATCTCGGTCATGATCGTCGCAGATCTCGCCGGTCGAGTCGACGACCGACTCGGCGAGCTTGCGGATCTCGATGGCGACGACCGAGAAGCCCTTGCCGGCCTCGCCGGCGCGCGCGGCCTCGATGGCCGCGTTGAGCGCGAGGATCTTGGTCTGGTCGGCGATGGAGTTGATGATCGACGAGCACCTGGCCGATCTGCTGGCTGCGCTCGCCGAGCGCCAGGATCTTGTTGGCCGAGGCCTGCGCGCGCGACTTGATCTGCTCCATCGACGTCAGCGTGTTCGATGACCGCCTGCTGGCCGGACTCGGCGCTGCCGAGCGACGCCTCGGCCATCGTCACGACCTGGTTGGCGTTCTCGGCGATCTGCCGGTACGTCGCCGCGAGCTCCTCCATCGTGGCGGTCGTCTCGCTGATCGACGCGGCCTGCTCGGCGGAGCCGGACGCCTGCTGCTCGGTCGCGGAGAGGATCTCGTTGGACGACTGCGCGAGGCGCTCGCGAGGACTCCTGCGTCTGCCGGATCAGGTAGACGATGAGGTCGAGCATCTGGTTGTAGCTGCGGCGCCAGCGTCGCCGAACTCGTCGTCGGTGTCGACCTCGACCTTGTGGCCGATCTCGCCCTCGCACGCGGCCTGGACGCTCTCCACGATCCCCGGCAGCGGCTTGAGCGCGTTGCGGCCCGCGAGGACGAACGCGATCATCCAGACCGCCGTCAGGATCACCAGCGACACCACCACCACGACCATCTGCGCCCCCCACGAGGGCGACTGCGTGATCTCGGTGCTGAAGACGAAGAAGACGACGCCGAACTGGACGATGTTGATGCCCAGCACCACTCCGATATTGGGCGCGAGCATCTTCATGAGCACGCTGCTACGGATGGCTGCGATGGGGCCTGACTCTGGCATGGCTGGCTTCTCCCCCTGGTACGACTGTCGGTGCGTCAAGCGCTCACACGGAGCTTGGCCCAAGCGGGCCGGTATCGCTAGGCCTCGGCACCCACGGGCGCTAGCAGCGCCGCGGGTTCCAATAGGGCCACAGGACCTTCATCGGTATCGAACGAGCCGGTCACGGAATCCGCGTGCGCCCGGTCGAGCACCGGCAGCGGAGGCGTCGATCTCGCTGGCAGCCACCGTCGCGATGTCCGCGACCGTGTCCACGAGCAGGGCGGTCGTGACCGAGCCGTCGCCCACGATCACGAGCGGGGACAGCCTCGCGGCGGTCTGCGCGCGCACGCCCATCGCCACGCCCAGGTCGGTCACCGACACGATCTCGCCGCGCAGGTTGATCACGCCGCGCACGGACGCCGGCGCGCACGGGACCGGCGTGAGCCTGTACTCGCTCACGACCTCGCGCACGGACTCCACCGGCAGCGCATAGAGCTCCTCGTCCACCACGACCACGAGCGCCGAGATGCGCTCCTCGGTGTCGGTCTCCTCCTCGGCAGCCAGTTCTGCGGCCCGCTGGGCCAGCAGCTCGAGCTCCTCGGCGGATCCGCGGAACGGGCCGGTCACGAGCTCTCACCTCCGCCTGCCGAGGCGCTCGCGCCCGAGACGTCCGCGGCCGGGGCCGCGACGCCGGCGAGGACGCCCGCCGCGTCCAGCAAGACCACGAGCCCGTCGGCGGCGCGCACGACGCCCACGACGGCTCGCGTGGCGGCCGGCGTGGCCTGGGCGGCGCCGCCGGAGGCCTCGGCCGGCTCCGCCTCGACGACGTCGTCGACGGTATCGACCATGAGGCCCGCCAGGCGGTCCCCTTCCGCGAACACGATGAAATGCATGGCCGGGTCCCAGACGGAGGGCTCGATGCCCACCGCGGCGCGCCCGTCGAGCACCGGCAGCGGGACACCGCGCAGGTCCAGCCACCCGACGACGGGAGCCTCGGTCGCCGGCGCCGGAGTGACCGCGGCCGCCTGATGGACCTCGCGCACGGACGTCACGGGCACGGCGTAGCGCGAGCCGGCGATCCAGAACAGCAGGTACCGTTCGCAGTGACCCCCGGTCATTGCCGAGGCGCCGGTATCCGGAGCGGGTGCCACGGCTGTCACGGCAGCGTCAGGCCCACGACGCGGTCGAGCTCCTCGGGTGTGAGCGCGCCCTGACGGATGCGCTCGGCGCCCGACATCACCATCGGCCGCAGGCCCGCGCTCTCGGCGAGCGCGGCGAGGTCGTCCGCCTGCGCGCCGCGCGCGATGGCGCGCCGCACCGGGTCGGTGACCGGCAGCAGCTCGAAGAGCGCCACCGTGCCGCGCTGGCCGGTGCCGCCGCATTCCGTGCAGCCGGTCCCCGCCATCGTGCGCTCGCCGTCGGCCAGGCCCGGGACGAGCCCGGTCAGGCTGCTCACCGTCTCGGCGGCGCACGCGGAACAGTTGGCGCGCAGCACCCGCTGGCCCAGGGACGCCGCCAGACCCATGCCCAGCGATGCGGGATCCGCGCCCATCTCCAGCGCGCGGACGATCCCGTCCACGGCTCCCGACGCTGCCACCGTGATCACCACGAGCTTGCCGGCCGCCGCCGCCTCCAGGACCATCCGCATCTCCCCTGCCGAGGTCACCCCCTGCAGCGCGAGCACGTCGGTGTCCTGCGCGAGCCCGGCTTGCAGCAGGGCGGTGGCGGTGGCGCCGGGCTGCGCGTCCACGAAAGCCTGCGCCACGGAGGGAAGCTCCCAGGTCGCTGAACGCTCGATGGAGAACACCGTCCGGCCCGCCGCGGACGCGGCGGCGAGGAGCGAGAAGTAGGTGACCTCGGCACCGGAACCGGCCGGGGCCGCGATGAGCAGCACCCCGCGGCCACGCTCGGCGGCGCCCGTGAGCGCGCGTGCCTCCATGTCGCCCATGCCCAGCGCGGCGAGCGCGGGCGGTTCCTCGCGCACGGGCGCGAGGGTCACGACCAGGCGCTGGCCCGCGAGCGTGGTCACGGCGCTCACGGTCACGGAAATGTCGCGGCCCGCGGCGAAATGCCTGACGCGTCCGCTCGCGGGAGCGTCGCCCGACTCCGGCGCGATCCGCGCGAAGCCGCGGAAGCCGTCCAACAGCGGGCGCGCGAGGGAGCGCGGCGCCGAGGCGACCTTGGTCAGGCGCCCCTCCACCCGGTACACGAGGAAGAAGTCGTCGCGATACGGGAGCAGGTGCACGTGCGAGGCGCCGCGCTCGGCGGCGTCCTCGAGGATGTCGGCTACGAGCAGGGAGACCGCGCGGGCGTCGGCGACACCCAGCACGTCGAGGTCGATCGCCGCGCCGGGCTCGGCTTCGCGCTCCAGCGCGTCGGCTAGCGCCTCGGCCGCGGACCGCGTCTCATCCGGCCCCCCGGGCGTCTCGCCCGTGGCGGGTGCCTCGGCCTCGAGACCGCCGATCACGGGGACGGCCACCGGCTCGACCGGGGCCTCCAGGTGCTCGGCCTCCTCCATGATGGGCGGCGCGGGGATGGCATCTTCGAGCTCCGCCTCCGGGGCCTGCCCGAAGTCCGCCGGCGGGACGCTCACGTCGCTTATCGCCGGAGCCTCCGCGAGCGGGTCGTCGCGCAGCAGCGCCTCGGCGGCGCGACCTGCCTCGTTGGAAGCCGTCGCAGGCGCCTCGGCACCCTCTGCGTAGTAGACCTCGAGCGCGGTGGCGAGCGCCGCGGGGTCGGCGAGCACGACCTCCACCTCGCGGCCCAGGCGGGCGGCGAGCGGGTCGAGCCGGAAGACGTCGAACGGCGCGCCCACGGCCACCGTGAGCATGCCCTCGATCTCGAAGAGCGGCAGCACGTGCTGCTCGCGCGCGATGCTCGCGGGCAGCAGGTCCAGCGCCTCCGCGTCGGGCGCGTAGCTCGCGAGGTCCACGCGGGGCACGCCCAGGGACTCCTCGAGCACCCCGGCGATGTCGTCCGCGTTCACGAGGCCGCGCTCGAGCAGCACGGCGTCGGGCGTCAGGCCCTCGGCGGCGGCGGTCTCCACAGCCAGCGAGACCTGCTCCGCCGTGACGACGCCCGAGGACACGAGCGCCTCGAACACGCGGTCGGCTATGGACTGGTCGGGGCTCATCGCTCGTCAGGCCCCGGCCGACCCGGCGCGGTCGAGCTCGGTGCGAACGGCGCCGAGCAGCGTCTCCGGCTCGACGGGCTTCGTGAGGTACTGGTCGGCTCCGGTCCGGATGCCGGTGGCCATCGCCGCGTCCTCGGCCTTGGCCGTGAGCATGACGATGGGGATGTGCTTGTAGTTCTGGTCGAACTTGAGCAGCCGGCACACGCGGTAGCCGTCGAGCTTGGGCAGCATGACGTCCAAGAGGATGAGGGCGGGGTCTTCCGAGCGAGCCTTCTCGAGCGCCTCAGCGCCGTCGACGGCCGTGATGACCTCGTATCCTGCCCCCTCGAGGATGGCGGTGATCATCGCCAGGATGGTCGGACTGTCGTCGACCGCCAGGATGCGCTCCCCTGCCATGTTCCCTCCCCGATCGCGAAAGCGGCCCTATGCCGTTCCGCTGGCCTTCCGACACTCTACCAGTCCACGCTCCGCGGTCCGTACCAGCACGTCCGCATCGAAACCGCCCAGGAACTCCGTCCACGACGCAGCCGGATCGGCTGTCGCCGCGCGTACCGCCTGGCCGTACGCCTCGCAAGCCGCGTCCCAGCGCTCCTGCCCCCGGTACAACGTGCCGAGGTTCAGATACGCGAGCGCGAAGCCGGGGTCGATGTACACGGTCTTGCGCAGTTCGCGCTCCGCCGCGTCGTTCTCGCCCCGTCGCAATTCCACGAGTCCCAGTAAGTATCGGGCGCCGGGCATCAACGGATTAATGCCGAGTGCCCTCTGGCAGGCCTCGGCGGCAGCACGAAGGTCGCCCTCCTCGGCATAGGCGCGCGCGTGGAGCAGCGGCGCCTCGGGGCTGCCGGGGTCCAGACCTGCTATCCGCTGCGCCGCCGCATGGGCGTCGATGGTCGAGCCCGCCGCGAGCGCCTCGGCGCCCTGTCGGGCGAGACCGCGCACCGCGTCGGCGTTCTCCTGGCGGGTGGCCGTGCTGGCGACCGGGGCACGCGGAGCCCTGCGCTCGGACCGCGCCGGATCGCCGGGGAGCACCACCGCCTCCACCGCTCCGGCCGCGACGCCCTCGGCCTTGAAGTCCTGCGAGATGGGGAGCACCGTGCCTGCCTCCCGCACCACGCGGTCACGGACCGGCGGCGGATTGTCCAAGAACGTGCGCTGCGGGGTGTCGATGGGCTTGCGATAGAGGTACACGCCGTTGCGCTCGACCGTCTCGAAGCCGGTGGAGATGCCGGTCAGCGTCTCCGAATGCCCCACGAACAGATAGCCTCCGGGCACGAGGGACTCCAGGAAGTCGCCGACCACGCGCCGCGTGGACTCGACCCTGAAGTAGATGGTCACGTTGCGGCAGAAGATGACGTCCCACTCGCCCAGCAGGGATACCGGGTACGGCTCCTTGATGAGGTTGTGGTAGCGGAAGTTCACAAGGTGGCGCACCGAGTCCCGCACCCGGCAGCGGTCGTCCTCGGTGGTCTCGAAGTGCCGCTGCACGAACTCCTTGGGCAGCCCCTCGAGCGCTCGCCGAGGGTAGATGCCCGCGCGCGCGACCTCGAGAGCGCGAGTGGACACGTCGGTGCCCAAGACCTCGAAGTGCCACCCGGCGGCCGCGGCGCCGCTGTCCAGCAGCGTCATGGCGATGGAGTAGACCTCCTGGCCGGTGGAACAGCCCGCAGACCAGATCCTGATGGCCTGGCGCATGCCGCTGCGCGACATCAGCTCGGGGATGACCTCGTCGCGTAGCGCCCCGAACTGCTGCGGGAAGCGAAGGAAGCTCGTCTCGTTGATGGTCACGAGGTTCATGAGCTCGCGGAACTCATCGTCGTCGCGAGACAGCAGCCGGAAGTACTCGTCGAAGTCCTCCATGCCGTGACGCGTCGCGCGCGCCACGAGAGAGATGCGCAGGGAGTCGAACTTCGAGTCCTCCAAGAAGATCCCGGAGTGCTCGTGGATGTAGTCGCGCACGCGCACGAACTCGGCGACCGGAAGGTCCTTGAGCGGTCCGGTCAGGTCCCCGCCCGGGGCGGCACGCGGGCCGGCCGGGGTATTGGCGCCGTCCTGCGATCCGAGGCCGGCGGAGTTGCGGGTCGTTCTTGGGCGCCGTGCGCCGGATCGGTCTGGCCGGGGTTCACGCCGGTTCAGAGCCCCCGACCGCTTCGACGAGCCCCGCCGCCTGCATGGCGTAGAGCGTTCGTGCCACGTCGAAATCGCTCGACCCGCTGGCCTCCATGAGCTCGCGGACCGTCGCCCCGCCGTGCATCCGCGTGAGCATCAGCCACTCGGCGGGCTTGAGGTGCACCTCCATGGGCTTGTCACCCGGCGCGTCCGCGATGATGAAGACGGTGTCCAGGTCGGGGATACGCTCGAGGATCCGTTCCCACTGCTCGAGGCGGCGGGTCATCTCCTGCAGCACGACGTCCACCGTCACCGACACGCCGATGTCCTGGTCCTCGCACCCCTCGCCCTGGTCGAACATGAGGGACCCCTCCGACCAGCGGAACAGGTCGAACAGCGTGTCGAAGAGCGCCTCGTGCACGAACTGCTCGAGGTTGCGCGAACCCAGGTAGCCCTCGTCCACGAGCACGCGGCCCAACTTGCGGCCCGCCTTGTCGCCCTTCTGGATCTTCATGAGGCCCAGCGCCTGCCGCAACTGCTTCTCGGTGATGAGCCCGGCCCGGACCAGACGCCTGCCCAGAGGATCGCGCTGCCACGTGCTCGCGGCGAAGAAGATGCGGCCGTCGCGGAAGCACACCATGCCGCGCTCGTCGCCGCGCTCTAGGTTGAGCGTGCCGGCCTTGGCGCCTGCGTCGACGAGCCGGAACACATCGGCGAGCGAGAAGTCCTTGAGATTGCCCTCGAGCGCCAAGCGTCGTTCCTCCTGGTCTGCGAGTATCCTTCGGCGAACATCCTAGCACTTCAAGGCGGGTATCCGACCCTCCGCGGACCGCCGGGACCACACCTTTGCGGGCCGCAGGGCCCTACCGTGCGCGCGCCTCGCGAGGCACGCTCCTTGCACAGCCACCGCGAGACCCAGGATCCTGCCTCGCGCGCGCATCGGGTACCATCTCCCATGGCGGGGTCCTTGATAGGTTCGGCATGGAAGGGGCGCCGCATTACCCGCGGCTGCTGGAGCATGAAGGGACCGCCCGCCGATGACCGACGACCGCACGGTCGCCAGTGCGCTCGATGACGACGCCAGGACCACGGATCGCAGGCGAGTCAGCGTGCTGCGCTATCCCGAACGCCGATCCGGCTTCGACCGCCGCTTGCCCGAGAACGGTGTCGCCGCGGCCGGTGAGCTCGCGCTGCGCGGCCTGCGCGACCGAAGCGCCCTGCTCGCGTCGGTGCTGGTCGCGGTCAACGTCCTCAACGTGACCGATCTCCTGTTCACGTTGTTCCTGCTGTCACGCGGCGCCGCCGAGGGCAACCCGGTGATGGACGCCCTTATCGGAACGGACCCCCTCGTCGCGGCGGCGTTCAAGGTCGCCCTGTTGGGTCTCGTGAGCGCCACGGTCTGGCGCATGCGCCGCTATCGTTCCATCCTCGCCGTGGGCCTGATCGCGCTGGCGGCGTTCGTGATCCTGACCTTCTACGAGCTCCTGCTCGTCGCGCACGTGGTCTAGCAGGCGCTCCCTCGCAGCGCCTGCCGAGGACGACGTCGCGTCCTCACGCAGGTCTGTCGAGCGCTCGCGGTCCGGGCTCCAGACCCGCCCAGCCCACACCGGCTCGCGCGCGGACGTAGCGCGCGAGGCGGCACAGCGTCGCGAAGCCGAAGGGCGTGACGAGCCCCCCGTCGTCCGCGACCACGAGAGTGCCCGCGCGCTCCGCGGAGACGAGTCCCGAGGCATAGCGGGCGGCGGGCGCCCTCCCTTGCTCGAGCAGCGCCGCGGGCAGGCCGCCAAGGATCGTGATCCCGCGCCGGCGCGCCTCCTCGGCCAGGAAGACGCCCCGATCGATGTCCACGGCGCCCGAGTGCAGCGCCGTGAAGCCCGTGTCCAAGATCACGTCGAGCAGGTGGCGCACGTCTCCGTCTGAGTGGAACACGGGCGCGGCCCCGGCGTCGGCAACGAGCGACGCGGCGCGCGCAAGCGCGGGCACGGCATGGCCGATGGCGAAGTCCGGCGCCACGAGCGGGCCGCCGGCATGGGCGAGGTCCTCGGCGATGACCACGGCCGCGGCGCCCAAGGAAAGGCCGTCCTCCACCTGGCGCTCCACGCGGATCAGCTCGGTCTTGAGGGCGTCACCCAGGCTGTCCGGATCGCGTGCGGTGGCCGCGAGCGCGCGAGACGTGCCGCGACGCAGGAGTATCGGCCATAGCGGGCCGGGCACCGCCCATACCGTGGCGACGTCCTCCTCGGCCAGCATGCGAGCCGCGTCGGCGGCCCACGGCAGCTCGGCGGGCACGAAGGCGAAGTCCAACCCCGCGTCGGCCACGAGTCGTGCGAGCCGGCTCGCGGGCCCGGGGAGCGCGGGGGCCATCTGCTCGAGCAGCGGCTCGGGCAGCCAGGTCACGCCGGCCAGCGGCCGGCGGGCGCCGGCGCCAAGCAGCGTGTCGGTGAGGAGTGTGGAGGTATCGTCCATGCTTGGGAGCCGGGTCGGATGAGTTCCGGCGTCTCCAAGCTACCACGCGCACGGTCCCGGAATAAGTGAAGTCCCGCGAGCCGAACGGCTCGCGGGACCTACTCACGCATCGGTCGAAGACAGCGCCGCGAATGGAAGCCGATCACCGGACCAGGGTCAGTGCCCCCGCTCGTCTCCCCGTCCCGGTGTCGCGGTCCGCCTCGTATCAACGACCGATGCATTCTGGTGTCGTGTCCATGGGCTCACCGCGTCCCCCCGACCGCGGGAAGCAGACACGCCCAGCACTTCATCGCATTCTTCCATGCCGACCCGCCCCGCGCAGAGCTTTCGGACAGATGGCGGATTGTTCATCCGTCACAGAATTGTCACTCGCTGCGACCGGCGGTCTCCTCCGCGGCGGCTCGCTTCGCCTCGATCCGGTGCTGCACGAAGTGCCACACACCGGGCAGCAGCGAGATCGCGATCACGGCCAGGATCGCGAGCGTGAAGTTCTCCTGCACGGCCGGGATGTTGCCGAAGAAGTACCCCGCCGCAGTGAAGATGGACACCCACATCACCGTGCCCAGCGCCGAGAAGCCCAGGAACTTCGGGTACCGCATGTGCCCGAAGCCGGCCATGAACGGCGCGAACGTGCGCACGATGGGGACGAACCGCGCGATGACCACGGTGCGCGGGCCGTAGCGGTCGAAGAAGACCTGGGTCCGGTCCAGATAGGACCGCCGGAACACCTTGCTGTCCTCGTTCCTCATGAGCCGAGGGCCCGCGAACCGCCCGATCGCATAGTTGGTGTTGTCGCCGATGAAGGCGGCGAGCATGAACACCACGAGCACGAGCCAGATGTCCAAGATAGGCTGGCCGGTCTTGGGATCGGTCGCAGCCGCCAGCGCCCCCGCGGCGAACAGCAGGGAGTCGCCGGGGAGGAACGGGGTGACCACGAGACCTGTCTCGGCGAACACGATCGCGAAGAGCACCAGGTAAACGAGGTTGCCGGTCGCGTTCACGATGGCGCCCAGGTAGACGTTGATGTGGAGGATGAAATCCACCATGAACGAGAGCAGCTGCATTCTTGGGCTCGGATCCTCGGGGTATCGGGTCCGGCACACCGGGGCACGACCGGCGGCGACGGCTCATCACGTTAGCACAGCGCAACAGGGCGGCCCGGCTGCGTGGACGCCGCGTCACCTCGCGCCTGCCCGCGAACACGACGAGGCGGCGCCGCTGTCGCGGCGCCGCCTCGGCTGTTGTCTGGTGGAGGCGCGGAGAATCGAACTCCGGTCCACGACAGATCCCCGGGGAGCATCTCCAGGCTCAGTCACCGTACTTGATTCGGTCGGAGGCGACACGGTGACCGCGCGTGCCCTTCTCCTAGACGGGTTCGCGTTCCCTCGCCGCATACCGTCGTCAGCGGCTCCGGTAGTCCCCTGAGATGACGTCGGATCCGGTGGCGGGGACGCCCACCGGGAGACGTCGCTGCCTATTTAGGCAGCGAGAGCATAGTCATTGTTGACGCTTGAGCGTCTTTGCCCCTGTTTAACGAGGTAAGGCGACCTCGGCCTGCTTCTCCCCTCGAGACCGCCGTGTCGAAACCAGTCGCCCCCAGGAGTGGGAGCGCGTCACGTCCTTGAGACGTATTCGCGCTGTCAAGGTGCCGCCGATGCCGTTCGGATGTATCACCGCCGGCCCGTCGGACGAGGCCCGCTGCACCGTCCCGACGCGGCTCCGTGAGCGCTCGCCCTTGGTGCGCTCCCGCAGTGCGCGCTCGACGTCGCGCGTCTGGTCCCGCTCGGCGATCGCATCGCGCTTGTCGTACAGCTTCTTGCCGCGCACGAGTCCGAGCTCGACCTTCACGAGGTTGTTCGCTCGAAGTACAGCTGCAGAGGGCACGAGCGTGTACCCGCGTCTCCTTGGTCTTGCCGAGGAGGTAGCGGATCTCCTTCTTGTGCAGCAGCAGCTTGCGCGCCCGGTCGGTGTCGACGTTGGCGCGATTCCCGTGGCTGTAGGCCGAGATGTGGACCCCGTTGAGCCACAGCTCGTCCTTGCTTGACCGTGGCGAAGCTGTCGCGCAGCTGCGCCCCGCTCTCGCGCAGCGACTTGACCTCGGTACCGGTGAGCGCGATGCCCGGCCTCCATGGTCTCTTCTATGAAGTAGTCGTGCCGAGCCTTCTTGTTGTTGGCTACGGTCTTCTCTTCCCTGGCCACGCGCTCACCTCCTCGCCTTCTCGTACCCCGCCACGCGAGCGCGGCGGGCGACGGATGATAGCATACGGCCCGAAACCGACATGGGAGATCCGATGGTCACCAAGGCTGCGCCGCGGGAGGACTACCGCGGCATGTGGCTCGCCCTGGGCGGGTACGCCCTGCTGTTCGCAGGCAAGCTCGCCGCCTACTACTTCTCCGGCATCGGCGTGCTCTTCGCCGAGGCCATGCACTCCGTGGCGGACATGCTCATCGCCGGCTTCCTGCTTCTCGCGGCGTGGTACTCGAGCCGGCCGGCCGACGAGTACTACCGCTTCGGACGCCGGCGCGCGCAGAACATCGCGGCGCTCGTGGCCGCGACCATCTTCATATCGTTCACGAGCCTGGAGACGTTGCGCGAGGCGATCCCCCGTCTGCTGTCCAACGAGCCGGCCGAGTACGGCAACGTGTCGCTCGCGATCACGGTGGTGGCGGTGTCGCTCGTGATCAGCGCCCTGCCGCTGTTGACGATCCTGCGCCAGAAGCGGCGCGGCGCGGCGATGCGCGCGCAGCTCATCGAGACCATCAACGACCTCGTCGCGCTGGGCGCGGCGCTCGTGGGCATAGTGCTCGTCTTGGAGGGCTTCCCAAAGGCCGACCCCATCGCCTCGATCGTGGTCGCGATCGTGATCGCCGTGAACGCCGTGCTCCTGTGGCGCGAGAACGCACGCGAGCTTCTGGGCCGCTCACCGGACAAGGCGTACTACGAGAAGGTGCGCGAGACCGCCTTGGCGGTCCCCGGCACCCTAGACGCCCACAATCTAATCGCCGAGGTCGTGGGCGGCCAGACGCACCTCTCGTTCCACATCGGCGTGGCTCCGGGCACACCCGTCGAGGAGGCGGACCGGATCACGCACGAGACCGAGCGGGCCGTGCTCGACATGTCCCCCGACACGTTCCTCGTGATCCACACCGACCCGGTGGACCGGCCGAGGACCACGCCCGCCACGAACGACGTCCGGGCCGCCGAGGCTGCGCCCGACGACTACGCGCTCGTCGACGAGACGTCCTAGCCCTCCGCTGCCCAGGCTGGACGCCGGCGGCCCAGACTACGCCTCGCTCACGGGGTGAAGTCGGTGCCCGGCTCCAGGTCGAGCACGAACCTCGTGAGCAGCTCGATCGCCGCCTCCAGGTCGCCCAGCGACAGCATCTCCGTCTGCGTGTGCATGTAGCGCAGCGGCACGCTCACGAGCGCGGCCGCCTGCCGCCGCGCGAGAGCTGGATCGCGTTGGCGTCGGTGCCGGTGCCGCGGGGATCGCCCTCGAACTGGACGAGCACGTTGGCCTCGCCGGCCGTTCCACGAGCAGCTCGAAGACCCTCGGGTTGATGTTGGAACCGCGCGTGAGGATCGGGCCTTTGCCGCAGCGACACGTCGCCGTGACTGCGCTTGTCGATATCGGGGTAGTCGGTGGCGTGGCCGACGTCCACCGCGATGCCGACGTCGGGCTGCACCGCCATAGGCGCTGGTGATGCCGCCGCGCAGGCCGATCTCCTCCTGCACCGTTGCCGCGGCGATCAGGTCGCCCGCGCCGTGGCCGGCCTCGGCCACCCGCCGGGCGACCTCGGCGATGACGTATGCGCCCATCTTGTCGTCGAACGCGCGCGACACGGCCATGCCGTCGCCGAACTCCTCGAGCCCGACGTCGAAGGTGATCGGGTCGCCGAACGCGCACCTTGTCCTTCACCGCGTCGCCGTCGATGCCGAGGTCGATGAACAGCTTGTGCATCTTGGGCACGGCTCTTGCGCTCGTCCTCGTCGAGCAGGTGGATGGGCATGCGGCCGACGACGCCGAGCAGCGGGCCCTCGATGGTGTGCACGCGCACACGCGTGCCGGGCAGGATGGCCGCGTCCACGCCGCCGATCGGCGCGAACGCGAGGAAGCCCTCGGCGGTGATGTAGGTGACCATGATGCCGATCTCGTCGATATGACCGGCGAGCATGACGGTAGGGCCGCCGCCGGTGCCCTTTCACGAGCGCATGGACCGAGCCCATGACGTTGGTGGTCACCTCGTCGGCGAAGGGCGTGACGTATTCGCGGAACACCCGCGCGGCCGGCTGCTCGTAGCCGGACGGCGACGGCGCCTCGACGAGTGACTTGAAGAACTCGAGCGGCTTGGCGGTCATGCGGACCCTTTCCTCGCGATTCCATCCCCGGGGCGGTCGCAGCCCGGTGTTCGAGAGAGTTTACCCGACGGCTCCGACACTCGTTGGACTGGCGGCCGCGGTCCGCGCCCCATCAGGCGATCTCCATGTCGATCCGCAGGTCTCCGGGCACGGCGTCGGTGATGCGCAACGCGGACCCGCTGGCCGAGCCGATAAGTGCGTCCGCGGTTCTCCCCCCACAGGAGGTGACGCTCCGCATCGAACCGGTAGTAGTCGTCGGTCATCGCGCTCACGTGCACGAGACCCTCGGCGGTGTTGTCCAGCGGCCACGAAGAGCCCGAACGAGCTCACGCCGCTGATGACGCCGTCGAACTCCTCGCCCAGGTGGTCCGCCATGAGCTCCACGAGCTTCAGCTTGGTCGCTGTCGTCCTCGGCCCATTCGGCCTCGCGCTCCATGGTCGAGCTGTGCTCGGCGATCCAGCCCAGCGAGCTCCACCATGGGCTGCAGCGGCCCGCCGTCGCCGAGCGCACGCGTGAGCTGCGCCTTGAGCAGCCGGTGCACGATGAGGTCCGGGTACCGTCGGATCGGGCTCGTGAAGTGCGTGTACGCGTCGCTCGCCAGGCCGAAGTGCGGGCCCGAGATAGTCCACGTACCGCGCCCGCTTGAGCGCGCGCAGCAGCAGCGAGTTGATGAGCAGCTTCTCGGGCCGCGTCGTGTGCGAACGTGATGATGCGCTGGAACGTGCGCGGGGTGGCGCCGCGCACGTCCTTCACCGGGTAGTCGAACTCGGCCAGGATCACGGCCACGGGCGTGAGCGCGTCTGCGTCCGGCTCCTCGTGGATCCGGTAGACCATGGGCGACTCGCCCTGGCGCATGTGGCGGGCCACCACCTCGTTCGCGGCGATCATCGCCTCCTCGATCATGTTGGTCGCGACGGTGCGTTCGCGCAGGGTGACGCCGGTGGGGTGGCCCTCGGCGTCGAGCTGCACGCGCGCCTCGACCGTCTCGAAGTCCAGCCCCCCGCGCGAGACGCGGCGCTTGCCCAGCTTGGCCGCGGACCGGCGGAACTCCTCGAGCATCGTGCGCAGTGTCTCGTCCTCGGGCCGCTCGCCGGCCACGAGTCCTTGCCCGCCAGCCAGCGGTCCACCTGGTCGTAGTCCAGGCGGCGGTCGCTAGCGGATCACCGAGTCGTACATCGTCGCCCGCTCGCACAAGCCCGTCTTGTCGAGGTCCATCTCCACCGTCATCGTGAGCCGGTCTACCTCGGGGTTGAGCGAGCAGATGCCGTTGGAGAGCCGCTCGGGGAGCATCGGCAGCACGCGGTCCACGAGATAGACGCTCGTCCCGCGCTTGACGCGCCTCCGTATCGATGACCGAATCCCACGGCACGTAGTGGCTCACGTCGGCGATGTGCACCCACATGCGCCAGCCGCCGCCGTGACGCTCCACCGACACGGCGTCGTCGAAGTCCCGCGCGTCGACCGGGTCGATCGTGACCGTGAACAAGTCGCGCAGGTCGCGACGCCCGGCGCCCCACTCGGCCTCGTCGTCGGCGGCCTGCGGCACGCGTTCGGCGGCGTCGAGGACCTCAGCGGGGAACGCGGTGCGCAGGCCGTGCTCGCGGATGATGACCTCCACGTCCACGCCGGGCGCGTTCTCGGGCCCCAAGACCTCCGTCACCGCGCCTTGCATCGAGCCCTGTGAGCTCGGAAAACGGGTGATCCGGGCCACGACCATATCGCCCGTCTGCGCGTCCATGGTCGCGCCGGAGTCGATGAACAGGTCTCCGCGCACGCGCCGGTCGCTGGGGACGACGAGGCCACCCTTGCCCAGCTTCTCGAACCGGCCCACGAGGTCCCGGCGCTTGCGCTCGACGATCTCGACGACCGCGCCCGACATGCCGCGGTCACCGGCGCGACGCTGGTTCAGCCGCACGCCCACCGTGTCACCGTGCATGGCCCCGCCCAGGTCCCTTCCACCTATGTAGATGCTGCCGTCGGGCGTGTCCACGAACCCGTAGCCGTTTCGGGTCATGTCCAGCTTGCCCACGGTGGCGTTGCGCTCGCGGACGAGCGCGTACGTGTCCGCCTCCGTCTCGCGCAGGCGGCCTGCGCGCACGAGCGAGTCGATGGCGCTGTCCAGGCGCGCCACCTTCACCCCGCCCCGCTCCGTCACCGAGCGCCGGATCTCGTCGCGCGTGAGCGGGCGGCCGCTCGCCTTGCGATATGCCTTGATGATGGCCTTGCGGATATCCACGTTGGGAGGATTCCCTTTCTTACCTGCGGTCTTGCCCTGAAGAAGCATAGCGCTACGCGATCCCGTTACTCGCCTAGGGAGAGTCCATGTCGGCCCAGGGTGGTAGAATCCAAGGGTAGGGTCACCCGCCCAAGGAGACCATGTTGACTCAGCGCAGCGAGCCGCTTGCACCCTGCTTCATAGAGCGCGGAACCGTCACCGAGCATATCGACATGATGAGGGCCCTCGACACGGTCGAGGCGCTCCGCTTCCGTCAGCTCGTCGACGGCGATGTCGTGGCGGACGGCGAGGCAACGCTCGTGAAGCTGTCGGCCGACGACACCTCCACGATGCTCGTCAACGGCTGCCTCTTCCTGAACGTCGCGAGCTTCCGGTACCTCACCTTCGAGAACACGGGCGACGGGGGCTGCCGCTTCGAGCTCATCCGCGAGGGCATGTCGCTCGTGATCGAGCCGCGCGACGAGCCGCGCACCGACGACACCGACGCCCCGGTCCGCCGGTCAGCCGTGCGCCCCTTCGACGCCTTCGTCGTAGCCGACGAGGACGACGACGCCAACGACATCTAGCCCGAGACCCCCAATAACAGCTGCGGTGCCCCACAAGCAGGGCACTTCGCTGGGCCGTGGCCGGCGAGGGCCCGCAGCGGACCTCCGCAGTGATCGCCATACAGAAGGAAAGGCCCCGCCGGCTAGCCGGCGGGGCCTTCATCATTCTGCGATCGCGAGGACTGTAGCGAAGGGCTCTCGCCGGCCACGGCCCTCGGCAGGCCCTACTTCCCCACCTGGTTTTGGAGGATCTCGATAGCCTTCTGAAGCTGCGTATCGGTCGAGGCGGCGGCCTGCTTGGCCTCGTCCATGGGCAGTATGACGTCGGGCACGACGCCCTTGTGGTTGATGACCCGGCTCAGCGGGGTCAGGTAGTGAGCGGTCGTGAACTTGATCGCGCCGCCGTTGGAGAGCTGCTCGATCGTCTGCACCGACCCCTTGCCGAACGACTTCACGCCCACGATGGTGGCGCGCTTGTAGTCCTGCAGCGCGCCCGCGGTGATCTCGGATGCGGACGCGGAGTTCGCGTTCACCAGCACCACGAGCGGCTTGTCCGTCGCGGTGCTGCCGGTCACGAAGTACTTCTGCTCCGGCTTGCCGCGCTCGTCGACGCGTACCACCACGCCACCGCTGGGCTGCGCGCCATCCTTCACGAAGAGCGACGTGACGTCCACAGCGGCCTGGAGCAGCCCGCCCGGATCGTCGCGCAGGTCCAGGATGTAGGCCTTGGCGCCCTTGGCGTCCAGCTTCTTGATGGCGGCCCGGATGTCGTCGCCGGACTTGGCGTTGAACATGTAGAGCCTGATGTAGCCGATGTCGCCGGCCTTCACCTCGCTCATCACGTTGGGAACTGAGATCTCCTCACGCGTGAGCGTGAACGACAGCACCTTGTCGGAGCCGGGACGCTTCATTCCCAGGGTCACCTTCGTGCCCACGGTGCCGCGTACCCGCTTGACGACCTCGTCGCTCGACCACTTGGGCGAGGTGGAGCCGTCGATCGAGTAGAAGACGTCGCCCTTCTTGATCCCGGCCTTGTCGGCCGGTGTTCCGGTGATGACCGAGACGACGTACGCAGCACCCTGCTTGTTGTCGCCCAGCGTCACGCCGATGCCGCCGAACGAGCCCTGCGTCTGCTCGCTGAACGCCTTGAAGTGCGTCGGGTCGAAGTAGGCGGCGTAGGGATCGTTGAGCGACTTGAGGATGCCGTTGATGGTGCCCGAGGTCAGCGCCGACTCGCTCGGCGGGACCAGGGCCTCCTTGGAGATGTAGCCCTGGACCTGGCTTATCAGCGAGTCCACCTGCGCGTTGCCGGTGCTCACCGCGGCATGCGGGGTGCCGCTCGAGTTGATGCCGAAGTCGTTCAGCACGTTGCCCGACGCCTTGGGCGCCAGGGCGGTGGCGGCGAACAGGCCCGCCGTGAACGCACCCACGCCGATGGCGAGCGCCACCAGCACCGCAAGCGTGATCTTCACTGCGTTGTTCATGTGGGAGTCGTAGCCTTTCGTCGTATCTGAGTGAGGCGCGCCGCGAGCGCGACGCCGACTAGACCTTCAGGTAACGACGCATAGCAAGGGCCGAGCCGACTAGGCCGATAACCATGCCTGATAGGACCAGGATGAAGGACAGCTGCGTGAGCGAGCCGGCCGACAGGTCTATAGGCAGGAACCGGAGCGTGTCGCGCAGCTTGGGCAAGATGGCCGCCTGCACGACGACGAGGGTCAGGATAGCCAGCAGTGCGCCGATGAGGCCCTGTAGCACGCCCTCCATCAGGAACGGCGTGCGGATGAACCAGTTGCTGGCTCCCACCAGGCGCTGGATGCCGATCTCCTTGCGCCGCGCGTAGATGGCCAGCCGGATCGTGTTGTTTATGAAGATGAGGCTCACGACGGCGAGCATCACGATGAAGACGCCCTCGATGACGCGCGCGACCTGCGTGAACGCGAACAGCTGCTTGATGACCTTCTGGCCGTAGCGAAGGTCGCGCTCGGGGTCGGTCGGATGCCCGATCGTCTTCGGGAACACCGTGTTGGCCTTGATATGGGCCACCATCACGGCGACCTGCCGAGGATCCTTGAGCTCGACCTCGAGGCTCGCCGGCAGCGGGTTGTTCTCGAGCTGCTTGTAGATCTCGGGAGTGTCCTTCATCTCCTGCTTGAACCGCGCGAGCGCCTGGTCCTTGGAGACGTAGCTCACGTTCTTGACCAGCGGATCGGCGACCAGCGCCTGCTGCAGGGCGGTCACGTCCGATGCCGCGGCGCCGTCCTTGAGGAAGATCGTGATCTGAACCTTCTGCTCCACGGAGGCGACGATCTGGTTCACGAAGAAGCCCGAGACCACGAACACGCCCACGAGCAGGAGCGACAGATAGATGGTGATGACCGCACCCAGGCTCATCACCCAGTTGCGCTGGAAGTTGCTGAGCGACTCCCGAATGAAGTAGCCGGGATTAATCGCCATATCCGTAGACACCCCTCGACTGGTCGCGGATGATCCGGCCCTCTTCGAGCGCGATCACGCGCTTGCGCATGGAGTCCACCATCTCGCGGTCGTGCGTTGCCACGAGCACCGTCGTGCCCGTCTTGTTGATGCGGTTGAGCAGGCTCATGATGCCCAGCGAAGTGGTCGGGTCCAGGTTTCCCGTGGGCTCGTCGCACAGCAGCAGCGGAGGCCGGTTCACGAACGCCCGCGCGATGGACACGCGCTGCTGCTCGCCGCCGGACAGCTCATCGGGATACGACTCCTGCTTGTCCTCGAGGCCCACCAGGCGCAGCACCTCGGGCACCTGCGTGCGGATGACATGCCGCGACCGCCCGATGACCTCGAGCGCGAACGCCACGTTCTCGTACGAGGTCTTGTTGGGCAGGAGCTTGAAGTCCTGGAACACGCACCCGATGTTGCGGCGCAGGTAAGGGACCTTCCAGTTCCTCAGCGTGCCGAGGTCCTGGTTGGCCACGACGATCTTGCCGCTCGTGGGCAGCAGCTCACGCAGCAGCAAGCGGATGAAGGTGGATTTGCCCGAGCCCGAGTGCCCCACCAGGAACACGAACTCCCCGGAGCCGATCTCTACGTCGACGTCCTGGAGCGCGGGCGGCTTGTCCGATGCATAGCGCATCGAAACGTGTTGCATCGTGATCATGACTACCTCTTGATCTGCGAATGGTCCGATGCCACGGGCCATTCTACCGGAAGCTTCAGGGCGATGGTGACCAGCGCGCTCGGGCGGTCGTCGCAGTCGGGCCCCAAGGCGCCGGCCGAACCGTTCACGTTCGCGGACTCGGCGGATGCGACGAGTACCCGGCGCCGGCGGGGCGCCGTGCCTATCCGCGACGGATGTCGTCAGGCTTGTTCGGCGCGGGTGGAGGTGCAAGTCATAGGCCAAACCCGGAACGAGGCCCGGGCGCGTCACCCAACGGTTGCGGTTTCTTGATGCGTCAGCGAGCCTAGCGGCCCTTCACCGACCGGGCCGCGGCCGCGATGTCCTCCGCCGTCAGGCCGAAATGCCGCATGAGCTCCTCGGGATCGCCGCTCGTCCCGAACACGTCCTTGACGCCCACCAGCCGCATCGGGACCGGCGTGCCCTGCGCGAGCGCCTCGGCGACGGCGGACCCCATGCCCCCCATGACCGAATGCTCCTCGCAAGTCACCACGGCCCCGGTCTTCCGTGCCGAGGCCGCGAGTGTCTCGGTGTCCAATGGCTTGATGCTCATCACGTCGATGACCTCGGCTGAGACGCCCTCCGCCTCGAGGATCTCGGCGGCCTCGAGGGCCCGCACGACCATCACGCCGCAGGCCGCCAGCGTCACGTCGGTGCCCTCACGAAGGACGTAGGCGCGCCCCAGCTCGAAGACGAAGTCGTCGCCGTGGACCTTGGGCAGCGTCGCGCGGCCCAGGCGCACGTAGAAAGGTCCCGGGGTCTCGGCTGCCACGCGGATGGCCGCGCGAGCCGCATTGAAGTCCGCCGGGACGACCACGCGCATGCCCGGGAGCACGCGCATGAGCGCTATGTCCTCGAGCATCTGATGACTGCCGCCGTCGGGGCCGACGGTGATGCCGGAATGCGTGGGCGCGAGTTTCACGTTCAGGCCCGAGTAGCTCACGGTGTTGCGGATCTGATCGTAGGCCCGGCCCGTGGCGAACACGGCGAACGACCCCGTGAACGGGGTCTTGCCCGCCAGGGAGAGCCCCGCCGCCGTGCCTATCATGTTCTGCTCGGCGATCCCCACGTTGAAGAACCGCTCGGGATAGACCTTCGCGAACTTGCCGGTGGTCGTCGACGCCGAGAGGTCGGCGTCGATGGCCACGATGTCGTCGCGGCCCTCGTGCGCGAGCTCCAGGAGGGTGGCCCCGAACGCCTCGCGCGTGGCCCGCTTGTCGCCGCTGCTCGTCACCGGTGCGCTCATGACAGTTCCTCCAGAGCCTTCTCTAGTTCCTCGGGCGTGGGGGCGCGTCCGTGCCAGCCGGCCTGGTTCTCCATGAACGAGACCCCGCGGCCCTTGGTGGTATGCGCCACGACGACCACGGGCAAGTCGCTCTCGCCGCCTAGTGCCGCCGCCATGTCCAACGCCGCCTCGATCTGGCCGATGTCGTGGCCGTCGACCTCGATGGTCCTCCAGCCGAACGCCTTGAACTTGGCCGCGATCTCACCCAGGCACATGACCTCGTTGCAGGTCCCGTCGATCTGCAGGCCGTTCTCGTCCACGATCGCCGTGAGGTTGCCCAGGCCCTCGTGCGCGGCGAACATCGCCGCCTCCCAGACCTCCCCCTCCTGCAGCTCGCCGTCGCCCATGAGCACGTACACGCGGGGCGCGCCCTCTCCGGCCAGGCCGGAAAGCCGCAGCCCGAGCGCGAGCCCGTTCGCGATGGCGAGTCCCTGGCCCAAGGAGCCCGTCGAGACCTCGACGCCAGGCGTCTTCCTGCCGTCGGGGTGCCCCTGGAGTATCGAACCCAGCTGCCTGAGCGTGGACAGGTGCTCCCGGCCGAAGTAGCCGGCCTGGGCGAGAGCCGCGTACAGCACGGGCGCCGCGTGGCCCTTGGACAGGATGAACCGGTCGCGCTCGGGCCAGTCGGGCTTCGCGGGATCGTGGCGCAGCGTATGGAAGTAGAGGGTGGCCACGATATCCGCGGCCGACAGCGATCCGCCCGGATGGCCGGAGCCCGCCTGCGAGATCATGGTCACGACGTCGCGGCGCATCACCCGCGCGGCCTCGCGCACGGCCGCGATGTCGCCGCCCGACGACGATGTGGATGTTGGATCGGTCATCTGCCTATCCGCTCCTTGGATCGTCGCCGGTGAGCCGGCGACCTGTTCTCAGTGGCCCTATCTGTCTACACCACCCGGCCGGTTCTGGGCACCCTCGCCCGGGATGCTCCGGATGGTGACCCGGCGGCGGTCGGATCGGTGATGAGCGGCGGCCGGGTGGAGCCCCGTCCTTGCCGAGGCCGTCCGGCGCGCTCGAGCCAGCACGATACCGGTTGCCGGCACGCGCGTCGACGCGCCTCGGCGGCGAGCGACGCCGACGCGCGTCATGACATGTGGGCGGCGGTGTTGTGGTCCGCCGGCGCGGCGCTCAGCTCTGGGCGGTGTCGGACGGCGCCGTCGCAGACGCCTGGAGCCCCGCGACCTGGGCCTCGATCATGGCGATCACGTCCGGGATCGCGCCCGCGACCTCGGGCGATAGACCCTCGGCCATGGGGCGGACGTCCGCCACCTGGATGGCATAGATCGATGATCTCGGCCTTTGAGCCCGAGAGCCTGGCCACGCGCACCAGCTCCCCGACCCCCATGCCGTGGCTCGTGTTCGAGCGGAGCTTGGGCAGCCCGTCCTCGGCACGGAACATGAAGACGGAGCCGGGGGTGTCTTGCGCGTCCACGGCGTCGACCACGATGACGTGGTCGCTGTTGATGAAGTACGGCGCGAGCAACATGCCTGCGAGCTCACCGCTCACGACGTCGACGCCGGCGCCCAGGTCGCGGGAGGAGAGCTCCTCCGCCACCCGGACGCCGACGCCGTCGTCGGCTCTGAGCGTGTTGCCTATGCCGATGATGCTGATCCTCGGCATCAGTCCTTGGCTGCCTCCGCAGCACCCTTCACTCCACGCATGGAGCGCGGCCGGTACTTCTCCGGCATCACATGGAAGAGCATCGAGTACAGCTGGACCGGCTCTTCGAAGACCACCAAGTAGACGTGGATCGCCACGAAGATGAGCATGATCCAGCACAGGAACAGGTGCCACATGCGCACGGTGTCAAGACCGCCCAGCAGGTTGGTGAACCACATCATCGCGGCGGCGGTGTTGGACCACATCGCGAAGCCTGTGAGCGCCATGAGCAAGATGCTCACGGGGAACAGGATGCCGTAGGTCATCTTCTGCAGCGTGCCGTACTTGGGCACCGGCGGCTTGGACTTCCGGACGAACAAGTAGTACTTGATCCACTCGATGAACAGCCCCTTGTTGGCTGCCTCCGGCGCGAAATGCTTGTAGTCGCGCACGAGGGTCGTCTTGCCGGTGTCCGCCGAGCCTCGGCCCAGGAACGCCCAGTAGATCCTCACTATGGTCGTGAGGACGAAGACGAACATCATCACGAAGTGGAAGTTGCGAGCAGCCGCGATGTTCCATCCCACCGGCGCCGCCCAGATGAGCAGACCGGTCACCGCGAGCGACAGGAAGCTGACGAGGTGCACCCAATGCAGGACCACCGCTGTCAGTGGATGCTCTTCGACGGTGAACGCTTCAGCCATCTACGAACACCCCCTTCTAGCGGACCTTGAACTCTAGGATGCGGTTGTGCTCTGGTTCAATCACGTGAACCGCGCAGCCCATTCAAGGATCGAAGGTATGGACGGTCCGCACGATCTCCAGCGGTTCGTTCACGTTGGCGACCGGCGTCCCTACGAGTGCCTGCTCCACGGGGCCCCTAGCGCCCGACGCGTTGCGCGGCGCGAGGTTCCAGTTGGACGGGGGTACCGCGGACCATGCCGAGGTCATGCCGCCCTTCATCTCGCAGTAGTGCGCAAGCGCGCCCCGAGGGGCGTCCTGCGTTGCGAAGCCGGCCCGTCTCCGCTCGTATTGGGCGGAGGCTCGTAGACGGTCGTGTTGCCGGCCTTGACGTTGGCCAGAAGCTCGTCTGACCACTTGAGCGCGTAGGCGGCGTTCGCGCGAGCGTGGATGACGCGCGCTGCGATCCTGCCCAGGTTGCTCACGAGCACCGCGGGATTGCCCTTCTGGCCTACCGCGGCCAGCACCTGGTCCACGAGCGTGACCGTTTGCGGCTCCTTCTTGACGTAGGCGACCAGCACCTCGGCGAGCGGACCCACTTCCATGGGCACCGGCTTGCCCGAGGATCGGGATAGTTGGCCGTCTGCGTCCAGTCGTACTTGCCGCTGGGGAAGTCGGGCCCCGTGATGGACGGAAGCTGCGTGAACTGCTGCGGATCCTGACCCACCTGGATCGGGGGCTTTCCGGCGCCGAGATCCGTGGGATACCAGGAGCTGTCCGTGTACATCTTGACCTTGGTCGGGTCGGCCTTGGCCGGTGCCGTGAAGTCCTTGTTGAAGATGATGCCGGGCGGGAAGAGCCTCGTGTCCATGGTCTGGGTCTTGGGGTCGTCGAAGTTGCCCCACGTGAGGAAGTTGCCCACGCCCTGCCCGTACGTCGCCAGATCCAGGTACGCAGGAGCCACAGCGAGAAGGTCGTTCCAGAGCGTGACGTCCACGAACTCCTTCACCTTCATCATGTAGTCCTGGTAGTACATGATCTGCTCGATGGTGGGCTGGGTGGTCATCCCGCCGGCAGCCAGCGTCATGACGTGCGGGAACTTGCCGGCCAACATCGCAGACGCTTGGTTGGCCCACTGCTGGGCCTCGATCGAGGCCAGGTAGTGAGCGGTCAAGGTCAGGTTCTGTTCCGGCGTGAGCTTGTAGCCCGGGTTGTTCCACCACATGTTGCTGAAGAGCCCCGGCTGGCCCGACGTTGCGTTGGCCTTGACCACATCCTGCAGCGCCTTGAGCTGCGGATCGGTGGTCTTGGCGTTGAGCGTGTCCGGTACGTTGACGTAGTCGAACGCGTTGAGCTGGTAGAACCACAAGATGTGGTCGTAGCCGAGCATCGCCGCAAGCAGCATGTTGCGCAGCAGGACCGCATTCTCCGGGATCTTGGTGAGGCCCATTGCGGCCTCGGCGGCACCGGCGGCGACCACTCCGTGGGGCGTAGGACACACCCCGCAGATCCGCATCGCGAAGTGCCAGCAGTCGGCCGGCTTGCGGTTCTTCATGACCATCTCGAAGCCGCGGAACATCGTGCACGTGTTCCACGCGTCCGTGACCTTGCCGTTCTCGACGGCGCAGGTGATGCGGAGATGTCCCTCGATCCTAGTCAGAGGATCGATCACGACCTTCTGCTTGGCCATTACGCACCACCGCCCTTCGTCGTGCCGCTCTTGTCCGCGTCATCGGGGACGTCGGTGGTGACCACCTGGCCGCCCTTGAAGGCGCGCCCCGTCGCCACCTGGCCGATGAGGTGCGCTCCCAAGCCCACGACGGTCGCGCCGGCGAGGGCCCAGCCCACGGTTGCCGGAGGGACTCCGGCGAGGCCCGGGAACGACCAGCCGGGGACTCTTGTCCGAACGGCGTGAAGTCGTCCCAGAAGTTGGGCTCGGCGCAGCCGGTGCACGGCCCGCCGGATGCGTTGCACCACGAGACCCGTCCGTTCCAGCGGTTCACTCCGCATGGAGCGTTGGTCACCGGGCCCTTGCACCCGACCTTGTAGAGGCAGTAGCCCTTGGCGCTGTTGGCGTCGCCGTACTGCTCCACGAACTCGCCGGCATCGAAGTGGCCGCGACGCTCGCAGTTGTCGTGGATCGTCTGGCCATAGAGGAACAGCGGCCTGCCCAGGTCGTCCAGCGGCGGCAGCGCACCCTGCACGAGGATGTAGGTGATGGCGGCGAGCAGGTCCTCGCCGTTGCCCGGACACCGCGCGATGTTCACGACCTTCGCGTCCGGGACGCCCCCCTCCTTGCGCAGATAGTCGCCGATCCCCATGGCCCCGGTGGGGTTCGGGGTGGCGGCCTGCACGTTGCCGTAGCAGGCGCACTGGCCGATGGCGATGACGGCCTTGGCCTTGGCGTAGTTCTCCTTGACGATGTCCGTCGAAGCCTTGCCGGCGACGGTCATAGCGTTCGGGATCTTCGTGGCCACCGATCCCTCGATGATCCACACCGCGCCTTGCTTGAACGCCTCATTGAAATTCAGCTCGGTGTAGTTCTGGCCCGCGGCGTTGTAGGCCCCAGCCGTGGCCATGGCGGTCTCCAGATATGCGAGTGAGATCTGTTGCAGGATGAGTTGACCGGGGTCGGGTGCGGTGTTCTGCAAGAGCGCGACGGCGCAACCCGTGCACTCCTGGAACTGGCTCCACACCACGATGGGCAGCTTGGCGGCGTTCTCTAGAGCCTCGGCCACTTGAGGCACAGCCGTCGCATCAAGCCCGATGAGAGCGGTCAGGTACGTGCAGTACTTCAGGAAGTCCCTGCGCGATAGCCCCTTGAAGACGCTCTCCTCCCGATCCGTGGACTGCACTTCAAGCATGCACCCACCTCCTCCCCGGACGCGCGCAACGGCGCACGTCTAGACACAATTAGGAAGAAAATGCCCGCGATGACAGTGGTTCAGACCGATTCACGACCGTCGGTCGGTGGCCAGTGTGGCCTTCGAAGTGCGCGAAGACGACCGACGGTCGCTTATGGGGGTGCGAACGGTTCGCCGCTGGGTGAGCGGCGGGGTCGCGCGATGAACGCTAGGTTCAGAGCCGGCCTGGCTGCTGTAGACCGACGCGATTACCTTCCGAGTCCTTGAAGAACGCGACCGTCCCCACCATGTCCCCCATGAACTGAGGCTCCTGGACGATCTCGCCACCTGCCTCCGAGACGCGCTCGAGCATGCCGGCGATATCGCCCCCGGTCCCCAAGTAGATGGTCGCGCCGTCGATGCTGGGCTTGCCGCCCTCGTAGATGTCGGCGCTCACTACCATGACGTCCGGATCGCCGGTGATCACTGCGACCCCCTCCATGCCCGGGAACTGGTCCACCGACCGTCCCGTGACGTGGGCGTAGAACTCGACGGCGCGCTGCAGGTCGGTGGCGGGGATGTCTGCCCAGACCACGACGTTGTCGGCCATGACGGCTCCTTCCGACTGATGCTTTGCCGTCATGACACTCCCAGGCCCGCCCGCCCCTAGCCTCGGGCGATGTTCACCGCCCGCGCGACCAGGACGGCGAGGATCGCGAAGGACAGCACGCTTTCGGCACCCATCGCCAGCTTGGCGGGCCGGGACAGCGGCATGGTGTCCGTGGGAGAGAACGCGATGGCGCAGGTGAGGGAGACGTAGACGTAGTCCGCGAACCTCGGCTTCCAGTCGTCCGCCGCCCAGCCACGCTGCTGCTGCTGCATGAACAGGAAGTCGGGATAGCCCTCGAACCCGTCGGCGCGGGCGGCAGGGCCTCCCGAGTCCAGCTCCCAGTACAGGATGGAGAAGTTGGTCATGTTCACGAGCCACAGGACGAGGCCGACGAGAAGCAGGTCCACGGGACCCAGTGCCGAGCCGAAGAACACGTCGCGCACGAGCAGCACGAGACTGGCCGCGTTGGCGATTACGACCACTGTGACCAGGGATAGCGCCAAGTAGCGAAGCGTGCGGGTCGGGTTGATCTTCGTGGGCAAATAGATGCCCACCGAGATGATGAGCAGGAGCGCGGCGACCCCGGGCAGCAGCCATACGGGCACGAACTGCAACCGAAGGGTGTTCGAGACCCACCACTGGCCCGCGACCACCACTGCCATCGCGGCGTACGCCCACCAACGGGATTCCTCGGCGGTGGGCACGCACCACGGGCGGAAGACTGCGCCGGCGACCTGCGTGCTGTTCGAGTCGGCGCCTTGGTCAGCCACGGGCTCCCCTCCTCGGCCGGATCGCGTGCCTCACGTGCCTGGCGGTCAGAGCATACCCGAGGTGGCGTGCCCCGCAGCCTGAGGCCCCCGTGGGCGTCGCCCCTGCGTCGCGCCGGTCCGTGCCCCGCCTAGGAGTCCTGGGCGGCCTGTGCCTGCTGCGCGCTCACGAGGTGCACGAAGACGTCCTCCAGGCTGGGCAGCACCGGCGCCATCTCGCCCACGTGAAGGCCTCGCTCCTCGAGCCGGCGGCGGACATCGATGTCTTCGGGATCGAGCTGCCCGATGTTGAAGTGCACGAGCGGGCCGTGGAGGTACGCCTCCTTGACGTCCTCCATGCCTTCTAGGACTTCGAGCGCGTCGTCCGGAACGTCCACGGACATCGCGAGCACCGTGTCGGTCATGAGCTCGCGAACGACCTGGGGGCTGCCTTCGGCGATGAGACGGCCGCGGTACATGAACGCCAGCCGGTTGCAGTGGGCGGCCTCATCCATGTAGTGGGTGGTCACGAAGAGCGTGACGCCGTTCGCGGACAGCTCGTAGAGCAGCTCCCAGAACTGACGCCGGGCGATGGGGTCGACGCCGCTCGTGGGCTCGTCGAGGAAGAGCAGCTCAGGCTCGTGGATCGTCGCGCAACCGAGCGCGAGGCGCTGCTTCCAGCCCACGGACAGGTTCTTGGTGAGCTCGTCCTCGCGGCCCTCGAGGTCGGCCATGCGCAGGACGTAGGCCCTGCGCTCGGCGAACTTGAGCCTCGTCCAGTCCGTAGATGCCGGCGTAGAACTTGAGGTTCTGGTCCACGGTGAGCTCTTCGAACAGGGAGAACTTCTGGCTCATGTAGCCGATGCGCTCCTTGACGGTCTCGGCCTGCGTGGCGACGTCGTAGCCGAGGACCTCGACGTCTCCACCGGTGGGATCGATGACGCCGCACAGCATGCGGATAGTCGTGGTCTTGCCGGAGCCGTTGGGGCCCAGGAAGCCGAAGATCTCGCCTTTGTGGACCGAGAAGTCGATGCCGTCCACGGCGTGGAAGTCGCCGAAGTGCTTGGCGAGGCCCTTCACGACCACGGCGTCGGTGTAGTCCGGTGCCGGCGGCGCGCTCTTGGGCTTCGTTGCGAGAGCTGAGAACAGCGAGAACAAGAGGAGCCCCTTAGTCCGCGAACTTCTTCTGGAAACGTGCGAGAGCGAACGCGAAGATCGCCACCGAGAACACGGCCATCGCCAGCAGCTGGGGCCACACGTCCAGGGGCCCCACGCCCTTGAGGAAGATGGACCGGATCACGACGAGGAAGTAGCGCAGCGGGATCAGGTAGGTGATGGGCTTGATGAGGGCCGGCATATCGTCCACCGGGAACATGAAGCCCGACAGCATCATGGACGGCAGCGAGATGAACATGGCCACCATCTGCGCCTGCATCCGCGTGTGCGCCATGGTGGAGACGAGCAGCCCCTGGCCCACCGACGTGAGCATGAACAGGAGCATCGCCGCCGCAAGGAAGAACATGTTGCCCACGAACGGCACGCGGAACCACAGCACGCCCACGACGAAGATGACGGTGACCTCGACCGTGGCCACCAGCGTGTACGGCAGCATCTTGCCCGTGAGGTACTGGGACTTGGAGACCGGAGTCACGAAGATCTGCTCCAGCGTGCCGCGCTCTCGTTCTTTGACCACCGACTGCGCCACGAGCGTGGTCACGGACATGAGCAGGATGAACGCGAGGAGGCCGGGAACCATCGTGTTCACGGACCGCATCGTGGGGTTGAACCAGACGCGCACCTGCGCGTCGACTCCCGGCCCCTGGTTCATGCCGCCGGAGGCGCTGCCGCCGGCGCCGTTGGTGAGCTTGGCGCTCAGGTTTCGCAGGATGTTGGAGGCGTAGGCGCTCGCGACCTGGCCCGTGTTGGACTCGGTGCCGTCCACGATCACTTGGACCGGGGCCTTCTTGCCCTGCTGGATGTCGGCGGCGAACCCCTGCGGGATCATCACCGCCACCTGGGCGTCGTTGGAATCCATCATCTTGCGCGCGCCGGCCTCGTCAGTGGGCCGGCCGCGAGCACGAAGTAGCCGCTGTTGAGCAGCGCGTCGCTCACCTTCTGCGAGGCGACGGTGTGGTCCTGGTCCACCACCGCGGTGGACAGGTTGCGGACATCGGCAGAGACGACGTAGCCGAACAGCACGAGCTGCACGACCGGCATTATGAACACGGTGGGGAGCAGCGCGCGGTCGCGGAAGAGCTCGATGAACTCCTTCCACATGACCAGCCAGGTCCTTCGCCAGAACATGGCTACACCCGCTTCTTGAACAGCAGTGCGGACAGGGTTATCGCGACGACCGCATAGACCGCGAGGAACGCGATCTGCGGCCACAGGACCTCGATGCCGGTCCCCTTGAGGAACAGGGTCCTGTTGATCGTCATGTAGTACCGGGCCGGGAACGCGTACGTGAACGTCTGCAGCCAGCCCGGCATGTTGCGGATCGAGAAGATGAAGCCCGAGAGCATGAAGCCGGGCAGCATCGAGAGCAGGGCGGAGATCTGATTGGCCGTGTTGATGGACGAGGCGATGCTCGAGATGAGCAGGCCCAGCCCCAGATTGCCCAGCACGAACAGGAAGCTCGCCAGCGCGAACAGCTCGAGGCTCCCCCGGAACGGGACCTGGAAGACGAGGATGCCGAACAGCGAGATCACGACGATGTCCACCACCGCCAAGATCGCCCACGGAAGGACCTTGCCTATCATGAGCTCGAGCCGTTTGAGCGGTGACGCCACCAGCTGCTCCATCGTGCCGAGTTCCTTCTCCTTCACGAGCGCGATGGCCGTTTGCTGGATGGACACGCCCATGATGAGGATCACGATGAGGCCCGGGATCAAGAAGTAGCTCTGCTTGCCCTCGGGGTTGTACCAGGTCATGCCGTGGATATCGATTCCGCCCATCGAGCTCAGGTTCACGCCCCTGACCTGCATGTAGCTGGTGAGCACCTTGGCTCCGTACACCTGCGTGATGCCGGTGGCGTAGCCCTGGGCGCGCTGCGCCGCGTTGGGGTCGGAGCCGTCGATCAGGACCGCGACCTGTCCTTGGCGCCCTCCGTCGAGAGCCTGGGCGAAGCCGGGCTTGATCACGAGGACGGCCTTGTCCTGACCCTGGTTGAACACCGGGTCCACCTGGTTCATCGAGGCGAGGTTCTGCGTGACCTGGAAGAAGTTGGACTGCTGGAACGCGTTCACGAGCTGCCGTGAAGCGGCGGTCCCGTCCTGGTCCAGCACGGCCATCGGGATGTTGGTCACGTCGGTGGACAGGGCGTAGCTGAACAACAGCAGCTGGAGCAGCGGCATGATGAGCACGGTGGCGACGATGCGGGGATCGCGCCGGATGTGGATGAACTCTTTGCGAGCTATGGCGAGGATGCGGCGCATATCAGGCCTCGGCGCCCGCGCCGACCGACTCGGCGATCTCGATCGATTCCGCGCCATGGCCCTCGGCCTCGGCCATGATGCGCGCGAAGGCGACCTCCATGCTCATGGGCGCCGGGAGCACGTGATCGCACGCCCACCCCGGCGTCGGTGAGAGCGATGCGGATGCGGTCCTCGGCACCCGCGTCGTCGGTGGGCACGATGATCTGCAGCGACTCCCCGTAGAGGTCCACGGAGGAGACGAAGGGCAGCGCGCGCGCCACCGGCATGGCGCGGTGGTAGTCGTCCACACCCGCTTCGACGAGGCGGCCGGGGACCCGCGCCTTGATGCCCTCGGTGGTATCGGTCAGGACGATCTTGCCCGCGTCCATGAAGGCCACGTGCGTGCAGCGCTCGGCCTCGTCCATGTACGGCGTGGCGACGAGGATGGTGATGCCGCGGCGGTGCAGGCCTGCGAGGATCCGCCAGAACTCCCGGCGCGACACCGGGTCCACTCCCGTGGTGGGCTCGTCGAGGAAGATCATGTCGGGCTCGTGGATGAGCGTCGCGGCGAGCGCGAGCTTCTGCTTCATGCCGCCCGAGAGGAACTGGGCCTGCCGGTCCTCGAAGCCTTCGAGTCCGGCGAACCGCAGCAGGTCCTTGGCGCGCTGCGCTTTCTCGGCGCGAGGCACGCCGCGCAGTTCCGCGAAGAAGTCCAGGTTCTCGGCCACGGTCAGGTCGGGGTAGAGGCTGAAGCGCTGCGACATGTAGCCGCTGCCGGGCTTGCACGCGTCGGGGTTGCTCACCACGGAATCGCCCAGGACGAAAGCGTCTCCGCTCGTGGGCTCGATGACCGTGGCGAGCATGCGGATGAGCGTGGACTTGCCTGCCCCGTCAGGGCCCAGCAGGCCGAAGAGCTCGCCGCGGGCTACCGTCAGGTCCACGCCGTCCACCGCCACGACGTCGTGGAAGGTGCGCGTGAGCCCGCGCACGTCTAGCGCGTTGTTGCCGTTGTTCTCAGGCATGCCTACAGCTTCACGTCCGCCGGCATGCCGGGCTTGAGCGTACCGGTCGGGTCCGACACGTCGAGCTGCACCTGATACACGAGCTTGACGCGCTGGTCCTTGGTCTCGATGGACGACGGCGTGAACTCGGCCTGGGAAGCGACCGACGTGACCTTGCAGGCGAAGGTCTTGTCCGAAGAGTCGGTGGTGAGCGTCCCCTTCTGGCCTACCTTGATCTGGCCTATGCGGTTCTCCGGCACGTAGATGGACACCGTCAGGTGCTTCGTGTCACCCAGGGTGGCGAGCGCCGAGCCGGGGCTCGCATTCTCGCCGGCATTGGCGGCGACGGTGAGCGCGACGCCGTCGATGGGCGCGGTGATCGTCGCGTATCCACGCTGGATCTGCGCCATCTTGAGCGCGTCCACGGCCTGGTCCACCTGTGCGGCATCCTGGGCGACCTCGGCGTCGGACTTGTCGTTGTCCTTGGCGTACTGCAGGGTCGCCTGCGCGGCGTTGACTCCCGCCTGCGCCTGGGCCTCCTGCACGCCGAGCATCGTGTCGTCGAGCTTGAAGAGCACGGCGCCCTTCTTGACCGCGTCGCCCGCCTTGACGTTGGCGGACAGGATACGGCCGCTCGTTTGCGCGGACACCGTCACGTTGGTGGCCTCGATGGTGCCGGTGCCGCCCAGTGCGTTGTCGGCGGCCGAGCTCGTGCCGTCCGTGTAGAACCACACGGCGTACGCGATGCCGGCGACGGCCGCCAGGGCGACCAAGATCATCAGGATCCTCTTCATCGGTTTCGTCTCCTCGTCCTCGTCTGCGACGGATCTGGCACTACTCGTGGCGCTAGCGCGTGGGGTGTATGACCACGTCGACCGGCACGCCGAGGGGCAGGTTCTGCTGCGGGACCGACACGGTCACGCGCACCGCGTCTGCCAGGTGCACGATCGGGGTCGGGTAGTTGTTGGGCGGGAACTGGACGCCGGGCCACACGGTATTGACCGAGCCCTTGACTGGTGCGGGCAGCGAATCCAGCGTGACCTCGGCCGGATCGCCCGCGCGAACGCGCGTCGCCTGGTCGGGCGCGAGGTACACGTCCACCAGCACGTCGGTCTTGGGGCGGATCACGACCACCGGGGCGCCCACCATCGCCACCTGGCCCGCCGGCAGGGCGCTCACAACGACGCCGTCGGCAGGAGAGCGCAGCGTGGCGGCGTCGAGCGCGGCCTTGGCCGACTCGATGGCCGCCGCCTGCGCCGCGGAAGCGATCTTGGCGGTGCTCGAGGCTTGATCGAGCTGATCGATCCCGTCACTCATCTTGGACAGCGCGGTGGCGATCTTGGCCTTCGCGGCCGACATCTGCGCCGCGCCCTGGCCCATCTTGGCCATCGCGGCCTCGAGCTGCGGCAGCGCCGCGTTGAGCATCCCCAGCATCGCCTGGGTCTTGCCGATGTCCTTGCCCACGTCGGCGAGCTGGCTGTTGAGGCTCGCGATCGTGTCCTTGATATCAGCGGGCGGCTTGGGCGAGGCGGCCTGCCGCTGCGCCGCCGCGAGCTGGGCCACAAGGTACGCCCGGCGGGCGTTGTCCTGGCCGAGCTGCCCGTTGGCCGCGGCGATCTGGCCGTTGACCTGGTCCAGCTTCGCCGACACCTGCCCACTCTGGCTGTTGAGCAGGGACTGCTGCGTGAGCAGCTGTGAGCGCGCATCGCGCACGGTCGCGCGCTGGTCGCGCAGCGTGGAGGCGTTCGCCTTGAGCGTGTCCGCGCCGGCCACTGCCCTACGGCTCGCGGCCTCGGCGTTGTCCAGCGCCACTCTCAGCAGGCGGTCGTCGAGCTGGGCCAGGATCTGGCCCTTCTTCACGGTGTCGCCCGGGCGCACGTTCACAGCGGTCAGCATCCCCGCAGGCGCCTGCCCGCGCGCCGGGGTCTTGGCCGAGGCGGCGCGGCGCCGGGCGGCGATGGCCTGCGGCGTTTGAAGACTCGCGATCCCCACGGTCACATCGATGGGAGAGACGGACGGCGCGGGGGCCGCCACCTCTACCAGATCCACGCGCGTCGTGCCCGCGACTGTGATGTCGCCGGCCGAGGACGATCCGCTCGCTGCCGCCGACGCACAGCCCGATATCGCCAGCGTGCCGGCGACGAACAGGCTGAGCACGGCCAGAAGGGTCGTGCGACGCTTCATTCCGGTCCCGCCTCGCCGCTCTCTTCAGCCGGCACGGCTAGGCCGCGTAGCACCTCGACACCCCGATGCAGGGTGTCCAGCTCGGCTTGCGAGAGTCCTTGGAAGCGGATAGCCAGGAGGTCCACGAGGTGCCCCTCCATGCGCTTGAGCAGGTCGCGGCCGGCGTCGGTCGATCTCGAGATCCGCCTTCCGGCGATCACTGGGATCGGCGGTGCGCTCGACCCACCCGTTGTTCGCCAGCACCGTGACCGTGTTGGACATGGTGGGCAGGCTCACTTTGCAGCGATGGGCCAGCTCACTCGTGGTGAGCGTGCCGTGCTGCAGCACTTTGAGCACGCGGAAGTGCGGCATCGGGACCGGGTGGTCCATGGCGCGCAACTCCGCCGAGAAGCTCTGCATGAGCATCGGCAGCGTCTCCAGCATGAGGCGTGCGGTCGTCCTAGCGTCGCGGGTCGTCAACCCTAGCCCTCCTAATGATTAGGTGGGCTAATAGTACGCCCCCCGAAGGGTCGGGTCAACGAGCCGAAGGTAACGGCGTAGTGTCGATGCCGAGGCCGGCGAGGGAGCCCTCGCGGGTACCGTTCCGCTCCCCGTTCGCGCGTGGGGCTCGGCGGCGACTACGTCCCGGTGCCCGCGCGGTCTTTGGGGGCGCTCACTCCCGCGATCCGGGGCCTGAAGACGGCGCTCCTGTTGCGGCCTTCGCTCTTGGCCTGGTAGAGGGCGGCGTCGGCCGCCGCGAGCACGGCCTCTGGGCTCGCACCGTGAACGGGGAAGGCCGCGACTCCCAGCGAGAAGGTGGGCGCGAGGCGGTCCTCCATCCACGTGGCCTCTGCCCGCTCGAGAGCCGCGCGCAGCTCCTCGGCACGCTTGTAGGCCGCCACGACAGACGTGTCGGGCAGGACGATCACGAACTCCTCGCCTCCGTACCGGCATGCGACGTCGCCGCTGCGCGTGCGCTCCCTGAGCTCGCGCCCGATCAGCTCGAGGACCAGGTCGCCGGCGGCATGGCCATAGTTGTCGTTCACTTCTTTGAAGTGATCGATGTCCATCATGATCACGCTGATGGGATGGCCGTCCCGGGTCGCCCGCGCGAACTCGCGCTCCAGCGTCTCGTCCAGGTAGCGCCTGTTGTAGAGCCCCGTCAGCGGGTCGTGCAATGCCTGCTGGCGCAGGGCGGTGTGGAGATGCTCGATCTCCTCGAGACGGGCCCTCAGTTCCTCATTGGCCTCATGCAGCGCCCCCTCGATCATGACGTGGTCGGTCACGTCGCGCATGACCGTGAGGGTCCCCGTGGGCCTGCCCGACTCGTCCATGATGGGGGTGCTTTTCAGCGCGAGGTGGCGACCATCCGAGGCCACGATGGTCAGATCCATGCGCTCGTTGCCCCCGTCCGCCGCCGCGCCCTTGAGAGACGTGGCGACCGAGGGCCATGCGGCCAGAGCCTCGTCCACCATCCGCCCTATGACCCGGTGGTCCGCGTGGAACGTCCTGGCAGCCGCCGGGTTGATGTCCACGATGCGGCCGCCGGGGTCCATCACGAGCAACCCGTCGTCCATGGTCTCGACGAGCGTTTGCCGGGCGATAGGCACAAGATCCAGCAATCCCCCTCGCCAGATGCTCACGGCGAGGATCACCGCACTGACGGGGAACACGAGCGCGACCACGTCTAGGCCGGGCAAGAAGTCCGGCACGAAGTCGTACACGAGCTCGGCCACCCAGGGGATGAACATCGCCGCGATCAGCGCCAGGGCCTGGTAACCGTAGGCGTCCGCGGTCTCCAGCGATCGCGCGACGAGCATGATCGCCGCGGTCAGGACCAGGACATGCACGTAGCCCATGATCACCCAGAAGAGCGGCCCGTGATGGTAGATGAGTATGCGGGGATCCAGTGCGGCGGCTGAGAATCCGCTCCAGACGAGGTGGTGCACCGAGTTGGACGACACGGCGACGAGGCTGAGCACCGGCACGACGAAGAGTAGCGCGACGTTTCGCGGGGTGATCCAGCGGCGGCGGCCTGTGTACGCGAAGGTGAACATCAGCAGGAACACCGGCACGGCCATCGATCCCACGTAGGACATCTGCCCCCAGAAGACCTTTGTGCTCACCGCCACGGCCGAGACATCCATGGCATCGCAGGTCGTCCGCCAGACCATGGCCATCATCATCAAGAACAGCCACATCGCACCGGGGGTGTCGCGCCGGCGCCAGACGAACGAAGCCACGACCGCGGTAACGACCGCGGCCATCGCGTACATCACGCTATAGACGGATACCTCGTATGCCATGCCATCCACCCGCCGCTTCGCGACGGCAACGCCGGTTCAACGGACCTAGGTGAACATCGGCCGAAACGGCCTGCTCCCCAAGGGCTCCGAGGAACGGCTCGCCGGGTGGCGGCGAGCGAATTCACGCGCCCGTCTCGAACTCCTTGAACCCCTCGCCCAGCACCTCGCGCACGTCGGAGACGATCACGAAGGCGGTCGGGTCGAGGGTCTTGACGATGCTCTTGAGAGCATCGATCTCGCGGCGTGAGATCACGGTGAGGATCACCGGACGCTCGGAGTCGGTCCACATGCCCACACCGTGGAGCAGCGTCGCCCCTCGGCCCAGCTCGTTCATGACGGCGTCGCCGATGCGGACCCACTCCTCCGACATGATGAAGCAGGCCTTCTCGACGGAGAGGCCTTCTTGCACGACATCGATCACAAAGCCCTGGATGAACACGGCGACGAGGCCGTAGAGGGCCAGCGTGGGCCCGAAAGCGACGGCCGCGGCCAGCGTGACGAAACCGTCCGCGATGAGGATTAGCTGGCCCACGCCGAGGCCGGTGCGGCGCACGAGCAACTGGGCGACGATGTCGGTGCCCCCGGTGTTGCCGCCCGCTTTGAAGACGAGGCCCAGGCCCAGGCCCACGATGACACCGCCGTAGAGGGACGCCAGCAGCGGATCGCCCGACGCGAGGTGGAGCTGCGGCCACAGCAGCGCGATCCCGTCGATAGCGAGCGACAGCGCCACGGTCCCGTACACGGAGCGGGCGGCGTAGCGCCAGCCTCTGCGCCACATGGCCGCGGCCAGCAAGGCGATGTTCATCACGAGCATCGCGGTACCCACGGGCAAGGCGATGCCGTAAGGCTGCAGCACGTAGTGCAGGATCGTGGCGAGGCCCGAGACGCCGCCGGCGGCGAGCTTGTTGGGGATGAGGAACGCGTCCAGCCCGAACGCCGTGATGATCACGCCGATGGTGATGAGCCCGTAGGTGCGAACCGGGCGCCACCGAAGGACCCGGGTGCCGAGCTTGGAGAGGTTCGGACGGATCGACTTGCACTCCCCCTGTGCGTTCGCGCGCGCTCCTGGCAGGTGTCGATGGAAAAGGAATCCGCGTCCGCGCGGGCACATCGCGGACTCGGGCCGAGAACCTACTCCGCGGGCGGAGCCTGGACCGCGCCTGTCGTGGCCCCCTGCTCCTCGCCCACCCGCCAACGGTGGTACCCGAGGACGAACTGCTCGATATCGCCGTCCAGCACTGCGTCCACGTTGCCTGTCTCCACCCCGGAGCGCAGGTCCTTGACCATCTGGTACGGGTACAGCACGTAGTTGCGGATCTGGCTGCCGAAGGTGATGTCCTTCTTCTCGCCACGCAGCTCGGCCAGCTCGGCATCGCGCTTGGCCTTCTCGATCTCGTACAGGCGCGCTTTGAGGATCTTGAGCGCGCTGTCCTTGTTCTTGAGCTGGCTCTTCTCGTTCTGACACGTGACGACCAGGCCGGTGGGGATGTGCGTGATGCGGACCGCGGAATCCGTCGTGTTCACCGACTGGCCGCCGGGGCCGCTGGAGCGGTACACGTCGATGCGCAGGTCCTCGTCCTTGAGGTCCACCTCTATGTCGCTGGGGAGCACGGGGAGGATCTCGACTCCGGCGAACGTGGTCTGCCGACGCTTCTTCTCGTCGGTGGGGCTGATGCGCACGAGCCGATGTACGCCCACTTCGCTGCTGAGCATCCCGTACGCTTCCCGGCCATGCACCGTGAACACCGCGCGATCGATGCCGAGCTCCTCGCCGGGCGGCAGGTCGTGGACGTCGATCTTCCACTTCTTGCGCTCCGCGTACTTCGTGTACATGCGAAAGAGCATCTCGGTCCAGTCCTGGGCTTCGAGCCCGCCCTGGCCCGGCATGATGGTCACGATCGCGTCGCCGTGGTCGAATTCGCCCGTGAACCAGGTGGAGACTTCGAGGTCGTCGACCTTCTTGGCCAGGCTCTTCAGGCCGGCCTTCACCTCCGCCGCCATGGACTCGTCGTCCTCGGCCACCGCGAGCTCGTTGGCGACCTCGAGGTCGTCTACCCCCGCAGAGATGGATTCGTAGCCCGCCACCTCGTCCTTGAGCCCCGAGAGCTGCCCCATGAGCGCTTGAGCCGCCGAGGTATCGTCCCAAAGGTCAGGTGCTGAGGCCTTGGTCTCCAACGCGGCGATCTCCGCTCGCTTGGCGTCCAAGTGCAGGTACTCTTCGATGCGGCCGAGGCGCGCGCGCAGGGCGGCTACGTCGGTGGTGCGGTCCGTGATCATGCGCTTCCCCCGTACGGTTCTTGACCCGTTCAGGGTACCGCACGGCGCTGACACACTTCTGTGGTCGGCCGCCGGCCTACGCAGCTCCGTGGCATTTCTTGTACTTCTTGCCGCTGCCACACGGGCAGGGGTCGTTGCGGCCCACGTTGGCGTACGGGTCGGCCTCGTCTTTGACGTAGGTGCGACCCGGGCCCGATGCGCGCGACGCCTCGGCACCGTATGCCATCGCGTCGGAACCGGCGGACATCTCCGCCATCGCGGGGGCGCCTACCGCGGCACCCACCGCCTCGAGGCCGCCGAAGATCTCGGCCTCGGTGGGAGCGCTGTAGCTCATGGCCGCCACCGGCGTGGGCACGGGAGCCGCCGTCTCGAACTGGATGGGCACGTGGATGATCGTGCGCAGGAACGACTCGTTGATGCTGGCCACGAGGCCTTCGAACATGTTGTACGCCTCGGCCTTGTACTCCACTAGCGGGTCGCGCTGGCCCATCGCGCGCAGGCCGATGCCCTCCTTGAGGTAGTCCATCTCGGAGAGGTGGTCCATCCACATGGAGTCGATCACGGAGAGCATGACGAAACGCTCGAGGCCGCGCATGTTCTCCTCGCCGATGAGCGTTTCCTTCTCCGAGTACACCTCGTGGGCGCGCTCGACCAGCGTGTCCGCGAGTTCATGTGGGTTCTCGACGCCGTCGAGATCGTCCTCGCCCACTTCCTGGCCGGTGAGATCGTGGTACCAGGTGCGAAGACCCTCCCGGTCCCACTCCTCGGCGTAGGTGCGTTCCGGGCAGAATTCGAGCACGCCGCCTGTGATGCTCTCGTCGATCATGCCCTGGACCCGGTCATGGATGTCCTTGCCGTCCAGGATCGCGTTGCGCTCGGCGTAGATGACCTCGCGCTGCTTGTTCATGACGTCGTCGTACTCGAGCAGATGCTTTCGAGCGCTGAAGTTCATCGTCTCGACCTGGCGCTGGGCGCTCTCGATGGCCTTGGAGACGAGGCCGGCCTGGATAGGCATGTCGTCCGGGATGTCGGACCTCTCCATCATCCTGGAGATGCGGTCCATGCGGTCGCCGCCGAAGAGCCGAAGCAGGTCATCCTCGAGCGAAAGGTAGAACTGAGACAGGCCCGGGTCGCCCTGGCGCCCCGAACGCCCACGCAGCTGATTGTCGATGCGTCGCGACTCGTGCCGCTCGGTGCCCATGACCGCGAGGCCGCCGGCGTCGACGACTTTGAGGTGCTCCTCGGCGGAGAGCGCCTTGGCCTTCTCGCCGAACTCCTCGAGCTGCGCCTCGCTGGCCTCGGCCGGATCCACTCCGGCTTCGCGCAGGAGCTCCTCGGCCAGGAGATCGGGGTTGCCTCCCAGGATGATGTCGGTGCCTCGGCCCGCCATGTTGGTGGCGATGGTGACCTGGCCGTAGCGACCCGCCTGCGCGATGATGTGCGCTTCCTTCTCGTGGAACTTGGCGTTGAGCACGTTGTGCGGGATGCCCCGCTTCTCGAGCTTGCGCGCAAGCAGTTCGGAGTTCTCGATGGAGATGGTGCCCACGAGGCAGGGCTGGCCCGCCTGGTGGCGGTCTACGATGTCCTCGACGACCGCCTCGTACTTGGCTTCCTTGGTGCGGTAGATCGCGTCGCTCTCGTCGTCGCGGACCATGGGCTGGTTCGTGGGCACGACGTTGACAGGCAGCTTGTAGATCTCGCGGAACTCGGCATCCTCGGTCTGGGCCGTTCCGGTCATGCCCGACAACTTGTCGTACATGCGGAAGTAGTTCTGCAGCGTGATGGTGGCCAGGGTCTGGTTCTCCTCCTGGACATGCACCTTCTCCTTGGCCTCGATGGCCTGGTGCAAGCCCTCGGAGTAGCGTCGCCCGTACATCAGCCGGCCCGTGAACTCGTCGACGATGAGGATCTCCCCGTCCTTTACGACGTAATCCACGTCCTTCTGGAACATGACCTGCGCCTTGAGCGCCTGCTGCATGTGGTTGGCCATCTGCCCGGACGGGTCCGCGTAGATGTCCTCGATACCCAGCGCGTCCTCGATCTTGCGCAGCCCTTCCTCGGTCACCGCGATGGTCTTCTTGGCCTCGTCGAACTCATAGTCCTCGTCGGGCCTGAGCCGAGGTACGACCCTGGCGAACTTCTTGTATGTGTCTGAGCTGCGGGTTCCCGGCCCGGAGATGATGAGTGGGGTCCGCGCCTCGTCGATCAGGATGGAGTCCACCTCGTCGACGATCGCGTAGAAGTGGCCCCGCTGCACCCGGTCGTTGGGCTCCACGACCATGTTGTCGCGCAGGTAGTCGAAGCCGAATTCCGAGTTGGTCCCATACGTGACGTCGGCGGCGTAGGCGGGGTGGCGGCTCGCCGGATCCATCTGCGCCTGGATGACGGCCACGCTCATACCCAAGAAGCGATAGATCTGCCCCATCCACTCGCTGTCGCGCTTGGCCAGGTAGTCGTTGACGGTGACCACGTGCACGCCCTTGCCGGGCAGGGCGTTCGTGTACCCGGCCAGCGTGGCCACGAGGGTCTTGCCCTCGCCGGTCTTCATCTCGGCGATCTGGCCGTTGTGCAGGACCATGCCGCCCACGAGCTGAACGTCGAAGTGCCGCATGCCCAAGGCACGCTTGCCGGCCTCTCGGACCACGGCGAACGACTCGGGCAGAAGATCGTCGAGCTTCTCGCCGCGCTCGAGGCGCTGGCGGAACTCGACCGTCTTGGCAGCGAGCTTCTCGTCGGAGAGCGGCTCCAGCTCTGGTTCGAACGTGCCTATGTGGGCGGCCACGCCCTCGAATTCGCGCAGCTGACGCCCCTCGCCTGCGCTGAGGAGCTTGGCAAGGATGTTGACCATGAAGATGACCCCTGTCGGCGGTCGGTTACGTACGGCCGCCCGGGGCATCTCTGTGCCGCCGGGCGTACGCACGGATTCTAGCACTTGGCGTGCCGTTTCCCGCCTGAGCGCGAGAGGCGGCGGGCGCGTGCGCCTAGTCGCACGCGCCCGCCCCGTGATCGCCCCGAGTCACCCCTCCCAGCTAACATCGGTCGGCATTCGCACGCCGCCCCGGTGCCCCTCGAGAGCATGCCCTCTATTCACCACACGACCGGCATGACCAGCGGCCGACCCCGCTTCGCTGCACTGGCTAGGCGGTGCCCGGACGATCCCCTGTATGGGGGATTCAGATGGTGAGGGAAGGACCTTACCCAGACCTTACCAAGGTCTATTCGTCGGCCGGGACCTCGGGGATCGGGTCGCTGTCGCCCTCCATGGCCAAGATCGTCTCGTAGAGCCTGCGCGTTTCCGCCGATGGGTCGAGCCCCAGGTCCTCGGCAAGGCGCGCCTTGCACGCCAAGTATGTCTCGACAGCCGCGCTGCGCTGGCCGGCCGCGATCTGGAACCGCATCGCGGCCTGGTGGAGATCTTCGCGCAAACCGTCCACGCCCAGAGCCGCCCTCACGAGATGAATAGCCGAGCCGAGGTCGCCTTTGGCCTCCAGGAGCGCAGCCCCGCGTTGCATCGCGTCGCTGAACTCCTGCCTGTAGGTATCGCGCTGCTGCGAGAACCAGTCGTCGTAGATGTCGCCCGGGAGCATGTCCCCGCAGTAGATCTCGGCGAGGTCGGTGTAGGCGCGGATGGCCTCGTCCGGGTCGCCGTCGGCCTCGGCCCGATTCGCGAGCGCGAGCAGCTCGTCGAAGTCGTCCAAGTCGCTTCGAACGGTGGTCGTGTCGATGGAGCACATCGAGCCGTTGACGACGATGTATGGCTGGCGGCCTTTGCTCGTCCCGCCGCACAGCGCACGCTTCACTGAGCTGAGGACGACATAGTAGTTGTTGCGCGCCCGGTCTCCGTCCATGTCGGGCCACAGGCGATCGAAGAGCACGTCGCGCGGGACATCGTGACCGCGCCTGGCGACGAGCATCGCGAAGAGCATGCGGCCCTTCCGCTTCTTCCAATCGCGGTCCGTCACGCGTCCGGCCTCCGGCGTCGCGACGTCCAGCCCGCCGAACATCCGGACGTAGCATCCCTTGAAGGCGCGAACCCACCGTCGCGGCTTCACACGGATGCGATCCGAGTGCCTCTGAAGCTCCTCAAGCTGCTCTTGCTCCATCCATGTCGCCGCGATCGTCAGCGCCTCGTCGAGCTTCTCGTCTCCGATCATTCGAAGCATGTGCAACGGGAGCCGGTCCGGCGCAACCGCCTCGGCCAGCATTCCAAGCAGGCCTGGAAGAACTCGGGTGAAGACCGCAACCGCCCAGTTCCCATTCTCGGAGAGCAGGTAGTCGCGCTGCGAAGACAGGCGAGCGGTGCCAGCATCAGCGCCCCTTTCAAGACGATCTGCCTCAGCGAGGACGAGATCGGCTATGAGCTCGTGGTACTGGTATCCGCTATCCCCGAGCGCGTCCCGGACCCCTTGTGCCTGGGATCGAGCCGCTCGAGAATCTCCCAGTGCCACGAGACAAAGTGCGACACAGACGGTTACCTCGTACGTGAAGACCGTAATCTGGTGTGCCGCAAAGAACTCCAATGCCTCCTCTGCACACGAAAGGGCGGCCTCATGGTCACCGGTCGCCGCCAGCAATTGGGCGTATGGGATGCGCTGGTAGTTGGCGTTGACCAATTCTCCGTTGCGGGTCATGCCTTCAACGCATCGCTCTACCAGGCGCAGGCCTCCGAGAAGATCCCCCTTGCCAACCTCAATGGTGCTTCGGACCGAATCGGCCACCGCCTCCAGGCTGGTCAAGCCATAGTCAGATATGCCTGCACAGCCTTCGGCGAGTACCGCCTTGGCCCGATCGAGTCTGCCGACTTCTACCAGCGCCCCAGCAAGCGTATGACAGATCTCGAACCTAACGGCCGCCTGCAGATCAGGACGGGCCGCAATGGACGCCAAGCTCGTGCAGGCGGCCCTCATGTCTCCACGAAGTGCTCCTTGTATCCCAGCGACACGCAGTTCAGCGCGAATCCGCGCTCCATCGTTGGGGTCGACAAGGTCAAGGAGCGACTGAACGCCCTCGACTTCTGCAGCGCACTGTTCGATGTCGCCGACGAACCCGTAGCCGACAGCCATGCTGGACCGGATCAGAAGCTCAGACCTCGGTCCAAGATGTCCTACGCCAACTCCAAGAACCTCCTGCAGGACCTTCTGCGAGGCCCCGATGTCTCCGCGCAAATACGCAACAGCATCGACGACTGTGAGCGCCTCAATCTCTGCCTCAGAATCGTCTGCGTGCCGAGCAAGCTCGCGCGCCACGGAAGCCCGCCTTTCCGCCTCCACATGGTCCCCCTGCAACAGACGGACATTCGCATCGAGCACGAGAAGACGTGGGCTGGCAAGGAGTACGCTGACGGGGATGCGGGCAATTGCGCTGCCCAGTAGGCCGGTGAGACCCCGATCCAACATCTCCTGGCCATGATGAACAAGCGCGTCGGGGAGTTCTTCGGCGCAGAACTCCGAGAGCGCCCTGATCGCGCGCTCCAGGTCTCGCCTCTCCTCGAGCACGGCTACAGTGCTGTCCACGAGGCGGCGCCAGCTAGGCACCTGCTCTTTGGCCCAGCTGCCGGCTGAGGAACGCGGAGGTCGCGAGGTCGTGACAGCGAAACTCGAACCCGTTCCGCGGAAGGGCGCGGCAACTCACCAGGGGAATAGCCTCGGCCAAGTTGATCAGATTCGCCCTCGAACCGAGCACCGTCTGGAGGTCGATCTCGGTTCCCTTGCCCAAGAGGCTACAAGCGAAGAGCAGTTCCCGGTCCTGTGGGGCCAACTGCGCCGCGGCGACGACCCGCAACCGCGCGCTCAATGAGGGCTGCAAGGACTCCCCTCACCGAGTCCATGCCGTTGAGCGACGCGGACCTACAAAGGACCAGGAAGCTTGCCAGATGCCCCGCGGCGAGATCGAGCAGCTCGACCACGTCGGATACTGAGATCGAACCGCCCGACAAGGAGTCCGCCAAGGCCTGCGCCTCTTCTTGGCGAAGTCGCAGCTCTTCGGCGGTCGCGACCAGCATCGGCTCGCCCAGCGAAAGGGTGTCAGGCGGCATTCTAGTGGTCACGATGGCGGTGCTGCCCTCGCCGGCCGCTCGCCCGAACGCCCTTACGAGACTGCGGAGCGGAGTCACATCTGCTTCCGCGAAGACATTGTCCAGCACGAGAGCCACGCGCTGTCCCTGAAGCGTATGTAGCCTCTCCGCGACGAGCGACTCGTGGTCGACTTCAGCGTAGCGGCGAAGTGCCCACGAATCGCTGAGGGCCGCGCCGGGTCCACCGTCGAGGGCAGCCAGCAGGCGAGATAGCAGGAGACGTTCGCCTAGTTCCTCTTCGGGCAGATCGAGCCAGACTACGCTCTCGTGTAGCTTTGAGTGGGCAATCTGTCTAGCCAGTACGGACTTCCCGTATCCGCTGGGAGCAGAGAGCAACACCACCGGCTCGGCAGCCGATGCGACCAACTCAAGGAGCCTCTGGCGCTGCAAGGGCGCACGAGTGGCGCTACTTGCTCCTCCATCGTCTTGTCGGAGACTGCAGTCAACGTCCATCTATTCGCCTTCCCGGGCACACTCCAAGGGGCAGGAGTCCCGAGATTATACTCCGCAGAAGTATACGGTAAAGCGCATTTCGCTTGAACGGTACTCATCGCCCGCCGCTATCGGTCAGTTCGATTGCAGCTATTGTTGCTCGCTGCGCGCGACGATATCGGTCATCTAGCGCATACGTCGTGAGACCGTTGTTGGCAGCATCGCTGCAACCGTCAATGAAGCGAGTAGCCTCGGAGAGCAACACCGCCAGGCGCCGGAAGCGCTCTTCGACAGCGAGAGAAGCGTCGGTGGTCGCCTCGACCACGCGCATCGGGTACGCGAGCGCGGCGCCGTCCTCCTCGAGAAACCGTTCGGGAGCCGAAGGATGGAGGCCCCCAGCAACGATGGAGCGAAGCCAGGCAGCTGACGCTGCTATGGACGCATCCTCCTCCGGGAGGCCCAACTCGAGCGCGGAATCGTGCACCAGCACCGCTATGCGTGACGTGTCGCGTACTTCGTTCGGCATGGTCGCCTCGAGGGCAACGGCGAGCGCTTCCGCAGTAGCCGTGTAGAGATTCAGCAGCCGCCTGAGAAATGCATAGGCAACCCGAAGAAGCACCGCAAGCAGCGTGAACAGCCCGACAGTCAGCAGCCCCAGGGACCCAAGGGTCAAGGCGACCATCGCCGCGAGAGACACCTGAGATATCCAGAGGAGCCCGTACGCACCGAGGTTCGCTCGCGTTGCCCATGGCCAATATGGCCTGCGTGCGCGCGCGAGCAGGCCGAAGCACGCATCGACCGCAACATATAGAAAGGCCACGGCGACCGTTGCCAGTATGCCGGGCTCGCGACCTGGCAACTGGAATCGATATGCGACGGCGAGCGCGAGACCGACGAATGCGGGAGGCGCAACTACATAGAGCGCAGAGGTCAACGTAGCCGACCGTGCTCGCTCACCTCTTGTCAGGAGCGACGCCATGCGCCGAACCATCACCAAGAACACAGAATAGACGCCAGCGCTCGCCACAATGAGGATAATGTCCGCCCCGATCGCGAAGTCGTTGTCCAGAAAGCCCCCAGTAACCCAATCCAAGCCCAGAAGAATCACGGAAGGCACGGCAAAGAGAAGGGCCACCTCGGCCGACGGCACCTGCTGACCAGTCTGTATCCGCGCGATTGCCACGAGGGCCATCGCGGACGCCAGGAGTAGGAGGACTAGCGACGACTCGGCGCAACGTTAGGCTCATGACTCGCCGATCCTCCCCGCCCTCGATCATCGCGACAAATGCACGAGCCAGTGATGAGTCCAGTTGGGTTCCGGCCACTGCCTCAAGCTCAGCCGTCGCCTCCTCCACGCTCATTGCCGGTCGATATGGGCGCGACGAGGTCATGGCATCGTAGGTGTCGCATACCGCAAGCAGGCGCGATCCGTAGGGTATGGAGTCCCCACAGATTCCATCCGGATACCCGTGCCCATCTATTCGCTCGTGATGGTGCCTGATTACCGGGAGCAGGTCTTCCGTGCCCGGGATTCGCGACACTATCTCGAGACCTGCGACGGGATGGCGTTTCATCTCGGAGTACTCTTCGGCGGTAAGTTGTGCAGGCTTGTTCAGGACCTCCGCGCGAACTCCCATCTTCCCAAGGTCATGAAGCATTGCGGCAAACTGGATCCTCTCCGCCTCGCGCTCCTTCACGCTGAGAAAGGTGCCAAACCGAGCGGCATAGTCGGCCACCCGCTCAGAGTGTCCTCGCGTGTACTCATCCTTCGCTTCAATTGATCGGACCAGGATCCGGACCGTGGCAGGATAGTCCTGCTGAAGTCGCGCGGAGGTCTGGAATATCTGCCGGGCCGCCAACAGCGGAAATACGAAGACAACTAGGCCCACCCAGTTGAATTGCACGGTGACCAGAGCAACAGCCAGCCCCACAAGCCCCATTACCAGATGCAAGACTGAGAAGACGCCAAGCCCCGCATGCCGAAACGAGGCCGCCGGACTGGTGCGTTCGGCCAGCCACAGCACGACGACGACAAGGAGCGTGTTCAGCAAGACCGTCACAATCGACGCGAGGAGAATCGGCCCGACTAGGGTTGGCCACTGGGCGAACTCCGTCGTGGATGTGAGCGTGATCGGCTGGTTGGGCGCCAGCAAGGTCAACGAAAAGACATAGCTCCATGCGGCCGCAAGCTCCACCGCCACAGAGGCACTGACGTTGAAGGCAACCTTAATCGGTGCCTGCCTCAGCTGCGCAGTTGCCAACAACGACGTCAACACGGCAACCACTGCCGCGGCGGTCGGCCCGTAGATCACGAACGTCGCGACAGTGATAGGGTAGCTGATCGCAATGTCACCTCCTTTGAAGGAGGTGAACGTCGCCCACTCAGCGACCAGGGCGAGTGCCGCCAGGACGACCAGTGTCGCATCGAACTTGATTGGAATCGCGATCCAAGATGCGGCGAGCGCAACCGCAGCAGTCGCTGCGAGGCCCCACACGAAGAACGGAAGGGCGGGATGTGGCCGCGTGCTAACCACTCGGCCACATCCCGCCAGTCAAAGGACCGACTCTGCACCAATCAGTCTCTAGTGCCAGTACGCCCTGTTCGGCAGTACAAACAAAGCCATGGTAATCCCGAAGGCGGCCGTGTAGAGGCTCGCCAGGATGCGGTTCTTCATGAGAAGACCCCCCATACAAGTGGTCTTCTCCCGTTCCCGCTAGCGACGGGAGAGGAAGGTCCGCTCCGCTCATGTGCATCCTCAGGCTAGTAAGTGCAGCGCCAGTCCAAGCGCCTCTTTGTCGCGTATCAAAGACCTATTCGGCGATTCAGGGCGTCGAGTGTAGCCCTGACTGTTGCGCTTTCTGCGGTGTGCCGCACGAGCGCCGAGCCCGAGAGCGCTTCTTCGCTCAAGGCGGCAACGGTAACGATACTGCACAGGGCGACCTGCCTGCCACCTAGCAGAACGATCTGGACATCTTCAACGGCGTAGTGTTCATCCACCCCGGGCAGCTGCTCCACCGCGCGCACCGTGGCCTCGGCCACCATGCGATGACGCGTCTTCGAGCCCGCGGGGCCGCTCGCTTCGCCCAGGTAGGTAACCCCCTCGGACTCCAGACACACCCGCACGGTCATCTTGATGGCGTCCATGTCCATCTCGAGATCGGCGAGCCTGACGCGCTGGTTCGCGACGGAAACGAGCTCGGGTTCGGGCTCAGGCTCGGCGTCGTGTGGGGCCGGGAAGGGCGCCACGGGTGCCAGCGGCACGCGCTCGCCGGCGATACCCAGCTGCGCGACGGAGATCTTGCGCCGATCCACCGAGATCCCGTAGCCCGCCATCAGGACGGCCTCCACGTCTCTGACCAGCTGCTTGGGCGCCTTTCCAGGCAGGCCTAGGACATGGATCTCCTCGATCACGCCGTCGGGAGAAGCGACGATGCGAGCGGCGCGCACCTCGCCTATCTCGGCGATGGCGGCCTCGAGCTCACTGATGGTCACGGCGGGGGTCGACCCGGGCTCCACGGAATCCCCTCCTGCTACGTCGCGCGGGCGCCAAATCGGCTGCGCGCGGTGCTGCGGCTATGCTGTTTCTCGTAGCGATCTTGCCGAATGAGCGGGGGCTCAACGACAAGTTCATTATGCACCATCAGCGCCCGCCTTGGGCACGTTCGGTTCCGGTTTCTGGCGGCTGTGAAGCAGAGATTATGCGAGCGGCCGAACACTTGTAGTTAGCGAGCATTCACAGCCCTGAGGTGTCGGACCTCGGATCCGGCGGGCTCGCTGCGAGCAAGCCGCACGGGGCCCACGAGTGATTCCTGCGCCAGGACGTCCAGGAAGGCGTCCACGACTGCGGGATCGAACTGCGTGGCCGAGCAGTCCTTGAGCTCCTTGACCGCGGACTCCACGGAGAGTGCCTTGCGGTACGGCCTGTCGGAGACCATCGCGTTGTACGAGTCGGCGACAGAGATGATCCGGGCCCCGAGCGGGATAGTCTCGCCGGAGATCCCCGACGGGTATCCGCCACCGCCGTAGCGCTCGTGATGGAACAGGATCAGCGGCACGGTGTCCTTGAGGAACTCGAGCGACGACAGGATGTCCGCCCCTGTGGCGGGGTGACGGTTCATCAGCTCGCGTTCCTCGGCCGTCAGCTTGCCGGGCTTCTGCAATATCGCGCCGTCCACCGCCACCTTGCCGATGTCGTGGAGCGTCGCCGCCACGCGAACGTCACGGATCTCCTCCTCGGGCATCCCCAAGGCCTCGGCGATGGCGACGGCGTAGCGCGTGACTTCCTTGGAGTGGCCGAACGTGTACGGGTCCTTGGCATCCACGGTCGCGGCGAGCGCCTCGATGGTCCCGAGGAACGTCTCCTCGAGGTTCTCATAGAGCCGTGCGTTCTCGATCGCCACAGCAAGCTGACCGGCGAACGAGGTCACTACGTGCAGATTCTCCGCGGTGAAGAGCTCGGCGCAGCTCGTGCGAGCCACGTTGAGGACACCGATGACCTTGTCCTTGCGCACGATAGGAGCCGCGATCGCGGAGATGATCTCGTCGCGCTTGAGCTCGCCGTGGAACCGCGGGTCGGTGTCGTCCACGAGGATCAGAGGCTCGCGGGTCGCGGCGACCCAGCCGGCCACACCGGTTCCCACGGGCACCCGGGCCGTTTCGACGATCTCCCGAGGGATGCCTCGGCCTGCCTCGATGTGCAGGGTGCCGTCCTCATCGTCCAGCAGCATGATCGAGCCGCGATCCGCGCCCGTCACCGATACGGCCTGCTCGAGCGCGCCGTTCAGCAGCGCTTCGAGGTCCACGCTGGCCCCGAGTGAATAGGCCAGGTCGTTGAGCGCCATGAGCTCCCGCACCCGCTGGGTCTTCTCGCCGAAGAGCTGGGCGTTCTTGATCGCGATGGATGCCTCGGCACGAAGGACGCTCAGGAAGCGCCAATCCTCGGAGGAGTACATGCCGCCCGAGCGCTTGGCGCCCAGGAAGAGCGCGCCGCTCAGCGCTCCGTCCACTTCCAGCGGCACGAGGACACGCGTCGCGCGGCGGGTCATGAGGGCCGCGATCGCCGCGTCGGTGCCCGGGTCGTCGGCGAAGACGATGCGGGTGTTGTCCTCGAGGGCCTCCGTGAGCAGCCGGGCGTCAGCGGTTGTGAAGTCTTCGCTCGTGCTCGCGCACTCGATGTTCTCGGCCTGGCAATAAGCGGTCGCCGCGAAGTCCAAACGCATTCCGTCACGCAGCCCGGCGCCGAGCTGCGCAGCTAGCTCGTCGGGGTCCAGCGTGCGCGTGGTCACCGCGCCTAGCTCTCGGAGGAGCTTGTTCGGGTTGTAGGCGCGCTGGTAGAAGACTCGGTCGGTCATGCGCTCGAGGCCGCGCCTGAGAGGCTGGAAGCCCAGCGCCGTCGCGAGACCGGCCACGATGAAGAGCAGATCGGAGTCCCACCCGACGCGCGCGGCGATGTCGGCGCGCACCAGGATCGCGGCGGCGACGAACACCGCCGCGACGCAGAGCACGAGCACCGCATACGCGGCGCCGCGCAGGACCACCAAGCGCACGTCCATCACGCGATGCCTGACGATCGCGTAGGCGATGAAGCCGATGAACACAGGGGTCGCGAACGTGTTGAGCCAAGCGAGCTGATTGCCGCCGGTGAGCAGCGGAGCGACAACGCCGAAAGCGATGCTGATGAGGGCGAACAGACCGGTTCCCACGAAGAGGTAGGCCAGCTGGCTCTTGTCCCTGCCGGTCGCGTGGCGGTACTTGCGCACGAGCTCCACGCCGAGCCCGATGAGGATTCCCGCCGGATAGGCGGCGAACAACGGGAAGAGCGGTCCCTGGACCACGTTGGTCCCCCAGCTCTCGAGCTCGACCCCCTGCACAACGGCGGGTGTGAGCACCGTGAGCCCGGTGATCAACACGCCGCCTCCGAGCACCCACATCCATGCTCGGCCGATCTGCGCCCGGGTGGACGGGAAGACCAGGCCGAAGTACACGAGGGCCATGCCCATGAGCAGCCCGGACGCGGCCGCGAGCCTGTTCAGCGTGAGTGCGTACCCGTAGAAGGCGGGCTGGTCGCACATGAAGTTGAGGACCAGCCAGACGCTCATGAGCGTGGCCGACACGGCGAACGCGTTGTTGGAGGCGCTCTTCCGGTTCCGGAGATAGACGACGAACGCCAACACGGCGTTGAACGTCGCCGCGAGCACCACGACCGTCAGTTGCGTCAGATTCATCAGGGGCCACCAGGTTCAGCCTCGAACCAACCTCCTGGACATGTATCGTCAGGAGGGAGGGAGTCCGTTAGCCTGCCAAAGGCCCGGCGGACCTGGCGCTGCTAGAGCGCACCTTTGTGAACGTGACGCTTCTTGATCGTGGCCGCGCCCGAGAACGGTCCCTCGCCGGGCCCGTACAGCACGATCTCGGGCTCCATCGACTCGGGGTTGTTCCGGTGGGCGCTGGCGTAGTCAGGGTTCCCCGCGATCAGCTCGTCGCGGAAAGTCTCCTGGTAGTGGAGCCTCTTGGACTCGATCGCGCCCGGCCCGGCGCCGGCCAGCTCGGGGCCCATCTCGACGAGGACCACGAACTTGAGGCCGTGGTCGCCCGACTCCCGGACCGCGATGCGCCAATCCCGGATCCCGTCCATGCCCGACTTGAGGAGCGCGGGCTCCAGTCCCTCGACGTAGATGTTCGCGCCGTCCACGGATACGCAGTCCTGGCGTCCGAACGAGAAGAAGAACGGTATGGACCACATGGCACCCGTGTCGACGCCCGCCTCCCGCATCTGTTCAGGGCCGTAGCCGTGGGACGCGAGGATCTCGAGGACCCGCGGCGCTTCGAGCAGCCCTCCCTGCTCCCGGGAGTTGTACCGAACGAGGGGCAGTTTGCCCCCCGTGGTGAGCACCATCTCCCCCTCGATCGCCTCCAGGAACGACCCCATCGGGTTGTACTGGACCATCGCGTAGCAGTTGGAATCGGTGCCTAGGAGGTCGCGGCGCAGTTCGGCGTCGGCCTCGGCACGCCGGCGCGTGAACACCGACAGCGGCGTCTCGTAGCCCACCACCGCTCCCTCGGACATGCCGAACATGCCCACCACGGCCCGCAGGTCGTCCGGCTTGCCTATGCGGTCGAGCATGTGGGTGCGCCAGCTCTCGCTGAACCCCTCCCCCGAGGGCAGCAGGACGACGTTGAGCGACTTCCAGTCCACGCCCTCACGATCGCCGAGGTCCATCAGCTGTTTGAGGAACGGCGGATAGCCCATGAGCGCGACCTGGCCGAAGCGGTGGCCCAGACGCTGCACGACCCCCAAGGCGTCCACCAGGTTGGATCCCGGGGTGGTGACCGTGATGGGATAGCCCTTCATGGCGATCTCGCGCGACGCGTGCGCAGAGAGCTCGCCAGCTATCCACATGCCCAGGTCGAAGCAGATGACCAGCAAGCTTGGGACCCGGTCCATGTCCCAGAAGTCCACGTACATGACCTCGGCACTGCGTTTGGCCATCTCGTCTTGACGCTGCGCGCGGGGCCAGTAGAGCGGATCGCCGGTGAACCCGGAGCTGCGGGCGATGGTGTGGCTGGCCTCCAGGGTCCCGCCCACGCATAGGCGCTCGAGGTCGTCCTGGTTCGCGAGCAAGTAGCTGCGCTTGTCTATGAGCGGCAGATCCCGGAAGTCCTCGTAGGTGCGGATGGACGCCGGGTCCACCGCCTGCGCTGCGAGGAAGTCGCGGTACGCCTGGCACGTCCCGGCTGGCCAGCTTGAACGTGTCCATCGCGCCGGCGCCCTTTCCCAGCCCAGAACGACGCTGGCGCCTTCGCCGAGAACCAGGCGCTGCGCCTGGGATCGCGCGTCATGAAGTCCGACATCACATCGCCGAGCAGACCCATCCAGGACCTCCTATGGAGCTAGGCCGGCTAGCCGAAGAACACCTTGCGCACGACCGCGATACCGCCCGAGTAGACGGCCACCCAGACCGCGGAGAACAGAACGCTGCTCGCGACACACAGAGCGTACGCGAAACCTCGGCCGCCACCCCTGACCTTCACCGCTACAGCGGTGAGGAACGGCCCTATGGTCACCGACATGATGACGAATGCGACCCACTCGGAGAACCGCGCCAGCGCCGCGACCCGTCGGTTCACATACTCCTCCTTGCTCGCGATCCACGCGCGGAGCCGCGCGATCGTGACGCCGGGGCCATGGCGGCCTTCCTGGGCGTCGTAGGCGTATGCGATGACCACGCTGATGGCCGAGCACACGGTGGACACGAGCAAGAAGGCCCAGACGGGGCCCAGCAGGGCGACCGAGCCTACGATCCAGCCTTCGCTGAGGAGGACCCCGACGATGCCGGCGATCGCGGCCGAGACCAGGGCAACGACGCGGCCCGGCGACCATCCTCGGCCCGAGGGCCGCGGCGCACCTGGAGTGCCCCCAGCGCCGGAGGGTACTTCCCCGGGCCCGTCGGCTTGGCCGCTTTGGACGGGCACGCTGGTCACTCCTAGGCCGGTTGCGCGGCGACTTTCGTCGCGGTCGCGAGGAAGTTCTGGTCGGCGAAGGTGAGCCCCACGCTCACGTCTCCGACACCGTCATCGCTGTACCCGCAAAGGAATTCCCGCACTCCGGCCGGGTCCAGTGACCGGTAGCGGCCCTCGGCCTCGCGGCGATCGATGACGAGCAGGTTGAACACGAACGACGCGAGCCCGCTCGTGAACATGACCCTGGCCGTGTTGAGCACCATCAGGGCGCGCCGCGAGAAGCCCCAGATGTTCTTGATCCGGGCCACGTGATCGCCGAAGACGCGCCCGAACCTGAAGTCGGGAGACGAGCTGGTGATGACTAGCTTGCCGTCCGGTTTGAGCACGCGCAGGAGCTCCCGGGTGGTCCCGTCCCAATCGTCTACAGCGTAAAGCACGTTGATGCTCACGACCCGATCGAAAGTCGCGTCGGCGAAGGGAAGGCCGTCGGAGATGTCGACCTGGCGAAAGGTCACGTTGGCCATGCCCCGGCACTTGGCCTGAGCCCGGCCCAACATGCCCACGGAGAAGATCCACCGCCTCGATCGTGACCGGAGGCGGATCCTTCTCCACGAGGAAGCACTCCAGGTTGCCGGTGCCGCATCCCGCGTCCAGGACCGTCATGCCGGGCCCGAGGTCCAGCGCCTCGTAGGCGTCCCACAGCATCTTCCGGTACGACATGAGGTGGCACGTGGCATCGTAATACCTGCTGTACAGGTCCCAGGCGCGGGCGGACTCGACCCCCTCGCGCGCGACGCCAAGCCCCTCCATGGACCCTCCTGCCAGTTCCCATGTCCGACTTCACGGCGATGCCGCGACTCAAGAGTACCGGAAATCTGGAGATAGGCCCTTCAGGTCCTCACGATTCCTGCCGATAACACTACGTTGGGCCGAGGTAGGAGCCGAAGCCCGGGGGGCGCACGGCGCAACCGCCAAGACGGGGCGACACACGAAGGCGGGCGCCGCATCCGCGGCACCCGCCTTCGTTCTTGCTGCGATCAGGGCGTACCTATCCCAGGCGCGGCTCGATGACTCCGTAGTCCCCGTCCTTACGGCGGTAGAGCACGGCCAGGTCGTCGGTCTCAGAGCTCTGGAACACGAAGAAGTCGTGTCCCAGCAGCTCCAGCTGCAGGATGGCCTCCTCGGAGGTCATGGGCTTGACCTCGATGGGCTTCACCTTCACCACGGCGCCGGGCTCCTCTTCAGGCTCAACGTGCTCGTCGGGCACCGGCGGCGCCTCGGCGAACTGGTCCATGGAGGGAGCATGCTTGCGCTGAGTGACGAACTTGTCGTGGACCTTGCGCACCTGGCGCTCGATCTTGGCCGCCGCCAGGTCTATCGCCGCGGGGTACGTCGAGGCCGATTCGCGGGCACGGATCACCGGGCCCTTGGTACGTATCGTGACCTCGGCGACCTTCCCGTTCTCGATCGCGGGATTACGCTGCGCGAAAAGCTCGACCTCAGCCTCCATCAGGAACGAGTTCAGGATCTTCCCGACCTTGCCGACCTTCTCCTCGGCATAGTCACGGACATCGGACGGAACGTCGCCGTTGCGGCTCTTCACGATGAGGTTCATCGTCGCTCTCCTTTCCGGTCCCTACATCTTGAACGTACCCCCGCCGCGGCGCGCGCAGCGAGCCTGCGGCGGCCATGCGGGGTGGGGAATCGGTGAGTGGAGGGCGGGCGGGCTACCGGCGCCTTCCCCGCCTGGACCGCGCGGCCGGGCCCTACTGGACCAGCGGCTTGAAAGCCTTGACGAAAGCCCTGGTCACGTTGACGGGGGCCTTGCCTCGGAGATCGGTGCCGTCTATGCCGGTGCCGAAGTCGATGATGCGCCAGTTGTCGCCGGGGAGCTTGTGCGCGAACACCATGCCGCCCGAAGTCTTCTCGTCAACGAATCCGCCGGCCCACCAGCTGCCGTCGATGTCGCGGATCAGCAGCGTGACGCGCACGGTGTGCACGACCGCTGACGGATCGCTGATGTCCTTGTTCAGCGCGTCCCTGACGCCCACCGCTGCCGCGGCCTTGGACAGCTGCCCGCCGTATCGCGCGGCCCGCCAGTCGAACTCGGCCAAGAGCTCGGGCGCGTTCACGACGCCGGAGGCCTCGAGGGCCTGCCTCGACGCTGTGGCTCCCGGCGACTTCCAGACGCCGAACCAGCCGTCACCCTCGTGCTTCATGGCGAACACCCAGGTCCGTTTGGTGCCTTTGACGACGACCGACGAGAGAGCATACGGCTCTTGGATGAGCATCTCGTTGACTAGGAGCAGGTTGCGCTCCCCTAGATACGCATGTGCCTTGCCCAGGATCGCCGCCCGCTCTTCGGGATGGGTGGCCTGCGTGGGCGCGTAGACGTAGCCCATGCCCCTCGGCAGGTCGGGGTTCACGGCTGGGGTCACCGGTGCGCTCACGGTGGCCGCAGTCCCGGTCCCGGCGACCGTGGTGTCGGTTCGAGTGGCACCGCGGCCGAAAGGCCTGCCCGCACATCCGGCCAGCACAAGTGCTGCCCCTAGCAGGCAGGTCAGGGTCGCGCAGCCGAGGACCAGCGCAAGCTGGCGGCGGGAAGCGGGCATTCGGCGCCTCCGGGAAGACGGACGGTTGGCGAACAGCCTACATGCGCTTCCCGTTCCAACGCCAGCGGGTCGGCCGCAAGAGACACGATTTCGTCACTCAAGCGCAACAGCGCTGCTCAGCGGATGTGGCCCAGGAAGTCCTTGGTCCGGTCCGATTGCGGGTTGTCGAAGACCTCGTCGGGCCGGCCCTGTTCCACGATCACGCCGCCGTCCATGAACACGACGCGGTCCGCGACGTCGCGCGCGAAACCCATCTCGTGGGTGACCACGAGCATGGTCATGCCGCCCTTGGCCAGGTTCTTCATGACATCGAGGACGCCGCGCACGAGTTCCGGGTCCAGGGCCGAGGTCACCTCGTCGAAGAGCATGACGTGTGGATCCATCGCGAGCGCCCGCGCGATCGCGACGCGCTGCTGCTGACCGCCGGAGAGTTGGGCCGGGAAGAAGTCCATCCGGTCTCCGAGCCCGACCTCGCCAAGGCGCTGTTCCGCGATCTTGGAGGCCTCGGCCTTGTGGCGCTTGAGGACCCGCTGCTGAGCGAGCATGACGTTGCCCTTGGCGGTGAGGTGCGGGAAGAGGTTGAAGCTCTGGAACACCATGCCCACCTTCTCGCGGACCTTGTTGATGTCCGTCTTGGGGTCGTTGACATGGATGTCTTCGAACCAGATCTCGCCGCCGGTGGGCTCCTCGAGCCGGTTGACGCACCGAAGCATGGTGGACTTGCCCGAACCGGACGGGCCCAGGATCACGACCACCTCGCCGCGCTGGACCTCCATATCCACATCGCGCAGAACGACGTTGTCGCCGAACGCCTTCTTGAGGTTCTGGATGCGGATGATCGGTTTGCCCGCGGGCCAGGTCGTGGGCGTGGCGACCTCAGGGATCGTGCCCACGGGGCTCTCGGGCGGCAGATCGAAACCGTCTGGGGTCTTGGGCTCGTCAGCCATGTGTGTGCCTCGCTCGTCGATCGTGGTCCGCGGGGGCTAGGCGCCGGGAGTGATGCTCGCCGGCTTGACGGCTTCTTCGTCCGGCGGCAATGCGCCCCGGTTCTTCTTGCGTGGGCTCGAGCCGGAACCGCCTTCGGAGAGAGCGAGCCGCGCTTCGAGCTTCCCGACGTAGTTGATCAGCGGGATCGTCAGGATCAGGTAGAACGCGGCCGCCTCGAGGTAGGGGGTGACGTTCCCCGTGTTGGCCGCGATGCCCTGGGCGAACTTCATCAGTTCGAACACGCCCACCGCGGACAGCAACGCCGTGTCCTTGAACAGCAAGATGAATTCCGAGGTCATTGTGGGCAGGACCCGGCGCACGGTCTGAGGGATGATGACGTACCCCATGGCCTGCGGATACGTCATGCCCAGCGAGCTTGCCGCCTCGAACTGGCCCTTGTTGATGGACTGTATACCGGCCCTGAAGATCTCCGCCATGTATGCCGAGGAGTTCAGCGACAGCACGATGACGCCCAGGATGAATGGATCGGCCTGGACACCCGCCAGCGGCAGCGCGAAGAACGCGATGTATATCTGCAGGAAGAGCGGCGTGCCGCGGATCACGTTGATGTACGCGCTGGCAACCCAGCGTATGATCCCGATCTTGCTCATCTTCATGAACGCGAGCGCCAAGCCGATGGGCATTGCCGCGGGATACGAGACCGCGACCAGCGCGATCGAGAGCAGCCAGCCCACGAACAGGAACGGGATGGCCCTGATGAGCAGTTGCGGTTTGAAGAACATGTTCAGGATCGGGACCGAGGTCCACGCCGTCACCGCCGGCTGCTTGTCCACCCAGTTCTCGGCGATGACCCACACCGTGGGTGACGCCTGTGTGTACTGCAGGGCGGGCAGATCGCCCGAGGTGCCCCCTTCGCCCTTCCACGTCCCAGAGACGACGAGAGTGCCGCCCGGGACCGGAGGCACCACGTCGTAAACGCGGATCCGCGTGTTGGACAGCTTGCCTATCGGCGGCTCGAGCGGCGCCAGAGTGAGCGACTCGCCCGACTTGATGATGTTCGCCTTCACCGTCTTGCGATTGAGGCCAACGAGTGTGACCACGTCCGCCGTGGCTTTGGCGAGGCTCGTGCCCTTGGGGAAGACGAGCGTCACCGACGTCATCGTGGCGGCCTTTGAGCCCGTCACCAGGGTGAACGTGAACCGCGTGGGCTGGCCGCCGTACGTGACGCTGGGGTCTCCCTGGTTGGGCGCGGTGGAGACCTGACTGTCCGTCGTGAACTGGGTGTCCGCGGCGAACGCCGGGACCACCGCTCCCAGCGTCGTCAAGAACAGCACGACGGTGACGAGAACGGCTCCCAGGCGGACGGCGGTTTTGCGTCTAGCTATGCGCATGTATCAGGGCCTTTCAGAGGAAGGGCCCCCGGCCACCGCGGCCAGGGGCCCTCCTTGCATTCTCATCACGGCGTCACGAGGGATGAGGACGCCGACCATCGATCTACTGGGTGGGAGGCGCGATGCCGAACCACTTCTGATAGATCTGTGCGTACTCTCCGGATGCCTTGACCTTGGCCAGAGCAGCGTCGATCGCGGCGGTGAGCTCGGGCGTGGTCTTGGCGATCGCGATGCCGTACTGCTCGCCCGTGGGGATCTCGGCGATGAGCTCGTCGGTGGTGTACGACGTCTTCACGAGATACGCGGAGACGGGCAGGTCGTTGACGACGGCGTCCACCTTGCCGGCATTGAGAGCCGAGAACGCGGACAGGGTGTCGTCGAACGGCGTGACCTGCTTGGCGCCCTTGAGGTTCTCCTTGGCCCAAGCCTCACCGGTGGTGCCGGACTGCACGCCGATGATCTTGCCGGTCATAGCCTTCTGGATCGCGGCGGTGTCACCCGTCGCGATCTTGGTGAAGCCCTTGCCCTTGACGACGGCGATCGACTGGTTGGAGTCGATGTAGGGGCTCGAGAAGTCCACTTCCTTCTTGCGCTCGTCGGTGATGGTCATGCCCGACATGATGACGTCGAACTTGCCGCCGGCCTTGAGCGTGGGGATGAGCGTGTCGAACTTCTGCGAGATGAACTCGGACTTGAGGCCCATCTCCTTGGCGATGGCCGCCATGAGGTCGACGTCGAAGCCCTCGGCGACGGTGCCCTTGAGGGTCTCGAACGGCGGGAACGCCGTGTCCGAACCGACGAGGATCGTGCCGGCCTTGATCGTCTTCGGTGCCGTAGTGGCGGTGCTGGTCGTACCGGTGGTTCCGGTGCCCGTGGTGGTCGTCCCCGAGCTGCAGCCTGCGATCGCCATGATGGCGAGAACGAGCACGGCCGCAACGAGGACGGCCAGCCATTTACTGGCTTTGCGCATGACCCCTCCTTCGTCGGTGACCGGCCGGCGCCCCCCGAGCCCCCGCCGGTTCTGAACAGTACGCTAACTGTATAACAAACGGCCGTGGTCAGGGGTGGCTAGCGGCGGCTGGCGCAGCGGCGGCTCGCCGGGTCGTGTGCGGCGCGCCTCGCGTGCTCCCGTGCATCTTCGTGCTCGGGTTCCCGCACTGTCGCGCAGGCCCGGGCTAGGGCGCTGAGGTGGCGGGCGCGGTGTCGGAAGCGGCCGAGCCGGCGGGCGCGGCGCTCGCCGTCGCAGAAGGAGCGGTTACCGAAGTCGCCGGGTTGGACACGGGGGCCGCGGTCGCGGACCGAGCGCCGGCGGCGAACACGTATGCGGCCGCGGGGCCTGCCCATTTGGCCCTGAGCACGGCGAGCACGCCGCCGGTCTCCATCGACTGGAGCGCGGTGCGCACCGGATCGGCGAGGCCCAGGTCCGTGCGAAGGAGCGCGACCTCGACCGGATGGACACCTATCACGCCCACGGGCCGCACCGACGGGAAGTCGCGCGCGATGTAGCCGCCCACCAGGGCGTCCGCGCCCAACACCTCGATCGTGCCGGACTTGGCGGCATCCATCGCCTCGCGCAGGTCGCCGAAGGGCGCGACGTGGGAGCCGTACCGGTCCCGGAGGCGCCACCAAGCTTCCGAATCGCGCTGGGCGCCCAGGCGCTTGCCGGCCAGCCCGGCCGGCGTGAGCGTGGCCGCCTTGGACGAGAACAGGGCCGGCCCGTCGAAGGCGTACACGCCACCGGGCAGAGCCCCTTGGCGGATGATGTCGCGCGTGGACAGCCCGCCGAGCCCGATGTCGGCCTTCCCCGTCGCCCGCGAACCCATCTTGCCGCGCGGGACTTCGATGAAGCGCACCTTGAGCCCGAGCCTGTCGGCCAGTGCCGATGCGACATCGATGTCGAGCCCGGCTAGTCCGCCGCCACGGACCTTGCCGGCGAAAGGCGGGAAGCTGGGATCCACAGCCACGGTGAGCACACCGGGCTCGATCGTGGCCCCCGCCGCGACAGGGATCGTCGTGACTGAGGGCTGTTGCGGCGCCTGCGCAGGCGAGCAGCCGGCGAGAGTGGCGGCGAGCAGTGCCGCCATGAGGGCGAACATGCGCAGGATCGGGGGTGCTCCTACCCGGCTGACCTGGTCTTTGACCCCACACTCGCGCACTGGGGCTTCCGCTTGATGTGATCTCACTACCGGCCCTCTCGCCCGGGGCCGCGGGATGCGACCCTTAGCGGACGGTACGACTTACCCCTAAGACGCGCCATGCTCACGAAGCCCTAGAGCCTCGTTTACGTGGATCCTTTCGGCCGCATCTACCATGGACTAGGAGCCGCCCGAGAGCGGCTCCGCAACCACAGACCCGGGTAGGAGCCAGACGAGTCTAGCACGCTGCGCCGACACGCCCGCGCGCGTTCCGTGGTGGAGGTCTGCGAAGAGGGCGCGACCCTAGGACTCGGCTGCGTACCAGTGCTTCCGGGTCACGGGCGGCCGCCGCGACGCGCCATCGCGCTTGGCGAGGAGCGTCTGGTACACGCTGATCGTGCCCTCTGAGAAGGCGTGAGCCGCCCCCGTCATGTAGAGCTTCCAGATCCGGTACGTCACGTCGCACGTCACGTCGCACGCGCGGCGTTCTTGGCGCTCCAGGCGCGACACCCAATGCCGCAGGGTAGCGGCGTAGTGCTCGCGCAGGCTCTCGACGTCACGCACTTCGAACCCGGCCTCCCACGCCGTGGACAGCGCGGACGCGAGGGGGAGCAGTTCGCCGTCGGGGAAGACGTATCGCTGGATGAAGGTCTCCCGGTTGTGCTTGGGCCGGCGTTCTTCCGTGGCGATCCCGTGGTTGAGGAACAGGCCGTCCGGGGCCAGAACGTCGCACACCTTGCCGAAGTAGTCGGGGAGCTTCCCCTCGCCTACATGCTCGAACATCCCCACGCTCGCGACCTTGTCGAACGTGCCGTCGAGGTCACGATAGTCGCGCACCTCGATCCGGCACGAATCGCCCAGGCCCAACCGCGCGACCCGCTCCTCGGCATAGGCGGCCTGCTCCTCGGACAGCGTGACCCCTGTGGCCTGGACGCCGTAGTTCTCGGCGGCGTGCGTCACGAGGCCGCCCCAGCCGCAACCTATGTCGAGCAGGGTGTCGCCGGGATGCAGGTCCAGCTTGCGGCAGATGAGGTCGAGCTTCGCGGTCTGGGCGTCGTCGAGCGGAGTCTCCGGTTCGGGGAAGTAGGCGCACGAGTAGACCATGCGGTCGTCGAGCCACAGCCGGTAGAAGTCGTTGCCCACGTCGTAGTGATAGCCGATAGCCTGCTTGTCCCGCTCGCGACTGTGGGCAGCTCCCTGCACCCGGGCCGCGCGGCCCGATTCGCGCGCCGACCCCCCGGTCTGCGTGACCAGGCCCGCCGCCAGCCGCAGCACGCGTTGCGGATCCCACCTCGCGGTGCGCAGCCGGTCGAACACGTCGAAGACCCGCTCGAGGTCACCCTCGACGTCGAAGTCGCCGTAGATGTAGGCCTCGCCGAGAGACAGGTCGCTGGGCGGGACGAACATGCTCCGCAGCGCACCGGGGGTGTTCAAGAGCAGGGTGAACGCTCCGCGCCCTCCATCGGCCGCCGGCACCGCCGCGCCGTCCCACAGGCGGACGGCGAAGTCCCGCCCTCCCGCGCCCTCGAGCATCTCGTCGAGCAGCCTCACGGCCGAGGGACGACCGCCCTCGCGCTGGGAACCGGCGATCTCTTCGTCTTGGGCTGTGAGCGCATGCGTGCCCATGCGATCCACCTCCATGGTCGGGTCCACGATGCGCAGTTCCTTCCCGGCACTCCGCTCGTCCCAATCCCGCCGAGGGAAACGGATACGTTGTTCGGGTGCCCCTGGCCTGCAAAGATAAAGACACACCGAGCCACGACTACGCTCTCAGGACGCGCGCGAACGACAGCACGCGTACCTCGCCGGTGCCCGCGCCGATGAGCGTCGCGGCCGCCGCGTCACAGGTCGCGCCCGTCGTGAACACGTCGTCTACGAGCAGCACCTTGGCCGGAGCGAGGACCTCGGCACGCTCGGGGGCGGGGGCGCTCAGGAACGTGCGACGGGGAGGCGGCGGATCCGCGGTGAACCGGGCGTTTCGCGCGCGGCCGGCTCGAGTGAGGTCGCGCTGGTCGCGGGCGGTGTCACAGCGGATGGGCGCGGCCACGGGCAGTCCGAGCTCGGCGGCCACCGCGGCGGCGAGGTCGGCCCCGTGATCGTATCCACGCCTGACCACGGCCGCGGGTGAGGCCGGGACTCCGACCACCGCGTCCGCCCATCGGGCCCATTCGCCGGCCGCGACGGCCATGGACCGGGCCATCACCCTCGACAGCCGGCGTTCCGAGGCGTCCTTGTGCAAAACCACGATGCGGGGAGCCGGGCCGTCGAACACGACCGCGCTCCGGGCGGCGGCGAACGAGAAGTCGCGCTCCCGGCACTCATGACACCGGCGTCGGCATTCAGGCGCGCCACACCTAGGGCAGGCGCGCTCCGCGACTATTGTCTCGAGCCTCGCCGAGCACCCGGGGCACAACAGCACGCCAGGGTACTCGCAGCCGGCGCAGCGGGTGGGTGCAACGAGGTCGAGCAGCCCGTCGCGCAGCGTCTCGAGCGTCACGGCGATCACACGGCCTCCTTCACGGGCCGCGGGGCGCGCGGCGACGCGCCACTCCCCGCGGATCGCGACGGCACGCCGGCATGGCACACGCGGTCGGGCGCGTGCGGCGCGCCGGCGGTCCGCTCCCGCTAGCGCATCACCAGCATGAGCAGCGGCAGCGTCACGGCGGACGCGACCGTCGTGAGCATGATCGCCGACGCGGTGAATTCGAGGTCCAGGCCAAAGCGCGCCGCGACCACCAGCGACAGCATCATGCTCGGCATGCCCGCCTCTAGGACCGACACTCGCACCAGCAGGGGCTCGCGGATGAACAGCATCGCGAGACCCCAGGCCAGCAACGGCACGATGGCGAGCTTGATCGCCGCCGCGGCGCCGCTCCATGCCATGTGGCCGCGCAGCTTGCCCCAGTCGAGGGTGAGCCCCAGCGAGATCATGATGAGTGGCACGGTCATTTTGGCGAGCGCGTCCAACCAGCCGGTTACCAGAGTCGGAATCGGGACCGGCTTGAGCAGCAGCGCCGCCACCACGGCGATCACGACCGGGAAGGTCACGATCTCCCTGAGCAGGTTGACCCGCTCGGCACGCTCCCCCATCCGGGCGGCGACGAAAAGCCCCAGCGTGAGCAGGATGAGCACGGTCCCGAAGACGTCGTAGAACACCGCGCGCACGAGCCCGGGTTCGCCGAACAGCTGGCTCACGATGGGATAGCCCAGATAGCCCGTGTTGCCCAACGCGGCGACCAGCATGAACGCACCCAGGGCCGGCCGCGGCAGGCGCATGGCGCGCCCGGCCACCCAGGCGAGGAGCAGCCCGGCGAGACCCACGGCCCACGCGATCCCCACCTCGCCCAGGAACGTGTAGTCGATCTTCGCCGGGTAGATCGCGTCGAAGACGAGCGCCGGGATCGCGACGTAGAGGAGGACGGTGTTGAGGGTCTCGGACGCCCGGCGCGGGAGCAGCCCGGTCGCGCGCAGCACCACGCCCACGCCCACGAGCAGCAGGATTCGGGCGACTACCTCGGCGAGTGAGATGAGGCTCGCGCTCATGGCGACGCTGCCGGGCGCGAGCCCCTAGGACTCGGCCGGGTCTGCCGAGGCGTTCCCGATATCCGACAGGGTGGCCGTGAAGTCCCCCTCGGCGGACGGACGGGCGACCCCGCGCTCCGTGATGATCGCCGTGATCAGCGACGCCGGCGTCACGTCGAAGGCCGGGTTGTACACCGGGACCCCGGGCGGGGTCACCCGGAACCAGCCGTCGAAGCGGTACGCGCCGCCCTTGCGCTCTATGCCGAACTGGTGGCCCTTGGCCATCTCGAAGAAGTAGGCGCCGTCCTCGGTGAGCTTGTCGAACGCCTTGGAGGCGTCGGGAGTGTCGGGCTCGAAGGTGCCCGAGACGGTGAACCCAGCGACCTCGCGGGGGTCGCGCTCCTCGATCGGGATGTCAGACCCGTCGGGCAGAGTCAGGTCCAGGGTGGAGGTGGGCGCGGCGACGTAGAAGGGGATCCCATGATGCTTGGCCAGGACAGCGAGGCCGTAGGTGCCTATCTTGTTGGCGGTGTCGCCGTTGGCGGCGATGCGGTCCGCGCCCACGATCACGGCATCCACGAGGCCCTGGCCCATGACGGACGCGGCCATGTTGTCGGTGATGATCGCGCACGGCACCTCGGCGAGCATGAGCTCCCAGGCGGTCAAACGTGCCCCCTGGAGGACGGGACGGGTCTCGTCCACCCACACGTGGTCGATCTTGCCCTGCTCGTGTGCCGAGAAGATCACTCCAACGGCCGTGCCGAAGTACGACGTGGCGAGCGAGCCGGCGTTGCAATGTGTGAGGATGCGGCTCTTCTCCGACAGCAAAGCCGCCCCGAGCTCGCCGATGCGACGGTTGCCGGCTTCGTCCTCGGCCGCAACGGCGAGCGCCTCGGCGACTATGAGCTCCTTGAGCTCCTCGAGGGGCCTGTCGTCGTTGGCGTGGGCGTAGGCGCGGATGCGCTCGGCTCCCCACGAGAGGTTCACAGCCGTGGGCCGGGCCTCGGAGAGGTCCTGCGCCACGTCGTCCAGGCCAGCCAGGAACGTGTCCATGGTGTCGTAGCCGTCGGACTCGTTGCGGACCCACAGGGCGATGCCCATGGCCGCCGCCACGCCCAGCGCGGGCGCGCCGCGCACGGCCATGGACTTGATGGCGAGACACAGGCCGTCATAGATGTTGCACACCAGGATGTCGCCTTGGAGCGGCAGACGCGTCTGGTCCACGAGCATGACGCGGGCGGGCTCGTCGCCCTCGCCTTCCTCCCACCAGATGGTTCGCGGGATGCGGTCCTCGATAGGCATGGCTCAGACGGTCCCCTCGGTCCACGACGCAAGGTACTTCTTCTGCTCAGCGGTGAGCTCGTCGATCTTCACGCCCATGGTCGCGAGCTTGAGCGCTGCGATGGCTTCGTCGATCTCTCGCGGCACGGGGTGCACGCCCGGCGCCAGCGTCGCCGCGTTGATCGCCATGTACTCGGCCGAGAGCGCCTGGTTGGCGAAGCTCATGTCCATGACCGAGGCGGGATGGCCCTCGGCGGCGGAGAGGTTCACGAGGCGGCCGTCTGCGAGCAGGTAGATCGAGCGGCCGTCGGCCATCACGAACTCCTCGACCATCGGGCGCACCTCGCGCACGGACTTCGCGTGCTCGCGAAGGTGCGGGATGTTGATCTCGACGTTGAAGTGCCCCGAGTTGGCGATGATCGCGCCGTCCTTCATGACGTCGAACGCGTCCGAGTCCAGCACGTGGATGTCGCCGGTCACGGTGATCCAGATGTCGGCCTGGCGTGCGGCCTCCACCGCGGGCATCACGCGGTAGCCGTCCATGACGGCCTCGAGCGCGCGAAGCGGGTCCACCTCGCACACGATCACGTTGGAGCCCATGCCGCTCGCGCGCATCGCGACTCCCCGGCCGCACCAGCCGTAGCCCGACACGACGAGCGTGCGCCCCGCGAGCAGCCGGTTCGTCGCGCGGATCACGCCGTCGAGCGTGGACTGGCCGGTGCCGTAGCGGTTGTCGAAGAGGTGCTTCGTATCGGCGTCGTTCACCGACACAATGGGGTACTTGAGGGCGCCGTCGGCGGCCATCGCGCGCAGGCGGATCACGCCGGTGGTGGTCTCCTCGGTCCCGCCGATGATCCCCTCGAGGGCCTCGGGATGGTCGGCGTGGATGCGGCCCACGACGTCGGCGCCGTCGTCCATCGTCATCTGCGGACGGTGCGCGATAGCGGCGTCGATGTGGGCGTAGTACGTGTCGGTGTCCTCGCCCTTGATCGCGTAGGTCCTGATGCCGTAGTCGGCGACCAGGGATGCCGCCACGTCGTCCTGCGTGGACAGCGGGTTGCTCGCGCACAGGACGATGTCCGCGCCGCCCGCCTTGAGCGTGCGCATGAGGTTGGCGGTCTCCGTGGTCACGTGCAGGCATGCCGAGACGCGGATACCGTCGAGCGGCTTCTCCTCAGCGAACCGCTCACGGATGGAGGCGAGCACCGGCATGTCTCTATCGGCCCATTCGATGCGTGCCTTGCCGGCGGGCGCCAGCCCGAGGTCCTTGACGTCGTGATCCATGGATCGCTCCCCTTCTCGTTCGTACTTGCGCGGCCGATGGCGGCCGCCGGCGCGGTTCGAACCACGGCGGCGGCACCTGGGCCGCCCGCGGGTCACAGCCGTGACAGTATACCCGTGACGAGCGAGGCTACGGCCCCCGCGCCCCGGCCCGCGGCGTCCACGACCTCCTCGTGCCCAAGATGCAGCGCCCCGGCGGAGTTCGTCACCAGCGAGAGCGCCGCGACGCGCATCCCCGCGTGCACCGCGGCGATCACCTCCGGCACCGTGGACATGCCCACGACGTCGGCACCCAACGAGCGCAGCGCGGCGACCTCGGCCGGGGTCTCGTACTGCGGGCCCAGGACTGCCGCCAGTACGCCGGTGGTGAGCTGCACACCCGCGGCGTCCGCCGCCTCCCGGGCGATGGCGGCCAGGCCGGCGTCGTACGCCCCGCGCATGACCGGGAACCGCGTGCCGAGGTCGTCCAGGTTGGCCCCAACGAGCGGCGACGTGCCGGTGGCGTTGATGTGGTCGGCCACCAGCACTACGTCCCCGGGCGCCAGTGCCGGATCCAGCCCGCCCACCGCGTTGGTGGCGAGCATCACGGGGATGCCCATCAGCGCCGCGGCCCGCTCGGGGAGGACCACGGTGTCGGCGTCGTGACCCTCGTAGAGATGTATCCGGCCACGCGAGACGAGCACGGGCTTGCCGGCGATGCGACCGGCCACGAACTCGCCGGCATGGCCGACGACGCCGGCGCTGGCGTAGCCGGGCAGCTCCGCGAAAGGCAGGGTCCGAGGCGCGTCGATGTCCTCGACGGCCGGGCCCAATCCGGAGCCCAGCACCACGAACGCCGCGGGCGTCTGCGCGCCCACGAGCTCGCGCAGACGGTCTGCGGCCGCGCGGACCTCGGCCATTCGCTCGGCTACGCTCCTCACCGCACACACCCCGCTTGGCCGATCAGATCGAGGAAACGGCTCGCCATCGTGGCGACGTCGTTCTCGGTGGCCTTCGCTCGGCACGCTTCTTCGTATCGGCCGCGGCCGGCCGCCAGTACCGTCCTCATGCCCCTCGCAAGGGCTTCGGGATCGTCCGGCTCCACGAGCTGGCCTATCGACTCGTCGGTGACGATCTCCGGGATGCCGCCCACGGCGGTCGCCACCACGGGCGTGCCGCAGGCCATCGCCTCGAGTGCGACCAGGCCCAGGCCCTCGTTGCGGCTAGGCAGCACGAACACGTCGGCGGCGTTCATCCATGCGGGCAGCTCCTCGTTGGGGAGCTTGCCCGTGAACGCCACGCTGTCGCCTACTCCCTTGTCCACGGCGGCGGCCTCGAGGTCGGGGCGCAGCGGCCCGTCTCCCACGATCACAAGGCGATCGCATTCGCCTTGCGCGTGCAACGACGCGAACGCCGTGATGAGCGATTCCACGTTCTTGACCCGCACAAGGTTGCCAGCGAACAGGGCGATCCTCTCGATCACGTCCAGATGCAGGCCCCTCCTTGCCGAGGGAACCGGCCTGAAGCGCCGCGTGTCCACACCCATGTGGCACACGGCCAGCGGCGTCTTCACGCCGGTCGCCCGCACCCGTGCTGCCAGATCCTCCGAGACGGCGATGATGAGACAAGCCTCGGCCATGGCCGCGCGGCACTCGCGAGCCACGCGAGAGTCGCCGGACACGGACGCGACGTCGGTGCCGTGCGCCACGAGAGCGAACGGCACGCCGGCCGCGCGCGCCGCAGAGCGGGCGGCGACAGCGGTCGGGTACAAGAAGTGCCCTACGACGACGTCCAGGGCGCCGGCCCCGCGCTTGCCCGCCGCGCGAGCGCGCGAGCCCAGCCGGGCGTACTTCATCGCGGCGCGCAGCGCGCCGGTCCGAGGATCGGTGTTCGCGACCACCTCCACGGGCGCGCCCAGCGCGGTAAGCGCGTCTACTTGTCGCGCCACGAAAGACCCGAAGACCGGGTCGCGCTCGCTCGGATACAACCCCGAGACGAGGAGGATGCGTGGTATCCGACCGCCGTTCGCGGGCCGGTCCTGCGTGCTTTCGCCTTGGCTGGGCGCCGTGTCCAACTACTGCGACCCGCCGGGCGTGATGCTCACCACCAGGCCGTCGAACTGTACGTTCTTGGTCAGGAACCGGTCGATCTCGTTGGCGTACAGGTACGTCCCGGAGAACGACACGCCCTTGTCTGTGACGTTGGCGTCACCCGCGATCTTCATGCGCACGTCCACGATCACGGGCGACGCCGAAGCCTTGAGGTCGCCACCGGCGGTGGGTACCGCCTGGACGGTGGGCGATGTCGTCACGGACTCGATGGTGCCTATGACCGCGCCGCTGTCCTTGTGGCGCAGCTGGTCGCCCACCTTGAACGAGCCCACCACGTCGGGGTTGACCTGCTGCGCGACCATGATCGTCGTCACGTGCTGTGACCCTCCGGCCAGTCCGGAGCTCTTGGTGCCCTTGGAGCAGCCGGCGAGCACGACGACCGCGCACAGGGCGACGACGGCGAACAGGAAGGGTGCGCGTTTCATGGTTCAGGCTCCTGAGGCTAGGACGGCGGCCGCCGGTCAATCGCCGCGGCGCGGTAGGACCGCGACCACGACGTCCACGACGATGAACACCAAGATGAGGCAGGACACGATGATGGCGTGCGGGTTATGGACACCCGCGTTGACGCCGTTGATGACGTAGGCGGCGAACAGGACCAAGAACGGTATGGTCCAGCGGAACTCCTTGGCGCGCCGCTGGAGATACCCGAAGACGAATCCCAGGAAGAGCATCTGCATGGCCACCCCCGGCACTCCCATGTCGCCGTAGGGCGCGCCCACGAGCGTGGGCGCCAGGCTCACCGAACGGTCGATGCGCACGCCGTTGATCACGAAGTAGCTTCGGCCGGCCAGATACTTGCCCAGCTGGTAGTTGGCGTAGTCCGCGTTCTGCTTGGGGACGGCGGACAGGAACGAGTCCACCAGCAGTTTGCCGCCGTACACCCCGTACCACGGCGACGTTCGAACGACTCGGTCCAGGTTGTAGAAGCTGCCCGTGGAGTCGGACTGCGTCAGGGCCAGCGCCAGCCCCACGGTGGCGGTGGGCCCGTAGATGCCCGACTTGGACACCGCGCCGATGATCCCCATCGCCGCCACGAGCACGATGAGGAAGACGATCGCAAGCCTGCCGAGGTTGCGCGGCTTGACCACGTACACCGAGGCCAGGAACGTCGCGATCACGAGCTTGGCAGGCAGGTTGCGCGCGCCGAGCAGACCCAGCGCAACGGTCGCCGCGACGAACGCGAACACCGCGAACACGCGCTGCCAACGGCTGCGCGCGCCCACGAGCAGACACGGGACGAAGAACGCCTGGAAAGCGGCGGCCAGAACGAGTTCAGGGCTCTGGGCCCACCGCGACCCGATGCTCACGATCGAGGCGCCGGACAGGACGATCACGGAGAGGTTGGCCGCGATCGCGACCGTCCACCCGATCACGCCGACGGTGAACAGCGGGCTCCAACGCTTGTAGAAGCGTCGCCGAGGCAACGTGCTCACCACGGAGATCTCGGCATCGCGACTGGCCATCGACCGCGGCCGCGAGGACACGCCGCGACCCGCCCAGATCCCGAACAGGAAGCCCAGCACCAGCGTCATCGCACCGAACAGATAGACGAGCAGCGTGAGCGTGGTGGGCTTGAAACCGATGATCCTCGTGCCCAGGTTCATGAGCTCGAAGTACAGGTACTTGTCGAACCCGGCGTAGACCACCGCCAGGTACCCCACGTAGAAGTACAAGAGCACCGCGAAGGGCGAGAGCCACGAACGCGGGTCGCGCCACCAGGGCGCGGCCTCGGCAGGGGGCGAAGCGATCTCCACGGAGGGAGTCGTCACTCGATCAGCGGGCATGGATCTCGAGCACCGTCCCTCGGATGAAATAGCGGTCCGAGATGATCGAGAACGACGAACCCGCCTGCAGGACCTGGCTGCTCATGGCGATGATGCCGTCGCCCTCGCGGCCGGGGCCTTCGACCGTGACGTTGAGCTGGACGTGGAGCGGGTCGGTGGCGACGTGGAGGTTGCCCGCGGCATCGGGCACCGCCTTCTCGTCACGGGTCTGCTGGACCTTGGTCACGCGGCCCACATACATCCCGGCGAAATCGGTGTAGATGGGATCGCCGGCCTTGACCTGGTCGGCTATCACCGGGCGGACGTCGTCAGCCTGGACGAGCACGGTCACCGTCTTGGGCGCGGAGAGCTGCGCTCCCACGCCGAAGAAGACCAGGCCCGCGCCCAGCGCCACACAGGCTACGAGAAGGATGAGGATCGCAAGCTGAAGTCGTCCTGGTCGACGGCCGGTCTCGGTCATCGGCTCCCCTGGCTCGAGTGGGTGTTCGGATACGGTTCCGGCCGGATTCTAGCGGTGGGGCCCGTGAGGCAACAACCCGGCCGTGTGCCCCGTGCGCATTCCGTCACCGCGAAGCGACGGACTCCGACCTCTACGCGCTACTTCTTGTAGTCGGCTCCGACCACCACGAGCACGTCCGTGTTGAAGGAATAGCGCCCCAGCGACTGCACGAGGCGCCCGTAGCCGAGGTCGTCGGCCACGAGCTGCGCCTTGGTGGGGTCGGTCTTGTAGACGATGAGCGTTTGGTCGTAGACCTTGCGCTGCGCGTTGCCCACTTCTTTGATCTGGAAGCCCTTGGACGTCAACTTGGCGGCCGCCGTCTTGGCCACTCCGGTCGTGGTCGTCCCGTTGCGAACGATGACGGTGGTGTCCGCGGCGCCTGCGGGAGCCGTCGCGCCCACGGCGCCGCTCGTTGCCGAAGAGCCCGCTGCTGCCGTGGACTCGATGGACTCGCCATTCTGGACCCGGGCGAACAGGGCTTGCACCTTTGCCTTGTCGGTGATGACGTACGCCACCCCGCCGATGTACTTGGGATACGAGGGGATCGTCGTGGCCTCGATCGAAGTCCCGTTGCCCCTGAACTGCGTGGCGAGGTCCATGAGCTCGTTGAGCTTCATGTCGGTCGTCACGTTCTTCACGACCGCGTCGACGATGGCATTGGCCCGGAACAGGTTCTGTATCTGCAGCGTCTGCTTGGCCAAGGCCTTGATGAACGCCTGCTGGTTCTCGATCCGCTGGAAGTCGCCCTGGGCGAAGCCCTTGCGCGCGCGGACGAACGTGAGCGCGTGCTTGCCGTCGAGCTTCTTGTAGCCCGGCAGGATGAGCTCCGCGGTGTAGTCGTGGTTCGCGGCTTCAGGGTCGAAGATGCGCGTGGGCACGTTGATGTAGACGCCGCCGATGGCGTCGACCATGTCCTTGAAGCCGTTGAAGTCCACCATGACGAAGTGGTTGGCCTGGATACCCGTGAGGTCTAGCAGGGTCTGCTTCACCAGTTCGGGTCCGCCAAGCTGAGCAGCCGAGTTGATCTTCATGGTCCCGTGCCCAGGGTATCTTCGCCCTCGTGTCACGAGGGATGGATATCAGTGTCATCCTCTTATGCGGCGGGTCCACGTAGGCCATGACCAAGGTGTCCGAGCGCGCGGATCGTCTCGTTGGGCCGTGTGTCCACGCCCATGAGCACGAGCCAGAAGGGCTGGCTCGGGGCGACCTGCTGTGCGGCGGTCCCGGTGGAGTTCCAGCCCACTCCTTAAGCTTCTTGGTCATGGCGCTCTGCACGCCCTGGACGTACAGGAAGCCGCCCAAGGCGGTCCCCACCAGGGCGAACACGACGATGACCGCGGCGATGACGGCGAACCTGCGCCAGAAGACGGCGCGCCTCGATGCCTGGACCTGCCGCGTCAGCGACACGCCGCGCTGGCGGCTGGCCGCCTGCTGCGGTGTCTCACTGAACGACGACTGGGGCTGGATGGGGGGAAGGCTCTGCGGGCTTCTGCCCGCGGAGCGACCCATCGCACGCCTCGTTCCCTTGTAAGGGGCCATTCCTATCCTCGCTTCGCCACGGCTTCGATGCGGTCCACCAGGTCGCTCACGTCCCGGCGCACACGTCCCGCCTCGGCATGCTTCTTCTCGAGTACTACGTCCTGGGCCTTCTCGAGCCTGAACAGGCGACCCTCTTCAAGCAATCTACGGTCCACAGCTCCCATCGTGCCCTGGAAGACCGTCCAAGCCGGGGTCCCCAGCGCTACGGCCTCACGGACCATGGTACCGCCACCCGTTATCACGACGTCGGAGTAGTGGACCAGGCTCGGGGCGTCCACCACGGTCGCCGGCACGATCAGATTGTCGGCTCCCACCGCATCTACCAGCGCTTTCTGGTCGGGAGTGCGCAGGAGCACGACTGCCTGGACCTGCGGATCGCCGCCGATGCGCTCGAGCAACTCGGTGAACACCGGGTTCTCCATACGATGATAAGCGGCCATGCTCGGCGGGGTCCGAACGGTTACCAGGACTTTGCCTTGGTCCAATCCCAGTTGTCTCGAGCACCGTGGGGTCGGGCTCGAAGTCGGCCAGGTAGTACTCCTCTTTCAGACCCGGGTAGCGCTCGGTCTTGCCCTTGCCGCCGTAGCGGTACAGCGCCTCCTCCGGGATGGCGTCGGGCACGAGCGCCGAGCGTCGAGAACCGCACGTTGATGCTGTGGCTGAGCTTGGCGTGCTCGTAGTCGAACATCGTGACGTGCGGGATTCCCAGCACGCGGGCGGCGACCGGCAGGTCGTTGCTCGCGTGCGAGAGTGCGAGGCTGAAGCCCTTGCCCGCCCCGAAGGCGATCATCTGCGAGGTGCGCGACGCCATGCCCCAGGCCTTGGCGGCCATGGCGCCTGCCGCGATGCTTGCCGATGAGCGTGTACGGGATCCCGTGCGCTTCGAGCAGCGGCAGCGTCTGCGCGAAGTCCCGCGCCGTGACCGTGACGTCCCAGCCCCGGCGCTCGAACTCCTCCATGATGGGCCGCAGCACGAGAACGTGCGGCGAGTTGGTCATGTCCACCCAGAGCCTCCTGGGCTTGGTCGCCGGCCACGGGCTACCGGTCCCCCAGGCGCGCCTCGAGCGCGGCGACGATGTGCTCGGCTGCGTGGCCGTCTCCGTAGACGTCCGGGTGAGTGGGCGGGCGGTCCGTGCCGGCGGCGGCTACCGCGGCGGCCACGATCGCCTCCTCGTCCGTGCCCGCCAGCGTGTTCCAGCCCAGGTCCACCGTCTCCACCCACTCGGTCTCGTCGCGCAGCGTCACGCACGGCACTTCGAAGAAGTACGCCTCCTTCTGCATGCCGCCCGAGTCGGTGAGCAGGCCCGACGCCTGCGACAGCAGCGCCACGGTCTCCATGTACGGCAACGGCTCGACCGCGCGTATGTTGGCGGCTGCGATGCAGCGTGCCCGGCGAGCCCGAACCTCTCCAGGTTCGCCCTCGTGCGCGGATGCACGGGCCACACGACCGGCCGGTCGAGGCGAGCGAACGCGGCGATGACGCACGCGAGGCGGTCGGCGTCGTCGCTGTTGGCGGCGCGGTGCAGCGTGGCCAGGAAGTAGCCCCTCGGCTCGACCTCGTACTTGGCCAGCACCGGCGCGGGGTCCTCGCGCTCGGCGAAGAAGCGCGCGGTGTCGAGCATGCAGTCGCCCACGAGCGCGACGCCGGCGGTGATGCCCTCGGCCGCGAGGTTGCGCCACGGCGGCGTCGGTGGGGCAGCACAGGACGGTGCTCACGTGGTCGGTGAGCGACCCGGTTGATCTCCTCGGGCATGTCGCGCACGAACGACCGCAGGCCGGCCTCGACGTGCGCGACCGGGATGGCGAGCTTGGCGGCGGCCAGCGCCCCCGCCAGCGTGGTGTTGGTGTCGCCGTAGACGAGCACGCAGTCCGGCTTCTGCTCGAGGTAGAGCTCCTCGAGCAGGCCGAGCATCTCGCCGGTCATCTTGCCGTGGACTGCCGGAGCCCACCGCGAGGTTGAAGTCGGGCTTGGGGATGCCGAGCTCGGCGAAGAAGACGTCGGACATCGCGTAGTCGTAGTGCTGACCCGAGTGGACCAGTATCTCCTCGTGGTGCTCGCGCAGGGCGCGGCACACGGGAGCCGCCTTGATGAACTGGGGTCGCGCCCCGACGACCGAGATGACCTTCATGAGCGGCCCGTGGGGTTCGGGTGCGGCCGCGTCGAGCGAGTGCCTCCGCGCGGCCGACAGCGCCGGTCCCCGCCTAGGCCAACGCCTCCTTGACGACCCGGACGACCTCCTCCTGCTGTCCCCGCGTGATGCCGGGGAAGCAGGGCAGCGCGAACGTGCGCGCCGTCGCAAGACTCGGCGACGGGGAGCGACGGCTCCACGTACGCCGGGTCCTTGGTGAAGACCTCCTGCTCGTGCAGCGCCAGCGGGTAGTAGAGCGCCGTGCCGATGCCCGCCACGCTTGAGCGCCTCCATGACGGCCTCCGGCCTTGGGCGACTTCACGATGTACAGGTGGTACACGGCGTCGCCGTAGTCTCGGACCTTGGGCAGCACGAGATCGGGGGTGTCGGCGAGCAGCTCGCCGTAGACGGCCGCAGCCGCGCGGCGCTCGTTGTTCCACGTGTCCAGGTGCGGCAGCTTCACCGACAGGATGCCCGCCTGCAGCGAGTCGAGCCGGCTGTTCTGCGCCGAAGGTGTCGTGGAAGTACTTCTTGGTGGTGCCGTGAGCCGCGAGCTTGCGGCACGGCTGCGGCCAGCTCGTCGTCGTCGGTGGTGATGCATGCCGCCGTCGCCGGCCGCGCCGAGGTTCTTGCTCGGGAAGAAGCTGAACGCAGCCGCTTGGGCGAGCGAGCCGGCCATCGCGCCCTTGTACGTGGCGCCGATCGCCTGGCAGGCGTCCTCGATGACGGGGATCCCGTGACGCGCCGCGATCTCGTTGAGCGGGTCCATGTCCACGCACTGGCCGAAGATGTGGACCGGCAAGATCGCCTTGGTCTTGCCGGTGATCGCAGCCTCGACCTGCGCGACGTCCATGTTGTAGGTGCCGTCCTCGATGTCCACGAACACCGGCGTCGCGCCCGCGGTGCGCGATGCACTCGACGGTGGCGAAGAAGGTGAACGGCGTCGTGATGACCTCGTCACCCTCGCGGATGCCCAGCGCGTCCATGATGAGGAACAGCGCGTCGGTCCCGTTCGCGCACGCGATGCAGTGCTTGGTGCCCACGTACGCGGCCACGGCTTCCTCGAGGGCCTTGACCCGCGGTCCGCCGATGAACGCCGGCCGAGCTCATCGTGTCGAACCAGACCGCATCGAGTTCGTCCTTGAGCGAGAGGTACTGTGCCTTGAGGTCGAGCAGCGGGATACCCATATGTGCGCGGTCTCCTTGTCTTTCGTGCCTGGTGGCGCGGTCGGGGCGTGAACCGGGCCTCGGCCCGGGTGGCTACTGGTTGTCGAGCAGTTCGTCTTCCGGCACGTCGCGAACGACCTTGGCCGGCGCACCCATCACGAGCTTGCCCGCGCCGGGACGTCCTTGGTCACGATCGCGCCCGTGGCCACGAACGCCTCTTCGCCGATCTCGATGCCGGGCAGGATGTGCACGCCGCCGCCCACTCGGGCGCCTCGGCGGATGGTCGGTCCCTTGATCAGCGCCGAACCGCTTCTCGGTGCGGCCCATGAAGTTGTCGTTGGTGGTGACGACCATCGGGGCGATGAAGACGTCCTCCTCGATGGTCACGTATGCGGTGACGTAGGCGCCGGACTGGATCTTGGTGCCGCTGCCGATAGTCGTGTCGTTCTCCACCGTCACCGCGCGGCCCACGACCACGTCGTCGCCGATCGTGCAGCGCTCGCGCACGCCGGCGTTGTCGCCCACGATGCAGCGCTCGCCGAGCGTGGAACCGGCCATGAGCACCGTGTGGCTTCCGATGCTCGTCCCTGAGCCCACGACCACGCCCGGCAGCTCGGTCTTCTTGGCCGTGGAACGCGGCGACAGCTTGGGACGCTTGCCCACGATCGCGAAGTCGGCCACCACGACGCCGTCGCCGAGCTTGGCGCTCGGCGCAGATGGTGACATGGTTGCCCAGCGTGACATCGTCGCCGAGCACCGCCCCGGATTCGACGACGACCCACCGGCCGCAGGTCAGGTCCTCGCCCATCTGGACGTCCTCGGCGAAGTGGCGGCCGCGCATGTGGCGGCCCTGCCCGCAACCCTCGTGGTGACCTTCGTGGCCGCCGGCCGGGTGGTCGTGACCTCGGCCGACGCCGGGGCCTTGGCCCAGCGGTCCGGTCCCGTCTCCATGCGGCATATGGTCAGACCTCCAGGGTGTTCAGCGGGGGTTGGTGCGGCACGATCCGGGCTCCGAGGGCTCGCGGGCCCACGCCCGAGCCCCCGTCGGGTGCGTGTTCGTTCGGGGTATTCTAGCGCACCGGCGCCCCCCGGCGACTCGTGCCGAGGGGCGTCGATGATACGTTGCCTTCATGGTAGGTGGGGCCCCAGGAGGGCTACACCTCGATGCGGATCGGGACGGGCGTCCCGCCGTCGGCCATGGACTCGTCCACGGCTTCCAGGACACGGACCACCCGCAAGCCGTCGCGGCCATCGGAACGCGGCGTAGTGCCGGTGTCCACGCAGTCTAGGAAGTGCTGGACCTCCAGCGAGAGCGGCTCGGCCATCTTGATGAACGGGACCGTGATGTCGCCGAAGCGAAGGCGCAGGTCCTCGCCGTAGCCCAGGGCCTCGACCGGCTCGACGCCCTTGTCGTAGATCCAGATCTTCTCGGTGGCGTTCCATGTCGTCGAACACGAGCATCTTCTTGGTGCCCACGATGGTGAACTTGCGCACCTTGTGCGGGTCCAGCCAGCTCACGTGGATGTTGGCCATCTTGCCGCTCGGGAAGTGCAGGTTGGCGAACACGGTGTCCTGGACGCCGTCATTGAGATAGGCCGCTCCGTTGGCGCTGACCCGGTCCGGTGTCTCGCCGATCAGGTAGAGCACGATGGACACGTCGTGAGGCGCGAGCGACCAGAAGGAGTTCTCCTCCTTGCGCACCTTGCCCAGGTTCAGGCGCTGCGCGTACAGGTACAGCACGTCGCCCAGCTCGCCGGACTTGATGTAGTCGCGGATCCAGTTGATCGCCGAGTGGTACTCCATGAGGTGGCCCACCATGAGCACGAGGCCCTTGGCGTCGGCCAGGCGCACGAGCTCCTCGGCGTCGGTGCTCGTGAGCGTGAGCGGCTTCTCCACGTAAACGTGCTTGCCGGCCTCGAGCGCGGCCTTCGCGAGCGCGAAGTGACTCGGTGCCGAGGTCGCGATGACCACGGCGTCCAGGTCGTAGTCGCTCAGGAACCCGCCCATGTCGGCGCACGTCTCCACGTAGGGATACAGCGAACTGAGCTTGGACAGGTTGTCCTGCGACAGGTCGCAGGCGGCCACGATCTCGGCGTCGGCCGCCCGATCCAGGTTGCGGACGAGGTTGGGGCCCCAGTAGCCGAAGCCTACGACGCCGACCTTCACGGGCTTGCTCACGGGCACCTCCGAAAAGCGGGATTCGATGCGGGTCGCCGCCGAGGCGGCCTGTGCGTGCGCTAGAGACGCACGACCTTGTTGCTGTCAAAGGAATGGAGCGCGTTGCGCGTGTCCAGGATCAGCGGCGCGTACTGCACGACGAGGTCGTAGTTGACGCTGCGGTGGTCGGTGACGATGAGCACCGCGTCCACGCTCTCGAGCAGCTCAGGGGTGAGCTCGACGCTCTTGAGATCGACGCCGTCCGCCTTGAACTCCGGCACGTACGGGTCGCTGTACGAGAGCTCGGCCTCGTCGCGCGCGAGCAGCTCGGCGATGCGGATCGCCGGGGACTCGCGCATGTCGTCGATATCGGCCTTGTAGGCCACGCCCAGCATGAGCACGCGGCTGCCCGCGAGCGACTTGCGATGCGTGTTGAGCGCCTCCATCAGGCGCTTCACCACGTAGTACGGCATCTGCTCGTTGACCTTGCCGGACAGCTCGATGAACTCGGTGTGGAAGTCGAACTCGCGCGCCTTCCACGACAGGTAGTACGGGTCGATGGGGATGCAGTGCCCGCCCAGGCCCGGCCCCGGATAGAACGGCATGTAGCCGAAGGGCTTGGTCTTGGCGGCCTCGATGACCTCCCACAGGTTGATGTCCATGCGCTCGGACACCTGCACGAGCTCGTTCATGAGCGCGATGTTCACGCAGCGGAAGATGTTCTCGAGCAGCTTGGTCATCTCGGCGGCGCGCGTCGACGACACCGGCACGATGGTCTCGAGGAAGCGGCCGTACATGGCCACCGCCGCCTCCGTGCAAGCCGGCGTGACGCCGCCGACGACCTTGGGGGTGTTGAACGTCTGGAAGACCGGGTTGCCCGGGTCCACGCGCTCGGGCGAGAACGCCAGGTACACGTCGGAGCCCACCTTGAGACCGCCCGCCTCCAGGATGGGCTGGACGACCTCCTCGGTGGTGCCGGGGTACGTCGTGGACTCGAGCGTCACGAGCATCCCCTCGTGCAGGTACGGAGCCACTGCCGAGGCCGCGGCCTCCATGAAACTCGTGTCCGGCTGCTTGTACTCGTCCAGCGGCGTGGGCACGCAGATCACGACGGCGTCGGCCTCGCTCACGGCCGAGAAGTCGGTAGTGGCCGATCACCAGGCCCGCGTTGACCAGCGGGGCCAGCTCTCGGCGACGGGACGTCGGGGATGTAGCTCTCGCCGCTGTTGACAGATCCACCTTCTCGGCCGAGACGTCGACGCCGATCACGCGATGGCCCGCCTTGGCCATCTCCACGACCAGCGGCAGGCCCACGTAGCCCAGGCCCACGACGGACAGCACCGCCGACCCGTCGGCGAAGCGATCCACTAGTGTCATTGAATCCTCCTCGGACCGGCTCGAGGCCGGCTCGTGCGAAACGGCAGCCGGACGACCCGCCGCTTTGCGAGGACCCCCCGGGAACCCAGCTATCGTACCGTAACGACCGCCCCTCGGCAGGGGCGTCGCAGAGCCGTTAAGTGAAGCTCACGGCACCTCGGCACGGAGCCTGTGAGCTGGGGGATCAGGCCGCAAGAGAGCGAAGTCCATCGGGCGTCGCACGCGGGCGGCGCGTCGGCGGGGAGGAGCTCGTCGTCCAGCACGAGCGCCATCTCGCTCGTGGACCTGAAGCCGAGGGTCTCGTAGACGAGCCTCCCAGATCGTCCGACGCGGCCGGTCGGATGCGCATCGAGCGTCAGCGGACGGCGAACATGAGCTCGCCCGAGCACACGAGCTCGCCATCCACGGTGGCCTTCGCGTTGCCGAAGCCCACTCCCGCCCGCATGCGCGAGATCTCACATTCGAGCCTGAGCGTCGTCACCGGGCCGGACCTGCCGCTTGAAGCGCACCTTGTCAATCCGCCGAAGAACGCCAGCTTGCCGGCGTATTCCTCCTGGCTGAGCAGCGCGAACGCGCCCACCTGAGCCAGCGCCTCGATGATGAGCACTCCGGGCATGACCGGGAACTCGGGGAAGTGCCCCTGGAAGAACCACTCGTTCATGGTGACGTTCTTGATGCCCACCGCGCTCACCCCGGGCTCGTGCTCCAAGATCCGGTCCACGAGCAGGAACGGGTAGCGATGCGGGATAGTCGCCATGATCTCGTCGATGTCGGGCATGTGCCCTCCCCCTTGCGTCGGTCGCGCCGCCGGCCCGGGCGGGCCTCGGCGTGCTATCGGTGCTGACCTTGGGCGCCGAGCGCGGCGAGCTTCTCGGGGAAGCACTCGTAGCCACGTTCGACATGGTAGACGTCCGTGATCGTGGTCTCGCCGTCCGCGACCAGGCCCGCGATGACGAGCGCGGCGCCTCCGCGCAGGTCGGGGCTCTTGACCGGAGCGCCGGACAAGCAGCGGGACGCCCTTGATCAGGGCGGCGTGGCCGTCGATGCGGATGTCGGCCCCCATGCGGGACAGCTCGTCCGCGAACATGAAGCGGTTCTCGAAGACGTTCTCGGTGACGACCGACGTGCCGTGCGCGACGCTCATGAGCGTCATCCAGGGCGCCTGGAGGTCGGTGGGGAAACCCGGATACGGCAGGGTCGCCACGTCCACCGGGAGCAGGGGGCCGGAGCGCGACACGACCACCCCGTCGAGCAGACGCTCCACGTCCACGCCCGCCTCGGCGAGTTTGGCCAAGACGATCTCGAGATGCGACGGGTCGAACCCGCGCACCGTCACGGGCCCCCCGTCGAGCGCTCCCGCGATCACGTATGTGCCCGCCTCGATGCGGTCGCCCACGACGACGTGTTCCACGGGGGCGAGGCCCTCGACGCCCTGGACCTCGATCACGGTGGTCCCCTCGCCGGTGATGCGCGCGCCCATCTCCTGCAGGAACCTCACGAGGTCCACGATCTCGGGCTCGCGCGCAGCGTTGTCGATGACCGTGGTGCCGCGAGCCGTCGCCGCGGCCATGAGCAGGTTCTCCGTGGCTCCCACGCTGGGGAAGTCGAGCGACACGGGGGCGCCCACGAGCCCGCCCTCCGGGGCGGCGGCCGTGATGTAGCCGTGGCCCACTGTGACCTGCGCGCCCAGGGCCTCGAGCCCCTTAAGGTGCATGTCCACCTTGCGCGAGCCGATGTTGCAGCCGCCGGGCATCGCCACGTGCGCGCGGCCCATGCGGGCGACGAGCGCGCCCAACACGCTGATGGACGCGCGCATCCGGGCGACCATGTCGTAGGGAGCCTCGGCACTTCCCACGGTGGCCGCGTCCACGGTCAGCGCGTGGTCCGTGCGCACGACGCGCACGCCCAGGCCCTGCAGCAGCTCGGCCATCACCGCGATGTCGGCGATGTCCGGGACGTTGCGCAGGGTGGTCACCCCGGGCGCGAGCAGAGACGCCGCCATGAGCTTTAGCGCCGAGTTCTTGGCGCCGCCCACGCGGATCTCGCCCGAGAGCGGGGCCCCGCCTGTGACGATGATGGCGTCCATAACCAGTACGAGATCTCCTTGCCGAATCCCCCGACCCGCCGGGCGGCGGGCCTGACGAGGTTAGTGTCCCCGCAGGCTCACGGCAAGCCGACAGGCCACACCGTGAACGCCGCGTTGCTGCCCGGCGCCTCCGCTACGCCGCCCGCCTTTCCGCCGGCGAGGCCGCCGGGCCGGGCACGCGGGCGTCTCGGCCGCATGCCCTGCTTCCGTCATCGTTGCAGGTAGGCCAGCTCATCCAGCGTCACGAAGTCGTAGCCGCGGTCGCGCAGCGCCGGGACGATCCTGTCCACCGCCGAGGCCGTGCCTATGCGCCTCGCGGGCCCGTCGTGCATGAGCACGATTGCGCGCGGCCGCACCGCCGACAGCACGCGGCTCGCCGTCGTGGCCGCACCGGCGCCCCTCCAGTCCTGGGGGTCCACATCCCACGTGACGTGCTTGAGGCCCTCGTCCGCGGTCACCGCGCGCACCGTGGAGCTCGTGGAGCCGTACGGCGGACGGAACCATGTGGGCCTCACGCCGGTGGCCCAGCCGATCCACGACTGCGCGGTCTCGATCTCCCAACGGATGGTCGCGGCCGACGCCCCGCCCAAGGCCGCGTGATCCTGACTGTGGTTCCCGAGCTGGTGGTGGTACGCGAGCACCGTCTTGGCGGTGGACGGGTGGGACTCGGCCATACCGCCCAGCATGAAGAACGTCGCTCGCACGTCGCCGTTGCGGGCCAGCGCCGCGACCACGTCGTCGGTGTTGCCCGGGCTGGGCCCGTCGTCGAACGTGAGCGCCACGATGTTGCGCGGGACCGAGCGCGTGTAAGTCCAGCCCGACGCAGTGAACGTGCCGCCGGCGTCGCGCCAATGCACCGTGCGGGCGCGCCATCTGCCGCGAGGCAACGAGGCGAGGCGGATCTTGAGCTGCAGCCCGCCGGGGGCCGCGAACGCATCCATGGGCAGCGACTTCTCGAGCCACCAGCCCCCCTTGGCCGTCCTGCTCGCCACCCACAGCTCGAGGCGGGCGTCACCGAAGCCGGGCTTGTGCGAGGTTCCCCGCATGAAGCCGGTCACGTCGATGTGGTCGTCGTTGTAGACGATCCACGGAAGGCCCGGGGGCTTGAACCCCGGCCCCGGAGGCAGCGTGGTCGCGGTGGCGCCCGATGAGGCGGGACGCGGCAGCATGAGGGCGCTCGCGGTGGTGGCCACGGTGCTGCCCGCGGCCACGGCAGTCGTGGTCTGCGCGGACTGGGCCACGGCCGCCGCTGGAGACCCGCCCGCAGCGAGCGCGACGACGAGACCGAGCGCGAGCCGGCCCCACTGTTTGGCGCGACGTGACACAGGCACCCTTCCTCCCCGATCGGTGAGCCCCCTCCAAGCGACTCATATGAGTATACGTGGCGGCCTGACACGCGGACCGCGTGCGAGGCGCGCCCGGCGGGCTGAACGGTCGGAAGCGGCGCTCGCCGGCAGCCATGAACGCAGCAGGGGCGGCCGACTCTCGTCGGCCGCCCCCGGCGAATCACGGCACGCCAGCGCTAACGCTTGCGGGCCGCCAACTCCACTTGGGTCTCGTACCAGTGAAGGTCGCTCTCGAGCGTGGCCTGGAGCGTCTCGTCCTCCTTGCCGGAGGCCTTGAGGGCCGCCAGACGCTCACGGACGGTGTCCGCGGCCTTCTTGGCACGGTCGGGGTCTATCTGTGACGAGATGACCGCGTCGCTGGCGAGCACGATCACCTTGTCCTCGTGCACCTGCAGGTAGCCGCCGGACACGGCGAACCACTCCCAGTCATGCTCGGACTCGCCGCGTCGCACGCGCACCTCGCCAGGCTCCAACGTGGCAACCAGCGGCGCATGCAGCGGCATGATGCCCACCTCGCCACCCGTAGTGGGGGCGACGAAGAACTCCACCTCGTTGGAGTAGAGGATCTTCTCCGGCGTGACTATCTCTACGACAAGTGTTCTGGCCATGTGGGCGATGCTCCCGTGCCGGGACTAGGCGGTGGCGGCCATCGATTCGGCCTTCTCGAGGGCCTCCTCGATGGTGCCGACGTAGCGGAACGCGCCCTCGGGCACGTCGTCGTGCTTGCCGTCGATGATCTCCGCGAAGCCGCGGATCGTGTCCTCGAGCTTCACGTACTTGCCGCTCATGCCGGTGAACTGCTCGGCCACGAAGAACGGCTGAGAGAAGAACTGCTGGATCTTGCGCGCGCGGTTCACGGAGAGCTTGTCCTCCTCGGACAGCTCGTCCATGCCCAGGATGGCGATGATGTCCTGGAGGTCCTTGTAGCGCTGCAGCACCAGCTGCACTTCACGGGCCACGCGATAGTGCTCCTCGCCAACGACCTTGGGGTCGAGAGCGCGAGACGTCGAGGCCAGCGGGTCCACGGCCGGGTAGATGCCCAGCTCGGCGATGGAACGCGAGAGGACCGTCGTGGCGTCCAAGTGGGTGAACGCGGTGGCCGGCGCGGGGTCGGTGAGGTCGTCGGCCGGGACGTAGATGGCCTGGACCGACGTGATGGAGCCGCGCTTGGTGGAGGTGATGCGCTCCTGCAGCTCGCCCATCTCGGTGGCCAGAGTGGGCTGGTAGCCCACCGCGGACGGCATGCGGCCGAGCAGCGCGGAGACCTCGGAGCCGGCCTGAGTGAACCGGAAGATGTTGTCCACGAACAGCAGGACGTCCTGGCCCTGGTCGCGGAAGTACTCGGCCGCGGTCAGCCCCGCGAGTCCCACCCGGAGGCGGGCTCCGGGAGGCTCGTTCATCTGACCGTACACGAGCACGGTCTTCTCGATGACGCCCGACTCCTTCATCTCGTTGTAGAGGTCGGTGCCCTCACGGGTGCGCTCGCCCACGCCGGTGAACACGGACGTACCGCCGTGCGCCTGCGCGAGGTTGTTGATGAGCTCCATGATGATGACGGTCTTGCCTACGCCGGCGCCGCCGAACAGGCCCGTCTTGCCGCCCTTGATGTAAGGCTCGAGCAGGTCCACGACCTTGATGCCGGTCTCGAAGATCTCCGTCTCGGGCTCGAGGTTGTCGAAGTCGGGAGCGGCGCGGTGGATGGGGTAGTACTCCTCCGGCGTCACCTCAGGACCATCGTCCACGGTCTCGCCCAGCACGTTGAAGATGCGGCCGAGCGTGGAGGGGCCCACGGGCATGAGCATGGCGGTGCCGGTGTCCAGAGCCTCCATACCGCGGGTGATGCCGTCGGTGGACGACATCGCCACCGCGCGCACGCGGTTGCCCACGAGGTGCTGCGCGACCTCGGCAGTGGTGCTCACGCGACCGACGGGGCTCTCCGCATCGATCTTGAGCGCGTTGTGGATCGCCGGCATGGCGTCCGGAGCGAACTCAACGTCGAGGACCGGGCCGATGACCCGGACGATGCGTCCGACGTTGTTTGCGTTCTCGGTCATTGCGAAGTCCTTCCTTACTTATCCGTGTCTTCGTCCTCGAGCGCCGCGGCGCCACCGACGATCTCAGCGATCTCGTTGGTGATGGACGCCTGGCGGGCCCGGTTGTAGATGCGGGTGTACGTGCCGATCATCTCGGTCGCGTTGTCCGTGGCCGACTTCATGGCCGTGCGCCGCGCGCCCTGTTCGGACGCGGCGGACTCCATGAGGGCCCGGAACACGAGCGTCTCCACGTATGTGGGCAGCAGGCGCTCTAGGACCGTCTCGGCATCCGGCTCGAACAGGTATTCCGGCGGGATGATCCCGCCTCGGCGGCCTGCTGAGCCTCGTCGATGACGGTGCGCTCGATGGGGAGGAGCTGGTGCACCTCCGGCTTCTGCTCGGCGACGTTCTTGAAGCGGTTGAAGATGATCGCCGCGCCGTCGATCTCACCGGCCGAGTACCGCTCGATGACCTCGTTGGCGATCGCGCGGGCGTCGGCGAACGTGGGCTTGTCCGAGATCTCCCGGAACGAGGCCAGCGGAATGATCTCCCTGTACCGCAGGTAGCCGATCGCCTTCTTGCCCACGGCGATGACCTCGGGCGTCGCGCCCTTGGCCTTCGCGTTGGCCATGTACTCCTCCGTCAGCCGAAGGATGTTGCTGTTGAAAGCACCGGCGAGCCCGCGGTCGGCCGTGACCGAGATCACGATGACTCGCTCGTACTTGTCGTGGATCTCCAGCAGCGGATGCGAAGCACCCTGCACGTAGCGCGCGACGTTGCCCAGGACCTCGACCATGGCCAACGCGTAGGGACGCGCCGACTCGATGGCTTCCTGGGCCTTGCGGATCTTGGCCGTCGCCACCATCTCCATGGTGCGCGTGATCTGCCTCGTGTTGCTGGTCGAGACGATGCGGGCCTGGATGTCGCGAAGGTTGGGCATGCGTGCTCTTCCCTACTCCGCGGAGAACCGGGCGGTGAAGTCGTCGAGGACACCCTTGAGCTTGGCCTCGGTCTCGTCGGAGATCTTGCCTTCCTCGACGATGGCTTTGGCGATGTCCGGGTACGCGCTGTTCACGAGCTCGATGAGTTGATCGCGGAACGGCTGGACCTGGGCGACCTCGATGCCGTCGAGGTAGCCCTTGGTGCCGGCGAAGATCGCGACGACCTGATCGGCGACGGGCATGGGCACGTAGCGGCCCTGCTTGAGCAGCTCGACCATGCGCGCGCCGCGGGCGAGGGTGGCCTGCGTGGCCTTGTCCAAGTCCGAGCCGAACTGGGCGAACGCCGCCAAGGAGCGGTAGTTGGCCAAGTCCAGTCGCAGCGAGCCCGCGACCTGCTTCATCGCCTTGATCTGCGCGTCACCACCGACTCGGGATACCGAGATGCCGACGTTGATGGCGGGGCGGACGCCCTGATAGAACAGGTCGGTCTGCAGGAAGATCTGGCCGTCGGTGATGGAGATGACGTTGGTCGGGATGTAAGCCGAGACGTCACCGGCCTGCGTCTCGATGACCGGGAGCGCGGTGAGCGACCCGGCGCCGTTCTCGTCCGAGAGCTTGACGGCGCGCTCCAGCAGGCGGCTGTGCAGGTAGAAGACGTCGCCCGGGTACGCCTCGCGGCCCGGCGGGCGGCGAAGGGTCAGCGACATCTCGCGGTACGCGACCGCCTGCTTGGACAGGTCGTCGTAGATGCACAGGACCGCGCGACCCCGGTTGTCCTTGCCGGCCGGCTTGCCGTCGGCGCCGTTGTACATGAAGTACTCGCCGATGGCGCAACCCGCCATGGGCGCGATGTACTGAAGCGGCGCGGGGTCGGACGCGGGCGCGGAGACCACGATGGTGTAGTCCATGGCGCCGTACTCCTCGAGCGTCTCCACGACGCCCGCCACGGTGGAAGCCTTCTGGCCGATGGCGACGTAGACGCAGATGACGTCCTTGCCGCGCTGGTTGATGATCGCGTCCACCGCGACGGCGGTCTTGCCCGTCTGGCGGTCGCCGATGATCAGCTCGCGCTGGCCTCGGCCGATGGGGATCATCGCGTCGATGGCCATGATGCCCGTCTGCACCGGCTCGTGGACGTGCTGGCGCTCGATGACGCCGGGCGCGCGGAACTCCAGCGGACGCCTTCCCTCGGCGGCGATGGGGCCCTTGCCGTCCAGCGGCTCGCCGAGGGGGTTCACGACGCGGCCGAAGAACGCGGGGCCCGAGGGGACCTCGACGATGCGGCCGGTGGTGCGGACCGTGTCGTTCTCCTTGATGAGCGAGGTCTCGCCCATGAGGACGGCGCCGACCTCGTTGTCGTCGAGGTTGAGCGCCAGGCCCATGACCGTGTGCCCGCCCTCGCCGACGAACTCGAGCAGCTCGCCGGCCATTGCGCCCTTCAAACCGTCGACGCGGGCGATGCCGTCGCCGATCTGCATGACCGTGCCGACCTCACGGACGTCCACGGTGGGCTTGAGGGACGCGAGCTGTGCCCGCAGGACCTCGTCGATGCGGCTCGCGGTGATGTCTGCCACTTAAGCCTCACCTCCCGTGTTGGTAGAAAGCGCCCGGCGGGCAGCATCGAGGCGGGCGGTGACGCTCGCGTCGATGATCTTGCCGGCCACGTTGATGACGATGCCTCCGATGATGGAGGGGTCGACGCGCTCGCGCAGCTTGACGGGCACGCCCAGCAGCGTCTGCAGCTGCGCGACCACGTCGGTGCGAACCTCGTCGGTGAGCGGGACTGCCGTGGTCACGTGGGCCACGACGGCGCCACGCTCCTTCTCGGCGATCTCCGCGTAGATGCGCGCGGTGTCCTCAACCAGCCTGATGTCGCCGTTGTCGACCATGAGGCCCAGAACGGCTGCCACAGACGGGTCGCCTTCGGCGAAGAGGTCGCGCACGACCTCCCGCTTGCCGGCGGCGGGAACGTTGGCGTCCGCGAACGTGTCGCGCAGCTCGGCGTGCGAGCGCAGGGCAGCGACGGCAGCCGCCAGGGTCTCGTCCGCCGCGTCTACCGCGTCGGAGATGCTGGCCAAGTCGAACAGGCCGCGCGCGTACGCCTCGGCACGTTCCTTACTTGCCATCAAGACCGCCCACTTCCGTGAGCGCCTGCTCGATGAGGGCCATGTGGTCCGCGGTGGAGAGCGACTTGCCGATGACCTTGCCTGCCACGCTCACCGACAGGTCGGCGACGCGCTGCTGCAGGTCGGCCACGGCGCTCGCGCGCTCGGCCTCGATGGACTCCTTGGCCTTGACGACGATGGCGTCCGCCTCGACCTGTGCCTTGGCGATGATGTCGTCCTTCATGGACTCCGCCACCGTGCGGCCCTGCTCCACGATCCGGCCGGACTCCTGACGGGCCTCGGCCATCTGAACCTTGTACTCCTCGAGCATGCGCTCGGCGTCCACACGGGTCTGCTCGGCCTTCTCCAGAGACTCGCGAACGGTCTCGGTGCGCTTCTCGAGCATCGCGGTGATCGGCGGGAAGGCGAACTTCCACAGGAGCACGAACATCAGCACGAACGCGACAGCGGAAGGCCACATCTCTGCGAACTTGGGCAGGATGACTTCCATGGCTCGATACCTCCTCCTTCTCGTCTTACTCGGGGATCGAGCCTACTTGGCCTGGCCGAAGAGGATGAACGCCATGACGAGGCCGAACAGGGCGAGCGCCTCGGTGAAGGCGATGCCGATGAACATGGTGGCCTGGAGCTGACCGCGCATCTCGGGCTGGCGGGCCATACCCTCGATCGCCTTGCCGACGACCGTGCCGATGCCGATGCCGGGGCCGATGGCCGCCAGGCCGATGGCGAGGCCGGCGCCGATATAGGCCATGCCGGACTTGATCGATCGTGAGATCCACTGTAGTTGTCCTCCTCGTTTGCGAAGCGCTGTCGCGCTGACTTCCTTGTACTTGCAACGCCGCGTAGGATGCGGCGGATCTTCCTGACCTAGTGATCCGTGTGGATCGAGAGGTTGATGTACTGGACCGTGAGCATCGAGAACACGTACGCCTGGATGAGAGCCACGAACAGCTCGAATGCGTAGAGCGCCACGAGCATCACGAGCGCAAGGATGAAGATGAGGCCGCCGCCGAGGCCGGTCGCTATCTGTCCTTGCAGGATGCCGATCATCATCTCCCCGCCCAGGAGGGCGAAGATGGAGAACACGCCCAGCACCAGGTGGCCGGCGTACATGTTGGCGAAGAGTCGAACGGCCAGCGTGACCGGGCGGATGAAGTTCAGGATGAACTCGAGCACCCACACCATCTGCTTGATGCCTGGCGGCGCGCCGCTGGGCGCGAAGCTTCCCAGGTACTTCATGAGGCCGTTCTTGCGGATGCCTTCGTACCAGTAGAAGGCGAACACGATGAGCGCCCAAGTGGCGGTGATGGAGATGTCACCCGTGGCCGGCTTGGCCATGAGGATGCGCCAATCCTGGAACGCCAGGAAGTGGAACGGCCCGGTGATCGTGAACGGCACCGGGACCGGCACGCCGAAGAGGCCCCACAGGTTGCAGAACAGGATGAAGAAGAAGAGCGTCCCGATGAACGGGAAGTACTTCACGCCGTCCGGGCCCAGCGTGTCCACGACCACCGTGTCACGGACGAACTCAACGCCGAACTCGGCCAGGTTGGAGACGCCCTTGGGGACGAGGGAGATCTTCTTGGACGCGACCATGAAGAAGATCAGAGTCGTGAGGAACGCGACGCCCAGCCAGATCAGATAGTTGGTGAGCGCGATCTTGGGATCGAGCACACCCACCGCCTGAGCGGGGTGCAGGATATTCTTCACCCCCAGCTCATCGATGAGCACCGCGATGAGCTCCGAGAACTTGCCCCAGAAGTCCACCGGACTACCACCCTACCTTTCTCAGCAGCCTTCGCAGGCCTGCGTGTCGGACCAGAGCGACGTTCGCCACGGCGAGCACGCCCAGCAGCAGCCCAGCGGAGAAGGGCAGCAGCGCGGCGGGAGCCACATAGAAAACGGCGGCCAGAACGGCCGCCGCAAGGGCGAAACGGATGGAGGTCGAGGTGACGACGATCGCGAGGCTCTTGGCCGGATCGTCGGGGCTCACAAGGGAAAGTCCAACATGCGCCGAATACGAAAGACAGACGCCGAGGGACGCGCCTATCACGAGCGCGACCATCGGGTTGTCCAGCAACAACCTAAGCATATAGCCCGCAGTTGAAGTCAGTGCGGTCCCCTTGACCCGTACCGGCCCATGCGTTCGCACGGACCGGTGCTTTCTTCGAGCTTGCGGGCCCACCCTCGTCCGCCACTGCCAACGGTGGAATACCGGCCATCGCAGGCGGCGTTCAGTCGCGCGGGGAGCCCTGGAGCGCGCCCATCGTACACTAACGCTTGTTCACGGGCAATAAACGAAGAATACGGTTTCTGAAGGCCCGTTCAGGAACCGCCTCGCCACGCGGCAGGCGACGCAACACCCCAGCTCAGGAGCCTGCCGAGGCGTCCTTGGACTCGGCCTCCGGGGCCACGTGTGCCGCGTCGAGCAGGCCCAGCCAGTAGGCCATCAGACCGGACAGCGCCGCCAGCACCAGGAACACGCCAACCTTCACGAGGGTGGGCACGAAGCGCATCGCGTAGCCCCCCACCGCGAGCGAGATGCTCCAGGCGTAGATGATGAGAACCGTCTGGCGCTGATTGAACCCACGCATGAGCAGCCGGTGGTGGATGTGGCCCTTGTCCGCCCCCGAGATCGGCATCTGGTGGCGCATCCTGCGCAGGATCGCCGTGGCCGTGTCGAACACCGGAACGCCGATGATGAGCAGCGGCAGCACGAGCGTGATGGCCGCGGCCGACTTGAGAACGCCCACCAGTGAGATGCAAGCGAGCGTGAATCCCAGGAACATCGAGCCCGAGTCGCCCATGAAGATGGACGCCGGGTTGAAGTTGTAGCGCAGGAAGCCCAGGCAAGCCCCGATGAGGGCCGCCGCAAGGATCGCGGCCACCACGGTGTTGTTGAGGTTGGCGAGAACCAGGAAGGTCCCGGCCGCGATGGCGGTGATCCCGGCGGCGAGGCCGTCCAACCCGTCCGCCAGGTTGATCACGTTGGTGAAGCCCACGATCCAGACGATCGTGACGGGCCACGCGATGAGGCCGAGGTCGATGAGCCCGCCCCCGAACGGGTTTCCCACGAAGTCGACCCTCAGGCCCGCGGCAGCGACGATCATGGCCGCGATCACCTGGCCCAGGAACTTCCACTTCGCGTCCAGCTCCACGATGTCGTCGAGCACGCCCAGCGCGAAGATGAGCGTCATCCCAATGAGCGCTCCGATCAGCGGCCCGTCCGCCGACTGAAGGTACGGGGTCCAGCCCAGCCACTTCTCGCCCGCCCACTCCACCCCCACGGCCGACATCACGCCGGCGAACATGGCGATGCCGCCCACGCGAGGGATGGGCGTGGTGTGCACCTTGCGCCCGCCCGGCTTGTCCACGAGGCCGTAGTGCCGCGCGATGCGGCGCACCACCGGCGTGGCCAAGAGCGTCACCAACGCGGCGACGCCGGCGACTATGACGTACTGCCACGGGTTCACGCGCCCGCGCCTCCGCCCTGCCCGGCGTCGGGCCCATCGTCGGGCCAGAGCCGCTCGACGACGCCGGCCTCGGCGAGCATGGAACGCGCGAGGTCGTCGGGATACGGGTAGCGGAAGACGATCTCCGCCACCCCGGCGTTGATCAGGATCTTCGCGCACAGCACGCACGGCTGATGCGACGTGTACAGCGTCGAGCCTTGGATGGGCGTACCGTACTTGGCCGCCTGGATCACGGCGTTCTGCTCGGCATGGATGCCTCGGCACAGCTCATGGTTGGAGCCCGACTCGATGCCGCGCTGCTCGCGCAGGCAGCCGACCTCGGCACAGTGGCGCAGGCCCGAAGGCGTGCCGTTGTAGCCGGTGGCGAGGATGCGGCGGTCGCGCACGACCACGGCGCCCACAGAGCGCCGCAGGCACGTGGAGCGCCCGCCCACCTGGTCGCATATCGTCATGAAGTATTCGTCCCAGCTGGGCCTTGCGGCCATGTGAATCCGTTTCCGTCGAGGGTTCCGCGGCGCATCCGGACCGTGGCCGCGGCAGCCATGAAGCCTATTTCGTGCCGAAGAGCCGGTCTCCGGCATCGCCGAGGCCCGGCACGATGTACCCGTGGTCGTTGAGGTGGTCGTCGATGGCGCACGTGAAGATGTCCACGTCGGGATCGGCCGCGAGGACACGCTCGATGCCCTCGGGTGCCGAGATGATGCAAAGCAGGCTCATCTGTCGCGCGCCGCGCTCCCGCAGGAACTCGATGGCCGCCGAGGCGGAGCCGCCGGTGGCGAGCATCGGGTCCACGATGAGCGTGTCGCGCTGGGCGATGTCTTCGGGCAGGTTGCAGTAGTACTCGACCGGCCGCAGCGTCTCCGGGTCGCGATACAGGCCTATGTGGCCCACCTTCGCGGCCGGGATGAGCTCCAGGATGCCGTCCACCATGCCCAGCCCCGCCCGCAATATGGAGATCACCGCCACCTTCTTGCCGGCCAGGACCTTGGTCTGGGCCTGGGCGACGGGCGTCGTGACCGTGGTCTCAGCGAGCTGGAAACCCCTGGTGGCCTCGTACGCCTCGAGCACGGCCAGCTCGTACACGAGCTCGCGGAACTCCTTCGCCCCCGTGCCGATGTCCCTCAACAGCGACAGCTTGTGCTGTACGAGGGGGTGGTCGACGACCGTCACTCGCGGGTCGGGCACCATGGTGTGTCCTCCTGGTGGGCCGTCGCTTCGTGGCTCGCCTACAGCTCCGGGTAGAGCGGGTGGGCGGTGGCGATCTGGGCCATCCGGTCGCGAACCGTCGCGCGCACCGACTCGTCGCCCTTGCTCATCACGACCTCGGCTATGGATCGCCCGATCATGCCGAACTCGTCGGCGGTCACGCCGCGCGTCGTCATGGCGGGGCTGCCCACCCGGATGCCGCTGGTGACGAACGGGCTCTCGGGGTCGTTGGGGATCGCGTTCTTGTTGGTCGTGATGCCCGCGTCGTGCAGCCATGTCTCGGCGTCCTTGCCCGTCACGCCGGCGGGCGTGAGGTCGACGAGCTGCAGGTGGTTGTCGGAGCCGCCCGAGACCAGCCGCAGGCCGCCCTGCTCCATGGCCTCGCCCAGGACCCGCGTGTTGACCACCACGTCGTCGATGTACGTCTTGAACTCGGGCTGCATCGCCTCCTTGAAGGCGATGGCCTTGGCGGCGATCACGTGCTCCAGGGGGCCGCCCTGGCTACCGGGGAAGACCGCCTTGTCTATGGTGGCGGCGTGCTCCTGCTTGCACAGGATGAAGCCGGCACGCGGCCCGCGCAGGGTCTTGTGCGACGTGCTCGCGACGAAGTCCGCGTGAGGCACCGGCGAGGGATGGGCGCCTGTGGCCACGAGGCCCGCGATGTGCGCCATGTCCACCATGAACAGCGCGTCCACGGACTTGGCGATGTCGGAGAAGGCTTTGAAGTCGATGATCCGCGGATACGCGCTGGCGCCGGCGATGATCATCTTGGGCCTGTGCTGCTTCGCCAGGCGCTCGACCTCGTCGTAGTCGATGGTCTCGGTGACGGGGTCCAGGCCGTAGGGCACCACGTTGAACCACGCGCCTGAGAAGTTGACCGGGCTGCCGTGGGTCAGGTGCCCGCCCATGGCCAGGCTCATGCCCAGCACGGTGTCGCCGGGCTTGAGCGCTGCGAAGTACACCGCGAAGTTGGCCTGCGCGCCCGCATGGGGCTGGACGTTGGCGTGGTCGGCGCCGAACAGCTGCTTCGCCCGGTCGCGCGCGATGTTCTCCGCCACGTCCACGCACTCGCAGCCGCCGTAGTAGCGCTTGCCGGGGACGCCCTCGGCATACTTGTTGGTGAGCGAGGTGCCGCCCGCCTCGAGCACCGCCGCGGAGGTGAAGTTCTCCGACGCGATGAGTTCGATGGTGTTGCGCTGGCGCTCGATCTCGCAGTCTATCGCCGAGGCGATCTCGGGGTCCTGCGCTCGGATGTGCTCGATCGACATGAAGTCCCTTTCCAGTCAGTTGCCGGGGGCCGGCGTCTAGTCGTTCTCGAGCGCCGAGATCTTCTCGACGCGCCGCTCGTGCCGGCCGCCCTCGAACGGCGTGGCCAGGAATGCGTCCACTATCGCCTCCACCTGCTCGAGCTCCAGGAAGCGCCCGGGCACGGTGACCACGTTGGCGTCGTTGTGCCGGCGCGCGAGCTCGGCGAACTCGACGCTCGTCACGTTGGCGGCGCGCACGCCGCGCACCTTGTTGGCCGCGATGGCCATGCCTATGCCGGTGCCGCACACGAGCACGCCCAGCGCCGGCCCCGGGTCCCCGGCGACGGCCTCGGCGACCATCCTGGCGAAGTCGGGGTAGTCCACGGAGTCCTCGCTCGCCGGGCCGACGTCGGTGACGTCTTGGCCCGAGCCGGCGAGATACTCGCGCAGCGATTCTTTTCGCGGGAAGCCGGCATGGTCACTGCCGAGGTATACGCGCATGGCGGGTGCTTTCGTCGAGGCTTTGGGCGGGCGACCGAGCCCGGGAGGGCGGTCGCGGGGCCATTCTATCGCAACAGGCGCCGCCCCCGGGGGACGGCGCCTGCGCACGAGCGAGCGGGCGGGCGCATCGCCCGCCCCCCCTCGAAGGGTGGGCCCGGATCGCGTCAGCGTGCTCGCATGAGCAGGAGCGGCGACCAGGCTATGGCGTGGCCGTTGCGGGTCGCCACCGCTTCCACGAAGTAGAAGCCCGGCGTCGGCAGGGTCAACGAGCCCGCGTACGCGGTACCCCCGCCGCTGAGCGTGGCGCTCGCCGTCGTGTACACCGAGTAGTGCACGTGATCGGGCGCGAACCGGATCGCTCGAAGCAGGACGCCGGTGGACGTGTCCGTGATGGCCGGTGCGACGGTCCCCGACAAGGAGAAGGGGACTCCGGACGTGGTGACCGTGCTGGCCACGACCGGCCGGGAGACCGTGTACGGCCACGTGACCGCGATCTGCCGCAGCCCCGACCAAGACACGATGTGGCCGTCGCGGACGACGACCGCCTCGATGAAGTAGGCACCCTTGGGCAGGCTCATGTCACCCGAGTAGCCCGTGCCGCTCGAGTCCAGGCTCGCCGGCGCGGTGGCCGCCACCGAGAAATGCAGGTGGTCACGCCCGAACACGATCGCGCGCAGAAGCACGCTCGTGGACGTGGACGTGATCGCCGGCTGCACGGCTCCGGTGGCCTCGAAGGTCTGGTCCGCGTGGACGAACCTGGGGATGTTGGGCGTTGAGATCGTGTACGGGTAGGTGACCAGGATCGGATGCAGAGGCGACCACGCGATGTTCCCGCCTCCGCGTCGGGCCACGGCTTCGATCCAGTAGTGGCCGGGACGGGTCAGGCTGAGCGTTCCGGAGTACGCCGTTCCGCTCGTGTTCAGGCTCGCCGACGCGGTGGCCGCGACGGAGAACGTGCGCCCGCGCGGGCCGAACTGGATGGCCCGCAAGAAGACCGTGGTAGCCGTGGTGGCTATCGCGGGCCGGACCGAACCGGTGACCGGGAAGGTCTGCTCGGCCCGGACGACAGCGGGGGCATGGGGCACCCCGAGGATCGGCGGTGCGGGCGCGGCGAGCGCGACCCCCGGCAGGGCCGCGAGGACGATGACCGCCGCGGCCACCGCCATCCATACGGCTCGGACTCGATGCTTCATGAGCGTCCTCCCTGTCCATCTGGGGCTGCCGCCGGCGGCGATGCCCCTCGGCACTTCGCTCACAAGGTTCCGCCGTCCCGGCTCTCGTGTGGTGCCATGCAGCGAAGTGGAACCGGGCCGGAACCGGACCTTCACCCGGGTTCTTCACACGCCCGCGAGCAACCGGATAGTCGCAGGTCACTGGCGTGCAACGCGCGAGTGAACCTTGACGCGCTTAACGGAGCAGGGCGCGGGCATCGGGACGACCGGGGCTGATGGCCGGGCCGCGGCTCTGCGAGCACCCATGACACGCGAAGGCCCGGCCGTTGTGGGCCGGGCCTTCGTGCCTGAGCCTAGCCGGCCGCGTGGGCCGGTTCGCCGGGAACCTAGTTGTCCATTCCCTTGGCCGCCGCGAGGATGTCCAGGGCCGGGATGGCCCCCTCGCGCGTGACCACGGGCTCGGCACCGGTGCAGTCCACGACGGTGGACGCGACGCCGTGACGGGTCTCGCCGCCGTCGAGCGTAAGGTCGGCGCTGGCCACGATGCGCTCCTCGAGCTCGTCGAAACTGCCGGCGGGAGGTAGGCCGGACGTGTTCGCCGAGGTCGTGATGATGGGGCCGCCGGAGGCCTGGATGAGCTCCATGACCACCTCATGGTCGGGGCAGCGAAGGGCGACTGTGCCGCGGAGATCGCGGAACTCCGGCGCCACATTGTCCTGGGCCCTGACGACGATCGTTAGCGCGCCGGGCCAGAACTTCTGCGCGATGTTGTGCGCGTACTGGGGGACGTCCACGCCGTAGACGTCCAGCGCCTTGTCGTCCTCCACGAGCCACGGCAGCGGCTTGTTCTGCGGACGAGCCTTGATATCGATGATCTCCTGGGGGCCGAAGCACGACGCGGAGCTCGCTCCGATGCCGTACACCGTCTCCGTCGGGAACACCACGATGCCCCCATCACGAAGAACCGCGGCCGCCAGATTTATGGCTTCCGCGGATGGCTTCTCCTGATCGATGTGGATCACCTTGCTCATGGCCCCATCGCCTCCCTGGTTGACGTGCCGAGCCTTACGCTGCGCCGCCCGGCGTACCGGACGGAACGGAACCGCGCAATGAGGGTCGTTCGCGGTGACCTCGAACCGGGACGAGCCGGCGGGCCGGATGCCCCATTCGCTCAGTCTCGCGCGCCCTCTTTCTCAAACCTTATCCCCCGCCGCCCGGCCAGTCCATCAAGTGTTGCGTGGGGGCGCCCATCGGCCCTCTGGGCCCGATATCCGGCCTCTCCCGAGCGACGAACGCGGCAAACGCGGGACCTTCCGGCGGCGGCACCTCGGCAAGGGGCGGCCGAGTCTCACAGGGGCGCATCACGGGTCACCGCGGACGGGGTCCGGAACCGGTGCCGGCGTCGCGACAAGGCCCGCTACCAGGCCGAACCCCATCAGCTTCTCCTGGGCCACCGTCAGGCCCGCCTGGGTCACCAGCGAGCGCAGGCGCTCCAAACCGCCCAGCTCACGGGTGGTGCGGACGAGCTCGTCGTAGAGCTCTCGGTGCCCGGCGAGCGCGCCCCCGATCGCGGGCAGCACGCGCGAGAAGTATACCCACGCCGCGCGCGAGACGACCGAGTCCCCCGGGGTCACGAACTCCAGCACCACGACACGCCCCCCCGGCTCGAGCAGCCTCGCGAGACCGGCGAGGACCGCCGCCGGGTCTCTCAGATACCGCAACCCGAAAACGACCGTGACCGCGTCGAACGGGCCGCCCGGGACCGTGGGGCCGGTGGTCAGATCCGTGACCACCGTGGTGACCGAGACCTCACGCGACCGCGCCCGGCGCTGAGCGTGCTCGAGCATGCCGGGCGACACGTCGGCCAGGGTGACGCTCGCACCCAGCTCGGCGGCGCGCACGCCCACGAGGCCGGTCCCGGCGAACGCGTCCAAGACCTTCGCCCCTGGCCGCGCGACCGCCGCGCGCGCCACCCAATCGCGCCAACAGGCGTCGAGCCCGAGGCTGATGATGGTGTTGACCCGGTCATAGGTCGCGGCGTTGGCCTCGAAGAGCGCTTGGACGTCGGAGCTCGCCGTCGCCTCGGCCGTCATCGCGCCACGAGGACCGCAGCGAGCTCGGCCACGAACACGAGCGCGGGCAGCAGGCTGGCTCGATTGAAGTAGGCGCCCGCCCGGGCGCTCGTGGGCTCGCGGACCAGGCCCACAGCCGGCAGGAGCATGGCCCACACGCCCAGCGCGACGCTCACGATCCGCACCCAGATGGGCATGGGCAAAGCCAGCGCCACGAGCGGCGTCGCGATCGAACCCACGAGGATCCACCATGCCGAGGTCGCCGGCCCGAACGTGGTCGCTACGGTGGTCAGGCCCACGGAGCGGTCAGGGCCGAGATCGGCAAGGTCGTTGGGGAGGTTGCGCCCGGCGATCTCCCACAGCGCGAGGAAGGCGAAGAACGAGACGGCCGCGCCGCTCAAGCGCGCGACCGCGACCCAGCCCGCCAGACCGCCCACGCCCACCATGAGCCCGGACACGAACGTCTTGGCCCATGTCACCGAGCGCAAGCTGCAGTAGATGACCTCGAGCAAGACGGCCGCGATGAACATCGCCAGGCAGGCCGGCGCGAGCAGGTAGGCACACACGGCGCTGGCGACGCCCAGGCCGCCGACCCACGCCAAGCCCACGGCCAGCGGCAGGCGCCCGCTCGCCAGCGGGTGCCGCAGGAACGCTGTGTCGATGTCGAAGCCGTGGGTTTGAGCCTTGCCCGCCTCAAGCGCGCGCTCGTCGACCTTGCGGTCCAGCAGGTCGTTGAGCGAGAAGACCGCCAGGTAGCCCGCCGTGGCCGCGACGAGCCCGAGGGCCATCTGCTCGGGCGTGGGGAGCCTGCCCAGAGCCAGCAGCGCGCCCAGAGCCGGCTGGCCCACGGAAAGCAGCGCCTGGCGCCCTCGAGACAGATCGAACATCGACGCGAACAGGCCCGGTTGTGCAGCCGCCGTCGTCGTCGCTTTGACCGCCATACGCGCCTCCGAAGATCGCCGCCGGACCCAAGGTCCGGGCGCTTGGACGTGCGTTGACGATTCCCAGGAACGCGGAGCGCGAGACCGCACCGAACGCATGCTCCCGCGCCGCCGGAGGCGGCCCCCGCTGCCGAGGACCGAGGCTGCTACCCTGCGCGCCGCCCGGTGACGATCCGGTCGCGTCCCGTTAGGTCGGGGCGCACGGCGACCTCGGCGAAACCGCGGGTGGACAGCTCGGCGGCCGCGAGCGCGCACGCGCCGGTGTCCAGCTCCATCGCGAGCAGGCCCCCGGCAGCGAGCCAGTCGGCCGCTTGCGCCATGATTCGGCGCGCCACGTCCAGGCCTTCCGGTCCGCCGTCGAGCGCGATCCGGGGCTCGAAATCGGCGACCTCGGCGGGGATGGCGGGGATGTCGGCCGTGGGCACGTAGGGCGGGTTGCTCACGAGGACGTCCAGCGTCCCGCGCAGCTCGATGGGGAGCGGCTCGGCGAGGTCGCCGGTGAGGATGACGACGCGCTGTGCCAGGCCGAGGCGCTCGGCGTTCTCGGCGGCCGCGCGCGCGGCGTCCTCGGCGATCTCCGTCGCCCACACTCGCGCCAGGGGCCGCTCGTGCGCTATGGACAGCGCTACGGCGCCCGACCCGGTGCATAGGTCCGCCACCATGGGCTCGGCTCGGTCCACGCAGGCATCGAGGTGCTCCAAGACCACGTCCACGAGCACCTCGGTCTCCGGCCTGGGGATGAACACCCCAGGCCGTACGCTGAGCACGACGTGGCGGAAGCAGACCTCCCCGGTGACGTACTGCAGGGGCATGCCGCTCGCGCGCGCCCGGATGAGCTCGCGCAGGCGCTCGCGCTCCTGCGCAGTCAAGGGGCGCTCGTACAGCGTGTACAGTTGCACGCGCGAGAGGGACGTGGCCGCCGACAGGACCCACTCGGCGGAGCGCCGCGGCGCGTCCACGCCTTGGGTCGTGAAATACGAGACGGTCCAGGCCAGCGCCTCGCTGACGGTCCAGATGCGCTCGGTCACCGGGTCCTCACGGCTCCTCGGGTCTGCTTGCGGCGGTGTCGCCTCGCGCCGGTCCGCGGCCGCGTGAGGCTACACGGCCGCCTTGAGACGCTCGGCACGGTCGGCGGCGACGAGACCCTCCATGAGCTCGTCGATCTCGCCCATGAGCACGCCGGGCAGGTTGTGGATGGACATGCCGATGCGATGGTCCGTCACACGGTCCTGCGGGAAGTTGTACGTCCTGATCTTCTCGGAGCGGTCGCCGGAGCCTATCTGCGAGCGCCGCGCGGCGCCCAGCTCGGCCTGCTGCTTCTCGAGCTCGATCTCGTAGAGCCGGGCGCGCAGGACGCGCAGGGCCGCGTCCTTGTTCTGGAGCTGGCTCTTCTGGTTCTGCGACTGCACCACGAGCCCGGTGGGCAGGTGGGTGATGCGCACCGCGGAGTCGGTGGTGTTCACCGACTGGCCACCCGGGCCGCTGGAGCGGTAGACGTCGATGCGCAGGTCGTTGGGGTTGATCGCCACGTCCACGTCCTCGGCCTCGGGAAGGACCGCGACCGTGGCGGTGGACGTGTGGATGCGGCCGCCCGATTCCGTGGAGGGCACGCGCTGGACGCGGTGGACGCCGGACTCGAACTTCATCTTGGAGTAGACCTTGTCGCCCTTGACCATGAACGAGACCTCGCGGAACCCGCCCACCTCGTTCTCGGACGCGTCGATCTCCTCCACCTTCCAGCCCTGGCGCGCCGCGTAGCGCGTGTACATCTGATACAGGTCCGCGGCGAACAGGCCGGCCTCGTCACCGCCGGCGCCCGCGCGGATCTCCACGATGATGTTCTTGTCGTCGTTGGGATCGCTGGGAAGGAGCATGACCTTGAGCTCTTCCTCCAGCGCGGGGAGCTCCTCCTCGAGCTGCTTGGCCTCGTCGGCGGCCATCTGCTTCATCTCGGGGTCGGTCTCGGTGCGCATCATCTCTTTGGCCGAATCGAGCTCGGTCGCCTTGCCGACGTACTCGCGCGCCGCGTTCGCTAGCTGCGACTGCGCAGCGTGCTGCTTGGCCAGGCGCGTGTATTCCTTCTGGTCCGCGAGCAGCGCGGGGTCGGAGAGCTTGGCGTTGAGCTCGTCGTAGGCAGCGAGGATCTGCTCGAGCTTCTCACGCATCGGCCACACCGGGGTCGGACGCCGTGAGGGGCTCGGGGAACGCCGCGTCGGGGCGCTGCCCACCCTCGGCAGGGGATCCGAGCTCGCGGTCGGGCAGCACGTCGGCGGGACCCTCGGGCTCCACGACGCGATGCTCGGGAGGCGTCCACAGGCCGTCGGGCAGGGTCTCGCCAAGCTCTTCGCGCTCGAGGACCGGGCGCATGGCCAGCACGGCCACTTCCACCATGGAGTCATCGGGCTCGCGCGTGGTCATCTTCTGGAGCATCAGCCCCGGCCACAGGATGACCTTCACGACGGGGTTGTCCGAGTGGTTGCCCGCGAACTTGATCACCTCGTAGGCGAGCCCCGCGATCACGGGCAGCAGGAGGAGGCGTATGCCGATGCGCGTGAATATGTCGTTGGCCGGGATGACCGAGTACACGAGGATGGCCACGACCATGACCATGAGCAGGAAGCTCGTGCCGCAGCGCACGTGCATGGTCTCGAACTTCTGGATGGGCTCGGGTTCCAGCGGCAGCCCGTGCTCGTACGCGTGGATGGTCTTGTGCTCGGCGCCGTGGTAGGCGAAGAGCCGCTGGATGTCGGGCATCCGGCTCACGATCCAGATGTACAAGAAGAAGATGAGGATGCGGATGACGCCGTCGATGAGGTTCCACAAGAAGTTGGACTTCCCGAAGAACCGGGTGAGCAGCTGCGTGGCGCCGGCGGGCAGCAGGATGAACAACACCACCGCCACGACGAGCCCGAGGGTGAGCGAGATGCCGATCTCGCGCTTGGAGAGCGGCTCCTCGTCCTCCTCAAGGCCCTGGCTGTAGGCGGCTGCGCTGATGGAGAACGCCTGCAAGGCGAGCATGATCGTGTCCACGAGGGTGACCACGCCGCGCACGACCGGCCAGCGCATCCAGTCGGACTTGCCGGTGACGAGCTCGTGCTGCTCGACATGCACGGTGCCGTCGCCCTTCCGCACGGCGATGCCCCAGTTGAACTTGCCGCGCATCATGACGCCCTCGAGGACGGCTTGCCCACCTATATGTGTATGAGTGATGCGTTCAGAAGGCACGGAGTACCGGTCTCCTTGGTAGCTTGATGGACCCGCGCCGACGCAGCCTGCGGACGCAGCAGCGGGCTAGCGGAGTATAGCATCGGCACAGCGCCGAGGGCCCCGCCGCAGCGCCGGGCGCGGGGTGGGACCGGCGCAGTGCAAGCAAACGCGTCACCACCCGGCGACCGGCCTTCTCAGCCCCGGTCGCCGGGTGGTGACGCTGCGCCGCCGAGCGCCGGCCGCACAGGGACGGCGCGACGGTTGCGACCTGCTAGGAAGCCCTGGCCTCGACCGCGGGCTCGGCCACGGGCTCGACGATGTCCTGCGGCTCTTCCAGCCTGCATATGCCGGCCATGCGCGCCGCGAACGTGTATAGCGTCGCGGAGATGAGCATCGGGGTCACGAGCGTGGCCGCCACGAGCATCCACACGCCCGGCTCCCAACCAGCCGACACTCCCCATGCGATCACGCCGCCGGAGATCAGCAGGAGCAGGGCCGCCGCGGCGTATTCGAAGTACCAGCCCACGGCGAACACGACGATCGTGAGCATGAGCGGGAGAAGCGCGTTGTTCGCGGAGACGAGCGCGGTGCTGCGGCGGAAGCCGAGATCCGCGGCGAGCGAGGCGGCCACCCAGAAGAGCCCTCCGGCGACCACGAACGACCTGGCGGCGATCCTCTCCACCGTCATGTTGTCAGGACGGCATGCGTTGCGGGTTGCCATGGTTCCTCGACCTCCTTCGCTGTCGCCGTGCCCTTTTCGCGGGCGTGACGTCTCCGGTGAGGCTGCGTTCGTTGCCGGCCGAGCACATGCGGCTCGACCTGCACTGATAACGTAGCCCCGCGGCGTGAGGTCCGGGTTCGCAACAGATTAGGGTTGTGTTTGCATCCCAGGCTCCGCCGGCACGCGGGCCTGCGGCAGGACGAAGCGGAACGTCGTTCCCTTGCCCTCCACCGACTCCACGGTGATGCCGCTGCCGTGCGCCTCCACGATGTCCTTCGCGATGGCCAGGCCCAGCCCAGAGCCCCTCCGGCCGCCGGCCTCGGCGGCGCGGTCGGTGAAGAAGCGGTCGAAGATGCGGGGCAGGGCCTCGGCGGGGATGCCGGAGCCGGTGTCGCGCACCTCCACCACGACGTGCTCGCCGCGGCGGACCGCGGACAGCGTGACGGTGTCGCGGCGGCCGCTGTGCTTGACGGCGTTGTCCACGAGCGCGAGCAGCACCTGCGTGATCCGGTCGCGGTCGCACAGGACCAGCATGTCGCGGGACTCCACGTCGCAGATGACGGCGACCCCGGCGGCCTCGGCCAGGGGGTGCATGGAGCGAGAGACCACGTCGATGATGGAGTCGATGGGCTCGGGGCGCAGGCGCAGCTCGAGACGGCCCGCATCCACCTGCGCGAGCGTGAACAGGTGGTCCACGAGACGCTGCATGCGCTCGACCTCCACGCGCATCGTGGCGAGGAACCGCGCGCGGGCCTTGGGGTCCTCGCCCGCGCCGTCCTCGAGGATCTCGATCGCGCCCTTGAGCGCCGCCACGGGCGTCCTGAGCTCGTGGCTCGCGCTCGCCACGAACTCGCGCTGCGCTGCCTCCTGCCCCTTGAGCGCGTTGAACGCGTCGCCGAGCTGCGCCGCCATCTGGTTGAACGCGTCCACGAGGTCGCGGATCTCGTCGGGCACGCGTCCGCGCGGCAGCCGGCGGGAGAAGTCGCCCTCGGCCACGGCATGCGCGGCGTCCACGAGGCGCCGGGTCTGCCGGGAGATGATCTCCGAGAACATGAAGCCCACGAGGCCGGCGATGAGCAGCGTGAGCGCCAGCGCGATGGTGAGCTGGCTGCGGGCCGTGTCCAGGGTGGTCGCGGCGATCGTCCCCGAGTTGGCGACCACCACCACGCCCGACTTGACCCCCGCGCGATCGTAGATCGCCTTGCTGGCCACGACATAGCTGGGGTCGGCGAACGACATGCTCGTGAAAGGCGCCTTGTCCGCGAGGCCCTTGTCACGGGCCTCGTCGATGACGGCGTCGGGGATCGTGAGCGAGCGGTCACCCTCGATGAGCGTCCCGCTGGTGTCGTAGACGAGGATGTCGTCACCCAGGATGTCGCGGTACTTGGAGACCTGGTCCCCCATCTCCACCTGGCTCACCGTCGTGAGCGGGTAGTAGGGGCCCAGGCCGCTGGCCACCGCGCGCGCGTCCTTTAGCTGCTCGGAGCGGGCCATGTCGTGCACGGACGCGTTGAGGTCGCCCATGAGCCACAAAGACAGGACGACGACGGCTACCAGGATGACGGCGATGAACGCCCCGGTCTGCTCGATGCGCAGGGAGAGCCTCATGAGGCTGGGCTACTCCTGGGGTTCGCGGATTCGGTAGCCGATCCCTCGTACCGTCACCAGGTACTCCGGCGACGACGGATCCCTCTCGATCTTGTCCCGGATGTTGTGGACGTGGACGTCCACGGAGCGCTCGTCGCCCACGTAGCCGCCGTGCCAGAACATGTCCAAGATGGCCGTTCGTGAGAAGACCTTGCCGGGAGAACTGGCCAGGAGCTCCATGATCTGGAACTCGGAGCTTGTGAGATGCACGGGCTCGCCGCGGACCTCCACCTCGTGCCGAGTGGTGTCCAGTACGATGTCGCCCACCTGGAGGCGGCCGCTGCGCTGGGCCACGCCCACGACGTCGGACCGGCGCAGATGCGCCTTGACCCGGCTCACGAGCTCGCGCGGCGAGAACGGCTTGGTGACGTAGTCGTCGGCGCCGAGCTCCAGGCCCAGGACCTTGTCTATCTCCTCGGACCGAGCCGAGAGCATGACCACAGGAATCTCCGACTCGGTGCGCAGGTCGCGCAGGAAGTCGAGGCCGGACTCGTCCGGGAGCATGACGTCGAGGATCACGAGGTCGGGGCGGAACGTGGACATGAGGCGCCGGGCCTCGGCCACATCTCCGGCGGTGCCCACGGTGTAGCCCTCCTGCTCCAGGGCGTAGCTGATGATCTCGATCATCGACTCCTCGTCGTCGACGACCAGGATCCTCATGGGCTTGACCATCATGTGGTGCTCCGCTCCCCTACGCCCGCGCCGGGGCCTTGGGGTACGGATCCCCGCAGGTCATCGCGCCCTCTGGGCACGGTCCGCGGCGGCAGGCCGCGCCGGCGTCCATGAAGATGTACGGGGCGGTGTCCTCCACGAGCTCCAGCATGCGATGGGCGAGCTCGCGGATCTCCCACTGGGCGCGGTTGCAGCCGCGCAGCTCGAAGAAGTGCAGCAACTCGCGCACGTTCATCGTGACCACGATCTTGGTCTCGGTGGCGTTGGGGAGCAGGTAGCGCGCGTCCTCGGGCTCCACGCCCGCGTCCAGCAGCCCGCGATACGCCGCGAAGGCGGCGTCGACCGCTTCCGCGAACCGTTGGGCGGCTTCCGGGTCTGCCGCCACCGCGGGCGGGACGATGAACTCCGGGGCCTCGGCGAAGGAGACGTAGCGCTGCGACTGCTGATTGTAGCTGGCCATCCGATGCCGTACGAGCTGGTGGGTCATCGCGCGCGAGACCCCCTCGACGGCGAACGTGTAGCTCGCGTGCTCCAGGGCGGAGTGGTGCCCGGAGTCGATGATCGTCTTGAGCACCTTGTGCACGGCGTTGTCCGACATGCTCTCCAGGAGAGCCTGCGCGCCCACCGGCGCGTAGCATAGGCGAGCCGCGGCGGCCACGGCACGCTCCGGATCGGGCGTTGAGTAGAGAAGAACGACGTCCATCTGGCTGCTATCACCTCGTGGGACGGCAGACCCGCACGCGGGTGCGCGACACCCTTGAACGGACGGAAAGGGAGGCCCGGAAGCCCTGCTCAATATAGCACTAGGCATCTCGGCACCCGCCTCTCCCGGCTATTGTGCCGAGGTCGTCGCCGTCGCGCTGGGTGTGGTCGTGGGCGGAGTGGCCGGGATCGGGTGATCCAACGGGTCCGTGCCCAAGTTGGCCGTGGGGAACTGGCCGTGGCAGTGGATGCAGAAGGACCGCTGGTGGCAGACCTCGCAGTCGCGATGAGCCAGGGCCCTCGCACCGTGGTCGCTGCGCCAGGTGGCGGTGTGCGACCTCGGCCGGGTGGAGTGGCACTTGGCGCAGTAGTTCGTGGCCGTCCACTTGTGACACTGGGCGCAATCGATCACGCCCACCTTTGTGGGATGGATGAAGATCCAGTCGGCGGCCTGATGCGTGGGCGGCAGCGCCTTGTTGCGGTGGCAGGCCGAGCAGTTGTTCTTGGCCGTGACACCGTTGTGGCAGGTCAGGCAGGTGGCCATGGCGGGCTTGTTCTTGCCTTCGGGGCTCTTCTCGTGGACCAGGTACTTGTGGCATACGACGCACTGGACCTTGACCACTTCCACGTGAGCCCGGTGCGGGATGTTCAGGTCGCCGGACGGTGAGACCGTGCGCAGGTCCGAATGGCACTGCAAGCACGAGTCGTTGGTGGGCTTGGAGAGGAGCTGCGGGTCCCTTCCGGGGATGACGGACAGGTAGAACTCCCCCGCCATCCGCACGTACCAGACCCCCTGCGCGAACAGGTTGGGCGAGACGTGGCACCCCTCACAGGGCACGTTGGCGTGCACCGAGGTCGTCCACGTGTCGTGCTGCATCTTCATGTCCGGGTAGTGGCCGAGGAAGTCCGGCTGCGACGCTATGTAGCTGGGCAGCGCCACGAAGACGGCCAAGACGGCGAGGACGCCGACGGCGGCGACGAGCGCTCGCCGGAACTTGGACCGCCGGCCCAGCCGATCCCAGGCGCGACTCAGCGAGTCTCGCCAGGACGTCTTCTGTGGCTTGTGCTCAGGCAACTTCCAGCCTCCAGGCTACGGGGCGCCTAGGCCCCGGGTGCTTTGTCGTGGCAGCGCTTGCAGAAGTCGTTCGTGTGGCAGGTGTGGCAGCGCTTGGGGTTGGGTCTCGCGACCGCCGCGTGCAGGGTCTTCCAGTTGCCCACGTGGGATGCGGGCTTCTTGCTGTGGCACTGCTTGCAGAAGTCCGGAGACCAGCCGTGGCACTTGCTGCAGTCGATGGTCTTGGTCATCTTGCTGTGGATCACGAGCCAGTCCGCCTGCTTGTGGCTGGGCGGCACCTGCTTTTGCGTGTGGCATTTGACGCACAGGTTCGTCGCCTTGCCGCCGTTGTGACATATGAGGCAAGTCGTCATCTCGGGCTTGTTGAAGCCCTCTGTATTAAGTGAGTGCACCAGGTTCCGGTGGCAGAACGCGCATTGGATGCCCAGCACCACGACGTGAGCACGGTGCGGGATGAGCAGGTCTCCGTCCGGCGAGATCTGGCGGTAGTTCGTGTGGCACTTCTGACATGCCTCGCGATCCGGCGCGCTCAGCAGGTTCGTCGAGCGCGGCCCCACGATGAGCTGCATGTAGAAGTCCGGGATCGCCTTGGCCGCGAATCCCATGAAGCCGATGGGGCCCGGATCCACGTGGCAGCCGGCGCAGCCGATCTTGGAGTGCGTGGACTTGGCCCAGTTCTGCATGCGCACGCGCAGCTGCGGATAGCGCGAGTAGTACTCGGGCTGCAGCGTGGAGTAGATGGGCACCGCGATGGCGGCGAACACGAGGAACACGATGACGCTGACCACGATCGTGCGGATCTTCGTGGACAGTGGGGTCTCGTAGCGCTCCTCGTCGTCGTCCTCGGCGCCCTCGCGGCTGTCGGCGGCCTCCGGGGCGGGGGCAGCCTCGGCGACGGGACGCGCGAGCTCGGGAGCGGCCTCGGCCAGGTGGTCGGGGTCCTGGACACCGCTGCCGGACGTCGTGTACCGGGCCGGCGTGGGCTCTTCGCCTACGTCCGGACGATCGTCCTGAGCGCCGTCAAGCGGCCGTTCGCCCTTCTCCGTCACCTAGCGCATCGCCTTGAACTGGTTGTGGCAGGCTTCGCAGAACGACTCTTTGTGACACGTCAGGCAACGCTGACGGTCGGCCTTCGCCTGCGGCTGATGCTGGCCCAGCCACGTGGCCTTTGAGCCGTGGAACGCCGGGCGCTGTGAGTGGCAGTCCTGACACTCCCCCTCGGAGACGTGGCAGGTCAGACACTTGGACTTGTCCTGGAGCGCGAATCGGCCGTGTTGCTGGACCCAGTCCGCCTTCACGTGGTTGGCTTCGATCTCCTGGAGGCCCTGCTGGGTGGCGAGGCCGTTGAACACGGGCGTCACACCGGTGGTGTGGCACTGGCGGCACTGGTTCGCGTTGTGGCAGGTCTCCAGACACGCATTGGCGCCGATGACCTGCACTACCTGCGGATGGACCTGCTTCCACTGCTCGTCGCTGTTCTGCAGCGAGTGATGGCAGGTCGGGCAGGCGGCCGCGGGCTTGAAGCCCACGTGGCATCCGTACGTGGCGCACACGCCGCTGAACGGCATCTTCTTGTGGTTGGCCATGTACGTCTCTTCGTGCGCCGTCCAGCGGTGACAGCCCACGCAGTCACGCGTCTCGTTGGCGACCTTGAGGTGCGCCGGGTGCGGCACCTTGGCGGTGCGAGCCGAATCGTCGCTCCAGTCGTTGGCGTGACAGCGTATGCACGCGTCGCGCGTGGGCGGCGCGAGCTTCGTGAACAAGGGGTCGCTCTGCTTGCCCAGCAGGCCCGCGTAGAAGTCCGCCACGAGGGCGAGGCGGTAGACGACGGGGCCGCGGGCGTCGCTGTGACAGTCGCTGCAAGCCAGGTCCTTGTGAGACGAGGTGCTCAGGGTGTCATAGCGGCGAGAGAGCGAGCTGTACCGTGCGAAGAACGACGGCGAGGACGTGAAGTACAGCGCCACGCCCACGGCGCCGATCACGACGGCCAGGACCGCCGCCCCGACGATCAGGGCGATGCGGTTGTTGGCGCTCAAGGCGGCCTCGAGCTTGTTGTCGTTGTTGTCCCGGGTCACTGCGCCGTCACCTCGGCTTGGGGATCGGCGGACACCGCGCCGTTGAACGCGGACGCGGAGCTGTACGTCTGCGTGGCCGGATACGCCGGGGGCGGCGGCGCGGGCGCGTCATGCGCCGCTCCGTGAACGTGCGCGGGCGGGCCCGCGGGTGCGGGGGCGGGCGCGACTGCCTGCGCATATGCCGGCGCGGGAGCCGGGTCGTAGACGGGAACGGCCGCCGGCGCGTACGCCGGAGGCGCGGCTGCTTCGTAGACCGGCGGAGCCGGGGCCGCGGAGGGCACCGATGCCGTCTCGTACACCGGCACGGGCTCGAACGAGGGCTTGGGGTCGTGCGACGGCGTGAGCTCGTACTCGGGAGCCAGCTCCGGCGCGGGAGCGTGCGCGTGCTCTTCCTCCGGGACCTCCATCGGCAGGAGCTTGACCGCGAGGGTGATGACGAGCAGACCCAGCGACAGGATGCCCAGGGCCAGGAAGATCTCGGTAGGGCTCGGGAGGTAGACGGGCGATTGCTGCCCCAGCGGGTTGATGACGAACCCCATCGCCATGAGGATGTAGCGCTTGAGGAAGATCGCCACGACATACATGGCCGAGGCGGTGATCTGGACGGCAGGGATGCCTCTCGTGGACCGCCTCGAGATGAGCACGAACGCTCCGACCGCCAAGATCACGAAGGGGATGAACAGCCACGCGTACTCACCGAAGAAGAACTCCGCCATCCTGGCCGAGTGCCCCGGCTGCGTGGAGGTGGGCCAGAACACCACGATCATCTCTACCAGCAGCAGGAAGATGTCCAGGATCATGACGGTGCCCATGAACGTGGACAGGCTTCGGAACATGCTCTTCTTGAAGCGCAGCCACCCGAGCCTTTGCATGATGTAGGCGAAGATGATCAGCACCGCGATGCCCGACGCGGTGGCCGAGGTGAGGAAGATGGGCACCATGAGCCCGGAGTTCCACAGCTCGCGGGCCTTGTTGAGCGCGAGAACGAAGGCCGTCGTGGTGTGCAGGTAGATGGCGAACGGCAACGCGATGAGCGTCATCGTGAACGCGAGCTTCTCGCCACCCTTGCCGGTGATCATCACCCACAGGTCCACGAAACAAAGAACCATGTAGATGCCTGCCGCGGTACCGGTGTACACGAACGGGGAGGTCGGGTTAGGCGTGAGTATGAATGAGATCATGCGCCACGGCCGCTCCATGTCGGTGACGATCCCCAGCAGGGCCATCATCGTGAACACCCCGGCCTGCAGCACCGCGATACGTGCCAGCGGCTTGTACTGCTCGGCGCCGAACAGGTGCACGCTCGCGTACACCGCGAGGCCGCCCGCGGCCAGACCCACGTAGTACATGTAGTTGATGAACCACAGGCCCCACGGGTTGGCGTCGCGCATGGCCAGCGCGGAGCCGCCGTGGATGATGAGCTGCGACCACGAGACCAGGCCCACGAACAGGAAGATGCTAAGCAGTCCCACCCACAGCCAGTACCGGCGACCGGCGCCTCTGACCGCGCCGAAGTCCCAGTCCATGCCTATGAATCGCTTGACGCCGGGGCGGGTGGTTGTCATGTCAGTCACGCCACGTCACCCCACATACCAGATCATCGGTTCGGTCCCCATCTCTTCCTTGAGACGGAACACCCGCCTCGTGGCGAGCAGCGTGGAGACCTCGCTGTTGGGATCGTTCAAGTCGCCGAACTTCCTTGCTCCGACGGGACAGACCTCGGTGCACTTGGTGACCATGCCGTTGCGTGTGCGCTGGACGCAGAACGTGCACTTCTCCACCACGCCCGCCTTCTCTTCCAGCGGGACCTTGGGGTTGATCTCGTTCTTGGGGACCTCGGGGTCCACCCAGTTGAAGTGCCGCGCGAAGTACGGGCACGTGATCATGCAGTTGCGGCATGCGATGCACTTGTCGTAGTCGATGACCACGATGCCGTCCGGCTCTTTCCAGGTCGCCTTGACCGGGCAGCCGTAGACGCACGTGGGCTTCGCGCAGTGCATGCACTGGATCGGGAAGTACCACTTGTCCGGGCGGCCGCCCTCGGCGTAGTCCAGAACGCCCGTCTCCAGATCGGTGGAGCCCGGCTCCATCTCAAGCACCTGGATGTAGGTGAAACCGGAGTTGCGGCCGATGTTGTTCTCTTTCACGCAGGCGTTCACGCACTTGCGGCATCCGACGCACGCCTTGACGTCGATGACCATGGCCCACTTCTCGTTGCCGGGCGGGTCCGCGTAGAACACGGGCTTGCCGGGGTAGTTGATGGGCTGGTCCGCCTCGGCAAGGGCGCGGACGGCCGGGTCGTTGCCTGCAGCCGCGCCCTCGGTGGTCTCGGTGGACGAGGGCAGGGTCCCGTCGGCGGAGCCCGCCGCCGGGTTCAGGGCCTCGTCGGCCGGCTCGGCGACGACGGGCGTCGTCCCCGCCGAGGCGATCGCGGGCAGCGCGCCGGCGGCTAGAAGGCCCGCGGTGGCGGCGACGCCTTGGATGAACCGGCGGCGGCTGACGGTGATGCCGGGCTCGACCGTGGCGTCATCGGGCTTGGCGAGCTCGCGGTCCTCGCTCATGACTCCGACCTCCCGAATATCAGGGTGAGTGCGATGCCCGCCGCCGCGAGGACACCGACGACGACGAGGATCCAGTACCAGACCGGCGTCTCGGGCGCGGCAGTGGTGGGCGGGACGACGAGGGGCTTGAACGGGGCGCGGGCCGGCAGGATCTTGAACTGGAAGCCCGTGCCCACGTAGGGCATCAGCGGTGGCGCGTAGATCCACTGCGGCGAGTGCGGGTTGTGGCATCCCGCGGCGGTGCACTTGGGTTGGTTGCGGCCGTGGGTCCCCGCCTTCCACTCCTTGTACTTGGATTCGTGGCAGCGGAAGCAGACCTTGGAGACGTCGCCGGTGATCGGGATAAGGCTGCCGTCGGCCGCCTTGAGCATCCCGGGGTTGCGAGTGGGGTCGTCGTGGCACACCAGGCACGCGGCGTTCCCGGCTCCGAGCTGGTCGTGACCCACGAGCACGATCTGGTGGCCCTTGAAGTGGTTGGGCAGGACCCTGGCGCCCGAGGCCACGTCCGCGGGGTTGAGCGGATGGCAGCTCGTGCAGGGGTAGAACAGCAGCTCTCCGGTAGAGGCCTGGCCCGCCATCGCCGGCGCCACCGACGCGAGAACGAAGACCGCCGCCAGGAGGAGGAATGCCACGAGCGCACGCCTGGCGGCTCGATATGTAGCCGGGGAAGCGATGGGGCCGACACCACCTTGAGTCCACGTTACGGAACATGAATCGATACCGCCCCAAGTATCGACCCTCGAACGCCCTAATGGGTTTTGGGGCGATTGAGGTCCCGTTAGGATTGGGTTAGCGCCAAACCCCCAGCATGAAGGCTTGCCGAGGCCCGATCGCGACCTCGGCAGGGCCGCTGGAGGGGATGCGGATGCGTCGTGCCCTACCCTCCGAAGGGCGGGTCGCCGCGCAGCCCGGGCTCGAGGGAGCCGGGAAGGCGCAGCTTACTCGCTCGGCCGCTTGGCGTGGCAGTCGGAGCAGAACAACGCGGTGTGGCACTTGAAGCAGAACGCGACGCCGGTCGCGGCCACCATGGCGGGGTGCTGCTGCACCCACGGGCCCTTGTTTGCGTCGAACGCGGGATGGTGGCACATGTTGCACAGATTCGTCGCGCCCTTGTGGCAGCGCGTGCAAACCTGCGGCTCCTGCTTGGCCACCGCCGCGTGGAGCGGCGTCCCCTTGCCGGCCCAGCCGGCCGGGTGCGGCATGTCCAGCACGTGGCAGTCGGAGCAGAACGAGGCCTGGTGGCACATCAGGCACGTCTTGCGGTCCTTGAGCGCTATGGGCCCATGCGTGTCCAGCCAGGTCCCGGTGCGATGGCTGGGCGGACGAAGATCCGTGCCCTTGGCGTGGCAGAAGTCGCAGCGGCCGGGCGCCTTCGCGGTCTTGGACAGCCCATGGCAGTCGAAGCACGCCAGCATCATCGCCGAGCCGCGGTCGGCGGCCTCGGTGCGCGCGTGCGCCGTCCAACGGTGGCACGACGCGCAGCGCCCGTTGCGTTTGGCGTGAGCCTGGTGATCGATCTGAACGCCGAACTGCGGCGTCACCTTGCGCGAGAGGTCGTGGCATTGCAGGCAGGCCGAGTCCTGCACGTTCCCCGTCACGCCCAGCGCGGGGACGGAGGTGGCCACCTGGCTGGTCGAGCCGGACCAATGGGCGCTCACGTCACGCCCGAGCTTGGCGCCGCGCTCCATCATCGAGAGCGGCTGACCGTACCAGGGCCGCGCCGTCCCATGACATGCCGAGCACGCGACGTTCGCGTGTGAGGATGTGGACCAGGTCGCCACCCACGGCTGCATCTCGTGGCACGTGTTGCACACCACAGAGGACGAGGCGCCGGCGTCGGCACCGAGCAGGAGCCCGACGAGGACCGCGGCGGCGAGCACACCCGCGATCACGCGGATCCGTGGGCTCGAACGGCGCACGCGGCGCAGCAGGCCCGGCTCGGCAGCCGGTTCGTCCGATGTCTGTGAAGACGGCTCGTGATCGAGTCGCTCGTCCATGGTGTCCATTCGACGGGGGGCGTCAACGACATCCGGGTCGCGTTGGCGGTCAGACTACTCCGGCCCGGCCGAACCCGACAACACCCTCGCACGCAAGAAGGCCGCCAGGATCACCGGCGGCCTTCCAGAACGGACCTGTGCGTAAGGGGTGAGCGAGACGCTCGACTCCCCCTCGGCGGAGCGGCTACTCGGCCGCTTCCTCAGTGCCCTCTTCGGGAGCCTCGGCAGGAGCCTCGGCGGTCTCGGCGGTCTCGGCCTCCGCAGGCGCCTCTGCCTCGGCGGTCTCGGCGACGGCTTCCTCGGAGACGGCCTCTTCGGTGGCCGGAGCCTCGGCTATCTCGCCGGCCTCGGCGGCCTCGGCATCGTCCTCGGCGGCGGCGCGCTCGTGCGTCTCGGCGGCCGCGCGCTCGGCCTTGGCGGCCTCCTTGGCGGCGTCCTTCTCAGCCTTGGCGGCGTCTTTGGCAGCCTTCTCGTCGGCGGCCTTCTGGCGCTCGAGCTTGGCGGCGTCCTTGGCGGCGCGGGCCTCGCGAGCCTTGGCCTCGGCCTCCTCGGCGGCCTTCTGGCGCGCCTCGCGAGCCGCGGCCTCCTTCTCCAGCGTGGCGGTACCGGCGTCGCCGAACTTGTCGGAGAAACGCTGGACGCGTCCGCCGGTGTCCACGAACTTCTGCTGGCCCGTGTAGAACGGGTGGCACTCGGAACAAAGCTCGACATGCAGCTCGCCGCCGGCGGTCGAACGCGTTGTGAACGTGGACCCGCAGGAGCACTTCATGACGGTCTCGGTGTATTCGGGGTGGATTCCCTGGCGCATCGCAGTCACCTTCCATCAATGGCCCGCGGTTTCCGACCGGAGGCCTTCAGAACAGCCCGAGTAGAGTAGCACCGTTCATGCCGTGACGCCATACGCGACTTACCGCCCAAACAGGCTGGTGGCGAGGGGCGCGGCCCGCCCTCAGCCGTGCGCGGCGACCGGCGCGCGCTCGGCGCGGCGCTCCGCGACCCGGTTGTGCTCGTCGAGGAACACGGCCCGTGGCCGCCACGTCCGGGCCTCGGCATCGTCCATGGAGACGAAGTGGGCGAGGATCACGAGGTCGCCCGCGCTCACGAGATGCGCCGCCGCGCCGTTGACGCACACGGTCCCCGAGGCGCGCGGGCCCGCGATCGCGTAGGTGGTGAGGCGGGCGCCGTTGGTGACGTCCCAGATCTCGACGGCCTCGCCGGCCAGGATGTCCGCGGCGTCGAGCAGGTCCTCGTCTACCGTCACGCTGCCCTCGTAGTCGAGGTTCGCATCGGTGACCGTGGCTCGATGCAGCTTGCCGCCAAGCATCGTGCGTCGCATCGCTGTCTCCCTTCCCGGGTACCCGCCTCACGATGGTCGGGTCTCGGTCTCGGTTCCGGAGCCGTGAGGATACGCCGCGAGAGCGCCCGACGCAAAGGCCGGTCCGAGCCCCCGCCCGCCGGGCGCGCCGGTCCTATCGGAACCCGGTGGACAGCGTGATGGTGACGGTCGCCTCGTAGCTGCCCGCGTACTGGCCGGCCGTGATGTCGAGCCCCCACAGGGCGCCCCGGGCCAAGAAGTCGTAGATCCCCTTGCCCTGGCCCACGTCGCAGTTCTCGACGAGCACCGCGGCCCCGCCGTCGATCGTCGCCGAGGTCGTCATGGACCCGGTCGGCGCCGGCGGGCTGCCGCCTACCGGCTGGGCGGTGAGCTGGGGCATCCAGAACGAGCCTGCCGCGATGTCGTGCCCGGTGAGGTCGCCGTTCACGAACGGCGTGGACTGCACGGTCACGTTCCATCCCAGACCGGCCGCGTCGGTGACCTGGAACTTCTCGAACCCGGTCCCGGTGAGCTGCTGGGCGAAGCCGGTGAGGGTCCCGCTGAACGCGCCGGCGGAAGATCCTGGCTGATGAACAGGTCCGTGGCGTACGTCGTGGCCGTCACGGTCGCGCTGCGGGCGACGTTGCCGGCACTGTCCACCGCAGCCACGTAGAACCCGTAGCTCGTGGCGGGATCGAGCCCCGTCACCGTCGTCTCCGTGGACGTCGTCGTGGTCACGAGCGAGTCGTCCGCGGCTCGCCGCACCGCGTAGTAGTCGAGCCCGGACGTCGCGTCGGTCACGGCGGTCCACGTGACCTCGATGGCCCTGGTCGATACGGCGGACGCGTACGCCGTAGGCGTGCCGGGCGGCAGCGTGTCGATGGTGAAGGGGTCGCCGCGCTGGGTCGCCATCTGCAAGACCGACGCGTCGGTGGTCACCGTGACCACCATGCTCGTCGCCACGCGGCCGTCCGTCGCGCCCGAGGAGAACCCGTACACCACGAAGTACTGCTGCGAGGCGCCGGCCGTCTCGGTCGTGTCCAGCGTGACGGTGGCCGCAGAAGAGACGAACGAGGCCGGGGACGCGTTGAGCGTGGCATCCACGCCGGGGTCGTAGTGGCCGCTCCCGTCGGTGTCACGGCAGACCCACACGCGGTCCACGTCCGACGACGTCGCCGTCCCCGTGTCCTCGACGGTGACCTGCTTGACGCCCGCGGTGTCCGGCCCCGCGACCTTCTCGATCGTGAACCCGTCCACGGCCAGCACGGCGTTCGCCGTCGCCCACGTCCCCGCCGGCTGGTTCGCCGAGGCGATCCGCACGAGCGCGCCGGCCCCGGTAAGACCCGCCGAGTTCGGCGCCACGTTGGCGTTGCCGGCCACGTCCGTGACCGAGCCCAGCGTCACGGTCGCGACGTAGCTCTCGCCGGGCGTCTGGAAGGACGTGGTGAGGCGCACCGTGGCGCCTCCGGGCTGCAGCTCGGCGGCGCTCACCGACAGGCCTTCTATCGAGAAATCGGCTGGATCCACGGTGGCGGTCGCGAGAGCCTCGGAGAAGACCATGTCAACGTGCGTGGTGTCCACGGACTCGGCCGATACGGTGTAAGGCGGGACGTTGTCGATCCGGATCGACGAGCGTGTCGCCGAGCCGGTGAGACCCACGTCATCGTGGCCGTAGGCGGTGATCGTGTAGGTATCGGTGAGGCTCTGGGAGGACGGGGTGAAGTCCCACGAGTAGCTCCAAGCGGTCCATGCGCTGGAAGTGGAGGCGGACACCGACGTCTCCAGGGCCTGCCAGCCCACGCCGTCCCACCACTGGGAGTCCGAGGCGCGCTGGATCTCGACCGTGACCGACGTGACGCCGGACACCGTGTCGGTGGCCGTGCCGGTGATCGTGTACGGCGGGATGGACCCGAACAGTATCGTCCCGTCGGCGGCCGGCGCCGTCACCGACACGACCGGCGAGGCGGCGTCCACGGTCATCGTGTTGCCCACGACCGCGTCGTTGGCCAGCGTCGTGGCGTCATCGGCCACTGCCGCCACGCGAGAGCAGGCGGTGGCCCCGTCGGCCGCCGCGCCCGCGAACGTGTACACCACCCAGTACTGCTGCGAGCTGGTCGTGACCGGCTCGCCCGCCGTGAACGTGACTACCGCGCTCGAGCCGGTGAACGTCCCCGCCACGCTGTTGAGCCTCGTGTCGGCGGGCCCGTAGTGCCCGTCGCCGTCGTCACGGTAGACGTCCACCCCGCTCACCGTGGATGCGGGGCTGGTGCCGGTGTCCTCCACGGTCGTGGAGGTCACCGTGACGCTGGCCGAGCTCGCGTTGCGCTGCATCGTGAAGCCGTCCACGGCCCTGCCCTCGCCTTGGAGCACGAACGCCGCGCTCGGCTGGTTCGCCGACGTCACCGTCAGGGTGGTCGGTGCCGAGGTGCTCGCATAGGCCGCGCTCGTGCCCACGCCGGTCTCCGCGTCGGTCGTGCCCCTGACCGTGTAGGACCCGGCCGCCGGGTTGGCCATGCCGAAGGACGGCAGGAACACCACCGTGGCCGTCGTGTTGGCGGCGACGCTCACACCCGTGGGGATCTTGATCGTGACCTGGCGCCCCGACACGGTGGGCGCGGCGGAAAGCGCCGTCCCGTTGACCGTCACCGACGAGGCCGAGGGGCTGCCCGGCACCGTGTATCCGCTGGGGAACCCGATGTAGATCCTGTTCGGGGTCGTGGTCCCGCCGGGCGTCGCGCTGGCCTCGAGCCGGCCCAAGGAGCCCACTTTGACCGGGACGGTCGTGGTGGTGGTCACGCTCTCGGTCGAGCTCCCCAGCGACACCGGGCCCACCGCCGGCGTGGTCGAGTTGGCGGTGAGCGTGTACGACGAGCTGTCGCCGCTCACCTGGTTGAGGCTGCCCGAGATCACTACGTGGTAGGTGTACGAGCCGGGCTCGGAGGGGTTCACGACGTTGTTGACCGTGACCGTGAACGTGCCTGCCACCACGAACGTGCCGCCGGACACGTCCACCGTGACCTTGTGGTTGGCGTTGTCCACAGTCGCGGTCGGGGTGCCCCGGGACACGGTGGCGGTCGCCCCGGACACGTCGGTGTTGGCGGGGAACGTGAACACGGCCTGGTCCACCCGGTCCAACACGGCCGCCAGGCAGCTCGCCTGGTAGCTCGCGGTCGCGTTAACGTGCAGGTCGGTGGGCGCGTTGATCGACAAGAACGTGAGCAGCGCCCACGCGGTGCCCGTTCCTATCGCGACGAGCACGGCCGTGACGGTCAGGATGCCCGCGACCCGCCTCTCGAGTCGCCTCGGAGGTCCTCGGCGAGTGGACGGAGTGTGTTCGCTTCGTCGCGCCTCACGGTCATGTCGCGTGTGGTCGTGCACGAGCACCTGCATTCCAGCCGAGGCTCCGTGCCGTGGCGGAGCTCGGCTTTCGGACGCCAAACGGGAGCCGGAGACGTTCGCTCCCTACGCGCGTGGCGTCACGTCCTTCGAGACTCTGGCGGATCTGCGCCCGAGGCCCCAACCTATCGCCAATGCCGCCGTCATGATCAGCAGCGCGGCGGCGATGAAGGCATAGACCAGCCGGACCCAATCCACCCCCGCCGCTCCCCCGCCGCCTGGGACGCCCTTGGCCAGCGCGGCGGTGTCCGACGCCGTCACGCTGATCGGGCCGGACCATCGCGCAACCTTGCTCCCGTTCGCGTACGTCACCTCCACGGTCACGTGGTAGGTCCCTTGCGCCGGATCCAGGCTCCACTTCACCGGATAGTCGGTCTGCGAGCCGGGAACCATCGTGCCCAGCGGGAAACGGGCCGAGAAGCCGTCCTCCTGCACGGCCACCGTCCCGTCGCCGCTGGTCAGCGCGGTGCCCGAGTTGGCGATCCCCATCACGAGATACATGCCTTGCGACCGGACCTTCGCGCTGACCGGTCCGATCTTGAGCTCGGGCTCGGCGGGACCGGGCAGGGTGACCGCCACCGTGATCACCATTCGGGACACGGTGGTGATGGTGGTGGACACGGCCGTGCCAGTCCCGGACGTCGAAGCGGTCGCGGCCGACGGCTCCCACACGGAGATCCCGCCCACGTGCACGCCGCTGGCCGTCTCGGTAGGCACCGTCACCGTGAACGGGACCCGGACCCGGCCGCCGGGCGGCAGCGTGGCCTCGGTGGTGGAGAGGGAGACCCAGCTGCCGGCTCCCTTGGTGATCGCGTCACTGTCGCTGTAGGCGACGCCCCCGAAGACCGCCGCGCCCGCATCCACCGGCGAGAGGCGCACGTGCTTGGCGACGCCCGTGGGGTTCGAGACCACGAGGGTGCGGTGCACGATCGCGCCGGGGCTCGCAGCGAGCCGATAGAAGCCCAGACCGGCGTCCGAGGTGCCGGGAGCCGGGCCGGCGGAGAAGCCGATGCCCTGAGCGGCCGCCACGCCGGTCGCGAGAGCCGCGGCTAGGAAGAACGATCCAACGATCGCCGCCCGGGAGAGAAGCCCCCGCCCTCGGCCGGCGATGCTCTTGCCCGGCATCGTGACACCCGATCCGACGCCCTGCGAGACCCGCGCCTCGTGAGCCCGCGCGCGCATGGCTCTAGAAGGCCAGCGTGGACAGGGTCAGCGTCACGGTGCTGTCGTAGCTGCCCGAATACTGGTCGGCCGCGATGTCCAGCTTCCAGTCGGCGCCGGCGGCGGTGAAGTCGTAGACCCCCATGCCCTGACCGGCCGCGTCACAGGCGGCCATCTGCACGCCCGAGGTCCCCGTGTCGATCGTGGCCGCCGGGCCCAGAGTGCCGGGGACCGGTGAGCTTCCCGACTCTCCCACGACGGACAGGTGCGGCATCGTGAACGAGTCGAGCGCGATGTCGTGGCCTGCATGGGTCACGTTGATGAACTGCGTTGCCTGCACGGTGACTTCCCAGCCCACGCCGCTGGCGCGGGCATCCGTGATGTTGAAGCCGTTGAATCCCGTGCCGGTCAACTGGTGGGCGGCGCCGGTGAGGCTCCCCGAGAACGACCCGGGGGCGAGCTCTTGGCTCACGTACAGGCTCCCGCCGGAAAGGGTCGCGGTCGCGGTGCTGTCGCCCGCATGCGCCACTCCCGCCAGCATCGCGACGATCGCCCCCGTCGCGAACACGAAGACCATGGCTCGGGCGATCCGACCGCTGTTGGGACCTTTCATGTCGCTCACCGCTCCCTCTTGCGGGTCCACCGTCTTGTCCCCCTACCGCGTTCACGCTCCCGGTCGTCCCAGCCGATGGCGACGAGCGGGCGAAATCCCACCGTAGAAGCACGTTTGTGACACTCGGAGCATCGTCAGAGGGACGCCGAGCGCGAAGGGATTCCCGATGGGCGGGCGCCGAGGCCCGGCTGACGCGCGGTCAGGACCGCTGGCGGCGACGGTAGATCGTGAAGCCCGCCGCTTGGCCCACCCGGTCATATTCCGACGTCACCCGAGCGATGAGAGGATCCACCGCCGAGGCCCGACGCCACCCGCCCAGCTGCTCGACCCCCGTGCCGTCCACGAAGACGACGTCCGGCATCGCGCCACGGGCTCGCAAGCCGGCGAGGATCGCCCCGTCCCCCGGCCCGGGGACGAGCCACACGGCGGGGGTGTCGATCCGTCCTCCCACCAGCAGGTAGCCCTCCGGTTCCCCAACGAAGAGCACCGTCTCTTCGGGTCCCACGTACCGGCGCCCGGCGGACTCCAGCTGCCCCAATTGCGCCGAGCGCCGGGCGGTGACGACGATCCCCGCGTAGGCCCCATGATCGACCCTTGCCTCGGCCGGTCCCTGGAACTCGGCCCATACGGTGGCGGTGAGAAGCGCCGCCGTGATGCCGAGGGTGAGCGCTCCGCCGGCGAGCAGAGTCCGCTCGCCACCCTCCCGCCGCAGCAGGATGCCCCAGCCCACCAGGACGCCCAGGCCCACAGCCGCAAGCGGGACCACGATCACGGCGCGGTTCCAGGACGCGTTCGTGACCCACGCCACCGTCGCCGCGCCCACCAGCGACGCCGGCGCCGCCGATACGAGCAGGCGCCCCACCGCGTCCGTGCCCGGTTCCCGCCTCGCGACCGCCGCGATCACCGGGACCGCGGCCCCCAGGACGAAGAGGGTGAGCCAGGCGGGAGCGAAGACCCCGAACGAGAAGTGGTCGCCGCGCGCGAGAGACACGGCGCCCGGAAGGGCGGCGGCGGCAGGAAGGACGGCCAGCGCCGAGACCGCCGCCCGCCCTCGGAATCGTGGTACACACGCCAGGGTCGCGAGCCCCCACATAGGCCAGGTGAGCGGCCCCGCGAGCGACGCGACCGCCTTCCCGGCCAGCGAGGCGAGATGCCTCAAGGGGGTCGCCTGACCCTGGACCGACACGGCGGCATAGGCCAGCGCCCGCTGCAGGTCCGCGGCCGGCACGGTCAGCACCACCCAGGCCGCGGCCACTGCGACGACGACGAGCGCCGCGCCCGCCGCGGCGCCCGCGAGCGCTCGATCGCGCGCGAGCACGCCAAAGGTCAGCACGAACACCGCGGCCGCGATCGCCAGCGCCGGATGCGTGACTGCGGCGAGACCCGCTAGAGTCCCGGCCAGCGCCGCGAGCGCGGCTCGCCGGTCGCGCAGCGCTGCGAACGCCGCACTGACCGCGAGCACGAGCACGAGCTCCGCGACGGTGTTGTAGCTGGGCTCGAGCACGTGGTAAGGCGGCGCGAGCACCAGCGCGCAAAGCGCGAACGCAGGTATCAGCGCGCCGAACGCCGGGCGCAGGCAGCGCCACGCGGCAAGTCCCACGAGGCCCGCCAGAGCGAGGTAGTAGAACCGCACGGCCAGCACCAGACCGGTGAGCCCCACCGCGCGGTCCCAGAGAGTCACGAACGGCGCGCTCACGAGCTGGCCCACTCCCTGCACTGCGAGCTCGTCCACGAACGGGCGCGCGCCGTGCGCCAAGCGCAGCGCCGTCACCACGTAGTAGCTGTCGTCGTACAGGGAGGCCCCTACCGTGGCGCGCCAGACGAGGAACAAGCCGGCCGAGGCAACGGCGACGGCCGCCCAGCGTGCCTGGTGGTCGCCCTCGTCATGCACGGCTACCTCGGCGATCTGATGCGCATCATGTGGTGGGCGCCCCTGTGGGACTCGTAGGGAACGGCCTCGAGCGCGACCTCGATGCCACAGCCCCGGATGGCCGAGGCCGGATCCTCGTCCGTGAGCGAGAAGATGTGCCGGTACTCGTCCAAGGAGCGGCCCCAGGGGAGCACGGTCTCCAGGGTGAAAGCCATCGGCGTCTCCCGACCGGTGCGGACTCGTCGCACTTACAGCGTAAACGCCGGTGGCCGGCAGCGGGTAGGGCCGGCGGCCGGAACCGGCGTCGCGCGAGCGCCCGGGCCAGAGACCGGCGCCCCGTTCACGACGCACCGACCAGGTGCGGGGGCACTCTCTCACGCAGGATACGCACGAGTTCGGGGTCCATGTAGGGGAACAGGTCGGGGATACCCAGCACCTCGAGCCGCTTGCCCTTGAGCTGAGGGCCGAACCGCTCCCGGAGCAGGTGGCGGTGCGCGGGTTCCATGACCAAGATGACGTCGGCCCATTCGATGAGTTCGGACGACACCTCCACCTGGGCTATCGACGACGTCCCCGCGGACAGCGTCTCCACGCCGGGATAGTCGCTGAAGACAGCCTCGGCGGTGGGGCTGCGCATCCGGTTGTAGCTGCACACGAACAGCACGTGGAGCTTGGGGCCGTCCTCCGTCTCGATGCTGTCCCCCATGATCGCCTCCCCGGACCGCCGGCTACCCCATGTAGGTACCCCGGCTCACGGAGGCGCCGGCTCCCCCGGCCGCCCGGTCCTCGCGCGACTAGTCCAGCAGCTCCCTCAACATGTCCAGCGACTCCACGAGGTCGTAGCGCCTCAACGACTCCACCGATCCCAGCAGCTCGCGCCCGCGAGCCTTGTCGCCGGTCTCGATGCAGGCCTGGATGAGGTTCAGCCCCGGGTACGGACCATGCGTCACCGGGTCGTAGACCGGCCCCACGAGGTCGAGGCTGTCTCGCGAGCATCCGTGATCGCCCAGGTCACCCGAGATCATCGTGAGGGCCTCACCGTCTATGACCGCCGCCGGCAGCACTTCACGGTAGGTCGCCACTGCGCCGGCGCTGTCACCCTCGCTGAGCTGCTTGCGCGCGAGCCACAGCTGGGCGCGCCAGCTCCCGGGAAGCTCGGCGACCGAGCGCATCGCCTCCCAGTAGCCTTGGTCGCCGCCACGCTCGCGGTGGATAGCGCCCCACCACTTGAGCCCGGCGTCCTGGTTCGGGTCCACCTGCAGAGCGGTCCACAGCGTTCGCTCGGCACGTGCGTCTTCGCCTCGGCTCGAGTAGATCTTGGCGAGGTTCGTGAAGATGACGCCGGACGGGCACTCTTTGGCCAGGTACTCCTGGTAGAGCTTCTCCGCCTCGTCCAGCCCACCGGTTCGCATGAGGGCGATGCCCAAGACGTTGGTGGCGCGTTCCTCGTCGGGATCGATCACGAAGAGGTGGCGCGCGGGCTCCAGGGCCTCGGCGAAGAAGCCGTCGGTCAGGGCGATCACTATCACGCCGTAGAGCCTGTCCGCGTCGTCGTCAGCCTGCTCGAACTGGTCGGGCAGGATGGTGCAGGCGAAGTAGTCGCGCGACACGACGTGCCTGCGACCTTCCGTGTCGTAGAAGGGGATCCCTTGCGCGTCTTCCGAGGACACCGGCTACCTCACTGGCCGAGGGGTGTCGTCGCCTTCCTGCATACCCGCGACTGCGCCGGACACCTCGCGAGCGGGCCGTTCACCCGTCGTCCGCGAAGAACCAGCCGCTCTGCCGGCGGGCCGGTCCTCGTCGGCGGAGCGCACCGGTTGATACGATGGGCCCATGGTGTATCTGGCGCTGCTCCGCGGCATCAACGTAGGCGGCAAGAACAAGGTGAGCATGGCCGCGTTGAAGGCCACGTTCGAGCGCGCCGGCATGCTCCGCGTGTCCACCTACATCAATTCCGGCAACGTGGTGTTCGGCGCTCCGCCGCTCGACGATGCCGCTCTGACGACGCTTCTCGAGGACGCGATCGAGCACGACTTCGGCTTCCGGGTGCGCGTGTCGCTTCGCGACTCCGCCAACCTGGCCGAGGTCCTGCGCACGCTGCCGGAGGATTGGGCCGACGACCGCGACACCAGGTGCTACGTGCTCTTCCTGCCTGACGCTGGAACCGGCGCGGAGGTCGCGGGGCAGCTCACGATCAAGCCGGGGATCGACGAGGTCCTGTTCGCCCCGGGCGCCGCGATCTGGCGCGTGGAGCGCCCCAACGTCACGCGCTCCGGCATGAGCAAGCTGCTGAGCACCGACCTGTACCGCCGCATGACCCTGCGCAACGCCAACACCGTGCGCACGCTCGCGCGCATGGTGGAGGCGCTGGACGCCGAGATGGGATGACCTAGCGCTTCTTCCAGAAGTCGAACTCCGGCTCGTACCTCACGCCGGGAAGGTCCGATACCGCGCGCTCGAGGGACTCTTGGGCATCCGCGATGGCCTGGTTGTAGACGCTGGGGGCCATCTCGCGGATGAAGAAGTCCAGGACGCTGCGGGCCTTGAGGTCCCCGATGTCCTCGTCCAGCTCGTCCGTGAAGAACTGCCGGATAGAGCCGAGGAGATACTCTTCCGTCTGCGGGTCGAGCTTGATGGCCATGAGGCTCCGATCTTGCCGTCTACTGCTCGGCAACGCCGCGGGGACCGAAGAGAGCCGCCACCGAGGGCCTGGCGAGGACGATGAACGTGAACACGCCCAGCATGGTCCCGTAGGGGATCGAGAGACACGACAGCGCGCCCACGACCAGGCACACGATGCGATTCCGGCGGCGCCGCAGCCAGAACCCGGTCAGGATCGTGAGCAGGGCCATCCCCGCCATGACCACGAAGACGACGCCGGCGATCCCGGCGAACATGAAGCCGAACGCCGCAGGCGGGGCGGAGGCGCCGGAAGACGGGACCATCGTGATCACGATCCCGAAGATCACGTAGATCAGGGCGATGGGCGCGTACATCGCGATGACGCCGCCGTGGACCCAGTAGAAGATGGACAGCCACTTCAGCTGCTCCTCATCGACGATGCCCTGGCGCAACTCAGCGAACTCCACCGCTCCCCCTTGTGCGTAGAGGCCCGTTCCAGGCGCGCCGAGGCGCACGCATCACGATACGCGAAAGCCGCCGGTCACCGCGGACCGACGCGCCGGCGGGCGAGGGTCACTCGTCCAGGAACCGCAGCACCCTGTCGCCCACCAGCGTCGGCTCCAGGGCGAAGGCCTCGTGCCCCGCGCCGGGGACGAGCATCGTCTCGATATGGGGCGCGCCCGCGTTCGCGCGTTCCACGGCGCCGCGGGGGTCCTCGCACACGCGATCGTTCTCTCCAACGATGTAGAGGACCGGCACGCCCACGGCGCGCAGTTGCTCATCGGAGAGCAGGCCGCTAAGCGTGGGCGTCATCGGGCCCTTGCACTTGGCCGCGAGCACGAGTCCCTCGGCGAGGTCGTCGAACGCCTCTTGGTCCGACGCGGCCAGGTCGGGCATGAGCCACCGAGCGAAGCCGGTCACCGTGGCCCGCGTCGGGACCAGGCACGGCAGGACGTGGCGCATGAAGTCCCGCGATACCTGGCCCACCAGACCCGCGGGCGAGAGCCACACCGACCGGGCCAACCGCCGCGGCGAACGCAGGACGTATTCCGCCGCGGTGCATCCGCCGAACGACAGGCCCATCAGGTTGACGCCGTTTGAGAGCCCGAGCTCGTCGAAGACGCCGTCGAGCCACCCCGTGACGTCCTCGGACTTCCGGATGGGCAGCGACGACACGCTGCGACCGATGTCGTAGATGGCATCGAACGCATAGGTGCGGTATCTCTCCGACAGTGTGCCGACGATCGGGGCCCAGCACAGCGACGTCGAGTTCGCACCCGGGATCAGCACGAGAGGCTCGCCGTCCTCGGGCCCGCTGATCCGCATGAACGTCGTGCCCACGGCTGTGCTCACCGACCTCGTCTCCGACTCAAGCGGCCACGACCGCTCGGCCGCAGCGTAGTAGTCCAGGAACCGGTCGCGCGCCTTGGCCGAGCGGAACGGACGGAACAAGTCTTGGTCTTCGGCCGCCATCGCCTCTCCCCTCACGAAGCCTCGCTGCCTGGCCGAGGTCCGGCTTCTTGCGGGTGGGCTGAGAGAGAATGCCGGATGCCGTCCGTGCGGGCGTGCTCAACGTACGTCGTCCCCGTTGAGGGATTCACGGTCCGCCGCGAGATGCCTGCACGACTAGGACGGACGCCTCACCAAGTACATCTGGACGATCACGGCGCCCAATGCGATCGCGAAGCCCGTCGCCATGAGCATCGAGGCGACGTCGAAGTCGGGGTGGATGAGGAAGTAGATCCCGTCGCCGGCCGCCAGCAGCGCCCCGAACACGCCGGTGCCGCCCGCGACGAGAAGTGCCGCGTTCCTCGGAGTCGCCAATAGCCCGCGGATGAAGAACGTCAGGCTCAGGATCACGAGGGTCAGGCCCAACAGCACGTGCAGGGCGAGGTACGGCCACATGTGAACGAGAGCCCATTCCACGCTGACCGTGGCTCCGGCGAGGTAGTCCGCATACCCGGCGCCAGGGTGGGTCCTGGACACGGTGATGAAGAGGTTGACGACCATCCCGAGCATGAACTGCGTGAGCAGCGCGAAGCAGACGCCCAGAAGGATGCGGCCTATCGTCCTGCGGATCGCAGCAGCCGGGTCGACCGTGGCTTCCGACGTGGCCATGAACCGTCGCCTCCGATGCGGTCGGGCTCGCTCCCTTGGGGCGATGATGCCCTGGGGCCGCACGAGGAAACCCGGGGCGCTACTCGCGATCGGGCGGCTTGCCCCGCCACGGCCGGTCAGCCACCCAGCCGTCCGACGCCGAGTCGATGGCGTCGAACCGGTGGACGTAGGGCTTGATGTCCAGCAACGGGGTCGCGTCCAGGACGTCCAGGCCGCGCACGATGAGCAGGTTATCCTCGCGGCTCTCGAGCCTGACGATCGACAGACCGATCCCGCTGGGCCGGCACGGATGCCGCGAAGCGAACACGCCGTGCGGCGTGTCGTCGAGGAACGGCGCTCTCACCAGCTCGACCTCGCCCGCGCGGTCGAACGCGTAGATGAGGAAGATGTGCGAGAACAGCTCGATGTCTTGCAGGCCGGCAGCGTACTCGGGCAGCACCTCCACCCAGCCACGCGCCTCGTCGGCGAACGTCGGCTGTATCGGACACTCTGCCTTTGTGCGAAACGGCGAACGGATGACGCCTATCGGCTCGATCTCCACGTCGTCCTCCTCTAGTGGACCCTCGGCACGACCACGATGGCCTGAAGCGCGGTCACTCGCCACACGGCGGTGAAGGCTCGGCTATCGCGCGGTGTCCATCACAACGAAGTCGCCCTTGAACCTGCCGCAGACCGCGCCGTCGCCTTCCAGCGTGCACACCACGCTCACGCGCGCCTTCCCTCGGCGCTCGAGCGTGCGCGCGAAGCGCCCCCACGACTCCGGCTCGGCCAGCCGCGACGTGGCCGTGAATCCGCCCAACAGCGGCGCATCGTAGTCCACCGAGTTGTGATGGATCACGATGCGGCACGAAAGACCGGCCTGGGCGAGCCGGACGTGGACGAGCGACCACGCGGCGAGGATCGCCAGAGCCGAGGCGCTGCCGCCGAACACGGTGTCGCGGTGGTTGATGTTGGGGGCGAGCGGCGCGCTCAGGACGATCGAGTCCTCGTTCGCCAAGACGACCCTTACCCCCATCGCCGCAGAGAGCGGGATGTGGTCGTGCAGGTATGACTCGAGTTCGGTCGGCGTCATCCGCGGCCCTCCATGCCGGATGTTCGCAGCCCATGAGCTGCGTGATCCACGATACCGGAGTCCTCAACGCGGCGTCGCGCCTCGGTGGACGCCGATCCGAGGCTCACTGGGGAGGAGTATCGTGTCCAGCGCCAACCGCGTGCGCTGCTCGCGACAGGACGGAGCACCCATGCACGACGAAGCCCCTCACGACGTCATCCGAGCCCTGCGCGAGGCTGGCTGCGTCTACGCCGAGGACGAGGCGCGACTGCTCGCCGACGCCGCGACATCGCCCGAGCACCTCGATGAACTGGTAGCGCGCCGCCAGGCCGGCGAGCCCTTGGAGTACATCGTGGGTCGGGCCGAGTTCAGCGGCCTTCGGGTCGCCGTGCGGCCCGGCGTCTTCGTCCCCCGCCGCAGGAGCGAGTTCCTGGCCCACTGCGCCGTCGAGCGCGCCCGCCTCGCGCAACAGAGCGCCGCCGCGAACGGACGCGCGGCGCGCGTACTCGACATCTGCTGCGGCAGCGGTGCCCTGGGCCTCGTCGTGGCCGCCCAAGTCCCCGGGGTCCGCCTCATCGCGTCCGACTCCTCGCCCGATGCGGTGGCGTGCGCTCGAGAGAACCTGCGTGAGTACGACTGCGAAGTGCTCCACGGCGACCTGTTCGCGGCCCTGGACGAGACCTCGCGCGGCGGCTTGGACCTGATCGTTGCCAACGCGCCCTACGTCCCCACCGATGAGATCGACACCATGCCGGCCGAGGCCAGACTCTTCGAGCCGCGCCCGACGCTGGATGGGGGCCCCGACGGCCTCGAGCTGCAGCGGCGCTTGTTCGACGGCGCGCGCGAGTGGCTGAGGGCCGGCGGGTGCATGCTGGTCGAGACGAGCCGCCGGCAGATGGACGCCACCGAGCGGCTCGCTTCCCAACGCGGATATCGCGTCCGGCTTCGGCTGCACGACGACCCCGAGGCGACCGTCGTGATCGCTGCGCCGGAGTGAGCGGCGGCGGCGGCCCCCGCCTTCGATCCCAAGAACGTGATCGTCGTCGTCGGCACCGGGGTCACCTCTTGGTGACTCGGATGTCCACCACCAAGGGTCGCATCAAGGTCGTTCTCGTGGGCGAGAGCCTGGGGTACTAGGCGACCGCGGCACGCAGCCGAAAGGCCGACCACGTTTCGTCGACGCCTACGATGCCCAAGGGCCTCATGTCCATGCGCTCCGCCAGCGTCCACACGTCGTTGCGGCTCATGTCGTGTCCGGCGGTCTTGGACCCTTTGCGGAAGAAGACCCAGAGCGCGGCGCCCGGGGCCAGTGCGGCGGCCGCGGGCGGCATCAGCGAGTCGAGCTCGGCCCGCGAGTTCACGAACAGGAACACGAGCTGCGCGTCCTTCTCGTCGACGAAGGCGGCGTCTTGCAGCCCGAGCGACTCGACGACTCCGGACACCCGGTTCAGCACCGCGATCTTGGTGCCCGGCTTCACATGGGCCTTCTGAGCCACCGTCTTGTCTGCCACGACAGGCCTCCTCCGTTCGCGGTCGATCCCGGGCCGAGCCTCGCTACGACCTCTCGCGCCGCCTAGCGCGGGCGCCCGCCATCACGACTTGCGCGTGCGCTTGTCGAAGTCCTTGGCGGACTTCTTGATGATCTTCCACTTGCGGACCTCCTCGGCGCGCAGCCGGGCGTCGGTCTTCATCGCCGCGACCTCGGCCTCCCGTATGAGCTTGTGGAAGCTCTCCAGCCGGCCCTCGGGCAGTTCGCCGGACTCGACGGCCGCACGCACCGCGCAACCCGGCTCGTCGTCGTGAGCGCAGTCTCGGAAACGGCACGAGCGCGCCGCTTCTTCGATGTCCGGGAAGGTCGCGCTGATGCCCGCCTCCGACCCTGTCAGAGCAAGCGCGCGCAACCCCGGCGTGTCTATGAGGATCCCGCCGCCGGGCAACTGGATGAGCTCTCGCGCCACCGTCGTGTGCCGGCCCCGGTGGTCGCCGACGCGGACCTTGCCGGTGTCCTGACGATCCTCGCCCAACAAGGCGTTGATGAGCGTGGATTTCCCCGCCCCTGAGGGCCCCAGCAGCACGGCTGTCTTGCCGTCGGCGACGTAGGGCCGCAACAGTTCCAGCCCCAGGCCCTCGACCGCGCTGGTGACGAGCACGTCGCATCCGATCGCCACGGCCTCCACGGCGGCGCGTGCCGCTTCGGGCGACTCGGAGGCGTCGGCCTTCGTGAGCACGATCACCGGGACCGCTCCCGACTCCCAGACCAGCGACAGTTCGCGCTCTATGCGCCTGAGGTTGGGCTCGTCGTCGATCGGATGTACGAGGAACACGTTGTCCACGTTCGCGGCAAGGACCTGGGCGTCGGACGACTCCCCCGGGTCCCCGCGGGTGATGGCGCTGGCTCTTGGGAGCACGGCCTCTATCAGCGGCGCGTCCGCTCCGGGCGGCGCGTGCAGCACCACCCAGTCGCCCACAGCGGGCAGGTCGGCGGCGCCCTGTGCGGCCTTGAGCAGACCGGCCGAGGGCTTCGCGCGCAGCAGGCCGCTCTCTGAAGCGACCAGAACGCTGCCGCGGTCCGCGCGCACCACGCGGGCGGGCAGCAGATCGCCCCCACCTGCATGGGCGGCGAAGAGCGCCTGCCAGCGGGGCGAATAGCCCAGGGAGCTCAGAACGATGGTCTCGGACATCACGGGTCCTTCCGACGAGGTGCCCGCGGTCCAGTCAGACGCGGCACACCGGAATGGAGGCATACGACCACAGGGGCGTCGTCAACGCCCTAGGCGCTATGTGGCGCATCAAGGTCGCCTCCCTCCAGCCGGCGGACTCCCCGATCGTAGCACTACCCAGGAAGGATCCGCCTGGATGCCTCACCGCAGGACGTTGGAAAGGTCGAACCGCGCCGGCTCCTCGAGCTGTGCGAACGTGCACGAACGCGGGTCTCTGTCGTGGCGCCAACGGACGAACTGGGTGGTGTGACGGAAGCGAGCCCCCTCCATATGGTCGTAGCGGACCTCTACCACGAGCTGCGGCCTGAGCGGCACGAAGGACAGGTCCTTGCCCGCACTCCAGCGGCTGTATTCGGCGCTTCGGGGAGTCCGCGTCGCCGACTCGGCCTCGGCCCAGTTCCAGGGATGGCTCTCGAACGTGGTGACGAGCGGCTGGAGCTCCTCGAAGAGCTCCCGGCGCCGCTTCATGGGAAACGCCCCGACCACGCCGACGTTCACGAGGGCGCCTTCTTCGTCGTACAGGCCCAGGAGCAGCGAGCCGATCGCGTGCGGATCGCCCTTGTACGGCCGATAGCCACCCACCACGCAATCCGCCGTTCGGACGTGCTTGATCTTGAACATCACACGCTTGTCCTGCTGGTAGGTGCCGTCGAGCGGCTTCGCCACCACGCCGTCGAGCCCCGCGCCCTCGAACTCGTCGAACCAGCGCCGCGCCTCCTCGGGATCGTTAGTGGCGGGAGTGAGGTGGATGGGCGGGCGGACGCCGGCCAGGGCTTCCTCGAGCACGCGGCGTCGCTCTCTGAACGGCTCGCCGGTGAGGTCGCGGTCCCCGAGCGCCAGCAGGTCGAACGCCACGAAGTGCGCCGGAGTCTCGCGGGCGAGCATCCTGACACGGCTCTCGGCGGGATGGATCCGCTGCTGCAGGGCCTCGAAGTCGAGCCTGCCGAGGGAGGGGTCGGGCAGGACGATCTCCCCGTCCACCACGCAACGCTCGGGCAGGTTGGACTGGATCGCCGCAACGACCTCGGGGAAGTAGCGGGTCATGGGCCGTTCGTTGCGGCTACCGATCTGGACCTCGGCACCGTCGCGGAAGACGACCGAGCGGAACCCGTCCCACTTCGGTTCATAGCTGAACTCGCCGAGGGGGATGTCCTCCACGGGCTTCGCGAGCATCGGTGCGACGGGGGGCATGATCGGCAGGTTCATGCGGGCACTGTTCCCTCTTTCGGCAGCGCGCTTGGGCCTACCGCTCGGGCGCCCCGGGTGCCGCGGCCTCGGCCAGCCTGCGGATTGTCGCGGTCACGTCGTCCGCGTGACCCTGGATGTCGACTGCGGGCCAGACGGCGGCGACCGTGCCGTCCGGGTCGATGAGGAACGTGCTGCGCTTCGCGACGATCCCCAGGACGGCGCGGGCGCCGTAGTCGTCGATGATCTTCTTCGTCGGGTCGGGGATCATCGGGAAGGTCAGGGAGAACGCGTCGATGAACGGCTGCTGAGCCTCGGCGCTGTCTGCGCTCACGCCCACCACGAGGGCGTTCAGCGACTCCAGTTCGGCCAGGTGTGCCTGGAAGTCGCCGGCCTCGTGACATCAACCGGGCGTGTTGGCCCGCACGTAGAAGAACACGGCCACCCACTTGCCGCGCTCGCCCGAGAGTGTGAATCGACCCCCGCCGGTAGTCTCGGCGTCGATCTCGGGGGCCGGGTCTCCGACCGCGGGCATTGCTGCGGGCGTTGTCATGGCCGCCTCCTAGCGCGCCGCCTTCCAGGTCCGATACTGCGCGTTGCAGTTGCCGGCGCAGTCGTTGCCACAGTGCTTGCACGTCAGCTCCCGGAAGACGAAGTGGGCCGAGACCGCGACACCCGCGGTCACCACGGTCAGGACCGGGCTGTATTGCCACGCTCCGATGACCGCCAGCGGGCCGGTGAGCAGCAGCGGCACCACCGTCGACCGAGTCGATCCTCAAGTCCGAGTAGGGGGCAGGGCCCTCGTCCGCCGGAGCCCCGCCGGAGAAGCGCGGGTTGAATGCGCACGCGACGTTGGAGCAGCGGGGGCAGAGGCGCACGGCGTGATGAGCGAGCACGGTGCCGGCGACGACGATGAAGACCACGGACAGCAGAGGGTTCCCCAGAAACGACAGCACCGCGAGCGCGACGAAGGCGATGAGGATGACGATCGATGTCAGCCGGCGGGCGATCACGGGGTGCGTCCCCCAGGTCCGAGGAGCTTCGCTGCTGTCTGGGCTGATATACCCGGTGATGGGACCAGCGGCCGGGAGCGGACCTCGGCGCGGCGCCCCTTGACCACACGCCTGGGAAAGAACGAGATGCCGAAGCGGAGAGTCGGAGGACCAGAGCGGCGAAGAGCCTGCAGGAGGAAGAACGACATGGACAAAAAGGCCGACCCGAAGAAGGACGAGTCTCCCGCACGGCTCATCGATGCCAGGATCGAGGAGCTCGGCGACTGGCGCGGCGAGATGCTGTCCCGGCTCCGCGCCCTGATCAAGCAGGCGGACCCCGAAGTGGTGGAGGAGTGGAAGTGGAGAGGGGTCCCGGTTTGGTACCACGACGGCATGATCTGCACCGGCGAGACGTACAAGGCCGTCGTGAAGGTGACCTTCTTGAAGGGCGCCTCGATGAAGGACCCCTCGGGCCTTTTCAACTCGTGCCTCGACGGCAACGCGAGGCGCGCCATCGACTTCCAGGAAGGCGATGCGATCGACGACGAAGCGTTCAAGGCGCTGATCCGCGAGGCGGTGAGCTTGAACGAGTCGTGCCGTGGGCCCAAGAAGGGATGACGGGCCGTCGTCCCAGGGAATCAAGCGCTGGTGACCGTCGCAAGAGAGGAGCCCCGAGATGGACACAGCCGCGAACACGATCCTCTATCCGGTGTCCGACCTACCTAGCGCCAAGGCGATCTTCACCCGCCTCTTGGGTGTCGAGCCCATTGCGGACGCGCCCTTCTACGTGGGATACCAGGTCGGGGACCAGCAGATCGGGCTCGTTCCCAACGGCGCGCACCGCGGGATGAAGGGAGCCACGCCGTTCTGGGACGTCGACGACATCAGCGGCATGGTGGCCGGGCTGGTCGCGGCCGGTGCCACCATTGCCGAGGACGTCAACGACGTCGGAAACGGCCTGCTCGTAGCCATCCTCGCCGATGCCGACGGCAACACGATCGGGCTGCGCCAGACGGCGTAGCACCGGGGCTCACCCTCTACTTCTTCTTGCGTGCCGGTTTCGGCTTGGCAAGGTTGCGTTCCACGGCGGCGCGGACGATCGCTTTGAGCGCGTCCTCGTCGACCGTGTCGCCCTCGTAGAGGTCGATGATCCGCGTCTTGTTGCCCTCCGAGACTGCGCCGAGTATCTTCTGCGGGTCTGGGAGGCTCCAGCCCGCGGGGAAGCTCAGCCTGACCCTCTCCTTCAGGATGGCCCCGGTGCAGATGATCCCGTCGTGCTCCCAGACCGGCGCGCCCAGCGGGTTGCTGGGCCGCTTCCACTTCACTTCCTCGGTGATGTCGGGGTCGGCGTCGTGGATGATCCTGCGCAGCACGCCGAGGGCCGCCCCGCGCCAGTCCGGGTTGGCGGCGATGATGTCGTCGATGAGTCCGCTTTGATTCGGCATTCTTCCTCCGGATTCCGGCTCGATGTCGTCTGGCGGCGTCGTTCGCAGCGTGGACTGAGCCGCAGGGAGGCCGCCACCAGGCGACTTACCCCAAAACGGACGCCTCGGGATCAGCCTGCGAAACACTCCAACGCGAGCGAGCGAGCCTCGTCGAGCCACGCGGCCCTTTGCCCCCGGGTGCTGGTGACCATGACGCCGAACACGCGACGCCGTATGTCCGCGACGCCACACAACCCGAACACGCAGTCCTCCCAGGTCCGCTGAAGCGGATCGCCAAAGACCCTCGCTTCGCGATCCGCCGGTGTGTTGGCTGTGTTCAGGACCAGCGCCGTGCGCGCCTTGAGCAAGCCGACGGGAACGCCTTCGCCGTCGTCGCCGTCAAGGAACCGGTAGGCGACGCCGGGACGGAGGACACGGTCCACCCACCCCTTGAGGATCGCGGGCGGCTGGCCCCACCAGTTCGGGTGCACGATGACGATGCCTTGTGCCGATGCGATCTCGCCACACCATGCGGCGATGTCCGCCGGCAGCTCGCAGGCCGAGGACACCTCGGCGGCAGGCAGCACAGGATCGAAACCATCTGCGTACAGATCGTGAAACGAGACCCTCTGACCGGCTTCCGTGAGCGCGTCGCGCACCGCCGTAGCGAGTGCGTGATTGAAGCTCGACGGATCCGGGTGCGCGAGAACGACGGAGACCTGCACGAGTCCTCCCCATGGGTTCTGTCCAACGTTGTAGCGCATCAGCTGCGCGCCCCCACGATACGGCAAGCCACTCACGAATCGTCGCCTCCGCGGGATGCGCCCGGCGATGAGTGAAGGCGCAGTGAGCCGAGACGGCCTCGCGCCGATCCTCGACGGCCTTCAGCGCATGCTGGACTGACGATGCGCGGCACTCAGGCCGAGGCCGCGCGCCGAGGCCGCGCTACGCGAGCCGCTGCTCGGACAGGCCGAGCGTCCGCGCCACACGGGCGGCAACGCTACGACGCCTCGGCACGGCTACAAGGCGAGCATAACCGACGGCCCGTCAGTAGTGCACTGGTTGAACATAGTTCCTTATAAAATGCCAACGGTCGGCACTTGCGTTGCACTCCTCAGTGCTATAACTTACACACTGTCAGTAATCGAGGAGGCACGATCGTGACACGACCACCCAATCCGCGCCTTGCGAGCGACATCCTGCGCGTGACCGCCGAGCTCGTCGAGGAGAAGGGCCCAGACAAGTTCGCCCTGCTCGAGGTCGCCGGGCGCCTGGGCTATGCGCGCCCCACCATCTATCTCTACTACAAGAACAAAGAGGAGCTGCTCCAGGCGACGATCGACCGCTCTTTCGAGTCCTTCGCCGAGGCACAAGATGCCGCCGAGGAGGGCTGTGCGCCCGCTTCCGCACTCCGGCGCCGAGTCGCCGCCTATCTCGACTGGGGCATCGAGCATCCCGGTATGTATCGCCTCATGTTCGAGCACCCCGCTGACAAGCCGGTGGAACCGGATCGCGCGAAGCTGCGCCGGCGATGGCTCGACCGGGACCACGAGCTGCTCATGCGGGTCTTCGAGCTCCTCCCCGAGGCGCCGAGCTCATCGCTCGATCTGGTCGACGCCGGCGTTTGGGGCATCGCGCACGGGCTCGTCTCGCTCATCATCTCGGGCCGAATGTTCGGCCAGCTCGGAAGGGCGCTCGGCGTGGACGAGGCCAAAGAGCGCGCGCAACGCATCATCGAGGGGATCCTTCAACTCCCCTCCGACGAGGAGGTAGCCCAGTGACGACGCAACAAGACGTGACATTCGTTTCCGAGGGTCTGACGTTGGCGGGGACGCTGACGCTCCCGGACTCGGCCCGACCGTGCCCCGCCGTGCTCTTGATCGTGGGGTCCGGGATGGTCGATCGCGACGAGAACGCTGACAAGCTCCCTATCGACGTGATGCGCCAGCTCGCGGCACGGCTCGCCGGCAACGGGATCGGCAGCTTGCGCTACGACAAGCGCGGAGTGGGCGCGAGCCAAGGCGACTTCTGGTCGGCGGGCCTGAGCGACAACGTCTGCGACGCGGCCGCGGCGGTCGAGTGCCTGCGCTCGCAGCCGGGAGTCGACGCCGAGCGCGTGTTCGCGCTTGGCCACAGCGAAGGAGCGACGATCTGCATCCGCCTCGCCGGCGCGCACGAGCCGATAGCCGGCGCCATCCTGCTGGCCGGAGTCGGTCGCCGGGGCGAGGATGCCCTGCTCTGGCAGGGAGAGCAGGTCGTTCCGGGGATGGGCGGCTTCAACAAGTTCATCATCGGCGCTCTCCACGTGGACGTGCGCAAGTCGCAGCTCAAGGCGTTCGACAAGATCAAGAAGTCGACCAAGGACACGTACCGGGTCCAGCTGGTCAAGAGGATCAACGCGAAGTGGCTTCGCGAGTTCCTCGCCTACGATCCAGCCGAGGATCTCGCGCGCATCGACGTGCCGGTCCTCGCCATCACCGGCAGCAAGGACATCCAGGTCGACCCTGCCGACCTCGTCGTGATGGCCGGTCTGGTTCCGTCCGAGTTCGAGGCACACGTGGTGCCGGACGTGACGCACCTGCTGCGCGCGGATGACGCTGCCGTCCCGTCGATCAAGTCATACAAGCAGCAGGTCAAAGAGCCCGTGGATTCTCAGGTCATGGACCTGGTCTCGGACTGGCTGGTCAGGCATGCGTTCGCCCGTGTGTGAGCATCGCCGGCATCGTGCGGTCCTGCCCTACGCGCCGCCCTGATCCAACTCGGCGAGTCGCGCGCGGATCGACTCGAGTTCCGCTTGCAGCTCTCCCCGGCGGAGGATGGGCGATCGCGCTCCCCCGGTCCCGGTACCGCGCATCCGTTCCTCGACGTCGGCGATCAGGATGTTCGCCAAGTCCGCGTCATTCGACGAGCCGGCCGCACGGGAGAGCTGCTCCTCGATCTGGGCGAGCTCGGACTCGATCTCAGCTTCGCGGCGGCGCAGTTCGGCGACGGAGTCGGGATTCGCCGCGAGGGGGTCGAGAGTCTGCTGCCCGTCATCGGCAACGTTGTCCGTCCAAGCCGTGCCGTCCCAGTAGCGGTACTGGTGACGACCTCCCGGGTCTTCGAGCCAGCCGGCCGCTGCCGTGCTTGCGCCAGACTGATCCACCATGTGACCCCCCGATCGCCGGCCGGGACACGCCCAACGTCGGGCGCGTCAGCTGTGCGCCACTCACGATACGCGAAGTCACCGGCACGTCATCGCGTCCGCCGGGGAACGAACCGCTAGGGAGCAGGAGGCTGAAGATGGGGCAGATCGTCTCCAGAGACGGGACGCGGATCGCCTACGAGCGTCGAGGAGAGGGACCGTCGCTGGTGCTCGTTCACGGCACCGGCATCGACCATACCTACTGGGAGCCCCTAGTGCCGGGACTCGAGCGGCACTTCACCCTCTACCTCGTCGATCGGCGAGGCCGGGGCCGGAGCGGGGACGCGGCACCCTATGCGATCCAGCGCGAGTTCGAAGACGTCGCCGCCATGATCGAGAGCGTGCCCGGAGAGGCCTTCTTGCTGGGTCATTCCTATGGGGCCCTGTGCTCGCTCGAAGCCGCCCTGCTCACGACCCGGATCGCCAAGATGATCCTGAACGAACCGCCGATGCTCACGACGGTGGAGGTCGCCTACCCTGCCGAGGTCCGCGAGAGGCTCCTGTCCTACGTCAAGGCCGGTGACCCGGAAAAGGCCCTGCTCGCGCTGTACGAGGTGAGTGGAGAGCCGCCCGAGAAAGTGGAGCTGCTGAGATCTCTGCCCGACTGGCCGGCGAGGATTGCGGCGGTGCCCACCATGCTGCGGGAGATCGAGAGCGTCAGGGACTACGTTCTGGACCCCTCACGGTTCGCGAACATGAAGACGCCGACCCTGTTGCTGGTGGGCGGTCGAACCGATCCGGTGTATCGAGCCGCGATCGAGGCGCTTCAAGCGTCGCTCCCGGATAGCCGCGTCGCGATCATGCCCGGCCAGGATCACGACGCCGCGATCACGGCTCCCGAACTCTACGTGAACGAGGTGCTCCGCCACTTCCTCGGCAACAGCGCCCAGGACAAGGAACGTGGATGATGTCCCGTCGCGTCACCAGGGGATGACCGCGATGGCCTCGATCTCGACGAGGTAGTCGGGGTGGCCGAGGCCGGCAACCATGGCTACGGTCACGACCGCCGGTTCCGCGCCTGCCGGCCAGACCTCTCTGAGCGCGATGCCTCTCCTACAGCTTGACCGCGATCGCGCATACGAACTCGCCGCCTGGACCACCGCCCCCTTGCATGCGCACGGAGTCGAACCCGGCGTCAAGCAGGAGCGCGCCCACTTGCTCGGGGTCGTAGAACGTGAAGACTCCACGGTCGACCGGCACGTGCTCCATGGTGACGCGCGGACTGAACGCGACGACGAGCCTCCCGCCTTTGGAGAGCACCCGGTAGAACTCCCGCAGCGGCGCCCGCGGGTCCGGCCAGAAGTAGAGCGTGTTGACGGTGCACGCCTTCGTGAAGCTGGACTCGTCAAACGGCAGTGATTCCGCCGCGGCACACTGCAAGTCCACGCCCCGCGACCTGCCCAGGCGGCCGAGACGCCTCGTGCACGATGCCACCATCTCGGGCGAGAAGTCCGCACCCGAGACCGAGCCCGCCGGCACGAGCGGCAAGATCGCCCGCATCAGCTCACCCGGGCCGAAGCCCACCTCGAGGACGCGGTCGTGCGGCTCCAGCTCCAGTGCATCCAGAGTGGCCAGGTTGATCTCGGCGTTCACTCGCTTCAGGCGCCTCGCGACGACGAAGCGACCATAGAGGCCGGACGGCTTCCGGAGCTGTCGGGATACGAACTCCCTCTTTCCCACCGGCGCGGCCTCCTTCCCTGCTGTCCGCTAGCGCCTGGTCGCATCGGGTGCTCGCTACGCACGATACCGTGACCCACTCTGCGATGCGGCGCGTCTGACTCGCCGCGCCGGCCACGTGTGCCCTGCCCGAATGAGGACCGATCGCCTCTACTCCCGCCAGTGCTCCGGCTTGTCCAGCGCCTCCGCGCACTCGACGGTCCCCCGAACCCGGCCGATGGCTCCTGGGCTCAGCGGCCGCACCATCCAGGCATCCTCGGGTGATATGGGGTACGGAGCGGCGAGGCCCAGCCGACTCGCCGGCTCGAATCCGTGCCGAGGATAGTAGCCGGGGTGCCCGAGCACGAAGACGAGACCGACGCCCGACTCGGCGAGGCGCTGGACGCCGCTCTCGATCAGAAGCCCCCCGATGCCCCTTCGTTGGGCGTCGGGCACTACGGCCAAAGGGGCCAGGATCGACACGACGGCATCGTCCTGTGCGCCCCTCACCCGTGCGGCGGTGAACATGATGTGCCCGACGGGAAGATCGCCGTCCCACGCGAGCAATGAGAGCAGCGGCCGTGCGGTGGGGTCATCGGCCAGATCGCGTACGAGGTCTGCAACGTCGTCGTCACCGAAGGCGAGTCGCTCGATCCCCAGCACGGTCTCGAGGTCGGCCGCGGAGGCCTCGATGATTCGCACGCTGCTCTCCGATCGAGTCAGGGCGGCCGCGCCCAACAGTCGGGTCGATCCACTCGCGAGCCTACGCGACTACTCGTTCTCCGCCCTCGCGGGCTCCTTCATGTGCGCACCCTCCTAGGCCGCTCGAGCCGGCCGGAAAGCCACGGCCAGCATGGCGCCGCCGACCATGAGAGCGAACCAGTCGATCGTGATGATCGTGACCTCGAACCTGTACTCGAGAGCGGTGCCGAAGTACAGGGACATCCCCACGAACGCGAGCACGCCGAGCACCGCGGCGGCGACCAGGACCCAGCGGGTCGCCCGCTCGAGACGTGAGGCCGAGAGAGAAGGCGCGAAAGCCGCGAAAGAGAGCGCCATCGCGAGAAAGCCGAGGTTCTCGAGCGCAATGAACAGTCCGTGCGGGTTGTACTGCGTGATCGCGACGACACCGGCGGCCTCGCCCGCGACCAGGGCAGCCTGCACGGTCTCGAGCTGCACGAAGTAGTCGATGGCGATGACGGTGGAGGACACCACCGCCAGGGACAGCCCGAGAGTCCCCCAAAGCCCAGCCACGCCCTCGGCATTGCGTGAGAGACAGACCGAGAGGACCAGGTAGGCAAGCATCATCAGAAGCCCCAGCCACATCCAGATGAAGTCGCGTGGCACGAACCGGGCGGCCTCCGCGTAAGGGTAGGCGACGGCCGTCCCAGGTGCCGCGAAGGGTCCGGTGCGCGGTGGCGTGGTGACAGCGACGGCGAACGAAACGGCCGCCAGCACCGCGGTGGAGAGGGCCGACCAGAACGTCACTCGACGCAATGAAGTCGCACCTGCCGAGGCTGGACCATTGCCTGCCACGCCGCTCCCCCGTTCGGTTGTGGCCAGCGTTCGGGCGCGTGACCTGCGCGCCGCCTTCGCGCCCAGGATACCGCGCGCGTCGCGTCTGCCGGATGGGCTGCTTGGCGGCGACCGACCGACGGAGTCTAGGCCAGACCGGCCGAGAACTCCGGCCGTTCGATCGCGCGAGCGATCTCTTCGGGCGAGGCATTGCAGCCACTCATCTGGAGCACGACCCGCTTGCCCCGCAGTCGGTCACGCAACTTCGCCGCCGCCATGAGCGTTGACGCTCCTGCTCCCTCGGCAAGGTTGTGCGTGTAGAAGAACGCCATGGCTATGGCGGAGTAGAGCTCGTCCTCACTCAGCGTCACGAACCCCGCCAGGTCGTCTTTGTAGATCGAGAACGGGAGGTCGTAGGCCTGGCCGGTAGCGAACCCCCCGGCGAAGGTCTCGTTCTCGGCAGTGACGATCTCCCCGCCTTCCAGGAGCGATACGCTGCCGGGGAGCTCGTCGCCTGCACGGCGTACAACTCGATCCCGGGCCGGATCGAATGAAGGGTGGTGACTGCTGCTGCCGCCTCGCTTCCGGCGCCGACAGGCAGCACGACCGCGTCGACGTCGGGCAGCTGTTCGATCAGCTCGAGGAACTCAGTGCCGACGCCGTTGACCAGGTGAGGCTCATCGGCCGGGTGGGCGTAGTAGAGGCCTCTCTTCGCGCTCAACTCCTCAACCGCGGCGCCGGCCTCCTCGAAAGTACGCCCCGCCTCGACGAGTTCCGCGCCGGTCTCTTTGATGGCACGGACCTTGGAAGGATTGCTGCCCTCAGGAACCACGATCACCGCTGGAAGACCCATCCAGGCCGCGGCTGTCGCGATGGATATCCCGTGATTGCCCGTCGAGAACGTGATGACGCCCGCAACGCGCTGCGAAGCCAGGTGGTGCAACAGGTTCACGCCACCGCGGATCTTGAAGCTGCCGGTCGGGTTGTGGTTCTCGTGTTTGACGTAGACTTCCGCGCCGATCGCATGCGACAGACCGGCGTAGCGGGTCAGCGGCGTGGGCTTCAGGAAGCGGGAGACTACCTCTCGGGCGCGGATCGTCTCGAGGAGCGAAACCGGATAGTCCTTAGAAGTGGCCACGGGGATTCCCTCTCATCAACGAGCATCCTGCTTTCGCTTTCCCGCGCCCGACGTCGTTGCGCCTGAGCTGCTCGGCACTCTCATTGTCGCCGAAGGCCCAGCCTTGCGTCGCCGCGTCAGCTGGATGCGCCGGTGCGTGAGCCCACTCGATGGGCCGCTTCGCGCGGGCGTGCATTGCGCCACTCCCACAGACGACCAGCAGCCTTCCCGGCATCTGGCTCACAGGTTCTTCAAGAACACGAAGTAGACGGCTGCGAACACCACGACGATGGCGATGTTCACGACCAGCCGTGCCACGAAGTGCGTGCTGAGAAACAAGACGTCGACGCCGACTATCGAGGCGATCATCAGTAGAAAGAAGATCACCATGTAGACGTTCTTCGCCATCTCAACACCCTTTCGCCGTAGGCCCGCGCGCGTCGTCGCGTCTGCGGGATGCACCGGCTAGACGGACGGACCCGCCTCACTTGCCTTGGCGCACCGCCTGCAGCTCACTGGTCGCGGTCGCGAGCATGCGGTCCGCTGCCGTGAGGTCCCCAAGCGCTGCCCGCTCGTCTGTCGTGCCGAAGGCGGCCTTGATCTTTGCCGCAGCCGAATCGAGTCCGTCCACGGCAGCGACCGCGTGACGGCCGATCGGTCCTGGTGCCTCGGCGACCGAAGACCGCCACCCGGCGCTCATGCCGAGCACCAACGACGGGGCCGGCGGCAATCGCACGGACTTGTTGGCACTGATAGCGGCTCGGATGGCGGCAACGTCTCCGCCCATCGGCCGAAGCATCTGATCGAGGCTCTGCGCCAGACCGTTGCGCGCGGCAGCCGCTTCGGTGGAGTCCGCCGACGCGTACTGCAGTACTTGTACGTAGCGGTCGAGCGAGTCTACCGACGGCTCGGTGGTAGCCAGGATACGCCGCGACAAGACGAGGTGTTTGGCATTCCCCTGGCGCTTGGCAACGGCGCCGGACTTATCCAAGCGACCGATCGCCAACGCGTCCGTGTACAACTCCAAGGCCGTCTCGGCGTCACCGGCCTTCATCGCAGCGTCAGCCTTGGCGACGGTGGCATCGAACTTCGCCTGCGGGCCCGAGGGGCTGGGGTGGGTCGAGCAACCGCCGAGTGCAAGCACGGCGACAAGCCCGATGGCCGGTGCAAGCCAAAGCCGACCGCGTCTACGAAGGGTCATGCAGTCCTCACTCCTGCTCGGTGTTCGGTCGAACGTTGTGGCGCATCAGCCGCGCAACGCCTACATTGTCGCGCATGCCCCGACCGCTGTGCGTCGCTTCTGCTGGATGCGCTTGTCACGTTGATATCTCGGCCCGCATTCGACGGTGACGCCAGACGCCCAAAGCGAGTGCACCAGCCGCCCCCGGTGCAAACAGACTGACGCTATCATCCCTAGCGCTTATGAATGGCGCCCTCGGGGCACGCCTTCACGCAGGCAAGGCATCCGGTGCAATCCTCCGGCTTCACGACGTGGACATGTCGGTCACTGGAAGAGCGCTGGATTCCTGGGATCTTGAGGACATCCTGTTTGCATGCCGCAACGCAGCTACCACATACGGTGCATTTTGCCGTGTTGATGTTGAGCTTGTCTGTTTTGATATGGAACCTGGACAGGAGTTGCTCTCCTAATTAGTTGCTGTATGGTTTCCGTCTTATACCGAACAAACGTTCGTCGGTCAATGATTCAAGCTCGCTATGTCGGTCCGCAGTAACCACTCTTCGGCATGTTCATACTGTTTTGGTGGTTGTTGCGATAACGGCTTCATAGCGGCCCCGGGATGCGAATCCTCCCGCGTCGCTGGCTAGGCCCTCGACTCCCGCCTTGCGATCTGGGTCTCACGAGTGATGAAGGAAGTCTTCGCCAGCGTGTAGGCCTCACGGTCGTCGGGGAACCGAGCGGCTAGATCATGCTTGAGGGCCGCGTACTCTTTGGCGACGTCAGGGTGGTTACGCAGGCGGTCGCGAAAGAGGATGCGGTCCCACTGCGAGCCGTCATCGATGAGGACTACGTGGATGTGGGAGATGCGTTTCCCCGATCGATCGCGGCCGATGAACCATGGATAGCGTGGGCCGTCGTCTCCGAAGGCGGGTCGGAGGAAGTAGTCGTAGCCGGCGGCCTCCATCCTGGGAGCGACGTCGTTGACGACGAAACCGAACTCGTCGACCCAGAGAAGGATATCGATGATGGGTTTGGCCTGGCAGGCCCGGCACAGCCGTGCTCCCCATGTGCTCGACCCGAAGGATCGAGCCCGGCGGGAAGAAGACGGCGAGCCGGGCGACCTCGGCCTCGTACAGCGACGGCCACGACGGGTCGTAGTCGACTAGTTCGATGCGCTCGGCGAGCACACGAGCAAGCTTGTCCTCGAAGCTCTCCACGGGCCTCCGTCGATGGGCCTAGCGATTTGGCGCGTGAGCTGCGCGCCGCGCTCATTGTCGCGCATGCCCCGGACCCTGTCCGTGCGTCTGCTGGATGCGCTGGTTGGACGCGCGCCCGTATCCGCGAATCGAGCACTAGGCCGGCGGAGACCCGTCCTGTCGGGTGCGAACGCCTCACCATGACCGGGGTAGATCATTCGGACACGCAGGGAGCGCAGCTTGTCGCTGGTGGGAGGGTAGTCCGGGTCGTCCCGCGCAGCGATGACGTGGCCCCAGACCTGGCCGAACTGGTCCCCGCAGTAGAGGTCGCCTTCGGGCGTGAGAAGCGCGATGGACCCCTTCGAGTGGCCCGGAGTGTGATAGACAACGGCGTCCAGGCCGAGCGGCCTGAGGTCCTGTCCATCAGCGAGCAGGATGTCCGGGCTGAAGGCATCGAAAGTGTCGCGACGCAGCATCTTGCGCACGAGGTACCGAGACACCGATGCGGCGAGCCAGAAGTAGAGCACCGTGGGGAAGTCGTCGGGCGGCCTGGTATCGCGCTCTCTGGTTTCGCCGTCCGACAGGCACATCGCGGCGTCACCCGGATGCATGGCGATAGGCGCGCCGAAGTGCTCCCTGAGATGGGCCGCATTGCCTGAGTGGTCGATGTCACCGTGCGTGAGGACGATGAGGCTGAGATCGTCCCTGCGGCACCCCGCCTCTCGCAGCTCATCGAGCAGGCGAGCTCGCGAGTGCGGGAACCCGGTGTCGATGAGCGCGAACCCCTCGCCGCCCTCGATGAGGTAGCAGTTCGTCCCTCCGAGGTCGATCGTGCGCCCTTCCGGCATGCCGCCCCCTCTGCGCTGCGTCCGACGTTGAGGCGCGCGAGCTGCGCGCCGCGCTCATTGTCGCCGAAGGCCCACTCAGGTGTCGTCGCGACTACTGGGTGCGCTGGTTAGCCGCTCGCAGACTCCAACGGTTGCGGCGATCGACTACCACTACCAGACGCCCGGCAAGAGGCGGTATCGCACTTGATGCGCATACTCCACATAGCCCGACAGCTCAGCCTTCAGCATGCGGTCTTCCAGCACGGTGCGAAGGATGAGAAGGACCGCGCCCAGCCCACTCGCAACATAGGCCCACCATGAACCCAGCAGAACAGGGACTGCCAGCTCGAAGAGGATCGCGCCCATGTAGGCCGGGTGACGCACGTAGCGGTAGGGACCGTCCGTGACGACCCTCTGACCGCGCTCGGGCTGGGTGCGGACGATCTGCGAGAAGAAGCTGTTGGTGGCCGTGGCCCAGACGACCACTGCGTAGCCGAGAACACACAGGACTGCCGCCGCGATCTGTGCACCGAGCGGAATACCGCCCGTCCAGCCAAACCGCTCGTCAAGTCCGGCGACGACGTACCGCGCCAGCTGGGTCAGGCCGAGGATGCTCATGATGACGATGTCCCAGTGCCTCGCACCCTTGCGAGGCCCGAGGCGCTCCGCCAGCAGGGCGGGGTTCCACCGAAGGATGACGAAGGCTGTCGCGATGATCCAGGCCGTCATGATGGCCATCACCACCCAGCCGGCCCACCAGTCCAGTCGGCCGGCTGACCAGAACAGGGCCACCCCCATCACGACAAGCCCCATGGTCTCGCGAACGGCATATCGCGCGATCAGCTTGGCGTCCATGTCCCCTCATCACGCCCGATGCGGCCAACGTTGAGGCGCATGAGCTGCGCTCCACTCCCATTGTCACCGGTAGGCCCACGGGCGTGTCGTCGCGTCTGCTGGACGCGCCGTTGGGCAGACCGCCGCGGGGGATCTCAGCAGTCGAACGCTGACTGGAACTTGGCCGCGCGCAACTCCTGGTCTGAGAGCACGAGGTCGCGGATCGCACGGGGCAGGCGGTCGCGCTGCCAGCGGCACTCGCGCTCGCCCGCCGCTTGCGCCTCGGACGCTGGGGACGCCAGACGCACCGCGCGGATCGCGTAGAACGGAGCGCCGAGCTCATGGTCCGCCATGTGGGCTGTCGCGACGGCATGCCCGCACGCGCGGGCGACCTCACGAGCGACGGGGTCCGCCGCGTCCCTGGCGGCGGCATGTGCGGCGAAAGCCGCCTCGCGGGCTTCGCTGACGGTGGCTTCGCCTCGCGACCACGCCCGGGCGGTAGCGATCGCGCGGGCGGGCCGGTCGTCGTCCGGGTACGTGGCGGCAAAGAGTGGCAGGGCATGCTCAGCGCAGTCCGCTGCCCAGGCAGCGAGCAGGCGGTGCGTAGACTCGTCGAGCAGGCCGCCGCGGTCGATGGACACGAATCGCGGATCCCTGCGGCCCGTGTACTGACTCGCCCTCGCCACGGCTCCTCCATGTTCTGCCCAACGTTGCTGCGCATGACCTGCGCGCCACGCACATTGTCGCGCATGCCCCGACCGATGTGCGCCGCGTCTGCCGGATGCGCGCTGGTGGACACCCGCCCTACGGTTCGGGCATCAGCACTCCGGTGGCCGTTGGCACAGGTGAGATGACCGCACCCGTCGACACCAGAGACTCGTTTAGCTGGCCGCTGGTATGACACGGCCGACAGCTCCAATGGCACTGGCCGACACACCCGACGATCCCGTACCGGATGCCCACGAGGCCGTGTGTCTTCAGCCACAGCGGTTTCGCCCCGTGGTACTCGACGAGCACGAGTCTGACCGATGAGCCCGTGTCCACCGTGGTCCCAGCGGACGGAATCGAAGACATGACGAACTTGACATGCTGGCTGCGCTTGAAAGGTGCGGGCGACAAGGCGGAATCTGCCAAGACCCGAACCGCGTCATCATCCGTGAGCCCCGCCAGTTGAGGCACCTGCACGCGCTGGCGCCGCGGCGCAGGGTAGAGCGCCACCCGAGCAAAGGCAAGCTGTGCCGAGGACGAGCCCAGATCAGGCCACACCAGCCAGGACCACACGTTCTTGCCACCCGCAACACGGGACGAGTCCACCACGACGAAGCCAGCGGCGTTCAGTCGAGCCACCGCTTGCGGGCTAGGAAGCCCCCGCACATCTGGCAGTGGACGAACCAGCTGCGACCCGATGAGTGCCACAAGGATCAGGGCCCAGGTCGTGATTGCAGCGACGCGCCAGCCGCGCGCGACACGACGCGCTGCCGCGGGCATCGTCTCAGTGTCATGGGTCGGCTTCCCGGGATTCACGGCGCCCCCTATGCGGGCCGTGGGCCTAACGTTGCTGCGCATCAGCTGCGCGCCGTGCTCATTGTCGCCGAATGGGCACTCGCGTGTCGTCGCGACTGCTGGATGCGCTTGTTCGCACTGGCCCCGCCAGCGAATTCCCTCGGGGCGAGGCTACTCGCCCTGCAGGAGGTACCAGTTCGGAGCCAACCGAGCGACCACCGGGTCGATGTCGGAGGGCATGGTCCCATCCGACGAATAGACGAAGGACTTCTCAACGCCCAGAAGCCCACGGTAGACGTAGAAGACGACCTGGTAGCCATTGCTGACGCCGCGGTAGACCGTCACCGATCCACCGTCCGACAACCCGCCGAACTCCCCAGGCAGCCTGAACTCTGTAGAGGCGTACTGCCCGGACCCGGAGCTGGTCCACGTTGACTCGGCGCTAGCGACCACCGATAGTGCCGCCTCCATTTGCGAGCGCCGCCCCACGAAGGTGTCTCGGTCTCGCGCGAAGGTGGCACCCGGACTGAAGTAGTGGGCGACCGAAACAGCGGCCGGAGCCGAAATACCGGCCGCCAGAACCAGGCACGACACGGCTATGCCTGCCAAGGCCCACCAAGAGACGCTCGGACGCTGCGTCACATCAGCCTCGATCTCGAACGATTGCCGATATGGCGCAGGCGTTGGCAGGCTTGGCTCTCCTGCCCAGCTCACATCGCTAGCCTGGTGCTAGCGGTGTGGCGCATGAGCTGCGCGCCACCCACGATACACGTCACCCGCTCACGCTTCGTGGCGCCTGCTGGATGCGCTTGTTCGACGGCTAGCCGTACGCGGGGTCAATCGCCGAATACCCCGCGGGCAAGTCCAACGTACGCGAATACGACCTGTGTGAGCCCCGATAGGACCGCCGCGGCGATGGTCAACACCACGCCGACCTCGTTGCCGGGCCACACGACACTCGATATGCCGATCCAGGCCACGCCCGTGGCCGCCAACGCCCAGGCTACGCGGCTAGACAGGTGCGTGAATGTGGCGACCGGAATGAAAGAGGCCGCCGAGCTTGCCAGTATCAACGGGAGACCCGATATCCCGGTCCGCGCCCCAGCGAACCCAGCGACCACCGCGACTCCAAGTAGCCCGAGCGCAGCCGAGAGTCGCACGGTGCGCTCCTTTGCGCGGTCCCCGCCGGCGAGTCGCATCAAGATAGCCACGACCCAAAGCACGACGCTGAGGGGTGCGAGGTAGGCCCCGAACACGAGAGAAGTGCTGACCCAGTCTGTAAGACGTCCGGCGGGCCCAAGGAAGAACAGGAGCACGCTTGAGGCAAGGCCCCAGAGCAAGCACGCCACTGCGGCCAGCCCCACGACTCGGGGCTTGTGGGCGCCAGCGCTAGCCGAGCCGGCCGTCGCCCCTACGGCTTGATTCGACAATGGCGCCCCCCGTCACCGCGTCCGCCGAACGTTGTGGCGCATGAGCTGCGCGACGTCCTCATTGTCGCGCATGCCCCAGCCCCGTGCTCGCGTCTGCTGGATGCGCTGGTTCGGCAGACCTCAGAACACTAACGGGATGATGGACTTGACCCGCTTCGCATACGCCAAGTACTCATCGCCGAACTCCGCGGCGAGAAGACGCTCCTCCACTCGGGCCTTGCGCCAAAGTCCCGCGAAGACCAGCAGGAGGCCGACAAGCGCAGCGACACTGCCTGACGCAAGGGCCATCCCGAATACCGCAAGGAGAAAGCCGGAGTAGATGGGGTTGCGCACGATGCGGTACGGACCCCTCTCGACGAGCCTCTGCCCCTCGCTGATCCTTGCGACGCGGCTCCAATTCGGCCCGAGCACGCTTCGGGACCAGATCGCGAACGCGACGCCCAACGCGACGAACGCCGTGCCCACGATCTGGCGTACCGGCGACGGCCCCAAGGAGGCCGACGTCACGAGATGCGACCTCACCGCGGACACAGACAGAAGCACGGAGCCCACCCACATGAGCACCCCGCTCAGAGCACTGGAGGCGACAGTCTCAGATCGCTTGGCCGGGCGAGTCTGTCCCGCGCTCTAGGCCCAGTAGACGGCGAGGACCACCCAACAGGCTGCGACGATCTCGAGGTAAGGAGCGGTCACAGGTGGCTCGAGCGCTCTCTCTTGGACATCGGACGTTCTGTCGAACGTTGAGGCGCATCAGCTGCGCGCCGTGCTCATTGTGGCCGAAGGGCCACCGACATGTCGTCGCGGCAGCTGGATGCGCTTGTTAGGGGGCTGAACTCGAAGGCTGGCCGCTTGCGGTCTTCGTTCGCCACACGTCGATGGTTTCACCATCACCCCAGCTGACGTGCCCAGTTGCAAGACCGAGATCGAACGCCGACGTCACGTCCACGCGGACGAGGTCATACGGGCCGATGCGGGGCGTCGCGATCACGGTGCGGGCAACGTCGTCGACCACTCTTTGGGCGGTTGCCCGATCGATCGCGCCTCGATACCAAAGTTGGACCATCAGGATCCGACTCTTCTTCGAGTTGGTGTCGATGAAGGTCTGGTCGGAGACGCCTGCCGAGAAGAAGCGTGGGTCCCGCTGCAGAGGATCCTGAATGGCGACGAGCTGCCGTAGGGGCGCTACGGGCACGATGAAGAGCGGAACGACGACTCCGACGATGGCCGCGAGACCGACGGCAACGCCCGTGAGCACCCATGGTGCTCGCGAGGCAACCGGGAAGTCGTCTGTCCGCCCGGCCTTCAAGCGAACCGCGTAGGTGCCCGTCACCAGGTCCTGCAACCCTTGACCGCTGCGACGATTGAACACCATCGTCAGCACGACGGCACCGCCCACGCCGAACAGGACGACTGCGTCGACCCACAGGACGATCGGTGTCAGCAGCACCGGAAGCGACCATCCGTTGAGCAAGGTCGGGACCAGCCATACCAAAGTGCGCACAGTCGCGCGCCCGGCCCCGATAGCCTCATCGCTCTCGGACCTTATGGCGACGTCCAAGGCGCGCTTCCCAAGGGTTTGGCCTCCCCCCAGACGGGAGTCCATCGACGCGAAGTAGGCGAGTGCGACAAGCCCACCGAAGAGGCGGCCGTATGGCCCGACCTGGAACCAGAAGCTGGATAGGGACCAGCCGATTACCTCGAGCACGATCGCCAGGAGGGTCACATCGATGACGAATGCTCCGAGCCTTCGCCAAAAGCCAGATACCGCTGGTACGCCTACAAGGGGTTGAGCCTCTTCGGGGTCTGGCGGCGACGACAACTCGTGCGACCCCGAAAGCCACGACTCCCAAGAGTCGTCAGGAGTCGACCCATCTTCCATGCATGCCCCCCTAGCGTTGAGGCGCATGAGCTGCGCGCCACCCACGATACACGCCCATCACTTGAGAGACGCCGCGACTGCTGTTGCTCCTATGTCAATCCTACGCCGCGGCGGCGATCGAGACGGGGTCCAAGTCGATGGTCGCTCGCGCCTGCTCGGCACGCACCATCGTCTTGAACACGACGCGGGCCAGATGCCGTTTCAGGCAGCGCAGCGCCTCCCGGTAGCTCTTGCCCGCAGCCTGCTTGCGCTGCATGTAGGCGATGGCCGGCGGGTGCATCCGGGCCTGGGTGACAGCGATCATGTGGATGGTGGAGTTGAGACCACGGTTTCCGGAGCGGTTGAGCCGGTGACGGGTGGACTGGCCCGAGGAAACCTGCAGGGGCGCGACTCCCACGTGCATCGCGAAGGCGGCCTCAGAACCGAACCGGCCCGCGCCTGCGATCTGGCCGACCAGATGCGCCGCGGAGATGGCCGAACAGCCCGGGATCGCCATCAGGTCCGGAGCGAGCCCACTCATCAGGGTGTGGAGCTCGCGCTCAAGGGACCGGATCTGGGTCGTGAGGTCACGGCAGGCTCGCAACTCGTGAAGGGCGATGCGTCTCAGAGTGCCTGCCGGCAACCCTTCCAGCACGGACTCGAGCCGGTCCAGCCAGACGTAGCGATCCAGCACCCGGGGCGGCAGATCGAGCCCGACTTCGAGGTCGTGGCAGTTCCAGCGCAGGCGCGTCTGGATGCGTTTGCGCTCGTCAACGAGGTCGTCTCGGTGGTCGGCCAACAGGCGCACGTCGTGTTCGGGCCCCGAGAGCGACGCGGCGGGAAGACCCGGTTCGCGCAGTGCGGCCCGGGCCACACAGGCCGCATCGATGGGGTCGGACTTGCCGTAGCAGCGTGCCGAGTGCCGCGCTCCGGCCATCATCTTGGGTGGGACCCGGACCACGCGCTCGCCTCGCGGCAGCAGGTGGCGTTCGAGACGTCCCGAGACGTGGCGACAGTCCTCGATCGCGAAGTAGCGGTCACCCGACAGCCGCCTCGCCCACGTCAGCAGCTCGTCGTGTCCCTTGTCGCTTGCCGCCACCGTCGTCTCGGCCAGGCTGCGTCCCGTAGCGGCGTCGATCGCGACTGCCGTGTGGGTCTTCATGTGGGGGTCTATCCCGACTACGATCATGAGCGTCCCCTTCCCTCGGCTTCACGTCCGTGGCGGGGACCGCCGGCGGACACGCCTTGGTGGGGGCCTTTAGGCCAGGCTCCTATCAGGTCACGCCGACGACCCCTCGGTTCCCGGCGGCGGAGGACACAACAGCTGAAGGTCAGCCCTCTCGGGCGACAGATGCGCTGTGGGTCACTCCGCCGTCGGAACCGAGGCTACCTGACCGGGGTCAGGCATCCCGCGAGGGCAAGGGTGACACCAACGATGCGCTGGTTAGAACCGCGCCCTCACTCGTAGTGGCTCCACATCCTGAGCACCTTGACCACCCTCTCGTCCTCGATCACCTGGTAGACGAGGCGGTGCTGGATGTTGATACGACGAGAGTAGGCACCGGATAGGTCACCGACCAGCTTCTCGAAGCGCGGCGGATTCGCGAACGGGTCTTCTTCGAGAAGAGCGAGCAGCTTGACGGCCTTGGGCTTCAGGCCGGAAGCGGCCAGGAGCTTGGCGTCCTTTTGCGCGGCCTTCGTGTAGACCAGTCGCCAGCTCACCAGTCCAGCTTGTCAGCAAGCTCGTCGACCGGCGTGGCCATGCCCTCCAGGATCGAGTCGCGCATGCCCGGGACCGAGAGGAGATGAAGCGTCTCTTGTACGGCGCGCCAGTCGTCCTCGCTCACTAGGATGGCGCTGCCGCGCTTGCCCGTGATCTGGACCGGCTCGTGGGATTCCTGCACCTCGTCGACGAGGCGGTAGAGGGACTTGCGCGCCTCAGTGGCGGTGATGCTTGTCATGACGGCTCCTCTCGTACGTACGACATAGCGTACGCCCTGAGGCAAGTCCCGTCAACGTCGGTGGCGCTGGTTCTAACGTTGTGGCGCATCAGCTGCGCGCCGTGCTCATTGTCGCCGAAGGCCCACCCACGTGTCGTCGCGTCTGCTCGATGCGCTGGTTAGGCGCCGCGGATTCAGATACTAAGTGCAACACCCACCCCGAGGCGCGAGGGTGAGGCGACCTGGGATACTCCGAGTTCCTCTCCTCCACCAAGAACAGGGGAACCGTTGCCGAAGTACCGCCAGATCACCTCGAGTGAACGATACGTCATCCAAGCGCTCAGGAAGGAGGGCCTGTCGCGTCGCGCGATCGCGCGCCACCTGGGGCGCTCCCCCTCCACGATCTGCCGAGAGCTCTCCCGCAACCTGTCGAGTCAGGGGCGCTACACGCCGTTCAAGGCCGACCAGCGCACCCGGGCCAGGCGCTCGCGGTGTCGGCGCAACTCGCGGTTTCGTGCCCAGGACTGGGCACTCGTCGAGCACCTGATCGGGCTGCAGTGGAGTCCCGAGCAGGTGTCGGGGTGGCTGCGACTGCACGGCCACCTCTCGATCAGCCACGAGACCATCTATATGTACCTGTGGCGCGACAAGTGTGCCGGCGGAGAGCTTTGGAGGCATCTGCGCCAGGCGACCAAGAAGAAGCGCAAGCGCTACCGAAGTCACGACTCCCGCGGAAGACTGCCTGGCAAACGCCACATCTGGGAGCGCCCAGCGGAAGTCGAGGACCGCCAGGTGGTCGGTCACTGGGAGATAGACACGGTCAAAGGTGACGACCAGGCGCGCCATACGGTGGTGACGATGGTGGAGCGGGCGACGGGCTACCTCGCGATCGGCAAGCTCGTGCGCCACACGGCGGCGGACACGACCGCGCGCTGCATCGAGCTCATCGGGCGACACCCGGGCAGGGTGGCCACCATCACCGCGGACAACGGCAGTGAGTTCCACTCCTACGCCGACATCGAGGCCGCCACCGATGCGCTGTTCTACTTCGCCACACCGCACCACTCCTGGGAGCGCGGGACATGCGAGAACACGAACGGGTTGATCCGCCAGTACCTGCCCAAGAGGGCGAGCATGGCGCACGTCACCCAAGCCGACTGCGACGCGATCGCGGCCAAGCTCAACTCGCGACCAAGGAAGCGCCTGGGCTTTCGGACACCGGAGGAATGCTATGTACCAGCCGGGTAGGCGCGAGCGGCCGGGTCAGAGCCGGCGTTGCACTTCAAACTTGAACTCAGACGGCACCTGGCCGGCACCTGTCAATCGCCAAGCTGCGGCCGAGGCACAAGCGACCCGTCCCCCAGGCGCGCCTGCGCCCACTCGTCGAAGTCGCGGTCCAGGAGCACGATGTCGGGCCAATCGTAGAGAGACAGCAGGACATCGTCGTCCGAGTACAGCCACCAGTGCCAAAGCACCGCGCCGGGCCAGCGTCGCTTGCGCGAGCACTTGAGGATGAAGCGAGTGACAGGCTCGCGAGCAATCGCGTCAAGGCGGCACCCGTAGAAGCGCCCCCACTTGTCGTTCCGTGGGATGACCTCGGGAGCGGCTATCAGGGGTGTCTCGCGGGTGCGAGCGGCCGGATGGAACCACTTGGCCGTATCGCGATGACCATAGGCCGCGAAGTGAGTCGCCTGAGGCAACTCGAGAGCGCGCCTCGCGAAGAGCTCGTAGTCACCGGTCTGGTAGACGAGTGATCCATCGCGCTCCTGGATGCACTGTTGCGACCCTTGCTGCATGAGCCTCCCGCGCTGTCCGGCTAACGTTGAGGCGCATCAGCTGCGCGCCACCCACGATACACGCGTTCACTCGCGATCCGTCGCGTCTGCTGGATGCGCTTGTTGGGCAGCGGCTCCGCCCACGACATCCGGGGCCCGTCGGGCTAGACCGAGTAGGTGGTCCGATCGTGGACATTCGAGAAGACGACCCGTCTACCTGAGGCGAAATTGAAGACGACCTGTGATCCGCCAGGGATCGGAGCCATCGAGCAGTCGGTGATGACGTCGCCGGTCAGCAGATTGATTCGACCGAGGTCCACCAGCCCGACCTCCGAATGGAGTTCATCTATCCGGTAGGCCTGCGGCGGCTCGTCCGAGACGCGCCAGAACACGATGCCGTGGTCGAAGTAGAGCCGGTACCACACCCGGTCCACGTAGAGCCAGACCACATTGGCGGGAATCGCGACGCCCGAGGAGCCAGCCCGAAACTCCTCGACTACGAGTTCGTCCAGGCGACACCCGGACAGGTCGGGCGGGTCGCCGCTGATTTCAAGAGGATCCAGGCCGCCGCCCACAGGTGCCCTTTCGTCTGCCCAACGTTGAGGCGCATCAGCTGCGCGCCACCCACGATACGGCAAGTTGCTCACGATCCGTCGCGTCTGCTGGATGCGCTTGTTGGACAGCGCGCAACCACTTCACGGAAGCAGCGTTGCTGCGCGCAGCTGGCTCAGCAACTGCTCGTCTGCGGTACCCAGGCTCTGTGTCGTTACCTGCGACACAATCGGGTGCACCGGCTGGGGACGATTCCGGCCCGTGATGACATCGCCGCTACCGACGCCTACGTCAACAAGGATGGAGTACGGCGGGACCATCCGCGCGTCCCCACTGACCTTGCCGTGGGTGATCGTCACGTTGCTTGGGTTCCACCACAAGTCGAGGACCGTGCGCTCCTGACGTGCCGAGGCGGGCAGATACACTCGCAGGTACTGGCCTTGCGCCGACCCGGGGTATCTGTCCGCCATAGTAGCGAGCGTGCGAGCCAGCGCAGCGGCCGTAGGCGTAGTCTCCGTCTTTACCTCCCAGAAGCCCGTCGCCGCTGTGACGACGCTCGCGTTCCCACCAAACTGGCCGGCTACAGGAGCGCCGGGATCCGGCACGGGGCGGGCTGGCGGCACGACGCGCGTCTGCCCTGGCTGAGGCGCAAGGACCGGCGTCGAGGGGGCAGCGGTGCAGCCCGCCGTGATCACCGCAAGTGCGACCGCAGCGAGGCTCGCCACGCAGATGCGCATCTGGGACTGAGACTGCATCGCCCCACCGACCTTCGCGTCTGTCCAACGTTGGGCGCATCAGCTGCGCGCCGTGCTCATTGTCGCCGAAGGCCCACCCGCATGTCGTCGCGTCTGCTGGATGCGCTTGTTCGGTGGGAGGCCGATTGCCTCAGCGATCAAGGGGCCAGGGGATCTGTGGCCGCTTGGCGTCCAGCATGGAATCAATGAGCAGCTTGTTCGCTTGGTCGTACCGCTTTCGCTCAGCGGCCGAGAGCTGGTCCTCGTCGATGAATATGAAGACGCGACCGCGGGTCGCCATGATCTCCAGCGGAAGACCTTGCTTCCTGACTAGCTGTAGTTCCCACGGACGTTGTTGTCAGCGGACCCTGCTGATCGGGGTGGCGCCGTTCAAGCCTCCGTGTGGACGAGACCAGATTGTAGTAGTCCAGGAACGGGCCGAGACTATCGGCCCGTTCCTCATTGTCCGCATAGGCTGCGCGCATACGCCCACTCGTTGGTCACGATCTTGACGAACGCTTCTGCCTTGCCGTTGGTCTGGGGACGGTAGGGCCTGGTCTTGAGCACTGTGATGCCCCGGCCTTCCAGGTACTCGCGGAACAAGTGCGACCGATAGTTGGCGCCGTTGTCGGTCAGGACTCGGTGCACCGTCGATCCCCGCGCACGCGAAGAACTCGAGCGCTCGTTCCAAGAATGCCACCGTGGTCTCGGCGCGCTCGTCGGTGGCAGATCTCCGCGTAGGCCAGGCGCGAATGGTCGTCGATCGCGACGTGCACGTACTCCCAACCCTCACCGTCTCGGCGGTAGCCGAGCCGGCCGTGCGCGTGCCAGCCTCCACCTTCGGGGATGCGCCCGAGCTTCTTGACGTCCAAGTGCACCAGGTCACCGGGACATGGCCACTCGTAGCGCACGATCGGCTCGGTCCGGCTTGTGCGCAGCCGTGAGAGCCCGACTCGCCGCAGCACCGCATAGATCGTCGAGCGGGCGACCTTGAGTCGCCACGACAGCCAGTGTGGACCACGCCGGTGCCGCAGACGTGCCTTGATGATCCGGCGGCACCGTCTGATCGGGACGCTTGGCCGGAGCACACGTGGTCTCGAGCTCGCGTCGTGAAGACCGTCTGGTCCCGACTCCCGGTAGCGACGCACCCACTTGCCGGCTGTCTGGCGTGAAACGCCAGCGGCACGGGCCGCGGCGCTCACCGTCCAGCCTGCTTCGACCCGCAACGCGAGAAGCAACCTGCCGTGCTCTGTCAGCCGCGCGTTAGGATGCGACACGAGGACCCCTCCTTCAGTTGTGGCTTCGACACCTACAACCGACAGGACGGGGTCCTCGACTGTCAACAACCTATGTGGGAACTACAACTAGCCGGCGAAGGCACCTGGAGATGGCGAGGTACTGGTCGTGCACAATCACGCCATTGAACCCGTACCGGCCGACCACGTAGTCACCCAAGTAGCGCTGGCAAAAGGGTTCGACGAAATCCACGGCCATCGTGTACCTCCACGGTTGGCAAACGGACCGGAGCGTCACGCTGACGCGTTCTCCACCGAACGTTGAGGCGCATCAGCTGCGCGCCACCCACATTGTCGCGCATGCCCCAGACACTGTGCGTCGCGTCTGCTGTTGCTCCTATGTCAATCCTACGCCGCGGCGGCGATCGAGACGGGGTCCAAGTCGATGGTCGCTCGCGCCTGCTCGGCACGCACCATCGTCTTGAACACGACGCGGGCCAGATGCCGTTTCAGGCAGCGCAGCGCCTCCCGGTAGCTCTTGCCCGCAGCCTGCTTGCGCTGCATGTAGGCGATGGCCGGCGGGTGCATCCGGGCCTGGGTGACAGCGATCATGTGGATGGTGGAGTTGAGACCACGGTTTCCGGAGCGGTTGAGCCGGTGACGGGTGGACTGGCCCGAGGAAACCTGCAGGGGCGCGACTCCCACGTGCATCGCGAAGGCGGCCTCAGAACCGAACCGGCCCGCGCCTGCGATCTGGCCGACCAGATGCGCCGCGGAGATGGCCGAACAGCCCGGGATCGCCATCAGGTCCGGAGCGAGCCCACTCATCAGGGTGTGGAGCTCGCGCTCAAGGGACCGGATCTGGGTCGTGAGGTCACGGCAGGCTCGCAACTCGTGAAGGGCGATGCGTCTCAGAGTGCCTGCCGGCAACCCTTCCAGCACGGACTCGAGCCGGTCCAGCCAGACGTAGCGATCCAGCACCCGGGGCGGCAGATCGAGCCCGACTTCGAGGTCGTGGCAGTTCCAGCGCAGGCGCGTCTGGATGCGTTTGCGCTCGTCAACGAGGTCGTCTCGGTGGTCGGCCAACAGGCGCACGTCGTGTTCGGGCCCCGAGAGCGACGCGGCGGGAAGACCCGGTTCGCGCAGTGCGGCCCGGGCCACACAGGCCGCATCGATGGGGTCGGACTTGCCGTAGCAGCGTGCCGAGTGCCGCGCTCCGGCCATCATCTTGGGTGGGACCCGGACCACGCGCTCGCCTCGCGGCAGCAGGTGGCGTTCGAGACGTCCCGAGACGTGGCGACAGTCCTCGATCGCGAAGTAGCGGTCACCCGACAGCCGCCTCGCCCACGTCAGCAGCTCGTCGTGTCCCTTGTCGCTTGCCGCCACCGTCGTCTCGGCCAGGCTGCGTCCCGTAGCGGCGTCGATCGCGACTGCCGTGTGGGTCTTCATGTGGGGGTCTATCCCGACTACGATCATGAGCGTCCCCTTCCCTCGGCTTCACGTCCGTGGCGGGGACCGCCGGCGGACACGCCTTGGTGGGGGCCTTTAGGCCAGGCTCCTATCAGGTCACGCCGACGACCCCTCGGTTCCCGGCGGCGGAGGACACAACAGCTGAAGGTCAGCCCTCTCGGGCGACAGATGCGCTGTGGGTCACTCCGCCGTCGGAACCGAGGCTACCTGACCGGGGTCAGGCATCCCGCGAGGGCAAGGGTGACACCAAGGATGCGCTGGTTAGGCGTCGCCCCCCGGTACGCAGCCAAGCGGGCCCGCCTCTAGGCGGACCGCCGGTTGCGAAGCCATGCCCCGAAGAGCGATAGCGCAAGAAGCACCAACACGAACACCGTGTGTGGGCCGTCGCCGAACAGTCCGAGCATCAGGTCAGGAGACTGCGGCAGCAGCGCAAGACCGGTAACCACCAAGGCAGCGGCCAGCAGCGGAGGGACCCACCATGGCCGCGCCATGACCCGCAGCCTTCGAGCCAGCGCACTGGCCGCCCATCCCGATGCGGCTGCTGCCCCCATCAGAACCAGAAGATCGACGGCGCCGCCAAGCAGGCCGGCGCTTCGGTCGAGCGTGAATCTCAGAATCGCGCCGAGGAGCGGAATCACCAGAAACCACAGCGCGACGGACGCCGCCAAGACCGCGAGCCAAAGCAGGAACGAGACCGCGAAGCCGGAGAAGCCGTCGATTCGTCGGGCTGGATCAGGTTGCACTACGAACCCACGGGCGTTCGTCCAAGCTGCTCACCTGTCCGTGCCACCAGCGCCACCTCGCGGATTCAGGTTCAAGTACGCCTAACGATGTGGCGCATGAGCTGCGCCCTCGTGCTCATTATCGGCGACAGCCACCCAGCTGTCCTGGCGTCTGCTCGATGCGCTGGTTAGGTTCACCGCCCCGTGCCGGCTACCTGGAGCGCATAACCCCCTGGTCGGAAGCCCGACCGGCCTCCGACCCCAGGAGGGCACCGCGCAGGAGACGAACCTGGCCGAGCCGGCGCGGTGGTATCCCCACGCTGCGAGTCACCCCACTCTGTCCGATCGGCCGAGGCCCTTCGACCGCCGAGGGATGCCAGCAAGCCGGGCTCCTCGCTGGCTCACCGACGATACGCTGCGGTTGAACCTAACGTTGAGGCGCATCAGCTGCGCGCCGTGCTCATTGTCGCGCATGCCCCAACTGCTGTGCGTCGCGTCTGCTGGATGCGCTTGTTCGGCGGGCACGATGCGGGATTACAGATCCCCAGGACGCAGGCCACTGTGCTTCGCGATTCGCGCGAGCATCCGAGGACCTATCTCCTCGCGGTCGTGGAACGCGAACACAAGATCAGGCCACCCGGAACGGGCGAGCACGCGGTGGGAGCCGGTCTGACGTTTGATAGTCCAACCGATCCGCAACAGCGCCGCGAGCACTGTTCGAGCTCGGGTGCTCGACCAGTCGCTCACGCCGCGTTGAAAGAGATGTCGAGGTAGTCGCGACCTGCTTCGTCGTGTTCCAGACGATCAGCAATGACGCGAAGGGCAAGCGCCTGGACCTTGGCGATGGCTTCGTCTTGTGTGGCTCCGTAGGCCAGAGTGCCCGGAAGCTCGACGACCTCTGCGATCCAGCGGCCGTCGGTCTCTTGCTCCACTTCGATGCTGAACAGAACCGACACCTCACACCTCCTGCGGGCTTCCAAGGATACACCGGCGGACACTCGAAGCGGGACGCTCCGCCGAACGTTGAGGCGCATGAGCTGCGCGCCAGTCACGATACACGTCACTCACCCAGCGAAACGTCGCGTCTGCTCGATGCGCTGGTTAGCCGGTGAGGCTGCCTAGCGCTGTTTGGTCCATGTGTTCGCGCCGGCGTAGTACGGAACCCACATCGAAGCGCCCCTGACCTCGCCCTGGAACCCCAAGACGGCTTGGAGATCACCACCGCCTGGTGTGCGATCGGTCGAGCCGACCACAAAGGTCTTGCGACCCTTGCGCTCTACGTGCCAGTGACCGGCCGAGCCGTCGAGAAGCATGGTTCCGTTCGGATTGAGGACCAACATATGTTCGGTGTAAGGACCCGGAAGCGACGAGGACATCGTCCATGTCCCAGAGACGGCCGGCGTGATCGCTGACGGTCCGCTCGCGCACGCCGCAAGCGACACAGCAAGCGAAATCGTGAGAAGCGTGGTGACCAAGCGCAAGGGCCATCGGGTCATTGGCGTTCCCCACTCATCCGGCTAACGTTGAGGCGCATCAGCTGCGCGCCACCCACATTGTCGCGCTGCCCCAACCGCTGTTCGTCGCGACTGCTGGATGCGCTTGTTAGTCCGCTCCCGGACCCGCCAACTCGTCCAGCAGCGCAGCGGACTGGACTCGGAGCTCAGGCGCGTTCTTGATTGCGTAGCCCCACACGAGCCGATCATTGACGATGGCGTAGCCGTGCGTCAGCTGGTTGCGGAAGTCGACCACCTTGCGCGCCTGGTCGATTCGCACGAACAGCTCCGGCGCGGCGTCGCCCAGCGCATTCATGGCCTCGCCGATGATGATGAACTCGCGCTCGACAGCCGAGCGCTTCTCGCGGTTGGCTAGGTAGGACTCCAGGTCGATGCCAGCGATGTCGAAGGCAATGGCGTCGCAGGCCGCCACGATGTCCGACAGATAGGCCGATGCCTCACGCGGCATAGAGCATCCGCTTGCTGCGCTCGACGTCCGCAAGAACGTAGGGGTTCTTGATAGCGCCGGTCATCACGAGGTCGACGTCGGTGCCGAGAAGTGCCCGCAGCTCGTCGAGCAGCTCGAAGTAGGCGTCGACGAGCTGGAGGGGGTCCATGTTGCCGAAGTCCGCGAGCAGGTCGACGTCGCTCTCGCCGGGCCGAAAGTCGTCCCCAAGCGCAGAGCCGAACACGTCGAGTCGCACCACACCGTACTGGCGGCATAGCGCAGCGATGGCCTCACGATTCGTCTCGACGATTGCGACCATGGTCATGACCTCCCCGACTATCGTAGCGCACGCTACCGAGCTTCAAGTGACAAGGCGCTGGCTGGAGTCGGACTAACGTTGAGGCGCATCAGCTGCGCGCCACTCCCATTGTCGCGCATGCCCCAACCGCGTGTCGGCGCGTCTGCTGGATGCGCTTGTTAGTCCGATCCGGTCCTTGCCTAGCAGGGAGTGACACGGAGTCTGAGCCCAAGTGAGTGCACGACCTTTAGCACCGTGCCGAACTCGGGGTTGCCCTCAGCCGATAGCGCCTTGTAGAGGCTTTCGCGGCCCTAAGGCGGTCTCGCGCGCGATCTCGCTCATGCCCTTGGCGCGCGCGATGTCGCCGAGCGCAGCCGCGAGCAGAGCCGGATCGTCCTCTTCAAGCGCCGCATCGAGGTAGGCCGCCATATCCTCTTCGGTCTCGAGGTAGTGGGTGACATCCCAGGGTTGCGTGGTCGTCTTTGCCATTGGTGCCTCCTTACAGCTCCCGAGCGAGGCGCTTCGCGCGCTCGATGTCGCGCTGCTGACTTGACTTCACGCCTCCAGCCAGCAGGATCACGACCGTCTCGCCGTGCCGAGTGAGGTAGATTCGGTATCCGGGCCCGTAGTCGACCCGCAGCTCCGAGACGCCCTCGCCCACCGGCTTCACGTCACCGAGATTGCCGAGGGACACCCGCCGAATGCGGACCAGAACGCGTGAGCGCGCCTCGCGATCACGAAGCCGGGCGAACCAGCCCGCGTACTCGTCTGTCTGCCGAATCTCGATCACGGCACCTATTGTATCCCGCAGGATACGCTCAGGCAAACGACCCGAGCTAGCGGTGCTGGATTCGGACTAACGATGTGGCGCATGAGCTGCGCCCTCGTGCTCATTATCGGCGACAGCCACCCAGCTGTCCTGGCGTCTGCTGTTGCTCCTATGTCAATCCTACGCCGCGGCGGCGATCGAGACGGGGTCCAAGTCGATGGTCGCTCGCGCCTGCTCGGCACGCACCATCGTCTTGAACACGACGCGGGCCAGATGCCGTTTCAGGCAGCGCAGCGCCTCCCGGTAGCTCTTGCCCGCAGCCTGCTTGCGCTGCATGTAGGCGATGGCCCGGCGGGTGCATCCGGGCCTGGGTGACAGCGATCATGTGGATGGTGGAGTTGAGACCACGGTTTCCGGAGCGGTTGAGCCGGTGACGGGTGGACTGGCCCGAGGAAACCTGCAGGGGCGCGACTCCCACGTGCATCGCGAAGGCGGCCTCAGAACCGAACCGGCCCGCGCCTGCGATCTGGCCGACCAGATGCGCCGCGGAGATGGCCGAACAGCCCGGGATCGCCATCAGGTCCGGAGCGAGCCCACTCATCAGGGTGTGGAGCTCGCGCTCAAGGGACCGGATCTGGGTCGTGAGGTCACGGCAGGCTCGCAACTCGTGAAGGGCGATGCGTCTCAGAGTGCCTGCCGGCAACCCTTCCAGCACGGACTCGAGCCGGTCCAGCCAGACGTAGCGATCCAGCACCCGGGGCGGCAGATCGAGCCCGACTTCGAGGTCGTGGCAGTTCCAGCGCAGGCGCGTCTGGATGCGTTTGCGCTCGTCAACGAGGTCGTCTCGGTGGTCGGCCAACAGGCGCACGTCGTGTTCGGGCCCCGAGAGCGACGCGGCGGGAAGACCCGGTTCGCGCAGTGCGGCCCGGGCCACACAGGCCGCATCGATGGGGTCGGACTTGCCGTAGCAGCGTGCCGAGTGCCGCGCTCCGGCCATCATCTTGGGTGGGACCCGGACCACGCGCTCGCCTCGCGGCAGCAGGTGGCGTTCGAGACGTCCCGAGACGTGGCGACAGTCCTCGATCGCGAAGTAGCGGTCACCCGACAGCCGCCTCGCCCACGTCAGCAGCTCGTCGTGTCCCTTGTCGCTTGCCGCCACCGTCGTCTCGGCCAGGCTGCGTCCCGTAGCGGCGTCGATCGCGACTGCCGTGTGGGTCTTCATGTGGGGGTCTATCCCGACTACGATCATGAGCGTCCCCTTCCCTCGGCTTCACGTCCGTGGCGGGGACCGCCGGCGGACACGCCTTGGTGGGGGCCTTTAGGCCAGGCTCCTATCAGGTCACGCCGACGACCCCTCGGTTCCCGGCGGCGGAGGACACAACAGCTGAAGGTCAGCCCTCTCGGGCGACAGATGCGCTGTGGGTCACTCCGCCGTCGGAACCGAGGCTACCTGACCGGGGTCAGGCATCCCGCGAGGGCAAGGGTGACACCAACGATGCGCTGGTTAGGTTCACCGCCCCGTGCCGGCTACCTGGAGCGCATAACCCCCTGGTCGGAAGCCCGACCGGCCTCCGACCCCAGGAGGGCACCGCGCAGGAGACGAACCTGGCCGAGCCGGCGCGGTGGTATCCCCACGCTGCGAGTCACCCCACTCTGTCCGATCGGCCGAGGCCCTTCGACCGCCGAGGGATGCCAGCAAGCCGGGCTCCTCGCTGGCTCACCGACGATACGCTGCGGTTGAACCTAACGTTGAGGCGCATCAGCTGCGCGCCGTGCTCATTGTCGCGCATGCCCCAACTGCTGTGCGTCGCGTCTGCTGGATGCGCTTGTTCGGCGGCGCGGATTCAGATACTAAGTGCAACACCCACCCCGAGGCGCGAGGGTGAGGCGACCTGGGATACTCCGAGTTCCTCTCCTCCACCAAGAACAGGGGAACCGTTGCCGAAGTACCGCCAGATCACCTCGAGTGAACGATACGTCATCCAAGCGCTCAAGAAGGAGGGCCTGTCGCGTCGCGCGATCGCGCGCCACCTGGGGCGCTCCCCCTCCACGATCTGCCGAGAGCTCTCCCGCAACCTGTCGAGTCAGGGGCGCTACACGCCGTTCAAGGCCGACCAGCGCACCCGGGCCAGGCGCTCGCGGTGTCGGCGCAACTCGCGGTTTCGTGCCCAGGACTGGGCACTCGTCGAGCACCTGATCGGGCTGCAGTGGAGTCCCGAGCAGGTGTCGGGGTGGCTGCGACTGCACGGCCACCTCTCGATCAGCCACGAGACCATCTATATGTACCTGTGGCGCGACAAGTGTGCCGGCGGAGAGCTTTGGAGGCATCTGCGCCAGGCGACCAAGAAGAAGCGCAAGCGCTACCGAAGTCACGACTCCCGCGGAAGACTGCCTGGCAAACGCCACATCTGGGAGCGCCCAGCGGAAGTCGAGGACCGCCAGGTGGTCGGTCACTGGGAGATAGACACGGTCAAAGGTGACGACCAGGCGCGCCATACGGTGGTGACGATGGTGGAGCGGGCGACGGGCTACCTCGCGATCGGCAAGCTCGTGCGCCACACGGCGGCGGACACGACCGCGCGCTGCATCGAGCTCATCGGGCGACACCCGGGCAGGGTGGCCACCATCACCGCGGACAACGGCAGTGAGTTCCACTCCTACGCCGACATCGAGGCCGCCACCGATGCGCTGTTCTACTTCGCCACACCGCACCACTCCTGGGAGCGCGGGACATGCGAGAACACGAACGGGTTGATCCGCCAGTACCTGCCCAAGAGGGCGAGCATGGCGCACGTCACCCAAGCCGACTGCGACGCGATCGCGGCCAAGCTCAACTCGCGACCAAGGAAGCGCCTGGGCTTTCGGACACCGGAGGAATGCTATGTACCAGCCGGGTAGGCGCGAGCGGCCGGGTCAGAGCCGGCGTTGCACTTCAAACTTGAACTCAGACGGGCACGATGCGGGATTACAGATCCCCAGGACGCAGGCCACTGTGCTTCGCGATTCGCGCGAGCATCCGAGGACCTATCTCCTCGCGGTCGTGGAACGCGAACACAAGATCAGGCCACCCGGAACGGGCGAGCACGCGGTGGGAGCCGGTCTGACGTTTGATAGTCCAACCGATCCGCAACAGCGCCGCGAGCACTGTTCGAGCTCGGGTGCTCGACCAGTCGCTCACGCCGCGTTGAAAGAGATGTCGAGGTAGTCGCGACCTGCTTCGTCGTGTTCCAGACGATCAGCAATGACGCGAAGGGCAAGCGCCTGGACCTTGGCGATGGCTTCGTCTTGTGTGGCTCCGTAGGCCAGAGTGCCCGGAAGCTCGACGACCTCTGCGATCCAGCGGCCGTCGGTCTCTTGCTCCACTTCGATGCTGAACAGAACCGACACCTCACACCTCCTGCGGGCTTCCAAGGATACACCGGCGGACACTCGAAGCGGGACGCTCCGCCGAACGTTGAGGCGCATCAGCTGCGCGCCACCCACATTGTCGCGCATGCCCCAACCGCTGTCCGTCGCGTCTGCTGGATGCGCTTGTTAGGCAAACGGGCCATCCCGCTGCGGGATCACACGGAACGCGGGCGTTGGCCCACGATGCCGACCACCTGGACGGTTTGCGAGATCACCAGCGCGCCCCAGCCCAGCTGGCGCCATCCTCGTGAACGCACCGCGTAGCTGGCGAACAGCAGTCCCGCAAGAGCGGCAGCCCCCAGCGAGATCACCCAGAGGATGGGATGCGTGTCGAACAACACTCCCGAGCCAGATCGAGACACGTGTGTGCCCTCCACAGACGGTGCTCCGTGTTGCCTAACGTTGAGGCGCATCAGCTGCGCGCCACCCACATTGTCGCGCATGCCCCGACAGCTGTGCGTCGCGTCTGCTGGATGCGCTTGTTAGGGCAGCGGCGGCCGCTGCTACTTGCCCAAAGCCCATGAACCCGCGCCCAGCATCGCCGCAGAGGATCCAGGCGAGGAGGACCTAGCGCTGCGAAGTCCGCGGAGCAGAAAGCAGTCTGCTCTTCAGCCCCGACTCCATGCGTAGGTGCGTCGCCCTAACGTTGAGGCGCATCAGCTGCGCGCCACCCACATTGTCGCGCATGCCCCGACAGCTGTCCGTCGCGTCTGCTGGATGCGCTGGTTAGACCTCACGGAGCGCCGAAAAGGGCTGCTCCTTCAGATCGCTGCCGGGCGCACCGAACTCATACAGCACATCAGGCAGGAGATCCGCGCGGATCCGCTCGAGGGTCTCCAAAGCATCGTGGTTCGTCGCGAGGTGCGGCCGGTCACCGAAGTTGCGCGACAGCAGGCCAGCAGGAATGACACGGCCGGCGTCCGCGAAGTCCCGGCAGAACCACTCACCCCGCTTGAACCCGTTGGGACCGAGCTCCAGAGCCAAAGAGATGCCGTGGAGGCCACACGCCGAGCACCGCTGAGCGTCGGGCCATGCTGCTGGTCCCCGGAAGTGCCGGCATTCGGAGCAATCCAGGCCGACAGAGTCCTGGTGGCCCGTACGTGGAAACGAATCGAGAATCGCCACTCCTTGGTGATTGTGTAGGTCTAACGTTGAGGCGCATCAGCTGCGCGCCACCCACATTGTCGCGCATGCCCCAACCGCGTGTCGGCGCGTCTGCTGGATGCGCTTGTTAGTCCGATCCCGGTCCTTGCCTAGCAGGGAGTGACACGGAGTCTGAGCCCAAGTGAGTGCACGACCTTTAGCACCGTGCCGAACTCGGGGTTGCCCTCAGCCGATAGCGCCTTGTAGAGGCTTTCGCGCCCCAAGCCGGTCTCGCGCGCGATCTCGCTCATGCCCTTGGCGCGCGCGATGTCGCCGAGCGCAGCCGCGAGCAGAGCCGGATCGTCCTCTTCAAGCGCCGCATCGAGGTAGGCCGCCATATCCTCTTCGGTCTCGAGGTAGTGGGTGACATCCCAGGATTGCGTGGTCGTCTTTGCCATTGGTGCCTCCTTACAGCTCCCGAGCGAGGCGCTTCGCGCGCTCGATGTCGCGCTGCTGGCCAGACTTCACGCCTCCAGCCAGCAGGATCACGACCGTCTCGCCGTGCCGAGTGAGGTAGATTCGGTATCCGGGCCCGTAGTCGACCCGCAGCTCCGAGACGCCCTCGCCCACCGGCTTCACGTCACCGAGATTGCCGAGGGACACCCGCCGAATGCGGACCAGAACGCGTGAGCGCGCCTCGCGATCACGAAGCCGGGCGAACCAGCCCGCGTACTCGTCTGTCTGCCGAATCTCGATCACGGCACCTATTGTATCCCGCAGGATACGCTCAGGCAAACGACCCGAGCTAGCGGTGCTGGATTCGGACTAACGTTGAGGCGCATCAGCTGCGCGCCACCCACATTGTCGCGCATGCCCCGACAGCTGTCCGTCGCGTCTGCTGGATGCGCTGGTTAGACCTCACGGAGCGCCGAAAAGGGCTGCTCCTTCAGATCGCTGCCGGGCGCACCGAACTCATACAGCACATCAGGCAGGAGATCCGCGCGGATCCGCTCGAGGGTCTCCAAAGCATCGTGGTTCGTCGCGAGGTGCGGCCGGTCACCGAAGTTGCGCGACAGCAGGCCAGCAGGAATGACACGGCCGGCGTCCGCGAAGTCCCGGCAGAACCACTCACCCCGCTTGAACCCGTTGGGACCGAGCTCCAGAGCCAAAGAGATGCCGTGGAGGCCACACGCCGAGCACCGCTGAGCGTCGGGCCATGCTGCTGGTCCCCGGAAGTGCCGGCATTCGGAGCAATCCAGGCCGACAGAGTCCTGGTGGCCCGTACGTGGAAACGAATCGAGAATCGCCACTCCTTGGTGATTGTGTAGGTCTAACGTTGAGGCGCATCAGCTGCGCGCCACCCACATTGTCGCGCATGCCCCGACTACTGTGCGTCGCGTCTGCTGGATGCGCTTGTTAGGGCAGCGGCGGCCGCTGCTACTTGCCCAAAGCCCATGAACCCGCGCCCAGCATCGCCGCAGAGGATCCAGGCGAGGAGGACCTAGCGCTGCGAAGTCCGCGGAGCAGAAAGCAGTCTGCTCTTCAGCCCCGACTCCATGCGTAGGTGCGTCGCCCTAACGTTGTGGCGCATGAGCTGCGCCCTGGTACTCATTATCGGCGACAGCCCACCCGACTGTCCTGGCGTCTGCTCGATGCGCTGGTTAGATTGCCCGCTACAGGTCGGTGTGCCCGGGCCCAAACCGGCGGCAGGCCTCGATCCAGTCCTCGAACTCCATCCCAACAAGCGCCCGGAGCATCTCATCGCGCGGCATGTCGGGATTGCCGAGCTCAGTTCGCACCTGGTCCGCGTGGTTGTCGACGAGATGCAGCCAGTTCTCGGGCGCCCAGACATACGTGGGATACACCCTGAAGTCATCTGGGATGCCGGACACGGTGGAGTACACCCGCATCCCGAGGAAGTGCTCAGGTAGTTGCCGGCGGTCGAAGATCAGCCGGTGCGTCACGCCCAACACGAGCGAGCCGTGGCAGTTGCTGCCGCCGTGGATCACCAGGCCAGGCAAGCCGTCGTACTCGCGGCGGAACTCCAACTCGATCTGCCCAGGCAGCTCGCCGCCGCCGTCACGTTGCGGGTCCCACGACGACGCGATCCGACGCTGCTCGGGCTCGGGAAGCGATTTCCATTCCTCTCGCGACAGCTGCTGCATGTTCTCGCCCGGGATGGTCAATCTAACGTTGTAGCGCATGAGCTGCGCGCCACCCACGATACACGCCAGTCACTCACTGTCCGTCGCGTCTGCTCGATGCGCTGGTTCGGCCGCCGCGCCTACCACAAGCGAAACGACGGCGTATCGGACGATTCTGCCGACAGTGGAAGCCGCACGACGGCACCGTCCGCTGAGTCAGGGATCGCGAACTCCATCTGGGCGTCGAAGAACCCAGGCTTCTTGAAGTCCCTCGTGAATGCCTGTGCCCCTACCGGGATGGTCTTGCCGGCAGCTACCACGACCGGGTTTGCGAGCAGATCATGGCCCGGGGTTTCGAAGTACTTGTTGGCGGGGTCTCTCACGGTGACGGTCACGTCGACGAAGCGCGATCCTACGGGCGCGCTTGGCTCAACCGAGGAATAGCCGCGAAGCAAGAACGAGCCGGCGGGCGTGTCAGGCGTGAGCACCCTGACGCCGGTCAACGTCAGACCGATCCTGCCGAGGTTGACCTCAACGTTTTGAGGATAGGGGCCGAGGATGCGGACTGTGTCGCCTGGCGGGCCCGATCGCGGAGCCGGCGAAGATGGCGAGCAGCTCACGAGGACTAGGGTCAGCATGAGGGCCAAACCAACTGCAAGCCGGTTCACTAGCTCACCTCTGTCGGTCGGCCGAACGATGTGGCGCATGAGCTGCGCCCTCGTGCTCATTATCGGCGACAGCCACCCAGCTGTCCTGGCGTCTGCTCGATGCGCTGGTTAGGTTCACCGCCCCGTGCCGGCTACCTGGAGCGCATAACCCCCTGGTCGGAAGCCCGACCGGCCTCCGACCCCAGGAGGGCACCGCGCAGGAGACGAACCTGGCCGAGCCGGCGCGGTGGTATCCCCACGCTGCGAGTCACCCCACTCTGTCCGATCGGCCGAGGCCCTTCGACCGCCGAGGGATGCCAGCAAGCCGGGCTCCTCGCTGGCTCACCGACGATACGCTGCGGTTGAACCTAACGTTGAGGCGCATCAGCTGCGCGCCACGCCCATTGTCGCGCATGCCCCAGACACTGTGCGGCGCGTCTGCTGTTGCTCCTATGTCAATCCTACGCCGCGGCGGCGATCGAGACGGGGTCCAAGTCGATGGTCGCTCGCGCCTGCTCGGCACGCACCATCGTCTTGAACACGACGCGGGCCAGATGCCGTTTCAGGCAGCGCAGCGCCTCCCGGTAGCTCTTGCCCGCAGCCTGCTTGCGCTGCATGTAGGCGATGGCCGGCGGGTGCATCCGGGCCTGGGTGACAGCGATCATGTGGATGGTGGAGTTGAGACCACGGTTTCCGGAGCGGTTGAGCCGGTGACGGGTGGACTGGCCCGAGGAAACCTGCAGGGGCGCGACTCCCACGTGCATCGCGAAGGCGGCCTCAGAACCGAACCGGCCCGCGCCTGCGATCTGGCCGACCAGATGCGCCGCGGAGATGGCCGAACAGCCCGGGATCGCCATCAGGTCCGGAGCGAGCCCACTCATCAGGGTGTGGAGCTCGCGCTCAAGGGACCGGATCTGGGTCGTGAGGTCACGGCAGGCTCGCAACTCGTGAAGGGCGATGCGTCTCAGAGTGCCTGCCGGCAACCCTTCCAGCACGGACTCGAGCCGGTCCAGCCAGACGTAGCGATCCAGCACCCGGGGCGGCAGATCGAGCCCGACTTCGAGGTCGTGGCAGTTCCAGCGCAGGCGCGTCTGGATGCGTTTGCGCTCGTCAACGAGGTCGTCTCGGTGGTCGGCCAACAGGCGCACGTCGTGTTCGGGCCCCGAGAGCGACGCGGCGGGAAGACCCGGTTCGCGCAGTGCGGCCCGGGCCACACAGGCCGCATCGATGGGGTCGGACTTGCCGTAGCAGCGTGCCGAGTGCCGCGCTCCGGCCATCATCTTGGGTGGGACCCGGACCACGCGCTCGCCTCGCGGCAGCAGGTGGCGTTCGAGACGTCCCGAGACGTGGCGACAGTCCTCGATCGCGAAGTAGCGGTCACCCGACAGCCGCCTCGCCCACGTCAGCAGCTCGTCGTGTCCCTTGTCGCTTGCCGCCACCGTCGTCTCGGCCAGGCTGCGTCCCGTAGCGGCGTCGATCGCGACTGCCGTGTGGGTCTTCATGTGGGGGTCTATCCCGACTACGATCATGAGCGTCCCCTTCCCTCGGCTTCACGTCCGTGGCGGGGACCGCCGGCGGACACGCCTTGGTGGGGGCCTTTAGGCCAGGCTCCTATCAGGTCACGCCGACGACCCCTCGGTTCCCGGCGGCGGAGGACACAACAGCTGAAGGTCAGCCCTCTCGGGCGACAGATGCGCTGTGGGTCACTCCGCCGTCGGAACCGAGGCTACCTGACCGGGGTCAGGCATCCCGCGAGGGCAAGGGTGACACCAAGGATGCGCTGGTTAGGTGCCCGGCTTTCGCGTTCGACCGGGCGCTTCCGAGCGGCGAGGTGTCACGACTCGCGAGACAGCATATGCCGCGACGGGCGGCCCGAAGCCGATTGCCAAAGCAAGCGCGAGCCGAAGAGCCGCGTCCATCCCGCCGACCTGCTCCGAGGAATACCGTGTGGCAACGACACCTTCGTAGGCCAGGAAGAAGCCGATGGGCACGGACGTCAACGCAATCGCGACCCAAGTATTCGCAGGCGCGCCGAGGCTCCGAGCGAGCCAAACCAGCAGGATCGTGACCGCGGTACCGGCGACCGCGGCAAGGGCGTAGATGGCCGTGAACGTGGTGCCGGCCCGGGAGATCACGATGAGCGCCGAGATCAGCGCGAACAAGATGGGCCACACCACGAAGGTGCCGACAAGCCACAGCCAGTGAGCGAGGGATGGGAATCGCGGCATTCGAGTGCTCCGAGCGACGAGTGACGATCGCGTGGGGGCCGGTGTACCTAACGTTGATGCGCATGAGCTGCGCGCCACCCACGATACACGCTCACCGACCACGATCCGTCGCGTCTGCTCGATGCGCTGGTTAGGTGCTCGAGCCACGGCCGACAGCCTTGTCGCGGTCTTCCGCCCGGTGGCGGCGGTCGATGGCGAAGACAAGCGCAATCGTCACGCCGAGGATGACGAAGATGGCCGCAATCATCGCCAGCATCCCAGAAGAAGTAAGCAACTTGGGGTCCGGCGATCCCGAGGCGTAAAGGGGCCACCGGGTGGCGACTTGGTTAAGGCTGCCGCCCAGGACGATGCCTGCGGGCCCCACCCAAGTCGCAGCCTTGACCCACCAAGGCGCGGCGGTTCCGGCATGGCGGGTCGCCTGCGCCCAGATGATTGCGGCGGCGGACACGGTCAACGCCACCGCTACAGCAAGGGCGACCGCTATGTCGGCTGGCGTGAGCGCGGGCAACTGGCACCGCCCCCTGGACTCGCGTTGCTTGGGATGCACCTAACGATGTGGCGCATGAGCTGCGCCCTCGTGCTCATTATCGGCGACAGCCACCCAGCTGTCCTGGCGTCTGCTCGATGCGCTGGTTAGGTTCACCGCCCCGTGCCGGCTACCTGGAGCGCATAACCCCCTGGTCGGAAGCCCGACCGGCCTCCGACCCCAGGAGGGCACCGCGCAGGAGACGAACCTGGCCGAGCCGGCGCGGTGGTATCCCCACGCTGCGAGTCACCCCACTCTGTCCGATCGGCCGAGGCCCTTCGACCGCCGAGGGATGCCAGCAAGCCGGGCTCCTCGCTGGCTCACCGACGATACGCTGCGGTTGAACCTAACGTTGTGGCGCATGAGCTGCGCGCCGCCCACGATACACGCAGTCACTCACCTGTCGTCGCGTCTGCTCGATGCGCGTGTTGGACACTCACGCGGACTCGCCGAACTCCCGCCTGATCGTTGCGACGACATCACCGAACGTCTCCCTGATGTGGCCTTTCGAGAACCTTATCTGGTTGACACCAAGGATATTGGAGAACTCAGTGACCCCGCTCTCGAGCAGGGCAACAGCTCGAGTGAATCCGAGACGGCCCTGGAACAGGCCAAGTTCATGGACAACGTTCTGTCGCGCGTGGAGTGAGCCGTCGGTCTGCTCGTCCTCCGCCGTCAGAACGAGCAAGGCGAAGGAGGAGTCCGTTAGCATCTCTTGGAGCACGTCTTTCACAGAGAGGCCGGCACGAGGTCCAATCTCGTAGGCCACCACGTCGAGCCCGTGAAGATCATGCAGGTGGTCCTTCAGGTCCCGCCACTGCGGGTCCTGGCCATGTCCGATGAAGATCTTGACGGGCTCGCGTTCCACGACCAGCTTGCTCGCCCCGAGGTTGCGCTCGAACGGCTCGAATACGCTCTCAATGCTTGCACGGGTGTCGAGTCCGATCGACACCTGGGAGTTGCCGGTCTCAAAGAGCATGACCCGCAGCTCACCCGCCTTGGCTCTTAGGGTGAAGGTGTACGTATCAGCATCCCTCGCGGCGGCATAGAACTCCTCTGGCGTGTCGAAGTGCCAGGACTCATCTCCACTGGCGGTCTCAAGGATGCCGCGCTCGGACTCCTCGCACGATGAGGCCGTCACAAACACCTGCGCAGCCTCTCGCAGAACCTCCGGGGAGAAGCGTGTCTTCGCATACCACTTCGACTTCTGCATGCTCCCCCCTGATGTGTCCAACAATCCTTCTGCGGTCTGCGTAAGGGTAAGACCACGATTCGGCTTTCAGTCTAAGCGCTTCGGTTGATTCGGCCTACCGGGCCCGATTTCTGCCGCACCCACCGGGAATGTCGGCCGCGTTCAAATCCCTCGTCGACTTCTGCGGTCTGCATAAGCCAGCAGGTGCGCTCGCCTTCAGGCTGCCTCTAGGTAGTCGACGAGTCCGAGCGCTCGGTCGAGTGAGAGCTTGCTCACGTTGCCCTGCGCCAGGAATGCGTGGAGGTTTCCTTGGTTCAACCCCAGATCCTTCGCCATCCGATAGCGAGTCACGGACTTCCGTGCTTCCAGCTCCAATGCTCGCTCCCTCGCTTGACGTTTGAGTTCGGTGTCTCGTACCGGAGCATCACGACGAACCACGAAGCTTCGCCAGACTTTCGAGTACTCGGGACGCAGACGTGCATCTTCACCGGCAAGGGCCGATTCGAGCTCTCCTCTCCGATCGAGCCACTCAAGCACCTCCAGCTCCCGCTCAAGCTTCCGTCTTCCTCTGAGTAGCCCCGACAGCCGGGCGCCCCTGCCGGTCACCACCGCCCACAGAAGCAGCGGCTCAACGAGCCGGGGCCGGGACTCCGCCAGGCAAGCGAGCCGTGAAAGCGCAAGGGTGTCCTCGGCGGCGAGGTGCCGCACGTACGACTCCAAGTAGCCGCTGAACGTCAGGCGTCGCACTGGCAACACTCCCCTCGAAACGCCTCGTAGTTCCGCAGGAACACCCTGTGGCGCCGCTCCACGAGTACGCTGCCGTCCATGTCCTCCACCACTTGCTCCAGGCGGCCCCAGTCGAGGGCCGCGAGCACTGCTGGCTCGCGGACGTCTGCGGCATCCGTCGGCCTGTCCGAGTACAGCTTCGATGCGACTATGTCTTCCAGAGACGCCGTGAAGCACTCGACCGACTCCGTGCCGAGGTCCAGTCGAACCAGCCTGTCCTCCAAGTGGTAGGCGAACTGGTCTTCATATGCGGTCACCCTAGTGCTCAGATCGAACTGCTCCATCAGAGGGATCAACTCCGCGGGGAACCTCAGCGCATCCAGATCGTCCGTGGCACGGGCGAGGCAGCCCAGCAGGACCATCGCCCCGCCACCGACCAGCACGAGACGGAAGCGGCGATCCGGGTGCGACAACCCCACCGCCCTGTCGAACAGGAGCAATCGCTCTCGTAGTTCCTGCTCTCCCATCGCGAGCCTGCCGGGCATGATCGCCTCCCAGAAGCACCTTTAAGGAATACTATTCTTCAATTCTGACCTCCGCAACCGGAGAGCCCCGCGCGGGGCGAAGAGTGCCGAGGGCACAGCCGCGTCATCTACAGGCCGTCCACCGGGCTCCGCACCCCCAGCCCGCCCTTGTTGAGCACGTGCGTGTAGATCATCGTCGTGTTCACGCTGCGATGCCCGAGCAGCTCCTGGATGGTCCGGATGTCGTAGCCGCACTCGAGCAGATGCGTCGCGAACGAGTGCCTGAGCGTATGGCAGCCGGCGTTCTTGCCGATCCCCGCCCGCCGCACCGCATCCTTCACCGCCCGCTGGATCACGGTGGCGTGCACGTGGTGTCTCCCTTGCCGACCGGTCCGACGATCGATCCATCGGTGGGCCTGCGGGAACACCCACTGCCACTTCCACGCCCGCGCCGCGCGCGGGTACTTGCGCGCGAGAGCGTTGGGCAGCACGACGCAGCCCCAGCCCTCGGCCAGGTCCTGTTCGTGCACGGCCTCCGCCTCTCTGAGCTGGGCCCGCAGCGGGCCACGCAGCGACTGCGGCATCATCGTCACGCGGTCCTTGTCGCCCTTGCCTCCGCGCACCACGATCTCGCCGCGCTGGAAGTCCAGATCCAGTACGCGCAGACGCAAGCACTCGGACACGCGCAACCCGCACCCGTACATGAGCGCCGCCATGAGCTGCGTCTCGCCGTCCATCTGGTCCAGCACCGCGCGCACCTCCTGCACGCTGAGCACGACGGGGAGCCGGGCCGGCTTGCGGGCGCGCACCACCTCGCCAAGCTCGCCGATCTCACGGTCGAGCACGCGCCGGTACAGGAACAACAGCGCGCACAGCGCCTGGGTCTGAGTGGAAGCGCTCACGTTCTGCTCTACCGCTAGATGCGTGAGGAACGCGTTGATCTCCGCCTCGGCCATGTCGTCCGGATGGCGCATGCCGTGGAACCTGATGAAGCGCCGCACCCAGGCGCAGTAGGCCTTCTCGGTCCGGGCGCTGTAGTGGCGCGAGCGCAGGGCCTTCTGCATCCGCTCCATGAGCCGAGGCGCGGCTGCAGCCGCGCGAGCGCCGGGCGCTTCTGGGGTCATCGCATCTCCATCCACGGTCCGGCTGGATCGCCGGAGTGATGGAGATGCTGCGCTCGGACTCCTACCGGGACCTTTCCGGCATCGGACCGCACCGGCCTGGCGTCCGGGCGGCCAGGGCCGCCGGACTCGGCAGGGCTACTAGTCCCCGTTGCTCGCCTTGCCCGCGCCCGCCTTGGCGAGCGTGGCCAGGAACTCCCGGTTGGACTTGGTCTGCTTGAGCAGGCGGATGAGCTGCTCGGTGACGCGCTCGGTCTGCTGATCGCCGTCGGCGGAGTGCAGCTGGCGGCGCAGCGCCCAGATGTACGGCGCCTCCACCGGGTCCAGGATGAGCTCCTCTTTGCGCGTTCCGCTCGTGATGACGTCGATCGCCGGGAAGATGCGCTTGTCTGCGAGGCGCCGGTCCAGGCGCAGCTCCATGTTTCCGGTGCCCTTGAACTCCTCGAAGATGACCTCGTCCATCTTGGATCCGGTATCCACGAGCGCCGTGGCCATGATCGTCAGGGACCCGCCGTGCTCGATGTTGCGCGCCGCGCCGAAGAACTTCTTGGGCGGGTACAGCGCGGTGGAATCCACGCCGCCGGACAGGATGCGGCCGCTCGCCGGCTGCGCCAGGTTGTAGGCGCGCGCCAGACGCGTGATCGAGTCCAGCAGGATGCACACGTCGTAGCCGCTCTCCACCATGCGCTTGGCGCGCTCGAGCACGAGCTCGGACACGGCGATGTGGTTGTCGGCCGGCATGTCGAACGTGGACGAGATGACCTCGCCGCGGATTGAGCGCTCCATGTCGGTGACTTCCTCGGGCCGCTCGTCCACGAGCAGGCACAGGAGGTACACCTCGGGGTTGTTGTTGGAGATCGAGTTCGCGATCTCCTTGAGGATCGTGGTCTTGCCCGCCTTGGGGGGCGAGACGATGAGCCCGCGCTGGCCCTTGCCTATGGGCGCGATGAGGTCGACGATGCGCCCGATCGTGGACCCGGCGTCGCGCTCCTGCTGCAGGCGCACGTCCGGGTACACCGGCGTGAGGTCCTTGAAGTCGCGCCGGCCGCGCGCGGTCTCGGGCTCGAGGCCGTTGATCTTGTCCACGCGCGTCAACGCCGCGTACTTCTCGCCTTCCTTGGCCGGACGCGTCTGGCCCTGGATCAGGTCGCCTCGGCGCAGGCCGAAGCGACGGACCTGGCTCTGCGACACGTACACGTCGCGGTCGCCGGGCAGGTAGCCGCTCGTCCGCAGGAAGCCGTAGCCCTCGGGCAGGATGTCCAGGATGCCGGCGACGTCGATGAAGCCCTCGGACTTGATCTTGGCCGCATAGACGAGGTCTATGAGCTCTTCCTTCTTGCGGACCGCCTTGAGGTCCAGGCCCAGCTCGGTGCCTATCACCTTGATCTCGGCGACCGTCTTGGGCAGCAGGTCCTCTCGCTTGACCGAGGGGCCCTGAGGCTCGCCTTGGCCGCCGCCTCCGCCTTGGCCGCCGCCGGGACGACGTCCGCGCTTACGCAATCTCGCCATGTTCTTAGCCCTCTGTGACTTTCTTCCAGTCGGCCAGGAACGACTCCAGGCCGCGGTCGGTAAGGGGATGCTTCACGCACTGCTCCAGGATCTTGAACGGCACGGTCGCGATGTCCGCGCCTATGAGCGCCGCCTGCGTGACATGGTTGGCGCTGCGAATGGAAGCCGCGATGACCTCCACAGAATGGCCGAAGTCGTAGTTCTTGAGCGCGGCCACCATGTTGGCCAGGTGCTCGATGCCGTCCTCGGAGATGTCGTCGAAGCGGCCCACGAAGGGACTCACGTACGAGGCTCCGGCGCGCGCGGCCAGGATGGCCTGCGGCACCGTGAAGCACAGCGTGGTGTTGATCGGGATGCCCAGCTTGTGGCACTCGCGGATCGCGGCCAGGCCCTCGGGCATGACGGGGATCTTGACGACCACGCACTCGGACAGCGCCGCCAGGTCCTGCGCCTCGCGCACGATCTCCTCGCGCTTCAGCGACACGGTCTCTGCCGAGACGGGGCCCTGCACGATCTCGCAGATGCGCTTCACGTGGTCATGGAAGCCGGCGAGCTTGCCGCCCGTGCGCATGTACAGCGACGGGTTGGTGGTGACACCGGAGAGGACGCCCCAGCTGTGGGCCTCTTCGATCTCGTCTATCGCCGCGGTATCCAGAAAGAACTTCACTGTCTGGCTTCCTCCCTCTCATGCCTGCTGTTCGGGCAGGCTCTCTTCGATGACCGCGTCCACGATGTGCTCGAGGACCTCGGCAACGGTCCGGTCCAGTTGGTGGCTCACGATCACGGGGATCCCGTGGTCCTTCGCGAGTCCCTCTATGTACCGGCCCAGCTTGCGTATCGTGGCGAAGTTCTCACGGTACTTCTGCATGGGCCGGGTTCCGTCGGTCTGTACCTCACGGATGTAGAAATGGCTGAGGTGCGCCTCGTCGTCGTCGACCGCGATGACGAGCTCCACCACCCAGGCGTCTTCGAACGCTCGCGCGTCCAAGTAGCCGGGTACGAGGTGGACCCCCTCTATGACCATGCTCTCCCGCTCACGGACCGCTCGCTCTATGAGCGCTTCGATCGCGGTGGAGACTACGGCCGTCTGCTCGCGAAAGCCGACGATGACGGGATTGGCTCCCTTGGGAACCGGGACCCTCAAAGCACGCCACGCGTCGAACGACGATTCGTACACCGCGGGCATGAGGTCACGGGAGAAGATACCACGCATCACCTCGCGGATGGAATCCGTGGAGATGATCCGCGTGATGCCCAGCCGGTGAGCGACCTCGGTCGCGATGGTGGACTTGCCCACGCCGGTAGTCCCGCCGATGAGGACGATGATGGGCTTCTCCAGGTGGCTGATGTCGCGCAGCCGCAGGTACCGCCGCGCGTAATCGTCTCCCGCCGAGTCCTCGAGCACCGTGCATGCCACCTCGCGCAAGCGCTTGACCGGCACGTCGATCTCGCCGCCTTCGCGCAGCAGGTCCTCCACCTTCTGCGCGGCGGCGTAGGCGCGGATGGGCGACAGCCCGGTGGCGGTGAACGACTGGGCCATGAGGCCCTTGGAGAACGGCAGCCCGTGCTTCTTGTCGCTGATGACGATGGGGGGTTCCGGCAACTCAGTCACCTCCGGCCCGACTCAGGCCGCGCTCGCGCGCGAGCTCGCCAAGATCGCCGATGAGGGATTCGAGGTCGGCGCCCCAGACGCCGACCGGGACGTTGTCGCAAAGGACTGTGGGGACGCCCGCTTCGGCGCCCGCCGCGGCCACCACGTCTATGGCCGCCGCCTTCAACTCCGTGAGGAGCACATCATACTCCCCGGCGCACCGGGCCATGTCCTCGCGCAGGCGCGCCCGATCGGACAGGTTGGGGCTCGCGCCCACGACCTCGCATCCGTGCTCGCGCTCGAGGTGCTCCACGAGCGCCGGGACGATCCGGTGCGGCGCGGTGGTCGCGAAGAACACTCGGCGGCCGTTCACGGGCTCGATCGGACGCGGTCGGAAAGTCACCGCCGCCAGCGGCAGTCCCGGGCGCATCAGCTCCACCGCCGCGCACGTAGCCTCCACCTCCATCGGGTCCGCGAAGGGCTCTTCCGCGCCGGCGATGACCACCGCGTCCGCGCGCGCCACGCGGTACGGGCCAAAGAAGCCGGTCACGTACTCGGGGCCCTGCGCGGCGCCCACGACGAGGAGGGTGGCGTCGGCGGCCACCGGCGGGATCGCCGCGCCGGAGCCCTCGGCTATGAGCAGCTCCTTTCCCAGCGAATCCGCGAGCCGAGCGCCCTCGGCAACGTTGCCGAAGTACGTGGCGCCTGCCATGCCGCCGCCGCACCGCCGGGTCCCCACCGTGGTCACGCGGCTCATCACCGCGTCTTCGTAGTTGTCCGAGCTCGCGTGCTTGCCCTGCGCGGCGAGCGCGAGGAGGTCGCTGGTGGTCAGCGCCACCTGGTCACCGCGTATGAGCTCCGGCTCGGCCGGCCCGCCTCGGCCCATCGCGAGGACGACGAGGTCGGTGCCGGCGGCCTTGAGCTGCCTGGCGATGTGCGCGGACACCGCCGTCTTGCCCACGCGCTTGCCGGTGCCTATGACGCCCAGCGTGGGCGTGACCGGGTACACGGCCGCGAGCGGCGGGTCGAAGCGGAAGTCGGCGCCCACGTACGACGCACCGCGTTCGAGCGCGAGGCTCGCCAGCCGCATCCTATCCGCCGAGGACACCACCGGCTCGTCGGAGAGGTCCACGACCTCGTCGGGCGCGTAGGCGTCCAGCGCGGCGGTCAGGGCGGCTTCGGGCGAGGCGCCCCTGATCACGGCGTGGCCGTAGGTGGTGAGGTCGTCGCCCGCGTCCACCTTCTCGGAGCCGCCGGCGAAGGCGAGCCCCACGACCTCGGCACGGTGGGAGAGCTGGTCGAGGGCGAAACGCACCACCGGGGGGTAGTGCTCGCCGTCGATGATCGCGACGGCGCGCGGAAGGTCGCTCACCACTCCTCCTCGCCGTCAGGCTCCTCGAACGCCGGGCGCCACACGCAGCTCGTGCGGTGCACCTTGCGGTAGTCGGCCACGAGGCTCTTGCTGCCGCCGGGCGTGCAGTGCGTCACGCGCACGCGGTCGTCGGCGCCGATCTCGGTGATGGTGTAGGCGGGCTTCACCCGGCCGCGGAGCTTGAGCGTGCAGGCCGTCCCGGTGTTCACGACGATGAGATCGTCGATGCGCCACACGTTGGGCACGTGCTTGTGCCCGCACAGGACCAGGTCCACGCCGGTGCGGCACAGCACGCGCAGGAAGTCGCCGGCGTCGAGAACGATGTTGCGTTCGCGTCCCGTCCCCGGCACCGACAGCAGGTGATGGTGCAACGCCACCACGTGGAAGGTCTCCGGGTCCTCGTCGAACCGCTCTTCCATCCAGCGGTAGCGCTCGCGCCCCACTTGACCCGAGTCCAGGTCGGGCTCCGAGGAGTCCAGCCCGATCACGTGCAGCGCGTCGTTCATGATCTCGCCGCTTCGCGCTCCCCAGTGCTGCTCGAAGAAGACCTCGCCAACGTTGCGGGCGTCGTGGTTGCCGGGGATGACGATGCGCTGCGGGCACTCGAAGCGGGACAGCAGCTCGGCGGCGTGCTCGTAATCGCGCTCGAGGCCCATGTCGGTGAGGTCGCCCGTGACCACGAGGATGTCCGGCTCCAGCGCGTTGACCTCGGCCACGACCTGCTCGGCGAGCTCCGGCACGAACTGGATGGAGCCGCAGTGGAGGTCGGAGACCTGTGCGATGACGGTGGACATCGAAGCGGATCCTCCCGAGGTGGCGATGTGCTGGTGCCGCGCGCTCCTCCGCGCAGCCGGCTAGAGCCTGGCCGCCCCCGCGCGATCGATGGGAACGGCGAGCGGCGCGCAGCGGCCCTTGAGGCTGCTGACGGGGACCGCGGCGGCGGCGGCGATCTCGCGCGCCTTGCCCAGTGCCGCGGCGTCGTCGCCTGCGGTGACTATACCCACCACCGTGGGCCCGGCGCCCGAGAGCGCGGCCGCGTCGGCGCCGGCGTCGGTGAGCGATCGAGCGGACCTCGGCCAGGTCGGGGATGACGGCGGCGCGATACGGCTCGTGGAGGCGGTCGGCGAAGCCGGCGCGCAGCAGCTCCGGCCTGCCCAGCGACAGCCCCGCGACGGTGAGCGCCGCGTGACCCACGTTGAACGCGGCGTCGGCGTGCGGCACGACCTCTGGGAGCAGCGCGCGCGCGGCGCTCGTGGGCAGCGGCTCGTCGCGGGTGACCACCACGGCTGCGAGCCCTCCGGCGGCGGGAAGCGACGCGCAGTACGCGCGCCCGTCGGCCGCGCTCGCGCACACGACGAAGCCGCCGTAGACCGCGGCGCCGACGTTGTCGGGATGCCCCTCGATGCGCGCGGCCAGGCGCAAAGACCTCGTCGCGCTCGGCGGCGGGGTCGCGCCCCGCCAGCAGCCAGCCCAGCATCACGCCGCCCACGATGGCCGCGGACGACGAGCCCAGGCCCTTGCCGGTGGGGATGCCGTTGTCGCAGCGCGATCGCCGCGCCCGGGACCTCGGCGGCCGCCCCGAGCTCCTCGAACGCGCGCCATGCCGAGGCCGCCACGAGGTTGCTCGGCGTCGGTCGCGCAGCTCGACCGGCGCCCTCGCCGCGCACCTCCACCGCCCACTCGTGCACGGGGCGCGCCTGGAACTCGTCGTACAGGCCCAGAGCGAGCCCGAAGCTGTCGTAGCCCGGGCCGAGGTTGGCCGAGGACGCCGGTACCCGGACGCGCACGATTCCCGGCGCATCCTCCCGCGTTGCCGCTAGCAGGTCGCCCGTCACGCGAGCCTAGAGACTCGACGCGGATCACGGACGCGATGCGCTGACGTGACGTCGAGCGCGGTCGATGCGCGCGAGCGCGGCGCGCACGTCGGCCTCCGTGGCGTCGTGGGTGACGTAGACGATCTCTGCGTCGCCGCCCTCGCGCGCTTCTGGATGACGCGACGCGATGGACACGCCGTGCTCGCCGAACACGCCCGCGACCGCGGCGAGCACGCCGGGCTTGTCGGCGACGAGCATGCGCACGTAGTAGCGCGGTGACGAGGTCGGCGATGTCGCGCACCGGCAGCGCTCGTTGCACGTGCAGCCGACGAGGTCAGGCAGCCCGGCTGGCGATGTGGCGCGCCGTCTCGATGACGTCGCCCACGACGGCGCGAGGCGGCCGGCAGCGAGCCGGCGCCCTCGCCGAAGAACATGGTCTCGCCCACCGCGTCGCCCACGACGTAGATGGCGTTGTACACGCCGTTCACCTTCGCGAGCGGATGCGCGGTCGGGATCATCGTCGGGATGCACGCGCACGTCGATGCCGCCGTCGCGTGCGGTTGCGCGATGGCGAGCAGCTTGATCGCGTAGCCCATCTCGGCGGCGTACGCGATGTCCTCGGCGGTGAGGTCCCGGATGCCCTCGTGCGGCACCTGGTCGAACGGTGACGCGGCGAGTTGAACGCGATGGAGGCGAGGATGGCGATCTTGGCGGCGGCGTCGAGGCCGTCGACGTCGGCCGTCGGGTCGGCCTCGGCGAACCCGCGCGCCTGCGCCTCGGCCAGCGCGTCGTCGTAGTCGAGGCCGTCCTCGGCCATGCGGGTGAGCATGTAGTTGGTGGTGCCGTTGACGATGCCCATCACGGAGCTCGATCTCGTTGCTGACGAGCGAGTGCTTGAGCGGGCCGATGATGGGGATGCCGCCGCCCACGGACGCCTCGAACGTGATGTCCACGCCGCCGCGGCCGCGCCGCGTCCATGACCTCCTGGCCGTGCCGAGGCCATGAGCGCCTTGTTCGCGGTGACGACGCTCTTGCCGGCGTTCAGCGCGTCGAGCACGATGTCGCGCGCGGCGCCCGTGCCGCCGATGAGCTCGATCACGATGTCGACGTCGGGGTCGGCGATGAGCTCGGCCGCGTCGGTCGTGCACTGCTCCGGCGGCAGGCCCAGGTCGGCGAAACGCTCGGTGCTGCGGTCGGCGAAGCGCACGAGCTCGACGTCGACGCCCGCCCGGCGCTGGAAGTCCTCGCGGTGGCGGCGGAAGATCTCGACGACGCCGCTGCCCACCGTGCCGAGCCCGATGAGTCCCACCTTGACCGTGCGCATGACGAACCCCTTGAGAAGTCGCGGGGGGAGAAAGGGAGGGCCGCGCGCCCCGCACCGCGCGGTGCGACGATTGTACCCGAGGTCCGCCACCCCTCCTCAGCGTGCCGAGGCGCTCGCGCCGGGTGGAGCCGCGTGCGGGTCCGCGCGGCACTCGGGCGGCCGGCCAACCCGCCGCGGCGCGGCCGCGCCCCTAGTCCTGCTTGCTGAACAGCGCCACAGCCGGCACGAGGAACACGACGAAGAACGCGAGCAGGAACAGCACGTCGATCAGCGGCGGGTGGAACGTGTACGTCCCCGGAAGTCCCGGCAGCATGATCTGCCTGAGCGCGTCCACGCCGTAGGTGACCGGATCCAGCTGCGCCACGGCACGCAGCGCGTTGCCGGCGGGTGTGCCCGGCCACCAGCGGGAAGAAGGCGCCCGAGAGCAGCAGCATCGGGAACAGCAGGAAGTTCATGATGACCTGGAAGCCCTCCATGGTCTTCTGCCGCGCCGCGATGAGGATGCCCAGCGACGTGATCACGGCGGCGAGCAGCAGCAGCACGAGCAGCAGCGCCACGATCTCCAAGAAGTTGAGGTGCACGCCCAGCAGCGGCGCCGCCAGCATGATGATGGCGCCCTGGATCATCGCCACCGTGGAGCCGCCCGCCACCTTGCCCAGCGCCACGCCGGTGCGCGACACCGGAGCCACGAGCACCTCGCGCAGGAACCCGAACTCCCGGTCCCACACGATGGACACCGCCGAGAAGATGGCCGTGAACAGCACGGTCATGCCCAGGATGCCCGGGAAGAGGAACTCGATGTAGGCGTATCCGGCCGTCCCGCCGGGCAGCCCGGCCGAGGCGCGTCCCGTCACCGCACCGATCCCGAACCCGAGCACGACGAGCAGCAGCAGCGGCTGAGCAAGCGAGCCGAAGATGCGCGACCGGTCGCGGGTGAAGCGCAGGACGTCGCGATACCAGATCGTGTAAACACCCTTGAGCTCGTGGATGAGTCGCCGGTTGTTCACCGCCTCCCACCTCCGTACATCCTGGCACGCTGGCGCATGGCGCCCCTGGCGTCCGCCTCCTCCTCGCGTATGGCCCGCCCCGTGAGCTTCACGAACACGTCCTCGAGCGTAGGTCTGCGCAGGTTCACCGATGACACGTCCACAGGCGGGTCCGCCGAGTCCATGGCGCGCAGCACGTCGGGGATGAACCGGTCGCCGTGGTCGGTCTCGATGCGAAGCCCCTCCGAGGTGCGCTGCGGCTCCACGCTCATGCCCCGCAAGATGGCCTCGGCACGGTCGTCGTCGTCGGTGCACAGGGTGACCACGTCGCCCCCGACCATGCCTTTGAGCTTCTCGGGCGTGTCCAGCGCCACGATCTTGCCGTGGTCGATGATCGCGATGCGGTCGCAGATCTCCGCCTCGTCCATGTAGTGCGTGGTGAGGAAGAGCGTGAGCCCCTCCTGGTCGCGCACGCGCGCGAGGTACTCCCAGATGCGCCGGCGCGTCTGCGGGTCCAGGCCTATCGTGGGCTCGTCCAAGAAGAGCACCTTGGGGTGGTGCAGCAGGCCTCGAGCGATCTCCAGGCGGCGCTTCATGCCGCCGGAGAACGACTTGACGCCGTCCTTCACCTTGTCGGTGAGCTCCACCATGTCCAGCAGCTCGGCGGCCCGAGCGTTGAACGTGGCGGCCGGGACGTCGTAGAGCATCGCGTGGAACTGCAGGTTCTGCCACCCGGTGAGGCGCTCGTCGAGCGTCGGGTCTTGGAAGATGAGCCCGATGGAGCGGCGCACGGCGTCCTTCTGCGCCGCGACGTCGAACCCGTTCACGGTGGCCCGGCCGCCCGTGGGCTTGAGCAGCGTGCAGAGCATGTTGATGGTCGTGGACTTGCCCGCGCCGTTGGGTCCCAGGAAGCCGAAGATCTCGCCCTCGGCCACCTCGAAGGACACGGCGTCCACCGCTCTGAACTCGCCGAAGTCCCGCGTGAGCCCTTCGACCTCGATGACCGCCATCAGATGTCTCCCTTTCCGGCGCCCGGCGTCGGGTCCGCCTCCGGTCCGTAGACGCGCCGGAGCACGGCAAGGCCCGCCTCCAGCGTGGTGAGCTCTTCTTCACTCAGGGTTCCCAATCGGGCCGTCATGACCTCGAGGGCCGCGCTGTCGCCGAGGGCCAGCAGCTCTTGCCCGGCGTCGGTGACGCGCACGAGCACGCGGCGACCGTCGGCGGGATCGGATGAGCGCGTGACGAGCCCCTCGCGCTCCAAGCCCGTGACCACCACCGACATCGTCGCCGAGCTCACGTGGTGGCGCTCGGCCAGCTCACCCAGGCCCGCCGGCGACCGCCGCAGCCCGCGCAACACGAACATCCGCTGTGGCGAGCCCCACCCTGCGTCGCGCAGGTTGTGCACCATCGAGCCCATGGCTCTGGGCAGGGTGCGCAGCGCCAGCTCGGCCACGCGCGCGGCGTGCTCGGAGAGGATCCGTGTCGTGTTCCAGCTCTGGCATGTAGTTAGTATCCCAAACTATCGGCCGGACTAAACCCGCTGCTCAGGGGTTCGTCGCCCCTTCCTCGGCACCTTAACGGTCGTGAGAGAACACTCACAGGGGATTCACGGTCGGTTAAGCTCCCCCGCCGACAATCGAGAGGTCGCGAAGGAGACCGACAACCCCGAGGGCCCTCGGGCCCGTGAGTCCCCCGCAACCAGGAGGTAGATGTTGAAGAAGCGCTTTGCGATCGGAGTGATCGCACTCGCCGCCATCGGGATCTGGGGCGCCATGAGTGCCACGGCGTTCGCCTATCCCACCAAGACCGTATCGTGCACCAACTGCCACAACGGGCCCGACGCGTCCGTCGTGGTGCAGGCCACCATGGTGGCCAACGACGGCATGAACGCCACGTACAACGTGACGGTCAGCAACCCGTACGGCACCGCGGGCTGGGCCGTGCTCAGCGGCTCCACCAACCTGGCTAACGCCATCGCCGGCACGGGCACGTTCAAGGTGCCCGTGGGCAAGACCTACACCGTCTGGGGCACCAGCGACAACCCGAGCACGGGCGCCAACGGCACCAACTCCATCGCCGTCAGCCCCACGATGATGACGCCGCCGCCCAGCCCGACGCCCACGCCTACCCCCACGCCGACGCCGACGCCCACGCCTACGCCCACCCCGACCCCGTCGCCCGACCCGACTCCCACGCCCGTCCCCACGCCCACTCCTACCCCCACGCCCACGCCTGAGCCCACCCCCACACCCACACCGGGTCCCGTCGCCACGTGCCGCCTGTCCGTGCACGTGATCCGCGACCACCACAACCTGGGCGGATCCTGGGTGACCTTCGTCAACGTGGACACGCAGGAGCGCTTCGTGGTCAAGACGAGCGCCTTCGGCTGGGCCATGCTCACCAAGGTGCCGCAGGGCGACTACAAGGTGTTCGTGGTGTACTCGCGCCAGACCCTGTACGCCGGCAGCGTGAAGGTCGGCCACTCGCGCCAGATCGTGACGCTCAAGGCCGCCAACGCGATGCAGCGCCACAACAACGAGCGCGACTGATCGAGTGAACCTCCGGTCCGACCGGACCGGGTGAACCGACGCGAGGGCCGTCGCCTGCCGAGGGCGACGGCCCTTTCGCTGTCCGCAGGGTGGTCCCGCGTACGAGGCGGGACGTCTGGGCTACTTGGAGCCGTCGCGCAGCCGCTGCGCGCGGGCGACGGCCGGGTGGCCCCAGCCGACCTCGCACTTCATGAGGTCGTCGTAGGTCTCGCGGCGCACGACCCAGCGCCACTCGCCGTCGCGCACGAACACGACGCCCGGGCGGACCTGCTTGTTGTAGTTGCTGCTCATCGACTGGCAGTAGGCGCCGGTCGCGCACACGCACAGGATGTCGCCGACCTCCGGGCACTGCAGCGGCGCGTCGTTGACGACGATGTCGCCGCTCTCGCAGTGCTTGCCGGCGACCGTGGCGACCATCTCGCGCGGCTGGTCGGCCTTGTTCGCGATGAGCGCCTCGTAGTGCGCGTCGTAGAGCGACGTGCGGATGTTGTCGGACATGCCGCCGTCGACCGCCACGTACGTGCGGATGTTCGGGATCTCCTTGATCGAGCCGACCGTGTAGAGCGTCACGCCGGCGTTGGCCACGATGCGAGCGGCCGGGCTCGACCGCCATCGCCGGCACCGTGAGGCCGTGCTTCTCGCACTCCTCCTTGATGCCGTCGACGACGACCTTGCCGTAGTCCTTGATCGTGGAGGGCTCGTCGGGCAGGCCGTAGGCGATGCCGAGGCCGCCGCCGGTGTCGAGCATGCGCACCTCGACGCCGGTCTCGGCCTTGATCTCGCGCATGAACTCGACGATGACCTCGATCGCCTTGCGCGAAGCTGTGCAGCGCGAAGATCTGGCTGCCGATGTGCATGTGCAGGCCGTCGAAGTCGATGCCCGGGCAGCTCGATGCGCGCGCTTGACCGCCTGCATCGCGAGCCCCTGGTTGCGTGCCGAAGCCGAACTTGGAGTCCTCGGCGCCGGTCATGATGAAGTCGTGCGTGTCGGCCTCGACGCCCGGCGTGACGCGGATGAGGACGCGCTGCGCGACGCCGCGCTCGGCCGCCATGCGCCGAGAGGCGCTCCATCTCCTCGAAGCTGTCGACGACGATGCGGCCGACGCCGGCGTCGAGGCACTCGGCCAGCTCGAGCGGCGTCTTGTTGTTGCCGTGCACGTAGATGCGCTCCATCGGGAAGCCGGCGCGCAGCGCGAACGCGAGCTCGCCGCCGCTCGAGACGTCGAGGCAGCAGCCCTCCTCGGCCACGATGCTTGCACCATCGCGAGCGACATGAACGCCTTGCCGGCGTAGACGACGTCGACGTCCGTCCAGTGGTAGCGTCGTCCACTTCACGTACTCGCGCAGCTGGTGGCGGATGGTCGCCTCGTCCATGACGTAGAGCGCGGTGCCGGCCTCGCGCGGCGAGCTCGACCATGTCGACGCCGCCGATCCACAGGTGGCCGTCGCTGACCTCGGCGGTCGACGGCAGCACCGACATGAGGTCGGCGGCGGTCTTGGAGTCGGGTGCCGCGGGCGGGCGCGGTGCGGACGGCCTGCCCATCGGCTGCTCTCCTCTAGCCAATGCTAACTAGTCGTGCGTTGCCATGCTGATCGAGCGCTCCGCGGCGAGTCGACTACATCCGCTCGCGGCGCGCTGACGCCGAGAAGCGCCGAGCACGAGCGCGAGCGCGATGCGCGTCGCGTCGACGAGCGCACAGCCGCGCCGCGGTCAGCTCCGGCGTCGTCGGTCGACGACGCGGCACAGCGTGTAGAACTGGTGGAACGTCGCCGCGAGGTCCTCGGCGTAGCGCGTGAGCTTGTGCGGCGCGAGGTCGCGCGGCGGCGACCTCGCACGATCTCGGGGAACTCCGCGAGCTTGCGCATGAGCGCGAGCTCGGCGTCGTCGGCGAGCAGGCGACAGGTCGGCGTCGCCGCGGCACGAGCTCGGCGCACGAGCGCGGCGACGTCGACGTCGCGCGTCCGGTCTCGTCGCCGGCCGCCTTGCGCAGGATCGAGCAGATGCGCGCGTGCGCGTACTGCACGTAGAAGACCGGGTTGTCGGCCGACTGCTCCTTGGCGAGCCCGATGTCGAAGTCGAGCGGCTGGTCGGTGCTGCGGCGCAGGAAGAAGTAGCGCGCGGCGTCGGCGCCCACCTCGTCGAGCAGCTCCTCGAACGTGACCATCTCGCCGGTGCGCTTGCTCATGCGCACGACCTCGCCGTTGCGGAACAGGTTCACGAGCTGGCCGATGACGACGTCGAGCTGCGCCGGGGTGGCCGAGCGCCGCGCACGGCGGCCTCCATGCGCGTCACGTAGCCGTGGTGGTCGGCGCCCCAGATGTCGATGACGCGGTCGAAGCCGCGGTCGAACTTGTTCTCGTGGTAGGCGATGTCGGCGGCGAAGTACGTGTACTCGCCGTCGGCCTTGATGAGCACGCGGTCCTTGTCGTCGCCGAAGTCGGTGGAGCGGAACCACACCGCGCCGTCCTGCTCGTAGATGTAGCCGGCCTCGCGCAGCGCGCTCGATCGCCGCGCTCGACCGCGGTCGGGCCCGTCGGCGCCCGGCTGCGTGCAGCGTGCGCTCCGAGAACCAGACGTCGAAGTCGACGCCCATGCCGTGCGAGCACGTGCTTCAGGTGCTCGAGCACCTGCGCGTACGCGCGTCTCCGTGAAGTGCGCCTCGCGCTCCTCGGCGGGCGTCCGCCCACGACTCGTCGCCCTCGGCCTCGAAGATCTCGCGGGCGATCTCGGTGATGTAGGCGCCCTGGTACCAGTCCTCGCCGAACTCGACGTCGCGGCCGGACAGCTCCAGGTACCGCGCGGCGACCGACTTGCGCGAAGATGTCCATCTGCACGCCGGCGTCGTTGACGTAGAACTCGCGCTCCACGTCGTAGCCGGCGTGCGCGAGCACGCGCGCGATGCTGTCGCCGAGCGCCGCCCAGCGGCCGTGCCCGACGTGCATCGGGCCCACCGGGTTGGCCGAGACGAACTCGACCTGCGCCTTCTCGCCCGCTGCCGAGGTCGTTGCGGCCGAACGCCGCGCCCTGCTCGCGCACGTCGCGACACGACGTCGCGCAGCGCGCCTGGCGACAGGCGGATGTTGATGAAGCCGGGACCCGCGATCTCGACGGCCGCGACGTCCGGGTGCCCGGCGATGCGCGCGACCATGATCTCGGCCACCGCTCGCGGCGCCATGCCCGGCGGCCTTGGCGAGCCGCATCGCGACGTTCGTGGCCCAGTCGCCGTGGCTGGGTCGCGCGGACGCTCGAGGACGATCTCGGGTGCCGATCCGGATGCGGGCAGGGAGCCGTCCGCCGTGGCGGCGGCGAGCGACTCGGTCACGAGCTGGATCGATCACGGGATCCACGTGCGGGAGCTCCTAGGGGTGACGCCGGTGCGAACCACGCCGCGACGACGCCAAAGGGCGCTCGAGCGTGTGAAGGACCAGTTTACCCCACGCACGCGGCAGCGGCCCCGGCGGAGGTAGACTCCACCGGGGCCGCTGCCGAAACGGAGGGCAGGACGGCTCAGCGACCCATCATCGAGCCCGAGCCCCCGCTCGAGCCGCGGCCGGGTCCCGATGTGCGGGCGCCCATGCCTCGGCTGGAGTAGCGCCGGGTCCTAGGGGCGGAGGCGGCGCGGCTCCTGGAGGGGTGGGCCGGTGCCGCGACGGAGCGCGTCATCGTCCGGCGGGGTGGGGTCATGCGCCCAAGGCCGCGCGGGTCGTGCTTGGGCCCGCGGGGCACGGGCTTGGCCGTGGCGTCGGCCGAGGCGCTCGTGGCGATGGACAGCCCGGCCCGGGCCTGGGGGGCCGCGGCGGCCAGGGCCGCCGCGGCGGGCGTCGACGGGTGGCTGGTGCGGCCGGACGCGGCGGCGATCCCGATGCCGCCCGCCACGACGGCGCCGGCGACGAAGCCTGCTGCGAGGATGAGTAGAGGATTGCGGGTCATGTGGTCGTCACACTCCTAATGTCCTGGGCGCGTTTCGCGCGGTGGATCCGATCCCGGACCCGCGAGTATGACGGGGCTGCGGCCCGGACCTTACACCGGTGGCTGGCGCCGCCTCAGTGCATGCCGGACCCGGACGAGCCTGACCCGCCCATGCCGGAGGAGCCGGGGGAGCCGCCGGACGAGGAGCCGGTGGTGCCGGCTCCGGAGCCGGAGCCACTCGAGCCTGAGCCGGCGGAGCCGGAGCCACTCGACCCGGAGCCGCCCGAGGTCATGGCGCCTCCGCCCGACGACGTCATGGAGCCCGATGGGCTCGACGAGGGGGCGGTCTGCGCCCGCGGCATCACGTCCATCGCGGAGCCGCCGGCCGGCATGGCGCCCGCACGGGAGCCCCACGCCGCCTTGCTCGACATCTCCCACGTGCGCATCTCGGAGAGGGCCGCGTCGCGCCAGGGCATCGCGGGCACGTTCACGTCCGCGCCCATGCGCGCTCCGGCCATGCCCGAGGGCCCGGCCCAGGCTGCGGCGAGCGACGTGGTCTTCCCATCGAAGGAGCGCCCGGTGCGCCCGGAGAGCGCGACACCCGCGTGGTACGCCGCGAACGGGGTGGCGAACGTGACGGCGACGGCGAGCGCCAACGTGCCCGCGCGAAGAGCGGTCGTGAGGCGCCCCGCGTCAGACGAGGCGATCTGCAGTCCTATCTGGCCCGGGGCGCTCTGGGCCATCGACAGCGCCCGGCTCAGCAGCGAGCGGCCCGACGAACCGGACGCGCTTGCGAGGAACGGCAGGAACGCGGCGAGGCTCGCTGGCTGCTCGGCTCGCGCCGCCTCGCGACGGCAGTCGGGGCACGTCTCCAGATGCACCTCGAGCCTCGCGTTCTGTGCGTCGTCGATCCCGGTGCCGGTGCGCCGATACGCCAGCTCCACGGCCGTGCGGCATTCGGCGGGGAAGCCCGAGACCTCGGCATACATCGCGCCGAACGAGTCGCGGGCACGCGACACGAGCGTGTCCACCGCGCCCGGCGTGGTCTCGAGTGCCTCGGCCATGGCTGCCGAGGTCTCGCCGTGGATCTCGCGGAGCACCAGCGCGGTGCGGTAGCGCGGCCGCATCCGGCGCAGCGCAAGGTACACGTTGGAGGCGGTCTCGCGCGACACGGCCTCGTCGTCGGCCGCGGCGCTCGAAGGCAGCGCGTCCCACGACGGCGAGTCGCCCGCGGTGGGCACCGCCGCCGAGGGGCTCCCAGCCTCGCGGAACCGGTCGGTGACGGCGTTGCGCGCGACCGTGAAGAGCCACGACTTGGGACTGGTGATCGAGCCCGGCTCGGCCTTCAAGAGCTTGACGAACACGTCCTGGGCCGCGTCGGCGGCCGCGTGCGGGTCCAGCGAGCGGGCGAGGCAGAAGCCGAAGATCCGCGGGTAGTAGCGCCGGTAGACCTCGGCGAAGGCGACCTCGTCGCCCGCGAGCGCTCGCGCGAAGACGTCTTCGTCGGACTTCCGGCGAAGCGTCAGGCCTCTGAGAGTCAGGGTGTTGGCGGCCATGCGGGTCTCGATTCGCGAGAGGTCGGACGAGTATGCCGCTCGCCCTGCCGGACCGGCTCACGCAATAGGCGAGCCAGGTCCGGCAGGGCGAGAGCTGCGGGCCCTACATGCCCATCCCGGGGCCAGAGCCGGGGGTGCCCGGTCCTGGCATGGGCATGGTGGTGGCCGGGTACGACGGTGCAGGGGTCGTCGGCCCGCTGGGGCCCGCCGGAGCGGGGGCGTAAGTGGTGGGCGCCGAGGGCATCGGGGTGGTGGTGGTGCCGGTCCCGGGGCCCATCGGTGCCGAGGGAGCCGTGGAGCCGCCCATCCCGGGCATGCTCGTGGTGGGCGCCGACGCCCCTGGGGTCGTCGGGTACGACGGACCCACCGGGCCCGGCGTCATCGTGGCGATCGCACCCGGGGTACCGGTCGCCGGCATCGAGCCCATCGGAGCGCCCGGCACGAACGTCATGTATGCACGCACGTCGGCGCGGAAGGCCGCCATCACTCGCCGCGCGGCCGCGGGAGCGAGCGCCCGGCGCCGCACCAGGCCGTTCACGGCTGCCTGGCCCTGCGCGACGGCGGCGTTGGCCACCATCGTGGCGTTCACGCCCGCACTAGCGGCGATCGCGCGATACGACTCCCCGCCTGCGCGCATGGAAGCCAGCGCAGCGGCGCTCCGGTGCGTGTAGCGCACCATGGCGGCGGTCGTGAAGTCGCGGGCCGTGCGCGCGGTATTGAAGGCCGCCGCCGGCCTGGCCGTAGCGGCGCTCGCCATGCCGGCTCCAGCCAGCACGGTCGTCGCGACCATAGCGCCCGCTGCAAGGACGCCCCAGATTCGCTTCATCAGTGTTCCTCCTCGATCGGTCCTGGCGATGATGCCCGGTCGACCCTATGACGGAGGAAGACGCCCGACCTTACACCTCGGCCTGGAACCCGCCGAGGCCGGCCGTGTCAGCGGTGGTAGGGCTCGCCTCTCATGATGCGGAACGCGCGGTAGACCTGCTCGAGCAGCACCACGCGGGCGAGCTGATGCGGCAGCGTCATGCGCGAGAGCGACAGCCGCTCCCTCGCCGAGGCCACGACCTCGCCGGAGAGCCCGTCGGCCCCGCCGATCACGAAGGCGATCGTGCTGCTGCCCTCGTTCATCCGCTTGCCGAGCCACTTCGAGAGGTCCTCCGAGCTCTGCTCGGTGCCCGCCGCGTCGAGCGCCACAACGTACGCGCCGGAGGGGAGCGCCTTGAGGACGTCTCGGCCCTCCTGGGCCACGGCCCGCGCGGGGTCGCGCGTGAGGTCGCGGTCCGAGACCTCGGAGACGCGGACGTCGGCGTACGGGGTCAGGCGCTTCAGGTACTCGGCCGCTGCCTCACGGAAGTGAGGCTCGCGCATGGCGCCCACGGCCACGACGTGGATCCGCATGTCAGGACCTCCGCCCGGCCTGCGCCCCGCGAGCCCGGCGCACACCGCGCGCCCGGCGGGCCGTCGGGGTCGTTGCGCGAAGGCGCCCCCCGCCGGCAAGGCCGGCGAGGGGCGTCGTATCGAGACTCATGGGAAGCCTCGTCACTGGGTGGTCGTCTGGTCGGAACCGACGGTCACGGTCACGCTCTGCGTCTTGCCGCTGCGCCACAGTTCCACCGGGACCGGCGCCCCCACCTTCTGCGCGCGTATCGCGAGGATGAGGTCGTCGGCGCTCTTCACGGGCTGGCCCGCGAGGCCGGTGATGATGTCGTCGCGCTTGATGCCCGCCTTGTCGGCCGGAGAACCGGCGACGACGTCCACGACCACGGCGCCCTCACTGGGCGCGCCCTTGCCCATCTGCGTCACCATGTCGGGCGACAGCGTGGCCGAGCGCACACCCAGGAACGGGTGCGCGACCTTGCCGCTCTTGATGATCTGCTCGGCCACGGATACCGCCGTGCTCTCCGGGATCGCGAAGCCGATCCCCGCCGACTGCTGCGCGGCCGGGGCCGCGATCAGCGTGTTGATCCCGATGAGGCGGCCCTGGGCGTCCACGAGGGCGCCGCCCGAGTTGCCGGGGTTGATCGCGGCGTCGGTCTGGATGAGGTTCGTGTAGGCGGTGATGCCGGGGCTGGCTCCGCTGCCCTGCACCTGGCCCTGGCTGGAGTCGCCCAGCTCGGAGCGGCCCAGCGCGGAGACGATGCCCGCGGTGACCGTCTTGTCCAGGCCGAACGGGCTGCCCACGGCGATGACCGTCTGGCCCACCTGCAGCGAGCCCGAATCGCCGACCTCGATGGGGGGCAGGTCCTGCCCGATCTTGATCACGGCGATGTCCGTCTTGGGGTCGGTGCCCACGACGGTCGCGGGGAGCTCCTTGGCGCCCACGCGCACGGTGATCTTCTCGGCCTGATCCACGACGTGGTTGTTGGTGATGATGTAGCCGCCGTTCTTGAAGACGACGCCGCTGCCGTTGCCGGCGAGCTGCTCACCGCCGCCGAACTGGCTCGTCTGATAGATGCTCACGTTCACCACCGAGGGGAGCACCTTCTTGGCCACCGCCTCGGCAGGGTCGACGAGGGCGCTCGGGTTGATCTTCACGGCCGTGGTGGCCGTGGGCACCTTGGGCTCGACGTCACGAGGAGCGCCGATGCCGGAGTTGATGAGCGCGAAGCCCACACCGCCCACGAGCAGGGCGCCGAGCAGGCCGCCTATGATGCCGGCCGCCACGATGGCGCCGGTGGAACGCTTGGGCGCCGGCGCCCCGGCGGGGGGCACGGGCGCGCCGGGGTCCGCGGGGGCCGGGGGCGCGCCCGCGGGTGCAAGGGGCGCGCCGTAGTCGGCCGTCTGGGCCTGGCTGGGCATGGGAGCCGTAGCCGAGGCCTCCGGCCGATCGTAGCCGGGGATGTAGACCTGCTCCGTCGCGCCGGGGGCCGGGCCGCCAGGCTGGCCGGGCGGCGGGACCGGAGTCGATGCGGCCGGAGAGGCCGGCTCGGGAGCCGGCGTGGGCGTCTCGTCGCCCCAAGGGCTGGTGGGATCCTGCATGCTTGCTCGACCTCCGTACTTACATATGTATCTGGGCCAGGCGGCCGTTTCGTCACATGGTTCGCGGCTTGTGGCGCTCGGGAGCCCCATCAGGGGCATCGCAAACCTCGGGCCACCTCAGAACCGCACGTCAGAGCGGTCGTCTGCTTTCACGCACAGAGAGAAGCTTACCCGCGTGGACGGCGCCGCGCGTCATCCAGACAGCGTGAACACGTCTACGTCCCCGGGGGTATGTGCCTCGGCCCGTTAAGAAGCCACACACCGTTCGATTCCTACCGCCCGCGGGAGTCGCCGCAGCAGAAGAAGGTATAGGCAGCACCAGGTAGAAGCCACCTTCTACGAGGCTCTTGGCCGGTTTCACGGAGCCGATGGGAGGGGCGCATGGATACGGCGACGGTAGTGTTCGCGGGCTTTCTGCTCGTGGGCACGGTATTGGCGTTCATTCTTGTGACGCTGCCCAGGTGGCTCGCGCCGCGCGAGCCGGGCGAACTCAAGTCCAGCACGTACGAGTGCGGCGAAGTCCCCATCGGCGGGCCGTGGATCCGGTTCCGCGTCGCCTACTACATCTTCGCGCTCATCTTCGTCGTCTTCGATGTCGAGACCGTCTTCCTGTATCCCGTGGGCCGTCATCATCCGCAAGCTCGGCGTCTACGGCCTCGTCGAGATGGCCGTGTTCGTCGGCATCCTCGTGCTGGGACTCGCGTACGCGTGGCGCAAGGGGGTGCTCGAGTGGCTGTAGACGACGAGACCAAGGTCCTCGTCGCGCCGCTGCAGCCAGCTCATGGAGTGGGCGCGCGGCCACTCGATGTGGCCGCTGACCTTCGGCACCGCGTGCTGCGCGATCGAGATGATGACCGTGCGGGTCGGCGCGCTACGACACCGACCGGTTCGGCATCTTCTTCCGCAACTCGCCCGCGACAGGCCGACTGCATGATCGTCGTCCGGCACCATCAACCTCAAGATGGCGCCGCGCATGAAGCTGCTCTACGAGCAGATGGCGTCGCCCAAGTACGTCATCGCGATGGGCTCGTGCGCCGTGAGCGGCGGACCTTTCGCCGACGGCTACAACGTGGTCAAGGGCGTCGACCAGATCATCCCCGTCGACATCTACATGCCCGGGCTGCCCGCCGACGGCCCGAGGCGCTCCTCCACGCGCTGCTCACGCTCATGGAGCGCAACAAGGACGGAGAGCCCTCGGCCGCCGAGCGCTCGGCCGCTGGAGCGCCGCGCGTGGAGGCCGCGACATGACCCCAGCGATCGGCACGTCAGCTGCCGAGCTGTCGCTCGAGGACGTCGCGGGCGTCGGCGAGGTCGGGCCGCTCGGACCGGGCGGCCTTCCCAGCGCGCACGTACGACGCCCCGGACCTCCTGCGCGTCGCTCACGACGCTCAAGGACGAGCTCGGGCTTCCGCCAGCTCGCGCTGCTCACCGCCGTCGACGGCGTCGGCGACGACGGGCGGGCTCGAGCTCGTCTACGCGCGTCACGCGCCGCGACGACCAGACCACGATCGCGCTCGGGCGTCGCGCTCGCCGAGGACGATCTCGCGCGTCCCGTCGCATCACCGACCTGTGGCCGGGCGCCGGGCCGCTCGAGCGCGAGGTCTACGACCTGTTCGGCGTCCTGTTCGAGGGTCACCCCAACCTCAAGCGCATCGTGCTGCGCGACGACTTCGTGGGGCATCCGCTGCGCAAGTCCTTCCCGATGGACGAGACCGGGCGTGAGCTCCGAGGCGGTCGCCGTCGCCGTCGCCACCCCGGGCGACGGCTCCCGCGACACGGAGCCGGCGAGGGCATCGCGCCCGAGCCCGACCGCTGCCGCTCGAGACGTTCGACCCCTTCGACGGAGGCGATGCAGTCCGGCGACCCGGTGCTGCACTCCGAGCGCCTCATCCTCAACATGGGCCCGCAGCACCCGAGCATGCACGGCGTGCTGCACCTGTGGCTCGCGCTCGAGGGCGAGATCGTCGTCGGCGCCGAGGTCACGCACGGCTACCTGCACCGCTGCATCGAGAAGCTGTGCGAGACGCGCTCCTACCGCGCGTGCATCGCGCTGCTCGACCGCTGCGACTACGTGTCCGGCTTCCACACCGAGCTCGCCTACCTGCTCGGCGCTCGAGGAGCTCGCTGGGCATCGAGGTCGACCGCCGCAAGGCCGAGTACCTCCGCGTGCTCTTCAGCGAACTCGTGCCGCATCACGAGCCACCACACGTGGTTCACCGCCTGCGGCTTGGACACTCGGCGCGCTCACGCCGTTCCTCTACGCGTTCACGACCGCGAGCGCATCGCTCGACGTCTTCGAGGCCGTCACCGGCGGCCGCATGATGTTCAACTACTTCCGCCCCGGCGGCGTGAAGGACGACCTGCCGCCGGGCATCGCCGAGCGATGATCCGCGACATCCTGCACCACGTTCGACGCGTCAGATGGACGAGTACGAGGCGCTGCTCACCAACAACGAGATCTTCCGCAACCGCACGCGCGGCATCGGCTTGCATCTCGCCGCAGCATCATCGAGGACTACGGCGTGACCGGCCCGCATGGCGCGGGCATCGGGCGTGGACCTCGACCTTCGCCGAGACGAGCCCTACGCCGCCTACGACGAGCTTCGACGTCCGACGTCCCGCTCGGCAAGGCCGGCGACACGTTCGACCGCTACACCGTGCGCATCGCCGAGATGCGCGAGTCGGCCCGTCTCGCGCTCGCCGCGCTCGAGGGCATGCCCGAGGGCGCCGTACGTGAACGCCGGACGTGCCCGCGCGTCATCAAGCCCGCCGGCAGGCATCGCCTACCGCGCGCGTCGAGAGCCCGCGCGGCGAGCTCGGCGTGTTCCTGGTGAGCGACGGCACCGCCCAGCCGTGGCGGCTCAAGGTCCGCTCGCCGGCCTTCTCCAACCTGCACGTGGCGCCCGCGCGTGCTCATGGGACTGCCGCGTGGGCGACGTCAGTCGCCGTCATGGGTTCGGTCGACGTCGTCATGGGGGAGATCGACCGATGAGCGCTGCTCAGGATCCTCATCGGCATCGTCGTGCTCGCCGTCGTCGTGCTGATCAACACCGTCGTCGTCATGTGGCTGCGAGCGCAAGTGTGCATGGGCCACCTGCAGTCGCGGCTGGGTCCGATGCGCACCGGCTGGCACGGCCTGCTCCAGCCCATCGCCGACGCGCATCAAGCTGCTGGGCAAGGAAGACCTCATGCCGAGCGGCGCGGACCGCGTGCTGTTCCTCATCGCTCCGATGCTCGCCTTCGTGCCCGCGATCCTCGTCTACACGGCGATGCCGTGGGTGCGAGCAGTTCGCCGGAGACAGCTTCGACGTCGGCATCTTCTTCGTCTTCGCCATCGCCGCGCTCTTCCCGGTGGGCGTGCTGCTCGCCGGCTGGGCGTCGCGCAACAAGTACTCGCTGCATCGGCGGCTTCCGCGCAGCCGCGCAGCAGATCAGCTACGAGGTCCCGATGATCCTGGCGGCGCTGGGCGTCGTCATGCTCGCCGGCTCGATGAAGCTCTCGACGCATCGTCGACGCGCAGTCACGGGCTTTGGAACATCGTCACGCAGCCGCTCGCCTTCATCATCTTCTTCATCGGCATCCTCGCCGAGCTCAACCGCACCCGTTCGACCTGCCCGAGGCCGAGTCCGAGCTCGTCGCCGGCTTCAACATCGAGTACTCGAGCATGCGGTTCGCGCTCTTCTTCGTCGCCGAGTACATGAACATGTTCACCTGGCTCGCTGCTCACGACGCTGCTCTTCCTGCGGCGGGTGGAACGGGCCGCGTGCACTGCCGGCGACATCGTGCTGGCTGCTCGCTCAAGACCTACCTGCTCGTGCTTCGTCATCATCTGGGTGCGCGCGACGCTCCCGCGCGTTCCGCGTCGACCAGCTCATGACGTCTGGGCTGGAAGCTGCTGCATCCCCGCGGCGCTGCTCAACGTCGTGCTCACCGCCATCGGCGTCGTCACGAACCTGTGCGTGCTCGTCGCGCTCGAGATCGTCGCGCTCGGCGGGCTTCGTGTGGATCGTCTCGCGGCTCGGGCGCGCGCGCGGGCGACGCCGCGCGTGCCGAGGCCGCCGCGGTCGCGCGCGGGAGGTGGCGTCGTGATCGGCATCGGCGAAGGGCATGGTCGACCACGCTGCAAGCACTTCCTGCAGCCCGCCATCACCGAGCAGTACCCGAACGTGAAGCGCGAGCTGCCCGAGCGCAGCCGCATGTCCTTCGCGCTGCCGCTCGACGAGGACGGCACGCCCGCGTGCAAGGCGTGCATGCTGTGCGAGAAGAGCTGCCCCGACGACGCGATCACGATCGAGTCCGAGAAGCGCGACCGACGGGCCCGGTCGCGTGCTCACGAAGTTCACAGATCGACCTGGGCCTGTGCATGTACTGCGGCATCTGCGTCGAGAAGCTGCCCGTCCGACGGCCTGCGCCACACCGGCGACTACGAGCAACGTCGCCACGCGCGACGAGACGCTGACTCTGCAGGCAGCCCTACGACTGCTCGTGCCCTCCGCCATCGACGAGCTGCCCGAGCAGGTCGAGGAGGTCGCCGACACGTTCGGCAGCCGGCGCGTCCGACAGGCCGGTGAGCGAGCTCGTGACCTCGTCGCTCGTTCTTCTTCTACCTCTACGCGGCCGTCGCCGTCGCCGGCGCGCTTGGGCCTCGTGCTCGCGCAAGCAAGCTCGTGCACGCGCGTGATGTCGCTCTTCGCGACGCTCGTGGCGATCGCCGCGCTCTTCCTGCTGCTCGGCAGCGAGTTCCTCGCGGCGATGCAGCTGTTCGTCTACGGCGGCGCGATGACGATCCTCGTGCTGTTCGCGCTCATGCTCACCGGGCCGCCGCCGAGCGCGGGCAGCCGCTCCAAGCGACGTCGTCCGCGTGGATCGCCGGCGGTCGCTGTGCGTCGCGTTCTTCGCGATGCTCGTCGCTGCATCGTCTGGCACGGCCGAGCTGGCACGCTCGCGCCGCCGCAGTCCGATCGACACCGCGTCGATCGCGACGATCCTGTTCTCGCAGCTACGTCGTGCCGTTCGAGATCGCCGGCCTCGCGCTGACGATCGCGCTCATCGGCGCCATCGTGATGTCGCGCGAGGACGACGCGTCGCCGGCACCGCAGGACCTCGCCGATCGCACGAGGCGGTGGTGAGGCGTGATCACGCTCAACCACTACCTCGTCCTCGCGGCCGCGCTCTTCTGCATCGGGCTGTTCGGTGCGCTCACGTCGCAGAACGCGCTGCGCGTGGTCATCTGCGTCGAGCTCATCCTCAACGCGGTGAACCTCAACCTCGCGGCGTTCTCGGCAGCTACGTGGCGCCCAACGCAGGCCGTCGGCCATGAACTTCGTCATCTTCCTCATGGTCGTCGCCGCTGCCGAGTTCGGGCTCGCGCTCGCGATCATCATCGTCGCTCAACCGCACCAACGACATCAGCGCGATCGACGCCATCACGAAAGCTGAGGGGGTGAGCCGATGAGCCTCCTCGCGTACTCCTGGGTGCTCCCGCTGCTGCCGCTGGCGGTGTTCGTCGTCGTCATCGCGACCGGCCGGCGGCTGCCGCAGAACGGCTGGCCCCGGGCCTCGGCATCGCGGCGATGGGCGTCGGTGTTCGCCGCCTCGCTGCGGCCTGCTCTGGTCGCGATCGATCAGCGGCGCGGCACTTCTCGGCGATCGTGCCGTGGATCCAGGTCGGGACGATGCGTCGTCGAGCTCGGGGTCCAGATCGACCCGCTCACGGCGCTGATGCTGGTCGTCGTGTCGCTCGTGAGCCTGCTCGTGCAGATCTACTCGATCGGCTACATGGGCGACGACGAGCGCTTCCGCTGGTACTTCGGCGCGATCTCGCTGTTCACGGCCGCCATGCTCGGCGTCGTGCTCGCCAACGGCTGGCTGCTCATGTACATGTGCTGGGAGGTCATGGGGCTCGTCGTCGTACCTGCTCATCGGCTTCTGGTTCGAGGAGCCGATCGCGGCGCGAGGCGGCCAGCAAGGCGTTCCTCGTCACGCGCATCGGCGACGTCGGCTTCGGGCTCGCGCTCGTGCTCATGTGGACTCGCAGGCGCAGCGTTCCAGTTCGAGGAGGTCTTCCACCTCGTCGAGACCGGGCAGCTGGGTCGGCCCGACGCTCGTCGCCGCCGCGCTGCTGCTGTTCATGGGCGCGATGGGCAAGAGCGCGCAGTTCCCGCTGCACGTGTGGCTCCCCGACGCGATGGCCGGCCCGACGCCGGGCTCGGCGCTCATCCACGCCGCGACGATGGTCGCCGCCGGCGTCTACCTGGTCGCGCGCTCGTATCCCGCTGTTCGAGGCGAATCCCGGCAGACGCTGCACGGTGGTCGCGGTCATCGGCACGATCACCGCGGTGCTGGCCGCGCTCATCGCGGTCGCGATGAACGACATCAAGAAGGTGCTCGCGTACTCCACGATCTCGCAGCTCGGCTACATGATGCTCGCGCTGGGCGTGGGCAGCTGGGTCGCGGCGATCTTCCACCTCATGACCCACGCGTTCTTCAAGGCGCTGCTCTTCCTCGGCGCGGGCAGCGTCATCCACGCGCACGCACACGCAGGACATGCGCGAGATGGGCGGCCTGTGGCGCAAGATGCCGTGGACGACAGCGACGTGGGTCATCGGCGCGCTGTCGCTCGCGGGCATCCCGCCGCTCGCCGGCTTCTGGAGCAAGGACGAGATCCTGCTCGTCGCCTACACTCCGGGCACGACTACGGGTTCCTCGTCGTCGCGGTCTCACGGCGGCGCTCACCGCGTTCTACATGGGCCGCGCCACCTTCCTGGCGTTCTTCGCGAAGCCGGGCCCGGACAGTCCAAGAGCGCGCACGCGCACGAGTCCCGCTGGGTCATGACCGGCCCGCTCGTCGTCCTCGCCACGCTCGCGGTGTCCGCCGGCCTCGTCGGCTCGCCGCTGGCGGACTTCGCCTTCGGCACGTTCCTGGGCGAGCACGCGAGGCGGCGAGATGAACCTGATGCTCGCGGCCATCGCCGTCGGCGCCGCGCTCGCCGGCATCGCGCTACGCGTGGGCCATGTACATCGAAGGGCGATCGCGCCCGACTGGTACATGCGCAACCGGTTCGTCGAGACGCGCTGCTCTCCCGCCACTTCCGGATCGACGACGTCTACCAGGCGTTCCTCGTCAGGCCCGTCATGGCGCTGGCCGAGCTGCTTCCGCCGGCTGGACTGCGACGTCGTCGACGGCGTCGTGCGCGCCTCGGTGCCATCGGGCTGGCAGTGAGCCGGTTCTCGCGGCCTTCGACCGAAGGGCGATCGACGGCGCCGTCGACGGGCTCGGCGACTCGCGTGGTCGGAGCCGGCCGAGAGGTCCGCGCGATCGCTGACCGGCAACGTGCAGACGTACCTGTCCTGCTGCTCGTCGTCTCGATCGTCGTCCTCGTGCTGGTGTTCGCACGATGAGCGGCCTGCCCGTGCTCGTCGATCATCGTCCTGGCGCCGGTCGCGGGCGCGCTCCTCATCGCGCTCTTCGGCGCAATCCCAAGGTGCCGCGCGCCCTCGCGCTCATCGCCGGCACGTCTCGCCTCGCGGGCGCGCTGTGGGTCTACCTGCAACTACGACCGCACCGCCGCCGGCTTCCAGTTCGTCGAGAAGATCCCGTGGATTCCGTCGCTCGGCGTCTCGTACTCGCTGGGCGTCGACGGCATCTCGGTCGCCGATGCTCGCTGCTCACCGCGCTCATCATCTTCACCGGCACGCTCGTGTCGTGGAACGTCGAGACGCGGCCGCGCGAGTACTTCGCGCTGCTGCTCCTGCTCGTCACGGGCGTGTTCGGCGTGTTCGCGTCGCGTCGACGCGTTCCTGCTGTTCTTCTTCTACGAGATGGCCGTCGCTCCCGATGTACCTGCTCATCGCCATCTGGGGCAGCACGCGCAAGGAATACTCGGCGATGAAGCTGACGCTGTTCCTCTTCGCGGGCAGCGCGGTGCTCATCGTGCTGATCGTGCTCACCTACTGGCGGTCGGCGCCGCACACCTTCGACATGCGCGGTCTGGTCGGCACACGCACTTCGGCGGCAGCGTTCCAGCACTGGGTCGTTCCTGCTCGCGTTCCTCGGCTTCGGCATGCTCATCCCGATCTTCCCGCTGCACACCTGGTCGCCCGACGGCCACGTCGCCGCCCCGACCGCCGTCTCGATGCTGCACGCCGGCGTGCTGCTCAAGATCGGCGCCTACGGCCTGCATCCGCCTCGGGCTCGACGCTCTTCCCGCAGGGTGGGCCGACTGGGCGTTCTGGTCTGGCGATCATCGGCGTCATCAACATCGTCTACGGCGCGTTCTGCGCGATGAGCCAGACGGACCTGAAGTACGTCGTCGGCTACTCGAGCGTCAGCCACATGGGCTACGTGATGCTCGGGCCTCGGCATCGGCAACCGGTATCGCTGACCGGCGCGGTCTTCCAGATGTTCGCGCACGGCATCATGACGGGGCTGTTCTTCGCGCTCATCGGCTACGTCTACGAGAAGGCGCACACGCGCGAGATCGCCGACATCTCCGGGCCTCATGCAGCGCACGCCGCTCGTCGCCGCCTGCTTCGTGATCGCGGCGCGCGTCGAGCATGGGCCTGCCCTCGACCGCCGGGCTTCGTCGCCGAGCTGCTCGTCTACGTGGGCATGGTCATCAAGTCGGTGTGGCTCGCCGCCGCCGCCTTCGTGGGCGTCGTCGTGACCGCGGCCTACCTGCTGCGCATGCTCAGCCAGCGATCCTGCTCGGCGAGCCGTCCGAAGCGGTCGCGCCATCTCACGACGCTCCGCCCGCTGCGCTTCGCGCCGATGGCGATCCTCGCCGCTCACGATCATGGTCGTCGGCCTGCTGCCCGGCGTCCCTGTACAACACGATCACCATCGGCATCCTGCCGATGCTCGCGAAGCTGACGGGAGGTGGCTAGCCGATGGGCGTCGCCCCTGAGCACCTACTCGTGGCTCCTGCCCGAGATCATCGTCGCTCTTACGGGCGGGCTCATACTCGTCGCCGACCTCGTGCTGGCCCGCGAAGGACCGTTCCGACGGTGCTCGTGCGCTCCTGGCTCGCGTACCTGGCCATCGCCGGTCTGCTGCTCGCGGCGTGGGCGGTCATCGCCCAGGGCGGCGTCACACGGACGCTGTTCAACGGCATCATCGTCGTCGACCCGCTGGGCGACTTCTTCAAGCTGCTCTTCATCGGCATCGGCATCCTCACCCTACTCATGTCCGTGCGAGTCCATCGCCAAGGTTAGCCCGTGGACACGCCGAGTTCTACGCGCTCATCGTGTGGACGCATGCTGGGCAGCATGCTGCTTGCCTCGGCAGCGCGAGCTGTTCACGATCTTCCTGTCGCTGCAGCTCACGAGCCTGCCGCTCATCGTGCTCGTCGGCTACGCCAAGCGCGACCCGCGCTCCGGCGAGGCGGCGCTCAAGTACCTGCTGCTCGTCTTGGTCTCGACGGCGGTCCTGCTCTACGGCATGAGCCTCATCTACGGCTCGCTGGGCACGAGCACCCTGTCCGAGATCGGCGCCGCTCCTGGCCTCGGCCAACCGGATCGAGCCGGTGCTGGCCCTGGGCCTCGTCCTGCTGCTCACCGGGTTCGCCTTCAAGATCACGGCGGCTCCGTTCCACTACTGGGTGCCGGACACCTATGAGGGCGCCCCCACCCCGGTCACGGCGTTCATGTCCGTGGGCTCCAAGTTCGCCGGTTTCGCGCTCGCGCTGCGCGTCATCGTCACCGCCGAGCACGTGCCGCTGAACTGGCAGCTCATCTTCGGCGTGATGGCGATCATCTCGATGACGCTGGGCAACCTGGGCGCGATCCGCCAGACGAACATCAAGCGCATGCTCGCCTACTCGGGCATCGCGCAGGCGGGCTACCTGCTCGTGGGCATCGCGGCAGCTGGCGTGGCCGGCGTGTCGTCTGTGCTCTTCTACGCGGTCGCGTACACGCTCGCGAACCTCGCGGCGTTCGCGGTCGTGATCATCGTGGCCAACGCGACGGACAGCGACGATGATCGAGGACTACGCGGGGCTCGCCAAGCGCTCCCCCCTCGTCGCGCTCACGCTCGCGATCGCGCTGCTTTCACTGGGCGGCCTGCCGCTCATGGCCGGCTTCATGGCCAAGTTCTACGTGTTCCTGGCGGCGACGCACTCGGGTCTCGTATGGCTCGTCGCCATCGGCGTCATCAACAGCGTCATCTCGCTCTACTACTACATGCGGGTCGTCTTCGTGATGTACGTGCGAGAAGGGCCCCGAGACGGCTCTCACCATCGAGCCGCGCGCCGCCATCGCCATGACGTTCTCGGTCGTCGGCGTCCTGGTCCTCGGGGTGTTCCCCGAGCCCGCGATGCGCGCGGCGACGTTCGCGGCACAAGCGCTGTTCGGCAAGTAGGGAGGGACGACGATGGCTACGGAGCAGATCGTGCTCGCGGCGATGATCATCCTGCCCCTCGTGGGCGGCATCGCCATCTCGCTCATACCGGAGTCGCGCAGCTCATGGGCGCGGCCGTCCACGCTCGTCCTGACCGCCGTCCTCCTCGTGATGGCCGGGTGGATGTGGAGCCGGTTCAACGGTTCCGTCCCGGGCATGCAGTTCGAGGTGAACCTCCCGTGGATCAGCGGCCTGGGCACGGCTTTCCACTTGGGCGTGGACGGCATCTCCCTGCCGATGGTGTTCCTCACCGCTCTGCTCACGTGCTTGGCGGCGTGGCCTCGCGCAGCATCAAGGACCGCGAGCGTCAGTACTTCACGCTGATCCTGCTCTGCTCGAGGCGGGCCTGACGCGGGGTCTTCGTGTCCCTGGACCTCATCCTGTTCTACCTGTTCTGGGAAGTCGTCCTCATCCCGATGTTCTTCCTCATCAACATCTGGGGCGGCCCCAACCGGTCGTACGCCGCGGTCAAGTTCTTCGTGTACACGCTGGCCGGCAGCATGGCCATGCTCGGCGGGCATCATCGCCCTGTATCTGGCCACCGGCGCGCAGACCTTCGACATGACGCAGATCGCTCTGCGCGCGGGCGGGCTGAGCGTGGGCACCCAGACCGTGATCTTCGTTGCGATAGCCGTGGGCCTCGCGGTCAAGGTGCCCATCTGGCCGCTGCACACCTGGCTGCCCGACGCGCACGTGGAGGCGCCAACCGCAGTCTCCGTGCTGCTCGCGGGCGTGCTCCTCAAGATGGGCGCGTACGGATTCCTGCGCCTGGGCCCGCAGCTGCTGCCGGCCGGCTTCAAGGCGATCACGCCCATCCTGGCCGTTCTCGCAGTGGTCTCCATCGTGTACGGCGCGGCCGTGGCGCTGGCGCAGACCGACCTCAAGAGGCTCGTCGCCTATTCGTCGGTGTCGCACATGGGCTACGTGATGCTGGGCATCGCCGCGGGCACCGCCGCGGGCGTCACCGGCGCGGTCGTCCAGATGTTCTCGCACGGGCTCATCGCCGGACTGCTGTTCCTGCTCGTGGGCGCCGTGTATGAACGCGCGCATACGAGGGAGATGTCGGCCTTCGGCGGCATCGCGAAGATCACACCCATCCTCGCGGGCACGCTCGATCTTCGCGTCGTTCGCGTCGCTAGGCCTGCCGGGTATGAGCGGCTTCATAGGCGAGTTCTGGGTGCTGGCCGGGTCCTACTCTGCCTACACGATCGCCACAGTGGTCGCAGCCTTCGCGGTCATCCTCACGGTGGGCTACCTGCTCTGGATGCTGCGCCGCGTCACGTTCGGGCCGCTCAACGAGGCCCGCGTGGGAATGCCGGACATGACCGGCAGCGAGGCGCTGTCGATGGTCCCGCTGTGCGCCCTGATCCTGGTCGTGGGAGTGTTCCCGCAATCGCTGGTGGGCGTCATGCAGACCAGCGTCGAGGCGATAGCCAAGCTCGTCGCCCGATAGGCGCAGTCCCCCTCAGCCGCCAGACGTTGCGCGGGCCTGCGAACTCGGGTCCCCACCAGGCGGATTCGGCCCGACCTCTCCCGGTCGATGCGCGAGACTAATGTCGCGCATCACGTACGCCGATATACACTTCACTAGTCGAGGTCTTACTCGCGCGCCTACAAGTAAGCTGGGGGAACAGTGCAACGGTTCGCGCCGATCGGGAGGGACGACGGCTTCACACTGGCGGAGCTGATCATCTCGATTGCGATCCTCATGGTCGTCATCACGGCGGCCATGTCGGCGATGGTCTTCGCCGTAGCCACCGGCAAGACCACGCAGGAGCGCGGCCGGGCCGTGAACCTCGCCAATCAGCGCCTGGAGCAGGCCCGCGACCTTCCCTACGACTCCGTTGGAGTCACTTACGCCAACGGCACTCACGGCGAACCGCCCGGCTCCATCCTCACGCCGCAGGCGGTAGACGAATTCACCGTGACCACACAGGTCACATGGGCCCGCGACGCGAGCACGGGCCGAGCGACCTACAAGAAGATAAAGGTCACCGTGTCGTGGGCCCGGCCGTCACCGGGCTCGCTCTCGCTGTCCAGCAACATCTTCGGCTCGTCGGCGATCGCCAACTCCGGCGACGTCGAGGTCCGCGTCCTCGACAGCGACTCGGCCGCGCCCATCGAAGGGGCCAGCGTGAGCGTCGCGCCCGCCTCGGGCTTCCCGCGCTGGGCCCAGACGGAGGCCGACGGGGTCGCCATGTTCGGATACCTGCCCACCGGCGCCATCAACGTCTCGGCAAGCGCTATGGGCTATCTCATCGACACCAGCGGAGTCCAGGGGGCGTCGGTCGCCAACGACTCGCTGACCCGACTTACCGTCTACGCTCAGCGGCCCAGCAGCGGCACCGTCAAGGTCGTTGACGGAGCCGGCGTCGCCGTCTCGGGCGCCACGGTCAAGATCACGCCGCAATCAGGCGGCGCGCTAACAGGCACGACCGGATCGGACGGTCTTGTCACCTTCGGGGATCTGCTCAAGGGCTCGTATTCCGTGGCGGTGACGGCGTCCGGCTACGGCGACGGCACCGGGTCTTTCGTGATCTCGCTGGGCAACCAGTCTGTCCAGACCCAAGTGACGCTCGCTCAGCTCTCGACCCTGAACGTGCATGTCACCGACGCGTCGGGAGTCGCGATCTCAGGAGCGACCGTGACCGTGACCGGACCGTCCCCGTCCTCAGCCTCGGCCCCCGGAAGCCCCGGTGTCACGTCGTCGGGCGGTGACGCCGGCTTCCCCGTCGGTACCGCGGGGACCTACACCGTCACGGCCAGCAAGACCGGGTACTCCACAGCTTCGACGACCGCCCTCGTCAGCGGGCCCTCGACCTCGGTGACCGTGGCGCTCGGCGCCGCCCCCACAGGGACCGGGACGCTCACGATCTACACCGTGAACAGCCGAGGCAACGCGATAGGGCGCCGGCGAGTCACCGTGTCCGGCGCCGCCGGCACGTACACCACCACGATCACGACCGACAACAACGGCCAGTACACGCTCACGAACCTCGTCCCCGGTGAGTACACGGTAACGACCACCAGGGACAGCAAGACCGCTCAAGTCCAGTCCGGCGGCACCTCGATCGTATCGGTGCGTGCGCAATGATGGGCCTCATGAGGAGACTGCGCTCCGACGACGGCTACACCCTGGCCGAGGTGCTGGTGGTGGCGGTCCTCGTGCCAGTGGTGCTCGGGATCGCGTTCATGCTGTGGCAGATGGTCAACGGCATCGTCGAGCAGACCGAGGCCACCGACATCGCGAACACCAGGGGACGTATCGCCATGGACCGGATCGGGCGCGAGCTCAGGCAGGCCCAGGAGGTAGTCCAGGGTGACGGGGCCTTTGCCGCCGCCCAGCCCAGGCTGTGCATCTTCTACGCGGACGTGGACGGCGACGGCATCCCAGAGCGGATCACGTATCGCGTGGTGGGCCAAGAGCTGCGACGGACCCAGGCGCACGCGACCAACGCGGTGCCGCCGTACACATGGGGCTCCGACGCCCCCGAACAGGTCGTCCTGCCTTCTCTGAAAGGTGGCTGGACCGGCAACGTGTTCGACTACTTCGACACGGAAGACCCGCCCCAGGCGGTACCTCCCGGGCAGTCGAAGGACGTGTCGGCCGTGTCTGTGCACCTTATCAGCGCCGGCGCGGCTGGACACACGCAGTCGTTCGTGGACTTCTCCACCTGGATACGCATCCGGGCGGTCAACAACGGGATCGACTGATCACCATGAAGGCGCAACAACGTCGGCCCTCCCTGCACAGGTTCGCGAAAACACTCGCGGACGACTCCGGCATCGCTTTGCCCACCGTGATGATGATCGCGCTGATCATCTTCGTGGCCCTGACGATGATGCTCATCATCGCCACCAACTCCACGCTCTCGAGCAACCGCACCGTCGCGCAGACGAAGGCCCTCCACATGGCCGACGCCGGTCTCGACGCGTACCTGTACCAGCTGCGCCGCGATCCAAACTACTACGTGTCGAACGCCCAGCTGGGCCCCACGGCTCAGGACGACGGATCATGGGTGGTGACGGCCACAGCCCCTTCGGGGAACGTCCCGCTCACACTCCACTCCACCGGCACGATCGCGTCTCTCCATGCGGTTCGCAGGATCGCCGCGTCGGTGCGCTTCCCCACCTTCGCCGACTACATGTTCCTTGCCGATGACGACATCAACATCGGCAGCGGAGCCGTGATCGACGGCAAGGTCCGCAGCAACGGCAACATCGACAACGACGGCACCATCACCGGCGTCGCGGAGGCCGCCGGGTCGATCACCGGCGGCGGCACCTTCCAGAACGGCAAGACGCCGGGAGCGCCCCAGGTCGACTTCGCCCAGGTGACCGCCGACCTGTCCGACATCCGCACGGTCGCGGCGGGATCGGGAACGAGCTTCCCCGCATCAGGCGCCCAGGGCTACTGCGTGGTCTTCTCGGGTGCGAGCGCGACGGTGAGCAAGGTCACCGGCGGCACATCCACGGGCCGGCTGCACCCTCGCCAACTCCACGACGGTCTGGATCCCCGCCAGCGGTGTCCTGTACTTCGCCGACCGGGTGTGGGTGAGCGGCTCCTACGACGCGAAGGTCACCATCGGGTCGTCCAGCGACATCTACGTGCCCAACAATCTCGTCCCCGTCAACCAGAACAGCTCCGCGACGTGCGGGCTCATCGCGTCCAACAACATCATCGTCCCGTACTGGTACCCGGACGTCCCCTCGAACATGAGGATCACCGCGGCGATGCTGGCTCAGAACGGCACCATCTACGCGGACCTGAAGAACGGGATCATCGTGAGCAAGATCACGATCACGGGCTCGATGGCGTATCGCCAGTTCGGCTACTTCACGCAGACTTCGGGCAACACCGTCACCGCCGGCTTCCGGAACAGGGAGTACTCGTACGACCCCAGGCTGGACGTCGACCCTCCGCCCATGTTCCCGCAGATCAAAGACGGTTCGCTCAAGGTCACCATCTGGAACGAGCAGTGACCTCGTAGGCTCGGGGCGCGGCTGCGCGCCGGCCGGCGAAGCCCTACTTGAGCGTGAAGCCGAGCAGCGACAGCAGCGGCGAGGCCCAGATCCCTATCGCCAGGACGGCGACCGCGCACAACGCGTACATCGCATCGGCCACCGCCGAGTAGCGCTTGGCCTGCGTCGGTTCCTCCGCCGAGGCGTCCTGGGCCGGCGCGAAGAACATCGCGCGCACGATGCGGAAGTAGTAGCCCGCCGACACGACGCTCATGACCACCGCGAACAGCGCGAGCCAGGTCAGGCCCGCGCCGCGACCGCCGAGCCGAAGAGGAACAGCTTGCCGAAGAAGCCGGCGAGCGGCGGGATGCCGACGAGCGAGACGAGCAGCAGCATCATGGCCCATGCGACCCACGGGCGCGCGCTGGGCGAGGCCGTTGAAGTCGGTCAGGCGGTCCCCCTCCTCGGCGGCGACGAGCATGACCGCCATCGACGGGACCGCGTACGCCAGCGCGTAGAAGACCGCGGCCGTGAACGCCGTGGTCTGGACGGGACCTGCGCGCCCACAAGGAGCTTGGCGCCGGTCGCGAGGCCCACGAGCAGGTAGCCGGCGTGCGCGACGCCCGAGTACGCCATCAGGCGCCGGATGTCGGTCTGCGGGTACGCGGCGAGGTTGCCGAGGAGCATCGAGGCGACCGCGGCGACCACGAGCACGCGCCCACAGCGAGCGGGGCGCCGCGGTGCGACGAACTGCACCACGCGCGCGAACGCGACGACGCCCGCGACCTTGGGCACCGTCGAGACGAACGCGACCGACGCGGCCGGGGCGCCGGCGTACGCGTCGGGCGCCCAGTAGTGGAACGGCGCGGCCGACAGCTTCGCGAGCAGCCCGCGCGCACGAGGAACGTCGCGACGACGAGCCCGCCGACGCCCGGCATGCAGCCGGGTGTCGGCGCATGCAGCGTCGAGCCCGACATGCCCGATCGACGAACGACAGGCCGTACAGGAACAGCAGGCTCGTGAGCATCGAGAGCAGGAAGTACTTGAGCGCGCCCTCGAGGCTGCGCTCGTCGCCAGCGGTCGAAGCCCATGAGCACGTACGCGGGCATCGTCGCGAGCTCGAGCGCGAGCAGCAGCACGACCCAGTCGCGCGCCGAGGCCATGAGCATGCCGCCGAGCGCGGAGAACAGCACGAGCGACGGTGAACTGCGCGCACCGCGCCGCGCCGCAGCCCGCGGCCCGCGAGCCACAGCAGGAACACCGCCGACGAGCGCCGCCGATGGCGACGCGCGCGAACTGCGCCGGCGCCGTCGACCGCGAGCAGTGTCGCCGAAGAGCGGCACGCTGCCCGTGCCCGCCGCAGAGCGCCGAGCACGCGCGGCCAGCCGCGGCCGCCGCCGCGCCGAGCCACGCGCCGGCGCGCTCGTTGCCGCGCGAACGAGCACGTCGGCGAACAGCGCGACGATGGCGGCCGCCAGCACGAGGATCTCGGGCGCTATGAGGAGGTAGGAGCTCATGCTACGCGAGCCTCGTCACCACGGCGACGAGGACGCCGTGACGGCCGGATCGACGAAGCGCAGCAGGCGGTTCCAGTACGATGCCGACGACGAGCGTGAGCGCGATCAGCGGCGCGAGCATCGCCGAGCTCGCGCGGCGGTCGCGTCGGCGATCGCTTCGACGACCTCGCGACGGCTCGCCCAGGACGACGCGCTGCACCATCCACAGCATGTAGGCCGCGGCGAGCAGCACGCCGACGGCCGCGACGATGACCATCCAGTGCGGCACGTACGGACTCGCCACGCGCCGAGCAGCGAGAGGAACTCGCCGACGAAGCCGGACAGGCCCGGGCAGGCCGAGCGAGGCGAACGACGCGAACGCGAGCAGGCCGCCCGATGACCGGCACCTGCGCCGGACAGGCCGGAGAGCTCGGCGATCTTGCGCGTGTGCGTGCGCTCGTAGACCATGCCGACCAAGAGGAAGAGCATGCCGGTGACCACGCCGTGGCTGAACATGACCGCGACCGCGCCGTTGAGGCCCTGCGGCGTTCAGCGACGCGATGCCGAGCATCGACGAAGCCCATGTGCGACACCGACGAGTACGCGACGAGCTTCTTCAGGTCGGTCTGCGCGAACGCGACCGCCGCGCCGTAGACGATCGAGATCGCCGCGAGCAGCGCGATGAACGGCGCCCACTGCGCGCGCCGCGTCGGGCAGCATCGGCAGCGAGACGCGGATGAAGCCGTACGTGCCCATCTTGAGCAGGATGCCGGCGAGCAGCACCGACGCCGCCGTGGGCGCCTCGACGTGCGCGTCGGGCAGCCACGTGTGCAGCGGCCAGATCGGCACCTTCACCGCGAAGCCGAGGAAGAACGCAGCGAACACCCACCACTGGAGCCGAGCCGGCGAGGCGCCGGCGCCCATGCCGCGCAAGCTGCGATCATGTCGAACGTGCCGCGTCGTTGCAGGTACAGCGCGATGATGCCCACGAGCATGAACACCGAGCCGAACAGCGTGTAGAGGAAGAACTTGATCGACGGCGTACTCGCGGCGCGGCGCCGCCCCACATGGCGATGAGGAAGTACATCGGGACGAGCACGAGCTCCCAGAACACGTAGAAGAGCACGAAGTCCAGCGCGCAGAACACGCCGTTCATGCCCACCTGCGAGCAGCAGCAGCATCGCGAAGTAGAACTTGGCGCGGCTCGTTGTCGATCTTCCACGAGGCGACGACCGCGATGAAGCGTCGAGCAGCGCCGAGAGCGACGAGCATCGTGATGCGAGATGCCGTCGACGGCCAGGTGGTAGTGGATGCCCGCCTGCGGCACCCACGCGCACGTCTACGGCGAACTGCATCGCCGCGCCGCGGCGCGGTCGAAGCGCGCCGACCAGCCACGCGGCGAGCGCGAGGTCGACCGCCGTGAACGCAGCGCGCGACCCACTTGCGGCCAGCGCCGGCCGGCTCTTGGGCAGCAGCGCGCATGACGACGCGCGCCGAGCAGCGGCAGGAACACGATGACGTGTCAGGAGGTTGGACATGCACGCGTCTACGCCCCTTTCAGCCAGCAGCGCGAGCAACAGCACGACGACGAGCACGACGAGCAACGACCGGCGTACGCCAGTCGCTGGTAGGCCTGGACGCGGCCGGACTTGCAGCCTGCGCAGCGCGCGCGCCGGCGCGCTGCACGACCGTCGGCGACGCCGTTGACGGCGCCGTCGATGACGTCGACGTCGAACGCGCCAGCGCGCCGTCGGCCAGGCGCACCCACGCCGCGCGCGACGCCGTTCACGACGCCGTCGATGACGCCGCCGTCGAAGCCCGACGAGCCAGTCGGCGAGCGCGCTGGAACGGCCGGACGAACGACGCAGTCGTAGGCGAGTCGAAGTAGAGCTTGTGCGCGAGCACGCCGTAGACGGCGGGCAGCGCGTCTTGAGCGCGTCGGTGTTGACGCGACCGTGCGCGGCCGTAGACCCACCAGCCGGCGCCGATGCCCGACCAGCGCACACCGCGAGCGACAGCCGCGGCCATGACCGGATCGGGCCACGCACCTCGTGCTCGCCGAGGAACTCGCCGAACGACGGCTGCACCGCGAAGCCGATGACCAGCGTGATCGGCGGCGAGCACGACCATCGGGCGCGAGCATCGCAGCGGTGCGCCCTCGTGGAGCGTGCTCGACTGCTTGTGGCCGCCGAACACGCGGAACCACAGGCGCGTCACGTAGAACGCCGTGAGAACGCGAGCGCAGCAGAGCGACGAGCGCCGACACGCCGAGCAGTAGTGCCGCTCGTGCAGCAGCGCCGCGAGGATCTCGTCCTTGGAGAAGAAGCCGGAAGAACGGGAAGATGCCGGCGAGCGCGAGCGCGCCGATCGTGAACGTCGCGCGTCGTCACCGGCATCTCCTTGCGCAGCCCGCCCATCTCGCGCATGTCCTGCGTGTGCGTCGCGTGGATGATGACGCCCGCGCCGAGGAACAGCAGCGACTTGAAGAACGCGTGCGTCACGAGGTGGAAGAGCGCCGCGACCGCGCTCGCCGGCGCCGAGCGCGATGAACATGAAGCCGAGCTGGCTGATCGTCGAGTACGCGAGCACCTTCTTGATGTCGTGCTGCACCACCGCGAGCAGCCCGCCGACGAGCGCGGTGATGAGCGCCGATCGACCAGCGTCGACCGTGCAGCGCCGACGCCGCTCGCCTGCGAAGATCGGCAGCGCGCGGACGACGAGGTAGACGCCGGCCGCGACCATCGTCGCCGCGTGGATGAGCGCCGAGGCGGGCGTGGGGCCGGCCATCGCGTCGGGCAGCCACACGTGCAGCGGGACCTGCGCGGACTTGCCCATCGCGCCGAAGAAGCAGCAGCAGCGCGACGGCGGTCGCGGCGGCCGGGCACCGCGGCCCAGCCGAAGCCGTCGACGACCTCGTAAGCTGAACGAGTGCGCCGTCGCCTACATGACGCGCGAGCCCGAGCGCGAAGCCGACGTCGCCGACGCGCGTGGTCAGGAACGCCTTGATCGACGCCGTGCCTCGGCGCCTCCTGCTCGTGCCAGAAGCCGATGAGCAGGTAGCGAGCACAGCCCCATGACCTCCCACGCCATGTACAGCAGCAGGAAGTTGTCGGCGAGCACGAGCGCGAGCATCGCCGCGGTGAACAGCGACAGCACCGCGTAGTACCAGCCGTTGCGCTCGTCGCTTGTGCATGTAGCCGAGCGAGTAGACCTGCACGCACGCGCCGACGATCGGTGACCACGAGCAGCATGATCGCGGAGATCGGCGTCGAGCTGGATGCCGACGCCGAGCGGCGCGCCGCCGATGTCGGCGAGCGTCGAACGTCGGCGTGCCACGACCGGCTCCTCGCCGCCCGGCCACACCGCGACGAACGCGAGCGACCGACAGCACGAGCGAGCCCGACATCGCCGCGAGCGAGCAGCCACAGCGCAGCGCGTTGCGGACGCGCGCGCGACATGCGGCGCGAGCAGCGCGAACGCGAGCGGCGGGAAGCAGCGGTATGAGCGACGACCCAGGTCATCCGCTACCCCTTCAGCTCGTCGATGCGGTCGAGTTCGATCGTGCGCGTGCGGCGGTAGAGCGCGAGCACGAGCGCGAGGCCGAGCCCGATCTCGGCGGCGGAGACGACCATGAGAAGACCGCGAAGAACTGGCCGGTCCAGCGACGCGGGCGTCACGAAGCGCGAGATCGCGACGAGGTTGATGTTGACGGCGTTGGTCATGAGCTCGAGCGACATGAGCACCATGACGGCGCTCTTCTTCGACAGCGCGCCGTACAGGCCGATGCAGAAGAGCACGCGCGGCGAGCACCATGAACGCGGTGAGTCCGACCGTCATCACTCGTCACCCCCCGCCCACCACACGGCGCCGACGAGCGCGACGAGCAGCACGACCGAGGCGATCTCGAACGGCAGCGCCCAGCGTGGTGAACAGCAGCGCGGCCGAACGCGGCGACGCCGGGAGTCGACGCGGGCAGTGCTCGGCGATCGGCGGGCGAACGCCGCAGATCGCGGCGAGCGCCGCGCCGCGAGCACCGCGAGCGCGATGCCGCCGCGCCGACCACGACAGGTCGCAGCGGGCGGACGGCGTCCTCGCGGCGGCGCAGCGTGAGCATGACGGTGAACAGCAGCGAGCACCGAGACGGCGCCCGCGTACACGAGCACCTGCACGAGCGCGAGGAACTCGGCGGACAGCAGCAGGAACAGGCCGGCCGTCGGCCATCATGACCTCGAGCAGCCAGAACGCGGCGTGCACGACGTTGCGCGTGAGCATCGACCATCGCCGCGCCGCCGAGCGATGCGCGAGCGCGAGGACGACGAACGGGACCGCGGCGATCGGTCTCAGGCATCCGCGCTCCTCCTTCGGCTTCGGCGCGCGGCGCGGCTGCGGCGCTGCGGCGTCGCACGTCGCGTCGAGCAGCGACGCGCGACGAGGTCGCGCGCGCGTCGCGTGGTCGGCGAGCTCGTACTCGTGGCTCATGTGGATGGCGTCGAACGGGCACGCCTCGACGCACAGGCCGCACATCATGCACGCGCCGATCTCGTAGACGTAGCGGTCGATGTGCTTGCCGCCGTCCTCGGGCTTGGACGACGTCGAGCGCCAGGATGTGGTCCGGGCACTCCTTCACGCAGATGAGGCACGCGGTGCACTTGGGCGTGCCGTCCTCGTCGTACTTGTGGCGTGACCGCCCAGCGGGCGCGCTCGGGCAGCTCGAGCCGCTGCTCGGGGTACTGCACGGTGATGGGGCCGCGCAGCAGTTGCGCATCGTGATGCGCGAAGCCGTTGAGAATGCCGGTGCCCCACATCAGCTCACCGGACCGATCACCAGCCTCTGGATGCACGCCCAGATCGACGACCCACGCGAGCGAGACCGGGATGAGGCGCCTTCCAGCGCGAACGAGAGCATCTGGTCGATGCGGATGCGCGGCAGCGTGCCGCGGATCCACATCATCACGAAGATGCCGATGTAGGTCTTGATCATGAAGACGACCGGCGCCAGCGACAGCGCGACGGGGTTGTCGGCGAGGAACGGCACGCAGCCAGCCGCCGAAGAACAGCGTCACGCCCAGCGCCGAGACGATGAACATGTTGGAGAACTCGGCGAGGAACAGGAAGCCGAACCGCATGCCGCAGTACTCGTTCGCGAAGCCGGTGATGAGCTCGGACTCGGCCTCGGACATGTCGAACGGCGTCTGGTTGCGTCTCGGCCTGCGCCGGCGATGACGAAGATGACGAACGCCGACGAACTGCGGGAAGACGAACCACCGCGGGATGAAGCCGAGCCAGAGCCCTGCTGCGCGTCCACGATCTCGGCCAGGTTCATGCGAGCCGGCCATCATGACCGGCGCCGAGCACCGACGAGCAGCAGCGGCACCTCGTAGGCGATCTGCTGCGCCGGCGGCGCGCATGCCGCCGACGAGCGACCACTTGAGTTGCGACGCCCAGCCGGCCATCAGGACGCCGATGCGGCACGAGCGAGAGCACGGCGAACATGAACAGCAGCCCGGTGTCGAGGTCGGTGACCGCGAGCGTCGGGCCCGAACGGCGAGCGGCAGGTACGCCATGAACGACGGCACGAACACGACGAACGGCGCGATGCAGAACAGCCACGTGTCGGCGGCCGTCGGGCATGAGGTCCTCCTTCGTGAGGAGCTTGACCACGTCGGCGACGGTCTGGAGCAGGCCGCACGGGCCCACGCGGTTCGGCCCGATGCGGATGTGCAGGTGCGCCGAGCACCTTGCGCAGCATGTAGATGAGCACGACGCCGTTGACGAGCATCAGCCCGAGCACCGCGAGCGATGCGGCACGGCGACGGCGCACGGCGGGCTCATCGGTCGATCTCCCCGAGCATGATGTCGAGGCGAGCCGATGATGACGACCGCGTCGGCGATCAGGTCGCCGGCGAGCGCCTCGTCGACGACCGCGAGGTTGTAGAGCGACGGCGCGCGGAGGTGCATGCGGTACGGGGTGGCGCCGCCGTCGGAGACGAGGTGGATGCCGAGCTCGCCGCGCGGCGACTCGACGGCGGCGTACACCTCGCCCGCCGGCGGGCGGAGCACCTTCGGCACCTTGGCCGTGATGTCGCCCTCGGGCATGCCGTCGAGGCAGCTGGCGGATCATGCGGGCGGCCTGGCGCATCTCCTCCATGCGGACGACGTAGCGGTCCCAGCAGTCGCCCGTCGTGCCGAGCGGCACCTCGAAGTCGAGCTCGCGGGTACGCGGCGTACGGGCGCGTCTTGCGGATGTCGAAGTCGACGCCCGAGCGCGCGCAGCGTGCGCGCCGGTCAGGCCGAACGCCAGCGCCGTGTCGCGCGTCGATGACGCCGACGCCCTTGCATGCGCGCCTGGAAGATCTCGTTGCCGCCGAGCAGCGCGTCGTACTCGTCGAGGTACGTGTCGAACGTCGTCGAGGAACGCGCGGATCTTCGTCGTCGATGCCGGCGGGCAGGTCGGCGAGCACGCCGCCGGGCCGGACGTAGTTGAACATCATGCGCGCGCCGGTGATGGCCTCGAGGATGTCGAGGAGCGCCTCGCGGTCGCGCATCGATGTAGAGGAACGGCGCCATCGCGCCGGTGTCGAGGCCGAACGTGCCGAACCACACGAGGTGGCTCGCGAGACGGTTGAGCTCCACGATCAGCGAGCGGATCCACTGCGCCTTCGCGCGGCACCTCGATCCCGGCGAGCTGCTCGACGGCCAGCGCGAACGCGGTCTCGGTGTGGATGCCGGAGACGTAGTCGCGCGCGGTCCAGCAGCGTGCCGACCTGGTGGTAGCGGCGGTGCTCGGCGAGCTTCTCGATGCCGCGGTGCAGGTAGCCGAGCGACGCCTCGGCGGCCTTGACCTCCTCGCCGTCGAGCTCGAGGAGCACGTGCAGCACGCCGTGCGTGGACGGGTGCTGCGGGCCCATGTTGAGGATGAGGTGCTCGGTGGTGAGCTCGTCGACGCCCGTGGGCACGCGGCGCAGGCCCGCGGGCAGCACGGGCGCGGGCGTGGCGCCCTCGGCGGGATGCGACGGCATCGTGCGGATGCGCTCGTCGCTCACGCGAAGTGCACCTCCTCGGCGGTGCGGATGGCGACGGACTTGCGCAGCAGCGGCTCGGCACGCCGTCGGTGGTGAGCAGGCGCTTGGGGTTCGGGTGGCCGGTGAGCGTGCATGCCGAGCAGCTCGGCGGTCTCGCGCTCCGGGATACAGCGCGGCGGGGTAGACGTGCCACACGCTGGCGAGCTCGCGCGTCGTAGGCGACGGTGCAGCTTGCACGTAGACGTCGCGTCATGCTCGCGAGAACGAGCGCAGGTGGTACGTGAGCTCGATCGCCTCGCCGGTGTCGGTGCCGAAGAGGTCGACGAGCTGGTCGAAGCCGCCGGCGGCGAGCGCGCCGAGCGCGGCGCGGACGTCGCCGGCGCTCGACGCGCGCGACCGTGCCGAGCGTGCTCGTCCTCGGCCTCGTACGCGACGCCCGCGGCGCGCAGGATGTGCTCGCGTGCGCTAGCGGGCATCGAGCCGCTCCTTCGTCTTGGCCGCGATCTTCTTCTGCAGCTGCATGAACGCGTACTGCATCGACTCCGGCCGCGGCGGGCAGCCGGGGACGTAGACGTCGACGGGGACGATCTTGTCCACGCCCAGGACCACGTTGGGGTACTCGCGGAACGGGCCGCCCGTGCACGCGCACGCGCCCATGGCGATGACCCACTTGGGCTCGGGCATCTGGTCGTAGAGCCGCTTGCACCGACCGCGCGCCATCTTCTTGTTCACGGTGCCGGCGACGATCATCACGTCGGCCTGCCGCGGCGAGCCGCGGTGGAAGATGCCGAAGCGGTCGTAGTCGAAGCGCGGGCCGCCCGCGCTCATGAGGCCCTCGATCGCGCAGCACGCGATGCCGAAGCTCAGGTACCACAGCGAGTTCGCGCGCGCGAGGTCGAAGCAGCTGCTCGCTCCGGATGAAGAGCGATGGAGTTCTCGCCGGTGAGCTTGTCTAGCGCCACGTGAGCGCCCCCTCCTTCCACGCGTACGCGAGGCCCGAGCGCGAGGATGGCGAGGAAGACGACCATCTCGAGCGAGCACGAAGACGGGCAGCGCGTTGAACGCGACGGCCCACGGGTACAGGAACGACGGTCTCGATGTCGAAGAGGACGAAGAGCAGCGCGTAGACGTAGTAGCCGATCTGGAACTGCACCCACGGCGGGCCGACCGGCTCGCACGCCGCACTCGTAGATCTCGGCCTTCACCGTGCTCGGGCTTGCGCGGCTGGAGGAGCCGGGACAGGCCGAGCGTCACGAAGACGAAGGCCACGCCCGACGATGAGGAACCACGCTATGACGATGTAGTCGAATGCGTAGGCTGACGCCATGTCACAAACCCCCGTGCCGGCGGAAGTGTCCGGTGACAGTAGACGATGCATCCGAAGGGCGCAACATGTGGTTCACGCCCTTCGCGGAGCGACACTGTAGCATCGGCCCGGATGGGGCGGCAAGCCCTGTGGGGTATCCAAATCAACCATCCTGTCTGGTCCCTGGCGAAACCTTACGCGGGTCCTCTGACCTGGCCTTTCCGTTCACCGATGCATTAGGCCGTCCGCCGACGCAATGCCACCACTCGCGTTCGCTTGGTTGAGTCTGCACTCTCCTGCTGTGAAGCTCAATCCGGAAACCGCAGCGTGTCTCAAGGCACGCACCCGCGTCCGGCCACCGCGGGTTTCGGCGGTCGGGACTTCTGACAAACGCAACCGTGGGTGAAAGGGAGGGACCATGGAGAACAAGCTAGGCAACCCGGCGGTCGTAGGTCTTGCAGGATTCGGCATGACGACGTTCATGCTGCAGCTGTTCAATCTACACATCGTCACGCTGGCTCCGGTCATCTGGCTAGGCATCGTCTTTGGTGGAGGGTGCCAGCTCATCGCCGGCTTCCTGGAGTTCAGGACCGGCAACAACTTCGGCTTCATGGCGTTCGTAGGCTATGGGGCGTTCTGGATCTCGTTGGCGTTCATGCTCGTGTTCGGCACCAATGCAGCGCTCGGTAAGAACTTCGGGGCCCTCGCGATGGGTCCGAACGACCTCGCGTGGTTCCTCGTCGCGTGGACCATCTTTACGGCCATCCTGTTCGTAGGCTCCATGCGTCACAACACGATGCTCGCCGTCGTGTTCCTGACGCTGCTGCTCGGATTCCTGGGCCTGGACATCGCCGAGTTCACGAAGATGACCTTCGTGGGCACGCTCGCCGCATACGACCTCCTCGTGTGCGCGTTCTCTGCTCTGTACTTGGGCGCCGCTACGGCGCTGGCCGATTCGGGCGTGAACCTGCCCATCGGCCCCGCCTGGATGAAGTAGGAACCGCGGATCGGACCGAGTCCCTGGCCAAGTCGGCCCGGTCGCGTCGTGAGGCCCCGCTTCGGCGGGGCCTCACTCACTTAATAAGAAGTGGTGCGCGGCGGCCCTACGCGGAACCGCGCCGGACGAGCACCACGCCGATGACGATCATGGCGATGATGCCGGCTACCACACCGGCGGCCAGCAGGCCCCCGGCCACCCAGACCCAGAAGTCGCCGGCGCCCTGCTTGGTCAGACCCAGGGCCTTGGCCGCCGGGGCCGCCCAGCTCGCCAGCGCGGCGATGGCCGAAGGAGCGGCCGAGCCCCCACCCGTAGCGACGGTGCCCGACGCCGCCGCTCCGGCCGAGGTGCCCGACGCCGAGGCCGACGCCGAGATCGAGGCCGCGGCGGAACCACGCGCCGCGGCGGCACGGGCGGCCGTCTGTGACGCGGCGGCCGACGCCGCGGTCACGGTGAAGCGCCACCCGCTCATGGACGCCGCGTTGCCCGCCCGGTCCGCGACGGTGACGTCCACGACGTGCGAGCCGGCCGCGAGGGCCCCGGGCTGGGCGCTGACGGTCTGCCCGTCCAGCGAGCACGCGACCGAGCGGCCGTCCACCGTCACGCGGACCCCTCCCGGGGCCACACCGGTGCCGGCGTCGGCAGCCTGGAACCGCAGCGCGGAGCCGGGCCCCCACGCCACCGACGAGCCCTGGGCCGGCGAGGCCACCGAGATCGAGGGCCTCCACGGCGCCGGCGCGGAGCCCGAACCAGCGGGCACCACCGGGAAGGGACGTCCGGAGACGGCCGGGATGGCCTCGACCGTGTCGAGCAGAGGGTTCGAGTCCTGGCCCGCCGAGTACTTCTGCGCTCCCGACGAGGCCTGCAAGGTCTGGAGCAGCGACAGCGGGGTCTTCCCCGACTTGACCCAGGCGCTCGGCGACTGCCCAGCCGCGAGCAGGCCCTGCACCACCCACGAGGTGGAGTTGGAGTCGCTGCCGCGCCGTGCCCGAGTAGGCGAAACCGCCGTCGGCGAGTTGCCGGGCGCGCAGATAGGCCACCGCGTGCGTCACGGCGATCCGACCCGCGGGACTGGCCGGCGGCCGACGAGCGCCTCCACGGCCGCGGCGGTGTCGTTGGTGTCGCTGCCGGTCGAGGGGGCCCACCCCCAGCCGCCGTCGGAGTTCTGCTCCGAGAGGAGCCACTGCGTCTCGCGGTCGGTGACCGTGCGGCCCGCGGCCTTCAGCGCGATCATCGCCCAGATGTGGGAGTTCACGTACGGCCCCAGCTGGTCGCCCGCGCTGCCCTGGTCGTGGACGTCGGCCTCCAGCTTGCCCACGAGGTCGACGCCACCGAAGGCGCGCGGGTCCTTGCGCGCGGCCACCACCGCCAGCACCGTGCGCGCGTAGTCCGTGGTCGTCCGCCATGCCGAGGCCTGCGTGGCCAGGTATGCAGCCGGCGACTTGCCGTTCACGGTCCAGGCGTCGCAATCCTCGCCCGCTGCCGCGATCGCGACCATCGTCCAGGCGGTGAGCGGGTCCGAGGACGCCGAGCCCTTCTCGCCGAAGCCGCCGTCCGAGTGCTGGCACGAGTGCACGTAGTCGAGGGCGCGGGCCGTGAAGCTGCCGGCTGCGGCGGCGGGCGCCGGCAGCGGCCCGTACGCGAGCGAGAGCGCCAGCGCGCCCGCCGCGACGAACGCCGCCGCGCGCGACGCGAGCGGGCGCGCGGTGCTACGCATGCGACATCCTCCTCGGCATAGACGACGTGCATGCGGGCGTGGAACTCGCCCAGCAGCTCCACCGCCCGCCCGGCGAACAGCGCGGCGAACACGGCGTTGCCGGCGGCGTGCGTCGCGTCGAAGCCAACGCTCGCCGCCGCCGAGATCAGGAACGTCGTCAGCGTGTGCGGATACACGAACGACAGCCAGAACCAGACGTCCATCGATCCAACCGAACGCGAAACCGGACACGACCGAGAACACGACGATCCAGCGCACCGGCCGCTTCGCGCCCGACTTGCCCAGGAATCCCGCGGCCATGCCGATGAGCGCCCACGAGAGCATCTGCCAGATGGTCCACGGACCCTGGCCGAGGAACACGTTCGAGACCAGCGCCGTTGTCGCGCCCACCGCGAACCCGGCGGCGGGCCCCAGGACCCAGCCGGTGACGATCACCAGGACCGTCGACGGCTGGACGCCCGGTATCGCCGCGAACGCGACCCGTCCGGCGGCGGACAGGGCGCCCAGGCTCGCGACCGCCGCGATCTCCCGCGATGAGAGCGACCGCGTCATCCATACGTAGCCCGCCGCGAGCACTGCCGCTCCGGCGAGCAGCATCGCCAGCCCGCTATCCATCGCTCGTCACCCCCGCCAGCGCGGCCCTGCCCGCGTCGATCGTCACGATCCCGGGCTCCAGCCCGGCGAAGACCCGGCTCACCTGTGGCGCCAGGAACGAGGTCTCGCTGAGCAGCCGGGCAGTGGGCCCATCGGCAAGGATCCGTCCGGCGCCCATCACCACCGCGCGGTCGGTGAAGGCGGCGGCGAACTCGACGTCGTGCGTGACCACCACCACGGTCTTGCCGGTCCCCTGAAGTCGCCGCAGGCACTCGCCCAGGACGAGCTTGCTGTCCCAGTCGAGTCCGCGGGTGGGCTCGTCGAGCACGATGACGGCGGGATCGGCCACGACCATGGCGGCTATGGCGACGCGCTGACGCTGGCCGGCGCTGAGCGCGCGGGGCTTGGCGAGGGCGAGCGAGGCGATGCCCAGGGTCTCCAGCGTGTGCGAGATCGCGGCATCACGCTGCGTGCCGGTGAGCTCGGGCACGAGGTTGTCCAGCGTGAATCCCAGCTCCGACGCGACGGTGTCGTGGAACAGGTAGTCGTCCGCGTTCTGTCCGAGGAGGGCGCACTGGGCGGCCAGGCGCTCGGTGGGCACGCCGGCGACGTCCCAGCCCAGCAGCCTCACGGAGCCTTCCGAGGGTCTGGCCAGGCCGATGAAGTGCCGGATGAGCGTGGACTTTCCCGCGCCGTTGTCGCCCATGACGGCCACCAGCTCCCCGGGCGCGATCGCGAGCGAGCAGCCTTTGAGCGCCTCGACGCCGTTGGGATACGAGTAGCGCACGTCGCGGACCTCCACCGCCGGCTGCGGGCCGGGCGTGCGGTCGCGCGTAAGGGCTCGCAGCGGCCACTGCCTGCGCCGCGCGGCAGGCGAGCCGCTCGCGTCACGCCCGGCCGAGGCCGCCTCCGCGACCACGGGCGCCGCGCCAAGCACCCGCCGGGCCTCGGCACGGCCTTCTTTGACGGTGAGAGGCAGCGGCGCGCCGGGGTTCGCGACGGCGAAGAGCCGCGTCACCGGCGGGACGAACGGGTCGCCGTGGTCCACGCTCCATCGCGCGCTGTCTCGGGGCGCGGAGTCGGAGAGGATCTCGCCGTCGCGCATCACAACGACGCGGTCGGCCCAGTGGAAGACGCGCTCGAGCCGATGCTCGGCGATGACCACGGCGATGCCGGATTCCTCGTTCACGCGGCGCAGAAGCTCGAGGAGGCTCTCGGCCGCGGCCGGATCGAGCTGCGATGTGGGCTCGTCGAGCACGAGCGCGCGCTGGAGCGGTCGCGAGAGCCGCGGCCAGCGCGACACGCTGCACCTCGCCGCCCGACAGATCGCGTGTGGAGCGCTCGATCAGGTGCGCGACGCCCATCGCCGAAAGCGCCTCGTGGGCGCGCAGCGAGATCCGTCCCTGCTCCACACCGAGGTTCTCGAGCGCGAACACGACCTCCTCGTACACAGTGGACGTGACGATCTGCGCCTCGGGGTCCTGGAACACGGACCCGATGCGGTCCGCGAGCCCGGCGGGGCTCGTCGTGCGCGTGTCCTGGCCGCACACGAGCACGCGGCCCGACATCGTGCCTCCGTAGAAGTGAGGCACGAGCCCGGTCATGGCCCGCAGCAACGTGGACTTCCCGCATGCCGAGGGACCGACTACGAGCACCATCTCGCCGTGGTCCACCGACAACGAGCACGACCGCAGCACGGGGGTGCCGTCGGCGCCGCCGTAGGCGTAGCTCAGATCGCGGACGTCGATGAGCGCGACGGCGTCCACCCCCTATCGAGGAGCAGCGGGAACGCGGTGAGCACGGCGAGGACGACCGCCCACGCGACGTGGGCCGGGCGGGCGGGGTCGCCCATGACGGGGTAGTAGGCGTACGGCGCGGCGGCGAACGCCAGCCAGGCCCCCAGCAGCCCGCAGGCCGCGGCCAGGCCCAGCACGAGGAAGTCCCGGCGAGCGAAGCCGGGGTCCGGGAGGCGAGTGCGACCGGGCCGCCCGTAGCCGCGCGACTCGAGCGCCTCGGCAAGACGCATGGAGCGGTCCAGGCTCGTGAGAAGGAGCGCGTCCATGACCGGGCCGCGCGCCCGGACGCGCGCGCTCCACGGCCCGCCGTCGAGGCGCAGGCCCCGCGAGCGCTGGGCGTCCATGATGCGTCCCGCGTCGGCGACCGTCGTGGGGAACAGGCGGATGCTCAGCGCCGTGACCAGCGCCGATCCCGGCGACATCGGGGCGATCATGCGATAGAGCGCGTCGGGGTCCACGATCGTGGAGTACAGAGCGAACACCGCGACCACGGCAAGAAGGCGCATGCCCATGCCCGCGCCGTAGACGACGGCCTCGGCCGAGACGGTGAACTGCCCGATCAGCGGCAGCGTGGGGCCCGTCCACAGGATGGACTCGCCGGCCCGGCTCACCAGGGGGTTGAGGAGCATCACGCCCACCGCCGCGACGGACCCGTAGGCGAGGTACGGCCGGTATTCGCGCGCGGGCACGAGCCCCACCAGGACCATCCATGCCGAGGCGGCCAGCGCGGCCAGCAGGAGCGGATGCTCGATCACGAAGGAGAGCACGAGCATGACGCCCAGATACGCCAGCACGGCGCGCGGGTCCACGAGCGTGCGGAAGAGGCGCGGGCGCGGCGCGGCGCCGGGGCGGGTGCCGCCGCGGGGGGCGGAGTCGTGCGCTGGCAGAGCCCGGCTCACGGCGCAACCTTCACGGGAAGGGCCACCACGCGGGCGGGCGGGAGGAGCACGACGCCGAAACGGCCACGCAGCTTGGAGGGCTGTGCGACGAGCAGATTCGCCGCCGCGGCCGCCTGCGCGTCGTCGCTCCCGGTGACGAGCCACACGGCGGCGGCGGCGGCCTCGGCACGGGAGGTGGCCATGACGGCGCCCGCGCCGGCAGCGCGCAGCGCGGGGCGGCCCAGCATGTCCAGGGCGACGAGGCGCCCGTCGGCGCCGAAGCCGCCGAAGAGCCCGGAGGCCGCCGGGTGCGCCGCGGCGTCGGCGACCCAGGGCAGGGCCGCGAGGTCCTTCCAGCTTCCCACGAGGACGAGGTTCGCGTCCGAAGGCGGGGCCGCGACCTGCGCGAGCGAGGCCGTGGCCACGCCGGTAGCTCCCGCCGAGCGCAGCGCATCCGCCACGCGGGCCGCAGCCGCAGCCGCCCCCGGCGCGGCCGCCACGAGCGTGCGCAGGTGCCGGTCGTGCGGGCCCGACACGAACGGTTCGGGATACTGGCCCACCACGGCGCGGACCTGCGGGGCGAAGTCCCACCGGTGGTAGTCCCACCAGACCTGGTCGCGAGCACCCAGGTGATAGTCCGCCGCGCCCACATCGGCCTGCATGCCGTTGACGAAGTAGAACCAGTCGGCTCGCTGCCCGCCGCCGCCGGTGAAGCCGGAGGCCAGGCCGTCGATCGAGTTCACGAAGCCTCCGCCGTATGCCGTGTCCACCTTGGCGTTGGCCGCGAGTACAGGACATGACGTCGGGCCGCCTGCCGGCGGCTAGGCCGGACCGCTCACGCATCGTGACGCGCGCCGAAGTCGCGCGTCACCCGGAGCTCGAGCGAGCCGGCCCGCCGCCGGCCGCCGGCCCTGTACCGAACCTCGGTACAGAGCGGCGAGGCCCACGGCGCGCCAGGACGACGAGCACGAGGATCGCGGCCCGGCGCCACAAGCGCCGGCCACCGGCCGCGATCCGTGTTGCGCTGGAGGAGCCACGTAGCCTGCGGGGATCCGCTAGCGGACGACGCTCACGGACTTCACGGCGCTGGTCGTGGCGGCGTACTGCGAGTCGCCGTAGAAGGTCGTCGCGTAGTAGGCGCCGGCGGTGGGCCACACGTTGAAGGCTGTAGCGCCCGGTCGACGCGGTGGTCCCCACAGCGACGCGAGTCCAGGTGCTCGAGCCCGAGAGCCGGCGGATCAGCCAGACCTGGCGGCCGGCGGCACGCGGCCCGGAGAGGCGAGCGCCCCGGTGAACTGCACCAGCCCGCCCTTGGTGACGGCGGTCTTGCTCGGAGCGACCGTCAGGCTCGACGCGTAGCGGACGCGGACCGTCGTGAGCGCGGAGCGGATGTAGCCGTCCTTGGTCACCCGCACGGCGAAGTCGCCGATTCGAGTCGCGGGGAAGAGGCGCGGCCGTCGGCGTCCGAGGTGGCCGTGCGCGAGCCCACGTACACCGTGGCGCCGGCCAGCGGCGTCGCGGCGCCGGCCGCGTCGAGCTGCTTGGCGATCACCACCGCCGAGGAGCCGACGGTCACCGTGCGAAGCGGGCAGCGCGGCCACCGTGGGCGAGGCATCGTAGGTGCCGTAGTACCAGAGCACGGAGTCGCCGCTATGGAGCGCGACCTGATCGGCGCCCACGGACGGCATCACGCCGTTGACGCGGACCATCCAGCCCGGGTAGGGCGGCGAGGGCACCGGGAGCTCGTTGTCCACCGACGAGACGTACAGGCCGAACGCGCTGTTCACGACCTCGTACGGGAAGGCACCGCGGTCTGGCGGCGACGTCCAGGGCGCACATCGCGTTGCCGCTCATGCGTGTGGGTCGCGCGTGCCGGTGTCGGTGATGACCGACGTCCCAACGGGACGCGGTGCCGTTGAACAGCGTGGCGTTCTGCCCCTCCACGCGGATGGAGACGGTGGGGTCGGAGGCGAACGCGGTGCCGGCACTAGCGGCGAACATCGCCACGAGCAGCGTCGCTGCCAACAAGGCACGGACGGTGATGGTCCTCGCGGACCGGATCGGGCTCGACAAGGTGAGCTCCCTTCATGTCGTGGGCGTCCACGCGCCCGGTTTCGGTGCCGAGCCGACAAAAAGAGCTCCCACCTCCAAGAGAGATGAGAGCCGCATGAAGAGTACGGCCTTCTCATTCCTCGAAGAAGGTGATCGCTCCCCGCGAGAAGGTATCCTGGCTCCCGGATCGGCGCTCGTGCTCCCCCTTCCCAGGACCTCGTGGTCCCAGTGGGTTACGCTGCCGGCAGGCAGCGGGAGACGAGACTCCCCGGTTACAGTGGCGGGACCGCGCCGGATTCTCACCGGCTTCCCTTGTCATAAGGCCGTGCTGGCCACTGCGGGGTCGGTATTCGGTTGGGCGCCATCCTAGGCGAGGGCCGAGGCGGGCGCAAGCCGGGTTTCGTTAACCCCGCCCCGGCGGGACACGGCGCGTCTCGGACAGGCCGCGCCGTTCTCCGCCGCTGGCGCCGAATACCCCCCGACGTACCCCTAGCAGGGCCTTCACACCGGTTGTTGGCAATACCTTCCATGCCGGTCGCGGCTCGCTGCCGTCCGCTGGCCGAGCCCGTTGACCGTTCACAGAGCGGGGATACGAGGCCCGCTACACCCGCTGTAATCTTTGGGTCTACCGCTGGAGTCTGTGCCGGGCACTCGCGAAGCTGCTCGGCTCTTGTCCGATACCGTTTCGCAGACCAAGTGAGGGGTGCCCCATATGAAGTCTGATCTGGAGATCGCCCAGGAAGCCACGCTGCGGCCGATCACGGAAGTGGCGGCGGAGATCGGCATCGCGCCCGACGAGCTGGAGCTGTACGGCAACTACAAGGCGAAGATCAATCTCTCGAGGTCCTCGACCGGCTCGCGGACCGCCCGCAGGGCCGCTACATCGACGTGACCGCCATCACCCCGACGCCGCTGGGCGAGGGCAAGACGGTCACGACCGTCGGCCTGGGCCAGGCGCTCAAGCACATCGGCAAGAACGTCATCACCTGCATCCGCCAGCCCTCGCTGGGCCCGGTCTTCGGCATCAAGGGCGGCGCGGCCGGCGGCGGCTACTCGCAGGTCGTGCCGATGGAGGACTTCAACCTGCACCTCACCGGCGACGTCCACGCCGTCGCGCATGGCCAACAACCTGCTGGCCGCGTTCATCGACAACCACATCTTCCACGGCAACGCGCTCGACATCGACCCGTACTCGATCACGTGGCGCCGCGTCGTCGACGTCAACGACCGCGCGCTGCGCAACGTCATCATCGGCCTGGGCGGCAAGCCGACGGCGTGCCGCGCGAGACCGGCTTCGACATCACCGTCGCCAGCGAGGTCATGGCGATCCTCGCGCTGGCCACCGACCTGCAAGGACCTGCGCGAGCGCCTCGGCCGCATCGTCATCGGCATGAACACCAAGGGCGAGCCGGTCACCGCCGAGGACCTGCAAGTGCGCCGGCGCGATGACCGTCCTGATGAAGGACGCGATCAAGCCCAACCTGATGCAGACCCTCGAGGGCGGCGCGGTCTTCGTGCACGCCGGCCCGTTCGCCAACATCGCGCACGGCAACAACTCGATCATCGCCGACAAGATCGCGCTCAAGCTCGCCGACTACGTGGTCACCGAGTCCGGCTTCGGCGCCGACATGGGCGCCGAGAAGTTCATGGACATCAAGTGCCGCGCCTCGGGCCTGGCGCCCGACTGCGTGGTCATCGTCGCCACCGTGCGCGCGCTCAAGGCCGCCGTCGGGCAGGTTCGAGGTCCGCCCGGGCAAGCCGCTGGACGCCGCGGCTGCTGACCGAGAACCTCGAGACGCCTCGGCGAGGGCATCGTGCAACCTCGAGAAGCACATCGAGAACATGAAGAAGTTCGGCGTGCCGGTCGTCGTCGCGGTCAACCGCTTCCCGACCGACACCGACGCCGAGCACGACTTCATCAAGCAGCGCGCGATGGAGGCCGGCGCGGACTTCGCGGTCACCGCACAAGGTGCACGCGCGAGGGCGGCGAGGGTGGCGCGGAGCTGGCCGAGGCCGTCGTCGAGGCGTGCGAGATGCCCAAGGACTTCAAGTTCCTCTACCCGGACGAGCGCCGCATCAAGGAGAAGATCGAGACCATCGCCACCGAGATCTACGGTGCCGACGGCGTGGACTACCTGCCCGCCGCCGAGGCCAAGATCAAGCTCTACACCGAGCTCGGCTACGGCAACCTGCCCATCTGCATGGCCAAGACGCACCTGTCGCTCTCGCACGACCCGGCGCTCAAGGGCCGCCCCAAGGGCTGGCGCCTCCCGATCCGCGACATCCGCGCGAGCGTGGGCGCCGGCTTCCTGTACCCGCTGTGCGGCGACATGCGCACCATGCCCGGCCTGCCCAAGACGCCCGCCGGCGACGCCATCGACCTCGATGAGAACGGCAACGTCGTCGGGCCTGTTCTAGAGCCACTGGACCGAGCGACGACCGAACCTTTTCAACGGACCGAACTGCACAAGATCTGGGAGAGATGCAGCGATGCCACGGGTGACATTCATCCCCGATAACGTGACCATCGAGGTCGCGCAGGGAGAGAACCTCCTGCGTGCGGCGATGATGGCCGACGTGCGCCGTCACCGCCTCGTGCGGTGGCGACGGCACGTGCGGCAAGTGCCGCATGATCGTCGAGAAGGGCGAGGTCGACGCGACCCTCCACGCATCGGCTCACCGCCGACCAGATCGCCGCGCGGCTACGTGCTGGCCTGCCTCACGACGGTCACCGGCGACGTCACCGTGCGCATCCCGCCCGAGTCGCGACCCGGGGCGGCCCCCGCCCGGGCGCGCTCGGGCCGGATCGCGAACCCCGTGCTGTCGGCCGAGGAGCAGGCGGTCCGGCTGCCCGACAAGTCCTCGGCACTCGCCGTGCGCCAAGTGCCATGTGGCGGTCACCGAGCCCGACAACGTCGACAACGCGAGCGACCTCGACGCGCGTGCTCAACGCGCTGCGCCGCGACCACGGCATCAAGCGACGTCGAGGTCATCTCGCTGGCCGCCCTGCGCGAGCTGCCCGAAGTGCTGCGCGAGGGCGAGCTGGTCGGTCACGGCGTTCGTCAGCGAGCCGTGCGACACGCTGCCCGATCGTCTCCGGCTTCCAGGCCGGCGACACGACGGCCCGCCAGTACGCGGTCGCCGTCGACGTGGGCACCACGACCGTCGAGGTCGTCGCTGATCGACCTCGTGACCCGCGCCGACCGTCGCGCCAGGCCACCGAGTACAACGCGCAGGTCGCACCGCGGCGAGGACGTGATCAGCGCGCATCATCGCCGCCACCCGCCCGGGCGGGCTCGACGAGCTGCAGCACGCTCGTGCTCGAGCACGCATCGCGATACTCCGTCGACGCGCTGCTGGACAAGAGCGGGCGTCTCGGCGGACGACATCGTCGCGTACTACGTCGGCCGGCAACACCGTCATGACGCACCTGCTGCTCGGCGTCTCGCCCGAGCACATCCGCACGTCGCCCGTACGTGCCGGCCGCGTCGTCCTTCCCGTGGATGATGCGCCGCCGAGCTGGGCCTGCCCGGCCGGGCGCGCCACGCGGCTCGTACGTCGATCCCGTGCCCCGCCAGCTGGCTGGGCGGCGACATCGTGGCCGGACGTCGTCGCCGCGGGCGTGCCGTGGACCGAGCAAGCTCACGCTCTTCGTCGACGTCGGCACCAACGGCGAGATCGTGCTGGGCAACGTGACTTCTGGTCGCGTGCTCGTGCTCGGCCGGTCCGGCGTTCGAGGGCGGCGGCATCCGGCACGGCATGCGGGCCGCCGACGGCGCGATCGAGCAGGTGCGCATCGACGCCGAGACGCTCGAGCCGACGATCCTGACGATCGGCAGCGTCAAGCCGCTCGGCATCTGCGGCAGCGGCCTGATCGACTGCGTCGCCGAGCTGTTCCTGCGCCGGCGCCCTCGACCGCAGCGGCAAGTTCGCGAGCGACACGGCTCCGACCGCATCGCGTCGCAGGCGAGCGCGGCCGGAGTACGTGCTCGTCCCCGCCGCAGGACAGCGCCACCGGCACGCGACATCGTGCTGACCGAGATCGACATCGAGAACCTCATGCGCGCCAAGGCGGCGATCTTCGCCGGCATCAGCGTGCTTGCCGAGAGCCTCGACCTGAGCCTCGACGCGATCGACGAGGTCATCGTCGCCGGCGGATTCGGCCACTACCTGGACCTGGAGCGCGTCACCGTCGCTGGGCATGTTCCCCGAGCTTCGCGCCGGAGCGCTTCGTGCTTCCTGGGCAACGGCTCGCTGCTTGGCGCGCAAGCTCGTCGGCGACCTCGCGCGAGATGCTGCGGACGGCCCGCAGAGTCGCCGAGACGATCACGTACCTCGAGCTGTCGGTCAACGCGGGCTTCATGGACCAGTACGTCTCCGCGCTGTTCCTCCCGCACACGGACCTGTCGCTGTTCCCGCGCACCGAGGAGCTGCGCGGCCGCAGCGCCTCGGCAAGAGGCGGTGGGCTGACATGGCATTCACGATCGCACTGGCCGGCAAGGGCGGCACCGGCAAGACCACGACCGCCGCGCTCATGGTCCGCGCGCTGCGCGAGATGGGCGCGCAAGTCCGTGCTCGCGGTCGACGCGGACCCCAACGCGTGCCTGCACGAGGCGCTGGGCGTCGACGTGGAGCGCTCCGTGGGCGAGATCACCGAGGAGATGCTCGAGAACGCCAACGGCGCCAACCCGGACGGCATGAGCAAGGACGTGTGGCTCGAGCTACAACATCCAGCGCTACGTCGTCGAGGAGCCCGAGTTCGACCTGCTCTCGATGGGCCGCCCCGAGGGCTCGGGCTGCTACTGCTACGCCAACAACCTCGTGCGCGGCTGCATCGACGACCTGCAGCGCGAGCTACGAGTACGTGGTCATGGACAACGAGGCCGGGCTCGAGCACCTCTCGCGGCGCACCACGCGCGACGTCGACCTGCTGCTGATCGTCGCCGACCCCGCGTGCGCGGCATCCGGACCGCGGGCACGCTCAACCAGCTCGCCGACGAGCTCAAGATCGCCGTCGGCGCGCGCTACCTCATCGTCAACCGCGGCGTCGAGCCGCTGGACCCCGCGCTCAGCGCCGCGGTCGAGGCGACGGGCGTGCCGCTCCTGGGCGTCATCCCGCCGGACGAGGGCGTGACGCGCGCCGATCTCACCGGCGAGGGCCTGTTCGACCTGCCCGACGACTCCCCCGCGCTCGTGCGAGTGCGCGAGCATGCTCGCCGAGGCCGTCCCGACCCTGAACGCGACGACCGTCTGACGGCGGCCGCGCACATCGACCGAGAACCAAGGAGGACTCGTGACTGCACGCATCATCGACGGCAAGGCCATATCGGCGAAGCGGCGCGCCGCCGTCGCCGAGCGCGTCACCGAGCTGAAGGCCCAGGGCATCAACCCCGGACTGGCGGTCGTCATCGTCGGCGACGACCCGGCGTCGCGAGGTCTACGTGCGCAACAAGGTGAAGGCCTGCGCCGAGACCGGCATCTTCTCCGAGAAGATCGAGATGCCGGCGACGACCACCCAGGAGGAGCTGCTCGCCGTCGTGCGACGAGCTCAACGGCCGCGACGACATCCACGGCATCCTCGTGCAGTTCCCGCTGCCCGAGCGGCCTCGACGAGGACGCGGTCATCGAGGCCATCCGCCCCGACAAGGACGTCGACGGCTTCCATCCGGAGAGCATCGGTCGCCTGGTCGTGGGCAAGGACACCTTCGTGTCGTGCACGCCCGCCGGCGTCATGGTGCTGCTCGAGGAGAGCGGCGTGGACCTGACCGGCAAGGACGTCGTCGTCGTGGGCCGCAGCAACAACGTCGGCAAGCCCGCGGCGCTGCTGGCGCTGGCCCAGAACGCCACGGTCACCATTCTGCCACTCGCGCACCAACGACCTGGCCGGCCACGTGCGCAGCCGCCGACGTCGTCATCGTCGCGGTGGGGCGCCCCGAGATGGTCAAGGGCGACTGGCTCAAGCCAGGCGCCGTCGTCATCGACGTCGGCATCAACCGGCTCGACGACGGACGCCTCGTGGGCGACGTCGAGTTCGCCTCGGCCATCGAGGTCGCCTCGGCGATCACGCCGGTGCCGGGCGGTGTCGGGCCCGATGACCATCGCGATGCTGCTCGAGAACACCGTCATGTCCGCGGCCCGCGCCGCCGGGCTCGAGTAGAAGGGAGCCCGATCATGCCGCTACCAGAACCCCATCGAGAAGCCCACGGCAAGATCCGCGAGGTCACGCTCGGCACGGCGACGGCGCGGCCGTCGTCGTCGGCGGAGAGAGCGCGCTGCCGTTCTACCTCTTCGACGGCGAGATGCCCAACACGCCCAAGATCGCGATGGAGGTCTTCGACGCGGCGCCGGACGGCTGGCCCGACGGCGCTCACCGACGCGCTCGGGCGACGTGATCGGCGATCCCGGCGGCGTGGGCCAAGGCAGTCGTGGACGAGCTACGGCGCCGACATGGTCTGCGTGCAGCTCGCGGGCACCGACCCCAACGGCGCGGACCGCACGCCCGAAGACGCCGCCGAGACGGTGCGCGCGGTCGTCGACGCTGTCGACGTCCCGGTGGTCGTCTACGGCTCGCGGCAACGCCGAGAAGGACACCGAGGTCCTCAAGAAGGTCGCCGAGACGGTCAACGACCACGATGCTCGCGATCGGCTCGGCGACCGAGGACAACTACAAGCCCATCACGGCGGCGGCGCTCGGCTACGGCCACGTCGGTCATCGCCGAGACGCCCATCGACGTGAACATGGCCAAGCAGCTCAACATCCTCATCACCCAGATGGGGCTCGCCGCGGACCGCGTCTTCATCGACCCGTCCGTCGGTGCCGTCGGCTACGGCGTCGAGTACGCGCTACACCGTCATGGAGCGCCTGCGTCTCGCCGCGCTGAACCAGAACGACGACATGACGCAGATGCCGCATGATCTGCAACCTCGGCAAGGAGGCGTGGCGCAGCAAGGAGGCACGCGCCACCGAGGACGAGGAGCCCGCCTGGGGCGACGCCGCCAAGCGCGGCGTCCTCTGGGAGGCCGACACCGCGATCACGCTGGCCATGGCCGGCGCCGACGTCCTCGTGATGCGCCACCCGGACGCTGTCGCCTCGTCCGAAGACGGCCATCGACGGCCTGTCGCTCGCAGTAGCGACGCGACCGTACAGGAGGATCGACGATGACCGACGACGACCATCAAGACAGCCACCGACTTCACCGACTACTCGCATCGACCCCACCGCCGCCGAGATGCTCGAGATCGCCGAGGACATGCGAGATCGCGACGGTGTTCTCGCGCTCGCGCACGATCACGCCGTGCTCGACCGGCGCCGACGGGCGCCTGCTGCAAGCTGTGCGCGATGGGCCCGTGCCGGATCTCGACGGACAAGGGCGACGAAGCGCGGCGTGTGCGGCGCCGACCGCGGACACGGTCGCCGCCCGCAACTTCGTGCGCTCAGGTCGCCGCGGGCACCGCGGCGCACTCCGACCACGGCCGCGACGTCGCGCTCACGCTGCAGGCGATCGCGCAGCGGCGAGGTCGAGGGCGCGACCATCACCGACCCGGTCAAGCTCGCCGAGGTCGCCGGCTACATGGGCATCGAGGCCGCGGGCAAGGACGTCAAGCAGCTCGCCGTCGAGGTCGCCGACTGCGCGCTGGCGCAGTTCGGGCAGCAGACCGGCGAGCTCGGCTTCACCGCCCGCGCGCCCGCAGAAGCGCCAGGACCTGTGGCGCAAGCTCGACGTGGTGCCGCGCGGCATCGACCGCGAGATCGTCGAGGCGCATGCACCGCACCGCGCCGGGCAACGACCAGAACGTACGAGCACGCTGCTCGACGCCGCGATCAAGTACTGCGCTCGGCCAGCGGCTGGGGCGGCTCGATGCTCGCCACCGACCTGCAGGACATCCATCTTCGGCACGCCGGTGCCGGTGCGCAGCTCAGGCCAACCTCGGCGTGCTCAAGGCCGACGAGGTCAACATCCTCATCCACGGCCACGAGCCGCTGCTCGCCTCGATGATCGTCGACGCGGCGCAGCGAGCCCGAGATGATCGAGCTCGCCGAGTCCGTGGGCGCCAAGGGCATCAACGTCGCCGGCATCTGCTGCACGGCCAACGAGTCGCTCATGCGCCAGGGCGTGCCGCCGGCGGGCAACATGCTCCACCAGGAGCTCGCGATCCTCACCGGCGCCGTCGAGGCCATGGTCGTCGACGTGCAGTGCATCTTCCAGGGCCTCGACCGAGGTCGCCGAGCACTTCCACACCTAGCTCGATCTCCTCGTCCGACAAGGCGAGCATCGGCGACTCCGAGCAGCATCGTGGCGTCGACGAGCACCATCCGCGTGGCGGCCGCGACCGAGATCGTGCGCCGCGCCATCGAGAACTTCCCCAACCGCGAGCGAGATCCACATCCCCACGTCGACGAGCCCGCTCGTGGCCGGATTCAGCCACGAGTACATCCGCTACATGCTCGGCGGCAAGATGCGCGCGTCGCTTCCGCCCGCTCAACGAGAACATCGTCAACGGCCGCATCCGCGGTCGTGGCGGCGGTCGTGGGCTGCTCCAACCCCCGCGTGGTCCAGGACTACGCCGTGGTCAACGTCGTGCGCGAGCTCATCGCCAACAACGTGCTCGTCGTCGTCACCGGCTGCGCCGCCATCACGAGCGGCAAGCACGGCCTGCTCACGCCGGAGACGATGGAGTTCGCCGGCGAGTCGCTCGCCGAGGTCTGCGAGACGATCGGCATCCCGCCGGTCCTGCACATGGGCTGCTGCGTGGACAACTCCCGCATCCTCACCGTCCTCGCCGACGTCGTCGCGCGACGGGCGGCCTGGGCGACGACATCGCGAGCCTGCCCGCCGTCGGCACTCAGCCCCGAGTGGTTCTCCGAGAAGGCGCTCGAGATCGCGACGTACGCCGTGGGCAGCGGGCGCCACGTCATCTTCGGCGGCGTCGGTTCGCCGGTCGCCGGCTCCGAGTACGTCGAGAAGTACATGAGCGACGGCTGGACCGAGCGCTACGGCGGCTGGCTTCGACTTCATCGAGGAGCCGCAGGACATGGTCGCCAAGGCGCTCGACCTCATCGACGCCAAACGTGCCGCACTGAAGATCGACGTGCCGCAAGAGCGCGTCCTGTTCGACATGGACATGAGGAGGGAGCATCAGTGTCGAAGATCATCGCGAGCGCTGCGATCCGCGGCGCGCACAGCATCTGGTCGCCAGGACCGAGGCCAAGCTCTTGCCGAGGCCAAGGAGAGCTTGGGCGCCGATCACGCGGTCGAGTTCCCCAACACCGGCTACTACCTGCCCGTCATCTACGGTCTGACCGGCGAGAAGGTCGAGAAGCTCTCCGACATGGACCGCGTGCTCGACTACGCCGCGGACCTGCTGCCCGAGGTCCCCACGGAGCACCTGTGGCTGCCGTACCTCGGCACGACGCTGGACGCCGGCATCGCCACGCTGTTCGCCGACGAGTGCCATCGAGGCGCTGAACTACCTCGACGGGCCCGCCGCCCGTGAACGGCATCTGGCTCGGCGCCGCCGACGACGTCATCATGCGTGCCCGCGGCGTCGAGTTCGTGGACGGCTCGGCGCCCGGCTTCGCGGCCGTCGTCGGCGCCGCCCCTGACAACGAGACCGCCGTCAAGCTCGCCCGCGAGATGCAGGAGAAGATCCTCTACGTCTTCATGGCGCGGCCACGACAACGGCGTCGTCCTTCGCCGAGCAGCTCGACGCCGAGGGCGTCCAGCTGGGCTGGGACACGCGCCTCGTGCCCTTCGGCCGCGAGGTCTACAGCCAGATCTACTCCATCGGCTTCGCGACGCGCGCGGCCATGGCGTTCGGCGGCGTGCAGCCCGGCGACTACGAGCGCATCCTCGCGTACAACAAGAGCCGCATCTTCGCCTTCGTGCTCGCGCTGGGCGAGGTCACCGACGAGTGGTACGCCACGGCGGCCGGCGCCATCAGCTACGGCTTCCCGACCATCGCCACGAGCGACATCCCGCAGATCCTGCCCACCGGCGTCTGCACCTACGAGCACGTCGTCAGCAACATCTCGCTGCGACGAGCTCGTCGCAGAAGGCCATCGAGGTCCGCGGCCTCAAGATCAAGGTCGCCGAGGTCCCCGATCCCGGTCGCCTACGGCCCCGCCTTCGAGGGCGAGCGCGTCCGCAAGGAAGACATGTACGTCGAGGCCGGCGGCCAGCGCACCACCGCGTTCGAGTTCGTCCGCACGCTGGACGCATCCGAGGTCAACGACGGCAAGATCGAGGTCGTCGGGCCCGGAGCTCGACGACATCGAGGAGGGCGCGCGCATCCCGCTCGGCATCGTCGTCGACGTCTCCGGCCGCAAGATGCAGTCGGACTTCGAGCCGGTCATCGAGCGCCAGTTCCACCACCTCATGAACTTCGCCGAGGGCGTGCTGCACATGGGTCAGCGCGACCTCATCTGGATCCGCATCAGCAAGGCCGCCAAGGACAAGGGCTTCAAGTTCGAGCACCTCGGCGAGATCCTGCACGCCAAGATCCTCGACGAGTTCGACGCGATCGTGGACAAGGTCCAGGTCACCATCTACACCGACGCAGGCCAAGGTCGACGAGATGCGCGAGCATCGCGCGCGAGTCGCTACGCCGCGCGCGACGAGCGCATGGCCGGGCCTCACCGACGACACGGTCGACGTCTTCTACTCGTGCTCGCTGTGCCAGAGCTTCGCGCCCACGCCACGTCTGCGTCGTCACGCCCGAGCGCCTCGGCCTGTGCGGCGCGTACAACTGGCTCGACGCCAAGGCCTCCAACGAGCTCAACCCCACCGGCCCCAACCAGCCCATCGAGAAGGGCGCATGCTCATCGACGACGACCACGGGCGAGTGGGCCGGCGTCAACGACTTCATCTACGAGAAGTCCGGCGGCGCGGTCGAGCGCATGACCTGCTACTCGCTCATGGACGACCCGATGACGAGCTGCGGCTGCTTCATGGCCATCATCGCGCTCCTGCCCATGTGCAACGGCGTCATGATCGTGAACCGCGAGTACTCCGGCATGACGCCCTCGGGCATGAAGTTCTCCACGCTCGCCGGCATGGTGGGCGGCGGCGTCCAGGCGCCCGGCTTCATGGGCATCGGCCGCGGCTACATCGCGTCGCAAGAAGTTCATCTCCGCCGAGGGCGGCCTGGCTCGCGTCGTGTGGATGCCCAAGGAGCTCAAGGAAGCGATGCGCACCTCGCTGCAGCCGCGCATGGACGAGATGGGCGACCCCGACTTCCTCGACAAGATCGCCGACGAGACCGTCGGCGAGACCGAGGACGAAGTCCTCGAGTTCCTCACGAAGGTCAACCACCCCGCCCTGACCATGGACTCCGCTGTTCTAGAAACGCCGGCAACCAGCCGCTCACGAACGAGAGGAACGACGAATGGCTCTGAGCGGAATCGAGATCTTCAAGCAGCTGCCGAAGACCAACTGCGGCGACTGCGGCGTGCCCGACCTGCCTCGCCTTCGCGATGAAGCTCGCGCAGGGCCAGGCCGAGCTCGCCGTCGTGCCCGCACGTCTCCGACGAGGCCAAGGCCGCGCTGTCCGAGGCGGCGGCGCCGCCGATGCGCGCCGTCACCGTCGGCGTGGGCGACACGGCGTTCACCGTGGGCGAGGAGACCGTGCTGTTCCGCCACGAGAAGACGTTCGTGAACCCGTGCGCGATCGGCGTGACCGTGGACGCGTCCGACGACGACGCGGCCATCGACGCCGTGGTCGCCGCCGCCAACGCGGCGGACTTCGAGCGCGTGCAGCAGCAGCTGCGCTGCGGCTTCGTCGCCGTGCGCGGCAACGGTGACGCCGGCCGCTTCGCGGCGGTCGCCACGCGTGTCCAGGCCGCCACCGACCTGCCGCTCGTGCTCATGACCGAGGACCCGGCCGAGATGGCCGCGGCCCTCGAGGTCGCCGGCGCCAAGCAAGCCGCTCATCTACGCCGCCACCGAGGCCAACGCCGACGCGATGATCGAGCTGGCCAAGAAGCACGAGCTGCCCGCTCGTCGTGCGCGCCTCGGGCCTCGAGGCCGTCGCCGCCCTCACCGAGAAGGCCGCCGCGGCCGGCCTCAAGGACCTCGTCATCGACTCCGCGCCGGCCACCGCCGGTGAGGCGCTGCGCGACCACGTCTTCGCCCGCCGCGCCGCGCTCAACAAGAAGTTCGCCGCCCTCGGCTACCCGTTCATCGCCTTCCCCGGCGACCTCGCCGGCGGCGACGACCTGCTCGAGGTCACGTACGCGGCCGTCGACGTCGACAAGTACGGCAGCATCATCGTGCTGTCCGGCGCCGAGCCGTGGCGCATGCTGCCGCTGCTCGTGCTGCGCCAGAACATCTACACCGACCCGCAGCGCCCGATGCAGGCCGAGGCCAAGATCTACGAGATCAACAACCCCGGCCCGGACGCGCCGTTCTTCATCACCACCAACTTCTCGCTCACGTACTTCATCGTCGCCGGCGAGATCGAGGGCGGCAAGATGCCCGGCTACCTCGGCATCGTCGAGTCCGAGGGCCTGTCGGTGCTCACCGCCTGGGCCGCGGGCAAGTTCGTGCCCGAGCGCATCGCCAAGTTCGTCAACGAGTCCGGTATCGCCGACAAGATCAAGCACCGCGAGGTCATCATCCCTGGTGCCGTCGCGCAGATCAGCGGCGAGCTGCTGGAGGAGCTCGACGGCTGGAACGTCACCGTCGGTCCGCACGAGGCCGCGGACATCCCCGCGTTCCTCAAGCGACGGGCCGGCTAGGTACCCGTCATGACGCGGATCGCGGTGACCAAGATGAGCGCTACCTGCAAAGAGCGAGTACTGCGACGCGAAGCCTCGAGCTCGGTCCGGGTGTATCTCGCCATGCCGCGCGAAGTGCCCGGTCCACATCGACGTGCCCGGGCTACCTCACGGCGGTCGCCGAGGGCCGCTACACCGACGCGCTCGAGATCATCCTCGAGCGCAACCCGCTGCCGTCCGTGTGCGGTCGCATCTGCCTGCGCCCGTGCGAGGACGGCTGCCGGCGCTGCGAACTCGACGACCCGGTCGCGATCGCCGCGCTCAAGCGCGTCGGCCGCCGACTTCGGCGCGTACCCGGCGGAGCATCCGGTGACCGCGCTCCGGAGCGCAGTCGCCGTCGTGGGCGGCGGGCCCGCGGGGCTGACCGTCGCGTACGACCTGGCGATGCGCGGCTTCCAGGTCACCATGCTACGAGGAGAAGCCGCGGCTCGGCGGGATGCTGCGCTACGGCATCCCCAACTACCGCCTGCCCGACAACGCGCTGGACAAGGACATCGACTCACATCCTGGCGCTCGGCATCGAGGCCGAGACCGGCGTGCGTGTGGGCCGCGACATCACGCTCGACGAGCTTCGCGAGACCTACGACGCCGTAGTGATCGACCGCCGGCCTGCAGGGCAGCCGCCCGCTGCCGATCCCGGGTGCGGACATGCCGCAGGTGCTCGCGGCGCTGCCGTTCCTCGAGGCCGCCGCCAGCGGCGAGAAGTCGACCTGGGCAAGCAGCGTCGTGGTCGTGGGCGGCGGCAACGTGGCGATGGACGTCGCGCGCACCGCTCGGCGCCTGGGCGCCACGCGCGTCGTCGCTCGTGTGCCTCGAGAGCGACGACGAGATGCCGGCCTCCGAAGCACGAGGTCGAAGAGGCCCACCACGAGGGCGTGGACATCAACTGCTCGTGGGGGCCCCGCGAGGTCGCACCGGCGAGGACGGCGTCTGCGGCCTCAAGGTCGCCGCGCTGCACGGCCGTGTTCGACGACGACAAGCGCTTCGCGCCCACCTTCGACGAGGACGAGGTGCGTGAGTTCGACGCCGACACGGTCATCTTCGCCACCGGCCAGTTCGCCGACGTCGCCGACCTGGGCGTGGAGCTCACGCCGCGAGGCGGCATCCAGATCGATCCGGTCACGCTCCAGACATCCGCGGAGCGCGTCTACGCCACCGGCGACGTCGTCACCGGCCCGAGCAAGGTCATCGACGCCATCGCCGGCGGCCACCGCGTCGCCGCGGTAGTCGATCCGCGACCTGATGGGCGACCAGACCTTCCTCGACGAGCTCGAGGAAGAAGCCGTGACCCTGGGTCAGGTCCCCGATTCGATGAAGTCCAAGCTCGAGACCCGGCGCCGCGTCCAGATGGAGAAGCTCGAGTTCTACGAGGCCGTCAAGTCCTTCGACGAGATCGAGATCGGCTACACCGAGTACGAGGCCGCCCGCGAGGCCCAGCGTTGCCTGGGCTGCGCGACCGGTGCCCGGCTCACCCGCGAGAAGTGCGCGTCGTGCCTGACCTGCATGCGCGTGTGCCCGCACAACGCCCCCGGCGTCAAGGTCGGCGGCTTCCTCTACTTCGACGCCGAGACCTGCCACGCGTGCGGCGCGTGCGTATCGCAGTGCCCCGCCCAGGCGATCAGCCTCGAGGGCCACTCGGAAGAGGAGATGTCGCGGCGCGTCGAGGCGCGTGCTAGCGAACCCAGCCCCGACACGACGCTCGTGTTCGCGTGCGGCTGCACGCCCGCGGCGTCACCGTTGCCCGGCGATGTGCGCACGCTCACGGTCACGTGCCTGCTTCGCGCGAGCGAGCGCACGGTGCTCAAGGCGCTCCAGTCCGGCGCCGAGCGCGTCATCTTCACCGGATGCGTCGAGAGCACCTGCCGCTACCCGTACGCGCGCGAGCTCGTGACCAAGCGGACCGAGAAGATCCGGGCCACCCTGGCGCAGCTGGGCATGGAAGCCGCCTTCATCGTCGTGGGCGGCGAAGTCGAAGAGGAAGACACGGTGCACCTGCGATGATCGTCGTCCGACTCAAGCCGTTCAAAGACGTGATCCGAGATCGTCTGGCGGGCTACCGCCGCGTGCTGCTCGTGGGCTGCAACACCTGCGCCGCGGTCTCGCTGGCCGGCGGCGAGCTGGAAGTCGACACGCTCGTCCAGACGCTGCGCCTCGCTGCGTCGCGCGAGGGCACCGGCCAGACCTTCGAAGGCACCGTGCTGCAGCGTCAGTGCGAGCCCGAGTTCATCGAGAAGCTCGACTCGGAGGCGTTCGACGCCGTGCTGTCGCTGGGCTGCGGCGCCGGCGTGGCGCTGCTCGCCGACAACAGCGAGATACCGGTCTTCCCCGCGCTCGACACGCTCTTCATCGGCGCGGCCAAGGGGCTCGCGAGCTGGCAGGCCGAGTGCTCGGCATGCGGCTCGTGCGTCCTGGGCGAGACGGCCGGCATCTGCCCGATCACGCGGTGTGCGAAGGGCATCATGAACGGGCCCTGCGGCGGCGTGAAGGACGGCCGCTGCGAGCTGGGCGACCGCGACTGCGCGTGGGTGCTGATATACGAGCGGCTGGAGAAGCTCGACCGCGGCCGCCAGAACGACGACCTCGTGCGAGCCCAAGGACAACTCGGTCCGCACCAAGTGCAGCGAATGGGACGCCCACACCGTCGCCGGAGGTGACAAATGAGCCTGCGTCAGGCACTCGCCGCCGGCGAGTTCGTCATCACCTCCGAGGTCGGGCCTCCCAAGGGCACCGACGTCTCCGAGATGCTCGAAGTCGCCGAGCAGCTGCGGGACCGCGTCCACGCGCTCAACGTCACCGACAACCAGGCCGCGGTCATGCGCCTGTCGCACGATCGCTGCCTGCATCCACCTCAAGCAGCGCGGCCTCGAGCCGGTGCTCCAGGTGACCGGCCGCGACCGCAACCGGATCGAACTCCAGTCCGACCTTCTCGGCGCCGCCTCGTTCGGCATCGAGAACGTGCTGGCGCTCACGGGCGACCACGTCGTCGTGGGCGATCACACGCAAGCCAAGGCGGTCTTCGACCTGGAGTCCGTGCAGATGCTCGACACCATCGCCAAGCTCAACGGCGGGCACGACCTGTCGGGCAACGAGCTGCACGGCACGCCGGACTTCTTCCCCGGCGCCGTGGTCACGCCCGACGCCCACCCGCTGCCGCCGCAGCTCGCCAAGTTCGACAAGAAGGTGCGGGCCGGCGCGCAGTACTTCCAGACGCAGGCCGTCTACGACGCCGATTCGTTCAAGCGCTTCATGGAGCACGCGCGCGCGCTTCGACGTGAAGGTGCTGGCCGGCATCGTGGTGCTGCGCTCGGCGCGGATGGCCCGCTTCATGAACAAGAACATCCCGGGGATCAGCGTGCCCCAGTCGCATCATCGACGAGCTCGAGGCCTCCTCGGACGCCACGCGCACGGGCATCGAGATCGCCGCGCGCTTCATCGGCGACGTCCGCGACTCCTGCGACGGCGTGCACATCATGGCGGTGGGCGCCGAGCATCTCGTCCCCGAGGTCCTCGACGCCGCCGAACTCGGAGAGGTGACGGCATGAAGATAGCGATCTCGGGCAAGGGCGGCGTGGGCAAGACCACGCTCTCGGCCGGCCTCGCTCGCCTGTGGGCCGACGAGGGCCGCCACGTCATCGCCATCGACGCCGACCCGGACGCCAACCTCGCCATGGCCCTGGGAGCCGACCGACGAGCAGACCGCCGCGGCTGCGTGCCGCTCTCGCAGATGGACGACCTCATCGAGGAGCGCACGGGCGCCGCGCCCGGGCAAGGGCGGCATGTTCCGCATCAACCCCGACGTCTCCGACGTCGTCGAGAGCTGCGGCGTGGACGTCAACGGCGTCACCCTGCTGCAAGATGGGGACCGTCGAGCGCGGCGGCGTCGGGCTGCATGTGCTCGGAGGGCATCTTCCTCAAGGCGTTCATGCGCCACCTGCTCGTCAAGCGCGAGGACGTCGCCATCCTGGACATGGAGGCCGGCATCGAGCACCTGGGCCGAGGGACCGCCGAGAGCGTCGACGTGTTCATCGTGGTCGTCGAGCCCGGCGCCCGCAGCGTCCAGACCGCGCGCCAGGTGACTGCACTCGCCGCCGACATCGGCGTGAAGGACGTGGTGGTGGTGGGCAACAAGGTGCGCGACGAAGACGACGCCGCCTTCCTGCGCGACGTCCTTCGAGGACATCCACGCTTCCTGGGCATCCTCCCCGACAGCGAAGCCGTGCGCCGCGCGGACCGCGAAGGCCGCTCCTCCTGGGGCACCGACCCCGAGTTCACCGAGGCCCTGCGCTCCATCGCAGGGGCCCTCGCTGACCGTACAGCGTAGAACCGAACAGCCAGCGAAAGGAACAAGAGAATGATCGTCATCGGTGAGAAGATCAACATCATGAGCAAGACCATCGGCCCGGCCATGAAGGAGCGCGACGCCGGGCCCGATCCGCGACATGGCGCTGCACCAGGTCGAAGGCGGCGCCGACATCCTCGACATCAACCTCGGCCCGGCCACCAAGGGCGGTCCCGAGATGATGGAGTGGGTCGTCAGCGTCGTGCAGGAGGCGGTGCCCGACACGCGCCTGTGCCTCGACACGATGAACCCGCTCGCGATGGAGGCCGGCCTCAAGGTCTGCAAGCTGCAGCCCATCATCAACTCGACCTCCGCCGAGCGCGCGCGTCTCGAGACGTTCCTCCCGCTCGCCAAGACCTACGAGGCCGAGATCATCGGCCTGTGCATGACCGAGAAGGGCGTCTCGCGCGACGCCAACGAGCGCGTCGAGGCCGCGATGACCATCATGGCCGCGATGATGGAGTTCGACGTGCCGCTCGACCGCGTCTACCTCGACCCGCTGCTGCTCCCGGTCGGCGTCGCTCAGCAGCAGGCCGTCGAGGCCGCCGAGGCGATCGCGATGTTCAGGCGCTCTCAACGACCCGCCGCTCAAGACCACCGTCGGCCTGTCCAACATCTACAACGGGTGCCCTGAGCACGTGAAGTCGCCCGATGGCCGCCGCGCTGCTGGCGATACTCATCCCGGCCGGGCTGGCCTCGGCGATCATGGACCCCAACGACGACCTGCAGATGATGGTCGCGCGCACCGACCCGGGCGAGCTCAAGGCGGACGAGGCGCTCGAGAAGTCGATGGCGGTGCTGCGCAACGAGACGCTGTACTGCAACTCGTACCTCGACTAGGCCCCAGGAGGACCGTATGCACGAGTGCACATGCGAAGAGCCCAAGCGCATCGACATGAGTCCGCTCGACGCGATTCTCGCGGCGCATAAGGACAACCCCGGCGCGCTCGATCCCGGTGCTCCAGGAGACGCAGGCCGAGTACGGGTACCTGCCCGAAGCGGTCATGCGCGAGATCGCTCGCGCGAGGCGCGTCCCGCTCGCGTCGGTGTACGGAGTGGCCACGTTCTACTCCCAGTTCCGCCTCAAGCCTCAGGGCGAGACGATCTACCGGGTCTGCCACGGGACCGCCTGCCACGTCGCGGGGGCAAGCCAGGTCACTGCCGTGCTCGAGGAAGAGCTAGGCATCGCTGCCGGCGAGACCGCCGACGGACTCTCGGCCACGCTCGAGACGGTCGCATGCCTCGGTTGCTGCAGCCTCGCGCCGGTCGTGATGATCGGCGATCGCACCTACGGGCGTCTGGACGCCCGCGCCACCCGGAAGCTGGTGAAGCAACATGCCCGCAGCAAGCAGTAGCGACCGCCGCGTCATCATCGGCATGGGCTCGTGCGGCATCGCCGCGGGGGCGTACGACGTCGAGGCGGCTTTCCAGGAGGCCGTCGCGAACCTGAACGGCGCCGGTGTCGAGCTCGGCCGCACCGGCTGCATGGGCTGTGCTACCGCGAGGTCATGGTGGAAGTCCGCGACGGCGACCAGACGTGGGTGTACGGCGACGTCACCCCGCTCAAGGTCCCCGACATCGTGAGCAAGCACCTCGTCGGTGGAGAGCCGGTCGAGGATTGGCTCATCCTGGGCGACGGCATCGAGGGCGTCGAGAGCGAGCTCATCGGCAAGCAGACGCGCATCGTGCTGCGCAACTGCGGCGTCATCGACCCCGAGAGCATCGACGACTATATCGCCACGGACGGCTACGCCGCTCTGCGCAAGGTGCTCGCGGAGTCGACACCCACGGACGTCATCGAGACCGTCAAGGCCTCCGGTCTGCGCGGCCGCGGCGGCGCCGGGTTCTCGACCGGCATGAAGTGGCAGTTCGCCCAGGGCGCTCCCGGCGACAAGAAGTACATCGTCTGCAACGCCGACGAGGGCGACCCCGGCGCGTTCATGGACCGCAGCGTCCTCGAGGGCGACCCGCACAGCGTGCTCGAAGGCATGGCGATCTGCGCCTACGCCATCGGCGCCGACGAAGGCTACATCTACGTGCCGCGCCGAGTACCCGCTGGCCATCAAGCGCCTCAAGATCGCCATCAGCTCAGGCCGAGGAGCGCGATCTCCTGGGCAAGGACATCATGGGCACCGGCTTCGACTTCACCATCAAAGTGAAGGAGGGCGCCGGCGCGTTCGTCTGCGGCGAGGAGACGGCGCTCATCGCCTCGCTCGAGGGCCAGCGCGGCATGCCGCGGCTGCGCCCGCCCTTCCCCGCCACGTCGGGTCTGTGGGGCAAGCCCACGAACATCAACAACGTCGAGACGCTACGCCAACGTCGCGTGGATCATCCGCAACGGCGCCGAGGCGTACTCGGCGATCGGCTCGGGCACGAGCAAGGGCACCAAGGTCTTCGCGCTCACCGGCAAGGTCGCGCCGCAGCGGCCTGGTCGAGGTCCCGATGGGCATGACGCTCGAACGAGCTCATCTACGACGTCGGCGGCGGCATGTCGGGCGCCAAGCCGCTCAAGGCCGTCCAGATGGGCGGCCCGTCGGGCGGCTGCGTCCCGGCGTCGCTGCTCGACACCCCGATCGAGTACGACGCGCTCATGGCGCTCGGCGCGATCGTGGGCTCCGGCGGCATAGTCGTCGTCGACGAGGACACCTGCATGGTCGACCTCGCCCGCTACTTCCTCGCGTTCACGCAGGACGAGTCGTGCGGCAAGTGCGTGCCCTGCCGCATCGGCACCAAGCGCATGCTCGAGCTCGTCACCCGCATCACCGAGGGCGAGGGCGAGGAAGGCGACATCGAGGAGCTCGAGCGCCTCGCCAACACGGTCAGGAGCGCGTCGCTGTGCGGCCTGGGCCAGACGGCGCCCAACCCGGTGCTCACCACGCTGCGCTACTTCCGCGACGAGTACGAGGAGCACATCGACGAGAAGAAGTGCCGCGCGGCCCAGTGCACGGCGCTGTCCTCGTACTCGATCCTCTCCGAGGCCTGCAAGGGATGCGGCGTGTGCAAGAAGAACTGCCCGGTCGAAGCGATCACCGGCGACCTGAAGGAGCCGCATACCATCGACCCCGAGCAAGTGCATCAAGTGCGGCATCTGTGTCAGCCACTGCCCGTTCGACGCGATCGAGCGCGTCTAGGCGCGTCAGGAAGGTTGGAGACATGAAGGTCAGAGACATAATGACTGCCCGAGTCGTCGCCATGCCCATCGGACGCGACGATCGCCGAGGTCGCACGCCGCATGCGCGACGAGCGTGTCGGTTCCGTCCTGCTCACGGACGACGGCGCGGTGGTCGGCATCGTGACCGACCGCCAGATCACCCACACGGTCGTCGCCGACGGGCTTCGACCCGCACACCGCCATCGTCAGCGACATCATGTTCACCGACTTCGTCCCGCTCGACCCCGAGATGGACATGCTGCAGGCGGTGCGGCTCCAGCGTGAGCTCGCAGATGCGTCGCTTGCCCGTAGTCGAGAACGGAGTCCCGGTCGGCATCGTGTCGGTCTCCGACATCGCGGCGTTCGCCAAAGAGCTCATCGACTGCGTGCTCGTCGAGGGCGAAGTCCGCGTGCTTCGAAGGAGTGACGCGTGAGCCAAGCCGCCAAGACCGACCTGGTGACGCTGACCATCGACGGTCGCGCCGATCCACGGCCAGCGCCGGCGCAACGGTCCTCGAGGCCTGCCAGGAGGCCGGGATCCACATCCCGACCCTGTGCCACGACCCTCGTCTGGAGCCCTACGGCGCGTGCCGTCTGTGCATCGTCGAGGTCGAGGGCATGCGGGGCTACCCCACGTCGTGCACGACCAGGCCGCGGCCGACATGGTCGTCACCACCCAGAGCGACGCCCTGTTCGAGCTGCGCAAGACCGTCGTCGAGCTGCTGCTCTCCGACCACAAGGTCGAGTGCCTCACGTGCGAGAGCGCGGCGAGCGTGCGGCCTGCAGAACGTGGCGTACGAGCACGGGATCGAGCCGTCTCGCCGTTCGTGGGCGCGAAGCACGAGGCTCGATGTCGATCGACGACAACCCGCTGCATCGACCGCGACCTCGAGAAGTGCATCTCGTGCGGCCGCTGCGTGCGCATCTGCCACGAGGTCGCAGGGCTGCGACGTCTACGGCTACACCGGCCGAGGCTTCGACTCCCTGCCCAACACGCCCTTCGGCGTGTCGATGCTCGACGCACGGCTGCGAGGTCTGCGGCCAGTGCGTCTCCACGTGCCCCACCGGGGCGCTCACCGACACGCAAGAGCCAGGGCAAGGGCCGCTCCTGGGAGCGCGACGTAGACCGAGACGACCTGCGGCTACTGCGGCGTCGGGCTGCACCATCAGTTCGAGACCAAGGACGGCGTGCTCGTCGGCGCTTCGCGCTCCGCTCGGCAAGGGCGTCAACAACGGCAACCTGTGCGCGAAGGGCCGCTACGGCTACGAGCTTCGCGAAGCACCCCGACCGCCTCACCACCCCGCTCATCCGCAAGGACGGCGAGCTCGTCGAGGCGACCTGGGACGAGGCGCTGGACCTCGTCGCCGAGAAGCTCCGGACGATCCGCGACGAGTACGGCCGCGACTCCATCGGTGGCCGGGCGCCGCGCCGCTGCACGAACGAGGACAACTACCTGTTCCAGAAGTTCTTGCAGGGCGGCGATCGGAACCAACAACATCGACCACTGCGCCCGTCTTTGACACAGCTCCACCGTCGCCGGTCTGGCGGCAACGTTCGGTTCCGGAGCGATGACGAACTCCATCAACGACCTCAAGAACGCTGACGTCATCCTCGTCATCGGCTCCAACCCCACCGAGGCGCACCCGATCGTCGGGCCTCGAGCTCAAGAAGGCCGCCCGCAAGGGCACCAAGATCTATCGTCATCGACCCGCGCCGCATCCGCCTGGTCGACCACGCCGCACTCGTGGCTGCCGGTCAACCCGGGCACCAACGTCGCGTTCGTCAACGGCGTGATGAGCATCATCCTCGAAGAGGGCCTCGCCGACGAGGAGTTCATCGCCGTCTCGCACCGAGGGCTTCGAAGCCCTGCGCGAGATGCTCGCCGACTACGACCCCGAGATGGCCGAGGAGGTCTGCGGCATCGCCGCGGACGACATCCGCGAGATCGCCCGCCTGTACGGCGCGGCGGAGCGCGCCTCGATCGTCTACTGCGATGGGCGTCACGCACCACAACACCGGCGTGGACCAGGTCATGGCGCTCGCCGACCTCGCCATGATGACCGGCAACATGGGCAAGCACGGCACCGGCCTCAACCCGCTGCGCGGCCAGAACAACGTCCAGGGCGCCTGCGACATGGCGTGCCTGCCCATCTACCTGCCGGGCTACCAGCGGGTGGAGAACGACGAGGCGCGCGCCAAGTTCGAAGAGGCCTGGCACTGCACGATCCCGCCGCTGCCGGGCCTGACCGAGACGGCGATGATCCAGGAAGCGCTCAACGGCAACATCAAGTCCATCGTGTTCATGGGCGAGAACCCCATCGTGGCCGACCCCGACCAGAACATGGTGCGCGAGGCCCTCGAGGCGCTCGACTTCGTGGTGATCGATCGACATCTTCCTCACCGAGTCTGCCCAACTCGCCGACGTGGTGCTCCCCGCGTGCACCTTCGCTGAGAAGGAGGGCACGTTCTCCAACACCGAGCGCCGCGTGCAGCGCGTGCGCGAGGCGATCCCGCCGGTGGGCGACTCCAAGCCCGACTGGTGAGATCATGGCCGAGCTGCTCAAGCGGTTCGACGTCCCCGGTGTGTACTCGTCACCGACCGCGATCTTCGACGAGATGGCGTCGATGGCGCCCATCTTCCGCGGCATGTCGCACGAGCGCCTGGACCGCGACGGCGGTATCCAGTGGCCGTGCATCGACCGCGACCACCCCGGCACGCCCATCCTCCACACCGAGGCGTTCGCCCGTGGCCGAGGCCAGTTCATGCCGGTCACCTACATCGCCCCGCCCGAGATGCCCGACGAGCGCTACCCCATGATGCTCATCACCGGCCGGGAGCTCACGCACTACCACACCGGCACGATGACGCGCCGATCAGGCGGATTCAACACGATCTCCCCCAACGCCTACGCGGAGATCCACCCCGCGGACGCCGAGCGCCTAGGCATCTGTCAGGGCGACCGCATCGAGGTCTCGAGCCGCCGCGGCTCAATCGAGCTCGAGGCACGCATCAAGGACCGCTCCGACGAAGGCGCGATCTACCTCCCGTTCCACTGGTCCGAGGCGCCGGCGAACCTGCTCACGCACTCGATCCTGGGCCCGGTGGCCAAGAACCCCGGCTTCAAGATGGCCGCGGTGAAGGTGCGCAAGGTGGAGACCGCCGAGGCGTAGGGCCACGCCCCGAACAGCATTGTCGACTCCCCGCCGGCGGTCCCGCTCAGATGAGTGGGGCCGCCGGTCGCCGACAGGGCGGACCCCCTCGGCAGATGGGCGGGGCGGAATCCGGGGTCAAACGGCACGGGGCGCGCTATGCTCAAGGTCGCCCCGCGATGTCGGGGCACACATATCTCCGAGCCTGCGCCTCCTACCGCCTTCGGCCACCGGCCGCGGCCATGGGACGCAGGCCGATAGGGTGGGAAGCCGAAAGGCGCCCGCCTCCCGTGTTTGGAAAGGAGAACGGCATGCCTGGCCCTATCGGGTCGGCCGTTCGGCCGTCCCTGCATCTCATCGCTCCGCCGCCTCGCCTCTCTCCGCTCGTGCCGAGCCGAGGCGCTCGATGAGCACGTCGTCTTCATCGCACGAGGCTTCGCGTGTCCCCGTCACGGGGGTCGTGCTCGCCGGCGGCCGGTCGCGGCGCATGGGCACCGACAAGGCGCTCATCTCCGTGGGCGGGGAAGCGCTGGTCACCCGCGTGGCTGGCGCACTCGACGAGGTCTGCGAGCACGTGATGGTCGTCGCGGGCGATGCCGCGGCGCTCGCCGGCGTGCCGCTGCCCGAGGGCTGCCCTGTGATCGCCGACCGCGAGCCGTTCCTGGGGCCGCTGGGCGGGCTCGAGACCGCTCTCGAAGCTACCGAGACCGACTGGGTCTTCGCCGCCGGTGTGGACATGCCGTTCCTGGAGCCCGCAGTGGTGCGGTTGCTCTGGGAGGCCCTGCTGGAAGCCGGCGTCGCCCCACAAGTCGTGATGCCCGCCGGCGAGGCGGGGCCGGAGCCGCTCCTCGCGCTTTACAGCGTACAGTGCCTCGAGCCGGTTCGTACCGCGCTGAGCCAGGGCACTCGCCGGGTCACCGACCTCTCCGCCTTCGTGGAAGTGCTCACCGTGCCCGTGGAGCGTCTCCGCTCGGTCGATCCCGAGCTGCGCAGCCTCATGAACGTGAACTCCGCCGAGGAACTCGCGACCGCCCGCGCGGCCGCGGCCGCGGCCGAGAGCGGGGCGGGCCGATGAGCGCCAAACCCAACCTCACCCCCGTGGCCGAGGCCCGGGAGCGCGTCCTCGCCGCCTTCTCTACGCTCGCGGCTGAGTCTGTGACGCTCGCCGACGCGCTCGGCCGGCCGCTCGGCTCGCGCGCTCACCTCGGACATCGACATCGTGCCGTTCGACAACTCGGCGATGGATGGGTTCGCGGTGAGGGCCCAGGACACCGAGGGTGCCACGGCCGAGGAACCCTCGGATGCTCCTGGTCGTGGAGGAGATCCCGGCCGGGAGCGTACCCACCAAGGCGGTGGGCCCCGGTCTGGCCGCCAGGATCATGACCGGCGCTCCCATGCCGGAGGGCGCCGATGTCGTGGTCAAGATCGAGGACACGGAGCCGGCGGGCGAGGGAGGCACCGTCGCCGTGCGCGTGGCTGCGCAGGCCGGCGCCAACGTGCGTTTCCGGGGCGAGGACGTGCGCAGCGGCGACGAGGTGCTCGGCGTCGGCGAGACCATGACGCCCGCCGCCGTGGCGCTGGCCGCGGCGACCGGCCACGCGAGCGTGTGGGTGCATCGCCGCCCGGTCGTGGCGGTGCTGGCGACCGGCGATGAGCTCGTGGAGCCGGGTGAAGTCCCAGGTCCCGGGCAGATCCGGGATTCCAACTCCCACGGGCTCGCGGCGCAGGTCGCCGCCGCGGGCGGGCTCCCGCTGCGATACGACATCGTGCGCGACGACGAGGCCTCGGTACGCGCCGCGCTCGGCCGCGCCGCTGAGGAGGCCGACGTGATCGTGAGCTCGGGCGGCGTGTCGGTGGGCGACTACGACGTCGTCCGCGACGTTCTCACCCGCGTGGGCCGCCTCGAGTTCTGGAGCGTCGCGATGCGGCCCGGATCGCCGGTAACGTTCGGGGAGTACCGAGGCAGGCCGTTCTTCGGCCTGCCGGGGAACCCGACGTCGAGCTTCGTGGGATTCGAGCTGTTCACGAGGCCCGCGCTACGCAAGATGCAGGGCTTCGCCGAGCTCGAGCGGCCGCACGTGATCGCGCGCGCTGACGCACGACGTGCGCAAACGGCCCGGGCGCGTGCACTTCATCCGCGCCGTGCTCACCCGCACGCAAGACGATCCGGAAGTGGGCTACGAGGTCTCCTCGGCAGGGAGCCAGTCCTCGGCACTGTTGAGCGTGCTGCACCGGGCCAACTGCTTCCTGATCGTGCCCGAGGAGGTCGCGGTGCTGGAAGCCGACGAGCTCGTGGAGTGCATCCGGCTCGACGTCGAAGAGGGCACGCCGTGAGCACCGGGAACACCATCGTGGCCTCGTTCGTCGGGCCGTTCGGGCATCGGGCAAGACCACCCTCATGGAGGGCGTCATCGCCGCGCTCACCGCGCGAGGCCTGCGCGTGGGCGTGATCAAGCACCACGGCCACGACGTGGAGCTGGACGTGCCCAAGAAGGACTCGTGGCGCCACGCGAAGGCCGGGGCGGTGGCCACCATCGTGAGCAACCCGTCGCAGTTCGCGCTGGTGCAGCGGGTGGAGCGCGAGCGCAGTCTCGCCGAGCTCATGGGCCTGCTGCCCGACGTGGACGCCGTGCTCACGGAGGGCTTCCGCGCATCGGCGATCCCGGCGATCGAGGTCTTGCGTGACGCCAACTCCGCCGAGCCGCTTTGCGAGCTGCAGCAGCTCGCGGCGCTCGTGACCGATGTGCCGGTAGACCGGCTGCCCGCCCCCATCGCCGAGGCGATAGCGGCCGGGACCCTGCCGCTCTTCGGACTCGACGACGCGAAGGCGATCGCCGAACGTCATCGCGGGCGGCGAGTCACCGGCCCCGGGCCAGCGGAGGTGGGCCGATGAGCACCGACCGCTTCGGCCGACGGGTCGACTACCTGCGCATCAGCGTCACCGACCGCTGCAACATGCGTTGCACGTACTGCATGCCGGCGTCCGGCGTGACCCTGCGGCCGCGCGACGAGATCCTCTCCAACGAGGCCATCGAGCGTGTCGCCGCCGCCGCCGTGGCCGAGGGTGTGAGCAAGATCCGTGTCACCGGCGGCGAGCCACTCGTGCGCGAGGGCGTGACCGAGCTCCTGGGCCGGCTCGTGGATCTCGCTGGGACCCGGCGCGGTGGCGCTGACCACCAACGGCACGCTGCTCCCCCGCTTCGCCGAGCAGCTGGCCGCGGCAGGGCTGACCCGCGTGAACATCTCGCTGGACTCGCTCGACCCCGAGCGCTACGCGGCCATCACGCGCGGCGGCGATCTGGCAGCGGCCCTCGCCGGCCTGCGCGTGGCGCTGGACACCGGGTTCGACCCGGTCAAGGTCAACGTCGTGGCCACGGCCGGGGTCGCCGGCGAGATCGACGCCTTCCTCGCACTCGCGGCGGAGAACCCGGTGCACGTGCGCTTCATCGAGCGGATGCCCATAGGCCAAAGCTGCAGTTCCGCGAGCGACGAGGCGCCGCTGAGCGCGGACGAGGTGGCCTCGCTCGTGGCCGAGCGCGCCGCCGGGCTGGGCCTCGGCTCGCTCGTGCCCGCGACGGACGCGGAGAGGCCGCCGGGCTGGGGCCCCGCGCGCTACTACCGCCTCCCGGGCGCCCAGGGCACCGTGGGCGTCATCGCTCCCGTGTCCCGGCACTTCTGCGACACGTGCAGCCGGTTGCGTCTGACGGCCGACGGCAATCTGCGGCCGTGTTTGTTCTCGGACGAAGAGTCCCCCTTTCCCAAGCGCTCGCCCGACCAGGCGACGAGGCGCTCAGAGCCGCGCTACGCGCCGCTATCGCCGTGCGACCCGCCGGGCATGGCTCGTTGGACATGGACGGCACCACGGGCGGCTCCGGCCGCCGTTCGATGCACCAGATCGGAGGTTAGGACCCGTGTCTGACACGAACGGCCGCCCCGACGGCCTCACGCACCTCGACGCGCGGGGCGACGCTCGCATGGTGGACGTCGGCGACAAGCCGCCCACCAGGCGCCGTGCGGTCGCCGAGGCCCTGGTCACCATGCGGCCCGAGACGCTCGCCCTCGGGACCGGCGGCGACGCTCCCAAAGGCGACGTCCTGGCCTCGGCACGGATAGCGGGCATCATGGCGGCGAAGAAGACCGCGGACCTGATCCCGCTGTGCCACCCGCTCGCGCTCACGCACGTCGCCGTGGGGCTGGCGCCGGTCGATTCGGGCATCGCCATCGAGGCCGTGTGCGAGACCACAGGGCCCACCGGCGTGGAGATGGAGGCGCTCACCGCGGCATCCGTGGCGGCGCTCACCGTCTACGACATGCTCAAAGCGGTCGATCGCGGAATGGAGTTCCAGGTGCGGCTGCGCTCCAAGGAAGGCGGCGCCTCGGGAGCCTGGACGCGGGAGGACAGTCGATGAGCGGCGCGAACGTATCCGGCCGCGTGGTCTCGATCAACGTCAGCGAGCGCAAGGGCGAGCGCAAGCGCCCCCTGACCAGCGCCCGGTTCGTGCTGGACCGCGGCATCGATGGTGACGCCCACGCCGGCGACTGGCACCGCCAGGTGAGCCTGCTGGCGCTCGAGTCCGTGGACAAGATGCGGGCAGCCGGTGCCGAGGTCGGGCCCGGTGACTTCGCCGAGAACCTTACGGTGTCAGGTCTCGACCTGATCGCGCTGCCGCTGGGCACCGAGCTGGAAGTGGGCTCGGCTCGGCTCGTGATCAGCCAGCACGGCAAGGTGTGCCACGACCGGTGCGAGATCTACCGGCAGGTCGGCGACTGCGTGATGCCGCGCGAAGGAGTGTTCGCCGTGGTCACGAGCGCGGGTGACGTCGCCGCGGGCGACGCGGTCAACGTGCTGGCCCTCGGCAAGGGCACGTTCGAGCGCGTGGCTGCGAAGGAGGCGGGCTCGTGAGCGGGATCCGGGTGGCTGTCATCACCTGTTCCGACTCGCGCGCGGCGGGCGAGGCGCCCGACACCGCGGGCCCGGCCCTCGAGGCGGAGTGCGAGCGGCTGGGCTGGACCGTGGTCACCACCCAGATCGTGCCCGATGACCTGGAGGCCATCGCCTCGGCCATCGTGCGGTGCGCGGACCTCGATCGGGCAGACGTCGTGCTCACCACCGGAGGGACGGGCCTGGGCCCGAGGGATGTGACACCAGAGGCCACGCGCGAAGCGTGCCCGCGCGAGGTGCCCGGGATCGCCGAGGCCATCCGCGCCGGCAGCATGGAGATAACGCCGCGAGCGATGCTCTCGCGCGGGACCGCCGGGGTTCGCGGGACCACGCTCGTCGTGAACCTTCCGGGCAGCCACAAGGGGGCGCTCGAGTCGCTCGCGTTCGTGGCGGGTCAGTTCGAGCACGCCGTCGCGATGATGCGCGGCGAGGGGCACGGCTAACCTGCGGCTTTGCGGCCGCCGCCGGCCTCCAGGTTCCCGGACTCCACGAGCTCCTTGTAGCGGTCCGCGCCCAGGCACGACGCCGCCGACGGACACCACGCCGCGCAGGCAGGGACCGCCTTGCGCGTGACGCTCTCGCCGCACGACTGGCAGCGCCGGCGCTGCTCGTCGCTGAAGAACTCCACCGTGGTGCCGCAGTGCGCGCACGCGACCTCCACCGCGTGGATGTCGCGGCCGTCGGATCCTGGGCAGCTGGAGCTGGGCATCGGTCACCGTCCATTTTGCGGGTAGTTCGCTCTCCTATTGTTGCCAGCCAACGCCGTGCCTGGTCGCCCGAGGGCGCGCCGGACCCAGTCAGCGGCATACGCGTCTCGGTGAGCGGCGTCGCGATGTGCCGAGCCTCCGGTACACTGGCGGAGTCCTCGCCCGCCGTGATGGGAGGCTTCAATGGAGCAGGTTCAAGTCAAGCGCGCGCTCGTCTCGGTGACCGACAAGACCGGCGTCGCCGAGTTCGCCAAGACCCTCGTCGCCGAGTTCGGGGTCGAGATCGTCTCCACCGGCGGAACCGCCAAGGCCCTGGCCGAGGCCGGAGTGCCGGTGCGTCCGATCGACGACCTCACGGGCTTCCCCGAGATGATGGACGGCCGGGTCAAGACGCTGCACCCTAAGGTGCACGGAGCCCTGCTGGGGCGCCGCGACGTGCAGGAGCATATGGACCAGGCCGCTGAGCACGGCATCGAGCTCATCGACATGGTGGTCGTGAACCTGTACGCCTTCGAGGCCACGGTCGCTCGCGAGGGCGTGACGCTCGAGGAGGCCATCGAGAACATCGACATCGGCGGGCCGAGCATGCTGCGCTCCGCCGCGAAGAACTTCGCCGCCGTCACGGTCGTGACCGACCCCGCCTCGTACGACACCATCCTCGCCGAGATGCGCGCCAACGGCGGTTCCACCACGTTCGAGACGCGCAAGGCGCTGGCAACCGAGGTGTTCCGCACGACCTCGGCCTATGACAACGCGATCTTCCAGTACCTCACGGCGCAGGATCCGGAGGCGCCGCACTTCCCCGCCGACGCGCGCCTGATGCTCGAGAAGGTGCAGGACCTGCGCTACGGCGAGAACCCGCACCAGGTGGCCGCGTTCTATCGCTTCCGCGACTCCAAGCCGCACACGCTCGCCAACTCCGAGCAGTTGCAGGGCAAGGAGCTGTCGTACAACAACATCCTGGACACCGACGCGGCGTGGACCGGCGTGCGCGAGTTCAGCGAGCCGTGCTGCGTGATCGTGAAGCACATGAATCCCTGCGGGACGTGTCTGACGACGACGATCTCACCGTCGCCTACCGGCGCGCCCAGGCCGCGGATCCCGTCTCGGCCTACGGTGGCGTCATGGCGTTCAACCGCACCGTGCCGCGCTCGGTGATCGAGGCGATCAACGAGAACAAGCAGTTCGTCGAGGTCATGATCGCGCCGGACTACGAGCCCGCCGCGCTCGAGCTGCTGGCCGAGAAGCCCAACCTGCGGGTGCTGCGCAGCGGCGGCGTCCGTCCCACCGCCGGCCACTACGAGAGCCGCGCCGTCGAGGGCGGCATGCTCATCCAGTCCTCCGACGGTGTGACCGAGGATCCCGCTACGTTCAAGGTCGTGACCGACCGCGAGCCCACCGCCGAGGAGATGGAGCAGCTCCTGTTCGCCTGGCGGGTCGCCAAGACCGTCAAGAGCAACGCGATCCTGCTGGCCAAGGACTTCGTGAGCGTGGGCGTCGGGGCTGGTCAGATGAACCGCGTGAACTCGGCAAGGATCGCCGCGGAGGAGGCGGGCGACGACGCCAAGGGCGCTGTCGCCGCGAGCGACGCGTTCATGCCGTTCGCCGACTCGCTCGAGGTCTGCGCGGCGGCCGGCGTGACCGCGGTCATCCAGCCTGGCGGCTCCATCCGCGACGAAGAAGTCATCGCCAAGGCCAACGAGCTGGGCGTGGCGATCGTGTTCACGGGACACCGCCACTTCCGCCACTAGCCACTAGAAGGCGGCGCATGGGCGAGTTCGAGAGCGCCTCGAGCGCGACACGCGATCTCGCCGAGGCGGACGGTCCGGCACTCGTCCTTTCACCCGGCTCCGATGCCGGGTGGTTCGGCGGGCGCGGCCTCATGGCGTGGGGCGGCCAGGTCCAGGCCTCGCGCTCCGTGGCCGGCGCCGCCGCCGCGCTCCAAGCGGCCTTCGAGGGCGACACGGGGCTCGTCGCCGCACTGCTCACCTACGAGGGCGCGGCCACCGTCGTGCGGTTCGACCGCGTCGAGCCTATGCCGCGCCGCGCGATCACGTCCGCCTTGGAGGCGTACGCCCTCCCTGCGCACCAGCCCCTGCTGCGTGACGCCGTCTCGGACCTGACCGATACCGCCTTCCGAGCGGCCGTTGCCGAGGCCCGCGAACGCATAGCCGAGGGCGACGTCTACGTGCTCAACCTCACGCGGCGGCTCACGGGCACGCCAGCCGCCGGCCCCTGGCAGGCGTTCTCCACACTGCTCGCGCGCACGGCGCCCGGCATGGCGGCGCTGTTCGTGACGCCGGACGCGACGATCGCCTCGGCGTCCCCCGAGAGGTTCCTGCGGGTGACCGCCGGCCCCGAGGGCCGCCGGGTGGAGGTCTGCCCCATCAAGGGCACCCGCCCGCGCGGCGCCGACGCCCGCTCCGATGCCGCCTACGCCCGTGAGCTGCTGGAAGACCCCAAGGAGCTCGCCGAGCACGTGATGGTCGTGGATCCTCGAGCGCAACGACCTCGGCCGGGTGTGCGTGCCGGGCTCGATCGCCGTCTCGCCGCTTTACGACGTAGAGGAGACGCCGTACTGCCACCAGCTAGTGTCCACCGTGCACGGTGTGATGCGCGAGCGGGCCGGGTTCGCGGAGTTGCTGGAGGCTGCATTCCCGTGCGGCTCGGTCACGGGCGCGCCCAAGATCTCGGCGATGCGCATCGCGCGCGAGCTCGAGGGGTCGCCGCGCGGCGCCTACTGTGGAGCGCTGGTCGTGGCCACGCCCGGGCGGCTCGACTCTTCCGTGCTCATCCGGACGCTGGAGTACCGGCCGGGCGGGTCCGCGGCCTGGGGAACCGGCTGCGGCATCACGTTCGACTCCGACGCCGCCGCCGAATGGCTCGAGAGCGAGCTCAAGGCCTCGCCCGCCTTGGGTGACGGAACGCCGCCGGTGACGCTGCGCGAGACGTGCCGGATCCTGGGCGGCCGGATCCCGCTGATCGCCCGGCACCTGGCCCGCCTCGTCGCGGGTGGCTGCGGGCCCACGATCGTCTCCCGGGTGTCTTCGCGAGTCGCTGCGGCCCTCGCGTCGCGCAAACCCGGGGACACGCGCCTGACCGTGAGCGTGGAACCCTCGGGCGAGGTGGCGGTGACCACGAGTGCCGCCGCATCCACGCTGGCGGTGCCTGGCGGCCCGGTGATCCTCCCCGTACCCGTGGCCGAGGCCCCGGCGCTCCCACCCGGGGCCGCCAAGCCGGCGGATCGCGCCCCGTGGGACGCCGCCCAAGCGCGCGCCGCGGAGGCAGGAGCCGACCAGGCCATCCTCGTCGCGGGCGGACGCCTCATCGACGGGGCGACCGCTACCGTGTGGCTGCGCCTGGGCGACCGGCTGCTGACGCCCGCGGCGCCCCCGGCCGTCGCCGGGGTGGCGCGCTCCGCCGTGTTCGACCTGGCTCCCCCGGCCGGTCTGAGCGCCCACGAAGCACAGCTCACCGAGGCCGACCTCGCGGCCGCGGACGAGGTGTTCCTGAGCAACGCGCTCGCCGGCGTCGTGCCGGTACGTGGCCGCGGATCGGACACCGCGCGGCGGCTGGACGACCTGCTATGGGGTCGGACGCCCGGCGCGTAGGCCTCTTCAAGAGCCCATCGCGGGCGCGCGCGACCGGGGTGCGACATGCCCTGCTCGGCCCGGCGGCATAGAATGCCATCATCATGTCAGTCGACGAACATCCCACGTCACCAACGTCGGCACTCGCGGGCAGGACCGTCGCGGTGCTCGGTGCCGGCAAGGTGGGCACCGCCGCCGCCGTGCACCTGGCGCAAGCGGGTCTGTCCATAGTGGCGGTCACGACCCGTCACCCCGCCACCGCGGCCCTCGCGGCCGAGCTCACCGGCGCCGAGGCCGGCACCGACAACGTCGCCGCGGCCGTCCGCGCCCGGATCGTGCTCGTCACCACCAACGACGACGCGGTGGCCGAGGTCGCCGCGCAGGTCGCGCAGGCCGGCGCGTTCCGGCCGGGCCAGCTCGTCGTGCACATGAGCGGCGCGCTGAAGCTGTCCGTCCTGGAACCGGCGGCGCGGGCCGGCGCCGACATAGGCTGCGCCCACCCCATCCGGTCGTTCGCCACCAGGGAGCAGGCGATACGGGACATCGGCGGGGCCGTGTTCGGCGTGACTGCGGGCCCGGGAGCCGCGGGAGAGCTCGAGGCCCTCGTGGCCGCCCTCGGAGGACGTGCCGTGGAGGTCGACGACGATCGCAAGATCGTCTACCACGCCGCCGCGGTCATGGCTTCCAACTACCTCGTGGCGGTCGAAGACGCCGCGGTGCGGCTGCTCGCCGCCGCCGGCTTCGACGACGCCAGCGCCACCGAGGCGCTCGCTCCGCTGGCGCGCGGCACTCTCGACAACGTGGCGCAGATGGGAGCCACGGCGGCTCTCACGGGCCCCATAGTGCGCGGCGACGCCGACACGGTGCGCGGACATCTGGAGGCGCTCAGGAAGCTCCCCGGCGATTCGCTCGAGCTCTACAAGGCGCTCGGCCGCCACACGCTCGAGATCGCGCGCCGTCGAGGCACGCTCGACGCCTCGGCCGTGGAGCGGCTCACGGAGCTACTGGCCGAGTAGCGCCCTCGGCGAGTCTGGACACACGAAGGGCGCCGGGCCTCACGCCGACGCCCTTCATGCGTCTTTGGCCTTGCGGTGATTGGTTCAGGCGACCCCGCTCGGCCCGGTCGACGTTGGGGGGAACGCTACGCCGCGACGGGCGGGACGGACGTGCCCTCGAGGCGGCACACGTGTTGCTCGCGAGCGGCGAACCCGTACATCACGGCGGAGACGAGGATGGGGGCGATGATCCAAACGAAGACGAGCATCCAAACGCCCAGCTCCCAGCCTATCTGGATGCCGTAGGCGACGGCGCCCGCGGCGGCGATGGCGAGCATCACAGCGGCGACACGCGGGAAGAACAGGCCCACCGCGAAGACCGCGATGGTGAGCGCGATCCAAATGGAGGCGTTGCTCGCCGACTGGACGAAGGAGCCGAAGCCGTGGAACCCGAAGAACACGACGGCCGACCAGAACAGGCCTCCCGCCAGGACGAACAGGCTCCCGATCACGCGATAGACGTTATAGCGATAGGGATTGCACTTGGGCTCGTTGCCGGCCATTCAATTCACCCCTTCGAGGCTTGGCCCCGCCTCTCCGGCCGGGCCTCCAAACTTGAACTTGATTATCCCGCCGTGGTTTTAGGAGGGTGTGAGCATCCCGTTAGGTTCGCCACAGCAACGCGGCGGCGAAACGGGCACGAAACGGGTACCTCCCGCGTCCGACGCGCCGCCCGATAGGGTGTAGATTGGATGCGCGGTCAACTACCGAGGGAGGGCTCAAGATGGGTGGTCGGTCCAGAAGGCTCGCGGCGGCTGCGGCCGTGGTGGCGGCCCTGTCGATCGCGACGCTCGCCGTCTCGGGATGCTGGGGTGGCGCACCCAAGAAGGCCGCGACACTGCCCACGGCCGCTCCGGCGCCCGTGCCAACGCAGGCCGCAAGCGCGACTCCTCCTGCCGAGGCGACGGCCCCTCCCGCGCCGGCTCCCGCGCCCAAGCCCAAGCCCGTGACCCCTCCGGAAGAGAAGGTCACCCGTGAGTCCGCCGCCGCGGCGATCATGGACAAGGTGAATTCCTCGGCATCGATGGGATCGAACGCGGACGCCAAGTTCACGGCCATCCACATCAAGGTCTTCGAGCAGTCGTCGGGCGGCACGTGGTACGTCGGGGCCACGATGGACAACAACCTGGACGGCGGCATCGTGTTCGCCAAGAAGGCGCCGGGCAAGAGCTGGGTGATCATCGACTCCGGCACCGGGATCGACGGCTCGGAGATGGCCGGCCAGGCGCCCGCATCGATCGCGGCCAAGTTCAAGGCGGCCTTCCCGCAGTAGCGGCCGCGCGCCGGCTACACCTGCTTGATGGCGGTCGCGAGGACCAGCCCGCCGGCACTCAAGACGCCGAACCCTACCGCCCAAACGGGCTGGTCGGCCGCGTACAGCGCCACGGCCCCCGATCCGAACGCCACGATCTTAAAGAGCAGGATCCACGGCATGCTCAGCCGAGTCTTGGACGTGGGCGCGGCGAACACGCCCCAGAGCACGGCCAGGATGCCGGGTAGCGCCACCATGAGCGCGACCCGCTGCCAGACGACGCCCCCTGCCTGCCACCCGGCGTAGGCGAGCGCGACGAGCAACCCGATCTCGAGCGCGAACGCGAGGACCGCGTTCGTGATCGCCGCGGGCCCGGCCAGCGACCTGTCCGCCACCGATCGCCTGTCACTCATCGCGGGCTCCCCGTGTCCATGCGCTCACCCCGCGGTCTCGCCCTACGCCGCGAAGACGCGCACCTTGTCGCCGTTCTGGGAGTCCACCGTGATCTCGGTCTCGCGCAGCGCGGCCACCAGGTCGTCGATGTCTTCCGGCTTCATGTTGGAGAAGTCGATGGACATGTTGTGCTCGGACATGGAGTCGTTTATCTGATCCATCGCCTGCGGCGGGATGAGCGACGTGAGCTTGAGGCCGGACCGGATGAGCGCAACTGGGACCTTGACGTCCACGTTGTCGCCATCGGCGGACAGGACCTTCACGTACAGGTACTTGGGCAGCGCCTCGATGAGAGGCGTCGGGTCTCCCTTGATGGCGGGACCGCTGCCGTCGGCTGCGGCCGAGGCCCGCGACCCGATGGCGTCCAGCAGCCGCTCGGTCTCTTCCACTGTGATCCTGCCCTCGGCAAGCATCTGCAGGATACGGGCGCGCTCTTCACTCATGGTCTTCACCCTCCATCACAGGACCGTCAGGTCCACGTCGGCCTTTTCGCTTCGGATGTGCGCGGTCACTCCCCGGGTCCCAGCCAGCAGGCCCAGGCACCCGATCAGAAACCGCGTGTAGTGGTGGTATCGCTGGCCGGCCACGAACAGCAGCACGTCCAGGATGACCGTGATCACCAGGGCCACGACGAACAGCACGAGCAGCAGCGGCCACAAGAGGAAGACGGGCAGCCAGACGTGGACCGCGGACTTGTCGGCCTCGGCCACCCGAAGGTCGAATATCGCCGGCGGGATGTTCATCGCGACAGCCTTTCCGCCGCCTCGGCCGCGGAGATCTCCCCACGCTCGAGCATGCCCAGCACGTCGTCACCGGCAGCCGGCGGGGTCTCGATCTGCACCAGGTGCAGCTGCTCCATGATCCGGTTGAGCCGGTTCTTCACCGTGGGGTAGCTCACGCCGAAGGCCTTCTCCATGTCCTTGATGGACCCGTGGCTGCGCACGAACTCGCTCACGAAGACCTGGTCCTCGTAGCGCAGCCGGGCCAGCGGAGGCAGCTCGAACTCGCCTTCGATCGCGATGCCGGTGTCCTCCATGCGCACGGCGGTCACCACGAAGGGGCGGTCGCCGGTCAGGTCGGTAAGTTCGTGCCAGTCGTTCGCCATCGTGGGTCCTCACATTCACTCGATGAAGCGATTATGCCCATTTGAGTTGAGAAAATCAAGCTCCTACTTGAATAAATCAATTTCCGCTGGTGAGCAGGCCTCCCGGCCGAGGTGGGCGGAGGCGCGAGCGGCCCCAGCGCACTGCCTCCAAACGCGAAAGCGGGACCCGAAGGTCCCGCTCGGTTCGCGGACTATGTCAGGAAGTCTCAGTACTCCAGGTGTATCTGGTCTAGGAACGCCACGATGGCGCGGAACGCGTCGCCCCGATCCTGCTCCCCTTCCCGCCAATCGCCCTCGTAGCGATGGTGGCCCAGGCCCGTCGGAGCGGGCACGGCGGTCGCGTCCGCGGTGGACGTCGGCGCGGCCGAGGGGCTGGCCGAGGGGGCGGCCGCATCAGTGGCGGGCACGGCTGGATCGGGAGCCGGTGTCGCGGTGGGCGCGGTCTCGGGGTCGGGCGCGGGCGCCGGTGCCGGTGCGGGGTCAGGGGGCGTCACTACGGGGGACGGGGTCGGGTCGGGCGCGGGCGCGGGCGCTGGCGGCGTCACCACAGGCGCGGGCGCGGGCGGCGTCACCACAGGCGCGGCCGCGGGATCCGAAGCCGGCGCGGGTGCCGGGTCGGGCGTAGGAGTGGGCGAGGTCACCACAGGCGCTGGCGACGGAGCCGGCGACGTCACGGCTCCCGGCGAAGTCGGCGACGGAAGCCTCAGCAAGATGATGGCGTCGCGCGCCTGCAGCGTCACAGCGCTCACCGTGCTGCCGTCGTTGATCGCGGGCACCTGCGTGCCTTTGATCTTCTTGAACGACCCGCCCAGATCCAAGGTGACCGGCGAGCTCGTCCCGTTGACCAGGACGATCCCGTTCTCGAAGTCGCGGCGCCACACCTCGGCACCGGATACGGCCTGCTGCGCCGGAGCTAGCGGCTGGCCCAGGTAGCCTCGGCCGGCTCCGGCGTTGTCGTACTCGTCGAACCAGGGCAGAGGCGACGCGCCCAGCAGGTGCTGGTTGGGGGCGTAGCTGAAGTAAGCGCCGGTGACCAGCGCGCTGCCCAGGCCGAAGCGCATCTTCTGATAGTCCACCGTCGTGCCCGACCCGGTGTCGTCACCGTAGGTGAGCAGCGTGGTCATGTTCGGGGTGCCGGACTTGGCCGTCCAGTCCGTGACGCTGCCCGCGCCCACGGGCCCGAACATCACGGTGCCCCACGGGGCGCCGTACTGGCCGCCGTTGGAGTCGGGGAACGCCTCGAAGGCGGTCCCGTTCATCTGGGCGTAGTCGGGATAGGACCCGTTGGTGAGGATGACCTTGTCGGGCAGCAACGCCCGCAGCTGGGTCTGATAGCTGGTCAAGCCGGCGTCCCACGCCGCGTTGAACGCGGCGTAGCTGGCGACGGGCGTGTTGGACCGCGTGTAGTCGATGCTGCGCCTATGGCTTCCGGGGCCGTTCCAGACGTTGTCGGCCTTGTCGCCGTTGCTCACGTCCACGTACAGGCCGTCCCAGGCCGCCGTCTGCGTGAGCTGGTAGCCGATGCGAGCGTTGTACTGCGCCCAGTCTTCGGGACCGTGGCCTACATCCACCCTGGGGCACCGGTCCGTCAGGTCCATGGTCACCGACCCGGGCCACTGCTCGTAGGCGGGGGCGATCCGGACGCCGGCAGGGTGCGACGAACCGGGCTTGAGCCAGTCACGCTGCACGGTGATGGACCCTGAGCCCACGGATTCCACGTGCATGATCTCGTTCTCGCATACAGCGAGGTCGCCCACGGCGAACCGCGAGGCATCGGCGACCGGGATGACGTTCGTGGCGCCGTCCACGTTGGACGACAGCGTGGTGCCGAGCTGCGTGAGGATCCACTGGGGCGAAGCCGCCGCCAGCTCGAAGTTCATCGGGTCGGTGGGCCCGGCGGCCGGGTCGTAACGAAGCTCGGCCGCGTTGGAAGAGTCTAGGACCTTCGTGAGCGGGTCGGCTGCGTGAATCTTCGCGACATCGGCCTTGGACCAGTCCTCCAGGCACACCCAGTCGTGCTTCGCCACGGCGCCGATGTCCATGGGGTAGGACTTGTCAGGCCACCACAGTCCCAGCCGAGGGTAGCCGGGCTCCGATGCCGCCGACCACGCGGGCGCGGCCGTGACAGCGCCGATCAAGGCTGCAACGGCCAGGGAGATTGCGAGTATCGTTGCGGCCGCCGCTGCTAGCTTTCTCACCGAAAGATGGCCTCCTTTTGGGTGACCATGGACGTGCGCGGGCGGCGACATGGCTCGACATCGGCTCACCGCCGCCCGAAGGGTTCATCAGGCAGTCTGACGGTAGCGAGTGACAGGCCGGTTAGGACTGCATGAGAGAACCCACATGCAACGCAAAAGCGGGACCCGAAGGTCCCGCTTGAGGCGCGAACATGTAGGGCCGGCTTCCCGGCCGTGCGCTACTGGGTGGAGCGCGCCAGGTAGATGTAGCCCAGCGAGTCCACGGCCACGCCGTCCTCGTACTCGGCGGGGCTGGCGGCCCGGCCCGACAGGACCATCGTGCCGCTCTGACGGTACTTCTGCAGCGTGATGCTGCCCGGCACCCACTGGTAGCTGGAGTCGTAGCCCGCCACCACCGCATACAGGTAGCCGAGGCTGTCCATCGTGATCTGGAAGGGCTCCGAGTACGTCGCGCCGGAGACGTTCTTGATCACGAAGCCGCCCTTGAAGTTCCCGGCAGCGTCCAGCTTCTCGATCACGGTCGCGTCGGTGTACACGTCCGCGACCCAGACGTTGCCCGCCGCGTCACAGACGACCGACTTGGGGAAGCTCGTGTCGCCGAACAGGCGCCCGGTGTTGGACGGGGTGATCCGGTAGATGTGCGAGTACCCCACCGAGAGGTCGGCCTCCTGGGTGAAGTAGGTGATGAACACGTTGCCAGAGCGATCGGAGGTGACGTCCCGCACCTGCACCGCGCCGAACGACCATGTCCTCACCACGCTGCCGGCCTGGTTGAGCTTGTACACCTTGCCGGTCTTGGTGAACGCCGAGCTGAAGCTGGAGTTGCCGGAGCCCACATAGATGTAGCCCGAGCGGTCCACGTACACGCAGGTCGCCTTGGGCACGACGTACGTCTTCACGATGCGGCCGGCCTGGTTGACCTTGCGCACCTGGCCCGTGCTCGCATCGGCCAGGTACACGTATCCGTAGCCGTCCAGCGCCAAGTCCCAGACCTGGCCGCTCGCCAGCATGTGCGTGCCCACCACGCCGAGGTTCGCCTTGTGCTTGCCCCACCCGTACGTGACGGTGGTCTCGACGCTCCTCACGGACATCGCCGTCGACCCGATGCGTCCCCTATCGATGCGCGCGTGCGCCGTAGGGATCATCGTGCCGAAGAACATCGCGGTGACCAGGGCGAGGCCGAACCACTGCCAAAGCCGTCGTTTCATGGAGTTCCTTCCGCTTGGAAGCTGACCGGGCGCAGGGGCTGCCGCCATCATACCGGTTTCTTCCAGGGGCCAGAAAGGGGCTTGAGCCCCCGAAACGACGAAGCGCGGACCGAAGTCCGCGCAGGTAATCGATGGAGCCGACGAGGGGATTCGAACCCCTGACCCCCGCATTACGAGGGCCTTGACGGTCGCGGAGTCAGGGCGGCTCCGGGCCATTCAGGCACACACCGGACGACGCGGGGAGCCATTCGGAGCAGTCCGGGGCACGAGCAGACAATCAGATAGCTGCAGCCATAGCTGCACACGACCCAAGGAGAGGGACAACATGAAGACGGACACGGCAGTCCTGACGCCAGGAGAGACTGACGACGGCACACAGGCGGAGGTCGTGATTCACGCGGACGATGATCTGACCGCTGCGGCCGTTGAGCTCGACGGCAAGCCGGCGCTGTTGTTGACGATGCCCGACGAGAGCGACGGGAGCCCTGTGAGGCTGGTGGAAATCAGGTTCCTCGAGGAGGGCGATCCACGAGGTGTGGCCCGAGCGATCGCGAGGGCGGCCGCCGAGGCCGCCGAGGCATGGGGCCGGGCTCGCCAGGAGGGGCGCTGGAATCCGTCCCACAGACTCGACCAGGCCAGCGTTCAGCACACAATCGACAGCGCGAGGGGCGCCGTGAAGCCGGTAGGACGCACGCACGCCGCGGCAATCACGTTCACGGCGGCGGAGATCGACACGCTCATGAGTACGATGATGGCCGGCCAGAACACGGCGGCCGCGGAAGAGCGCAAGTGGCGCGAGCTTGAGGCCGAGGGGGTCACGCACGAGGACTGGCACCGCGTGTTCGTCAAGATCATGGCGGCGGACGAGACCACGGAACTCTGAGGCTCGCGAGAGCCACCGTAGGTCTGGGTACGGCCGAGGGTCCACCATTGGGGCACGCGGTGCCCCTCAGCACGGCAGGACGCCCGTCGCGGGGCCTTGCGGCGGGCGCCTGCGCGCCATGCAACCCGAGCGGGGGTCGGGAACTCGCGTCTCGGAGAACCACCCGCGCAGCCGCACCTGGCGTCAATACCTCAATGCCGGCCCGAGGGCGTGAGCACGCCTCAAGTGCGCCGCCGAATAGCCACGCGAGCCGAGGACGCCTGTCTGCTGGAGCTACGCCTCTCCTTGGGGCCTGCCTTCGCGCGCGTGACCGCTACCGAAAAGTCCCCGCTGGAGCTACGCCTGCTCCTTGGCCGGTGGCGCCTTCTGACCTGCAGCACAGGGCGCGGGTGACGCGGCGCGCACGATGCGCGTGTCATCCGAGCGCGCCCGGGAGGGCGCCAAGAGAAGGGAAGCGCTGTGAACGCAGCAGACAAGCAGCCTCGCCGCTGCCCCGTGACCGGCAAAGAGTGCCCGCGCGAGAAGTGCCAGCTCTGGCTCCCGCAGGTGGACAACTGCGGCATGGTCAACGAACGCAGAGACGACGATCCGAGCCCCGGACCCTTCGTTATCGCCGGCCCGTAGAGTTCGGCTACCCCGGCCGGCGGGAAGCCCTCGCCGGCCGGGAAGTCTCCCGAGCGGAGTGCGTCAGCGCGATTTGGTGGCGAGGGTGACGCCAGCCGCGTCCTTGACCGTGACCGTCGCTGCCTCCGGCACGTGCTTCAGGATGTCCTCGGCCGTGACTTGACCCACTCCCGCGGCGGTAGCTGCGGCGTCCGAGCCGGTCAGGCCAGTCAGCTCCTCGGTCGTCTTGCGCAGCGTGAGAGTGACACTCCCGTTCGCTGTAGAGGCAACCCCAGCGATGTCCTCGGCAGTCGTCGCCTCGGTCTTGTCAACGAGCGCTGACCGGACTGCCTCAGTGAGCTTGGCGTTTGAGTCGGGTCCACCACCCGCCTCCGCTCGCGCCGCTGATGTCTCGCTGCCGTCTGGGCCGACGACTCTCACGGTCAGGTTCGCTTCGCTGGCCTGAGAGACATCGTGTTGCAGGGCCTTTCGAAGTGAGTCCAAATAGTCCGGGAACATCTGGCCATCGGTGGACACTGTGATCGTCGAGCCCTCGACCGTGACGTTCGCCACATGGGGCCCCCACGGCTGCTGCTTCTTGAGGTCAGCGAGAAGGGTCGCCGCGAGTTCCTTGCCCTGCGTCGTTACCTTCTGCTGAGCTTGCTGGACTTGCGCCGGCTGGTCCGAGACGCCCGTGCACCCGCCGAGGGCGAGCGCGATGGCAAGAAGGACCCCGCAGACGATCGGTGCACGCAACTTGGCCGAGAACATCCCGCACCCCCTGCTCGTCGGAGCAACGACGTTGTGAGGATAGCGCAACGGACCCGTGCTCAGGACGGCTTTGCCTCTAGCGGTCGAGGAACGACCGCCACACGGCAAGTTCGGCCGTCGTAGCTTGCCGCCGCAGGCGTTCGTAGGTCCGGCAGTGCATCCCCTTGGGCTTGCCCGGGAACGGCTCCGCTGTGCTGGCAGAGCCTCCAAGGCGCTCGCGGATGCGCTGCGTCTTGAGGAGCAGCCGATCGGCGGGCCCGCCTCGCTGGCTCAAGTAGCGTAGACCGCTGCAACCACGGCACAAGAACCGGAGGCCACCGTACAGGATTGCCACACGGCGCCCACAGTCCGGGCAAAGGAACCACGGGCGCTGCCCCCCGTAGTTGCACGGTGTCCATTCCACGGCGACCTGATACCTCATGTCCTCACCTGAGCCGGTCCGGTAGTCGAGGATGACGCCGGTCACTTCCGACCCCTGAGACGCACAGACCTGATAGCTAATGCTGGGTGTGTGTCCGTCCTCGTACCTCCAGGACCACAGGCGCGGTCGGCCCGGGCGGAGGAACCCCTGGTGGTGCATCTGGCGAACGTCTAGGGCCAGGTAGTCCTCTACGAGCGCGCGCCTGTCCCAGCGACACCAGCGCCCTGATCCCGGACCTCCCACAGGCACCGCCCTCCCGTTTCTCCGAAATCATTAGGCAACTGCCCGCTTGCGACACCGCCGGGCGATTCAAGCTCGAGCGCGGCGCTGGAGCAACTGATCCGTCAGGCACCGTCTCGCTCGACGGCGCGTCGAAGCCGCACTACTGCGGCCTCCTGCGAACTCAGACCAGCCGGCGGCGGCCCGTCAGGGTTGCCGGCGCCGGCGCGAGTGGTTTCCCCCGGACCCCCTTCCCTTCCGTTCTGTTCATCAATGGGTTCAGTTGGCTTCCCGTTGGGTTGGGTTCCTTTGGGTTCATTTGACGCTTGGGTAAGGCTTGGGCAGTCGTCGCCCAACGAATCCGCAGCTAGCGCACGCCGTTCCCGCTCCTCAAGGGAGTGCGTGATTCTCAGCTTGCGCGGGTCGCTTGATACCGGCAACAGCTCTACCCAGCCAGGCACAGGAAGGTGTGCACGCTTCGCTCCGAGGTGCGGCACATCCTGGTGGCGCGCGAAGTGCCGGACGTACAGGTAGGGCTTCGCGGCGACTTTATAGGCCACGAGCCGACCCGCGCACTTGAACTCGTCCAGCCACTGGCGCACATCGGCGACCGTGGGTTCGTCGCGCCCTGGGAACAGCAGCGCGTGAAGCAGGCGCGGTGAGTCCTCAAGACAGCCCGTGTTCTCGGCGGCCTGCCAGGTGCCGATGTAAAGGAGCATCTTGCCGGCTGGCCAGTCCATGACTTCCTCGTCCATCCAGAACGAGGCTCGGATCATGCGGTCGTGCAGCTCCACGGTTACCAGCCGCCCAGGTCGTCAGCATTGACGTGCCCGAACGTTCGGCCGGCGCGCCGCCGCGTCCGCGCTCGGCTTGACTGCTCCCGCTGGCGCCGGAGCTCGCGCGCCACAACCTGAGCGACCACAGCACGGCAGGCAGGCAGCGATGTGTCCAAGCGCGCCTGATTCACTCCCCTGGGAAGCGTGCTACTCATCGCCAACCTCCTTACCGGATAGCGCGTCGAGGTACGCCGCAGTCACGATTCGCCACGAGCGCCCGCGGCGGTAGGCCCCGGGCACCTTGCCCGCGTCCAGATCCGCGCGAAGCGTACGAGGGTCCACGCGTTCGAACGCTGCGAGTTCAGCGACAGTCGCCACGGCGGGCAGGTCCTCGGCACGGACCGTCGCGGGACGGGTGCTAGGCATCGTTAGGCCCGGCCACGTCGGCGGGCGTGTCCTCGCTCGCTTCGAGGAGCTCCTCCGCTCGGTCTTCCGGCCAGCCGAGAGCCCCAGCCAACTTGGTCAGCTGCGACTCGTAGGGAACCAGGCGCCCTGACTCGATCTGCCCGACGCTCGACGGGTGCATGGCGGCCGCCCGGGCAAGGGCAGCCCGGCTGAATCCTGCTCGTTGTCTCTCCGCTTGAAGCCTGAGCATCGTCCGCGCCTCCCTCGCTTGCGTCTTGGTCAAGACGAGGCTACGATGACCGCACCGGCCCGGCAAGACGGAAACAGGGGCAGAAAACGTGACACAGCGCGTGCCTTCTCCTTCGCCGGCAAGACTGGCTTCCTTCACGTGGTGCAAGGTGGCCGATCCCCGCTGGGTCGAGGAACGTCACACCGCTGGCCCCCTCGCCGCGTGGGAAGAGCAGGGCTACCGGTTCTTGTACCTCGTGGATGCCGCGTCCGTTCTCACACCCGAGGTGCCGCAACAGTGCTACCAGCCACTCCGCGAGCAGCCGGCGCTCTTCCGCAACTTCGCCGCACTCGACGGAACCCAAGAAGCGGTTTCGCAGTTCGCTGCCAGGTTCGGAATGCTCGGCTACTGCAACTGGTGGTCGTGGCCTCGAGCGGCCGCGACAATCGGGGTTGAGAGGGGCGCCGTCACCGACGAGGAGCTGGTCGCTGGCGAGTCGAAGGAATCCGCTAGCGAGAAGGGGGCGGCACTCCCCGTCAGTGAGCCGGAGGGCGTGCACGTCGAGTCGCTCGAGGAGTGGCTGGACAACCAGGCTCTAGTAGCGAGTGCCCTGCGCCTGTGGGACTCGCTTCGCGCGGACGACTTCGCCGGCGTTGTCGGGGCCGAGTGCCTCGTTGACATCGCCATCGTTGACACGCTAGCCGGGGCGTTCCTGAACCTGGGCGATTCGTGGTTTGGGATGGATGACGATCGCGCCAACGGCGAGGTCCGCGAGACGTGGGCGGGCAGTGAGCCGGTGGCCTGGCTGACTGCCCGCAAGGGTCAGCGAGCACCAGATGCCCCGATGAAAAGGGCGGCCGTGCAGGCCGCGCTCGGCTTCATGGTGACGCGCGCCCTCAACGCCCTGGGTGTGTCTCCAGCAATCGTGAACGTTGGGGTGCCGGTGGCTGGTCCGGACGATAGCGGGCTGAGACTGACGTTCCAGGTTGACTCGCTGATTGGCGCCATGTGGCTGCAGCTCGCCCTCGCGATTGACGGCAATCGCGTCTACAAGACCTGCCCGGTGTGCGGCGAGTGGTGGGACGCCTCGGCAAGTCGCAGCCATCGCGAGACTTGCAGCGACACCTGCCGGAAGGCCCGCAACAGGCGAAACCGGAAATCCGCGGGCGCAGAAGGCCCAGAGGCCGGGCCGAATCTCCAGCCAGGACGGAAGACAACGTAGAAAGGGGATGCAGATGACACGCAGCAGAGGACCTGACGAGAAGCGACAACGAAGACCGAAGGGATCAGGGACACTGCGCCACCTAGGCGGCACCCGCTACCGCTTCCAGGTGACGCATGAGGGCACGACGCTTTCTCGCGTCTTCCACGCCCGCAACGCTACGGAGGCGAACCGGGCCACCGGTGCGCTCCGCTTGGAGCTCATCGCGGCGCACAGCGCCCGCAAGGACACCAGGCGCGCAGCGCGCGAGGAACGCCAGACGTGGACCGTCGAGCGCTACAGCGCCTACTACTTCGCGAAGTGGGCGCCCTACCACCTGTCCGACACGGCACGCGAGCGCTATCGGTCGGTCCACCGCCATCAGATCGTCCCGAACATCGGGGCCCTACGAATGGCCGAGGTGACGCCAGCGGATCTGACCGCGATGTACCAGAGGCTCGCATCGCCGGGCGCGCGGAAGCGGGGCGGCAAGGGCGGCCTGTCAGGTCTCACGATCGCCACGGTCCACAACATCGTCTCGGCGCTGTTCACGTTCGCTGTGGAGGTCGAGGGTGACTTCCCAACGAACCCGGCGCAGAGCAAGGCGGCGCAGCCCAACGTGGACCGGACGCCGCGCCGGCCGAAGGTTCTGAGCCTTGCGGAGGTCGAGCGCTTCCTCGACCGGGTAGGCGACCATGCGCCACACATCGCCGTGCCGGTCATGCTCTCCGCGTACCTCGGCACCCGCCGTGGCGAGACCGTGGGTCTTCGATGGTCGGATGTGGACTACCAGGCCGAGACCGTGACCGTACGCCGGTCGGTGTCATACACGGCCGACTGACGGCGTGAACGTGAAGGACACGAAGACCGGCAAGGAGCGCACGATTCCGCTTGACCCCCACACCCTCGCGCGCCTCAAGTCGGTGCAGGTCGCCTGCGCCCGGGAGCGGTTGCGGCTGGGCCGCGGCTGGCAGGGTGCCGAGTCGGCGGCCCAAGACTACATCGCCGCCGGGCCCACGGGCGCTGTCCTTCGCCCTGACGTGTTCGGGGCGCAGTTCCGCACGTTCTGCAAGCAGCAGAAGGTCTGCGAACGTCACACTGCACGGCCTGCGCCACACGTGGGTCTCGCAGATGATTGCCCTCGGTTTCGATGCCGTCACCATCGCGGCGATGTCGGGGCACTCCCCGGACGTGCTCCTGAAGACCTACGCCCACGCCTTCGATGGCCGCAAGCGCGAGGCGATGGAAGCCCTCGGCGCGGCTCGCCTTGCCGCTCGAGCTGCCGAATAGCTGCACCGATAGCTGCACTCAGACCGCAACGGTCCTTGAAACACAAAGCGGAGACCGAAGTCCCCGCAGGTAGATCGATGGAGCCGACGAGGGGATTCGAACCCCTGACCCCCGCATTACGAGTGCGGTGCTCTGGCCAGCTGAGCTACGTCGGCGCGAGTGCAGATTATAGGTGGTCGGCGCGCCTCGGCCAAGCCCGGGCGGCGGCGTGTGAGGACGCGAGCCGCGAGGCGGTCGCGCGACGGCATCTAGCTGCCTTCTTTCGGCCGCGGTTCACGCACTCGGCCACGCGGAACGCCTCTTGCGGCGGCAGCCATGGGCTCAGCGGCATGTCGGCGCCGTCGGGGCCGGTCATCACGACTCGGCGCCGTGCCGCGCGGGTGCGCCGCGGCTGATCCTCGACACGCGTCGGGTTGTCGAACTCCAGGTGCACGTCCGCCGGGCTGCCCATGCCCACGTAGGTGGCCTCGATGTGGCCCTTGGACGACGCGACCTGGCCCAGCCAGGTCACGCGCCGGATGAGCGTCGACCGCCGAGGGGACAGCGCGACGATCGCCACCGCCGCGATGCCCAGGGGGTACGGCGACGTGCCCATGCGCCCCTGCGCGATCGTGCACCACGACGATAGCGAGCATCGCGCCCCACAGGATCGTCCACGCCCACGCGAGCGGGCTCACGGACCACCGCAGCTCGATGGCGGAGCCCATGCAGCGCCCCGCCTTCCATCGGCCGAACACGGGCCGCTACTCGCCGGCGGGACCGGACTCGCCGGTACCGTGGCTGCGGCGCCGGCGCCTGCGTCCCTCGCCGCCCGACGCGCCGCCGCCGGGCTGGGCGCCGCCCTGGGCACCACCGGGCGTGCCTGATGCCGCCTGCGAGCTCTGAGCGCCCTGAGCGCCCTGGGCCTTGCCTTCGCCGCCGCCGCCTCCGCGGCCTCGGCCACCTCGCCTGCGGCGCGAGCGCTTGGGGGCGCCTTCGGCGGGCGTGGCGCCACCGCCCTGAGCAGCGGGCTTGGCGGCTCCGGCCGCGGCCTGAGCGCCCTCGGCAGGCTTCTCGCCGCCACGTTTGCGGCCGCCTCGCGACCTGCGCTTGCCGCCGCCCGGCTTCTCGCTGGACCTTTCCGGCGCCTTCGCGCCGGCGGGTGCTTCGGGATGCTCCATGTGCTCGGCCTGCTTGAGGTTGACCTCGCCCAGCATGGCCCCGCCGGTCTCCTTGGGAGCGAACTCCTCGAGCGCCTCGGCTGTGACCTTGCACGGGCACGAGCAGCCCTCTTCGGACTTTCCGCAGCTCATGGCCGCCAACGGCACCTTGAGGTAGCCCTCTTCGGTGCGCAGGGTGAGGATCTCGCGCGGGGTGTTGAAGTCCACGACCTTGCCGGGGCCTTGCGGCGTGTCGATCATCGCGTTCTTCTTGGGAGCGCGCTGCTTGAAGTCCTTGTACGCCTCGAACTCGTAGCGTAGGCAGCACATCAGGCGGCCGCACGTGCCCGAGATCTTGGTGGGGTTGAGCGGCAGGTCCTGCTCTTTTGCCATGCGGATGGAAACCGGCTGGAAGTCGCCGGCGAACCGCGCGCAGCACAACTGCTCGCCGCAGTGCGAGTAGCCGCCGATCATGCGGGCCTCGTCGCGCACGCCGATCTGGCGCATCTCGATGCGCGTCTTGAACTCCGTGGCCAGGTCTTTGACCAGGTCACGGAAGTCCACGCGCTCCTCGGACACGAAGTAGAAGACGAGCTTGGAGCGGTCGAACATCCACTCGGCGAAGAGCGGCTTCATGTCCAGGCCGCGCTCTTCGACCATGCGGCGGAAGATGGGCCTGGCCGCGTCTTCGTCCTCCTGGAGCTGCTCGTACGTGTCCCAATCCTCTTGCGTGGCCGCGCGAAGGACCGGCTTGAACCCCTCGGGGAGGTCCTCATAGGCCACGTCGTGCGGCGGGATGGCCACGAAACCGAACTCGTCACCTCGGGACGTATGCACTACGACGGCGTCGCCCTCGGCGAGCTCGATGCCGTCGGGATCGAACGAAAGAGTCTTTCCGGCGAACCGGAGCTTCACCCCCACTACCTGGGGCATGCAAGGACCTCCTGTATGTCGAACAGCATGGCCTCGACGGCCAGCTGTGGAGTCACGTTCCTAGACAGCAAGCGGCGGGCCTCGTCCACGGCGCCGAGCGCGCGAACCGCGGCCTGCGGGGTCATCACGCGGGCGACGGGCTCCGTGGTGTCCACGACATCGCGGTTCACCGCCAGATCGCCGAGGCCCTGCGACAGCACGAGGCAGTCACGCAGCCAACTCTCCACGACAAGCAGCACTTCGAGCAAGCCGTCGCGTTCCCGAGCGGTCAATTCGCGCTTGAACCGATCCTCGAGGTCCTTGCCGCCCCGCCCGCTCTTGCCCAGGAACTCGGTGCGTTCGCGGCTCTCCTCGGCCTGGGCGGCCTTCATGTCGGCCAGAGGCACCCGGGCCGCGTCCAAGCAGCTCGCGGGCCGCGTCCAAGACATCGGCGGCGTCCATGATGGGCAGGTTGGGCAGCACGCGCACCGCGAGCTCGCGCGCCTCGCGGCGCGACCCGCTGGCCAGGTAGGCGGCTGCGCGGGCCAGGACCCCGCCCGTGGCGGCAAGCGCCTGGGCGGCCTCGTCGCGCGACGCGCCGGTGCGCTGCTGCAGCACCTCCACGGCGCGCGCCTCGGGGACGCGCTGGAAGCGGACGATCTGGCAGCGGCTGGCCACGGTGTCTATGACCGAGTCGGGGTTCTCGGCAAGAAGGACGATCACGACGTCGCCGGGCGGCTCCTCGAGCGTCTTGAGGAACGCGTTGGCGCTGGCGGCGTTGAACGTGTCGGCGCGGTCGAAGATGTAGACCTTGTCGCCGCCCTCCACGCTCGTGAGGTAGACGTCCGACACGACGTCGCGGATCTGCTCCACGAGGTACCCGGCAGAGCCCTCCGGAGTGTAAACGTGCACGTCAGGGTGCACGCCGCGCTTGATCCTCGTGCACGCGGGACACGAGCCGCACCCGCCGTCGGCGCACAGGAGAGCGCACGCCAAAGCACGAGCAGCCGTCTTCTTGCCTACACCGGGGGGACCCACGAAGAGGTACGCGTGCGATACAGCGTCGTTGGTCACGGCGGTGCGGAGGAAATGGGCTGCCCGAGACTGGCCGATGAGGTCGTCGAAAGCGCACTTCGCCGTCATGAGGAGGTCAGTCTACCATGCCGAGGGGGTGGCCCCGGCCCCGGCTGGCGTGGGGCAGGCGCTTCGTTCGCGGTCCTCGGTCGCTTCGCTCCCTGCGGAGTGCTCACTGCGGCCTGCCCCACGCCAGCCGGGGCCAGCGGCGCTCGTCTCGCTAGAGCTGGGCAGCGGTTTTCGCTCGGCCGCTTCGCGGCCATCGCTTAGGGCTGCGGGAGCACGTCTCGGAGGGACTCCGAGACGTCGGTGGCCACGGTCCCGGCATCGCGAGACGCGTCGATGACATCGAAGCGCTGCGGTTCCTGCTGGGCCAGCGACAGGAAGCCTTCGCGGACGCGCTCGTGGAACGCGAGTTCCTCGGATTCCAGGCGGTCGGCGGCGGCGACGCCGGCGGCGCGGGCAAGGCCCACGCGCGGGTCCACGTCCAGGACTATCGTGCGATCAGGCACGAGGCCGCCGGTGGCTAGGCGGTTGAGCTCGAGGACCTCGGCACGGGGAAGCCCCCGGCCATAGGCCTGGTAGGCGGTGGAGGAATCGGCGAAGCGGTCGCACAGGACCACGGCGCCGCGATCGAGGGCGGGGCGGATGACCTCGGCCACGAGCTCGGCGCGGCTCGCCTCGTAGAGCAGCAGCTCGGCCATGTGCGCCATGCCGGTGTGGATGGGATCCAGCAGGAGGGCGCGGATGCGGTCGCCCACCGGCGTGCCTCCCGGCTCGCGCGTGGTGACGACGTCCACTCCCGCGGCGCGCATGCGCGCCGCCAGGAGCTCGAGCTGCGTGGACTTGCCGCTGCCCTCGCCGCCTTCGAAGGTGACGAAGACGCCCGGGGCCTCGGATGTGCCGTCGCTCATCGCTTCGCCTCCTCGCGCCACTGCGCGGGCGCCTGGGCGTACAGGTCGTGCCCGGCCGCGTCTATCGCGACGAACACGGGGAACTCCCGCAACGTCAGCTTCACGAGCGCCTCCGTGCCCAGATCGTCCCAGGCCACGGGCTCGGCCGCCTCGACATGTGTCGCGAGCAGCGCGGCGGCGCCTCCCACGGCGGCGAAATACACGGAGCCGGTCTCCGCGCACGCCTCGCGCACGGCTTCGCTGCGCCTTCCCTTGCCGATGGTGGCCACGATGCCGGCCCGCAGCAGCGCCGGGGTGGCCGCGTCCATGCGGCGGGCGGTGGTGGGGCCAACTGCGCCGGCGGGCCGCCCGGCGGCGGGCGGCGTTGGGCCGGCGTAGAACAGCGTGGCGCCAGCCAGGCCGAACGGCAGCTCGCCGCCCCCGTCGATCTCGGCAAGCAAGCGCTCGTGCGTGGCGTCGCGTGCGGTGAAGACCGGCCCGGACAGCAGGACCTCGTCTCCGGCGCTCAGCCGCGCGAGCCCGTCGCGCGTGGCCGGCAGCGCAACTCGGATGGGCTCGACCGCGCTCACACGAGCTCCTCTCGTGCGGTTCGCACGGCGCTGCAGCCCATGTTCACAGCCACCGGGAGGGCAGCGATGTGGCAAGGCGCGGTGAGCACGTGCACGGCGAGCGCCGTCGTGCGCCCGCCCAGCCCGGCGGGGCCGATTCCGGTGGCGTTGATCGCTTCCAGCAGCCGCGCTTCGAGGGCGGCGACCTCGGCGTTCGGGTGCGGCGTGCCTATCGCTCGCAGCAGGGCCCGCTTGGCGAGCCCGCCCACCTTGTCGAACGTCGCGCCCACGCCCAATCCCACGAGCAGCGGGGGGCAGGCGCTCGTCGCCTTCGCCTCCACCGCGGCGAGAACCGTGCGCATGACGCCCTCCTCGCCCTCGGCAGGATCGAGCATCACGAGGGAGGAGGCGTTGTCCGAGCCGCCGCCCTTGAGCATCACGTCCACGGTGGCGCCGGTGCCCGGGCGCATGACCACGTCCACGAAGGCGGGCGTGTTCGTGCCGGTGTTGCCGCGGTCCAGCAGCGCGTCGCGCGCCACGCTCATGCGCAGCGCGTTGTCGTGGTAGGCGATGTCCACGGCGGCGTCGATCTCCGCTTGCAGGTCGCCGCCGATGCTCTCGTCGGCGCCCAACTCCACGCGGACCCAAACGGTGCCGGTGTCCTGGCACAGGGGCACCCGGTCGCGCGCCGCGATCTGCGCGTTCGCCAGGAGCTGCTCGAGCACCGCGCGGCCGCGCGGCGACGGCTCGCCGGCCAGGGCGCCGCGCATCGCCTCCAGGAAGTCGGGGCGCAGCTCCACGGCGGCCGTCGCGATCGCGCGGCCCACCGCCTGAGCTATCGCCCGCGACGTGACCATCTACGCGTCCAGACGCGCCAGCGCCGCGATCCCGTCGGCGATCGTCCCTGCCGAGGCCCGCAGTCTCACGAGCTCCTCGCCGGTGAGCTCGAGCTCGGGGATCGCCACCACGCCCGTGCGCCCGAGCGACGCCGGCACCGACATGTGCACGCCCTCGATGCCGTACTCGCCTGCGAGCCTCACGCAGCAGGGCAGCACCGCGCCGGTGTCGCCCAGGACCGCCTCGACCATCGACACCACGGACGCCGCCGGCGCGTAGAACGCGCTGCCGGTCTTGAGCAGGGCCACGACCTCGGCACCGCCGTTGACCGTGCGGTCCACGAGAGCGGCGACCTGGTTCGCGGGAAGCAGCTCGGTCACCGGCTTGCCCGCCACCGTGGACAGTCGCGGCATGGGCACCATGGCGTCGCCGTGCGCGCCCACGACGAGCGCCGAGACGTCGGTGATCGGGGCCCCGGTCGCCTCCGCGATCGCGTAGGCGAACCGCGCGGAGTCCAAGATGCCGCCCATGCCGAACACGCGCTGGGCCGGCAGGCCGGATATCTTCCACGCCAGGTCCACCATGATGTCCAGCGGGTTCGTGACGCAGACGAGGATCGCGTCGGGCGACGCTTCGAGCACCGCCGGCACCACCGAGCGCACGATGCGGGCGTTGGCGGTGAGCAGGTCGTCGCGGCTCATGCCGGGCTTTCGTGGCAGGCCCGCGGTGATCACGACCACGTCGCTGCCCGCCGTGTCCGCGTAGTCGTTGGTGCCGGTCACGCGCGGCGAGAAGCGCTCCACAGAGCGCGCGTGCATCATGTCCAGCGCTTTGCCCTGGGGCAGGCCCTCGGCCACGTCCACCATGACGATGTTGGCCGCGAGGCCCTTGAGCGCGAGCAGCAGAGCTGCCGAGGCGCCCACGTTTCCGGCGCCGACTACGGTGACTTTCGCTTCAGACACGGGACGGCCGCTCCTCAAGCTCGGGTGCAGGGTCGTTGCGGATTGTACTGCACCGTGCGGGGAGGCCGCGGCTGGAGCGGTGGCGAAGGGCGGGCCGTGGCCTGACCCCCGGGCTCGGCGGGGCTAGCTCAGGTCCGCCGGGTAGTCCACCGGCGTCTTCTCGCCCCGATGGGTGTCGAAGCGCTCCGCGAGCAGAGGCGGCGGCGCGAAGGCCGTGCCCGGCGACTCAGGCGGCAGCAGAGGCGCCACGATCTCCGCCGTGAGGACGGCGGGGCCGTCCCCCGCCTCGGCGAGCACGTCACCGGCGTACACGATGGCGGCCCCGCCCTCGGCAGCTCCGGGGTCACCGCTGCGCGAGGTCACGAGCACGAGGCTGGAGACGCGCTCCGAGAGGGTGATGGCGTATTCGCGCAGCGCCTCGGACTGGAGCGGGCTCTCGCCCTCCACCTGGAGCACGAGCACGGTGGGCCGGGCTTTGGCCGTCTCGTCCAGCATCGCGGCATCCAGCGTCTCGTCCCCGCACAGCACGGCCAGCGAGCCGAAGCTCGCGTGCGCGGCCGGCGCGGCCTCATCCGCCGGTCCGGGCTCGCCGCACGCGATGCCCGAGCACGGCAGGACGACGGTGGCCAGCCCCGCGGCGGCTCGAACGGCCTCGCGGACGCGCCCGACCACCTCGGAGCGGGACTTCAGTCTGGGAAGGCAGGGGCACGCGATCAGGTCGGCGCCCGCTCGCTCCGCCTCCGCCACCGCCTCGATGAGCGCCCGCTGGTCGTGGGCGGCCGAATCGCTTTCGGGCAGCTGGAGTGCGGCTACGCGCATGCTATGCCTCCGTGGCGGGTGCTTTCGCGGAACGGGAACGGGTCCCCGCGGTCTTCTTTGTGCTCGCGGTCTTGCGCGGCGCGCGCTTCTTGGCGGCACCACCCTGCGAGGCCTTCGTCCCCGTCTTACCCTTTGCGCCGGTGCCCTCCTTGGGCTCGCGCGTGGGGCACTCGTGGTTGGCGCAGATGCGCCACGGCCCTCGGCGGGTCTGGACCACGATCATCGGGGCGCCGCAGGCCTCGCACGCTTCGCCCGTGGGGGTGAGCTCACCCTGAGCCGGCAGCGGGTACGAGGTCTCGCACACCTCATAGTTCGTGCAGCGCGCGAAACGCTTGAGCGAGTTCGGGTTGCGATGGGCGATGATCTCGCCCTCGCAGTCCGGCGCGGGGCACTTGCCCAGCGTGATGTCCGGCTCGTTGCGCGTAGGGCACTGCGGATCGAGACACACGATCTGGGGCTTCCGCTTGAAGGCTATGAGCTTGACCTGCGGTTTGCCGCAGGTGGCGCAGGTCTCGTCCACGGCCTCGAACTTGTAGTTCTTAGGCAGCGGGTACGTGACCTCGCACTCGGGATAACCCGAGCAGCCCACGAAGTAGCTGCGGTTCTTGGGCGAGAACTTGATGCGCAGGTCGTTGCCGCACACCGAGCACTTGCCCAGCGTAGCGTCGGCGTCGGTTGCGTCCTTGAGCTCCTGGCCCATGTCCTCGGCACGAGGGAGCAGGACGCCGATGATGCCGGCGAGCAGGTCGCGAGAGTGATGCACGACCCCGTCACGAGTCATGTCGCCGCGGGTGATCGCCTCCATCTCTTCGTCGAGCTGGTGCGTCATCTCCGGGTTCGTGATGCGCTCGGCGTACTGCTCGAGGGCGCTGATCACGGTCTTGCCCTTGACCGTGGGCTCCACCGGGTCGTTCGCGGTGTACTTGCGGTCGTACTCCCGTCTCCCCCGACGGCGATTTCGAGCCGGCCCAGGAAATCGCCGCCCCAGCCGGCCGAGACGATGATGGTATGGCCGGCGAACCGGGGGACCTTGAGCACGGTGTGGGTGTGGGCGCTGATCAGGACATCGATGCCCGGCACGGCCAGGGCGATCTTCTCGTCCTCGGAATCGGCCGGATCGGCGGTCGTCCCGACATGGGACAGGGCGATCACCAGATCCGCTTTTTCCTTGGTCCGCAGGATCTCGACGACCCGCTTGGCCTCGGCGACGGGATCGAGGAAGACGACCGGGCCGGCGAACGGCGAATCGTCGGCCGCGTCCTTGCCGATCAGGCCGAAAATCCCGATGCGCAGGCCGCCCCGCTCCAGGACGACGTAATCGCGGACCGGATAATCGCGGAAAGCGGCCCGGGCCGGCCTCGGCCTCGGACGCCGGCGCCCTGAGACGATGTTGGAGGCGACCAGGGCCGGCAGGCGTGCCCTTGGCCTTGGCCGCGCGCAGGGCGCCGGCCAGCCCGTCCAGGCCGAAATCGAACTCGTGGTTGCCCAGCGTCGAAGCCTCGAAGCCCATCAGGCCCAGCAGACGCAGCTCGGCCGCCTCCGTCACGAACAGGGTGTGGAAGAGCGTGCCCATGCTGAAATCGCCGCCGTCCACGACCAGCGTGCGGTCCCGGCCGCGGCGTCCCGCTCGCGCGCGGATGAGCGTGGCGAGCCGGGCGAAGCCGCCGCGCTCGATCCGCTTGCCGTCCTCGGCCGAGCGACCGTCGGGGCAGGACGCTCGAGTGCAGGTCGTGGGTGAACAGGATGACCAGCTTCTTCTCGGCCTGGGCGGGCGGGCCCGACGGCCGCGGCCGCGGCGAGTCCGCGCCAGGAGAAGAACGGCCAGGCCGGCCGCAGCGATCGCCTTGTCTTCATCGGGTCCCCTCCTTGTTCCCGCGGCCCTTGGCCGAGATCGGCCAGGCCTGGGGCAGAAAAATCCGGCGCGTAGAGGTCCAGGGCGTAACGGTCGGTCATGCCGGCGATGAAGTCGCCGACCCGGACGTCGAGCGGCGTCGCCGGCCGGATAGTCCTTGACGTAGCCCTCGGGATGCTCCAGGAAGTAGCCGAAAAGATCGCGGATGATCTTCTCGGTCTTGCGCAGCTCCGTCGCGGGCGAAGTCGTTGAAATAGACGCGCTCGTAGAGGAAGTCGCGCAGCTCGACCACGGCCTTCATGATCGCGCTCGCTCATGGCGATCCGCTCCAGCCCGGCCGTCAGGCTGGCCTGGATGACGTCGCCGACCATCTTGTCGATGCGCGAGGCGTGCCAGCGTGCCGAGGACGCCGACCAGGCGGCTTGGGGATGTCCGTCTCCTTGATGATGCCGGCCCGCAGGGCGTCGTCGATGTCGTGGTTGACGTAGCCGATGACGTCGGAGACGCGGACGATCTGGCCTTCCAGCGTCGGCCGGCAGGTCCTCCTTGCGGCGGTCGAGGATCTTGCCCCGGCCCTTGGAGTGGCGGGCGATGCCGTCGCGGACCTCGAAGGTCAGGTTGAGGCCCTTGCCCTCGTATTCGAGCTTCTCCACGACGCGCAGGCTCTGGGCGGAGTGGGTGAAGCCGCCGGGGAGGAGCTTGGCCAGGGTCTCCTCGCCGGAGTGGCCGAAGGGCGTGTGGCCGAGGTCGTGGCCCAGGGCGATGGCCTCGGTCAGGTCCTCGTTGAGGCGGAGGGCCCGGGCGATCGTCCGGGCGATCGGCCGAGACCTCGAGGGTGTGGGTCAGCCGCGTCCGGTAGTGGTCGCCGTAGGGCGACAGGAAGACCTGGGTCTTGTGCTTCAGGCGGCGGAAGGACTTGGAGTGGAGGATGCGGTCGCGGTCGCGCTGGAAGGCCGTGCGGAAGGCGTGCGGCGCCTCGGGCCGGACCCGGCCCTGGCTGGCGCGGCTCAGGCAGGCCTTGGGCGAGAGGATCTGGGCCTCGATCTCCTCCAACTGTTCCCGGATGGTCATGAGGGGATTATAGCAGAACCGGGGCCGGTTGTTGACGGTTGACGTCCGGCTTTTACCCGAGAAGCGGGGGAATCGCGAAACCATTAGCGGCGCCGCGACCCTCAATTTTTCAGGGAGAGTCCGAAGAACGAGCGGACGAAGGCCGGTTTAATCATTCGGCGGACTTTGTTGTCCGTCCGAACCACAAGGTAGCCTACCCAGGTCGATCACAATGGAAGAGGAGAAGTACACTTATGATGGGAAGCTGAACCATAAAGCCATCGCCACGTATCTGGAAGGGGCCCGTGAATTCTTAAGGACGAAAAGACCGATCGGGGCACCTCGAAATCTGCACTTAAAACATCAAGCTCAACCCCAGACTTCAAAGGCGAAGTCGTGACCGATCCCTTGAAAACTGAGCCCCTGATTGCTTACATGGAAGCAACGCCCCGATGTCAGATTTATTCGCTCGATAACCATGAACGGAGATTTCCGTCACGATAAACTACATCAGAATACTAATTGTTTTGAACAAGCGCCTCAGGCCGTCTGGGCCGATTCGACCGTTCGGCCGGACCGGCGGGATGCGTCTCCCGGCCCTGATTTCTGTTAGAATAGGTCAAGGAGGCCGGTATCATGTCTGCGATCCGCGACAACGTCCACCGCATTCTGGCCGAGCTGCCGCCCGGCGTCGAGCTGGCCGCGGCGGCCAAGACCCGCACGCCCGAGGAGATTCTCGAAGCGTCGAGGCCGGGATCCGCATCATCGGCGAGAACTACGTCCAGGAGGCCCAGGCCGCCCGGGCCGCGGTCGGATCGCGCTGCACCTGGAGCCTCATCGGCCACCTCCAGACCAACAAAGCCAAGAAGGCGGTCGAGATCTTCGACATGGTCGAGACCGTCGATTCGCTCGACCTGGCCCGCGAGCTCGACAAGCGCTGCGCGGCCGCGGGCAAGACTCTTCCCATCCTGATCGAGATCAACAGCGGTGAGGAGGGGCAGAAGGCGGGCGTCCGGCCGGCCGAAGCCGAGGCCCTTCTGCGGGCCGTCGCCGGCCCTTCCGCGCCTGCGGGTCCGGGGACTCATGACCATGGGCCCGTTCGAAGGCGACCCGGAAGACTCCCGGCCCTATTTCAAGACGACCCGAGAGCTCTTCGAGCGCTTCCGGGATCTCGCGCTTCCCGGCGTCGAGATGGAAGTGCTGTCCATGGGCATGAGCCACTCCTACCGCGTCGCCGTGCAGGAAGGCGCGACCCGGGTCCGGATCGGCACGGCCATCTTCGGCCCGCGGAGCTGACGTCTCCGGGATCTGCGTTCCGGCCGAACCCCTCGATTTCAAGCCGGCGGCTTGTTGTATCCCCTGTCGCCGTAAGGTCGCAGCTTTTCCAGCCAGCGCTTTTCCAAATCGGCGAGCTCCGCGCGGACGGTGAGGGCGCGAAGCGTCCGGGCTCGACGGCTTCAGATATTCCAAAACCTCAAGAACGAAATCCTCGGGCTTCTGCTGCGTCCAATCCGCCTGCAGCCCTTTGTTGACGTGTCCGCCCGCCTGCAGCATGAACCGCTGGCTGTTCAGCTTGCCGTCCACACTGGCGCGCTGGAGACATAGACCTTCCCGTTGATCAAATTGCGGATCTGGAAGACCCCGGCCGGAGGCGGGTTGTCCTTGTATTGCCGGATCAATTCCTTGCGGCGATCGTTCTCCATCGGTGTCTCCGTTCGAGGACACTGGGCTCGCCTGGTCAGTCCTTCGTCGGCCTCCGGAGCAGCCGTCTCGCCGCGTCGTCCTCTTCGCCTTCGCCGAATCCGCCGGCGTCTCCGAGGAGCTTCGGCTTCGGCCGCCGGCAGCTCCTGGACCTGCCGGAGCTTCCTCTCGATGGCTCGCGTCCGGGTACGGGCGTCGTCGATGACATTGCCCGCCTCCTGGATCTTCTTCTGGACCTTCTCGATGACGTCGCCGAACTTCCCGAACTCGGTCTTCACCGCGCCCAGCACGGTCCAGACCTCGCTCGAGCGCTTCTCGATGGCCAGGGTCCGGAAGCCCATCTGCAGGCTGTTGAGGAGCGCCGCCAGCGTCGTCGGTCCGGCGACGTTGACCCGGTAGTCGCGCTGCAGGGCCTCCGCCAGGCCGGGCCGGCGCAGGGCCTCGGCGTAGAGGCCCTCGGTCGACAGATAGAGGATTCCGAAGTCCGTCGTGTAGGGCGGGTCGAGGTACTTGTCGCGGATGTCCTTGGCCTCGGCCTTCAGCCGGACTCTCGAGCTGCTTCCCGGCCTCCTCCACCGCGGCCGGGTCGGCGCGCTCGGCGGCCTCCACCAGGCGCTCGTAGTCCTCCTTGGGGAACTTGGCGTCGATGGGCAGCCAGACCGCCTCGCCGTCCCGGTCGTCGCGGCCCGGGAGCTTGATCGCGAACTCGACCCGCTCCGCGCTGCCCGGCCGGGTGGCCACGTTGAGTTCGTACTGGTCCGGGACGAGGATGTCCTCCAGGAGGTTGCCGAGCTGCATCTCGCCCCAGGTGCCCGCGGGTCTTGACGTTGGTCAGGACCTTCTTCAGGTCGCCGACGCCGGTCGCCAGCGCCTGCATCTCGCCGAGCCCCTTGTGGACCTGCTCCAGCCGGTCGCTGACCAGCTTGAAGGACTCGCCGAGCCGGCGCTCCAGCGTGCCCTCGAGCTTCTCGTCGACCGTGTGGCGCATCTCCTCGAGCTTGCCGGCGTTGTCGGCCTGGATCTGGGCCAGCTTCGTCTCGACGGTCGAGCGCAGGCCGTCGAACTTCTGCTCGTTGCTTTCGGTCAGGCGCCCCAGCTGGGCCGAAAAGCCGTCCATCTGCTGCTTGGACAAGGCGACAAGTTCCGCGACCTGCCGGAGGACGGAGTCGTTGACGCCATCGCAGCGAGGCCGCCGTCTCCTCCCGCAGGGCCCGCGACTTGCCCGGACGACTCCTCGCGGCCGCGGGCGAGATCGTCCTTCACCTCGCGGCCGATCCGGTCCTGGCCGCGGGCCAGCTCCTCCAGCCGGGGCAAGAGCGGCGACGGCCTCGTCCGACGGGCGCCGCCGCAGCAGGATCGACGAGGAAGGTCCAGAGACGGCCAGAAAAAGCAGGATTCGACGGCGGCGATTTCCAGGAACGACACGGGCGACCCTCCCTTGGCGCGGCGGCGCCGGCTGAAAGAATTCCTCTATCAGATAACAAAACGGATCGTGCGAAGTCAATTCGCCGTGCGAGCCGTCAGTCCAGCGCTTCGAGCTTGGCGGCCAGAAGGCCCATGATCAGGCGGGCGCCCTGGTCGAACTGGATCACGGCCCGGCCGGCCGTCCCGCCCGGCACGAAGCTCTCGATCCGGCCCTCGCCCAGGGCCGGGTGACGGACCCGCTGGCCGATCCGGAAGCCGGACATCGTCTCGGGCTCGGCGGCCGGGGCGACCGTCGCGGCGCGGCCCAGTCGGGGACGAAGCCCTTGGGCGTCGAGGCGGCCCGCGCCGGCTGCCCGACAACGCCGGGCGCGAAGGGAAACGTGGAGACGACCTCCAGCCCGGTGCAGGTCGCGGAGGAACGAGGACGGGACGGCCGGCCGGGGGCCGCCGTGGATCGGCCCGCGACAAGGCGTGGCTCAGGGCCAGGAACCGCTCGGCCCGGGTGATGCCGACGAAGAGAAGCCGCCGCTCCTCCTCCAGGTCGCGGCCGTCCTCGACGCTGCGGACGTGTGGGATGATCCCCTCCTCGACGCCGACGATCATCACCGCCTCGAACTCCAGGCCCTTGGCGCTGTGGAGCGTCATCAGCGAGACGGCGCCCGACTGCTCGTCGTAGGAGTCGATGTCGCTGATGAGGGCCGTCCGCTGGAGATAGCCGGAGGCCGCGCGGCTCGCCCGCCGGGCGGAAGCCGTCTCGGCCTCCTCCTCGTCGATACTGAGCGGCCGAGCGGATGAGCTCTTCGACGTTCTCGGCCGCATCCGTGTCCTTTTCCTCGACGAAGAGCGTCCTTGAGCCCGCTCCGGAGATAGACGTCGCGGACGATGTCGGCCACCGGGCCGGTCCGAGCCGCGCGCCGCAGGTCCTCGATCAGGGCGACGAACTTGCCGATCCGGAGCGGCGGCCGCGGGCGGCAGTCCCGGCACGCCGGACGGATCGCCGCAGGACGTCCCACAAGCCCGTGCCCGCCGGCCCGGGCCCGCGCGGCCAGCCGCTCCACGGTCGTCTCCCCGATGCCCCGGGCCGGACGGTTGATGACCCGCAGGAGCGACACTTCGTCGGCCGGGTTGAGCAGGAGCCGCAGATAGGCCAGCATGTCCTTGACCTCGCGGCGGTGGAAGAACTCCACGCCCTTGACGATCTGGTAGGGAACGGCGGCCTGGATCAGGGCCTCCTCGACGACCCGGCTCATGGCGTTGGTCCGGTAGAAGACGGCGATGCGCCGGTAGTCCACGCCCTGCCCCTCGTGCAGGCCGCGGACCCAGGTCCGCCGTCCCCCGGGCTTCGTCCCGCTCGTCCAGGAAGCGATAGAGCCGCGGCGGGCTTCCCGTCCGGGCTTGCGGGCGATGAGCATCTTCTCCTTGCGCCGGGCGTTGGCCTTGATCAGCTCGTCGGCCAGCCGCAGGACCTGGGGCGAGGAACGGAAGTTCTCCTCCAGCCGGACCACCGGAGCGGCCGGGAAGTCGCGCTCGAAGGCCAGGATATTCTCGATGTCGGCGCCGCGCCAGCCGTAGATGGACTGGTCGGGATCGCCGGTGACGAAGAGGTTGTCGTGGCCGGAGGACAGAGCCCGGGCGATCCGGTACTGGCAGGTGTTGGTGTCCTGGTACTCGTCGACCAGAAGATAGCAGCTAGCGGCGCGACAGCCGCTCCCGAAGCTCGGCGTCCTTCTCCAGCAGGCGGGCCGTCTGGACCAGGAGGTCGTCGAAATCCAGGGCCCCGGCGGCCTCGAGCTTCTTCTGGTAAGCGGCGGAGACGTCGCCCAGGAGGACGGCCGGGAGGTCGACCAGGCCGCGCGACGGCGCCGTCCGCGGACGTCATCAGGTGGTTCTTGAGGACGCTGATCTGGCGCAGGACCCGGGCCGGGCGGAAAGTCCTTGGGGTCGAGCTTCTCGTCCTTGCAGGACGTCGGCCAGAACGGCTTTCTGGTCGGACTGGTCGTAGATGCTGAACCCGGCCGGCAGGCCGGCCCGGTCGGCGAATTCCCGCAGCATGCGGACGCACAGGCTGTGGAACGTGCAGAGGAGCGCCCCGGGCGGGACGTCCATCGCCCGCAGGCGGCTGCGCATCTCCTCGGCCGCCTTGTTGGTGAAGGTCAGGGCCAGGATGCGGCTCCGGCCGCACGCCGCTCCCGGATCAGGCGGGCGATCCGGTGGGTGATGACCCGGGTCTTGCCCGAGCCGGGCCCGGCCAGGACGAGCATCGGACCGTCGCCGTGGACGACGGCGGCCCGCTGGCTTTCGGTCAGGCCGGACAGAAGATCGTCGGTCGGGTTTTCCATGCCAAGGCTCGGGGAGAAGCTGCGGGAGCGGGGAGTCTCGGACGATCAGGCCTTGCCGACGTATTCGCCCGTCCGGGTGTCGACGCGGACGATTTCGCCGCTGGTCAGATACTCGGGCACCTGGATGACCAGCCCGGTGCGTCAGGGTGGCCGGCTTGGTCCGCGAGGTGGCCGAGCCGCCCTTGACGGCCGGGGACGTCTCGACGATGGTCATGGCCACCGCAAGGGGGAGCTGGAGGCCGACGGCCCGGCCGTCCGAGATCAGAGCGATGATGCCCTCCAGGCCCTCGGTGATGTAGGGCCATTCCTCCTCCAGGTCCTCCCTGGTCAGGGCGAACTGGCTGTAATCCTGGAGGTCCATGAAGGTGCATCGAGGAATCGTCGCCGAAGAGGTACTGGACGGGCCGCCGCTCGAAGTCGGCCTCCTCGAGCATGTCGTCGCCCCGGAAGACCAGGTCGACCTTGCGCTTGGTCAGGAGGTTGCGGAAGCGGAGCTTGTAGAGCGAGGACGAGCCGCGGGCGCTGGGCTTCTGGACCGAGACGTTCTCGACGATATGCGGGGCGCCGTCGATCTTGGCCACGTCGCCCTTCTTCAAATCGGATGCGTTGATCATGGGATCACCTTGGAGGAAGCGGCCGGAGATTGAAGCGGCCGTATCGCAGGCCGTCACTATAGCGGGCGGCGCGGAGAGCTGTCAAGGCGCGAGCTCAGTCCCCGGCGTCTCCCGGATCGTCCGCAGCCCCGCCGCCCAGGTCGTCGTCATCACCGCCGGGGCCGCCGTCCATTCCGCCCCCGCCTTGCTCCGCCTCGTGGACGGCCTGGTCGATCTCCTGCTCGAAGTCCGGCCCGGCGTCCTCGCCCATCTCCTTGCCCATCTTCTTCATCCAGCGGGCCATGGAGGCGGGGTCGTTCTCGTCCAGTCCGGCCAGGGCGGAGGGATCGTCCAGGCTGTCCATCCGGCTCTCCTCGGAGCGCAGGACGGCCACCCGGGAGACGAGCTTGCGGACGTCCTTGCTCCCGCAATGCTGGCAGACCGGATCGAGCGCGGCGCCGACGGACAGGGTCACGAACGTCGACTTGCGGCCGCAGGCGCGCGCAGCGGTACTCGTAGATCGGCATCAGATGAGAGATCCCCTCCTCCCAGCCGCGCTTGACGAGCTCGATCGGGGCCGGATCGGCGTTGCCCAGCTTGTGCCGGGTGTCGGCCAGCTCGATGTGGTGGGCCGAGGTCTCGAGCGGCTTGTCCTCGCCGAACTCCTGCCGGCGGCGGGCCTGGATGATGCGGTAGCCGGTGGCGTCGACGGCCACCGGGTCCTGCCCGACGAGCAGGCCGCCGTAGGTCCAGAGGTACTTCTCGGAGAAGCCGCGCGGCCCGATGTTGTGGAACTGCGGCGTCAGCATGGACAGGATGTTCAGCCGGGTCTTGCCCTTGACGACCGGCAGCGACCAGATCGAGGCCAGGTCGGCGCAGGCGTCGGCGTGGTAGTCGGACGGCTTGGGCACGAACATGATGTAGTTCTTGATGCAGCTGCCCATGCCGGCCCAGTAGTGGACCCGGGCCGGGCGGGCGTTGATCAGGACCGTGGCCGCCTGGAAGATCGGGTCGTCCAGCACGCCCCGGTCCTTGATGGCGATCTTGTCCGCCGGGACGCCCGCGTCCATGACCCGCCGCTGGATGGCCTGCTCGAGCTCCGGAGCCGGTCGGCAGGTAGTTCCAGGCGTTGGTCTTGATGCCGACGACGTCGGTCGGGCTTGACGATCCGCTTCCAGGCCGCGACGGGATCCTTCTCCCCGAAGAGGCGTCATGACCGCGTCGTCCAGCATGGCCTGGACGACGGCGGCGATCGATCTTGCGGCCTTCGCCGACGGCCTTGGCGTCGCGGACCAGGACGACCCGCGACTTGTCCGGCTGACCGAGGTGATCGTGGCCTGTCCGGCCGGCGTGTCCTCGGTCTTGCGACGGCCGCCTTTGCCGAGGCAGCAGCAGCCGACCGTCCCGGCGAAGGGCGCGACCGCCGCGGCCGCCTTGAGGAAATCCCGCCGGCTGACGATGGCTTTCTTCATGGCCTTCTCCTTGTCTGTCGGTCTTTATTTCGACTCGCTCGACGTCCGCCGCGACGGCTTCGGCCGCCGTCTTCGGCCGATCGCGGCCCGCAGCACCGACGACGACGACGGCCTTTCCGCGCCGGCCGCCGTCCAGGTCCCGTCCGCGGCCCGGAAGGCCCGTCCCGCTCGCGCGTCCGGGCATCAGCGCCGACCGGAAAGCCGCGCAGCGCGGACTGCGGCCCGGCCCGGGTCGGGATAGCGGACGACGAGCAGGGCGCTCTTGTCCGCCGCCCGGCCAGGACGGCATCCGTCTGCTGCGTCGAGGCCCGAGGACGTTTTCGGCGGCCAGAGAGAAATGATAGTTCAGGATGACCGGGCTGTGCAGAAAGCGGACCCGCCGCGGGATCGTCGTAGCCGGACGGCAGCGCCGCCAGAAGATCCGGCTTGGCCCCGCTCGCCGGGCAGCGCCGCCGCGAGCTCGGCGGCCCATCTCCCGCAAGGCCGCCTTGGACTCGTCGGTCTCCTCCTCGGCGTAGAGCGCGGCGAAGTAGCGGCCCTTCCAGATCGTCGAGCAGGCCGCCCTTGTAGAGGCTGCCCTGCCCGAGCGCCCAGTCCTCCCCGTCCAGGTCGTGGGTGAAGACGCCGAAGGCGTCGGCGGACGAGCCCATGTCGAAGAGGTCGGCGATGATGTCGGGCCGCCCGTCTTTGCGGAACCGGCGCGAGACCAGGGCTTTCATGTTGTAGGCCCGGTAGACTTCGCCCGCGCCGTCGATGTAGTCGAAGATCGTCTCGGCGTCGTAGACCTGCGTCCTTGGCGGCTCGGCGGTCCAGCCCAGCGGCCTCGGCGGGAAGGAGCTTGGCCGCGATCGGGCCGGGGCGGTCTGGGCGGACGCCCGGCCAGCGACCGAGAGCATGCCAGAACGCCGAGAAGAAGGAAGCGGCCGCCGCGGGCTTGACTCATCGCCGTCATTGTATCAAAAGCGCGCCGCGGAAGGGAGCCCGGCCGGCCGGAGGCCGGGATCATCCGGCGCCGCCCCCGCCCCCGCCACCGCCGCCGCCGCCGCCGCTGCTGAAGCCGCCCCCGCCGCCCGAAGAGTAATGGGAGGCCGAGGTGCTGGCGTGCTCGATGGTCGAGGCCGTCGATTCGATGCCGCCTGGGCAAGGAGGCGAAGCCGTCCAAGCCGGCCATGGCTCAAGCCCAAGTACCAGAACGGGCGCGACGGCCCGCTGGTCCTGCAGGATGACCGGGCAGCGCCTTGAGAATCTTGCGGGCCTGGCCGAAGAGGATGCCGTAGACGAGATAGCTCTCCCACAGGACGTAGGCCTGGGGCGGCAGGTCCTTGAACTCCCCGAAATCCTTGAGGAACCTCTCCAAGCCCTTTCCACTTGGACGTCCTCCTCCATCCAGGCCCGGGTGCGGCGGGCCAGCTTGGGGGCGAGGGCTCCGGACAGGACGATGAGCGGGACGTTGATGGTCAGCAAGGCCGCGGGGAGGAAGGCCAGCCCGACCGTCTTGCGCAGCTTGAGGGATTCGGGCTCCAGGAAGCCCAGGGCCTTGCCCTCGGCTTGATGGCCTCCGCCCCACTTGGTGAACCAGCTCTGGAAGTCGGTGGAATCCTTTCGCAGCCAGGTTCTTCAGCTCGTCGAGGGTCAGCGAATCGCCCGGCTGGACCTGCCCTCCGCCGGCCTGGCCGAAGACGATCTCCAGGACCGACGCTCTCGAACGGACGGAGGGGCTCGGCCCGGCGGCCGCGCGCGCCGGCCTTCGGCTCGAGGTCGACCAGCGTCAGCGTCGTCTCGGTCTTCTCCTTCGGACCGAACAGCCCGCTTTCTCGACCGGCGGTCCTCGACCCGGATGAAGCCGCGCCGGGCCAGGTCGAAGATCGTGGCCGTGAAGGCCCGCGGCGAGGTCAGGCCGCCCTGCTGACGGAGATGCTCGACCAGGGCGGGCGGCAGGCTCGAAGGCGGCTCGTGGACATACTCGGGCGCGTTCGGCACGTCGTACTCGCGGCCTTTCCGCCGCCAGAGCGGGCATGTAGACGGCCAGGAAGATAAGAGGTCCGACGACGAAGCCAGACCAGCCAGACCGCGAGCAGGATCGTCTTGCGCCGGTTCTTCCGGACCGCGCGTGCTTGTAGTCGATGGCCCGGGCGATCGTGTCCCGACGTAGCCCGCCTCCTCGGCCATGATGGAAGCCTTGTCCATCCCGGTCGCGGGATCGCCGTCACGATCCCGGCCGGCCAGACGACCCGGATCTCCAGGAACTGCCCGGCCGGAAGTCCGTGGCCGCGAAGCGGGCGGTTCGGCCGTCGACGATCTCCGACATCCCCGAGAGCGGGCCGTGGCCGTAAACGAGCATGTCCGAGGACGAGGCCAGCGGCTCGGGCAGGGTGACGACAACCTCGGCCCGGTCCGTCGGCTTGATCCAGCCGTCGCCGATGGCCTGCCAATAGAGCTCGCTGACGTCCGGGTAGCTCAGGATCGCCGTCGCGGACCCGGTATCGGATGAGGAATGTCCGCCGCTCGTCTTGGGCGTGGTAGAACCACTTGGCCTTGAATTCCGTCCTGTCCCGGCCCGCCTCCAGCCGCAGCGGCCGGCCGGCCTCATCCTCGACCGGAAAAGCCTTCGATCGCGACGACGCCGCTCGGTCCGTGCCGTCCGAAGGCCAGCGGGATAGTCAGGTCGGCCCAGCTGAAGGAGCCGCGGAAGTCATAGGTCCGGCGCTCCTCGACCGTGAAGGTCCCGTCGCGGTCGACCTGGATGGCGATCCGGACGTCGGGGAAGTGGTAGTCCTTGTCCGCAGCGCGCGCCGGCCCGCCCCGGGCCGAGGAACAGAATCGCCGCGGCCACGGCGGGAAGAGCGGAATAGCTCGTTTCTTGCCCAAGTTGATACCCTCCCTGGTCTCGGGCACATTCTACCAGAGGAACGCTTTCCCCGGAAACGGAGATCAGGCTACTTCTCGATCGCCGCCCGGCGCTGGTTGACCTGAAGAAATAAGCCGGATCGTGCTTGGGCCGGCGGTCGAAGGTCAGCAGGCCGTTGACCTCCTGCTCCACGTCGGTCAGCTGGGTGTAGCAGAACCCGGCCACGGCCGGGTTGTCGAGCAGGACCTCGGTCAGGCCCTTGAAGCGGTCCAGGTATTCCGCCGGCGACTTGGGCCGGTCGCCGTAGCCCCAGGCCTTGTCGTCCTTCTGGCCGGGGTTCCACCAGATGCCGCCGTACTCGCTCACGAAGTAGGGCTGGCCGGCGTAGGGGACGTTGCGCTCCGGGCCGCCGTTGACGTAGATCTTGGGCGGCGAGGCCAGGAGGCCGTCGTAGCGGGCCTTGAAAGTGGCCGGGTCCTGGTCGTAGTCGTGGGCGTCGTAGACGTCGGGCGCGACGTGGTGCCAGCCGCCCGAGGCGTCGATGACCGGCCGCGACGGGTCGAGCAGCTTGGTCAGCTTGAAGACCGCGGGGATCAGGCCCGGGGAAGTGGTTCCCCCACCGTTCGTTGAACGGGCACCAGCCGATGAGCGCGGGGTGGTTGAGGTCGCGCTCCACGGCCTCGGTCCATTCGCGGGCGAAGGTCAGGATAGGCTTCGGGCCGGCCCAGGTCGAGGCCCCAGTCGGGGAACTCGCCCCAGACGAGGTAGCCGAGCTTGTCGGCCCAGTAGAGGAAGCGCCGCTCGAAGACCTTCTGGTGGAGCCGGGCGCCGTTGAAGCCCGAGGCCATGGACAGCTCGATGTCCCGCTTCAGGGCCGCGTCGTCCGGCGCGGTCATAGATGCCGTCCGGATAGAAGCCCTGGTCCAGGACGGTCCGCTGGAAGAGCGGCCGGTTGTTGAGGACGAACTTGCCGCCCCGGACCTCGAACTTGCGCAGGCCGAAGTATCCGGCCGCCCGGTCCGACCGCCGGCCTGTCCTTCTCGTAGACGAGCTCGACGTCGTAGAGGTTGGGCGTGCGCAGGTCCCAGAGCTTGGGATCCTTGACGGCGAAGGCGAAGCGGACGATCCGGTCGGCCTTCTTGGTCAGCGAGGCGACCGGCCGGCCCTGGAACGAGACCTTGGCCGTCACCGTCCCCGCCGCCGGGCGCGGCGTTGAAATAGACGTGCAGGTTGGCCTCGCCGTTGTCGATGTCGGCAGCGAAGCCTTGTAGCGCTCGATCCGGACGGCCGGGGCCGGCTCGAGCCAGACCGTCTGCCAGATGCCGGTGGTGCGGCGGTAGACGCAGCCGTAGGAGGCGAAGCGGCTCGCTCTGCTTGCCGGTCGGCTGGCGGCCCGAACGGACGTCGTCCCGGGCCCGCAGGACCAGGACGTTGTCCTTGGGCGCCAGCAGGTCCGTGATGTCCAGGGAGAAGGGCGTGATAGCCGCCCTCGTGCCCGCCCGCTTTCTTGCCGTTGATCCAGACCGTGGTCTCGTAATCGACGGCCTCGAAGTTGAGGAAGATCCGGCGGCCGCGCCAGGCCTCCGGGACCGTGAAGCTCCGCTTGTACCAGACGGCGGGCATGAAATCGAGGTTCCCGATTCCCGAAAGCGGGCTTTCCGGGGCGAAGGGGACGCGGATCGTCCGGTCGAAGCCCGCAGCCGGCCGGCATCCCGCGCTCCTCGCCCGAGTCGGACAGGTCGAGGGCGAAGGCCCAATCGCCGTTGAGGTTCAGCCATCGGCCCGGACGAAATCCGGGCCGCGGGTACTCGGGCCGCGGGACGGACGCGGGCACGAGTCTGTGCAACCGCGGCGGTTCGCGGCCGGCGATCAGGATCGAAAGGATCAGGCTGCAGGACGAAGACGATTCCACGATGCATGAGCGCCTCCGGATTGAACGATTCGCCCCTATTATGTCCCGCCGCGGCGGCGGCGTCAAGCCCGGCCGATTCCCCGCCCTACCACTTCTGGAAGATTAACCCGCTTGGGCCAGGGCGTCGCGGGCCGCCTCGCGGAAGCCTTCGGACAGGCTGGGATGGTGGTAGATCGAGTAGGCGAAGTCCTCGGCCGTGGCCGCCCAGCCGCAGGGCCATGCGAAAGCTCAGTGGACGAGCTCGGCCGCCTCCGATCCCGACCAGGTGGGCGCCCAGAAGCCGGTGCGTGCCGCGGTCGAAGATCATCTTGATCAGCCCGGGCATATAAGAATAGGTGGCGCAGGCTTTGACCAGCCCCGAATAGGTGCAGGTCCCGACGACGGAGCTCGATAGCCCGGCCGCCGCGCGCTGCTTCCTCGGTCAGGCCGACGGCGCCGATCTCGGGCTGGGTGTAGATGCCGCTGGGGACGAAGCGCTCGTCCAGGACGCGGTCCCCGCCCAGCGCGTTCTCGGCGGCCACCGCCCCTTCCAGGATGCCGGTGGCGGAAAGCATCCAGCGGCCCAGGACATCGCCGGCGGCGTAGACGCCGGGGACGGAAGTCCGCAGGCGGTCGTCGGCCAGGACCTGGCCCTTGGCCCCAGCTTGACGCCGGCCTCCTCGAGTCCCAGACCGGCCGTGGCCGGCGTGCGGCCGACGCAGACCAGGACCTTGTCCGACTCGATGCGCTCGCCCTTGTCGGTCGTCACGGACGGGCGGCCGTCGGCTCCGAGCCTCGTAATCCCGCAGCGACGGTCCCGGGCAGGAACCGGATGCCGCGCCGCTTCATCTCCTTCTCGATGACCGCGACGATGTCCCTGTCCTGGCCGGGCAGGGCCCGCTCGACCTTCTCGATCAGGACGATCTCGACGCCGAAGGTCCGGAAGATGAAGGCGTATTCGCAGCCGATGACCCCGGCGCCGACGATGATCATCCGGGCCGGAAGCTCCGGCATGTCCACCAGGTCGTCGGTCGAGAGCAGGGCCCGGCCGTCCGTGGGCAGGCCGGGGACCTGGAACGGCCGCGAGCCGGCGGCCAGGACCAGGCGCGGCGCCTCGATCTCGACTCTCGGCCCCGTCCGGCGTCCGGACGGGAGATGCCGCGCGTCCCGCAGAACGGCCTCGCCGCGGACGACCCGGATGTTCGGCCCGCGCAGGTGGGCGCCGATGACGCCCTGGTCGCAGCGGGTGATGCGGGACCGGCTGGCCAGGACTTCCTTGTAGTCGAGCTTGAATCCGCCCTCGCGCCTTGATCCCGAAATTCTTGATCTTCTGCCAGCAGCTCGATAGACGCCGGCCGAGATGGAGAAGACCTTGCTGGGCAGGGTCCCGGTGAAGACGCAGGCGCCGCCGAGCTGGGCGGCCCGCTCGACGACGGCCGACCGTGGCCCCCATCTCGGAGGCCTGGACGACGGCGGCGATGCCCGCCTCCCCGCCTCCCAGGACGGCCAGGTCGGCCGCGATCCGCTCCATCATTCCTTCCGGCCGTAGAGCGCCCGCAGGCGGAGCTGCGGCGCGGCCAGCCGGCGCAGGAACTTGACGGCCTCGTCCGACCGCCGGAAGACCGGCATGCCGGCCGCCTCGAGCATGGCGGCCATGGGATCGTAGGGCGCGCCGGCGTCGATGTTGACGACCACCGGCTTGGCGGCTCGCCCGGAAGATCTCGATCATCCGCGAGCGGCAGTGCTGCCGGGCGCGTCGATGGACTCCGCATGGCCCTCGCCCGGGGCCAGCGTCTGCAGGGCCTGGGTCATGGGCACGGGCGAGATGACGGCGCAGTCGACGCTCGGGATCCTCCATGATGGCCCGGGCGCACTCGCCGAAGGCGGCGTCGTCGGCCGTCGGGGTCGTGTCCATCGGGTTCTTGACGTCCTGGAGCTTGTCGATCCCGGCCGGGGCCAGGATCGCGGCCAGGCGCGTCTTGGTCGCCTCGGAGAAGGCGGCCAGCTCGAGCCGCTCGCCGTTCTTCGAGGTTGTCGGACATGATCACGCACTCGAACCCGGCGTTGCTGATCAGCCCGACCCGGTTGCCGGCGGCGGACCGGCCGCCCAGCGACGGCAGGGCGGCCGATGAAGCTCTCGAACTCGGCCAGGGTCTCGGCCACGATGACGCCGGCCTCCTCCAGGACGGCCCGGCAGACGCCGTAGTCGCCGGCCACCGAGGCCGTGTGGCTGGCCGTGGCCAGCCGGCCCTCGGGCGTCCGCCCGCTCTTGTAGACGACGACGTAGCGGCCGGGCGTCTTGAGGATCTCCCGGGCCGCCCGGGCCGTCAGGTAGCCGTCGCCGGGCTTGAAGCCCTCGATGTAGACGGCGAAGATCCGGACCTCGGGATCGTCCTTGAGGTAGTTCAGGTAGTCGGAGACCCGCAGGTCGATCTGGTTGCCCAGGGAGACGGCGTAGAGCGGCTCGATCGCGGTCCAGCTGGCTGATCCGGCAGATCATGAAGGCGCCGCTCTGGCTGACGTAGACGAGCTCGGCCGAGTCGGACGCTTGGGGAAGCGGCAGCTTGTACTCGGGGATGAAGGTCGTGTCGTAGCGGCCGGGCTTGGAGTAGATGCCCAGGCAGTTGCCGCCGTTGACGACCGGGGTCGTCCGGCCCTCGGCCCGGCCTTCGGCGAGGAGCGCCTGGATGCGGCCCTCGATCGACTGCGTCGCCCTGCTTCTCGCCCATGCCGCCGGCGATGAGGATGACCGAGCGGGCCTTGCCGTGGGCGATGAGGTCGCTGCATCACGTCGTCGCACTGCTCGGCGCCCAGGGTCAGGACGAAGAGGTCGACCGTCTCGGGCAGGTCGGCGACGGAGGGGACGCAGCGGCAGCCGTCGATCTCGGCCAGGCCCGGCTTGACGACGTAGACGCGCTCCTGGGCGAAGCCCATCTTGAGGATGTTGCGCAGGATGACGCGGCCGATGTTCATCTTCTCGGAGACGCCGATGACGGCCGACCGACGCGGGCTTGAGCAGGTGGCCGATGCCGGCGACCGGCCGGTCGTGGACGTCGACGTGGGCCCGGGAGAAGCGGCACAGCCCGTCCAGCGGGACGAGCCGGCCGCCGCGGCACGACGAAGGGATTGACCTCGGCCTCCTCGATGACGAACGCCGTCGCCGCCGGCGAAGGGCGAATAGTGGGCGGCCAGGTCGAGGAAGCCGGCGTAGCGTCTCGGCCAGGGCCTCGGGCGGCAGCGAGCGGCGGGCCGGCCGCGGAACGGCTTGACCAGCTTGTCGAAGACGGCCAGCGGGCTCGAGGTGGGGCAGGATCGCCTCGCCGCGCCAGGAGATGGGCCGAGGCCATGGACACGGCCCGGCCTTCCTTGAGACGGGCGTTGAGATACTCGACCTCGACGCCGCCCGCGCCCAGGGAGACGACCGGCCCGAACTCGCGGGAATTGCGGACGCCGAGCAGGAGCTCGGTGCCGAAGCCGAACTTCTCGAAGTCGACCTTCTCGCAGATCAGGACGCCGCGCAGATCGCGGCCACGGCCTCCGGCGTCAGGCGCTTCGGCTTCCGCCGGGCTCTGCTCCGCCAGCCAGGCGAGGAAGCGGCCCGGGACGTCGGCCGCCATGGCCTTGAGGCCGGCGTTGACCGCGGCCGGCGTCGGTCTTGACGAAGGCGACGCCGCCGACGTCGGTCTTGTGGTGGATGAGCGGCGAGACGATCTTGAGGACGACCTCGGCCGAGTCGAAGCCGGCCAGGTCCTGGCGGCCGCGACCGTGCCGGCCCCGGCGGGACGAAGAGGAGGCGGGGCGTCGGCACGCCGGCCGCGGCCAGAGCATCGCGTAGACCTCGTGCTCGAAGAGGAACGATCCGGCCGTCCGTCTCGGCCGCGGCGAAGATCCGGTCGATGGCCTTGAAGTCGATGGTCATGGCGCCTCAGGCCGCCGCTTGCCGGCCCAGCTCGAAGGCCTTCAGGTTGGCCTCCAGGATCTTGTCGCCCGCGCCGCTCGAAGAGGACCCGGACGTATTCGCAGCAGGCCGTCTCCTCGCGAGGATGAGGAAGCGGGCGGCCGCGCCGAGCATGACCGTGTTCTGGGCCCGGCCGGTGCCGGCCTCCTTGGCCAGGGTCTCGGTGTCGACGATGACGCTGCCGGGCAGGGCCCGGATGCCGGCCAGCAGGACCGGCCGATGTCGGGATAGTCGGGGATGTTGACGAAGGGGGTCGCGCTGGTCACGATCCGGCCGTCGGGCTTGAGGAAGTCGAGGTAGCGCAGGGCCTCCAGCGGCTCGACGCTCAGGATCAGGTCGGCCCCGCCCGCGCGGGATGAGGTCGCTCCAGATCGCGCTCGTTCGACAGCCGCAGGTGGGACGGTCACGGCGCCGCCCCGCTGGGCCATGCCGTGGACCTCGGCCTGCTTGACGTGGAGCCCGTCCTGCGAGGGCGGCGTTGTCGATGACGAAGGCGATGGACAGGATGCCCTGCCCGCCGACGCCGGCCAGGATGATGTCCTGCTTGCGGATGTCGCTCACTGGGCTCCTCCAGCTTGTTCTTCTTCTTGGCTTCCTCGAGGCACTCCCGGACGGCGACGACGACCGACAGGCCGCGGTGGGCGATCTCCTCCCGGAAGACCTGGACGTTCTCCTCGTGGAACTTGGGCAGCGGGGTGATCGATCCGGATGTGCTCCTTCGGCGACGCCGAGGCCGCGCGACGATGTCCAGCAGGCGCTCGGCCGGTGGCGAAGGTCGGCTGGCGTCGCCGGTCATGGCCACCGTGCCGTTGTCCAGGATGACCAGGACCATGTTGGCGTCGGCGGCGGCGGCGCTGAGCAGGGCGGTGATGCCCGAATGGCCGAAGGTCGAGTCGCCGATGACGCCGACCGCGGGATGGATGCCCGACGTCGGCCGCGCCGTGGGCCATGCCGACGCTGGCGCCCATGCAGACGCAGGTGTCGATGGCGTTGTAGGGCGGGAAGTAGCCCAGGGTGTAGCAGCCGATGTCGCTGAAGACGATCGCGCCGGGCTGGCCGGCTCAGGGCCTTCTTGAGGGCCTTGAAGGTGTCGGCGTGGGGGCAGCCGACGCAGAGCTGGGGCGGCCGGTTGGCCAGCGGCAGTCCGCTCGGCGGAGCGACGGTCCAGCGGGGCCAGGCCGAGGGCGGGCCGGACGATCTCGGGCGTCAGCTCGCCCTGGAGCGGCAGGTGCGCCGCTCGAGCTTGCCGATGACGGTCTTGCCGGGGATGCCGAACAGGCCCCGGATCTGCCGCTCGATGAGCGGGATAGCCCTCCTCGACCACCAGGATCGTGTCGACGTGGTCGACCAGCGCGGCGGATGAGGTCTTCGGGGAGCGGATAGGTCGAGATCTTGAGGATCGGACGGCCGGGCAGGCCGTCGCCGGCCAGGTTCTCCAGACGTAGTTGTAGCCGAGGCCGGAGGCGATGATGCCGAGCCGAGCGGTCGCCGGCGTTGAGCGTCGAGCCGGTTGAACGGCGATCCGTCGGCGATACCGGACCAGCTCGGGCTGGAGGTCGAGGACCCGCTTGAACTGCGACGCGGGCGTTGCCGGGCAGGAGGGTCCAGCACTGCCGGGCGCCGCGTCCGGAGCTCGTTCTGGGGCCGCGGCGGCGCGGGTCTCGACCGCCGGCCCGGCTGTGCGACAGGCGCGTCGTCATGCCGGATCATGACGGGCAGGCCGAACCGCTCCGAGAGGTCGAAGGCCTCGCGGGTCATGTCGTAGGCTTCCTGGTGGTCGGCCGGCTCGAAGCAGGGGATCTGGGCGAACTGGGCGTAGAAGCGGCTGTCCTGCTCGTTCTGCGAGCTGTGCATGCTGGGGTCGTCGGCCGAGCAGACGACGAACCCGCCGTTGGCCCCGGTCAGGGCGGAGTTCATGAACGGGTCGGCGGCCACGTTGAGCCCGACGTGCTTGAACGAGACGAAGGCCCGCTTGCCGGCGAAGGAGCGCCCAGGGCCTCCTCGAAGGCGGTCTTCTCGTTGACCGACCAGGCGGCGCGGAACGCCGGCCGCCGCGGCCGATCCGGATGCAGGTACTCCATGATCTCGGAGGCCGGGCGTGCCCGGGATAGGAATAGGCGCCGCTCAGCCCGGCGTGGACCGCGCCGAGGGCGACGGCTTCGTCGCCGAACAGGATTTCTTTGGTCATGATGCCGTCCTTATGGCGGGGCGTCCGGAGACGCCAGAGCGAGCGGCTCAGACGATTCGAACCCCGTTTCGGCTTCGGAGAGTTAGGATACCCTCGCCGGCGCGGGGGTGTCAAGGCGGAGGCCCGGCGGGACCGCCTCTATCTCGATAGAATCTATAAATTCAGGTTGATATTTGGGCCGGGGGTCGCTTATGATTAGACTTGATGTCGGGCATCCTCATCTCGCGCAGGAGTTCGGCATGATCAAGCTCTCGACGAAAGGCCGCTACGGCACCCGGCTCATGGTCAACCTGGCCCGGCACTACCACGAAGGCCCAGGACACCATCATCCTCAAAAGCGTAGCCGAGGAAGAGGGCATCTCCATCCGCTACCTCGAACAGATCATCATCCCCCTCAAGATCAACAAGCTGGTCAAGAGCATCCGCGGCGCGGGCGGCGGCTACACCCTGGCCCGCGATCCCGAAGACATCAAGCTCTGCGACATCCTGCACGCCCTGGAAGGCACCTGCAGCCTGGTCGAGTGCGTCGAGGACGATCACCGTCTGCGACAAGGTGCCCACCTGCGGCACGCACGAGATCTGGAAGGCGGCGACCCACCTGCTGAAGGACTACTTCGACAACATCTCGCTGCAGGACGTCATGGACATCACCGAGAAGAAGATGGCCGCGGCCCGCAAGAAGAGCCGGGCCAAGTAACAGGTTTTCTCTCTCGGCAGATTCCACTGAATCGCTCGTGATTAATCCAGCCCCCACGGGGCATGAGGAGAGACCATGAGATCCATCATCCGCTTCCTCAGCTCGCTGCGCCTGGCCATCGTCCTGATCATCCTGCTGGCCGTCGCCTCGATCCTCGGCACGCTCATCCCCCAGGGCCGGAGCCTGGAGGAGTACGCCGCCCGCTACGGCGCCGCGGCCGGGCTCATGATCAAGCTGCAGCTCACCGGCCTCTACCATTCGCTCTGGTATCTCGCCCTGCTCGTGCTTCTGGGCCTCAACATCGTCGGTCTGCACGCTGACCCGCCTGGGCGGCAAGCTCCGCCGGGCCTTCCATCCGCGGCTCGAGACGGAAGCCAAGGCCCTGGCCGCCCTCAAGATCAAGGACCGGATCAAGCGGAGCGCGGACGCCGGCCGAAGTCCGGACCGCCCTGGAGGCGGCCCTTCGCGGAGCCGGCTACCGGGTCCGCGCGACGGCCGCGGCAGGCCGCGTCACCCTCCTGGCCCGCAAGCGCGTCGCCGGCCTCTTCGGCTCGGACATCGTCCACGTCGGGCTGCTCGTCCTCCTGGCCGGCGGCTCGTCACGGCCGCCGGCGGCATACCGGACCGAGCTCCCGATGCGGCGAGGGCCAGACGCTCGACGTGCCGGGGGCGGACTTCGCCCTGCGCCTGGACAAGTTCGAAACGGTGTACTATCCCGACGGCAGCGTCAAGGCCTGGAAGAGCGCGGTCAACGGTCATCGAGGCCGGCCGCGACGCGCCCGGCGCCGTCATCGCCGTCAACCATCCCTTCACCTACCGCGGCTATTCCTTCTACCAGATGAGCTACGGCTTCGACTGGGACGCCCCCACCCTGACCCTGGCCGTCAAGAAGAAGGACGATGCCGCGCCGGCCCGGACGATGAAGCTCCAGCCGGGCCGGCGGCTGCCGCTCGGCGATGCCGAAGGGATCGGAGATCGCCCTGACGGCGCTTCCTGCCCGACTTCGTCCTGGGCGAGGGCAACCAGCCGGAGAACCGCTCCTACCAGCCCAACAATCCGGCCGCCCTGGTCGAGGTCTGGCGCAAGGGACAGAAGGTCTTCGAGGGCTGGGTCTTCGCCAACTACCCCGATTTCGCCCAGATGCACGGCAGCCAGGCGCCCGGACCTGACGATCGAGCTCAAGACCTTCGACGCCGCCCAGTTCTCGGTGCTCGAAGCGGCCAAGGACCCCGGCGTGCCCCTGATCTGGCTCGGCTGCCTGCTGGGCATGGCCGGGCTCTTCCTGGCCTTCTACTGGCCGACCTGGGAGATCCGGGCCGTGCTCGAAGAAGGCCAAGGGCCAGACCGAGATCAGCCTGGGCGGGACCGGCGGCCAAGAGCCGCGACCGCTTCGCCGCCGAATTCGAAGCCATCGTCGAACGACTTCAGGAGACCGAAATGACCGAATCGACGCTCTTCGCCGCCGCCTTCGTCGTCTATGTCGTGGCCGCCTTCGTTCTATCTGGCCTTCCTGTTCGCCCAGAAGGAAGGGCCGGCCAAGACCGGCTTCGCCGCTGGCCGTGGCCGGGCTTCGTCATCCACACCGGCGCCCTGATCCTGCGGACCGTCGAGAGCGGTCACGCCCCGTTCACCAACATGTACGAGTCGCTGTCGTTCCTGGCCTGGGCCTCGGTCCTGGCCTTATCCTGATCATCTTCCGCAAATCCGCGATCCCGCGGGTCGGGCCCTACATCCTGCTGATCGTCATCGGCCTGATGGCCCTGGCCTCCTCGCCGCTCATGCCCAAGGAGGCGACGCCGCTCGTGCCGGCCCTGCAGAGCTACTGGCTCTGGCTGCACGTCTCGGTGACCCTGCTCGGCGAGGCCTTCTTCGCCGTGGCCTTCATCACCAGCCTCATGTACCTCACGGCCAAGGAGCCGGAGAAGAAGGAGCGGATGGACTCGGTCAGCTACCGCTGCGTGGCCGTCGGCTTCCCCCTCTTCACCCTGGGCGGCCTGGTCTTCGGCATGGTCTGGGCCTACAAGGCCTGGGGCACGTACTGGAGCTGGGATCCCAAGGAAGTCTGGAGCCTGATCACCTGGTTCGTCTTCGCCCTCTACCTGCACACCCGGATCGTCATGGGCTGGAAGGGCAAGCGCTCGGCCTTCATCGCCATCCTCGGCTTCCTGGCCGCCCTGTTCACCTATTTCGGCGTCAACTATCTGCTGGCCGGCCTGCACAGCTACGCTTGAGCCCGAAATCTCCCGCAGATCGCGGGCGGCGGCTTCCGGATCGGCAGCGGCCATGATCGCCGAGACGACGGCCAGACCGTCGGCGCCGGCGGCCAGGACGGCGAGCGGCGTTGGCGGCGTTGAGGCCGCCGATGGCCACCAGGGGAAGCGCCGTCGCGGCGCGAAGCCGCCGCAGGCCTTCCAAGCCCCAGGCCGGGCCGGCGTCCGCCTTGGTCGGCGTCGCAAAGACGGGGCTCACGCCCAGATAATCCACGTCCAGGTCGGCGGCCGCGCGCGGCCTGGGCCATCGTCTCCACCGACAGTCCGATGATCGCGTCCGAGCCCAGGATGCGGCGGGCCTCCTCCGGAGAAGCGTCGCTCGGCCCCAGATGGACGCCGTCGGCGCACGCGTCGAGGGCGACGTCGACACGGTCGTTGATGAGCAGCGGGAAGCCGCGGGAGGACAAGAGGGTTTGCAAGCGAACGGCCGTTCGAGGAACCGGCCGCCGTCGAGCTTCTTCTCCCGAAGCTGGACGGCCGTGACGCCGCCGCGGACCGCCGCCGCCACGACGTCCTCGAGAGTCGGGCCGCAGCCAGGTCTCGATCCGTGACCAGGTAAAGACGCAGGTCGAACGGCCGGGTCACCCTTCCTCCAGACGAAGGCGGGCCTCGATGTCCTCCGGCTCAGGGCATAGAGGGCGTCGAGAAAGCGGACTTGCAGCGAAGCCGGGCCGGCCGCGCCGTCGGCCGCCATCTCGCCGGCGATGCCCATGACGGCCATGGCGTGGACGGCCGCCAGGAAGGGCGAGGGGTTGACGGCGGCAAAAGCCCCGCTCAGAGCCGGTCGCGAACAGCCCAAGCCGGTGACCTCGGCATCATGGGATGACCGTTGGCCACGCGGACCGGGCGGCCGGCCCGACGATGATGTCCACGGGGCCGCTGACGCTGACGACCGGACCGAAGCGGCCGGCCAGCATTCGGGCCGCTTCCAGGGCGTCGGCGGGATCGTGGCGGCTGTCCACCCCCTTGGTCCCGGCCTCGGCCAGGGCCAAGGCCCGGATCTCGGAGGCGTTGCCGCGCAGCATGGCCGGGCGGGCCGATTCGAGCAAAGCCAGCGCGGTCTCGGTCCGGAAGCGGGTGGCGCCCGCCCCGACCGGGTCGAGGACGATCGGGATGCCCGTGGCCCGGGCGGCCGCCGCGGCCAAGCCCATCGCTTCGATCCAGGGCCGGCTGAGCGTCCCGATGTTGAGGACCAGGGCCCGGGCGAGCCCGGCCATCTCCCCGACCTCCTCGGGCGCATGGGCCATGACCGGAGAAGCGCCCAGGGCCAACAGCGCGTTGGCGGTCAGGTTCATGACCACATAGTTGGTGATGTTGTGGACGAGCGGGCGTTCGGCCCGGATCCTCTCGATGTCCCGCCAGATCCCCTGGGCGTCGGTCATAACGTCCTCCTGATCCCCGAGTCGCTCCCGGCGCCGGCCGGCAAACGAAAAAAGGCCGTCTCCCCCGGCTTCGATGGGACGGAGGAGACGGCCTCGGAACGTCGTTACTTCTTGGTCGTGCAGGCGGCGCAGCCGGCGCACCCGCCCTCGGCCATCGGGCCGGCGGCCGGGGTCTTCTTCATCTCTTTCATGTCTTTCATCTTGGCCGCGTGCTCCTGGATCTTCTTGACCGTCTCGGCGTTCTTGGAGGTCAGGGTGATGACCACGCCGTCCTTGGTCGTTTCGATCTTGCGCTCGACGTCGGGGAGCATCATCGGGCAGCCGGCCATGCCTTCCGCCATGCCGGCCGCCATCTTCTCGTGCATCATCCCCTGGCCCTGCATCATCTGGCCGTGCATCATGCCGGCCATCGGCTTGCCTTCCGCTTCCTTGGCCAGGTACTTCTCGGGCTCCTTGGCGAAGGACGTCTTGCAGCCCTCGCTGCAGAAGTAGTAGGTCGTGCCCTTGTATTCGTAGGTCCACTTGGCCGTGGCCTTGTCCACCGATCATGCCGCAGACGAGATCCTTGGCCTTGGCCGGGTCGGCCGCCTGGCCCTGCATCATCCGCCGTGCATCATGCCCTGGCCCGCATCATCCCGGCCATCGGCTTGCCTTCCGCTTCCTTGGCCAGATACTTCTCGGGATCCTTGATGAAGGACGTCTGGCAGCCCTCGCTGCAGAAGTAATAGGTCGTGCCCTTGTAGTCGGTCGTGTACTTGGCGGTCGACTTGGTCACCGACATGCCGCAGACGGGGTCCTTGGCCTTGTCCGGCCCTTGGGCCGCGATCAGCCAGCCGCCCGCCGCGACGAGAAGTCAGCAGAACGAGAACGAGCATGCTTGATTTCTTCATGGAATCCTCCATTGGATTCGGCCTGCCGGAGCGCGGCCGTCTGATCCTCATTATACACATCTTTTATAGGAAAATTAATTCAATCCGCGGCGCCGCGCCGCGGCGCCGGGGAAAGAAATAGAGTTGACGAAGACGATCAGGCCCAGCCCGGCCAGGGAGACGAGGATTTTCGCGGTCATGAGGCCTCCTTCAAGCGCCGGGGCGGAAGCGCCGCAGGCGGAGCGAATTCGAGACCACCGAGACCGAGCTGAAGGCCATGGCGGCCGAAGCCAGCATCGGGTTGAGCAGGATGCCGAAGAACGGGTAGAGGAGCCCGGCCGCCACCGGGATGCCGATGACGTTGTAGAAGAAGGCCCAGAAGAGGTTCTGCCGGATCGTCCGGATCGTCCGGCGGCTCAGGGCGATGGCCCGGCCGACGCCGGCCAGATCGCCCCGGATCAGGGTGATGTCGGCGGCCTCCATGGCCACGTCGGTGCCGGTCCCGATGGCGATCCCGACGTCGGCCTGGGCCAGGGCCGGGGCGTCGTTGATCCCGTCGCCGACCATGGCCACCCGGCGGCCCGCGGCCTGCAGGCGCGCGGATCTCCGCCGTCTTGTCCGCGGGCAGCAGCTCGGCCAGGACCCGGTCGACGCCCGCCGCCCGGGCCACGGCTTCGGCCGTCCGGCGGTGGTCGCCGGTCAGCATGACGACTTCCAGGCCGAGCGCCTTGAGCTCGGCCACGGCCGCCGCCGCTCCCTCCTTGAGCGGGTCGGCGACGCGCGAGGAGCCCCGCCGCCCGGCCGTCCACGGCGACGAAGACCGGCGTCTTGCCCTCGCCGGCCAGGCTTCCGCCGCGGGCCGCCAAGCCCGAGACGTCGACGCCCCGCGCTTCCAGCAGAGCCCGGTTCCCGACGAGGACGGCGCCGCCCGCCCACGGCCGCCTCGACGCCCTGCCCCTTCCAAGGCCGCGAAATCGGCCGGCCGCCTCGATCTTCAAGCCGCGGCGCCGCGGCGGCCTCGACGACGGCCGCGGCCAGGGGATGCTCGGACGGCTGCTCGGCCGCGGCGGCCAGCGCGAGCAGGTCGGCCTCGCGTCCAGCCCTCGGCCGGGACGATATCGGTCACCTCGGGCGCCCCCTTGGTCAGCGTGCCGGTCTTGTCGAAGACCACGGTCGTGATCTTGTGGGCCGTCTCCAGGCTCTCGCCGTTCTTGATCAGGATGCCGTGTTCGGCGCCCTTGCCCGTCCCGACCATGATCGCCGTCGGCGTGGCCAGGCCCAGGGCGCAGGGGCAGGCGATGATCATCACGGCCACGAAGTTGAGCAGGGCCATGGTCAGCGCCGGCCGCGGGCCGAAGTCGAACCAGAGCGACGAAGGTGAGGACGGCGATCGAGATGACGACGGGGACGAAGACGCCGGCGATCGGTCGGCCAGCCGCTGGATGGGCGCCTTGGAGCCCTGGGCCTCGCGCACCAGGCGGACGATCTGGGCCAGGACGGTGTCCCGGCCGACCCGCGTCGGCCCGGAACTCGAAGCTGCCCGTCTTGTTCATCGTCGCCCCGATGACCTCGCGCCCCGGCCTCCTTGGCCACGGGCAGGCTCTCGCCGGTGATCATGGACTCGTCCACGGCCGACTCGGCCCTTGAGCACGACGCCGTCCACGGGGATCCGCTCGCCCGGCCGGACGACCAGGATGTCGCCGACGACGACGTCCCGGACGGGCACCTCGATCTCCGCCCGGCCCGCGGACCACGGGCCGTCGTCGGGCTGCAGTCCGATAGCCGGCGGATGGCGTCCGACGTCCGGCCCTTGGCCCGCGGCCTCGAGCAGCCGCCCGAACAGGATCAGGGTGATGATCACGGCCGAGGTGTCGAAATAGACGTCGGGCCGCAGGCCGCCGCGGGTGAAAAGCGCCGGCAGCCACGGTCGCCGCGACGCTGTAGCCGTAGGCGGCGGATGTCCCGACCGCGACCAGCGTGTTCATGTCGGCGGCCCGGTGGCGGAAGGCGGACCAGGCGCCCTTATAGAAGCGCGCCGCCGATCCAGAACTGGACCGGCGTCGCCAGGGCCCAGAGAAGAAACGGCGACCCGAGGAGGGCCGGGAAGCCCGGGACGAGATGTCCCAGGCTTCCGGCCAGGACGGCGGCGCTGAAGGCCAGTCCGATGAAGAACCGCGATCGCAGCCGCCGGAGCTCGCGATCCCGCAGCGTCGCTTCGACGTCCTCCTCGTCCTCTTCGGCGGAAGCGCGGACGACACCGTAGCCGGCCGCTTCGACCGCAGCCTCGATCTCGTCGCGCCGGACTTCGTTGGGCAGATACTCGACGGTCGCCCGGTTGGAGGCCAGGTTGACGGCGGCCGTCAGGACGCCCTTGACGGCGAGCAGGGCCGTCTCGACCCGGCGGACGCAGGAAGCGCAGTGGAGGCCCTGGACCGCGATCTCGACCTTGGCGGGACCCGACCCGCTCCATTTTTTTTCGCTCATCAGATACCTCCTTGCCCTTGGCCGAGGGAGGGCGATCAGGCGATCGTCCCTCCGCCGAGGACCACGTCATCTTCGTAAAAGACCACGGCCTGGCCGGGCGTGACCGCCCGCTGGGCGCGCTCGAACTCGACCATGACCGCGCCGCCCTCCTCCGGATGGAGGACGGCGCGGGCCTCGGCATGGCGAGAGCGGATCTTGACCGAGGCCGGCCGGGAAGACGCCAAGCCGTCGATCGCCGACCAGCTACGCCCTCCGCCCGCAGGCGGCGGCCGAAGAGGGCTTCGTTCGAACCCGACCGTGATCCGGTTGGCGGCGGCGTCGATGGAGACGACGTAGAGCGGCCGCGGCGAGGCGATGCCGAGTCCCTGGCGCTGGCCGACGGTGTAGTGGGCGATGCCGGCGTGGCGGCCGATCGTCCGGCCCTCCGGATCGACGATGTCTCCCGGCCGGAAGGCCTCGGGCGCCGGGGCCGCAGGAATCCGGCGTAATCGTCGTCGGGAACGAAACAGATCTCCTGGCTCTCCGGCTTGTGGGCGACGGGCAGGCCCATCTTTTCGGCCAGGGCCCGGACCTCCGTCTTGCGCAAGCCGCCGACCGGAAAGATCGTCCGGGCCAGGACGTCCTGGGGCAGGGAATACAGGAAATAGGACTGGTCCTTGTCGGGATCGACGCCTTTGCGCAGCAGCCAGCGGCCCGATCCGGTGTCCCTCTCGACCCGGGCATAATGCCCGGTGGCCAGGGCCGCGGCGCCCGAGCCGCTCCGCCCGGCGCAGGAGCGGCCCGAACTTGACGAAGCGGTTGCAGCGCAGGCAGGGATTGGGCGTCCGGCCGCGCCGGTATTCGGAGACGAAATCCTCGATGACCGCTCGCTGCGAACGTCCGCCGGAAATCGGCCGTGAAGAAGGGCATGCCCAGCGCCGCGGCGACGGCGCCCGCGTCCCGGCGGGCCCCGGCCCCGCAGCAGCCGGCGCGGCTCCTCCTCCGCGCAGCGGCCGCCGGGCGGACGGAACAGGTCCATGGTCAAGCCGAAGACCTCGCGTCCCGCTTCGCGCAAGCAGGGCCGCCGCGACAGAGGAGTCCACGCCGCCGCTCATGGCCACGGCGACGGCGCCCGGCGCGGGGCGGCATTCGATCCGCGGAATGGGTTGTGCTATCATAGTTTTATCGGGGCAAAGTCATTGTAACATGGCCCGGGAGAAGACCCATGAAAACTCCGCATTTTGGGATCGTCGCCACCGCCGTTTTTAGCCTGGCCGGATGGGCCGCCGCCCAGCCGCGGCTGGAGCTGGCCATCGGCATCGGCATACTGTGCTCCCTCCTGGAAGGACGCTGCTTACACCCATGCCTACACGCCGCCACTTTCTCTATGACTCGACGGCGGTGACCTCCGGCCTTCAAACGCTCAGCCTGGGGGCCGACTCGATCTACGGGGGATCGTTCGGCCTGACCTTGGTCTTCGGCCATCTCGGCATCCAGGCCACTTACCTGGCCTTCAGCCCCGATGTCTCGGGCACCTCCTCGGCGGATGCGCTGGCGGTTCGCTACACCTCGCTGCAGCCGCCGGACGACACCCCCGTCGTGGTCGACTTCAACGGCTCGATCCCCATGTCGGACCCCAGCGGCGAGCTGCGCGAGAAGACGTTCAGCCTGGACGGCTTCTACCGCTTCGTCCTGCCGGGCTGGTTCAGCCTGGATCTGTCGGCGGGCCTGACCTGGTTCAACGTCGACGGCGACATCGGAACCCTGGACTATCTGGAAGTTCTGGCTGGGCGGACATTCCGTCCTCTCTCTCCGATCAATACGCATTCGCTGATGGAAGTCGAGTCGCTTCAACCGGATCGGGGGCAACGCGGGCGCGACCTTGAACTGGCATATGGGGACGAACGCCGCCCTGTGGATCGAGGCCCGCTACTACCTGGCCGGATCCGCCGAGGCGGACCTGAGCTTCGAGCCGATCGATACCGACGGGGCCATCACGGCTTTCGATGCCGCGACGGACATCATCCCGGCCGGGAAGCTGACCATCAATCCCTGCTTTCCTCCGCCTCGCGGCCGGGCTTCCAGATCCTGTTCTGATTCGGATCCGGAAGCGGCGCGGTGCGAAGCCGGACGGGACGGAACGAAGACGGCTTTCCTCCGCTTCCACCTGCGGGTCGGCGTCCGGGTCGGCCTGCGCCTGCTGGCTCCGGTCCTGGCCGGGCCTTCGCCGCCTACTACCTTCTTCGCCCCGAGCTCGTCCTCCTGTTCGCCGATCACCTGCTCAAAGAGGGCGCACCGCTCCGTCGCGGGCTGGGGATGACGCTTCTGGCCGGGCTCATCGGCGCCGTGGTCGCCCCTCGGGTGACGCTAGGCTTGGGCGGCTGGATCCGGCATCTGCCCGCTTCTTCGCGCAGCCACCGGCTGCAAGCCGCGGCGGCGGTGCTCACGGCGGAGCTTCCTATTCTCGTTCCCCTGGCCGCCCTGGCCTTTCTGCTTCCCCCGGACAAGAACGGAGCCGGCGCGGCCTGGGCTGCGGCCGTCGGGATCTTCGCCTCGGCTTTTCTCATGGCCCTCTATCTCATGCCGGTCCGGCAGCCGTTTTGGGCTTCCGGGCTGGGATTGGCCGCCTGCATCCTGGCAGGCTCGGGCGAATTGCTTTGGCTGGCGGCCGCGGCGCCGGCCGCCTGGCTGGCGGATCGAGCGACCGGGCCGTTCCTGGGGCGGCCGAAGGACGGCCCACCGTTTGTCCCCACGGACCTGCGGAGCGGCCGCCTTCGGATTCCGCTTGTCCCTGCGCGCGTCTGGATTCAGGATCCTGTGGCCGCTTCTCCCCCCGGCTCTCTGCATCGGATGGGCGGCCCTCTTCCTTGGCAACAACCCGCTCGCACCAGGGCTCGCCCGGGCAGCGGTCCGGCTGGCGGCCGGCAGCGGCATGGCCGGAGCCCTGGCCGTCGCCGCGGCGATGCTGGGTCGGAGGCGGCCCGCCTGGCCGTGGAGCCGGTCCCTTCCGCTCGGATCACGGCGGCGAGTTCTGGAGGACGCGATATTCCTTTCGCTTCCCGCGGCCGCGGCTTTGGCGGCATTCGCCTTCTACTCCCCGGCTGCCCTGCCGGTCGCCGGCCTCCTGCCCTATGAAGCGTTCCGGGCCGCGGCAGCCGCGCGGCCGTCCATGGCCTCATCCCGAAGCCCGATCCCGCCGCTTTTCCTGGAGCTGATGCTGGCCGCTGTCCTGACCGCCCTGGTGCCGGCTGCATCGGCGCTCTTCGCCATCGCGGCGGCCGCGCCTGGTCGGATGCCGCCCGCCGGGAAAGAGCCGTCAAAATGGGCCGCTGGCTGGAGAGACGCTTCTCCGCAGGCGGAGATTCCCTGACCGGGAGCTCCCGATGATCGTCTTCGAGTCTGTAACTTTCGGCTATGTCCCAGCCCAGCCCTTCCTACGCGACGTCAGCGTTCGGATCGGCCCCGGCCTGACCCTGATCGTGGGCCCGAACGGAGCCGGCAAGAGCACCTGGCTCAAGCTGGCGGCCGGCAGTCGAGCCGCCCGACTCGGGACGCATCCTGATCGACGGCCGCGACCTGTGGCGGGAGGAAGCGGCGGCCCGGGCTTCGTTGGCCTATCTCCCGGAACAACCCGACCTGACGCCCTATGCGACCATCCGGGACATCCTGCGGCTCGTCGCCGCCTCCGGAAGCGGCCCGCCGGCGGAAGCCGAGCGAGGCGCTGGTCCGCTTCGGGCTTGGACCGCTTCGCCGGCCGCTCGGTGCGCGAGCTCTCGCTGGGCCAAAAGCGGCGGGCCGCCTTCGCCGCGGCCTTCATCGGCTCGCCCGGCCATCTTCCTCCTGGACGAGCCGCTCGAGGCGATGGACCGGGCAGCCCGCGGATCTGATCGTGGCCTGGATTCTGCGGCGCAAGGCCGAAGGGGCCTCGGTCGCTGGTCGTTTCGCACGACCTCGAGCCGTTCGCGGCGGCGGCGGACAGGGTCCTGGCCTTGCATCGAAGGAGAGGCCGGTCTGCGGGACGACTGGCCCGCCGACCGGGCGGACCGGCTGGCCTTTCTGGACGGCCTGGCGCGAGGCGCGAGCGCCGGCTTAGGCCTGGGGCGGCCGCTTCTTCGTGGAGACGCCCAGCAGCGCGTAAAGCGGGCAGAAGCCGACGATCGAGGTGACGCATGAAGATGCCCGCCAAAACGCCCAGGACTGATGGCCCAGGTCCCGGACAGCGACGCCGGTCAGGATCAAGGCGGCGAAAGCAACGGCCAGGATGATCCTCAGGATCCGATCGAGGGAGCCCATGTTGGTCTTCATACCACTCTCCTTAAATTAGATGAATATTATATAACATATATCTTTATATTTAGTCAAGGCCCCCCTTTGATAAGCCCGGCCGGAGAGACGTCTCGTCTCCCCCAAGCGCGTTGCGGCGCGGGCGCGTGTTTGTGGTATTCTGTTGCGGCCGCATCTCGTCTGCAAGGAGCTCACTCTCATGTCCGGTCATTCCAAATGGGCCTCGATTAAGCATAAAAAGGGCGCCGCCGACGCCAAGCGCGGCAAGATCTTCACCAAGATCATCCGCGAAATCGCCGTGGCCGCCCGCGCCGGCGGCGGCGACCCCGACAAGAATCCCGCGCCTGCGCAAGGCCATCCAGGACGCCAAGAACGCCAACATGCCCGCCGACAACGTCAAGCGGGCCATCCAGAAGGGCACCGGCCAGCTCGAAGGCGCCCAGTACGAGGAAGTCATCTACGAAGGCTACGGCCCCGGCGGCGTGGCCATCTACATCACCGCCCTGTCCGACAACAAGAACCGGACGGTCTCCGAGATCCGCCACATCTTCAGCAAGAACGGCGGCCAGATCGGGACCCAGGGCTGCGTCGCCTTCCGCTTCAAGCGGGGCGGCTACATCGACATCGACAAGGACAAGGCCGCCGAAGAGCAAGCTCATGGACATCGCCCTGACGGCCGGGGCCGAGGACATCAAGGACGACGGCGACACCTGGGAAGTCATCACCACCGCCGACAAGTACGAAGCCATCCTGGAGGCCATCAAGGCCGCCGGGATCGAGATCGCCGACTCCAACGTCGGCTACATCCCCCTGGACTACACCAAGGTCGAGGGCAAGCAGGCCCACCAGACCCTCAAGCTCGTCGAGGAGCTCGAGGACCACGACGACGTCCAGACCGTTGCGGCCAACTTCGACATCGACGCCAAGGACATCGCCGAGTACGAGAACGCCTGACCGGGCTCCGCCCCATGCGGGTCCTCGGCATCGACCCCAGCAGCCAGGCCACCGGCTACGGCCTGATCGAATCCGACGGACGGCGACGCCGTCGTCCTGGCCTACGGCGCCATCAAGCCGCTCCCGCAAGGCCGCCCTGCCCGCCAAGCTCCTGGAGATCCAGACCGGCATCGCCGCGATCATCGTCCGCCACCGGCCCGAGGAAATCGCCGTCGAAAATCCCTTCTTCGCCCGCAACGCCCGGACGGCCCTCACCCTGGGCCAGGTCCGGGGCGCGGTTCTGGTCGCCGTGGCCGAAGCGCGGCCTGCCCCTCTTCGAATACTCCGCCCTGGAGATCAAGAAAGCCGTGACCGGCTACGGCCAGGCGGAAAAGGACCAGGTCGGAGTGATGATCCGGGCCCTGCTGCGGATCGAGGACGAGGCCATGGAAGAGGACGCCGCCGACGCCCTGGCCTGCGCCCTCTGCCACCTGAACACGCGGCTGTTCCAGAAGAGACTGGAATCGGAAGCCGTGCGCGACCCGTTAAACGGCGAAGCGGAAGTTGATGATGTCCCCGTCGCGGACGGGATAATCCCGGCCTTCCAGGCGCAGCGTGCCGTCCGCCTTGCAGTCCTGCATGCTCGCCCGCGGCGGCGAAATCCTCATAGGCCACGACTTCGGCCCGGATGAAGCCGCGCTCGATGTCGGAGTGGATGACCCCGGCGGCGCGGACGGCCGGCGTGCCGGCCCGGATCGTCCAGGCCTTGACCTCGTCGCCGCCCACGGTGAAGAACGAGATCAAGCCCCATCAGCGCATAGGCCGTGGCGATGAGCTTGGCCCGGGCCGGACGCTCGATCCCGTAATCCTGCAGAAAGCGCCGGGCGTCCTCCTCGGGCAGCTGGCGGATCTCCATCTCCAGGCGGGCCGAGAGGGCGATGACGGTCGAGTTGCCGCCGTCCATCCAGGGCCGGAACGGGCAGGAGGGCCTCGGATTCGCGGGAGATATCGTCCTCGTCCAGGTTCAAGGCCGACGATGAGCGGCTTCTGGGTCAGGAACCGGTATCCCCGCAGGAGAAGCTCCTCGTCGGCGGTCAGGTCCGCCCGCCGCAGAGGCGTCTCGGCCTCGAGGAAGCCCCGGCAGCGCTCCAGGGCGGCCTTTTCCCGCACGTCGCGGTCGGACTTCTTGGCCGCGATCTGCTTGACCAGCTTCTCCAGCCGGCTCTCGATGACGCCGAGGTCGGCCAGCAGAAGCTCCGCCTCGATGTGGCGCAGGTCGCGAGCGGATCGACGGACTCGAGGGGATGGGCCACCGCGGGATCGCGGAAGGCGCGGACGACCGCGAGCAGAGCGTCGGCAGCCCGGAGCTTGCCCAGGGCCTGCTCGGCGAAGCCGCGTTCGGCCGGGTTCGCCCGAAGTCAGCCCGGCCGTCTCGCTGAACTCGATCGCCGCCAGGGTCTTCTTCTTCGGCTTGTAGACGGACGTCAGGCTGCTCGACCCGCGGGTCGGGGACCTTGACCACGGCCACGGGCTCGGCGCCTTTGGCCGCGGCCTCCTCGGGGCCGAAGGCCGGTCAGCGCGCCGAACAGAGACGACTTGCCGGATTGGGGCAGTCCGATCAGACAAATCTTCACGTTCGTTTCCTTCAGGAAGATGGAGAGCCAAGAAAGGACCCTTATTATAAGGCTTCCGGCCCGGAAATCAAAGCTTCAGCGGACCACGATCTCGTCGATGAAGGTCCAGGATTGGCCGCCTGCCGAGGTGTGCCAGCCGGGGTTCGTCTTCATCGCTTCGATCCGGAAACGGACGAAACGGAGGTCCGTCTGCGGAGCCTTCCATTCGAACGTCCGGGTTGTCTCCTCGCGCCGCTGATCGCCGTCGATCTCGATCGCTCCGACCGGCTGCCAGGCTGCGCCGTCCGCGGACACCTCGCTCAGGACCCGCCGCGGGTGGAAGATCCAGCTTCTCGGATCGTACAGCGTGCTGATCGCGATCGTTCGGCGCGCTCTGCGCCTGCCCCAGGTCCAGAACGAGGCTGACGTCGCTTCCCTCCCAGCCGAGCCAATGGACCTTGAAGTCGCCGGCGCCGCGGACGCCGTCGGTCAGGAGGGCCAGGTCGCCGCGGCCGTACTTGGGGGCCGGGGGCGGATCGGCCGTGACCGGGCGGCGAAAGGCCAGGTTGCCCTCGACCTGGACGTCGATGAAGCGCCGCCCGGCGTCGTAGTAGTCCAGGGGCGTCGTTCCGGACTCGTTGAGGGTGCGGACGCCGACGTCCAGGCAGCCCGTGAGGAACTGCTCCAGGAGCCCGGCTCTTTCCGGGACGCGGCGCGAAGCGGCCGTCCCTCTCGGCGTAAAACCCGCGCGGCCCGAACAGCTCGGCCTTGCCGATCTCGATCTCGGCGTACTGGAACGGCAGCCGGGCGGCGCGGACCCGGCGAAGCCGCTCGGGATCCGCGGCGACGGCCTTCTCGGCCAGGTCGAGGGCGGCGGCGTAGCCGGCCATCCGCTCGGCCGACAGGAAGCCCTCGGCGTGGGCGTTGGGCGGCTCGTAGATGTCCAGATCCGCCCCCGACGCGGTCAGGGCCTCCCGCTCGGCGTCGATGACGTGGCGCAGGAACGGGGCGGCGGCCCCATAGTAGCCGGCCAGAAAGTCGTTGCTCGCGGCTTCGACATCGATCTCCGGATTCCAGAGCAGCCTGGCCAGGAGCCAGCCCTTGAGCTCGGAGAAATCGTGCCCGGGCGAGGTGTTGGTCTGCTGGAAGTGCTGCCGCGCGCCGTTGCGGACGAAGAATCGGAGATTGGGCTGGAGGACGTGGAGATTGGGAAAGGGAGAGACCTGGTGGGCGAAGTCGACGGTGTAGTCCCAGAGATAGATGTCCTTGGCGATCCGGCCCCAGGCCTCGATGTCGCGGACGAAAGAGGCGCTCGAGGGATCCTCGGCGATGGGCCGGCTGCGGTTGAGCTCGATCGTGCAGAGCATGATCTGGACGTTGGCCGCGGGACGGGTCACTTGGGGCGCCGGACGGGAGTACTGGTAGGCCAGGGTGGAAATGATCTTGTCCGGGAAGCGCGCGGCCAGCTTATTGACCAACCGGATGATCGGCCCCGCCGGCGAGCCTTCCTCGGCGATGGCCTTCAGGCACTCCGGGCAGCGGCAATAAACGGGATTGTCGTTCTGGCTGACCGACCAGACTTGCTTCTCCGGCTGGGCGGCCATTTCCCCGGCCAGCCGGGCGGCCATGATCCGGTAAACCTCGGGACAAGAGGGACAAGGCTGGTCGGCGAGACGCCGGCCGTCGACCAGGGCGAAATACTCGGGATGGTCGGAGAAGAACTCCTGGCGGGGAACGAGGCGGCCGAAGGTATGGACGTAGAACCCCTGACCGAACATTTCCTCCGTCGCATCGAGCCTCATCCAGTCACGGTAATCGGCGTCCCGGAGGAAATCGCCGTTGACGCAGCGGAAAGCGTTGACCGGATTGTCCTGGTCGAAGACCCGGGGAAGAGACAGCGACTCCGCCGCCGGGAAGAAGTCGGCGGTCGGGCTGTACTTGCGGCAGCCGAGATATTTTTCGAGCAGGTGGACGACCCCGTAAATCGACCCCTTGCCGCCGCCGGAGACGATGTAGACCGCCCGCCGGGAAACGACGTCCAGGAAGCCGCCCGGCCGCAGCCCGGCATAGTGGGCCCGGAAGGAGTCCGGGTAGACCGGCCGGGGATATCCGATCCAGATCTCGGCGCTGCGCAGGGGCCGGGACTTCTCGGCCAGCGGAAGCACGGCCCCGGTCATCCGCCGCACGGAGTCCCGCAAGATCTCGGCCGCCCGGCGGTCGGCGGCCGCCGCTCCGGGCGGCAGAACAATGGAACAGACGGGCTGGCCGTTGCGGACCAGCGGGAATCCATCCCCCGGGTCTGCGGCGGAGGTCCCGGCCGCGAAAGCGCCGCAGGCCGCCAGGGCGGCCGCGGGCAAGATCACAGCGAGGCGGAAGCGCCATGGTTTCGTCATCGGCACAGGCTCCGGTGCGGAAAGAAAGACTGGAATCTATGTATGCGATTTTCCCCGCCGGGTCAATCCCGCCGGCCCTCCGCGCGATGCTCCGCCGCTTTGCTTTCCCGCCGGGCTTTGGTCTACAATGCCTGCGGCATGATCGCGCACCTTCGGGGAACCCTCCTTCGCAAAGAGCCGCACCAGGTCGGTCATCGACTGCCAGGGCGTCGGCTACGCGGCCGGGATCCCCCTCTCCACCTATCTTCAAGCTGGGCGAGGAAGGCCAGCCGGTCGAGCTCTTCATCCACACCCACCTGACCGACGCGTCGCTTTCGCTCTACGGCTTCGCCGACCGCGCGAGGAGAAGGACCTCTTCCTCAAGCTCATCGGCGTCTCCGGCATCGGGCCCAAGCTGGCCATGGCCGTCCTCTCCGGGATGGAGCCGGACGAGCTGGTCGAGGCCGTCCGGGCCTCGGACGTGGCCCGCATCTCCCAGGTCCCCGGCATCGGCAAGAAGACGGCCCTGCGCATCGCCATGGAGCTGGCCGACAAGATGGAGAAGAAGGAAAGCCTGCTGCGGGGCCGGGCCGCGCAGGAAACCGAGGACCTCGTCTCGGCCCTGCTCAACCTCGGCTTCCGGCGCAAGGAGATCGAGCGGGTGGTCGAGGAGACCGTGCGGGCCCACCGCGACAAGGAGGCGGGCTTCGAAAAGCTGCTCCGCGAATGCCTGAAGAACCTGGCCAAGGTGTGAGCCGCATGACGCACGCCCGCCGTCCTCAACCCGGTCCGGACCAAGGAGGACCTCCTCTTCGAGGACAGCCTCCGGCCGCGCAGCTTCGACGAGTTCATCGGCCAGGACACCATCAAGGCCAACCTGAAGATCTTCATCGACGCGGCCCGCAAGCGCGGCGAGCACCTCGACCACGTCCTGCTCTACGGCCCGCCGGGGCTGGGCAAGACCAGCCTGGCCTACCTGCTGGCCAAGGAGCTGGGCGTCGGCATCAAGCCCACCTCCGGGCCGGTCATCGAGCGGGCCGGCGACCTTTCGGCCATCCTGTCCAACCTGCAGGCCAAGGAAATCCTGTTCATCGACGAGATCCACCGCCTCCAGCCCGCGGTCGAGGAGATCATGTACTCGGCCATGGAGGACTTCAGCCTGGACATCGTCATCGGCCAGGGCCCGGCCGCCCGCAGCCACAAGCTGGCCCTGAAGAAGTTCACCCTGGTCGGGGCCACGACCCGGGCCGGCCGCATCACCGCCCCGCTGCGCTCCCGCTTCGGCATCATCCACCGGCTGGACTACTACCGGGACGAGGACATCAAGAAGGTCCTGCTGCGCTCGGCCGGGCTGATGAAGGTCAAGCTCGACGACGAGGGCGCCGGCCAGATCGCCCTGCGCTCGCGCGGGACGCCCCGGGTGGCCAACCGGCTGCTGCGGCGGGTGCGCGACTACGTCGACGTCCGGGGCGGCGGCGTCGATCACCGGCCCGGAAGCCCGCTACGCCCTGGACATGATGGAGGTCGACGCGTCGGGCTGGACGACGTCGACCGCAAGATCCTGACCACGATCATCGAGAACTTCGGCGGCGGCCCGGTCGGCATCTCGACCATCGCCGCGGCCATCGACGAGGACAAGGACACCATCGAGTCCATCTACGAGCCGTTCCTGATGCGGATCGGCTTCCTGGAACGGACCCTGCGCGGCCGCAAGCTGACCGACAGGGCCTGGCGCCACCTCGGCTTCGCCCCGCCGGGCGAGACGCCGGCCGCGGGCAGGCCGGCGGGCAGAAAAAGCTGTTCTGAGCCGCGTGCCTACTTGATGTACAGATAGACGGCGTGGCTCCGTCCCGACGTCGTCGGTCAGGGATTCCGACTTGACGCCCCTGCGCCTCCCAGCCCTCGATGGTGTAGTTGTGGGACACGACCCGCGTCCCCTTGCCGAAGCTGGCGCTTCCAGCTTGGGCCGCAGCAGGAGGTTGGATTCCGGCAGGAGGTAGATGCGTCACCACCGTGGCCGGGGAGAGGTCCAGGGTCATGGCGTCCTGCAGGCGGAACTCGACCAGGCTCTCGACCCCCGCCTCCTTGGCCCCGGCCAGGCACTCGCTTGATGCGCTCGGGGACGATGTCGACCCCGACGCCCGCGGGCGCCGTATTTGCGGGCGGCCGTGATCAGGATGCGGCCGTCGCCGCAGCCGATGTCGTAGACGACGTCGTTGGGGCCGACTCCGGCCGCCTCGAGCATCTCGCTCGACCACCGGCATGGGCGTCGGCACGAAGGGCGCCAGGTCCGCGGCGTCGGCCCGGCCGTGCGCCCCCTTGAACATCTCCAGCCGCCCGTCTCTCGTCCAGCCGGAAGGAGTGGGCCGTGCCGGGCTCCAGCCGATAGAGCTTGATGTGGTCGCCGTTGGAGAACTCCAGGTCCATGGACGTCCGCGCTCGGGAAGCGGTCGACCGCGTCCGGGCGCGAGGGTGCGGGCCACCGGGCCCGACGTTCGAGAACAGCACCCGGATGGTGTAGCGGACCGGCTCCGGCCGTGACGTTGCGGATCGGTCGTCTCCGGCGGCGCGGACGCGACCGGGAGGCCTCTCCGGCGCCTCCGCCGGCAGGCCGCGACGGCCGTCCTGACGGCCGCCAGGCAAAGGGCTGCCGCCAGGAAACGGAACGGCGTCACGGAACGCTTCATGGTTCTTCTCCGAGGGTCGGACTCCATCTTAGTCCGCATGCGCGCTCCCACCCTAGCGCCGGCGGCCGATCCCGCGGTCGGACGGCCCTTGCGGCGGGAGCCGCGTTCCGGCTATCCTGGCGCCATGCCCCGTCCGCCCGGACGATCCGCCGATGAACATCCGGGATTTCGACTTCGACCTTCCGCCGGAGCTCATCGCCCAACGGCCCGCCGCCCGCCGCGACGATTCGCGGATGATGGTCGTCGAGCGGGCGACGGGACGCATCTCCCACCGCGCCTTCCGCGATTTCCCGGACCTGCTTGGCGGGGACGAGCTGCTCGTCCTCAACGACGCCAAGGTCATCCCGGCCAAAGCCTGGGGCAAGCGGGGCGCAGCCGCGGTCGAGTTCCTCTTTCTCAAGGAGGTCGAGCCGGGGCTCTGGGACGTCCTCTGCAAGCCCGGCCCGCCGCGTCCGGCCGGGCGACGAAGTCGTCTTCGCCGACGACCTTCGGGGCGTGGCCGCGCCTTTCCGGCCGGGGCGGCCGGCCGAGGAGGGACGTCGCCGTGCTGCGCTTCGGCGGTCCCGGACGTCCTGGGACGGCTGCAAGAGAGTCGGGTTCGCTCCCCTGCCGCCCTACATCAAGCGGGCCAAAGGCGACCCGGCCGACCGCGAGCGCGACCTGGAGCGCTACCAGACCGTCTTCGCCGCCAGCGAGGGAGCCATCGCCGCGCCGACCGCCGGCCTGCACTTCACGCCGGAGGTCCTGGAGCGGATACGGGCCGAGGGCGTCGAAACGGCCCGGGTCACGCTCCACGTCGGGCTGGCCACCTTCCAGCCGATGCGGACGGAGCGGATCGAGGACCACCGCATGCTCGAGGAGATCTACGACGTGCCCGCAGACGCGGCCGCGGCGGTCGACCTGCGGCCAAGGCGGCGGGCCGGCCCGTCGTCGCCGTCGGCACGACCGTCGTCCGGACGCTGGAAAGCGCCGGCCGGTCGGGCCGGGTCCAGGCCCGGGCCGGGCGCGACGTCGCTCTTCATCACCCCCGGCTTCGAATTCAAGATCGTCGACCGCCTGCTGACGAACTTCCACCTGCCGCAAGTCGACGCTGCTGCTGCTGGTTTCGGCCCTGGCCGGCCGCGAGCTTGATCCTGGACGCCTACCGCGAAGCCGTCCGGGAGAGATACCGCTTCTTCTCCTACGGCGACTGCATGCTGATCGTGTAATAGGGCGGACGCCTTGACATACCCGGGTCGAGCGAAGGCTATATTCCGGACGCGTTATGCCGGGAACCCGACCGTTCCCGAAGGAGGAGAATAATGGCTGAATCCTGGCTGGCCCCGGCGAAGAGCTGCTCGGTTCCTGGCTCCGTCTATCTTGGGTGATCCGCGGCCGAGCGCGGCGAAAATCACCGGCAAGCTGCATGTCACCAATCAGGGCGTCCATTTCGCGATCCGAGCTGGCCTTGGCCCAGAACGCCGCCGCGATGATCGGAAACTGGTGGGAGCGCGCACAAGGCCTATGGCTCGCACCGACAACCATGTGACCATTCCCTTCATCGAGATCGGCCAGGCCCGAAACGATCAAGAAGTCGCTGTTCGTCAAGGCCCTGGCGCTCAAGATGAAGAGCGGCGAGGAGATCGACTTTCCAATTCGGCGCGGCCTCCCCGCAGAAGGCCGTGGACGCCATCGCCGCCGGCTTTAGACGCTACGCCGGTGATGATCCCCAGCGGCGGGTTGGTCTTCCACTTGCCGCGGGTGAAGTCGGGGATCTCGACCGGCTTGCCCTTGGCCGGCGACGCTCTCGGCAGCTGGCCCCGACGATCGCGCTCCAGGCCGCCGCGTCGTAGACGTCCTGGTCGAGCGGCTCGCCCTTGCGCAGGGACTGGATCAGCCGGTAATCCTCGATGTAGTCCATGCCGCCGTGGCCGCGGCCTTCGCCCTTCGAGGCGATGGCCTTCCAGAGCGGATGCTCGAACTCGGCGGCGAATTTCTCGAAATCGTCCCAGTCGTGCGGCTTGGCGGCCTTGCCCTCGATGTAGATCCGGTCGGGCCACTTGTGGGCGATGCCCTTGCGTCCCCTGGACGAGGTTGATCCGGGTGTAGGGCCGGGGCAGGTTGGTGTCGTGGATGAGGATGATCGTCTTGCCGAGCTTGGTCCGGATCAGGCTGGTGTTGACGTCGCCCAGGACGAATTTCTCGCGCGGCCTGGGGCGAGTCGGCGCCGAACTTCTCGACGGCGTATTCGTGCAGGCCGCGGGTCGGGCTGCTCATCGAGACGAGGAAGTCGAAGGCGTCGCCGCGGTTGATGTTCATGCACTGGGCGACCGGGCCCGAGGCCGTGGGTCGGATAGAGGTTGCCGTTGAGCTTCTGGGCCCAGGCCCGCCGCCACAGCCCCTCGCCCTCCTTGGAGAACTTGACGCTCGCGCAGGTCGTGGAGATAGCCGGCCTCGGCGTGCAGGACCTCGCCCAGCACGCCCTTGCGGACCAGGTTCAGGGTCATCAGCTCGATCCGGTCGTAGCAGCAGTTCTCCATCATCTGGCAGTGCTTGCCGGTCTTTTCGGCCGTCTCGACGAGGGCCCAGCAATCGTCGAGGGACATGGCCGCCGGGCACCTCGGTCGCGGCGTGCTTGCCGTTCTTCATGGCCGCCAGGCAGACCGGGACGTGCCATTCCCAGGGCGTGGCGGTCATGACCAGGTCGAGGTCCTCGGTCTCGCACATCCGCTCGAAGTCCCGGGGGCCCGTTCGAGTAGCCCGGTCGGCTTGGGCTGGCCGGCCTCGACGACACCATTTCTGGGCCCGCTCGACCTTGGCCGGGACGATGTCGCAGATGGCCTTGATCTCGACGCCGTCGATATTCAGATAGTTCTGGACGTGGGCCGAGCCCATGCCGCCGACGCCGACGAAGCCGACCCGGACATGCTCGATGGGCTTGGTCCTGAACTGGGAGCGCGCCCCTGAGCTGGAAGCGGCTCGCGGCGGCGGGCAGGGACAGGCCGGCCAGGGCCGCGCCCGCGGACACGACGGCGCCTGTCTTCAGGAAATTCCCGGCGGGTGGGGCTTTTCAGATCATCGGCATGAGGGCCTCCGATTCTCTGGGCTTTCCCCCTTATACCCAATCCGAATCCCCCCTGCCGCGGTAAAGCGGGACGGCAGAGCGGACCGGGGGGGAGCCTCGCCGCCCGCGCCGGCCCCGCCCGGGTCGGTTTGAATCCGGGGGCGAAAACCGTAAAATGCGGATAGTCCATCGATATCCACCCATGGAAGACACTCTGTTCGAAAACGGCACGGTCGGCTGCGGCGGCGCGGGGTTTCCCGCGTCGGTCAAGCTCGCCGGGCACGTCGATACGCTGATCGTCAACGCCGCCGAATGCGAGCCTCTTCTCCATAAGGACAAAGAGCTGCTCGCCCGCCGCGGCGACGAATTCTTCGCCGGGCTGGCCGCGGCGATGAAGCGGGTGACGGCCCGCCGGGGGATCATCGCCCTCAAGAAGAAATACGCGGATCTCGCCGCGGCCGTGGCTCGAAGCGATGCCCGGCCGGCGTCGAGGTCCATCCCCTGGACGACGTATATCCCGCGGGCGACGAGTTCGTCCTGGTCTACGAGGTCACCGGCCGGATCATCGGGCCCGGCGGCCTGCCCAAGGACGTGGACGCCGTGGTCCAGAACGTGGAGACGCTGGTCAATATCGGCCGCGGCCGGCCGGTGACCCGCAAGGCCCTGACCGTGGCCGGCCTGGTGGCCCGCCCCATGACCCTGGAAGCGCCCGTCGGCACCCCGTTCGCGGATGTCATCGCCGCCGCGGGCGGCGCGCTCGAGCCCGACTTCGGCGTCCTCGTCGGCGGGGCCATGATGGGCCGGCTGGCCGACGACCTCTCGGAGCCGGTGACCAAGACGACGGCGGGGCTGATCGTCCTGCCGAGGGATCATCCGCTCCTCCGCCGCCACGCCCGGCGGCCGGGAGCCGTCCGGCGGATCGCCCGGGCGGCCTGCGACCAATGCACGTTCTGCACCGAGCTCTGCCCCCGCTACCTCCTCAACCATCCCGTCGAGCCCCACCGGGTCATGCGCAGCTTCGGCCTGGGGATCTCCGCCGACGGGGCCGCCCGCTACGCCCGGTATTGCTCCGGCTGCCGGTTGTGCAGCCTGGCCTCCTGTCCCGAAGGACCTCGACCCCTCGGAGATCTGCGGCCTCGTCAAGAACGCGGCGGCTCCGGCGAAGCTCCCCCGCGCGGGAGGCCCCGGCCGCGAGGCCCCATCCCCTGCGCTTCGCCCGGCGCATGCCCACGGCCCGGCTGGTCCGCAAGCTCGGTCTGGAAGGGCTGCCGGATCACGCCCCGTGGAGCGGCGTCCGGGTCGCCCCGCGCCGGGTCCGCATTCCGCTCCGCCAGCACGCCGGCGTCGCGGCCGAGCCGGTCGGTGCGGATCGGACAGACCGTGAACGAGGGCGACTGCATCGGGCGGATCCCCGAGCGGCAAGCTCGGCGCGCCGGTCCATGCCAGCATCGACGGGAGAGTGGTCTCGGTCGCGGACGCGGTCGTCATCGAGGCCGAGTAGGCGGAACGACATGGACGAAATCAACAACATCGGAATCATGGAGCTCAGCTCGCTCGCCGCCGGCTACCAGGTCGAGGACGCGCTCTTGAAGACGGCGCCCGTGACCATCCTGATCGCCCGGCCGGTCTGCTCGGGCAAATTCCTGATCGTCGTCTCCGGCTCCGTCGCCGCCGTCAAGGCCTCGCTCGCCGGCGGCATCCGGGTCGGCGGCGATTCGATCATCGAGCACCGGATCATCAACAACCTGCACCCCGACGGTCCTGCCCGCCCTGGGCCTGTCGGTCGAGCTCGGGACCGACCCTGCCGGGCGCGCTCGGCGTCGTGGAGACCTTCTCGGCCGCCGGCGCCGTGGAAGCCGCCGACGCGGCCGTCAAGAACGCCGAGATCCGGCTGTTCCGGATCCACCTGGCCATGGCCATGGGCGGCAAGGGCCTGGTGCTGTTCTGCGGCGGCCTGGGCGACGTCCGGGCCGGCCTGGACGCGGCGGTCGCGGTCATGGCCGAATCGGGCATGCTCGCGGGGAGCGCCCTGATCTCGGCCCCGTCGGCCGAGCTGCTTCGGGAGTACATGTAAGGAGGGATGGCGATGGCGGAGACGATCGACCGGGCGGCCGTCGAAAAGATCGTGCGCGACGTCCTGCGGGATCTTCCCGAAGGCGCGGGCGCCCGCGCGGCGACAGCCCGGCCTCGCCTCTCAAGGTCAACGTCTCGGCCCGGCACATCCACCTCTGCGCCGAAGGACTTCGAAGCGCTTTTCGGCAAGGGCGCCCGGCTGACGCCCCTGCGGCCGCTCTATCAGGAGGGCCACTTCGCGGCCCAGGAGACCGTGGCCATCATCGGCCCCAAGAAGCCGGCTGATCCCGGAGCTGCGCATCCTGGGCCCGCTGCGGGACCATTCGCAGGTCGAGCTGGCCTTCACCGACGTCATTCATCTGGGCCTCGAAAACGTCCCGGTCCGCATGTCGGGAGACGTCGACGGCACGCCCGGCGCCTGGATCCAGGGTCCGGCCGGCATGCTGGAATTGAAGCAGGGCGTCATCCGGGCGGCCCTGCACGTCCACATGAACGAGCGCGACGCGGCCCGGATGGGCGTCGTCCACAAGGACTTCCTGGCCCTCAAGGTCGAGGGGGACGCGCCGGTCATCTTCGGGCGCGTCCACGTCCGCGTCGACCCCGCCTTCAAGCTCGAGGTCCACATGGACACGGACGAGGCGAACGCCTGCCACCTGGCGGCGGCCACGCGGCGTGTCCCTGATCCCCGTCCCCGGAAACGTGCAACGGTCCTGACGATATCATCAACAAAGGAGCGCGTGCATGAGAAAAGCACTGGGCATGATCGAGACGATCGGCTTCGTTCCGATGCTGGAAGCCACCGATTCGGCCTGCAAGGCGGCCGACGTGGCCTTCCTCCACTGGGAGCCGGCCGGTTCGGGCATGGTCACCGCCTTCTTCGAGGGCGAAGTCGCCGCCGTCAAGGCCGCCGTCGACGCCGGCGCCGAGGCCGCGGCGAAGCTGGGCAAGGTCGTCGCCGCCCAGGTCATCCCGAATCCGTACGAGGACCTCGGGAGCTTTCACCGGGAAGCCCAAGCCGCGGAACCGTGACCCGGAAGGGCCGTGAGGACGAACATGAGCAATCAAGCCATCGGCATGCTGGAAACGAGGGGAATGGTCGGGCTGGTCACGGCCGGAGACGCCATGTGCAAGGCCGCCCACGTGACCATGATCCGGACCGTCGAGATCGGCGGCGGGTACGTCACCACCGTGGTCAAGGGCGAAGTCGGCAGCGTCAAGGCCGCGGTCGAAGCCGGCCTGCTGACCCTGAAGGCCGTGGGGGCCGAGATCATCGCCGCGCACGTGATCCCCCAGCCGCACGATTCGACCCTCGGCCTCGTCGACAAGAAGATCCTGAGGCGGCGGCCGTCATGAAGATTCTCGTGCCGAACATCGGCAGCACGTCGTTCAAGTATCGCCTCATCGATATGGACGACGAGACCGTGCTCGCCGAGGGCAAAATCGAGCGCATCGGCCGGCCGGGCGGCGACTGCCCCGACTATCCGACGGCCATCGGCCGCTGCCTGGATGCGCTCGATCGGCGCGGGCAAGCCCCTGGCCGCCCTGGACGATCTTGTCGGCCGTCGGCTTCAAGGCCGTCCACGCCCGCGGGCTGACCGGCGCCGTGCCGGTCACCCCGGAGGTCCTGGCGGCCATGGAGGAATACGCCTTTCTCCTGCCGGCCCACAACCCGCCCTACATCGCGGCCATGAAGGCCTTCGCCGCCGCGGCGCCCCAGGTCCCCTCCGTGGCCCTGTTCGAAACCGCCTTTTTCACGGACCTGCCCGAGGCGGCCTACACCTACGCGGTGCCCTGGTCGTGGCGGGAAGAGGAGGGCATCCGGCGCTTCGGCTTTCACGGCGCCAGCCACCGCTACGCCAGCGACCAGGCCCGGCGCCTGCTCGGCCGGAGACGGCCTGGCCCACATCTCCTGCCACCTGGGCGGCAGCTCGAGCCTGGCCGCCATCAAGGACGGCCGGGCCGTCGACACGAGCTTCGGCATGACGCCCCAGAGCGGCATCCCCCAGAACAACCGGGTCGGCGACGTCGACGTCTTCGCCGTGCTGTACCTGATGAAGAAGCACGGCGCTCGGTCCCGACGACATGGCCCGGGACGCTGTCCAAGGAATCCGGACTGGCCGGGATCTCGGGAACGAGCGGGGACGTCCGCGACCTCGAGGCCGCGGCGGCCCGGGGCAGACCGGCGGGCCCGGCTGGCCCTCGATGCCTACGTCTACGCCGTGCGCCGCTACCTCGGGGCCTTTCTGATCGAGCTCGGCTCGGTCGACGTCATCACCTTTTCCGGCGGCATCGGCGAGCATTCGGCCGGAATCCGGGGCCAGGTCCTGCGCGGTCTGGAGCCCTTCGGCATCCTCATCGACGACCGGCGCAACGAGGCGGCGGCGGCCGACACGCGGATCTCCGCGCGACGGCTCGAAGACGGAGGTCTGGGTCGTCGAGACCAACGAAGAGATCGTCGTGGCCCGGGCCGCGGCGGACGTCGTGAAGAAATCAACTCGGAAAAATCGGCGGGACGCGCGGCGTCCTGACACAAAGGAGTCATGACCATGGCGAAACCGGCGATTGGAATGATCGAAACGAGGGGCTTGACCGCCCTCGTGATGGCCACCGACGCGATGCTCAAGTCGGCGGCCGTGGAGTTCATGGGCTGGAAGAAGGTCGGCAGCGGCCTCTGCTCCTGCTACGTCCAGGGCGACGTGGCCGCCGTGCAGGACCGCGCTGGACGCGGGCGTAGCCATCGCCCGGGAGGTCGGGCCAGCTCGTCTGCTCGCAGATCCTGTCGCGGCCGCACGACGAAATCCACGGCATGGTCCCGAAGCGGTGAGCCGGCCCACGAGGACGTCGCCATGTTTCTAGCCAAAGTCATGGGCACGGTCGTCGCTTCGCAGAAGCACTCGAAATTTCAGGGCCTGAAGCTCTTTCTCATCCAGCCCTGCGTCAGCGACGACAAGACGCTGGTCCCGCAGGGGAGCAGCCTCGTCGCGGTCGACTGCGTGACCTGCGGCATCGGCGATCTGGTCCTGTTCACCCAGGGAAGCTCGGCCCGGATGACCGAGTGCACCAAGGACAGCCCCGTCGACGCCGTCATCATCGGCATCGTCGATTCCGTCGAGGTCGGCGGCAAGGCCCTGAAAAAGCCCTAGCCGCGGAAGGGAGCGCGTTTAGACATGACGAGTTCCTCTCCTCCTCCTTCCCTCTACCGCGGCGTCGATATCGCGGCCGTCGCCGCGGAGGTCGTGCGCCGGCTGTCCGCCGAGCGGGCCGCCGGAAGCGCGCGCGGAACCGGCCGCCGGCGGCGATGCGGCCGCGCGAGCCGGGTCGGACGGCGTCTTCCCGACCGTCGACGACGCCGTGGCGGCCGCGCGCCGGGCCCAGCCGAAGCTCGCCGCGCTGACCCTCGACCAGCGCGGCGTCATCGTCGACATCATCAAGAAGCTACTGCGTCGAAAACGCGGCGGAGCTGGGCCGCATGGAATTCCAGGAAACCCGGCTCGGCCGCGAGGACCACAAGGTCCAGAAGCTGACCATCATCCCCAAGGTCCTCGGCGTCGAGGCCATGCGGACGAGAGTCCGGGTCGGACAACACCGGGACGGAGTTCATCGCCGCCGCGCCGTTCGGCGTCATCGGCATGGTCACGCCGGCGACGCACAGCATCCCGACCATGGCCGGCAACGCGATCAACGTCATCGCCGCCGGGAACACGGCCGTCTTTTCGCCCCACCCCGCGGCCTACCGCTGCCTGCTCCACGCCCTGCGGCAGATCAACCAGCGGATCCGGGCCAAGACCGGGCTGGAGAACCTGATCACGGTCATGGCCAAGCCGTCGATCGAGGCGGCCGGCGAGCTCTTCCGGCATCCGGGCGTCGCCCTCCTGACCATCACCGGCGGCCCGGGCGTCGTCAAGGCCGCCATGAAAGCGGGCAAGCGGGTCATCGCGGCGGCGCCGGGCAACCCGCCCGTCGTCGTCGACGAGACCGCGGACATCCCGGCCGCCGTGAAGCACATCATCTTCGGGGCCTCCTTCGACAACAACCTCCTGTGCCTCGGCGACAAGGAAGTCTTCGTCGTCGAAGCGGTCATGGACGAGTTCATGGCGGCCATGCGCCGGGCGGGCGCGGTCGAGCTCGACCCGGTCAAATCGACCGCCTGGCCCAGGCCGCCTTCGTCCTCGACAAGGCCTCCGGCGAGCGGCGCCTGAACCGCGAATTCGTCGGGCAGAGCCCGGCCTTCCTGGGCCGGGCGGCCGGGGTGATCGTCCCCGGACAGCGTCGATCTGCTGTTCGGCGAAACGGAGGAAGACCACCTGTTCGTCCAGGAGGAACAGATGATGCCGTTCCTCCCGATCGTCCGGGTCAGGGACGTCGACGCCGCGATCGCGGCGGCCGCTGCGGGCCGAGCACGGCTACCATCACTCCGCCCTGATCCACACCCGGAACGACGAGACGGCCCGGCGGATGGCCCGGATCATGGACACGACCCTGTTCGTCCGCAACGCGGCCTGCACCGCGGCGCTCGGCGTGGACGGGCCGGGATACCTGAGCTACAGCATCGCCACCGCCACCGGCGAGGGCGTGACGACGCCGCTGACCTTCACCCGCCAGCGGCAGATGATCATCGGCGGCCGCTACGACTATTTTTAAGGCAAAGGAAAGGAGTCCGGTGTATCTGGCGAGAATCGAGGGCTCGGCGGTGACGACCATCAGCCACCAGAGCCTGGAGGGCCGCAAGCTGCTCATCGCCCGCCGCTGCGAGCCCGACGGCCGGCTGGCCGCCGAACCGGTCGCTGGTCCTCGACGCCGTCGGAGCCGGCCTGGGAGACCTCGTCCTGATCTCGACGGACGGCGAGCTGGCCCGGACCCTGACGGGCCACCAGACGGCGCCCGTGCGTCTCACGGCCGTGGGCATCGTCGACAGCTCGATCGCGGCCGGGTCGCCGGAGGACGCCGGTGAGATTGGGCATCGTCAAGGGGACCGTGGTCCTGAGCCGCGGGCTCGCCGCCCTGGAGGGCACCCGCTACCTCATCGTCGAGCCCGTGACGTCGGAAAACCTGAAAGCCGGCCGGACGCGAAGGGCGGCGGCCGGGAGGTCGTCGCCGCCGATCACCTGGGCCCCGGCCTGGGACAGATGGTCTGCTTCGAAGAGGGCCGCGAAGCCTGCGGTCCCGTGGCTTCCGGCCGGCGTCCCGGTCGACGCCTATGTCAGCGGCATCGTCGATTCGATATTCTATCAAGCGGCGGAATGACAAGATGAAACAGCTCTCCTTGCGCGGCCGGAACGTGATTTCGGGCGCGGTCGTCAGCCAGGCGGCTCGCGACGGCTATTACGGAGATCGTCATGGACGGCGACGCGGTCGTCACCTCCCTGGCCCTGGATTCCGCCGCGGCGGCCGGCATTCGTCTCGTCCGCGAAGGCGGCGCCCGCCGCTTCGACGCCCCGTCCGGGAGCCGTCTTTTCCCGCGGCGGTTCGACGTCTCCCCGAAGCCCTCTTCTCGCTCGGCCGAGGCGCGGGCCGTCAAGGATGAGATCGTGGCCGTCGGAAAGAAGCTCTGGCAGCGGTCCTACGTCGACGGCAACGGCGGCAACATCTCCTGCCGGATCGGAGAGAAACACGTCCTCTGCACGCCGACGCTCGTCAGCAAGGGCGACCTCACGCCGGACGACATCTGCCTGGTCGACCTCGACGGAAACCAGATCGCGGGCCGCAGGAAAAGAACCAGCGAAATCCTCCTCCACCTCGAGATCATGAAAGCCCAGCCCAAGGCCAGGGCCTGCGTCCACGCCCATCCGCCGCACGCCACGGCCTACGCCATCACCGGCATGGTGCCGCCCGTGCGCATCATCCCCGAGGCCGAGATCTTCGTCGGCCACGCCGCCTTCGCGCCCTACGGCACGCCGGGCACCGCGGAGATCTCCCGCAAGGTCGTGGAGCTCGTCGCCGACCACAACACCATCCTGCTGGGCAACCACGGCGTCATCTGCTGGGCCGACTCGCCCACGCACGCCGAATGGTGCATCGAGATCCTCGAGACCTACTGCCAGACGCTCGTCATCGCCTCTCAGTTGAACGTTCCCATCAAGATCATCCCCCCGGACAAATCCGGCGCCCTGCTCGACGTCAAGAGAAAGATGAACCTGCCCGACCCCCGCTTGAGCGGCCGGGAGTGCGCCCGGCGGAACCTGCCGGACAACCTGGCCAGCATCACCGTCTGCCCGGGCGCCTGCGCCAACGGCTACGGTCCGTGCCGCCTGGACGGATCATGCGACTGTCCCCGGGAGCGAACCGGGACGCCGGCCTCGGAACCGCCGAGCGGCGAAACCGAGGCCCTGATCGGCCGGATCGTCGACGAAGTCATGAAGACGCTGGGGAAATAGTTCCCCCCCGCGGTCCATCCGCGGCGATGCCCTGGAGCGCCTTGCGCCGCTCCCTCCAATCCGGCAGACAGCGGGCCAGAAGCGAGCGGAACGACGCGCCGTGGTCGTGGTGCTTCAGGTGACAGAGCTCGTGCAGAACGACGTACTCGACGAGAAGCGGAGGCACCTGGACCAAGCGGATATTGAAGACCAGGCGCCCATCCCGGCTGCAGCTCCCCCAGCGGCGTTTCATCCAGCGCAGGGACCAGGGCGGGTCGGCGACGCCGCGGAGAGCCTCCGTTTCCAGGCCCCGGCGCAGGGACGCGGCGAAGACCTGCTCGGCCCGCCGCTTGAGCCAGGCCTCGATTCTCCTCCGGACGGCCTCCCCGTCGCCCGGGTCCGAAGCACGGGACGAGGAGCGCTCCCCCGCGAACACGGCTCGGCGCCCGCGGCCCGGCACGATCTTCACCGGGTAGGCTTGGCCGAGAATCGAGATCAGGCCCGTGGCGGCGGAGTCGGCGCGGGGAAGGAGGCGGACGAGGGCCTCGTCTTTCCGCACCGAGCGCTCGATCCAGCCGGCCTTTCTCCCGGGCGAAGGCGAGGGCCCGGTCCGGACCGACGCCGCGCGGGACGAACACCCGGACCCGGCCGTCGGAGAGAACGACGATCCGTATCCGCCGCCCCGTTCCCGGCTCCAGGAAAAGAGGGATCCTTCGGGAAGCCGTTTCGAGGACCGGGGACTCAGCCGCGGCCTTCACCAGGGGAGCTCCCTCTTTTTCGGCCGGCGCGAGCGCGGCGGCCGGGCGGAAACGGACGGGGAAGCGCATGAAAAACCTCCCGGCGACGGGCGGGCAGGCGACTTTACTCGAAGCGCTCCACGATGGCCCGGTTCTGCTCGTTGAGGATGCTCTTGGCCTCGGCGGTGTAGAGGTAATCGATCCGGTTCCGGTAATACTCCACGATCCGGCCGCGGACCATCTTCAGGGTCGAGTTGAGCAGGTGGTTCTGCTCGGTGAACGACTCGCCCAGGACGGCGATCGCCGACGGCAGCCAGCGGCCGGGGAATTGGCCGGCGAATTCGCCGCCCTCCCGGTACTTGGCGATCTCGCCCTCGAGCAGCCGCAGCGCCGCGTCCTGGCCCTCGGGGTCTTGACCGAGAGGCCCTTCTTCTTCAGCCAGCCCAGGATGGCCTCCTTGGCCGGCACGAGCAGGGCCGACCGTGTAGGGCGACTGGTCGTTGTAGAGCATCATCTGCTCGATGTAGGGCGAGCTGTCGGTGACCGCCTCCTCGATCAGCTCGGGGCTGTACTTCTCGCCGTCGTTGGCGATGAGCAGGCTCTTGACCCGGCCCAGGACGTAGAGATAGCCGTCCGGGTCGAGGTAGCCCAGGTCGCCGGTGTAGAGCCAGCCGCCGCGCAGCGCCTCGGCCGTGGCCTTCTCGTTGCGCCAGTAGCCGGCCATGACGTTCTCGCCGCGGACGACGATCTCGCCCGAGGCTCCGGCCGGCAGGGTGTTGCCGTCCGAGTCGCAGATGCGGACCTCCAGGTCCGGCATGATCCGGCCGGAGGAGCCCAGCTTGTGGTGGGCCAGGCTGTTGGCCGAGATGACCGGGGCGGCCTCGGTCAGGCCGTAGCCCTGGAGCATGGGGATGCCGACGGCGTAGAAGAAGCGCTGCAGCTCGATGTCGAGCAGGGCGCCGCCGCCGACGAAGAACTTCAGCCGGCCGCCGAAATTCTCCCGGATCTTGCGGAAGAGCAGCTTGTCGTAGAGGGCCAGGACGGGCTTCTTCAGCTTCTGCGGCGCCGCGGCCGCGGTTCCAGCCTTCCTTGTTGTAGGCGTAGGCGGTCTTCATGGCCTTGGCGAAGAGGGCCTCGACCTTGGGGCCCTTGTCGCGCACGCCCTTCTCGATGTTCTTGCGGAAGTTCTTGGCCAGGGCCGGCACGCTCAGGAAGACGTGGGGCCGGAGTCTCCCTGATGTTGAGGGGGATGTTCTTGACCGTCTCCATGGCCGTCCGGCCCTGCTGGACCGAGGCGATCGAGGCCCCGCACTTCATCATCATGTAGATGCCGCAGGTGTGGCCGAAGGCGTGGTCCCAGGGCAGGACGTTGAGCAGGACCCAGTCCGGCTGGGGATTGATCATGGCCGTGCCCTGCTCGATGTTGGCGGTGTAGTTGCGGTGGGTCAGGATGATGCCCTTGGGATCGGCCGTCGTGCCCGAGGTGTAGCAGATGTTGGCCGGATCGCTTTCCGCGACCGACTGCCAGCGGGCCTCGAAGGCCGGCCCGGCTGTGGCCGAGGAAGTCCTCGCCCTTCTTGAGCACCGTGGCGGCCGAGATCTCGTCGGTTTCGAAGGACTTGAGGCGCGTCGAAGCAGATGGTCAGCTTCAGCTCGGGCAGGTCGTTCTTGATCTGCCGGATCTTGCCGATCTGGCCCTGCGAGACGATGGCCATCCGGCAGCCCGAATGGAGGAGCCGGAACTTGAGGTCGGACAGCTCGTCGAGCTTGACCGAGATGGGCACGTCGACGGCGCCGCAGTAGAGGATGCCCAGCTCGCCGATGACCCAGTCGTTGCGGCCCTCGGAGATGAGGGCGACCCGGTCGCCCTTCTCCAGGCCCAGGCTCATCAGCCCGGCCGCGAAGCGGTGGACGAGGGCGCCGCATCTCGGGCGTAGGTCGTGCCCTCGTACTTGTCGGCCTTCTTCTCCCAGCATCAGGACGTTGTCGGGAAACCGCTCGACGCTGGTCTCGAACAGGCGGGGCAGGGTGCGCGGTGCGCTCATGTCGATCCTCCCTGGCTCAAGCGGGCCCATCCTATCGCGGCGGAAGGGGATTTGTCAAAAAAGCCCCCATTGACAAGCCCCGACGGAGGCCGATATCCTGAGGGCAGCGAGCGAGAGAGGTCATGCCATGACCAAACCGATATTCCGAGTTCTGGGGAGCGGTCCTCTTGACGGCAGCGGTCGCTGCGGCGGCTCCGGCTAACCGGCGGGCCAGGTTCGGGACGGTTCCCGGCCGGGATTGGGCCTCCGACTGGCCAGCCCCGACCGTCTGCGGGGCGTTCCGCTGGCTTTCACCCCCTATTCGGGCGACGCGCTGCCGGCGGCGGTCGACCTCTCTCCCGACATGCCCCCGCCGGGCCGGCAAGGCAAGCTCAGAACTCCTGCGTCGGCTGGGCCATCAGCCTACGCCCTTAAAAGCTACCAGGAAAAGATCGAAGAGCAGCAGCCCTATGTCCAAGCCGGGCAGCTCGACGCCCGGCGGGTCTTCAGTCCCAGCTACATCTATAACCAGTGCAACGGCGGCAAGAACGTCCCGATCCTCTACTCGGACGCCTTCGCCGTCCTGTCCGACCAGGGAGACGCGACCTGGGCCGACATGCCCTACAACGAAGCCGACTTCACCTCCCAGCCCGGCCCCGAAGCCAAAAGCCGGGCGGGCCGGTTCAAGATCGACTTCTGGCGCCAGGTCAACACCCAAGACATCAAGGAGGTCAAGGCCCACCTCCACGCCGGCTATCCCGTCCTGATCGGGACCAGCGTGGACGAAGCCTTCCTGAGCCTGCCCGCCGGGAAGACTTGGGCCACGATGGGCGACGGAAGTGGGCGGGCACGCCATGGTCGTGGTCGGTTACGACGACGCCCGCAAAGCCTTCCGGCTGATGAACTCCTGGGGCCGGGAATGGGCGGACGGAGGCTTCTGCTGGATGGATTACGATCTGTTCCGCCGGCTCGTCCGCGAGGCCTATGTGGTCAAGGACGCCCGCAACAGCCCTTCGCCCGCGGTCCTGGCGCCGCCGGACAAGCCGGCGGTGACACCGCCCATCACCCCACCCGTCATCCCCCCCGTGACGCCCCCCGTGGCACCGCGGCGGGAAGCCAGCCTGGCCCTGACCGCCGTCGGCCACAACATGTCCGTTCCCAACCGGCCCGACTTGGGCTTTTTCATGAGGTTCGACGGCAGCCTGGACATCCCCGCCGGACTGGGCCGCACGGATCAGATCGTCGTCCACTTCTTCTATGACACAGGGAACGGCACGCCCGGCGCCGCCGTCGTCAGCGCCGATCAAACCAGGACTTACGCCGACGTCAGCGGATTCGCCGCCTGCGGCACCCTGGTCTATCCCATCCCCACAGAGGGGCTGCAGACCAACTGGTCGGCCTGGATCCCCTACGCCGCTCTGTTCGTGCCGGTCGGCCAGAATGTGTGGACGGCCCAGGGGTACGTCCACCAGCCGGTCGAGACGAGGCTGGTGGCCCAAGCCGTCTTGTTCGTGGACGGCTTCGGGGTCGCCTACTCGCCGTTCATCCCGTTCTTTGTCCGCAAATGATCCCGGGGGAATGATTCATGATCCACCGCGGCATGCCCGCCCGCTCGGCTTTTCTCCTCTTCGCGGCGGTCGTCTTTGCCTTGGGGACGGCCAGCCCGGCCTGCAAGGGTAAAACCAGCCTGACCGACTCCGCCGACAAGGCCCTGGCCGAGCAGGAAGCCGTCGAGGCGGCCGACCGGGCCGCAGCCGAAGAGGCGGCCGCCAAGCCCGAGCCCAAGCCCGAGCCCAAGGTCAGCGAGGCGATGTACGTGGAGATCTCGGCCCGCTCCGTCCTGCTCCGGGAGAAATACGCCGAGACGCCCGACCGTGCCGAGGAGGAGATCGACAAGCTCTGCGAGACCCTCGGCGTGACCATGACCGACTACAAGGAGTACGCCAAGACGCTGGTCCCGCCCAAAACCTACGAGCTGCAGAAGAAAATCCAGGCGAAGATCCAGGTCCTGGCCCCCGAATACCGGTGAACGGACGCCAGCGGATCCTGGCCGCCCTGCGCGGCGAGCCGGCCGACCGCGTGCCGGTCATGCTCCACAACTTCCTCATGGCCGCGCGCGAGGCGGGTCTCTCCATGGGCCGCTTCCGCGAGGACCCGGGCCGTCGCCGGAGTGCTTCATCCGGGCCGTCGAGACCTACGGCTACGACGGCGTCCTGGTCGACGTCGACACGGTCACGCTGGCCGAGGCGCTGGGCGTCCCGGTCGACCGTCCCGAGGACCAGCCGGCCCGCTGCCGGGCCCCGCTCATCCGGCCTGGCTGGAGGATGTCCGCCGACCTTCCGCCGCCCGCCGTCGACCGGCGGCACCCGCGCGATCCAGATCTGGCTCGAGGCGGTGCGTCCGCCTGAAAGCCCACTTCGGCGACGAGGTGTGCCGTCCGCGGCAACTGCGACCAGGCCGCCTTCTCGCTGGCCTCGCATGATGCGCGGGCCGGCCGAGTGGATGATGGACCTCGTCGACGGCCGAATCCCGGACGATGCCCACGCCCTCCTCGATTACTGCGCCGAGGCCGTCCGGCTCAGTTCCTCCGGCTGATGGCCGAGACCGGGGCCGACATGGTCTCGAACGGCGACAGCCCGGCCGGGCCCGGACCTGATCTCGCCGGCCATGTACCGAAGCTTCGCCCAGCCGTAGGAGCGGCGGCTGCGCCGGACGAGGCCCACGCGCTGGGTCGGCCGTACGTCCTCCACATCTGCGGCGACACGACCCGCATCCTCGAGGACATGCTGGCGACCGGGGCCGACGCCCTCGAGCTCGACTACAAGACCGACGCCGGGCCGGCCCGGGACGCGCTGAAGGGCCGGGCGGTGTTCATCGGCAACATCGATCCGAGCGGCGTCCTGGCCCTGGGGACGCCGGCGCGCGTCGAGGCGCGGACCCGCGAGCTGCTGCGACGTCTTCGCCGGGGCACGCCGCGCTTCATCCTCAACGCCGGCTGCGCCATCCCGGCCGAGACGCCGCCGGCCAACCTGCGGGCCATGATCCGGGCCGCCCGGGCATGATGCGGCGGTTTGAAGGCGGCGGGCCGGATATGGTAGATTGAAGCCATGACCGACGAGCCCGCCGAGAAAGACCAGCTGGACGATATCCTGCATCCGGATACCGTCGGCCAAGTCCTTCCGCATCACCGTCGTCTTCGGCCGCCGCGTCCACCCGAACTACGCCGCGGCGGTCGAGCTGGCCAAGCGGAATCCGACCTACCGCGAGGAGGGCCAGGGCGACTGGATCCGCCACTCCGCGGTCTACACCCCGGCCGAGGTCGAGGATCTCTTCCCGCTCTTCAACCTGGTCCACGACTGGGAGACGACCGAAATCCTGGTCAACCACAAGCGCCTGCCCTACGGCCACCAGCTCTGGCTGCCGCTGATGTGGTTCTACCGGCATCCGCTAGCCGGGCTCCGGCCGCCTGCCGGGGGCCGGCCGGCATTTGACGGGCCCGGCGGCTTGTGTTACCGTTTTCCCCTCGGATTCCCTCCCGCCTGGAGGTTCGCTCATGAAGAAGAGCCGTCGTTCTGACCACCCTGCTCTTGGCCCTCGCCGTCCTGGCCGCGGCCGTCGAGGAAGGCCGGTTCTTCACGCTATCCGACCATCCACAAGACAAGATCGTCTTCACCTACGAAGCCGACCTGTGGATCGTCGGCGCCCAGGGCGGCACGGCCGCCCGGCTGACCACCTTCCCGGGCACCGAGAACTTCGCCAAGTTCTCGCCCGACGGGAAATGGATCGCCTTCACCGCCACCTACGACGGGGCCCAGGCCGTCTACCTCATGCCGGCCGAGGGCGGCGCCCCGACTGCGCCTGACCTACAATCCCGGGCGCGGCCCAGGTCGTCGCCTGGACGCCGGACGGGACGCGAAGTCGTCTTCCGCTCGGCCTTCGAGAACTTCATCGGCCGCGACCCCAACCTCTACTCCGTGAGCCGTCAAGGGCGGCGCCCCCGAGCGCTTCCCGCTCGACCGGGGCGTCCTGATCAGCTTCTCGCCCGACGGCAGCAAGTTCCTCTACACCCGCAGGGGCAACGAGGAATACTACTGGAAGCGCTACAAGGGCGGCCAGTACCAGGACATCTGGATGTACGACGCCGCGGCCAAGACCTACACGCCGGTCACCGACTACGTCGGCAAGAACAGCTACCCGATGTGGATCGGCGACACGATGTACTTCGTCTCCGACCGCGGCAACGGCATCTCCAACCTCTACGCCCAGAAGATCGGGACCAAGGAGGTCAAGCCGGTCACGCCACTACGCCGACTTCGACGTCATGATGCCCAACACCGACGGCCGCTCGATCGTCTACGTGCAGGACGGCTACATCCACGTCCTCGACGTCGCAGTCCGGCCAGGACCGCAAGATCGCCGGTCCAGATCCCGTCGGACCGCTGGGCCCTGCGCGACCGGGTCATCAACCCGCGCGACTACATCCACACGCGCCAACCTGGCCAACGACGGCAAGACCGTCATCCTCGAGGCCCGCGGCGACGTCTTCCGCGTGCCCGGCCGGCCGCGAGGCCGACCGACAACCTCTCCAACACGCCCGGGCACGCGCGAGATGTACCCGGCCCTCTCGCCCGACGGCAAGACGTGGCCTTCTTCAGCGACAAGACCGGCGACTACCAGCTCTACACCCAGAGCGTCGAGGGCGGCGAATGGACGGCCGCTGACGACCGACCTCGACCGGACCGTCTACAAGCTCGCTCTGGTCCCCCGACGGCAAGAAGATCCTCTTCGGCAACAAGGACTTCGCCATCTTCTACGTCGACGTGGCGACCAAGAAGCTGGTCAAGATCGATTCCTCCAACCAGATGAAGAACGACGAGTTCTATCTGGGAGATCGCCGACTACGCCTGGTCGCCCGACTCCAAGTGGATCGCCTACAGCCTCGTCCAGTACAACCGCAACAGCCAGATCTTCGTCTACAACCTGGAGACGGGCAAGAAGTTCGCCGGTGACCGACGATTTCTACGACAACCTCTATCCGGCCTTCGACGCCAACGGCAAGTATCTCTACTACGTCTCCAGCCGCAACTTCGACGTCCAGATGGATTTCTACGAGGACAACCACGTCCTCGCGACGCCCCAGCAGGTCATGGTCGTCCAGCTGCGCGACGGCGAGAAGCCGCCCTTCGCCGCCGGACGCGCCGCCGGCCGAGAAGGCCGACAAGAAGGCCGAGGCCGAGCCGTTCCGCATCGACACTCGACGGCCTGGCCAAGCGGACCTATCCCCTGCCCGTCCCGGCCGGGCAACTACTTCTACCTCAAGGCCGGCAAGGGCAAGGTCCTGTGGGCCTCCGTCGACGCCTTCACCGAGAACGAGTACGAGGAGATCTTCAAGCCCAAGACGGGGAGACCAAGTGGACGCCTCCACATCTTCGACATGGCCGAGAAGCGCGAAGCCGTCCTCGACGACAAGATCCGCGACTTCAGCCTCTCGGCCAACGGCGAGCAGCTCCTGATCCGGCGCGAGGACGACGACGTCTTCACGACGTCGGCGTCGACCGGGCCTTCGCCTCGAAGGCCTCCGGCGAGCGGCTCGAACCTCTCCGGGCTCGTCTACACGGTCGACCTGCAGAAGGAATGGCACCAGATCTTCAACGACGCCTGGCGCTGGTACCGCGACTTCTTCTACGACGCCGAACTTCCACGGCCGCGACTGGAAGGCCATGGGCGACAAGTACCGGGCCTACATCCCCTACCTCTCCTCGCGCGACGAGCTCAACTGGGTCCTGTCCCAGATGGTCGGCGAGCTGTGCGTCTCCCACACCTACATCGGCGGCGGCGACTATCGGCCCGGCGGCCGCGCCCGGCTCGCCGGTCTTCACCGGCCTGCTCGGGCGCCGACCTGGTCGCCGACGCGGCCACCGGCCTCTACAAGCTGGCCAAGATCTACGGCCCGACCGACATCAACCTCAACCTGACCGGCCCGCTCGTCCGGCCCGACATCGCCGTCAAGGAAGGCGACTACCTGCTGGCCATCAACGGCACGCCGCTGAAGGCCGGCGACGACTACTTCAAGCTCCTCCAGACGACGCGCCGGCCGGAAGATCAAGGTCACGGTCAACGCCAAGCCGCGGCCTGGAGGGCGCCAAGACCTACGAGGTCGAGCCCGTCCGGCAGCGACAGCCAGCTGCGCTACTTCCGCTGGATCGAGGACAACATCGAAGACCATCGAGAAGGCCACGCGGCGGCCGCGTCGGCTACATGCACATCAACGCCATGGGCGCGCGGCGGCATCGGCGAGTTCGACAAGTACTGGCGGGCCTTCCGCTACAAGGACGGCGTCATCATCGACGTCCGCCGCAACTCGCGGCGGCTGGACGGAGTACTTCCTGATCGACAAGCTCGAGCGGGTCATGACCGCCCAGAACGTCCTGCGCGGCATGGTCCCCTTCCGCTATCCCGGCTCGGCCGGCAACGGCAACTACGTCGTCATCTCCAACGAGAACAACGGCTCGGACGGCGAGGCCTTCGTCGAGCACTTCAAGGCCCGCAAGCTGGGGACGGTCGTGGGCGTGCCCGTCCTGGGGCGGCCTGGTCGGCATCCTCAACCAGCAGCTGACCATCGACAACGGCACGGTCGAGCAGTCGAACAACGCCTTCTACGGCCGCGACGGCAAGTGGATCGTCGAGAACCACGGCGCCGATCCCGACATCCTGGTCGACAACGACCCGGGCTCGGTCGTCGCCGGGCGCGACCTGCAGCTGGAGAAGGCCATCGAGGTCATGCTGGAGAAGATCAAGAAGAACCCGCCGAACTTCCCGCCGGCGCCGGCCTATCCGAAGAAGTAAGGATCATTTCTCGATTTCGGGGAGAGCGGTCCGGGGTGCCGTCCCGGCGGCTTCGGGCATTTAACGCCTTTTCCCACCGATCTCCTCGGCGCCTCCGCAACTCCGCATCTTAGTCCGTTCGAGAGTCCTCATGACCTCCCACTCCATCTCTTTTCCACTTAGAGAGTCGCGTGCTCAAACATACTCCGGCGGCCGTTGGCTGCCCTCGGAGAGAGGTGGAAAAAGGCTATGCCCTCGCGATTTCGCCGTTGGCCGGCACTCCCGGCCCGCTTGATCTCCCCGAAATCGTAAAAAGGACTATAACGAGGAGCCCCCTCAATCAAAGGAGATGATGTATTCAAGCTCGGCCGGCAGGGGAAATTCGACTTCCGCCGTCGTCCCGCCGTCCCGCCGGAAAGCCAGGGCGCCGTCGATCTGGGCCACCAGCGTCCGGACGATCTGCAGGCCCAGTGAATCGCTCGTCCCCGGTCCGTCCGCGCCGCTCCAGCCGACGCCGTCGTCGCGGACCGTCAGGCGGGCCCGGCCTTCGCCGGCCCGCTCCAAGCCCACCAGGACCAGGCCCGGGCGGCCGTCCGGGAAGGCGTGCTTGAGGGCGTTGCTGACCAGCTCGTTGAGCACCAGGCCGAGCGGGATGCCCAGGCCGATGTCGAGATCGATCGGCTCCAGGCGGGTTTCGAAGCGGATCCCCCGCGATTCGGCCTGCATGACCTGGAAGATGTGGACGACCAGGCTTTTGACGTAGCCGGCGAAGTCGATGCGGGCCAGGTCCGGTGATCGGTACAGCCCCTCGTGAACCAGGGCCATGGCTTTGATCCGGTTCCGGCTCTCCTCGACCAGCCCCTTCAGCACAGGATCAGGGGTCGCTTTGGCCTGCAGGTTGAGCAGGCTGGAGATGACCTGCATATTGTTGCGGACCCGGTGATGGACCTCCTTGAGCAGAACGTCCTTCTCCCGCAGGGATTCCCGCAGGGCTTCCTCGGCCCGTCGGCGCTGGGTCACCTCGCGGGAGCTGACAATCGAACCGGACGAGCGGCGCCCCGGTTCGAGGAAGAGACGCATCTTCGGACTCCATCCAGGGAAACGATCCGTCGGCGTGACGGAAGCGGTACTCCGCGCGCAGGTTCGTCCGATTATCTCGGAGGCTTCCTCGATCCGGCGCATCATCTCGGGATAATCCTCGGGGAGGACGAACTCCTCGGCC
>CAVYJL010000001.1:0-3920 GCA_963768865.1 uncultured Coriobacteriia bacterium | reverse complement strand
AAGGCGCCGTTCCGTTCGGTGAAGATCACGGCGCAGATCGAGCTTGTCGCCTCGGGCTCCGGCAGTTGGCCGTTTGAATTGCGGGCGACGCCGGACGGCGCGGCGATCGCCTACGCCATGTGTACGCTCGGCGGTGTCGTTCCTCCCGGGGTGTACACGGTGGTGGGCTACTACGGAGCGGACCTCAAGACATCGTTGGGTGGCGTCGACCTGGTGCCGGGACAGACGTACTACCTCGTGCTCCCTGTGACCGCGACGAACATCAAGTGGTCGCTGAACAGTCTAACGAACACCTACGCCGACGGCAAGGCTCAGGCGAAGATCACGGGGACTTGGACCGACGTCAACTATGACCACTGGTTCAAGGTGGCGCGCGCGGAAAAGGCGTACCGCTGCTCGCTCGTTCTCTACGATCGCCAGCCGGTCGAGGCGACGGCGAAGACGATTCTGCAAACCTGCCACGGGCGCCTGGGCTGGTGGGACGGCCTTTACCGCATCACGCTCGATTGCGACACGGCGGGCGGCTTGGTGATCTCCGACCTTCAAAGCCCGACGCCCGACGTGCCGCTGGTGCAGGACTCGCTGTCGTGCGGACGGTCGGACTCCGAAGTCCCCAACACCGCGACAGGCGAGTATTACGACACGGAGACCTGGACCCGTCTGCCGATCAAGGTCGAGACGTCGGCGATGCAGCAGGGGCTCGAGCAGCCCCGCGTGCTGGACGTCGGGTTCGTGGCGGTCCCGAGCGGCGGTCAGCTCTACCGGTTGCTGGCGACGTGGCTTGCGCGCGCCGGGCGCACGTGGCGGGCGAGCTGCACGACGATGCAGCATGGCATGCGCCTCGCGCCTGGTGACACGGCAATCCTCACGAGCAAACTATGGACCGGCACCAAGACGGTGCTCGTCGACGACATCTCGGACGGCCCCGGCGGGACGTTCGACCTGGCGCTAGTCGAGTACGCCGCGGGCGACTTCTCAGCAGCGCCCTATGTCCCGCAGGCGGATGTTCCGACGATCACAGCCCTCAATGCCGCGTTCGTGCTGTACGTCGACGACTTTACGCGCGGTGGGACGACGAGCGGGACCATCGGAGAGCAGGGGTGGACGCTTGGAGTGGGAACGGCGTCGTACCTGCAAATTTCGAATCACCCTGGTGTCGTCTCGATCGCCTCCGCAACCACGGCAGCAATCAGTCTCGACGGTACCTCCCAGAAGTTCGCGGCAAAGTCCGTGTGGGCTACGAAGTGGGTCTTCAGCCCGAGCACGATCGTGTCAGGCAACTATGTGCTGGTGAAGGACGTCTTTCAGGTACAGATCAGCAATGTGTCAGGAACGCTCGTGCTCTACATCGACAGCGTGAGCACTGGGAAGACATGCGCCCTCGGCGATTGGATCACCGTCGAGGCTAACTGTGCGGGGGACGGCACAGCCTATTGCCGGATCAGTAAGAACGGCGTGCTCTGGCACTCCACGAGCAAGGCTGTGAGCACAACGACCGTCGACAAGTACCTTCAAGCGTCGGGATACAACGCGACGCTGTACGTGGACTATGCGCGGCTGCAATTGGGAGCGACGCGATGACAGTCTCGACCTACCGCGACGACCGTGGTTCGGGAAGGCAGCAGAGGGTGGTGCTCGACGTGGCAAGGGCGCGGATCTGGGTCGCCTTCGGGCTTGCGGTGCTGGCGTTCTTCGGAGCCGCGGCCAGTGGAGTCCTCGCCACGGCGAATCACGTTGTGCCGCCGATTGCGGTTGCATCTCTCAAGCCTGCACTGGACCAACTGGTGGCGGCTGATCTTCGGCTGGAAACGAAGATCGACAAGGTCGAACGCGATGGTGCTGTGCGCGACGAGGCCAACGTACAGGCACTCCGGCAACAGATGGCCGAGCTGCAGACGCAGCTTCGCGAGACCTCGCGCGTGACCAACGAACTGCTGCTGCAGCTCGCGAGGAGCGGGCGGCGATGAAGCTCCGGATCACCCGTCTCGCGACCGGCGACGATGGCACCAGAGGCCGCGCCGTCCTCGAATCGGGCGAGGAGTGGGATTCCCTCGAGCTGCCGTGGCGCGGTAACAGGCACCTCGTATCCTGCGTTCCAGCCGGTGCGTACCGCGCCGCGATGACCTACTCGCCGCGGTTCAGCCGCGAGCTGTACGAGCTGCGCGGCGTGACCGATCGCTCGGAGATCCGGATCCATTCCGGCAACTTCGCCGGCGACGCGAGCAAGGGCCTGCGCACGGATGTCCAGGGCTGCATCCTTCTCGGCCAGGAGACCGGCGAGCTTGCAGGACAGCTCGCCGTCCTGCGCTCGCGCCTGGCGCTCGCCGACCTGCACGCCGCGACTGTAGGCCAGCCGATCGAGGTGGTGATCGCCTGGGCCGAGGGCGTTTCTCCGGAGGCCGCATGATCGGCCGCAGCCCGCGCTGCGGTTCGATCGGTCGCGGGGTTTCTGCGGATCGACATCGAGCGGGGCTGCATCCACGTCGATGCGAGCGAGCGCCCCGAGCACCCGCAACGGGTGCTGTTCGGGTGGGACCGGCAGGAGCACGTCGCCGGGTAGGTGGGTCTGAGCGGGGTTGGCGCCCGGGGACAACCTCAACGGAAAGGAGAGGGTGATGAGCAAGAGGATGGTGATCGTGTCGTTGGTGCTGTTGGCGCTGGTGGTGTGCACGGCGGGCCTTGCGGAAGCGGCCGCGATGAAGATCGCGGGGCACCCGCCGCGCGCGGTGCTGCTACGGGCACCGGTCGTTTCCGCCGTCCAGGCCGAAACCGCGGGCTGGCTGTACAACGGGGAGTTGAACGTCTGCTACCCGGCCACCGCGCTCGGTCTTGCCGGGTTCGTGCCCGTGACCGTCTGCCCGGCGGGCGCCTTCAAGGGCTATCTCTACAACCCGAAGACCTACGAGTGCTTCTCGTACCCTGACCTCAGTGTCAGCTACGGCGATCCCTGGCAGTGGCGCGCCGCCTGTCCCGGACCTGGACCGGAGCCGCCGGCCTGCCCGGATCCACGCGACCAACTGGCGGTGCAGGTGACCGGCGTTCTCAGGGCCGATGGGTTCGGGGTCCACGAGCTGCAACTCCCCCCGGGGCCTGAAACGCCATGCCTTCCCGGCGATTTGCGGGTGACGAGCGAGGGCATCTTCGTCTGCGTGGCGACGAACGCCTGGGGGAAGAGCGAACTCAAGCTGCAGTGAGCCGTCGAGGCGTGAGGCCGCTGGCGACTGGAGCCGGTCCTGGTCCTCCTTCCGGTAACCCCGGTCGCCGGCGCGCCTCTTACGGAGGAAGCATGTCCATCTGGGAATCACTACTGTCGGGTGGGATCAAGGGTGTCGCGGAGGGCGTCGGCTCGTTGGCTGTGAGCATCCGCACGGCGCTCACCGGCGAGGCGCCGCTCACGGGCGAGCAGCGCGCCGCGCTGCTCGAACAGCTCGCGGCCGTCGACGCCGCGGCGCAGGCTGCCGCGGCCACGTACGACACCGAGCAGATGAAGGGGCAGATCGAGATCAACAAGGTCGAGGCCGCCTCGGAGGGGATCTTCAAGTCGGGGTGGCGGCCCGCGCTCGGCTGGGTGGGTGCCTGCGGGTACGCGTACATGTTTCTCCTGCGGCCGCTGCTGCCGTGGGTGATCCAGGTGGATGGCCTGATCATCGGGAAGCAGGCCGCGGTGCCCGAAATGCCCGCGCTCGACTGGGGCCCGCTCGCGGAGCTGACCCTGGGTCTCCTGGGCCTGGGCGCGATGCGGTCGTACGACAAGAAGCAACGCGTGCTCACGCAGGGTGGCGGGGCCATCAAGTGAGGCGGCGCACCCGCCGCCTTTGACCCTCGATTTGACCCCAGCCCATAACCAAACCGGAATAGAGCTGGCGGCCCTGGCGGGAATCGAACCCGTGCTGCTGGCCTGAAGGGGCGCTGACGGCCGG